>NZ_JBICSV010000027.1:0-1872 GCF_043197215.1 Micromonospora sp. NPDC049203 | reverse complement strand
TCCGCTGGGAAATCCGCGACGACATCCACGAAGCCTTCCTCAGCCTCGCCTGCGCCCTCATCTGCTGGCGCCAACTCCAACGTTAGGAGTTCTTAACGCCTCCGGTAGAGAAAGGGCCCCTTGTTAACGCACGCCGCCGGCAGTCAGCGCAGGTAGGCGAGGATGCCGGGCAGGGGGTCGGCCTCCACCGCGGTGTCGACCACCAGACGCGGGCCGATCAGCGGCTCGTACTCGGCCCGGCGGCGCAACGTCAGCTCCCAGGTGCCGTCCTCGGACGGGCGCGCCTCGACCCGGCGGCGGTGCTCCGCCTCGTCGCCGCAGTGCACCTCGATCACCCGCAGCGGCACCCCGGCCCGTTCGGCCACGTCGTGCCAGAGGCCCCGGGCACTGGCGACCGGGTTCACCGCGTCGACGACAACGCTGAACCCCAGGCCGAGCTGCACCTCGGCCAGCCCGGCGACAGCGCCGTAGGCGGCCATCCCGGGCACGTCACCGGTGAGCCCGTAGCGGTGCAGGGCGCGCTCGACCGGGTCGACCGGCAGGACCGGGGCGCGCAGCGCGGCGCCGACCCGGGCGGCCAGGGTGCTCTTTCCCACACCCGGCAGCCCGGCGAACGCGACGAGCACCGGCTGGCCGGAGCCGGGGCGGGCCGCGTTCGGGTCCAGCCCGCCGGCCGGGCCGGTCACAGCAGGTGCGGCCGGACGTCCTCGGCGGCCGCGTCCCCGTACGACTCGGCGAGTCGCTTCACGAACAGGTCCCGGCGGACCTCGTACTCCTGACCGCCGAAGTTCTCCAGCACGAGCGCGGCGAGCAGGCAGCCGACCTGGGCCGCCCGCTCCAGGCCGACGCCCCAGTCGAGCGCGGCGAAGAAGCCGGCCCGGAAACCGTCGCCGACACCTGTCGGGTCGACCGCCTGGATCTCCCGCGCGATCGGCACCCGGAACGAGCCGATCTCCCGGCCGGCGATCTCCACGCCCTGCTTGCCGAGCGTGGTGACCCGCACCTTGACCCGGTCGAGCAGCTGCTCGTCGGTCAGGCCGGCCTTGCTCTGCAGCAGCGATTTCTCGTACTCGTTCGTCATCAGGTAGTCGGCGCCCTCGACCAGGCCGAGCACGTCCGCGCCGTCCATCCGGGCGAGCTGCTGCGACGGGTCGGCGACGAAGGAGTAGCCGCGGTCCCGGCACTCGCCCGAGTGCCGGATCATCGCGGCCGGGTCGTTGGCGCTGACCAGCACCAGGTCCAGGCCGCCGAGGCGCTGCGCCACCGGAGCGAGCTCGATGTTGCGGGCCTCGCTCATCGCCCCGGCGTAGAAGGAGGCGATCTGGCACATGTCGGTGTCGGTGGTGCAGACGAAGCGTGCCGTGTGCGCGACCTCGCTGACGTGCACCGAGTCACAGTCGACGCCGTGGCGCTCCAGCCAGGAGCGGTAGTCGGCGAAGTCGGCGCCGACCGCGCCGAGCAGCACCGGGCGCAGCCCGAGCTGGGCCATGCCGAAGGCGATGTTCGCCGCGGTGCCGCCGCGCCGGAGCACCAGCTCGTCGACGAGGAAGGACAGCGAGACCTTGTCGAGCTGGTCGGCGATGAGCTGGTCGGCGAACCGGCCGGGGAAGCTCATCAGGTGGTCGGTCGCGATCGAGCCGGTCACGGCGATCTTCATGTCAGCCCTCGGGGTCGGGAGCACGGCGCGGTCAGCCTACCGGCCCCCGGGCCGTGCGGACGGCCGTCGGTCGCCAACCGGTCGATCAGCGCACATCCGAAGTCGCGCGCGGGAGGTACGACGCAGCGGGGGGGGGGGGGGGGGGGGGGGGGGGGGGGGGGGGGGGGGGGGGGGGGGGGGGGGGGGGCGCCGGGGGGGGGGGCGGCGCCCCGCCC
>NZ_JBICSV010000026.1:0-2006 GCF_043197215.1 Micromonospora sp. NPDC049203 | reverse complement strand
TGCGGCCACACCTCAAAAAAAAAAAAAAAATTAAAAAAAACGCCCACCCGCGGCCGGCCGTGGGGGTCCTTTTTCCCCTCTACCCAATTTTCCACCCCCCCCGGGGGGGGGGGGGCCCCCCCCCCCCCCCCCCGCCCTTGTTCCGTGTCCCCGGTCAGAGAGTGAGTACGACTGTGGAGATGCTCCGCGCGCCGACGTTCACGGTCACCTGGTTGCCGTTCACGCCGACCGGCTGGCTCGCCGCGCTCGCGTTCTGCGACGTGGCCACGTACTCCGCCCGGCTGACGTTCTGCGGCGCCTGGATGATCGCGTTGTTCACCGCGCTGGTGGACCGGTTGAGGATCACCAGCGTGACCTTCCCGTCGCCGGAGTAGGCGGTCACCTCCAGCGGGGACGCCTTGGAGCTCTTGGTCAGGGCGACCCGCTGGTAGCCGGGCCGCACGTACTTCGCGTACTGGGAGAACGCGTACCCGCGCTTGAGCGGCGCACCAGCCACCGTGCCGTACGCGGACTCCCCGTCACCGATGAACGAGTAGTAGCGCTTGCCGTACCACCAGACGTACGCGCTCCAGTTCGACTCCATCGACTTGTGCACGGTGCGCATGATGTCGTCGAGCGTCTCGTTCCAGACCGTGGCGTTTGCCGGGTTGCCCCAGATGTTCGAGCCGCCGCCGTCGGCCTCGTGCAGGTTCCACTCGGTCATCCACACCGGCTTGTTGTACTGCTGCGCCAGCGTGTACGGCTTCAGCCGGCCGGACGCCTCGGTGCCGTAGAGGTGCCCGCCGATGTAGCCGATGTTGTTGCGGGCCGCCGCGTCGTTGAGCGTCGGGTCGGTGTAGCCGTAGTTGAGGTTCACCGCCTCGGCGACCATCAGCTTCGTGTTCTGCACCTTGGCGCCCTGCTCCCGCACGAAGGTCTGCAGCTCGGTGCCGCTCCAGTCCATCGAGTCGTAGTTCGGGTGCCAGTCCGGCTCGTTCTGCACGGACGTGACGTCGATCGTCACGCCCTGGTTGCGCATGTACTGCACGTAGCTGTTGAGGTGGCCTGCGTAGTCGTCGTAGTAGTCGGTGCGCAGCTTGCCGCCGTTGATCCGGCTGTTGTTCGTCTTCCAGGCCGCCGGGGCGGTCCACGGCGACGCCATGATCTTCACGTTCGACCCGTACGACTTCGCCGTCCGCAGCGCGCTGACCTGGGTTCCCCACTCGCCGGACACCGGCGAGATCCCGGTACGCACGATGGACAGGCCGAGCTGGTTGGGGCCGAGCCCGACGAGCGTCTGCGTCTCGGCCGTCGACCAGGCGCCGCCCCAGATCGACACGGCGGCGCCGAACCCGTCGATCGTCTGGTAGCGGCTGGCGGTGTTGACGGTGATGTCCGCCGCCCCGGTCGGCGGCGGGGTGCTGGGCGAGGTGGTCGGCGAACTCGTCGGTGACGTGGACGGCGAGGTGGACGGCGACGTGGGCGTCGTGCCGCCGGTGCAGGTCACCCCGTTGAGCGCGAAGCTCGTCGGCGCGGGGTTGCTGCTGGTCCAGGCCCCGTTGAACCCGAACGACGTGTTGCCGTTGGTGGGGATGGACCCGTTGTAGTCGACGTTGCGGGCGGTGACAGCCGCTCCGCTCTGCGTCACCGTGGCGTTCCACGCCTGTGTGACCGTCTGCCCGGCGGCGTAGGACCAGGTGAGCGTCCAGCCGTTTACCGGGTCGCCGAGGTTGGTGACTGTGACGTTCGCGCCGAAGCCGCCCTGCCACTGCGACGACACGGCGTAGGTGACCGCGCAGCCGGCGGCTGCCGCGCCGGCCGGCAGCGCCGCGGCCATCGCGGTCGACGCCAGCAGGACGGCCCCGGCCGACAACACCGCGGTACGGGTCGTCAGGTGCCTTCTCATCGGATCTCTCTCTTCTCGATCGGCCGGCTCAGCGCTGGAGGGTGAGGAGTCCGGGGCGGTAGGGCAGGAGGCCGTAGTCGCCGCCGGAGTTGGGGGAGCGGCCCTGGTAGAGCAGTTGGAG
>NZ_JBICSV010000025.1:0-2261 GCF_043197215.1 Micromonospora sp. NPDC049203 | reverse complement strand
CCCCGCCCCCCCCCCCCCCCCCCCCGCCCCCCCCCCCCCCCCCCCACCCCCCCCCCCCCCCCCCCCCCCCCCCCCCCCCCCCCCCCCCCCCCCCCCCCCCCCCCACGCC
Organism: Micromonospora sp. NPDC049203; assembly: GCF_043197215.1. NCBI lineage: Bacteria > Bacillati > Actinomycetota > Actinomycetes > Micromonosporales > Micromonosporaceae > Micromonospora > Micromonospora sp. NPDC049203. Next base: position 2,152 of record NZ_JBICSV010000025.1, on the reverse strand, counting down.
GGATCAACCCTTGACGCTGCCGGCGAGCAGACCTCGCACGAAGAAGCGCTGGAGGGACAGGAACACGATCAGCGGTACGACGATCGACACGAACGCGCCGGCCGTCAGCCGCTGCCACTCGTTGCCCCGGGTGCCGGCCAGCTCGGCGAGCCGGACGGTCAGCGGGGCGGTCTCGTCGCCGCCGCCCGCGAAGATCAGCGCGACCAGCAGGTCGTTCCAGACCCAGAGGAACTGGAAGATGCCGAACGCCGCCAGCGCGGGCATGATCAGCGGCAGCACGATGGTGCGGAAGATCTTCGGGTGGGTGGCCCCGTCGACCCGGGCCGCCTCCATCAGGTCGCCGGGGAGCTGCGAGATGAAGTTGTGCAGCAGGAACACGGCGAACGGAAGCGCGAAGCAGGTGTGCGCGAACCACACCTGGGCGAACTTCTGCTCGTCGACCAGGTCCCACGCGGGGAGGATCTGCACGCCGGCGACTGTGACGCCGGTGGAGAAGAACCGCAGCAGCGGCACCAGGGCCATCTGCAGCGGCACGATCTGCAGCGCGAAGATCCCGATGTAGACCCAGTCCCGGCCCTTGAAGTTCATCCACGCCAGCGCGTACGCGGCGAGCGACGCGAAGGCCAGCGGGAACAGCACCGAGGGGATGGTGATCGCCAGCGAGTTGATGAAGTAGCTGGCGAGCTGCCCGGAGGAGCCGGAGCTGAACAGCACCTCCTGGTAGTTCTCCAGGGTGAACTGCGGTTTGCTGAAGAACGTCCACCAGCCGGTGGTCTTGATCTCGTTCTCCGGTCGGATCGAGGAGATGAACAGGCCGAAGGTCGGGATCGTCCAGAGCATCGCGATGACGATCGACACGAGCGTGGCGGTACGGCTGTTCAGGCGCTTGCGCACCCGGGCGCCCCGGGTGGTCGGCTCGGTGGCCTGGGCGCCGACTCCGACGGTGGGCGTGGCGGTGGTCATCTCAGCCCTCCCGCTGCTTGCGCAGGTTGCGGATCTGGTAGATCACGATCGGGATCACCAGGACGAACAGGAACACCGCCAGCGCCGAGCCCTGGCCGTTCTCCTGGTAGCGGAACGCCTGGTTGTACATCTCGGTCGCGATCACGTTCGTGTCGTAGTTGCCGTTCGTGGCGGTCCGGACGATGTCGAAGACCTTGAGCGTGGCGATCGAGATCGTCACCACCACGACGATCAGCGCCGGCCGGATGCTCGGAATGGTGATCCGCCAGAACATCTGCCACGCGGTGGTGCCGTCCAGCCGGGCCGCCTCGACGATGTCGGCCGGGATGGCCTTGATCGCGGCGGAGAGCACCACCATGGCGAAACCGGCCTGGATCCACACCATGATCACAATGAGCAGGAACGTGTTGAGCGGCGAGTCCAGCAGCCACTGCTTCGGTTCTCCGCCCAGGCTCACCACGATCTGGTTGAGCAGGCCGATCTGGTCGCCCTCGCCCCGGTAGGCGTAGACGAACCGCCAGATGATGGAGGCGCCGACGAACGAGATCGCCATCGGCAGGAAGATCAGGGACTTGGCGACCGCCTCGAACCGCGCCTTGTCCACCAGGACCGCGTAGATCAGGCCGAACGCGGTGGCGACCAGCGGCACCAGCAGCACCCAGATCAGCGTGTTGATCAGGACCCGGACGATCGAGTCCTCGGCGAACATCCACCGGTAGTTGTCCAGGCCCACCCAGTTGCTGCTGCTGGAGTCCATGAAGGAGAGCAGCGTGGTGCGGACGGCGGGGACCACCAGCCCGACGGCGAGCAGCAGCAGCGTCGGCAGCAGGAAGAAGAACGCGAACGCGCCCTCGCGCTGCTGCGCGCGCCGGCGGGGCAGCGGCGCGCCGCTCGCCGAGGCCGCGACCAGCTGCGCCTCCCGGCGCCGGGCGAAGTACGAGGGCACCACGTCGAGGAGCAGGAGCAGTCCGCCCACCACCGCGACGAAGGCGATCAGCCCGTACATCAGCATGAGGAACTTCGGCTGCTCCGCCGCGAAGTCGAACTCCATCGACCCTCCTTCAAGGGCTCGGTTGCCAGAGGTGGGGGGGGGGGGGGGGGGGGGGGGGGGGGGGGGGGCGGGGGGGGCGCGGGGGGCGCGGGGGGGGGGGGGGGGGGGGGGGGGGGGGGGGGGGGGGGGGGGGGGGGA
>NZ_JBICSV010000024.1:0-3152 GCF_043197215.1 Micromonospora sp. NPDC049203 | reverse complement strand
GCCGCCCCTCCCAGCCGATCAGCACAGCCGACCCGGAGGCCGGTGACGACGGCGTGCTGTCCAGCCCGCCGGCCGCTGTCGCACCCAAGGTCCGGCCGGGGGAGGCCACCCCGGAGCAGATCGCCGGGCGGTTCACCACGGCGTGGCTGAGCGGGCCGGGCAGCAGCGGCGACGCCTGGCAGGCCCGCCTGCGGCCACTGTCCACCCCGGCCCTGGTCGAGAAGATGACCGGTGCCGATCCGGAGACGGTGCCCGCGCGGAAGGTGACGGGCGCCCCGACGCTCCGGCCCCGCACCGAGTCCTTCGTGGAGGCGCTGGTTCCGCTGGACAACGGCACGCTCCGGCTCGAACTCGTCGCACCGGACGGGCCCTGGCTGGTGGACGCGGTCGACTGGGAGCGGTCGTGACCGCCGCCGGGCAGGCCCGCCGGAAGCTGCGCCTCGGCGTGGTCGCCACCGCCGTGACGAGCGTGCTCGCCCTGCTCTGCTGCGTCGGCGGTGCCGGTGCCTTCCTCCTCACCGAACTGGGCGGCGACGAGGACGACCCGAAGCTCGCGGCCCTGAACTGTGACCCCGCCTACCAGGTGAACCTGACCGGGGACATGCCGCGCTTCGCCGAGTACGGCGAGCGCCAGCTCCGCAACGCCGCGGTCATCATCAAGGTCGGCCAGGACATGAAACTTCCCGCCCGCGGCTGGGTGATCGCGCTGGCCACCGCGATGCAGGAGTCGGCGCTGCGCAACCTCGCCAACAGTACGGTCCCGGCGTCGCTCGCGCTGCCGCACGAGGGAGTGGGCGCCGACCACGACTCGCTCGGCCTGTTCCAGCAGCGGCCCGGGTGGGGCAGCGTCGAGCAGCGGATGACACCCTCGTACGCGGCCCGCAAGTTCTACCAGAAGATGGAGAAGGTGCCGGACTGGCAGCAGCGCCCACTCACAGTCGTGGCCCAGCAGGTCCAGGTCAGCGCCTATCCCGACGCCTACGCCAAACACGAGGAACTGGCCGGACGCATCGTCGACGAGCTCGCCGGAGGCGCCGCCCGGACCGTGGAGATCGCCGGCAAGGCGGTGTGCGACGCCGCCGCCGGAGACCGGATCGCCGCCTCCGGCTGGACCGCGCCGCTGCCCGGCGGCGTGGTCTCCGGCTTCCGCACCACCGCCCGTCCCAGCCACCACGGCGTGGACCTGGCCGCCTCGAAGGGCACTCCGATCCACGCCGCCTCGGCGGGACGGGTGCTGGTCGCCCGCTGCGACCCCGACCGCTCCGGGCGGCGGGACTGCGACCGGGACGGCTGGCCGGACAAGGGCGGCTGCGGGTGGTTCGTGGACATCCTGCACGCCGGCGGGTTCATTACCCGCTACTGCCACATGGTCGAACGGCCCCGCGTGGTGCCGGGTCAGTCGGTCGCGGCGGGCGAGGTCATCGGGATCTCCGGCAGCAGCGGCAACTCGTCCGGCCCGCACCTGCACTTCGAGGTGCACCACGACGGCGATCGGTCCAGCAGAGGAGCGGAGAACCCGGTCCCCTTCATGCGCAAGCGGGGCGCACCCCTCGGCGAGACCGGGTGAGGACGGGCGGATGAGCAACCCCCTGCCCGACCCGTTCGCCGACCGGCCGGACTGGGCGCCGCTACCACCCCGCCCGGTGGAGACCGTGCCCGCCGCCGGCGGGGCCGAGCTACGCGGCCGCCGCGTGCTGGTCGGCCTGCCCGGTCTCGGCTGGCGGGGCGACCTGCGGGCCGACGAGCGGGTGGTGCAGGGCAGCCGCACCTACGTACCGGTGATTCCGGAACACGAGTGGTACCGGGCCGAGGCCGAGCAGGTTGAGGTGTTCGCGCCGCTGGTACCAGTGGAACGGGTCTGGGTGGAGACCATCGGCGAGCGGCGTCCGGCGGCCGGGGCGAGCGCCCCGGGTCTCCGGCTGGTGTCGCTGGACGTGCCGGAACGCCGGCCACCCACGCCGGTGTTCGAGGCCGACGCGGTGACCGGACGGCGCGTGGTGTACGTGGACGACGGTGTGGAGCGACGCGACCTGCGCGCCGTCACCGAGACCTACTCCGGCCCGGACGGCGACATCTGCGTGCGGGTGGCCCCGGAGCTGGAGTGGTACCGGTGGGCCTGGCGTGGGCAGGCACCGACCACGCTGGAGGTGCCGGTGCACCTGCTCTGGCTGGAATAACCGGAAGTCAGTCGGCGCGCTGCGCCGAGCAGACGCCCCAGCCGTCGTCGCGTCTCGTCTCGAACCGCCACCTCTGCCGCTCACTCTGCGTGGTGCCCTCGACGGAGGCGGAGATGATGAGGTCGACCTCGACCACCGCGACCTCGCTGGATTCCTGCACGGCCAGCGGGCCCCAGCTCACCGAGATCTTCGTGTTGAAGCGCTGCTCCCGGGCCGCAAGGTCATCGCGAAGCGCACGCAGTCCGTCCAAGCTTGTCTGCCTTGTGCAGGTGAACTCTTGCGCCTTTGTGTCATTACGGTCATCCAGGAATGTTTGAATGTAGTTGGCCACCACCACGTCGGGGGCGCTCCGGTCCGGGGCGGTCGCGCGGTCGTACAGCACGAATCCGACCACACCGCCGACGGTGCACAGCAACGCCAGCACCCCCGCGACGACCGCGAGCACCGTGCGCACGGAACGCTTGGGGCGTACCGGTAGGGGAGCGGGCGCGGGGGGCGCCAACGGCTCCGGCGGGGTTCGCTGCGCCGGTACTCGGGACACCTGGGAACCGGCGGGGGGCTGCACTGATTCCACCTCCTGAGGCTATCGGCTGCGCGTCGCGTACCCAATGCCTGGAACCGGCGGATCGTGGCGAACCGCCGGGCGGACGCCGCCCGGCGACGGGGGTGAGGCTGCTCACCGCCGGCCAGCTCACCGCGCCGACCGACATCCCGGTGGACGGCCGCCGCCTGGGTTACCGTCACAACTCGGGGAGGACATGTCGGCCTCGGAAAGAGAGGTGGACGCGGTGGCGACTCCGAAGGCGCGCGCCGGCCGGGCCGCCGCGCTGCACCGCCGGGCCGAGGCCGCCGCGACGGCGGCGGCGGGCATCCTCGACGAGATCCGGCCCGCGCCGGCCGACCACCACCGGCAGTACGAGCTGGCCGAGCGTCTGCGGTCGGCGGCCGACCTGGCGGCACCCGGCTGGGCCGGCG
>NZ_JBICSV010000023.1:1705-4650 GCF_043197215.1 Micromonospora sp. NPDC049203 | reverse complement strand
AAGATTGTCCGGCGGTGTCCTACTCTCCCACACCCTCCCGAGTGCAGTACCATCGGCGCTGGAGGGCTTAGCTTCCGGGTTCGGAATGTGACCGGGCGTTTCCCCTCCGCCATGACCGCCGTAACTCTATGAACATGTCAACCAACCCCACAACACGCGGGTGGTGTTTGTTCAGAGTTGCACAGTGGACGCGTAGCAGCTTAGTAGTCAAGTCCTCGGCCTATTAGTACCGGTCAACTGAACCCGTTACCGGGCTTACATTTCCGGCCTATCAACCCAGTCGTCTAGCTGGGGGCCTTACCCCACAAAGTGGGTGGGATACCTCATCTTGAAGCGAGCTTCCCGCTTAGATGCTTTCAGCGGTTATCCCTTCCGAACGTAGCTAACCAGCCGTGCCCCTGGCGGGACAACTGGCACACCAGAGGTTCGTCCGTCCCGGTCCTCTCGTACTAGGGACAGCCCTTCTCAAGTATCCTACGCGCACGGCGGATAGGGACCGAACTGTCTCACGACGTTCTAAACCCAGCTCGCGTACCGCTTTAATGGGCGAACAGCCCAACCCTTGGGACCTGCTACAGCCCCAGGATGCGACGAGCCGACATCGAGGTGCCAAACCATCCCGTCGATATGGACTCTTGGGGAAGATCAGCCTGTTATCCCCGGGGTACCTTTTATCCGTTGAGCGACACCGCTTCCACATGCCAGTGCCGGATCACTAGTCCCGACTTTCGTCCCTGCTCGACCTGTCAGTCTCACAGTCAAGCTCCCTTGTGCACTTGCACTCAACACCTGATTGCCAACCAGGCTGAGGGAACCTTTGGGCGCCTCCGTTACCCTTTAGGAGGCAACCGCCCCAGTTAAACTACCCACCAGACACTGTCCCTGAACCGGATAACGGTCCGAAGTTAGATACCCAAATCAACCAGAGTGGTATTTCAAGATTGCCTCCACCCATACTGGCGTATGGACTTCACCGGCTCCCACCTATCCTACACAAGCTAATTCAGATACCAATGTCAAGCTATAGTAAAGGTCCCGGGGTCTTTCCGTCCTGCCGCGCGTAACGAGCATCTTTACTCGTAATGCAATTTCGCCGGGCCTGTGGTTGAGACAGTGGGGAAGTCGTTACGCCATTCGTGCAGGTCGGAACTTACCCGACAAGGAATTTCGCTACCTTAGGATGGTTATAGTTACCACCGCCGTTTACTGGCGCTTAAGTTCTCCGCTTCGCCCCGAAGAGCTAACAGGTCCCCTTAACGTTCCAGCACCGGGCAGGCGTCAGTCCATATACATCGAATTACTTCTTCGCATGGACCTGTGTTTTTAGTAAACAGTCGCTTCCCCCTGCTCTCTGCGGCCATACAACGCTCCACCCGCGCGGGGCTTCACGTCTCCGGCCCCCCTTCTCCCTAAGTTACGGGGGCAATTTGCCGAGTTCCTTAACCACAGTTCGCCCGATCGCCTCGGTATTCTCTACCTGACCACCTGTGTCGGTTTGGGGTACGGGCCGCTAAGAACTCGCTAGAGGCTTTTCTCGGCAGCATAGGATCACTGACTTCACCTGAATCGGCTCGGCATCACGTCTCAGCCTATGTGGCGTGCGGATTTGCCTACACGCCGGCCTACACGCTTACCCCGGCACAACCACCGGCCGGGCTCAGCTACCTTCCTGCGTCACCCCATCGCTTGACTACTACCCGCCAGGTTCCCACGCTCCCCACCCGCAGTCCGAAGACCTTGGATGGTTTGGGTGGTTAGCACAACGAGGTTCGTCAGGGTCGCTCTTTCGCGGGTACGGGAATATCAACCCGTTGTCCATCGACTACGCCTCTCGGCCTCGCCTTAGGTCCCGACTCACCCAGGGCGGATTAGCCTGGCCCTGGAACCCTTGGTCATCCGGCGGAAGGGTTTCTCACCCTTCTTTCGCTACTCATGCCTGCATTCTCACTCGTGCCGCGTCCACAACTGGGTCACCCCGCTGCTTCACCCCCGGCACGACGCTCCCCTACCCATCCACACACCTGCATACCCCATCAAGGAGGCACGAAGTTAAAATGTGAATGCCACAGCTTCGGCGGTGTGCTTGAGCCCCGCTACATTGTCGGCGCGGAACCACTTGACCAGTGAGCTATTACGCACTCTTTAAAGGGTGGCTGCTTCTAAGCCAACCTCCTGGTTGTCTATGCGACCCCACATCCTTTTCCACTTAGCACACGCTTAGGGGCCTTAGCTGGTGATCTGGGCTGTTTCCCTCTCGACTACGAAGCTTATCCCCCGCAGTCTCACTGCCGCGCTCTCACTTACCGGCATTCGGAGTTTGGCTGATTTCGGTAAGCTTGTGGGCCCCCTAGACCATCCAGTGCTCTACCTCCGGCAAGAAACACGCGACGCTGCACCTAAATGCATTTCGGGGAGAACCAGCTATCACGGAGTTTGATTGGCCTTTCACCCCTAACCACAGGTCATCCCCCAACTTTTCAACGTTGGTGGGTTCGGCCCTCCACGCGGTCTTACCCGCGCTTCAGCCTGCCCATGGCTAGATCACTCCGCTTCGGGTCTAGAGCATGCGACTAAAAACGCCCTATTCAGACTCGCTTTCGCTACGGCTCCCCCACACGGGTTAACCTCGCCACATGCCACTAACTCGCAGGCTCATTCTTCAAAAGGCACGCCGTCACCCCGCAAGGCTCCGACGGATTGTAGGCGAACGGTTTCAGGTACTATTTCACTCCCCTCCCGGGGTACTTTTCACCATTCCCTCACGGTACTCGTCCGCTATCGGTCACCAGGAAGTATTTAGGCTTACCAGGTGGTCCTGGCAGATTCACGGCAGATTTCAGGAGTCCGCCGCTACTCGGGAACACCCACAGAAGACCAGCAGCTTTCACCTACCGGACTATCACCGTCTACGGTCAGCCATTCCAGACTGTTCGACTAACCACTGG
>NZ_JBICSV010000022.1:0-9067 GCF_043197215.1 Micromonospora sp. NPDC049203 | reverse complement strand
GATCCTGGACCCCCCAGGCGGCCACCGAGTCCAACCCGTTCGCCGGCAAGGCCAACAGCGGCGCCACCTGGACCAACGACATCAGCCACGGCGAATTGATCCGCACCACCGCCGACCAGACCTTCACCGTCGACCCCTGCAACCTCCAACTGCTCTACCAGGGCCGCTCCCCCAACTCCGGCGGCGACTACGGCCTCCTGCCCTACCGCCCCGGACTCCTCACCCTCCAGCGCTGAGCGCGTACCCCGAGATCTGGAGAGCCCGGCCCGCGATCTCGCGGGCCGGGCTCTCCGGCGTCTCGGACGGCGGTGATCGTTGCCCTGGAGGCAACGGTGGTGGTCCGGTCCGTCGTTGATCGGAACCGCCCCGCCCGAGAGGGTGGAGGTTGTCACCACCTCCCGAGCGAAGGGTTTGGCAGATGTCGTTCCAGGCGTACCTCGACGCGATCGAGGACAAGACCGGCAAGACCCCGCGCGTCCTGGTCGACGAGGCCAGGGAGCGCGGCTATGACGCGGCCGACGTGAAGGCGGGCGTCGTCGTGGCCTGGCTGAAGGACGAGTACGGGCTCGGCCGGGGACACGCGATGGCGCTCAACCATGTGATCAGGAACGGGCCGAGGATCAGCGCCAAGCACGTCGGGTCCACCGGCTCGCACCGGGACGACAGCGACTCGCTGTGGCTGGACGGCAAGGCCGCCCGGCCGGCCGGCCCGTGATCGGGCCGGCCGGCCGGTGACGTCACGCGCGGACGGTCACCGGAGCGCTCGTGGCACGACCGTTGGCGTAGCCCGCCTTCACCGCGACGACCGTCACGGTGACCGCCTTGCCGCGCATCGCCGCGGTCAACGTCAGCGTCTTCGTCGTCGTGCCGGTCAGCTCCCCGCCCACTCGCCACTCGTAGCGGTACGAGTCGGCGGTGGGCGTCCAGGTGCCGGTGGTTGCCTGCACGGTCTGCCCCACCCGAGGCGTACCGGTGATCGTCGGGTTGACAGTGGCCTGCAACGCCGGGCCCTTCGCGACCGGGACCGTGGCCTGCGACGTCGCCCGGCCGGACGAGTACCCGGGCTTGGTCGCGGTGACCGTCACGGTCAGCCGCTTGCCCAGCTCGGACGCCCGGATCACGTACGTCGAACCGGTCGCTCCGCTGATCGCGGTGCCGTCGGCCGCCCACTGGTAGGCGTACGCCGAGGCGGCCGGGCTCCACTGCCCGGTCGACGCGCGCACCGTCGCCCCCACGGCCACCGTGCCGGTCACCGCCGGTGCGGCCACCGACCGGAGAGCCTGAGCTGCGGTGATCGAGAACGCGTCGGCGAGCGAGACCGGCGTGCTCCACTCGTCAGGCCGAATCGAGACGGAAGCCTTGCCCACAGCGGCGGAGGTCAGGTCGACATCGGCGGTGAGGGTCCGGCGGTCCGCCGAGACGCTCCGCACCGTCGCGGCGATCGCGGTGCCACCGGCCGGGGTGACGGTGACCTGATCCTCCTGGTGGAGGCCGCTGCCGGTGATCGTGATCGTCCGTACCGCGCCGGTCTCCACCGACGACGGCGACACCGACGTCACGGTCAACGGGTCGGGCGCCACGGAGAAGGAGTAGTAGGTCTGCAGCGATTGCGCGCCGTCCGCCGTCACGCTCTTCACGTAGAGCGTGTAGTAGCCGGCGTCCGGCGGAGTCCAGCTGATCGTCGCGCTGCCGTCGGCCGTGGCGGCGACAGTGCCGTCGGCGCCGGGCAACTGGTAGGTGTACTTCACCGCGCCGGGCTGCCGGGGCTTGAACGTGAAGGTGCCAGGCGCGAACTTGCCGGAACCCGACGAGGGGAAGTCCGTCGACACGACCACCGGGGAGTCGGTGACCGACCAGGAGTTCCCGCCCTCGGTGGTCCGCACCCCGGCGGCGTTGCGGGCCGTCACTGTGACGTAGGTGTAGCCGCGCTCGTTGAGCGTGTACTGGAAGGTGACGGAGCCGTCGGCCGCCGGCGGCAACACCTGCCGGGTGGCCGGGTCGCGGTTGAGGAACACCTCGTACTCGACGACGTTCACCATCTCGGTGCGCGCCGTGAAGGTGGCGGTGGACCCGACGACGTCGCCGCCGCTGCGGGTCACGTACGGGCTGGCGCCCGACACCGAGACGGAGATGAACCGCGGCTCGGAGAGCGTGCCGTCGGCGCTGCGGCTCTGCACGTACAGCGCCTGCGTGCTCTCGCTGGTGGCGGTCCAGATCAGGTCCGCGGTGCCGTCCGCGCCGGCCGGCAGGACGGTCTTCTGGCTCGCGTTGCCGTTGTAGTCCGCCGTCCAGTAGAGGTAGGACGTGACCTCGGGCATGCGCGGGGCCAGGTGGAACCGGAGCGACGACCCGATGATCACGTACCGGTCGACGTCGCCGGTGACCCGGGGTGCGTTGTCGACGACGAACGTGTAGGCCCGTTCCGGGTGCGTCGCACCGTCGGCGGTGACGCTGCGCACGTACAGGGTCTGCCGCCCGGCCCGGGTCGGGGCGATCATCGCGGTGACCGTGCGCTCGCCGCCGGTCACGACCGAACCGGAAGGGCCGTCGCCGTCGATACGCCAGGCGAACGACTCCGTGCCGGGGACGTTCGAGGTGAACTCGAACGCGCCGGGCACGCCCACGCCGTAGTCCAGGTTGGTGCTCCAGTCCGGATAGGCGCTGGAGAAGACCGAGGGCCGCGTCTCGCGTACCCAGAACTCGTAGACGTTGCGCTCCGACCAGTTTCCGGCCCGGTCGATGGCGTACACGATCACCGAGTGGTGGCTCGCGTCCTGCGGCGTCCAGGTGACGGTGGCCGGTCCGCCGAGGCCCGCCGCGGGGACCTCGACATATTCGTCGCCGGTTCCGGAGAACCGGTACTGGTAGCTCACTGTGTCGTCGGAGGCCGAGGTGAAGGTGAAGCTTCCGGTGTCGCCGACCCCGCCACCGGCGTTCTCCCAGTCGCCAGTCGGGTACTTCGCCGAGGCGACGTCCGGCGCCGGACCGCCGACGCGGTCGATGGTGAAGTAGCAGGTGGCACTCCACGGCGACGTGTCGGCGCCGTCGAGGACGCGCACCCGCCACCCGTACGTGACACCGTGCCGCTGCCGATCGGGATCTTCGAGCTGGACGTAGACCTGGTTGTTGTGCGGGGCGAGGCCGGTGAGCCACTGCTGCGGGGCATCCGGCGTGGTGATGTCCCACACCTGGAAGTCGGCCTGCGGGTCGGCGCTCTGCGGCGTCCCGCTGTAGGTGCCCTGGAGCACGACGGCGTTGGCGTCGTTGAGGCGTACCGGGCTCAGGTAGGGCCCGGGCGCCTGGGCCGCGCAGGCCTGACCGGCGGTGGTGAGTTCGGTGGGCCCGCCGACGGCCGCCGCGGCCGGAGTCGCGGCTGCGCCGACGACCGTCGCGCAACCGACGGCGAACGTGGTGGCTGTCGCGAGTAGACGCCCGAAAGTGGGCGCGAAGGTACGCATTCCGGTCCTCCCCGTGAATGAACGCGGGCGACGATCGAAGCGCCCGCGGAGGAAGGATCGCACGGGTTCGATGGCGGCGGTGTCCCCTCCGGCTGGAGAGCGACGTCTATCGTCTCGGCCATGGGAGCGATCAAGCCGTGGCACGGCGTGTGGGCGTGGCGCCGCCGCCGCTGACCGGTCAGCGGCCGGTAGCGCCGGCGAACTCCTCCACCGCCGTGCAGACCCGCCCGAGCGCCTCGGCCGAGGCCGCCAACGGCCCGGGCACCATCATCGAGTGGTCGGCGTCGGCGACCTCCACCACGTACGGGGTGAGCCGGCGCGCCACCGCCCCGTCCCAGACCGGGTCGGCGGTGCCGCCGGCCAGCAGGAACGGCGCGGTGGCCCGGCCCAGCGGCTCCCGTACCGCGGGGTCGGTCAGCAGCGGCGTCAGCCAGACCGCCGGGATGCCCCGGTCGGCGGCGAGCGGGGCGGCGAAACTGCCGAGCGACTTGCCCACGAGCAGATCCACCCCGGCGTCGAGGACCGGATCCAACTGCTCGGCGACCCACTCCGGAGCGGCGTCGTGGCGCAGATCGCCGATCGACCGCCAGGTCACCTCGTGCACCTCGAAACCGAGCCGGCACAACGCCTCCCCGATGTAGACGAAGAGCGGGCCCCGGGTGTCGTAGCCCCGTCCCGGAGCGAGTACCGCGCGTCGATTCGCCATGGCAGCCTCCCTTGCGTCGGATCGATGCGTCACGCTAGCCGCTGCGCGGGTTTCCAGTGACCCCGCGGCCTCACAGCCGTTCCGGGGTGCGGATGCCGAGCAGGTCCAGGCCCTGCCGCAGCACCCGGGCGGTCAGCTCGCACAACACGAGCCGGCTCTCCCGCGTCGGCGCATCCGCCCGCAGCACCGGGCACCGCTCGTAGAACGCGCTGAACGCGACCGCCAGCCGGTGCAGGTAGGCGGTCAGACGGTGGAACTCCATGGTGCCCGCCACCTCCTCGACCACCGCGGCGAAGCCGACCAGCTCCATCGCGAGCGCCCGCTCGGCCGGCTCGGCGAGCGAGACGTCCGCGTCCGGTCGCGTCGCCGCGCCGGCCCGCCGGAAGATCGACCGGACCCGGGAGTACGCGTACTGGAGGTACGGCGCGGTGTTGCCCTCCAGCGCCAGCATCCGTTCCCAGTCCAGCACGTAGTCCTTGTGCCGGTCGCCGGACAGGTCGGCGTACTTGATCGCGCCGATGCCCACCGCGTGTCCCACCTCGGCGGCCTCCGCCTCGCTCAGCTCCGGATCGCGTTCCCGGGCCAGCGCGGTGGCCCGCTGGACCGCCTCGGTGAGCAGCCCGACCAGCTTCACCGACCCGCCGGCCCGGCTGCGCAGCATCCGCCCGTCCGGGCCGAGGATCGAGCCGAACCCGACGTGCTCGGCCCGCACCGGCGTGGCCAGCCAGCCGGCCTGCGCGCCGACCGCGAACACCATCTCGAAGTGCCGCCGCTGCGGCAGCCCGACCACGTAGAGCAGCCTTGTCGCGCCGAGCGCGCCGGTCCGGTGCCGCAGCGCGGCCAGATCGGTGGCCGGGTAGCCGTACCCGCCGTCGGACTTGCGCACGATCAGCGGCAGCGGCTCGCCGTCACGCCCCACCGACCCGGGCGGGAACACGCAGTCCGCGCCCTCGCTCCGCCGCAGCAGTCCGAGCCGGTCCAGTTCCTCGACGGTCGGCGCGAGCTGGTCGTGGTAGCTGCTCTCGCCCCGGAAGTCGTCGCCGCTCAGTGTCACGTCGAGCAGGTCGTACACGGTCAGGAAGTAGCTCTCCGACTGCGTTACCAGCAGCCGCCACAGTCGCAGCGTGGCCGGGTCGCCGCCCTGCAACGCCACCACCCGCTGCCGCGACCGTTCCCGGAACGCCGGGTCGTCGTCGAACTTCGCCCGCGCCGCCTTGTAGAACCCGTCCAGGTCACCCATGGACAACTCCTGCGCCGCGCCGGCCTCGCCCAGGTCGAGCAGGTGCTCGATCAGCATGCCGAACGGCGTGCCCCAGTCGCCGAGGTGGTTGGCGCGCAGCACCCGGTGGCCGAGCCATTCCAGCGTCCGCGCCGCCGCGTCCCCGATCACCGTCGACCGCAGGTGCCCGACGTGCATCTCCTTCGCCACGTTCGGCCCCGAGTAGTCGACCACCACCGTCTCCGGTTCGGCCACGGGCGGCACGCCGAGCCGCGGGTCGGCGGCCAGCGCGGAGACCAGCCCGCCGAGCGCGTGCCCGGACACCGTCAGGTTCAGGAAGCCCGGGCCGGACACCTCCACCGCCGCGCAGAGGTCGGCCAGGGACGCGCGCTCCCGTACCTCCGCGGCGATCTCCCGCGGCGGACGGCCGAGCCGCCGGGCCAGCCCCAGTGCCGCGTCGGACTGGAAGTCCGCGTGCTGCGAGCGCCGCACGGCCGGGTCCACCGGCATGCCGGCCACCGCCGCGAACGCGGGCGCCAGCCGGTCGGCAAGCAACCTTTCAAGATCCATGAGTACGCCGATCTCGCTGTGGATCCGCCGCGCGGATCACCTGACGGGAACGCGACGGCGGAGCGAGGACGATCGATGACGACCGGCGGCTCGATCCGCCGGTCGCAGGAGGGGAAGGCTCAGCGCAGGCGGTCGCGGGACCGCCGGCGTCGCAGCGCGCCGAGCCGGACGTCGGTGGACGTCATCGGGTACGCGTGCGAGCTGGCCATGTCGGTAGCGTAACCGGCCGGTCCGGGGCCGGCGCAAGTGCGTACCCCGGACCGGCTCGTGGTCAGGCCGAGGTGCCGACGGCCTTGCGGTAGCGCTCGGCCCGGCGCCGCACCTGGGTGTACGCGCTGCTCAGGCCCATTGCCCGGCGGACCTCGACGAGCGTTCGGCGCACCTCGACGCGGGTCCGCTCGGTGCCGGAGACGATCAGCTCGTCGACCAGGCCGGGCTGTGCCTCGAAGCGGGCCCGGCGCTCCCGGACCGGGTCGAGGAACCGGTTCAGCGCCGTCGCCAGCGCCTCCTTGACCTCGACGTCACCGACCCGGCCGGCCCGGTAGCGGGCCTTGAACTCCGCCACCTGGGCCCGGTCCGGGTTGAAGACGTCGTGGTACTCGAAGACCGGGTTCCCCTCGACGGTGCCGGGCACGTCGGCGCGGACCCGGTTCGGGTCGGTGTACATCCCCATCACCTTGCGGCGCACCGTCGCCGCGTCGTCGGAGAGCGCGATGGCGTTCCCCTTGCTCTTGCTCATCTTCCCGGCGCCGTCGGTGCCGACGAGCGTGGGTGTGGCCGACATGAGCATCTCGGGCACCGGGAAGACGTCGCCGTAGAGGTGGTTGAACCGGCGGGCGATCTCCCGGGTCACCTCGACGTGCGCGGCGTTGTCCTTCCCGACCGGCACGACCTGCCCCTTCACGCAGAGGATGTCGGCGGCCTGGAGGACCGGATAGCCGAGCAGGCCGTACGGCATCTCGTCCTTGCCGGCGTCGCGGGTCATCTCCTTCAGCGACGGCACCCGCTCCAGCCGGGGCACCGTGATGAGGTTCTGGAACAGCGTGTTCAGGTCGCCGACCTCGGGGATCGCGGACTGGAGATAGAACGTGGCCCGCTCCGGCTCCACCCCGGCGGCGAGGATGTCGGTGACCATCTCGCGGGCGTTGTGGGCCACCTGCTCGATGTCCGCGCGGCTGTTGCGCGTGGTGAGCATGTGCAGGTCGGCGATGATGAAGAAGCTCTCGTAGCGCTGGTGCAGCCGCACCCGGTTGGCGATGCTGCCCACGTAGTGGCCGAGGTGCAACCGCCCGGTCGGGCGGTCGCCGGTGAGCATGCGTGCGGAGGACATGGTCGTACGCCTTTCGTGCCGTTCGCTGGCGGGGACGCGCGGATGCGCGGGAGACGATCCGGGTGTCACCCGGATCGGTGGAGCGGGCTCGTCAGAACGAGCGCCGCCATCGCCCGCCGGCGCGGAACCGGAGTCCGCCGGCACGAAGTACGTCGAGGATCTGCTCCCGGCCGTCGGCAGCGTGGCCCGAAAGACCACTGCGGGTCTCCGGGAGGTGGCTGCGCGAACGGGTCATGCCTGACACGTTAGCCGTTCACCGGCCCGTGTGGCTGCACCCCCGCGGTGCTTACCGCTGTCGATAGCTCTCCGTGTAGTAGGTGCCGACCCGCTCCCGGTAGTCCGGATGGGCGAAGTGCTCCGCGTCGAACGCGGGTGACTCCTTCACCTGCTCCCGGGTGCGGTCCACGTGCACGACGCGGTCCAGGTGGTCGACCTGCGCCACCGTGCCGGCCGGCAGCAGCACCTTCTTGCCGAAGATCCACGGGCCGGTGTCGACCACCAGGTACCGCGCGTCGGCGTCCTCGCTCGCCTCGTCGATGGAGCCGATCCGGCCGTCCGTCGCCTCTACCCGGTAGCCGGTCAGGTCGATCGGCGTACCCGGGCCGGGGGCGTCGGGGCCGTCGTCCGCGTCGCCGGTGCGCTGCTGCGGCACGTCTCCCGGCCGGGTCTGGTCGTATCCACCGGCCAGGGCGGACGGATCCCGCCAGGTCCACGGGCTGAACGGCTGCATCGGCACACCTCCGTCGAATCGGCTCTCGGCAGAGACAGTGCCCCGGCGGCGGCACCGGAAACACGAGCGGCGTCCGTTGCGGGCCTGAGCTGGGACGACGGCGCGCTGGCATACTGGCCGACCATGGTCCTGTCACGTGGTTGGTCGCTGTTCCTGGTCGCCGTCGGCGTCTGGACGTGGGCGATCTGGCCGAGGTTCGCGCTCGCCATCTGGAACGACGAGCGCGCCTGGTCGGCCGGCGTCGTCGGCGAGGGCAGCCCGACCGGCTTCCTCTGGGTGCACGCCCTCCTGATCGCCGCGTCCCTGGCCATCGGTACGACAGTGGGAGCCCTGGGCGTCCGCGCCCTGCTGGCCTCTCGCCACCGCCCTTCCCCGCCTCGCCCGTCCCCGTCCCCGTCCCGCCCGTCCCCACCCCGTTGATCAAGGAGTTTGTGTCCGCTGGGGACGCTGATCGGGACGCGAACTCCTTGATCACCGGCGGCTTCGGTCGGGTGTGACGCGCGCCGCTACCCCTCGATTTGACGTTCAAACCCGCAGACGCGTAACTTTCTCTCTGCCAGCGCGGAACGGGGCAAACGGGACGAAAGCCCGGGAGCGCCGAAACGGGCTGGCACCGGGTCCGAGCGAGGCTTACGCCTTGTGCGGGCGCGGGCCGGGCGAGGCCCGCCGAAACGCCGCAGGGCGGATTTGGCGGAGCGGAACCGACCGGGTAAGGTTGTCGACCGGCAGGGAACCGGGCGAGCTCGCGGGAAACCGCAGCGGCCGGCCTGCCAAATCCGATGATCAAGTGCAGCGGGTGACTGCTGCGCGTGCTCAGCGGCGCCGACCCGTACGAAGCATGACAGACCGGGACACACGGTTTGACACGGCAGAGACGGTGAGGTAACGTAGTAAAAGTGCCCGGCGCGAGAGCGGCGGGTGTTTGAACGAGATGCCCCGGCTGGGGGTTCCGCTGATGTGGGGCCTTGTGGTTGGTGTGTGGTTGTTCTTTGAGAACTCAACAGGGTGCTTGTAAAGCCAGTGCCAATTGTTTTATACCCCGGACTGGTCAGGT
>NZ_JBICSV010000021.1:2845-10642 GCF_043197215.1 Micromonospora sp. NPDC049203 | reverse complement strand
CTTTGCAAGGCAGGGGTTAGGGGTTCGAGTCCCCTGGGCTCCACCAGCACTTTCCCCGGTTGATCTCGGGTCCGAGTACAGCCATTCGTACAGCCAAGCGGTCACGCCGTCCCCTCCTCGCCGAGGACTCGGTCGATGGCCGAGGCAGCCTGACGAGCCCGCGCCGGCAGGACGTGCCCGTAGGTGTCGGCCGTCATCCGGATCGTGGAGTGCCCGAGCAGCTCCATCACCGTGCGCAGCTCCTCGCCCTGGTCGAGCAGGAACGTGGCGAATGCGTGGCGCAGGTCGTGCAGGTGCAGCCAGTCCAGACCGGCCACGGCCCGGAGCTGCTCGAAGCGCCGATTGACGTTCCGCGGCTCCATCGGGGTGCCGATCGTGCTGGCGAAGACCAATCCGAAGTCCGACCACAGCTCCCCCGCCGCAAGCCGTTCCTTGGCTTGCCGGACCCGCTGAGCCTCCAATGCCCGGACCGCCAGCGCGGACAGCGGCAGAGGTCGGCTTGACCGGTGCGTCTTCGGCGGTACGAACTCCAAGCCGCGGTCGGTGCGCTGGACCGTCTGGCGAACGAACAGCGCCTTACCGGGCAGGTCGACATCCGACCAGCGCAGGCCCAGCAGTTCCGCCCGGCGAAGCCCGGTGGCGAGCGCCAGCGCGAACAGGGACTCCAACCGGTCCCCGGTGAGCACCGACAGCAGTTGCTTGGCCTCCTGGGGAGTCAGTGCCCGCCGTTCGATCCGGCCAAGGGCGGGTGGCTTGGCCGCCTTGGCAACGTTGCGCGCGACGAGGTCCATCCGCTCAGCGTCGGCCAGGGCCACGCGCAGAACCGCATGCACCTTGATGATGCTGGCCGGCGCGAGCTTGCCGCGAAGCCCGGTGAGGAACCGCTGTACCTCCCGAGGCGTCAGTCGGTCGAGCTTCACCCGACCCAGACCCGGCACCAGGTGCTTGGTCACCGCCAGGCGGTAGCGGACGAGCGTCGACGGCCGGGTGCCGTCGTGAGCCTTCACGTCCCGCAGCCACTCGGTGAGCCAGGCTTCCACGGTCCGAGGCTGCGCGGTGAGGTCGACCCCGAGTTGGAGTTGGCGCCGCAGCTCGTCGCGCTTCCGGACCGCTTCCGCCTCGGTCTTGGCGTAGACGTACTTCCGCTTTCGCTTCCCGTCGATCCAGCCGAGATCGATCACCGCAGCCCACACGCCCGGCCGCTGCTCGTACACCGAGCCTTCCCCATGAGCCCGACGACGACGGCCCGTCATGCCGCAAACTCCTCATCAGCCGACAGGAACTCATCAATCGCCGCCAGCGGGATCAGGCGAGCCCGGCCAGCCTTGATCGACCGCAGACGCCCGGAGCGCATCAGGACGTAGACGGTGTCCCGGCAGACGCCCAGCAGGACAGCAGCTTCGGCGGGCCGGACGCTCTTGGGAGCCACGGCGCGGGGCTGGATCATCACGCACGTCCTTCCGGAGAGTCGAGATCGGATCGGGTCGGAACCGGGGGAACCTGCGTCGCCTTGTCCCTCGCCGCGAGCAGCGCCGCCTTCCACTGAGCGCGTTGCGACAGCGCCTTGAGGAGTCGGTGTTGCAGGGGCGGTAGGTCGGGGTCGTCGGGGCGGGCGAGTTCCCAGGCGTACGCGGGCGGGTCGTCCTGGCCGACGGCATCCGCGTCGTTGGCGCCGACGGTGACGCCGA
Organism: Micromonospora sp. NPDC049203; assembly: GCF_043197215.1. Lineage (NCBI taxonomy): Bacteria > Bacillati > Actinomycetota > Actinomycetes > Micromonosporales > Micromonosporaceae > Micromonospora > Micromonospora sp. NPDC049203. The sequence goes on along the minus strand of NZ_JBICSV010000021.1, from coordinate 8,954 downwards.
GGAGGTTGCGCACCCAGGCCCGGGCGTCGGCCCGGTGGTCGGCGAGGGTCTTTCCGGACCAGTCGCGGGAGACGAGGATGCGTCGGCCGCCGATGCCGAGGGTGGCGCGTTGGTGGACTTTGCCTTTGCAGCGTCCGGCTTGCAGGCGTCCGTGGGCCTTCTTCGGCTGGATGCCGTAGAGCAGCCAGTTGGCGCACCGCTCGTTGCACGGCGTGACCCGGAGTTGGTGCCAGAGCCGGTCGAGGTGGTCCCGTTGCCGGTCGGTGTCGGGCTTGTGGCAGTCGGCTGCGCTCTTGGTGATGTATTTGGTGATGTAGCCGATCGTGCGGTTAGCGTGCACGGTGCCCGGGGTGACGCCTTCGGCGTGGACCTGCGGCCCGAACCGGACGACGTGCGCGGGTTGCGCGTCGGGGTCGGTGTCGATGAGGTCCAGGGCGTCAGCCCACGTGGTCAGCGGCTCGCGGGTGTCGGGGTCGATCCACTCGGCGCGGTCGGGGTCCCAGACCGGTGGCCGGTCGAGGGTGTAGACCGGTTCGTCAGCGGGTGGCCACCAGACTTGGTGGTAGGTGGCGGCGGCGACCTGCCGCAGCACGGTGCGCGGGATGGTGCCGCGGATGGCGAAGTGAGCGTGTGGGGCGAGGCGTCGTTGGGGCTCGACGCAGCCAGCGTATTGGACGTTCCAGCCGGCGCACCGTCGCAGGTTCTGCCAGAACCGGTCCAGGAGCCGAGCGAAGTGCACCGCATCCCACGCGGCCCGCCGGTAGTCGTAGCTGCCGGGGTCGACCGGCGTGCCGTCGGGTAGGACCCGGCCGTAGGTGTCGAGCGTGAGCGACAACCACATGGACGGCCGGTGTTCGGTTCCGTCGGGTGCGGTGTAGACCTTTCCGACGGTGCGGGGTTCGACCTTCTTGCGGGGTAGGTCGGGTGCGTCTTGGCGGCGGCGGGTGGAGCGCTTGCGCCGGCCGTGGTTGTCGTCGTCGTCCTGGTCGTGGGCGGGGGCGACGGCGCCGCGGAGTCCTTCGGCGGCTATGGCTTCCTCTACCTCGCCGATCGCGTCGTCGATGTCGGGGACCTGGTCGAACTGGGCGGCGCGTTGGGCTTCGTCGCGGGCGAACTCCAGGTGCGCGCGCAGCAGGATCAGCTCGCGTTGCGCGTCGGTGGCCGGGTTCGGGCCGGGTGCCGGTTCGTCGGTGCGGTGCCAGCCCTCGCGGATCTGGGTCTGGCGCAGCCGGCGGGCGCGTTTCGCACAGGGCTCGCACTTGTCTTCGCGGGTGGAGCCGCAGGGCAGATCCACGACTTCGGTGAGGCCGGTGTGCAGGTCGGTGCGGCGCAGGGTGACCGGGTGCAGGCAGACGCCGTACTCGGCGGCCATCTCCGTGAGCACCTTGCGCGACATCGGCAGTGCGAGGCGGGCGGCGCGAGTGCCGGGCGCCGGCGCGAGGTCGGCGGGAACGGCCACCGGGTCGGCGGGCGGGGCGGGATCGGGGGTGAGGCCGGGCAGGGTCGGGGCGGTCATCGGGTCACCTCCGGGAGCTCGAACAGGACAGCGGGTGCAGGGCCGATCGGGGTGGAGCGGGGTGGGCCGGCGTGGCTGGCCCATCGGCGGGCGGCGGGTTCGTGGCGGGCGCAGGCGGTCTCGGCGCGGTAGCGGCCGGTGCCGGGCTGGCTGGCTTCGATGAGGGCGGTGGCCCACCTACGGCAGCGCGCGCAGTAGGTGGGCCAGCCCATGGCGGTCAGTGCCGGCATCCCGAGCAGTGCAGCCCGGCGCAGGTCGCCTTGCGGCGCAGCAGCAGCACGGCCAGGACGATGAGGACCAGGACCACGCCGACGGCGGCGGGCGCGTTGCGCTGCACCGTGTGCGCGACCTGAACGGCGAGGTAGCCGATTCCGGCCAGGGCGCCGGCAGCCGCGGTGGTGATGGCGGTGGCGGCGATGACCCGGCCGCGGCGCAGCCGACGCACCACGGGCGGGGCGGTGCGGGCGGTGTCGAGGAACCGGACGGTGACCGTGACCCGTCCGTCGGGGTGCTGGCGGGGGCGGTCGGCGAACATCAGCCGGCCCGACTCGCGCAGGACCGCAAGGGCGGCGGCGACCTCAGCCGGGGTGCCGATCACGCGGCGAGTCAGTGCGCCGCTCGGACTTTCGGTGCGGTGGGCCAGGGAGCGGGTCATCGGGTCACCTCCGAGACGATGTGGCCGTTACGCGGGGCCTGCACCACCGACGACACGAGCGCCGACCGAACCGGCGCCGGTGGCGTGAAGACGGGCGCCGGAGCGGTGGGAACGTTGACGGGTTCGGCGTCGACCGGCTCCGGTGCCGGTGCCGGGGTCGGGGTCGGCCGGGCGGGTGCAGGGGTGGGGGTGCCGGTGAAGACGAGCTTGGTCAGGGCCATGAACGCCAGCGCAGGCAGCGCGGACAGCAGCCACCCGGACGGGCTCGCATCCGCCACGGCGAGCTGCGCGGCGAGAGAGAACGCGGCGAAGGCCAGCATCAGGAACACCGGGTAGCCGATCGGGTGGCGGTGGCGTCGGCGGCGGCGGATGTCGAGCAGGCACGCCACCGGCACCAGGTCCGAGAGCACGGCGTTGGCCCAGCCGAACGCGTCGGGGGTGCCGTCGGGGACGTGGCGCATGGTCCAGTCGTGGACGTGGGAGAAGGACGCCCACCCGGCGGTCCCGGCGACCACGAGGAGGATGAGGACCAGGGCGACGGCTTCGAGTCGGCTCGTGCTCAGGCGAGTGGCGCTCACTTCGGGGCCTCCCATCGGGTGAAGTCGGTGTGCCGGCAGACCGGGCAGGGGACCTTCCACATGCGGTGAGCCGGCGCGGTCAGTTCGTAGGTCAGGCCGTCGGTCATCTCGGGGTTCCAGATCTGCACCTCGCCGCGCTGCTGGCACAGCGAGCAGTCATCCGGGTCGGTGACGAGCTGCACGGGGCCGCCCCAGCCGACGACGAACACTGCGACCGGCAGCGCGAACGGACCGCTCCCGGAACGGCCGGTCATGCCGCCCATCCCCAGGCTTCGGCGTCTTCGGCGGCGATCTCGGCGTGCTGGCGCAGCGCGGCGGCGATGACGTCGGTGCCGTCGGGGTCGGGGGCGCAGTAGGGGCAGGTCTGGTCGGGGTCGGTGTGGAGCAGGTCGAGGCAGGTGCGGCGGATCGGCCGGCGGTTGAGGCGACGGGTACGCATCAGAAGCTCCCAGGAAGGTCAGCGGGTGGTGGGGTTGACGTGCACGCGGATCCACTCCGGCGGTTCGCCCGTGGAGGCGACGGCTTCGGACAGGCAGCGCCACAGCGCCCACGCCTCAGCCGGGGTCAGGTACATGCGGCGCCGGCCGGCACCGACGGCGATGTAAAGGTCGGCGTCGGGGGTGACCCGGACCGTGACCGGGACCGAGGCCTTGTCGACGTGCGGGGCGCGCAGCCGGTAGAAGCGGCGCGGCTCCGGGGTCTGCTCCTGCTCGTCGGGTTCATCGGCGTAGGGCATCCGCACCGCAGCGCCCTCGGGGATCTCGTGGTGGGTCATCGGGGGTCACTCCCGTTCGTGGTGCCGTTGAGGTCCAGGGCGTTGAGCAGCGACGGCGGCAGCAGCGGCGCGCCCTGCTTCGGCGGGGTGGGCCGGTAGGTGTGCCGGCCGTTGCCGGTGCTTGCGCGGGGCTTGGGCGCCGCCGGCTGGACGACGGGTTCCGGCTGCGTCTCCGGCGGAGCCGGGAACGTGGCGGCCATGTCCCGAATCACGTCATCGGAGATGTAGGAGAACCGGACCCGAGCCGGCTCGGGCTGGCCATCCAGCAGGACGTAGGCCACGCCCTTGCCGGACAGCGGGATCTGATCGGCCAGTGCGCCGCGGTCGCGGGCGCCGTCCCCGAGGAGCAGGTCGACGTGGCCGCGTTCGGTCAGGCCGAGGGCGATGCGGGTCGGGAACAGGTCCCGCACCGAGACGACTTCCTTGCGCGGGTCCTGCGTGGCGGCCACGACCAGGACGCCGAGGCCGGCACCCTGTGACAGCAGCAGCCCCAGCGCCTGCGTGATCCGCTGGCGCACCTCGGAGTCGGGCAGGTACGCCAGCAGCGCGGCGATCTCGTCGATGACGACGACGATCAGCGGCTCATCGACGGTCGGGGTGTGCACGCGGGCCTTGCCGCGCAGGATCTGCTGACGGGCGCGCATCCGGGCCACGGCGTCTTCGAGTAGATCCGCCATGCGTGACCAGTCGTCGTCGACGTAGCGGGAGAACAGCGGCCGACCGATCGCCAGCTCCATGCCGCCCTTCGGGTCGATCGCCCACACCCGCACCAGCCCCGACCGGATCCCCGCAGCCAGGGCGCGCAGCAGGGACCAGATGACCGAGCCCTTGCCCATCCGGGTAGCGCCGCCGATGAGCACGTGCGTCGCGAGGAGCCGGAAGCAGTACGCGGCCAGGTCCTCCCGCAAACCGAGCGGCAGGGCGGTGAAGTCCGGGCGGGCCGGCACCGGCAGCGGCGCCACGATGCGGGTCAGCGGGTCACGGCGGATGAACACCAGCCACACGTGCCGGGGCCGGTCGCGGAACCGCACCCGATCGATCAGCCGCAGCACGAACGCGAGACGGCCGGTGCGGTGCGGGATCGGGTGGCGGCGGGTGGAGAAGACCCGGCAATGCCGCGTGCCGAACGAGTACGCCAGATCCCGGGCCGCCTTGTGGTACACCTCCGGGTTCTGGCCCTTCGGCATCCGCAGCACCAGCTCGTCCGTGGCGTAGGAGCAGCGCACCGACAACAGCCGCGGCACCACCTCACCGCCGTCGTACTTCTTCACCAACCCGCACAGCGACATCACCTCGTGCCACTGCCGCCGGTACACCCACAGCCGCCGCCACACCGACACGGCCCGCAGCACGATCAGCCGATGGAACGAATCCCGGCCACGCCACCACCACACGCCACCGGCAGCGGCGAGGACGACGGCGACCAAGAGGTGAGGCCACCAGCCATGCGCGCGGTAGGTGTCGACGGCGAGCAGGACCAGGGCCACGCCCGGCCAGGCCCGCCAGTGCCGCAGCGCGAACAGACCGAGGCGGACCACGGCGGCGAGAAGGCGGAACAGGAGGAACAGAGCGGTGACGGTCCAGACCAGCGGCCACGGAGCCGAGATCTGGAACCGGCGGAAGTTGACCAGCGGCGCCCGCACCATCACGCCACCGCCTGACGGCCGTTGGTGTTGCGCTGCTCGATCCACGCCTCCGCGCAGACCTTGTGCACCGGCTTGCCCGACGGGCTCCGACAGATCGCGGGCTTACCGCAGATGACACACGGGACCGGCTCGCCGGCACCCGCACCGCGCGTCCAGTCCAGGACAACAGGCATGATGAACCTGCCCTTCCAGGCCGAGATGGGTTTTGGAGAGGGCAGCGGGGCGGTCGAGCTTTCCTAGGGCCGAGACCGCCCCGCGCCATATGTGGTCAGTTGCTGGCGGACCCGAGAGCCCGCCGAGCCTGGTACTTCTCCTCCGGCGTCGACTCCCGCAACGCCGCATGGGTCGCTGCTCGCGCTTCCTCGAACTCCGCGCTGAGCACGTCGCGATCGGCGGCCTTCGACTGCACGCGGGCGAGACGCATCAGCTTCGCGACCTGCTTCCGCCGCACCGGGGAGACGTTGTCCGCAGCCATCAGGCGGCCTTGCCGCGCGTCTCGGCCAGGGTCTTCGGCGCCACCAGCGCCGTGGCCCGGTAGGAGAACGCGAGCCGGCCGTTGCTGCCCACGTACGGGGTGACCGTCAGGCCCTCGAACTCCACCGGCTGGAACGGACCCACCGGCGGGACCGGCTGGTGATCGGCCAGGATCTTGATCGCCACCTCACGCGACCGCGACCCCAACTCCGGGTCCATGTCCATCACCCGGCACTGCCACACCCGCTGCCCGGTCACCTTGTCCTTGGCCGGCGTCCGCTGCCGGGTCACCTCGTTGAAGTCCTGAGCTTCCGCGATCGAGTCCGGCACGAACGCCGCGCCGTGCGGAAAGACCGCCTCGAACGGAACCGAGAACCGCGTACCACCCCTGAGGGCCATGGCCTGCTCCTTCGCTGCTGCGACTTGACCGGCGATCCGGTCTCTGTGATGCAGGTAACCTAACCC
>NZ_JBICSV010000021.1:0-2749 GCF_043197215.1 Micromonospora sp. NPDC049203 | reverse complement strand
AACTGATATGTATATCAGTCAACTGTTAGGAATGAAGTTCTCGCGCTGAGTCACTGAGCAGGCAGAACACCTTTCATCTGTTAGGCCCTGGTAACCTGAAGCAGTCCTGACCGCTAGGACAGCCGACCAGTGGAAGCCCGACTAGCAGGGAGCGCCATGACATCTCCCCAGGGCCGTACCGAGCGGCCGGAGGCCCGGCACCAGCAGGTGGCGCGCAACATCCGCAACGAGATCGAGGCCGGTCGGCTCGTCCACGGCACTGCGCTGCCCTCCACCAGGAAGCTCGCCGAGGAGTGGGACGTCAGCGTCTTCACCATCACCGAAGCGATGAAGGTCTTGGCTGACGAAGGGCTCGTCATCAACGAGTCGCGGTCCAAGCGCGTAGTGAACGCTCCCGACCAGCTGCGCCGCAGCGAGGTCCGTCCGCAGCGCCCCCGCGTGATCCTGGTCGGCGGCTACGCAGGTAGCGGCAAGACTGAGTTGGGCCGCATCCTGGCACGCGAGACGGGTTGGCCGATGCTCGACAAGGACACGTTGACCCGACCAGTAGTCGAGGCAGCGCTGGAGACGCTGGGACTCTCTCCGCACGATCGAGAGTCGCAGACGTACCTGGACACCATCCGCCCCAGGGAATACGAAGCCCTCCAAGACGCTGCCAGCGAGAACGTGCAGTGCGGCAACAGCGTCATCGTCACCGCTCCATTCATCCGCGAGTTCAACGACCCCGCATGGATGGCCCGGACTCGCGCCTACTACCAGGCTGCGAGTGCAGTCGCGGTGGTGGTCTGGGTGTACTGCGACGGTGACACGATGCTGACCTACGTACGCCGCCGGGGAGCTGCCCGAGACGCGTTCAAACTGGCCGACTGGCGCCGGTACCTGGAGATCATCAATCTCGATTTCCGGCCGCCAGGTGAGCATTTCGTGGTGGACAACTCCGCATCAAGCCGGCCGCTGCAAGAGCAGGCTAAGGAGCTGGTGCAGGGAATCCTGGCGGACGAGGTCCCCTGATGCGCGGCGTGATCCTCTACGGCCCGCCGGCAGCAGGCAAGGACACCGTGACCTCAGCCCTGTACGAACTCGACACCCGGTTCACGTTGTACCAGCGCCTGAAGGCGGGGCCCGGCCGTACCACCGGCTACCGGATGACGGATACGGCGACGCTCGACCGGATGCGCCAGCGCGGCGAAGTGGTGTGGGAGAACCAGCGGTACGAAGCTCGATACGTGGTCGATCGACCGTCACTGGTCCAGCAGTTGTCGGACGGTGTGCCGGTCGTGCACCTAGGCCAGCGGGCCGCCGTCGCAGCTATTGCCCGAGCGGTACCAGGCGCACGTTGGGTGGTGGCGTACCTGTGGTGCCCCCGAAAGAGCGCTGAACAGCGGATCATTAACAGGGGGACCGGAGACACGACCGCTCGGCTCCAGGCGTGGGACGCCACCGAGGATCTACCCGAGGCGGACCTCACGCTGAACACGGCCGAGTTGTCCCCGGCGGTCGCAGCGCAGCGCATTCACCGCCGCGTCCTGGCGGATGACCGCCGAGCATCTCATGTGTGACGGTGATGAGGACCAGGGCGCCACGAGCAAACCGCGGTGACTAGGCAGACGTCTTCCCTGAGGCGTCGCCGCTCATCTCGCGCCACTGACCGCCATCGGCTTGAACCAGACGCTTCACCATGTTCCTGGCTTCCTCTTCCGTGTCGAACTCCCAGCGGAGCACCTTGCCTGTCTCGGAGTCACCCGCCCTGGCTACGACGTGCCATCGGATCTCGCGGGCAAGCCACACGTCACGGCGAGTCAACCGACCCCAAGCGCCGTTCCACCAGCGTGTCACCTGCTCTTTGCCCACACCCGTGATCGTACATGCGTTCTAATTAACGGGTCAGCGAAGGCGTAGAGAGAGGTGAGAGCCCAGGCAGGTTGTACCGCGAAGGGTCCGCAGGGCCGACAGGAGAAGGAGGGTACGAGCGACCAGGCGCGGGCAAGCGAGCGGCGACCGTTTTCTGACAGCGATGAGCCGGGCGTTCAGCGGAGCAGCACCGGATGACGCGGACCGGGTGGATGTTGTGTGGTGCCGGCTGGGTCGACTGGGAGCGCTGTCCGTGATCTGTTGCCGAATTGGCCTGTACTAGATCAAGCGCGTTCCGCGCGGCGCGGACCGGGGCGCGGCAAACGGCTCCTGCGGAGCCGCCGCCCCGGCGCAAGTGCGCCGGGGCGGAAAATCAGCCGGCCCGAACCCCACGCCCCGCCCCGCGCGTCACACCTGGGGTAGTGAGGTGACCCGGTGACGAGTCCCGAAGGACGACCAGGGCCAGGCGGACACGCTTCCACCCGTTCCCGGCGATCCCGATGCAGCACGAGATTCGGCGGGCCACCGCGGCGGACGAAGTTGCCGAACGGTTCCGCACGGTCGCTCAGGCCCCAGGGTGGGGAAGGGGTGGAGGTGGTGTTGGGGTGGTGGGGTGGGGAAGGGGTGCGGGTTAGAGCTGTGCCTCCGGCGGGGGCCAGACGACTCCAGGATGGAGTTGCCGAACGGTTCCGGTAGGAGAGTGGTTGAGGTGGGATGCCATCCCGTCAGCCACCGACCCAGGCAAGCCGAGCAGACCAGGGCCAGGGTGACAAGGTCGTACGTCCAGTAGGGCGCTCCACCTTGTCACCCTGGCCCTGGCCCGCTCCACGGAGTGTGGGTCGGCGGCAGACGGGATGGCATGAGGCGGACGCGCGTAGGTGCGCAGTCTTGATCTTTG
>NZ_JBICSV010000020.1:0-15972 GCF_043197215.1 Micromonospora sp. NPDC049203 | reverse complement strand
GACACGTAGGCGTCGGCGAGTGAGCCGTGCGTGAACGCCACCACGTCATCCCGGCCGTCACCGTTGAAATCGGTCGGCGAACCACCGAAATACCGGGGCGCGGGCGGCGGCGGTGGCGTACCGCAGTTGTCGCTGACCAGGAACCTCTGGTTGTACTGGCCGGGATACGGCGCGAGCGAGACGCCGTTTATCGAGATGACCTGGCCGACGCCGTTGTAGAGCTGCTCGTAGTGCACGTGCGCCCCGGAGGAGTTGCCGGTGCTGCCGGTGATCCCGATCTGCTGCCCCTGCTGCACGTAGGCGCCGTCGGGCACCGAATAGGCGCTGAGATGGAAGTAGTAGGTGGTCCACCCGCCGCCGTGGTCGATGACGATGTAGTTGCCGGCGCCGCTGGGCTGCGAGTAGCGGCGGGCGACTCCGGCGGCGGACGCCACCTGGGGCGTACCGCCGGTGACGCCGCCGTCGGCCCGGACGAAGTCCAGCGCCTGCCGCACCTCGGCGCTGTGGTGGCTGTACGTCCACCGCTGCCCGCACGGGAACGGCGCCTTGAAGTTCGGCGCGGCCAGCGCCGGTGACGGGGTGACCACGACCGCGGTGAGGGTGGCCGCGGCCAGTGTGAGCAGCGCGACGAGGGCGCGCCGGGCGGCACGTGTCGGGAAGCTGGGCATGCGGAAACTCCTCATCGGAGGGGATGCACTGGCAGAGCGGCGCCTGGGCGCGTCAGGCCAGGGGCCGGTGTCGCCGACGGGCGGGCCCTGACAGTTCGCGTCGGAGGAGGGGCGGCTGGCGTCCCGATCGGCGGGACGGTGGCGCTGAGGAGAAGTGAAACCGCAGACTTCGGAACCTGTCAATACCCGCCGGGGTGGTTCGTGTCGGAGGAAAACTTCCTTCAGTGCCGGTTCCGCCGGGCCTGGCTGGGCGGGTCAGGGGCCGGCGTGCCGTGAAGATTCCTGCCCCGGAGGGAAAGCCGGGCGCAAGGTATTGACAACCGTGGAAGTCGGGAAGTTAACTCGCCAGCAATCGATTTCTCGCTGATCTCACGGCGCTCGGAAGGGACACCGATGAGGCTCCGCTTCAGCCGTTGGGCCGGCGCCGCAGCAGTCGCGCTGCTGGCCGTGGCCGTGCCCGCGGCCTCGTCCGCCGCTCCGACCGCCACGTCGGCGCCCGCTACCGCTCTCGCCGTCGCGGACGACAAGGGCCCGATCGGCTGGGACGCCTACCGGCGGCTCGACCGCCTGCCGGAGCTGGCCGCCGGCAGCCGTACCCACCAGTTCTCCAGCTTCGGCCGCGACGGTTCCAACGACGACGGCTTCGTCGGCACCTGGTCGTGCCTGCGCCAGAGCGGCGGCTGCGTGATCGCCGAGGCGCGCGGCCCGGGCGAGGTGCAGTCGATCTGGTTCACCCGCGACGACGGCAACGTCCGCGCCACCGGCTGGATCCGCGTCGAACTCGACGGCGTCGTGGTCGTCCAGGCCGACCTCCAGGACCTGGTCGACGGGCGGCTCGGCAGCCCGTTCGTCGCGCCGCTCGTCAGCAACGCCGACCAGACGTCCGGCGGCGTCACCGTCAAGGTGCCGATGCCCTACCGGGAGTCCATGCGGATCACCACCCAGAACAACCCGCTGTTCCACCACGTGGCCTACCGCACCTTCGCCGACGCGGCAGGGGTGTCCCGGTTCGACCCGGCCGACCCGGCCACCGACGTGGTCACGCTGCTGCGCGCCGCCGGCACCCGCGACCCGAAGCCCGCCCAGGCCGGCGCCGCCACCACCCGAGCCACCGTCACCGCCCCGGCGCAGGGCCAGGTGTCGCTGGCCGCGCTGACCGGGCCGCGGGCGATCACCGCGCTGCGGCTGCGCGTACCGGACGCCGCGGCGGGCGCGCCGACGCTCGCCGGGCTGCGGCTGCGGCTGCGGATGACGTTCGACGGGCGCGCCACGGTGGACAGCCCGGTCGGGGAGTTCTTCGGCGCCGGGCTGGGCGAGCGCACCGTCCGGTCGCTGATGTTCGCCATGGACTCCGCGCCCGGCGGCTGGTACAGCGCCTGGTGGCCGATGCCGTTCCGCACCGCCGCCGCCGTGACGCTCGTCAACACGACAGGCGCCACAGTCAGCGGCGTCGAGGTCGAGGTGACGTCGGCGCCCGGCGCCGAGTGGACGTCCCGGCTCGCCGCCGACGGCAGCGCCGGCTACTTCACCACCCAGTCACGCCGCGCGGAGACGGTCGGCGGCGCCGACTGGATCATCGCCGACCAGTCCGGCCGGGGCCGGTTCGTGGGCGTCTCGCAGACCATGCGCGGCCACATCATCGGCGGCAACACCCGCAACTACCTGGAGGGCGACGAGCGGGTGTACGTGGACGGTTCGCCCACGCCGCAGATCTACGGCACCGGCACCGAGGACTTCTACGAGTCGGGCTGGTACTTCAACCGCGGCGAGTACAGCGGCGTCTTCACCGGCAACACCGCGCACCTGGTCCGCGGCGGCGGATGCGCCGACGAGTGCGACGCCGCCTACCGGCTGATGATCGGCGACGCGGTGGCCTACGGCACCGCGCTGCGCTTCGGCATCGAGCACGGACCGGCCAACGACATGCCCGCCGAGTACGCCTCGACCGCGTTCCTCTACACCCAGCGCACCGTCACCACGCGCCGGACCGACACCGTCGTCACCGGCGACGCCGCCAGCCGCGCCGCGCACGCGTACACCGACTCCGGGGCGACCCAGACCGCGCTCACCGCCGCGTTCGAGGGCGACGACGACAACGTCCCGCAGACCGGCCAGGTCCGCGCGACGACCGCCCCGGTCCGCTTCCGGCTGGCGATCGACCCGGCCAACCAGGGGGTACGGCTGCGCCGCCACGGCGACCAGGCCGGCGGCTTCCAGCAGGCGGCCGTGTCGGTGGACGGCACACCGGCCGGGGTGTGGCTCCAGCCGCTGGGCAACGACAGGCAGCGCTGGCTGGCCGACGAGTTCGTGCTGCCGGCGGCGCTGACGGCGGGCCGGTCGGCGGTGACCGTCCAGCTCACCCCGGCGAGCGGCGCACCCGCCTGGACCGCCTCCCGGTACCTGGCCGACAGCATGGTGGCGCCGTTCACCGACACCGTCGCCCCGGCCCCGGTCGCCGGTCTCGCCCTGACCGGCGGGCGCGTGCACGCGCTGGGCCTGACCTGGTCCCCCTCCGCCGACGACGTCGGCGTGGTCTCCTACCGCGTCTACGCGTCCCGAAGCCCCGGGGTGGTGATCACCGCCGCCAACCTGGTCGGCACGACGCGTGCCACCACGTTCCGGCACGGTCCGCTGCCCGCCGCGCAGACCCGCTACTACCGGGTCGTAACGGTCGACGGGTCGGGCAACACCGCCGCGCCCTCGGCCGAGGTGTCGGCCACCACCCGTACCCGAAACACCAGCGACGCCGACGGCGACCGCCGCGACGACGCCGTCGACTTCACCCGCGGCGCCGCCGCCGACGTGTTCACCTCGCTCTCCGACGGCACCCGTTTCGTGCCGGACAGCCGGCCCTGGAACGACTTCTTCGCGGTCGGGGCGGAGGTGCCGCTCACCGGCGACGTCAACGGCGACGGCCGCGCGGACGTCATCACGTTCACCCGTGGCGACAGCGCGGACGTCTACGTCGGGCTCTCCACCGGCGCCGGGTACGCCGCCGGGGTCAAGTGGCACGACTTCTTCGCCGTCGGCGCCGAGATCCCGGCGGTCGGCGACGTCAACGGCGACGGCCGTGCCGACATCGTCACGTTCACCCGCGGCGCCGCCGCCGACGTCTACGTGGCGCTCTCCACCGGCTCCGGCTTCGGGCCCGGTGTGAAGTGGCACGACCACTTCGCGCTCGGCGACGAGTTCCCGGCGGTGGGCGACGTGGACGGCGACGGCCGGGACGACATCGTGACGTTCACCAGGGGTACGACCGGCGACGTGTTCGTGTCGCTCTCCGACGGCACCCGCTTCGTGGAGGACGGCTGGAAGTGGCACGACAGCTTCGCCGTCGGCAACGAGCTGCCGGCGGTGGGCGACGTGGACGGTGACGGCCGGGACGACATCGTGACGTTCACCAGGGGTACGACCGGCGACGTGTTCGTGTCGCTCTCCGACGGCGGCCGCTTCGTGCAGCACTCCTGGAAGTGGCACGACCACTTCGCCTTCGGCGACGAGCTGCCCGGCGTGGGGGACTTCAACGGTGACGGGCGGGCCGACGTGGTCACGTTCACCAGGGGCCTGACCGCTGACGTGTTCGTCTCGCTCTCCACCGGCGGAGGATTCGGCCCACCGGGGAGCCGCTGGCACGACCAGTTCGCCCCCGGCGCCGACCTGCCCCGCCCGAGCGTGTCGTGATGCGCGCCCGACGTGTCCTCGCGGCGCTCCTGCTCGGGGCGGCCCTGGCCGCCGTCCCGGCCGGTCCGGCACCGGCCGACGACCCGGTCCGGTTCGAAGCCGAGTCGCTCGCCGTCGTCTCCGCCACCGCGCCGGTCGGCGCGCAGGCCGACTGCTGCGGGGTGAGCTGGTCCGGCGGACGGCAACTGTGGTTCCGGGGCGCCCGCGCCGGTGACTCGGTGACGCTCACGCTGCCGTCGGTGCCGGCCGGGCAGTACGACCTCGGCGCGGTGCTCACCCGGGCCGGCGACTACGGCACGCTGCGCTTCGCCGTCGACGGGGTCGCGGTGGGCCAGCTCTTCGACGGGTACGCGGGCGCGGTGCAGCGCTCCGGCGCGGTACCGCTGGGCTCGGCGTCGCTGGCGGCCGGCACGCACCGCCTCACCGTCACGGTGACCGGCCGGTCCGCGTCCTCCACCGGCTTCTTCGCCGGGCTCGACACGGTGACGCTGCGCCGCGTCGGCCCGCTCGCGGCGGTCACCACGACGCCGTACGAGACGCTCGGCGAGACGCCGGCGCGGGGCGCGTCCACCCGCGTCTACGACCCGAGCGCGGGGGAGTCGACGACCTGGTACTACAACGACCACACGCTGGTACGGCACCAGCAGACCGGTGTGTGGCACCTGTTCGGCATCACCCACGCCGAACCCGGCGCGCCGCAGGACGAGAAGGTCTTCGGGCACGCCACCGCGCCCACCCCGAGCGGCCCGTGGACGAAACGGCCGGTGGCGCTGGCCGCCGACCCCGGGGCCGGGGAGCAGTGGATCTGGGCCCCGCACGTCGTCCACCACGACGGCGTCTACTACATGTTCTACGCGGCCGGGAACCCGGACTACGCCCGGTACCGCATGCACCTGGCCACCTCGACCGACCTGTTCACCTGGACCCGCAGCTCCGCCAACCCGCTGTTCACCGACGGGTGGGAGGGCCGCGACCCGATGGTGACCCGGGTCGGCGACCGCTGGGTCATGTACTACACGGCCACGTCGAGCCCGTCCGGCGGCAACCACGTCGTGGCGTACCGGACCAGCACCGACCTGCGTTCGTGGAGCGGCCGCGCGATCGCGTACACGTCGCCGCACACCGGGCAGGCGGGCGGGCAGACGGAGTCGCCGTTCGTGGTGCGCCGAGGAGATTGGTGGTACCTCTTCGTCTGCTGCGACGGCACCGACTACGGCGCCGCGTACCGGCGGACGGCCGTCTACCGCAGCCGCGACCCGCTGCGCTTCGACGGCGCGGAGAAGGTGACGGTGCTGGACGCGCACGCCGCCGAGGTCGTGGTGGACGGCTCCAACTGGTACCTGACCCACGCCGGCTGGGGTCAGGGCGGGCTCTGGCTGGCGCCGCTGACCTGGTCGACCGGCGTGGTGGCGCGCGGCTGGACGGTGACCACCGGTTTCCTCCGCGCCGACGTGCGCACCTGGCCCAGCGCCCGGATCGCCGAGCTGGCGGTGGACCCGGCCGGCGCCGGCAACCACCGTCCCGCGCTCGACTCGTCGCACCGGGGAACCGGCCCGTACCTCGCCGTCGGCCGGTTCGACGTGACCGACCGGGCCGGCGCCCCGGCCCGGGTCGACGTGTCGGCCGACGGCTCCCGGATCAACCTGGTCGGCATCCCGTTCGGCGACGAGCCGGTCACCGCCGACTGGCTGCTCACCGTGACGCCCCGGTGGACCGGCCCCGGGTTGCAGAGCGACGTCACCTGGTCGGTGAACGGGTGGCCGACCGCAGCGGTGTGGGAGGTGGCGTTCAACATCGACGGCGCGTCCCCGCTGGTCGGCGACCCGGCGGTGGAGGCGCGGCCGACGGGTGACGTCACCGGCATGCCCCGCTGGACGATGAGCACCGGCGACGGGCTCTCGGTGGTCGCGTCGCACCGGTGGGGGTCGGCCTGGCGCGGCGACAACACCTGGTACGACGCCGGCCACGCGATGGCCGCCTGGCAACCGCTGTGGCGCGCCGGCGGCCTGTCCTGGGCGCCCGGCCAGTACGCGGGCGGCACCTGGCGCCTGACCGCGAGCGGGGTCCGGCGGGACGTGCCGTTCGCCGACGCCGCGCACGCCGCGACAAACGCGATCCCGTGACCGGCGTGGACACCCGCGACGCGCCCGGCCCGAGCGGCCGGGTGGTGGTCGCTACGACCGGCGTGGCCAAGCGGTTCGGCGGCGTGACTGCCCTCCACGGCGTCGACTTCGACGTGCGCGCCGGTGAGGTGCACGCGCTGCTGGGCGAGAACGGCGCGGGCAAGTCCACCCTGATCAACATTCTCTCCGGCGTCATCACCGACTACGACGGAGAGGTCACAGTCGACGGGACGCCGGTACGGTTCACCGGCCCGGCCGCCGCCCAGGCCGCCGGCATCGCGACCATCCACCAGGAACTCGACCTGGTGCCCGCGCTGTCGGTGGCCGACAACCTGGTGCTCGGGCGGGAGCCCCGGACCCGGCTGCGCACAGTCGACCGGCGGGCCGCGGCGCGTACCGCGCGGGAGCACCTGGACCGGCTCGGCGCCGACATCGACCCGCGCCGCCCGGTGGGCTCGCTGCGGGTGGGGGAGCAGCAGCTCGTCGAGATCGCCAAGGCGCTCGCCCTGGACGCCCGCGTGCTCGTCATGGACGAGCCGACGGCCGCGCTCGCCGACGGGGAGGTGCGGCGGCTGTTCACCACCGTCGACGGCCTGCGCCGGCGGGGCGTCGGTGTCGTCTACATCTCCCACCGGATGGAGGAGATCGAGGTCGTCGCGGACCGCGCGACGGTGCTGCGCAACGGTTCGGTCGCCGGTGTCGTGCCGGCCGGCCGGATGGACCGGCGGCGGATCGTGGCGATGATGGTCGGCGGCCGGGCCGCGTCGCTGTTCAAGCCCGCCCCGGCCGGCAGCCCCGGCCCGCATCCCGAGCCGGCGGACGCCGCCGGCAGTCCCGCTCCGCATCCCGAGCCGGCGGACCCGGCCGGCAGTCCCGCTCCGCATCCCGAAACGGCGGACGTGGCCGGCACGTCCGCTCCGCGCCGCGAGACGGCCGGGACCGGTGCCGGTCCGCTGTTGCGCGTCACCGACCTGGCCGTGCGGCCCCGGGCGCCCCGGCCCGGCCGCTGCGAGCCGGACGGCGTCAGCCTGACCGTGCGCGCAGGCGAGATCGTCGGCCTGGCCGGACTGATGGGCGCCGGCCGTACCGAACTGCTGGAGACCCTCTTCGGCGCCGGGCCCGCCGGCCGCCGCACCGGCACGGTCCTGCTGGCCGGCCGCCCGTACGCGCCGCGCCGTCCCCGCGCGGCGCTGCGTGCCGGCGTCGGCTTCGTCCCCGAGGACCGGCGCCGTTCCGCGCTCGTCCTGGAACACCCGGTCGGCCGGAGCATCGTGCTGGCCGCGCTGTCCAGGCTGACCTCGGCCGGGATCGTCAGCCGACGCCGGGAACGGGCCGCCGTCGCGCGGTCGGTCACCGGCCTGGCGATCAAGACGGCGTCGGCGGCCACGCCGGTCGGCGCGCTCTCCGGCGGCAACCAGCAAAAGGTGGTCTTCGCCCGGCACCTGCTCACCGAGCCGCGGCTGCTCCTGTTGGACGAGCCGACCCGCGGCGTCGACATCGGGGCGAAGGCGGAGATCTACCGGCTGCTGCGCCGGCTCGCCGACGACGGCATGGGCATCCTGCTCGCCTCCTCGGAACTGCCCGAGCTGCTCGGCGTCTGCGACCGGGTGGTGGTGCTGCGCCGCGGCCGTGCCGTGGCCGACCTCGCCACCGACGGCTGCACCGGCGAGGACATCCTCGCGGCGGCGATGGGCGGCCCGGCCGGCGGAAGGGACGACAGATGACCGACACCCGCGTGCCGCCGCCCGAGCCGGCCGTGACCGAGGCGCCGCCCGCCGCCGGTACGGTCGGGCTGCGCGGCGCCACCGCCCGCTGGCTGCGCCGCCCGCGCAGCCGCCGGGAACTCGCCGACCGGCTCTTCGCGGTGCAGAGCCTCTTCGCGCTGCTCGTGGTCTTCGTCGTGGCGATCCTCGCCTCACCGCGCCGCGACGGCGAGATCCTCTTCCTCACCGCCGGCAACCTGGGGAACATCGTCCGCGCGGTGTCGGAGATCGGCATCATCGCGATCGGAATGACATTCGTCATCCTGCTCGGCGGCATCGACCTGTCGGTCGGGGCGATCCTCGGCCTGTCGGCAGTCGGCACCGCGACGCTCATGGTCGACTCCGGGCTGGGCATCCTGCCCGCCGTCGCGGCGGTGCTCGCGATCGGCGCGCTGTTCGGCGCACTCCAGGGATACGCCGTGGCCCGCCTCGGCATCCAGTCGTTCATCGTCACCCTGGCCGGTCTCCAGGTCGCCCGGGGCATCGCCCGGATCTGGTCCGGCGGCCTCGGCATCCCGATCGCCTACGGCGACGGACCCCAGGAGGCGCCGCCCGCCTTCGAACTGCTGAACGGCTCGATAAACGGCGTGCTCCCGGTGCCGGCGGTGCTGTTCGTCCTGATCGGGGTGGCCGCTGTCGTGGTGCTGCGGACGACAGCGTTCGCCCGGCACGTCTACGCGATCGGCGGCAACGAGAAGGCGGCCCGGCTCTCGGGCGTACCCGTGACCCGGGTCAAGGTCGCCGTGTTCGCCGTCGCCGGCCTCCTGGCGGCGGTGGCCGGCGTCGTCCACGCGGGACAGCTCAACCAGGGCAGCCCGAACGACGGCGCCGGATACGAGCTGGATGCGATCGCCGCCGTCGTCATCGGCGGCACCAGCCTGGCCGGCGGCTCCGGCTCGATGGGCGGCACCCTGGCCGGCGCGCTGCTGCTCGGCATCCTCAACAACATCCTCGCGCTCAACAACATCGACGCCAACGTCCAGCTGCTGATCAAAGGACTGGTGATCGTGCTCGCGGCGGCGTTGCAGAAGCTGCGCCGCGGCATCGCCTGACCGAACCGACTCCGAGGAGCCACCGATGGACAAGCGAACCACACTGCTCGCGCTGCTGGTCACCGGCGCGCTGGCGGCGACGGGGTGCAGCGTCGAGAAACCGTCCGACGACGCCGGGCAGGCCCGCGCCTGCGGCGCCGGCAAGGACTTCCTGATCGGCATGTCCCAGGCCAACAACGCCGAGCCGTACCGGCAGGTGATGAACAACGACGTGCAGACGGCGGCGAAGTCGGTTCCCGGCTTCCGCGTCGTGGTCTCCGACGCCGCGCAGGACAACAGCAAGCAGGTCGCCGACGTGGAGAACTTCCTCACCCAGAAGATCAACCTGCTGATCATCTCGCCGAACGAGGCCAAGCCGCTGACCGCTGTGGTGAAGAAGGCGTACGACCAGGGCGTGCCGGTGATCGTGCTGGACCGCAAGGTCGAGGGGGAGGCGTACACCGCGTTCATCGGCGGCGACAACGTGGCGATCGGCAAGGCGGCCGGCGAGTTCTACGCCACGACGCTGCTGCCCGACGGCGGCAAGGTGATCGAGATCGCCGGGCTGCCCGGCTCGACCCCCGCCGCCGAGCGCGCGCAGGGCTTCCGCGACGGCATCGCCGCCAACCCGAAGATCCAGATCGTCGCCTCCCAGCCCGGCGACTGGCTGCGCGAGAAGGGACAGTCGGTGGCGGACGCGCTGATCAAGGCCCACCCGGATGTGTCCGCGATCTACGCGCACAACGACCCGATGGCCGAGGGCGCCTACCTCGCCGCGAAGTCGGCGGGCATGGTGCAGCGGATCAAGTTCACCGGAATCGACGCGCTGCCGGTGCCCTCCGGCGGGATCAAGGCCGTCGAGCAGGGCCGGCTCGGCGCCACGTTCCAGTACGCCACCGGCGGCCGGGAGGCGGTCGAGCTGGCCCGGAAGATCCTCGTCGACTGCGCCGAGGACGTCCCGCGTACCACCACGCTGGGCACCATGCGGATCACCAGGGAGAACGCCGCCGAGGCGTACGCGAAGCTCGGTGGCCTCTGAACGCGGCCGCGTCCCGTCCCGCCCACCGTCCGCCCGTCGAGGGAGCCGCCCCGTGACCCGTTACACACTGCCCGTGCCGGTCGAGCGTCCGGCCGCCCCGCCCCGCACCGTCTACACAGTGGCCAGCGGCGACCTGCGGCTGAGCGCGAACGTCACCTGCTGGCCCACCCAGCGGCAGCTCGAAGCCGACCTCGCCGCCGCCGTCACCGCGCTCGGCTGGCACGTCCGGCGCGGTCACGACGTCGACCCGGTCAGAGGACACGGCTTCATCGACAGCCAGCGCGCCGGGATCGAGGTCTTCCGGAGCATCCCGGCCGACGTGCCGCTCATCGTGGTGGAGGCGGTCTGGCAGTACAGCCACCACGTGCTGGCCGGGCTGCGCGCCCACCGCGGGCCGATCCTGCTGGTGGCGAACTGGAGCGGGCAGTACCCCGGGCTGGTGGGCCTGCTCAACCTCGCCGGCAGCCTCACCAAGGCGGGCGTGCGGTACTCGACGCTGTGGAGTGAGGACTTCACCGACGAGTGGGCGCGTGACGGCCTGAAGAAGTGGCTGGAGACCGGCGAGGTGACGCACGACGAGAGCCACGTACGCCCGCTGCCGGCGCTGCGGCCGGACGAGGAGGTCGAACTCGGCGTGGCGCTGGCCCGGCAGCTCGTCTCCGAGCGGGCCGTCATCGGAGTCTTCGACGAGGGCTGCATGGGCATGTACAACGCCATCATCGACGACGAGCTGCTCAACCCGATCGGCATCTTCAAGGAACGCCTCTCGCAGAGCGCGCTCGTGGCGGAGATGGCGCGGGTGCCCGACACCGAGGCGCGGGCGGTGCTCGCCTGGCTGGAGACGGCCGGGATGACGTTCCACACCGGCACCGACGAGGCCACCGAACTGACGTACGCCCAACTGCTCAGCCAGTGCCGGATGTACGTCGCCGCGCTGCGCATCGCCGACGACTTCGGCCTGGACGCGGTCGGCATCCAGTACCAGCAGGGGCTCAAGGACACCGTCCCGGCCAGCGACCTGGCCGAAGGGCTGCTGAACAACGTCGAACGCCCCCCGGTGACCAGCCGGGACGGCTCCCGGGAGCTGTACCCGGGCGCGGCGCTGCCGCACTTCAACGAGGTCGACGAGGGCGTCGCTGTGGACTCGCTTGTCACCAACCGGATCTGGACCGCGATGGGCCTGGACCCGGCGACGACGCTGCACGACATCCGCTGGGGACAGCGGTACGGCGAGCACTTCGTCTGGGTCTTCGAGATCTCCGGTTCGGTGCCCGCGTCGCACAACGGCGGCTACGACAGGTCGTACAGCATGCGTCAGCCGCCGATGTACTTCCCGCTCGGCGGCGGCACGCTCAGCGGCGTGTCGAAGCCGGGGGAGATCGTCTGGTCGCGGGTGTTCGTGATGGACGGCTGCCTGCACGTGGACCTCGGGCGCGGCACCGTGGTGGAGCTGCCCGAGGCGGAGACCCGGCGGCGGCTGGACGCCACCACACCGCAGTGGCCGATCATGCACGCCGTGCTGCACGGCGTGGGCCGCGACCAGTTGATGGCCCGGCACAAGGCCAATCACGTCAACGTGGTCTACGGGCCCGACGCCGACACCGCCGACCGCGCGCTACGGGTCAAGGCCGCCCTCTTCGCCGAGCTGGGCGTACGGGTGCACCTGTGCGGGGAGGTCACGATCTGAGCGAGCCGGCGGCAGTGCCGTGCGACGGGGTACGGCCGGCGGCTCGGCCCCGCCGGCGGGCCGACGGCGCCGAGCTCTCACGGACCCGCAGCTCGGTGTGGAGCACCACGGTCGAGGGCACCTTGGCCGGGTCGGCGATCCGCTCGACCAGCAGCGTCGCGGCGGTCCGTCCCAGGTCGTACGTGGGCTGTGCGACGGTGCTCAGCGAGGGCCGGACCAGGTGCGCCCACGGGATGTCGTCGAACCCGACGATGCCGAACGGGTCGGGTACGCCGATGCCGTTGTCCACGAGGCATTCGACGGCGCCCACCGTCATCAGGTTGTTCGCCGCGAACACCGCGTCCGGCGGCTCGGCGGTCTCCAGCAGCGAGGCCATCGCGCGGTAGCCGCCCTCCTCGCGGAAGTCGGCGTACCGGATCAGGTCCTCGGTGGCCTGGCGTCCGCTGGCCTTCAGGGCCCGCTGGTAGCCCCGCAGCCGCTGCATGGCGGTGGAGATCCGGCGCGGGCCGGTGATGCACGCGATCCGCCGGTAACCGCTGTGCACCAGGTGGGCGGTCGCCTGCTCGGCGCCGTGGGTGTTGTCCACCAGCACGGTGTCCACCTCGACGCCGCGCGGTTGCCGGTCGATCGCCACGACCGGGATGCGCGCCTGCACCAGGCGGCTGATCAGGGCGGGCTTCCCGGACGAGGAGATGATCACCCCGGCCATCCGCTCGGCCAGGGCCGCCGCCACGTAGCGGGCCTCCTTCTCCGGGTCCTCGTCGCCGTTGCAGAGCACGACGGAGAAGCCGGCCTCCTGCGCGACGTCCTCGACGCCGCGCACCATCGAGGTGAAGAACGGGTTCCCGATGTCGGAGATGATGACCGCCCAGAGACTGGTCCGGCTGCGGCGCAGGCTGCGCGCGACGGCGTTCGGGCGGTAGTCCAGGTCCTGCGCGGCCTGCCGCACCCGGGCGGCCATCTCCGGGTCGACCGAGGCGCGCCCGTTGAGGACGCGGGAGACGGTCGCCGGTGACACTCCCGCGCGACGCGCCACGTCGTAGATGGTCGTCATCGCGCTCCCGTCGTCGTCGCCCGGGCTGCTCCGACCCGGCCCCCGTCGGATGGTGACGTACCGGAGGGAGACCGCCACCGCGGGAGATCGCTCGGAATCCTATACCCGTCCAGCAATCGATTTCCGGCCGGGTGGGCCGGGCCCGCCGGCGCTATTGACATCGATGTGGATGACTACGAGACTCGTCAGCAATCGATTTCTCGCCCGGCGCCGCCTGGTCAGCCCACACCCCCGAGGAGCATGGTGAGACGAAACCTGCTGGCGCTGCTTGTCGCGCTCTGCACCGTCACGGCGGCCGGCGCGGTCGGCGCGCCGGCGGCCGCCGTACCGATCGGCACGCTCGCCTGCCCGTCCGTCCCGGCCACCCACGACCCCGCCGTCACCGTGATCGTCTACCGGGTGGCCCGGTCGTACAACGTCGACGACAAGGTCATGCTCTCCACCTTCGAGGCGGGGTGGGTCGAGTCCCACATGAACAACCTGCCCTGCGGCGACAAGTCGAGCCTGGGCGTGTTCCAGCAGCGCTGGGACTACGGCTGGGGCACCCTGGAGCAGATCATGGACCCGGTCTACGCCACCACGCAGTACGTCACCCGCGCGATCACCTGCGACCGCAACAACCCCGGCCACACCGCCGGCCAGGTCGCCCAGTGCGTCCAGCGGTCAGGCTTCCCCGACCGGTACGACCAGGCGGCGGCGACCGCGCGGACGCTGCTCAACCAGGCGGCGCGTACCCACGGCATGGCCGGCGGCTCGTCGACGGACGTCAACGGCGACGGCCGCGACGACATCCTCACCTTCACCCAGAACGCCACCGCCGACGTGTACGCGAGCACGTCGACCGGCACCGGCTTCGCCGGGACGTCGGTGAAGTGGAACGACTTCTTCTCCATCGGCGGGGAGACCGCGTCGACGGGCGACGTCAACGGCGACGGCCGCGACGACATCGTCACGTTCGCGCACGGCAACACCGGCGACGTGTACGTGGCGCTGTCGAACGGGTCGGCGTTCACGTCGCCGGGCAGGTGGCACGACTGGTTCGCCCCCGGCGCGGAGATCGCCGCCGTCGGCGACGTCAACGGCGACGGCCGCGACGACATCGTCGCGTTCACGCACGACGCGACGGCGGACGTCTACGTGGCGTTGTCGACCGGTTCGTCGTTCGCCGGTACGGCGGTGAAGTGGCACGACTACTTCTCCATCGCCGGGGAGTTCCCCGCGCTCGGGGACGTCAACGGCGACGGCCGCGATGACATCATCACCTTCACCCAGGGCCCCGCGTCGGCGGCGGACGTGATCGTCGCCCTGTCGACGGGCAGTGGTTTCGGGGCGCCGCAGAAGTGGCACGACCTGTTCGCCGTCGGCACCGAACAACCCCGCGTCGGCGACATCAACGGCGACGGACGCGACGACATCGTCACCTTCACCTGCAACACCGACGCCGACGTCTACGCCGCCACCTCCACCGGTTCGTCGTTCACCGGCACCACCATCAAATGGCACGACTTCTTCTGCCTCCCCGGCGAATTCCCCTACCTCGCCGACGCCAACGGCGACGGCAAAGACGACCTCATCGTCTTCACCAAGGGCGCCACGAACGACGTCTACGTCGCCCTGTCCACCGGCACCACGTTCGGTGCCAGCAGCAAGTGGCACGACTACTTCGGCCTCACCGGTGAGGTGACGCTGTGACGCCAGGATGGGAGGCCCCCGTGGCCGGAACACGACGGAGACGGCGGCGCGTCGGCGTCGCCCTGCTGGCCGCGGCGCTCGCCGGCGCGGTCGCGGTGCAGCCCGCGTCCGCGTCCGCGACGCCGCCGGGCCGTACCGCGCTGGACACCGCCTTCGTGCGGGCGGCGCAGGAGTACGACGTGCCCCGGGACGTCCTGGTGGCGGTCGGCTACGGCGAGTCCCGCCTGGACGGGCACGGCGGCAAGCCGAGCCAGGCGAACGGCTACGGGGTGATGCACCTGGTGAGCAACCCCGCCCAGCGCAGCCTGGAACGGGCGGCGGCGTTGACCGGTGAGCCGGTCGCGCGCCTGAAGACCGTCACGCCCGCCAACATCCGCGGCGGCGCGGCGGTGCTGCGCGAACTGGCCGACGCCGAAGGGCTGACCGCGCGGGACCGGGACCGGGTCACCGCCTGGTATCCGGTGGTGGCGCGGTACGGCGGCGCGGCAGACGACGCCACCGCCCGCCTGTACGCGGACGGGATCTACGAGCTGGTGCAGCAGGGCATCCCGGGCGCCGTGCCGGTCCGGGCGTACCGGGTCGAGCCGGAGCGCGGCCGCTACGCCACGGTTCCGCCCGCCGGCACGGCGTCCCGTACGCTCGCCGCCGCCGTGCCGGAGTACCCGGCGGCGCGGTGGGTCGCCGCGAACGGCGCGAACTACGGCGTCGGGCGGTCCAGCCGGATCACCACCGTGATCCTCCACGTCACCCAGGGCTCGTACGCCGGCACCGTCAGCTGGTTCCAGAACCCGTCGTCCGGCGTCAGCGCCCACTACGTGGTGAAGTCCAGCAACGGCGAGATCACCCAGATGGTCCGCGAGGGCGACACCGCGTACCACGCCCGGTCCGGCAACGCGTACGGCGTCGGCATCGAGCACGAGGGGTACGTGGACAACCCGGCCTGGTTCACCGACGCGATGTACCGTTCCTCGGCCGCGCTGACGCGCTACCTGTGCGACAAGTACGGCATCCCGAAGAACCGGACCGGAATCAAGGGGCACAACGAGATCCCGGGCAACGACCACACCGACCCGGGGCCGAACTGGAACTGGAACTACTACCTCTCACTGGTTAACCAGGGCGGTGGCGGGCCGGCCGCGCGGTATTTCGGTGGTTCGCCGACCGATTTCAACGGTGACGGCCGGGATGACGTGGTGGCGTTCACGCACGGCTCACTCGCCGACGCCTACGTGTC
>NZ_JBICSV010000019.1:0-37841 GCF_043197215.1 Micromonospora sp. NPDC049203 | reverse complement strand
TTGTAGGGCACCACTGTGAAGTCCTTCAGCGACACCCAGCCCGACCGGGGCTGCGCCAACGCACCTGTGGACGACCACCGGTACGACGACGGCAGGTTGCACGTGCCACCCGGAGGCGGCGTCGTCGGAGGCGGCGTGGTGGGGTTGCCGCCGCCACCGTCCACCCGGACGAGCTGCCACTGCTGGTTGGCGCCGTTCCAGTCGTCGTACTGGACGATGTTCCCGCCGTCGGCGGTCGAGGCGCCCTGCACCTCCACCACCTTGTTGCTGTTGCGGTTGATCAGCCGGACGTAGCCGCTGTCGGAGTCGGCCAGCCGGAACTGCTGGTTGGTCCCGTTCAGATCGGACCACTGCACGATGTTTCCACCGTTGGCGGTGGAGAAGTTGTAGACGTCGAGCACCTTGCCGGACAGCCGCGACTTCAGCCGGTAGTAGCCGCCGCCGGAGTCGACGAACTGCCACTGCTGCTGGTTGCCGTTGTTGCGGGACCACTGCACGATCCGCGCGCCGTCGTTCGTGGCCAGGTTGTAGACGTCGAGCGCCTTGCCGCTGTTGCGGTTCACGAGGACGTACCAGGCGTTCGTGTCGACGCTCGCGGCGGCGGCGGGCGCGGAAACGGCCGCCACGGCGGCGGCACCGACGAGTACCGCTGTCGCGCCAGTGGCGACGACTCGCGGCAACCATCCGCGCCGTCGCGGCGGCGACATCGTCGATGGGGACCTACCGAAAGCAAACATGTTCCTCCTTCAGGTCACACATGTTGTGAGCGCTAACAATGCGTCTTGGCGCGCTTACCCCACAGCCGGCCCGCCCCGCAGCCGTCCGCGCCCGCCCGGTGAGCCATCGACGCCGCCACCCGGTCCATCGACTGTGAGCGATAACACGTCGTTCGTCAAGTCGTAACATTCGATGGACGGGCCCCTCGCTCCTATGGTCGACGGGTGGACGACACGCAGGTACGGCACGCGTACGGGGCGGTGGCGAGCCTCTACATCGACCTGTTCGGCACCACCGCGCAGGTGCATCCGGACGACCTCGCCCTCATCGAGCGTCACCTGGCTGATCCACCTACCGCCGGCGGATCTCGACCGCGTGCTGGCGGAGTTCCGCCGCGCGATGGTGCCGGGTGGGCCGCTCGTGGTCGGCATCTTCGTCGGTGACGAGGTGGGCGCCTTCGACCACAAGGTCGCCACCGCGTACCGCTGGCCCGTGGACGAGCTCTCCGCGCGGCTGCGACGAGCCGGGTTCGCGGAGGTCGAGCGCCTGCTGCGCCTCGACGACGCCGCCCACCGCCCGCACGCCGCCGTCGCGGCCGTCGCCTCCCACCCCTGAGCGAAATCGGCGCGAAGGAATACCGGCAGCTGTGCCAAGATCGACGTTCGGAGCACGACGGCCGGAAGGACCCCATGCCCGCGTACGCCATCGCCCATCTCCAGGACGCCGCCCCGCATCCGGACATCGCCGAGTACATCGAACGCCTCCCGGCCACCCTCGCCCCCTACGGCGGCCGTTTCCTCGTGCACGCCACGCCGCACGAGGTGAAGGAGGGCACCTGGCCCGGAGCCGTCGTGATGCTCGGATTCCCGGGGAACGCCGAGGCGCGGGCCTGGTGGGACTCGCCCGCCTACCAGGAGATCGCACCGCTGCGCTCGCGGCACATCGAGGGCGACGTCATCCTGGTCGAGGGCGTCCCCGACGACTACACCCCGACCGGCATGGTGCAGGCGCTGCGGGCGGCGGCCTCCTGAGCCGGCCCGGCCGGCGCGCCCGCGACCTGGGGATCGTCGTCGGGGCGCAACCCACCGGACGCCTCAACGCGATCACCGACGTCCCCGGTGTGCTGGTCGGGCACACCACCGTCGACGACGGCGCCGACCTGCACACCGGCGTCACCGCGATCGTGCCGAGCGGGCTCGGCCCCGACCGGTGGACGCTGCCCGCTGCGGTGTACGCCGGCAACGGCCACGGGAAGCTCGTCGGCTCGACCCAGGTGGACGAGCTCGGCGTGCTCGAATCTCCGGTCGTGCTGACCGCCACGCTGTCGGTGTTCCGGGCGGCGGACGCGCTGCTCGGGCATCTCATGGAGCGTCGGCCGGACGGGCTGTCGTTCAACCCCCTGGTCGGTGAGACGAACGACGGGCACCTGTCGGACATCCGCCGCCGCCCGATCACCGGGGCGCACGTCTTGGCCGCGGTCGCCGGGGCGACCGGTGGGCTCCCCGCCGAGGGCTGCGTCGGTGCCGGCACCGGCACCACAGCCCTGGGCTACAAGGCGGGCATCGGCACCTCGTCCCGCACGGTCGGGACCGCCGGTCACACCCGGACGGTCGGCGCGCTGGTCCAGTCCAACTTCGGCGGCGTCCTCACCGCGCTCGGCGTGCCACTACCCGTCGACGAGCTGGTGCCGGCCGCCGACCGGACCGAACCGCCGGGCAACTCGTGCATGATCGTGGTGGCGACCGACGTGCCACTGGACGCGCGGCAGTTGCGGCGGCTCGCCCGCCGTGCGGTGTTCGCCATGGCCCGGGTCGGTGCGTCGTTCAGCAACACCAGCGGCGACTACGCGATCGCGTTCACCACGTCGGACCAGGCGCCGATCCCGGACGCCGCGATCGACCCGGTGTTCGCCGCGGTGCTGGACGCGGTGGAGGAGGCGCTGCTCAACTCGCTCTTCACGGCAGTCACCACCACCGGCGTGGGGGGTCGCACCAGCCATGCGGTTCCGCACCGGGCCGCCGTCGAGCGGCTGGCGGCAGCCGGTCGGCTCACGATCCGGCCGTACACCTGATCCACAGTAGATGGATGGTCGTGACCGACGGACGACATTCGTGTTGACAGCGGTGATCGATGCGGCTGGAGTGATGCGCCATGGACGACACCGCCGAATCCCGGCTCGACAGTGAGCAGACCGCGCCCGGAAACCAGGACGACGACAAGACGAGCCGTACCGCATTGGCGCTCGTGAACACCGTCAACAGGGTGGTGCGCAACGGCATCGGCCCGGTGACCGGCTCGGCGACCTGGGCCGAATCCCGGCTGCGGACCGTGCAGGGCGACAGATACGACAGCGCCCTGCTCGGCAAGCGCGGCGGCACCCCCGCCGAGGACGTCGACAAGGTGATCAGCCGGCTCATCAAGGAGTCGGTGATGGCAGCCGGGTCGGCCGGCTTCGTGACCGGACTGGGCGGCTTCGTGACCCTGCCGATCACGCTGCCGGCGAACGTCGCGGGAGCGCTCATCATCAACGTCCGCCTGGCGGGAGCGATCGCCTACCTGCGAGGCTACGACCTCGACGACCCGCACACGCAGGCGATGATCCCGCTCGTCGCGGTGGGCTCGAACATCCAGTCGACACTCAGCACGCTCGGCGCCCAGATCGGCGTCAAGCTGACCGAGCAGGCGATCAGGAAGGTCTCCATCGACCTGATCCGCAAGATCAACCAGAAGCTCGGGTTCATGCTGCTCGCCAAGTACGGCACGAAGCGGGCGCTCATCACGCTGGCGAAGGCCGTACCGCTCGTCGGCGGGGTCGTCGGCGGCGGCATCGACGCGACGCTCACCGCCGCGGTCGGCCGCTCCGCCGACAAGCTCTTCGCTCCGCTCACCGCCTGAGCCCACCCGGCGTCCCGCTCCCGGACCCCTCGCCGTCGGCCGTTCGGCGAGAGGGCGCCCCCGATCAGCTTCGGCATCGACGCCCATCCTGCGGCTGGGACCTGCCGTCTCGTCGCTTATCGCGCCGGTAACGGCCAGTCTGTCGGTTCGGTGACACTCCGGATCGGACTGATCGCTCCACACTGCCCGCTGTGACCGAACTCCCTCCCCAGAATCCGTGGCCCGGGCAGGGCTCGCCGCCCTATCGGCCCGGTATGCCGTTCGCGCCGTCCCGGCCGTCGTGGTGGCGCCGTCAGCCGGCGGCGATCAAGGTGCTCCTCATCAGCGGTGCCGCCG
The DNA here is from genome assembly GCF_043197215.1 of Micromonospora sp. NPDC049203. Classification (NCBI taxonomy): domain Bacteria; kingdom Bacillati; phylum Actinomycetota; class Actinomycetes; order Micromonosporales; family Micromonosporaceae; genus Micromonospora; species Micromonospora sp. NPDC049203. The sequence continues at coordinate 33,893 of NZ_JBICSV010000019.1, read as the reverse complement.
TCCTCACCTGCTGCGGCGGGCTGCTCGGCATCGGCATCGCCGCCGGTCCCGCCACCGAGCCGAGCAAGTCGCCGGAGAAGGCCGTCGCACAGGAGGTGCCGACGGTCGCGGCACCCGCCACCACGACCACCGCGCCCACGCCCGAGGCCGCCACCGCCTCGCCGGAGCCGTCGCCCTCGCCCACCACTGCCGCGCCGACGACCGCGAAGCCCGCGTCGAAGCCGAAGCCGCGCAAGACCACGGCACCCGCCGTCTACTACAAGAACTGCGATGCCGTACGCGCAGCGGGCAAGGCGCCGCTGCGACGCGGCCAGCCCGGGTACCGGACCGGGCTGGATCGTGACCTCGACGGCGAGGCGTGTGAGCCGGATGGCGGCAACGGCGACTCCGGCGGTGGCAGCACGGGCGGCGGCAGTACCGGCGGTGGCGGCAACGATCCGCGTTTCGGCACCTGCAAGGAGGCGAACGCCAACGGGTACGGCCCGTACACGCAGGGCAGGGATCCGGAGTACTACTGGTACATCGACCGGGACAACGACGGCACGGTCTGCGAGTGACACGCAACGCGGGGGCGGGCCGGGCGGTGCCGTCCCGGTGGTCACGTCAGCTCGGCGTCGTACGCCCGCCGGGCGCGCTCGATCCGGGCCATGTGGGCGTCGGCCCATTCGAGGAGTGCGTCGATCGGCGCGCGCAGCGTCTTGCCCAGCGGGGTGATCCGGTACTCGACAGCGACCGGGCGGGTCGCCACGACGTGGCGTTCGACGATGCCGTTGCGTTCGAGGCGTCGCAGGGTCGCCGTCAGCGATTTCTGGGTCACCGCCGGGATGGCGCGGCGCAGCTCGTTGAACCGGCACGGGCGCTCGCACAGCTCGTTCAGGACGCTCAGCGACCACTTGTCCAGCACCTGGTCGAGCAGCTCGCGGTGCGGCGCGTCGATGCGCAGCTCGTCGGCGCGAGCGCCTGCGGTATCGCCCATGAAACCAGGTCTCCTTGAAGTGTCCTCCGTCAACTAGGTATCAATGGTAAACCTCAGTTGCCCAGTGGAGGAGCACCGATGCCCGTCACCCGTCTCAGCCCTGCCGGTCTTCAGCCGAACACGCCGTACCACCACGTGGCAGTCGCCACCGGATCCCGCCACATTCACGTCAGCGGCCAGGTCGCCCGGCTGGGCGACGGCACACCCGTCGCACCGGGGGATCTGGCCGGGCAGGTCGCGCAGGTGCTGCGCAACACGGGCCGCGCGCTCGCCGGCGCCGACGCGTCGTTCCAGGACGTCGTCCGGTTGACCTTCTACGTCACCGAGTGGGCGCCCGAGAAGATCGGGCCGTTCATGGCCGGGATCGAGGCGGTCGCCGAGGAGCTCGGGTTGCCTCAGCCGCTTCCGCCGGCGTCGCTGACCGGCGTCGAGTCTCTCTTCGAGCCCGACGTGCTGGTGGAACTGGAGGCGACGGCGATCGCACAGTGAGCATCTTCCTGCTCGACGCGCAGCGTCCGCCCCGACCTGGGCTCATCCTCCTGCAGCTGCCTGAGCCGGCGCAGCCGCAGGGCCAGTCCGGCCGTGATCTCGTCCGGGTGGGCCCCGTCCGCGATCCGGTCCGTTACCGCCTGCCGAAGTTCCCGGACCAACAGATCTCGTATGTCCTCGGACATGTCGACCCCGATCAGCGGCCGCTGTAGGCCAGCGCCGCCCACAGGGCCGGCCGGGTCAGGTCGGTCGCGGTGACGGTGTTCAGGTGGGCACCGGGCAGATACGGCGGCACGATCCGATCGGGGTCCAGCATCCACCGTTGCACCACGCCGACCGCCTCGGCCGGTGGCCGCCGATTGTCGACCAGCTCCAGATGGACCAGGAAGAGCGCGAGCGCGGCGAACGACGCCGGCACGGCCCAACGCCAGCCGATCAACCCGGTGAACCCGGCGTCGAGCAGCGCCGGCACGAGGTCCGGCGCGGCCGGAGCGGAGAGGACGACCAGGCCACGGGCACCGCTGACCGACGCCAGGTCGAAGACTTCTCCGCCGGCCAGTTGCAGGGCCGTCCCGTCCAGTCCGCACGCGAGATGCAGGAGGGAGGCTCCGGCCAGGTGCTTGCATACGTCTTCCGGCCCACCCACCGCGTCGACCGGCTCCAGCGCGCGGCCCAGGCAGACCGACTGCGGGTAGAACAGCCGGCGCAGAATCATGACCTCGGCCATCGCGTCGTCTCGGTCGCCGCGCGGGTTGACCACGAACACCGGCTCCTCCGTGAGCGGCGGAACGGAGCGCGCGGCCAACCGGACGACGTGCGTGCCGGACGGGACGTCGGTGATGCGGACCTGCTGGCCCAGCCGACGGCCGTCAGCGGTGCACACCGCGCCCAGGCCCACCCGGCTCAGTCCGCGCGTCGCGGCCACCAGTATGCGCCCGGCGGTCCACCGGCCGAGGATCGCCGGCCAACCGGGATCGTCCGAGACGAGCGGATCGGTGACCGGAAGGTTCGCGAGCACGTCGAGCCGACCGGTCGCCGGGTCGAGGCAGAGCACCCCGGCGGTCAGCCCGGCATCGTCGGTCGAGTGCACATAGAGCAGGGCAGCCGCGCCGATCTCGCGGACCGCGGCGGCGACCTCGGCCGGAGTGGGCACCGTCACGATCGGTGTCTCGGCCGGCACGACTCCGACGAGGACCGCCAGCACGTCGTGGGTCAGCGAGTCGGCCCCGGCCCGCTTCGGCGCGACCGCGGCGATCTCCAGCGCGGTGAACGCCTCCGCCCCCCGGCCCTCCGCGAGCATCCACCCGGCGAAGCGGGTCGCGTCGGCGGGGTCGACGTCCGGGCCGTCCAGCGCGTTGCGGCCGGCGTCCCGGCACCGTTCGGTGTCGCCGACGGCACCCCGCCGGCGGTACGCCTCGGCCAGTCGCCACCAGGTTCGGGTGCGCAGGCCGCCCTCGTCGAGCAGCCGCACGACGCCGGCCAGCCGGGTGATCGCGTGGTCGGGATCGTCCCCCAGGCGCAGGCGAGCCGCGCCGAGAACGGCCCGGGCCGATGGCGACGACCGGTCCGCGGCGGCGTCGAGAGCCGTCCGAAGATCGGCTGGATCGTGGCGAAGCAGCGCGTCGAGAACCGCTGTGAGACCGCCGCCGCTGCCCGCGCCGCCCGCGGCCGGGGAGCAGTTGTGCACCGCGGCGGCGAGCCGGGCGTGTGCGGCGGCCGTATCGAGCGGACCCCGCCAGGGATGACCGGCCGGCACGTCGGCCACGGCGGCGAGCGGGTCCGGACTGCTCAGGCCGCCGGAGTGCAGCGCGGACACCGTCCGGCACAGTTCGGCAAGCGCGCTCACCACGGGCGGCCGGGATTCGATCCGTTCCGCGTACGCCAGCAGGTCGTCCGCGATATCGGCGATGGCACCCGACAGCGGCCGCGTCTCGTCCAGCAGACCACCTGCCGCTTCCACGAGCGCGACCGCGGCGGGATGGCCGGGTGGTACGCACCTCGTCGCCACCAGAAGGTCTCGCGCGCCGGCCCGGCGGGCGTCGCCGCCGGCGTCCTCGTCGTCCCAGCCGCTGCCGTCGCGCCGCTCCCGAAGGCACAGCCCGACCACCGACAGCAGCCGGTCGAGGCCCAGTTCGACCGGGTCACCACCATCCTGCGCATCCACCGCGTTGGCCGTCGCCCCGACGAAGGCGTCCAGGGCGGCGGGCTCGATCTCGTCCGGACCGGCCAGCAGCATCGCCAGAGCCTGCTCCCAGACCGGCTGATCGCGGTCGAGGGCCAGCGCCGCGAGCTGCTCCCGGGCAGCCCGGCGGGCGGAGGCCGGCTGCGTGCTGGTTGCCGCCGCTGTCGCTGGCGTGGGCCGTCGCGGTGGCACCACCGGGGCGGACTGCCCGTCGCCGCGCATGGCGGTGACCGGATAGTCCAGCGGGTCGGTCAGGTTCGCCCGGTTCCACAGGTCGGTCGGCAGGCCGTTGCGCTGCAGGTCCCGCAGGCGCGACATGGCGTCGATGATTTTGCTCAGGTCGAAGTCGGCGATACTACCGCTGAGCAGCGGGTGGATCGACTCGGCCACGACCAGCATGGCGCGGGTGATGCTGGTGACGTCGGTGCTCAGGACCGGCCCGGCGAGCAGTTCCCGGAACAGTCGCGCCGCCTCCTCGGCATCCTGGGCCGCACCCGACGACCCCCCGCCGAGGAAGCCGCCGCGTGCGGCAGCCGGGCTCATCGCCTCCGTGGCCCGGGCCAGATACAGCTGCCCCAACGTGATGCGAGCCACGACTCCCTGCATCGGTGCCAGGCCGGGGAACCCGGTCGCCTCGGTGAGCACGGCGATGCCGGTGTTCCGGTCCTCCGGCCCGCTGCCGTGCGTACCGTGCCGGGCCGCCAGGAGCATGCCGAGCCGGACGGCCACCTGGCCACGGACCGGGTCGCCGGGGTCGACCAGCCGGTAGGCCTCGGCCCACGCCTCGATCGCGGCGGACAGGAGACCGAGTGCCGCCGGCCGGCCCGGTCCGGCCCGCCAGTATTCAGTGGCCAGCACCTGCCCGAGCTGGGTCAGCTTCGGCAGCCGGGCCGGTCCGGAGATCCGGGACAGCTCCTCCCGGAGCCGCTCGATGGAGTCCTGCATGGCGCTACCGCCCTTCGGTCGGTCACTGTCCCCAGTGGGTGAAGCCGGCCCACGCCACCACCCGCGCCGGGTCGGTGTCCGCGAGCATGCGACGCAACGGGCCCGGCATGGTTCGGGGCGGCTGCCGGTCACCGTCGAGCATCCAGATCTGCGCCCGGCGCAGTGCGTCCCAGACAGCGCGGTGCTCGGTCGTCAGGAAATGGTGGAACATGAACATGAGTAGCGAGGTGTCCTGATCCGGGATGCTCCACTGGGTGGAGAGCACCGAGCGGGCGCCCGCGGCCAGGAACGTCGTGCCCAGGCTGTACGCCTCGTCGTACCCGTGGATCGAGCGGCCGGTGTGGCAGGCGGCAAGCACGACCAGCCCGATCGGATGCCGGTCCGGATCGGCCAGCAGCGTGATCAGCTCGTCCGCGGTGAGGTCCCCACCCGCCAGCAGCAGGCGCGACGACGTCGAGGCACGAGCCGTCTCGATCACCCCGTGCGAGGCGAGGTGGAGCATCGTGCCGGCCTGGGTGGCGTCGGCGAGCAGCCAGGAGCGTACGTCGGCGGGCGTACCCGCACCGGAGGGGCTCACCCTTCCGTTCGGCCACCGCCCGACGTAGGTGGCCGCGGGATAGAACGACTGATGGATCCCGTACGCCTCGAGCCGCGCCGACCGCAGGTCGGCCGCACGCCGGCCGGTGTCCGGGTCGGCCAGCACCATGCCGCCCGAGGTCAACCGGACCGGCTCGGCCGCGGCCGTGTCACAGAACATCCGGGCGGACGCGGCCTGGGAGAGCGCGACCCGCTCCACCAGGTAGGTGCCGCCCGGGTCGCGCGCCGCCTGCCACGGCACCCGGGCCAGGTCGCCCATCGGGATGAGCACGAGACGTGGCACGCGATCGGCGCTGAGGAACGGTTCGACCAGCGGCCCCATCGCGGCCTTCCACGCCCAGCCGCACAGCGCGTCGACGCGGTCCGCGAACTCGGCCGGATCGTCCGTCCCGACCTCGCGCGTCGTGTGGTCCGGGGAGCGACCGGCCACGGCCGTCAGGTACCGCTCGACATCGGTACCTTCGCCGACGGTGAGGTTCGGCAGGGCCAAGAACCACGGTTCGCCAGCGGCCGGGGCGATCACCGCCCAGCCCGGCGTCGGCGGGTCGGTTGGTACGAGATAGGCCAGCGCGTCCACGCCGAGCCGACGTAGGGCGTCCCGGATCTCGTCGAGGCCGGGCGGGTCGAGCAGCCCGGTGTCGCGTGCGAGGACCTGCAGGACATCCTCCCGGAGCAGGGGGTCGGGGGTGTCGGTCGCCCGCCACCGGGCGGCCAGTTCCGGGTGACCGGCGGCGGTGAGCCGAGTGGCCGGATCGCGCAGCTCGGTCGCGGCGAACAGCATCAGGGCGCGTCCGCCGTCCAGCGCCCGGAGCGCGTCCTCGGGCTGCTGCTCCACCAGGCAATGGCTGGCGGTCACGATCGCCTCGGTGGCCGCCTGCCCGGCCACGGCGCGCGCCGTGGCCGGGTCGGGTTCCAGCAGCACCCGCCAGGCGTAGCCACGCAGCCCTTCGAGCATGGCGAGCCGGGCGGGCGACGCCTCGCCCAACCGGTTCCGCAACTGACCGAGCATGCCGGTGACGTACGACCAGTACTGATTGCCCGGACCACCGGCCAGATCCCGTGCCCGCTCCAGCACGGTGACCGCCTCATTCACGTCGGACAGCAAGCCGGTGACCGTCGAGCGGTGGTACAGGCCCAGCGCCAGCGACGCCAGGTGGAAGACGTGGTCCGGATGGTCCTCCGGGGTGAGGGACACCGCCTCACGCAGATCAGCGATCGCCGCGGCGATCCTGACCTCGTCCCGTTCGTCGCCCATCCGCAGGGCCGTGCCGCCCCGAGCCGCCAGGTGCAAGGCGCGTTCCGCGTCGGAGGACCCGGCGCGCGGCAGCGGCAGCGCGCTCGCCTCACCACGGGTTGCCGCCTGCAGCGCCCGCACCATCGGCATGACCTCGGCCATCGACTCGCGCAGCAAATTGCCCTGCGGCAGCTCGTTCGTCCGGTCCGCCAGGTCGGCCAGCATCGCCACGGCGGCCGAGGTGTCCCCGCCCTGCTGCGTCTGCAACGCGTCCAGGTAGCCCGGAAGCAGTCCCATCAGTTGGTCGCCCTCCGGGTGACCCGCGACCATCGCGCCCAGCTCCGTCACCGAGGCACGGAGCCGGCTCCCGTCACCGATCGAGTACCCGGCGGCCAGTTCCAGGCCCTTGCGGGCGACCTCTGCCAGCGCCTCGACCTGCGGGTCACCACGGTGCTCGGCGATCACCGCATCGATCTCGGCGATGGCCGCGCGAGGGTCGGTCATGGTCCGGTAAGCGGCGGCCTCCAGCAGCCGCAGAACCCGGTTGATCCCGCGCATCCGTCGGGCGACGTTCGTCTCGTCCGGCCGGCTCATCGATGTCCGCCTCCCTGCGTTCGCCTCCTACGGTTCTGACGGACGATCGCGCCGGCCGAGCAGCTCGACGACGGTCGCGACGATGTCGTCCAGCCGCTTCCGGTCGCTGATGAGGGCGGCCACCCGATCCGGGTCGGCCGGGTCCTCGCCCGGCGGACGGTCCAGGTCGTGCTCGGTGGTCAGCTCACCGAAGACCGTGGTCAGCACGTCCGTGACCACGACGTGCGGGTCCTCGCCGGCCGTCATCCGCCCTTCGATGAGATCGATCGCACGGGCGGCCAACTCCTGCAGCAGCGAGTCGTCCCGCTCGTGCCGGGCCACCAGCACGAGCGGCTCGGGCTCCGGGTGACCGGCTGAGAACGAAACCGGTGCCTGCTTGCGGCCGAGCGGTGCTTCCACAGTCCGCTCGTACCATCCGGGCCGGCGCCGCATCGCGGCCAGGACGACCTCCACCTCGGCGGCGACCGCCGGCTCGCCGCCGTGCTGGTCGCCGGTGAACTGGGCACGCCGCTCGGCCCAGCCGGTCAGCGGCCACAGTGAACCGCCCGCGGTGGCCTCGGTGCCCACCCAGTCGAGGATCAGTCTGGCCAGCTCCACCAGCCACGGATCGTCGCCGAGCGCGGCGACCAGGTGCTTGGGTACACGCGGACGCTGCGGAGCCCCGCGCTCGCCCCGGCGCCGGCGGTAGCCGTCGACGGTGGCGCGCTGCATCCACCGGACCAGCCAGCCTTCCAGGTTCTCGATCGGCACATCGGCGTGGGCGAAGAAGTCGTCCAGGACCGCCTCGACGTCGTGGTGGAACCGTTCGAGGCAGTCCGGGGCGAGCCAGGGCAGGCCCTTGGCGCACAGGTGGCGACGCCTGCGCTCGATCGGCTGGGTGACGCGCAGGAAGACGAGCTGCCAGGCGATCTCGAAGGCGCCGCTGCGGAGAAGCCGGCGCTCCTCGGCTGACGCGTGCCGGAAGTACTGAGCCAGCTGTCCCTGCCGGGCCAGCTCGCGGACCCGGTCCGCGTCGGCGGACTGCTTCTGGGAATCTGCCACGACAACCCCTCCTGCCTCGACCTTCGCCTCGATGGTCGAGGCAGGGGCGAGGCGCGGGGAGGCGCCGGCGGCGAGATACCGGGGATTACGTACGGCGGCCCGCACGATACGTACGGGCCGCCGGAAAGACTCAGGACATCTGGCTGGGACGGGGATCCCCGTGCGGGTCGAACACCACGAAGGCCGTGGTGGCGCCGTTGAGGTAGACCGTGACCGGACGCCGCTCCTTGTTGTAGAGGCGAAGCTGGACAGTGGTGCGGTTGACCATCGCGTCCTCGACGGCGTGGGACACGTCCTGCGCGTCCTCGTCCGCGACCGACCACTCGGACTGGCCGATGATGAGCTTCTTGTCCATGCGGTTTGGATCCTTCCGGTGATGTGAACGGGTGGACGGTCAGGTCACCTCGTCGACGGTGAACGTGAACGAGAAGTCCTGCGGATGCCGCTCGTGGCGGCCGATGCCGAACTGTTCCTGTGCGAGCAGCGAGGTGCGGTACAGCCCGATGCTCGGGCCCACCACGCCGGTGAGCAGCTCGTAGGCCGTGTTGACCAGGACCGCCCCGGCGCCCGCAACGGCGACCGCCATGGCCGCGTGCGGGGCGGTCAGCGCCAGCCCGGCCACCTGGAGACCGGCCTCCTGCACCGCCGGGCTGGTGAGCCGCTGCTCGAGCAGCGCGCTGAGGGCGAGGCTGCCGCTGGTGTCGCGGGAGACCCAGACCGCGATGTCGAGGAAGTCGACCGCCGGGCCGTGATAGATCAGCACGTCGTCGAGCGGGAGCCGCTCGCCGTCCCGTACGTTGCTGAACCGCATCGTCGCCGCCCGGTAGACCGGCTGGCTGCCCGGTCCGCCGGTGAGCACGACCGCGTCCACCCGCACGTCGGCGCTGCCCAGGGCCCGGTTGCGGTGCACGGTCAGCTCGGCGATGCGGACCGCCACCCGGGTCGGCGTCGTGCCGCGCGGCGCCAGCAGCCGGATGGGCTGGGCCGGGCGGTCGTCGACGAGGAACGTCGCCCGCTCGGTGATCGGTGGAGGGGTCGGGCTGACGACGAAGTCGATCGGCTGAATCGCGTAGCGGACCTGGGACGCGGGCGCGTCACCGATCTCGCGGCTCATCCCGTCCGCGATCTGGGCGAGCAGGTTCTCCAGCCCCGACCGGGCCCGGCCGTCGCGGAGCCCGCGCTGCTGGAGCACGGAGACGTCCACCGGACCGTCACTGATCAGCACCAGGACCGTCTCGGGCCGGGGTACCGCCGGATCGATGCTGGACGGCCAGGTCATCGGCACGCCGGTCAACCGCCGCCGGTCCTCGTCCCAGCCGTGTGTGTAGGACGCACCCGCCGCCAGCCTGATGCCGCCGGGGTCGGACTGGTTCAGAACGGCGATCCGGGAGGAGATGCCAATGTCGATCAGCGACACGTACACCGCGCGGTCGCCCTCGTTGCGCACCCGGAACCAGACGCGTTCATCGGACTGGGCGAACAGCAGGCTCCCGGTGAGCTCGAGCGGCTCCTCCCGCCCGTCGCGCACCCGCCCCCACTCGATACGTACGTCGTGCCGGAGCGACCGGTCCGGGTCGCCGGCCAACCGCCGCAGCGCGCCGGCCTGGGCGATCCGCTGGAGGTTGGTGACGATCGCGGCGATGTCGGCGTGGGTCGCCGGTCGGGGCGCGTGCAGCGGGCCGTAGTCGTCCCGGATGACGAGCCGGCCCTGCTCGTCCGCCACCACCTCGACGGTCGCCCGGACGCCCGGCTCGGCCGGTCGCAGCATGGGCCGGGCGGCCAGCACCTCGATCAGGTCGGCCGTCGCCGGGTGGCCGGCCGGCAGGCGTACCGGCATGGCGGGCGCGGACGCGCGGACCCGGCGTGCCCGCGCGCCCGGTGGCAAGGGCTGCCCGGCGAGCTCGGGCGGCAGCTCGGCGACCGCCGCGGTGGGCAGCAGCCGGGTGACCGAGACCGTGCCGAGGTCCGTGTCGCCGGCACCGATCGCGAACTCGTCGCCTACCTCGACCCCGAGCAGCGGCGCACCGAGAAGCTGGATCCGGGTCGGACCGTCGGCCGTCACCGGCAGCGTGTCCAGCGGATCCAGCTCGGTCACCTCGAACGGCACCCGGCTCGACGGCCCCTCTGCCTCGGGCCGTTGGGTGAAGACGATCGCCTGCACCCGGCGACGCACGGCGTCCATCAGGGTCGACCAGTTGACCCGTAGCCCGTCCGTCTCCCGCAACGCCCGGGTCAGCGCGTCGGTGAGCAGCCCCATCTGGACGCCGTCGGGGTTGGCGTCCTCGAATGCCGCCTCGGTCGGCGCGCACGCGACCACCCGGACCGCCAGGTCGTTGCCGATCAGCGGGCGTCGGTCGATGGCCAGGCCGCCGGCGACGAGGCGGTGGACGTGCCGCTCGACGCGCTCGTACGTCGGCTGCCACTGTCCCGGCTTCGTCCGCAGCAGGGCCCGCACCCGTGGGCCGGACTGACGGGACATGTGGGCGGCGTGACAGCAGTCGAGCACCACGGTGACGTTTGGCGCGCGTTCGGTCAACCGGGCGAGCAGCACGGACAGCTCCGGGTCGGTGATGCCCCGGAAGTCGTCGTCGTCGGAGTCCGAGTAGTCGTCCGGGACGATGAACTGGATGGTTCGTCCGTCCGTCCCCCGGATGCGACCGCCGTGGCCGCTGTAGTAGACGACGTACGCCTCGTCCGGGGTGGCGTCGGCGATGAGCTTCTCGTACGCGTCGAGGATTCCCGCCCGGGTGGCCTGCGGCGTCACCAGCTGCTGGACCGCGAAGCCACGCGCCCTCAGGGTCTGCGCCATCGCCTTGACGTCGTTGCGGACTCCGGTCAGACCGTGGGTCGCCGCACCGATCAGAAGTGCCTTACCCGTCATGCCCATCTCTGACGGACGGCACGCCGGGCATGAGCGCTCAGTCGAAGAAGTGTTCCTCCCGAGCCCGGGTGATCGCCTCGACGGCGCTGTGCACACCGAGTTTCTTGTAAACCCGGCCCAGTTGGGTCTCGACAGTCCGCTTGGACACGTCCCGCTGGCTCGCGATCCGGGCCACGTCACTGCCCTGATAGAGCAGGCGGAGAGTGTTCAGTTCGGCGGGGGTCAGCTGGTACGGAAGCCGAGCGGGCGCGGGGCGATCGCCCAGGTCCAGGTCGGCCCTGCGGGCCAGCGTCCGCACCCGTTCGCGCAGCGGTGCGGCACCGAGTTCCGTCGCCGTCTGGTAGGCGATGCGGGCGGGTTCCCGGGCCCCGGCCCGCTCGCCGGCCCGCAACGCGGCCTCGGCCTGGCGCCACCGGGCGTACGCGGCCGGGAACCGCCGGTCCAGCGCCGCCCATCCGTCGGCCACCTGGCCCCAGACCCGCGCGGTGTCGGTCCTGCGGATCCGCCGCCGTTCCGCCGCCAGCAGCCGCGCCAGCTGGGCGGTTTCCTCCGACACCGGTGCGCGCCGCACGGCCTCGCCCGCCAGCAGGGCGAGGCCGTCACCGGCGTCCGCCGCCTCCTGGTCGGCGGCGCAGCGCATCCCGACCGCGCACAACCGCAGCAGCTCCAAGGTGTTCTCACCCTTGCGCACCGCGGCCAGCCCCCGGCCCACCTCCGCCACCGCGCGGGTCAGATCGCCCTCCTCGATCGCCAGCTCGGCGCGGATCGCGTGCAGCGGCCCGAGGAATCGCGGATCGGCGCCGTGCTCCACGTCGTCGATCGAGGCGAGCAGCTCGCTCGCTCGCCGGAGATCGCCACGGTGCACCTGGATCTCGGCGAGCGTGAGACGGGGATACAGGCTTTCCGCCGGACGCAGATCCTGGATCGCCTCCGTGATGATCCGTTCGGCGTCGTCCCACTCGCCCAGCAGCACCAGCGCGGCGCTGGCGTTGTTGGCCACGATGGTGCTCTGCCGGCTGTCGGTCAGGCCGAGCCGGCGTGCCTCGTCCAGCCCGTCCCGCGTGACCTCGGCGGAGTCGCGCAGCCTCCCCGCGTGTTCCAGGATCAACCCCAGATTTCCGTACGACCGGAGCAGGTCCTCGATGTGCGCCACCGACCGGGCAATCTCGATGGACCGGCGGAGCCGCACCTCGCCCTCGGGATCGCCACGCATGCCGAGGGCGAGCCCGGAGACGTTGAGCGCGCGGCCCTCCTCGGCGTACGCCCCCACCTCGATCGCCATGCCCAGCGCTTCGTCGGCGGTCTTTCCGCCCTCCTCGTAGCGGCCGGCCTGGAGGTGGGCGAGGGCGATGCCGGCCAGCACCCGGGCCTGCACGGCCGACGGCGGCCGGTCGGCCAGCAGGCGCGCCGCCTCGCGGAAGGCAGCAGCGGAGTCGGCCCATCTGCCCGCCTCGGCCAGGTAGTTGGCCCGCCGCTCGTGCAGCTCGCCGAGCTGCCCCGGGTCGCCGCCGTGGTCCGGCGCGTCGATGGCCTGCTCGACCAGCTCGATCGCCCGGTCGACCCGCCCGGACCAGCGCGCCGCCGCGGCCGCCTCGGCGAGCAGCCGGAATCGGGGCATTCCGGCCCGCGCCTCGGCGTCCTCGACTCGATGCCACAGTCGCAGGGCCCGGTCGAACTGCAGATCGGCGGAGGGGAACGCCAACGTGCGGGCGGCGGCCTGACCGGCCGCGACCGCGTACGTCAGCGCCTGCGGCCACACTCCCGCCTGGTACCAGTGGATCGCCTGCTCGGCCGCGGCCGAGCCCTCGGTCACGCACAACCGGGAGTCGGCGGCCAGCGCCTCCGCCATCGCGACGTGCAGTTCGACGCGAACATCGGGGGCGGTCTCCTGCAGGACCGTCTCGCGCAGCAGCGCGTGCTGGAACCGGTACACCCCCTGGCCGGCGCTGAGCATCTGGTGGTCGGCGCACTCGTGCAGCGCGTCCCGCAGAGTCTCGGCCGGCATGCCGCTGACCGCGTGCAGCAGCTGCCGGCTCATCGCGCGACCGGCCACGGCCGCCGTCTGCAGGACCCGGAACGCGTCCTCGGTCAACTGGCTGAGGCGGCCGAGCATCATCGACCGGATGTCGGGCGGCAACGCGATGTCCTCGTCCCCGCCCGCCAGCGCGCCGGTGGCCATCAGCTGTTCGGCATAGAACGGAATCCCGTCCGACAGCCGCAGACACCGCTCGGCCAGCCGGCGGTCGACCTCGCCGAGCAGTTCGCGCATCTCGTCGAGGGTGAAGGGCCGCAGCTCGAAGCGGTCCGTGCGGCGCAGGAAGGTGGCACCACCGAACAGCTGCCACAACGGGTGGGCCCGCCCCACCGGCCGGTAGGTGCCGACCAGCAGCACCCGGCGATCCTCCGCGCGGGTCTGGGCGAGGTGCCGCACCAGGTCGAGCGTGGACGGATCGGCCCAGTGCAGGTCCTCCAGGATCAACACCACCGGGGCGTCCGTCGCGATGTGGTCCAGCATCCGGCGCACCGCGAGGAAGACCTGCAAGGGCACGCCCATGGAATCGTTGCCGAGGTCGAAGAAGGCGGTCAGTTTCCGGTACGCCGGGCCGCCCAGCTCGGTGGCCCGGCCCTCGCCGTACTCCAGGCCGAAGTTGTCCAGCACCTCGATCAGCGGTCCGTACGGCATGGGATCACCGAAGTGTTCCTCGCATGCCCCGGCCAGCACGTGGATGCCGGCCGGCCGCTCCCCGCGCAGGAACTCGCTCAGCAGCCGCGTCTTGCCCAGACCCGGCCCGCCGCCGACGAGTACCGTCCGGGCAGCGCCGTCGCGGACCTCGGACAGCCGCCGCGTCAACCGTTCCAACTCGTTCGGACGACCGACGAACGGCGACTCCTCGGTCACCTGCCACCTCCCCCAGGGTCGTCCGTCGTGCCCGCCGGCAGCACCTCCCGAACCACAGCCACGATCCGGTCCAGCTCGCCCGCGTCGCGCAGCACCAGGGCGAGCCGGTCGTCGTACGCCCGCCCGATCGGGCCGCCCCCGGCGTCGGCGCCGAACACCGCGTTCAGCACCTCGGCGACCACCACGCGTGCCGGCTCACCCCGGGCCAGCCGGGCCCGGATCAGCTCGACGGCACTGTGCGCCAGGGCGGTGAGGAGCCGCTCGCGCTCAGTGTACGCATCGACTGGCGTCTCGGTGCGGTCGTCGACCTGCTCCGCCGAGGCGACCGGGGCCTGCTTGTGACCGAGCGGTGTCTCCACGTACCGCTCGAACCACCGCGGCCGGCGGCCCATCGCCCGCAGTACGGCCCGGATGTCGGCCCGTACGTCGGCCTCCCCGTACGATCCGCCGGCGTGCCGCTCACAGTGCCGTGCCACCCAGCTGTCGGTCGGCCACAGGTCGTGACCGGCCGTGACCGGTGTGCCCACCCAGACGAGCATCTGGGTGGCCAGGTCGATCAGCCAGGCGTCCCCGTTCAACTCGGTGGCGAGCCAGGACGGCACCCGGGGTCGCTGAAGCGCGCCGTACGCCCCGCGCCGCCGACGATGTCCGTCGACTGTGGCCGGGACCAGCCGGCCGACTATCCAACCCTCCAGGTTCTCGATCCGCGTGCTCGCCCTGCGGGTGACGTCGTCGACGACGGCCTCGACGTCGTTCTCGAAGCGATCCAGGCATTCGTCGCTCAGCCGGGTCACCGATGCCGCACAGCCGACGTGGCCCCGCCGCATCTCGATCCGCCGGGTGAGCCGCCGGTAGACCACCGGCCACGCGATCGAGTAGGTCGCGCCGGTCAACCGCGACCGGTGCGGCCCGGTCGCACCCGCGATCGCGGTGGCCAGCAGGCCGCGACGCGCCAGATCCCGGACCTCCTCGACGCCGTCGGTTTGGGTCGATCCGAGCACGGCACCCTCCTAGGAGTCGGACCAACGAAGGTGACCAACTCTGACCCGGAGGACTGCGCAGCGTGAACAGCGGGACGATCCGTTTGCGTCACCGGTCAGCCGGACGGGCGCGCGGCTCAGCCGGTCCGGGCAGCCGCTCGGTCCACAGGGGAGGGTGGGTAGGCCGGTTCCGGCGGATGAACGGCGTAGCCCGAGGGTCACCGACTTGGCCCGAAAGCGTGATGCCGTCCTGACCGCAAGCGGCTCCCGATGGAGCCGTGTTCGGTGCATCCTGACGAAGAGGCAACCGAGATCGGCTGACAGGACGGCGACCATGACGGCTTCGGACGAGCTGCGCGAATACCTCGCGTCGGAGCTGCGCGAGGCCACCTCCGCCGCCATCCGCGCCGGGGCGACCCCCGACGCGGTGACGGCCGACCTCGAGGAGCGGTTGCGCCGGGTACGGCTCATGCTGGCCGGGCTGGAGGACCCTGCCGATCCCGGTCCGGCTGACGGATCGACTCGCTGATCGGGCCCACGTGCGGTTCCCGGTCGGTGGCGAAGCGGATCTGGTCGCCGGGCCGCACCCGGGTACGGTCGTGGATCTCCGTACCGTTGATGAAGGTGCCGTTCGGCGCCTCCGGGAACGGGGTGATCCAGGCGGTTCCCTCCTCGTCCACGCTCACCGTGGCGTGCCGCCGGGAGACGTTGGGATAGCCGGCGAACACGTGCCCGTGCTCACCGGCCCGGCCCAGCTCGACGGAGCTTCGCCGGGCCGGTACGACCACCGAGCCGGACGGAAAGCTGATCACCAGGGCCGGCGGGACGAGCGACTGGTGGCACACCGTGCACCGGTCGTTGCGAAAGTCCGTTGCCCGGGCACCGCAGGACCAGCATGCCGGAGCCGGCGCTGCGCCCGTGGGCGTGTCCGGCGCGGCCTCGGCCGGCACCGGATCGGTGGCGGCTGGCGCGGGCACCAGCTCCTCGCCCGGATGTTTCGGGCAGAAATAGCCCGTCTCGGCCGGGTAGTTCTGCCCGCAGCGGGGACAGTGCAGCTCGGTATCCATCAGTCGTGCCTCGCGTCCAGCGTCACCACGCCGTCCGTGGCGACGATGTCGTCGACTCGTACCTTGCCCGATCGCACGTCCGCGTCGAAGAGGTAGCGGGCGAGCGGGTTGACCAACTTGCTCTCCACCTCGTTGCCGATTCCCCGGCCGCCGTATGTCAGCGTCTCGGGGGCGGTGCACCACCCCTCCAGACGCTGCCGGGCTGCGGGGGCCAGGTCGAGCTGCACATCGTGCTCCCGGGCCAGCCGGTCCCGGACGTTACTCAACTGCCGGTCCAGGATGCTGAGGGCGGTCGGTTCGTTGATGAAGTCGAACACCACGATGTTGTCGCCGAAGCGGTTGAGCAGCTCGGGACGGCCCAGCTCGCGGGTGAAGGTGTCCTTGATCGCCGCCTTGATGGTGCGCTCCAGCTCCTCGTACGCGATCCCCGGGTGGACGAGCTGGATCTTCTCGCCGGTCTGCGGATCGTCCCGGAAGATGCCCAGGTTGGAGGTGAAGATCAGCATGCACTCGGTGAAGTACGTGGTGACGCCCTGTCCGTCGGTGAGCCGGCCGTCGTCCAGGATCTGCAGGAACTTGTCGAAGATCTGCCGGTCCGCCTTGTCGAACTCGTCGAACAGGACGACCGAGAAGGGCTTGCGGCGGATCGCCCCGGTCAGCTCGCCGCCCGCCTCGTACCCGATGTAGCCGGGCGGTGCGCCGGTCAGCCGGTCGGCCGAGTGGCTCGTCGCGAACTCCGACATGTCGAACCGCAGATACGCCTCCGGGTCGCCGAACAGCATCATGGCCAACTGCTTGGCCAGCTCGGTCTTGCCGACGCCGGTCGGCCCGGCCAGGAACAGCACCCCGCGGGGCCGCTTCGCCGAGCTGGACGCCTGCGCCCCGGACAGGCCCAGCGCGGCGCGCTTGAGGATGTCGAACGCCTTCACCACGGCCGCCTCCTGACCGAAGATCTGGCCCGGGATCTCCCGCTCGCCTCGGACGATCTGTTCCCGGACGGTCTCCTGCCGCCACGGGTTCTCGTCCACGCCGATCCGGTAGATCTGGATCGCCTCGTCGAGGCGGGCGAACGGGATCTTCCGGTCCGCGCCCAGCCGGGCGATCTCCCGCATCGAGTGCAGCGTCATGTCGTCCGTGCGCTGCGCGAACCGGACCACGCCCGGGTCGGTCGCGGCGGGCGGATGAGGGGTGCCGGTGACGATCGGCGCGAAGTACCGGGCGGCCTTGATCCGGTCGGCCAGGCCGCAGTTGGACACGGCGATGGTGCGTACCCGTTCCATCCCGACGGTCAGCCAGGCCGGCAGGTCCCGCTCGCCCTCGGACAACCAGATGACCGGGTTGTAGAGGTCGGTCGGCCGCTCGGGCGGGCCGCCGAGGTGGGTCTCGGCGGTGGCCGCCAGCTTCTGGGCGAACAGGAAGAAGTCCCGCTCGACTCCCTCCAGCGCGGCCTGGCTGCGCGGGATCCGGGCCGCGTAGTCGATGACCAGGGCGGCCCGGGTGCCGGATGGATCCGCGGCCGGGGTGTCCTCGGGCTGCCGGTCGCCGGGGATGGCGTCGGCGTCGATCGGCGGCGGATCGGTCGCCCCGGCCACCCGCGCCATGCAGGTGCGCAACCGCTCAAGGGTCTGTTTCCGCCCGATCATGCGCCGGCCGAGGATCTGCTCGGCGGCCGCGCGCGCGTCCCGGTCATCGGGCGGATAGACGGTGACGCCGTCGACCTGGTCGGAGACGATCAGACAGCGGTAACCGGACGGTCGCAACGCCTGCCAGAGCACTTCGAGCAGGGGAACCGGACGGACACCGTCCGGGGTGGGACGTCGGGTCTCCGGCACCAGATAGAGATCGCGTACGTTGCCGTACAGGACGTACTGGGAGTGCACGGCGAGGGTCCCGGCCAGTTCCTGGGCGAACGACGGGAAGCCGGGCAGGAACTCGGACGATGTGCTCATCGATTCTCCTGATTGGGGTCGATCTGTCGCAGGACGGGTTCGGGCACCTCGATCGGTGCGGGCGTGGCAGCCGACCGTGGATCGATGTCCACCAGGGCGCGAACCGGCTCGTCGGGCACGTGCACCCGGGCGGCGATGCCGCGCCGGCCCAGTTCCTCGCCGACGCGCCGCAGGCCGTCGTTGAGCTCGGCGCAGCGGACGGCTTCCCCGCCGGCTCCGGCGGCCACCTGGACCAGTTGCGAGTGCACCCGGCCGGCCTCGTCGAGCCACACGTCGGCGACGTGACCGCCCCGCCAGTCCGGCCGGGTCACCAACAGCGCGGCATGACGCCGCACCTGCATGCCGGTGGTGACCGAGTAGCCGAGCTTGCCGAACGCCTCGGCCACCCCCTCCAGCAGCCGCCGGCGGTCCAGCTCCACCTGCACCCGGTTCAACGCGTTCTGCGCATCCCGGCGATCGGCCGAGGTGAGGTCCGCCTCACCGAGCACCACGGCTCGCAGCCGTTCGATCGCGTCGAAGCACGGGGGCCGCGGCGTACCGAAGTCGTTTATCACCTCGGCGACGAGCGGCTGCTCCAGCGCGGTCAGCAGATTCGCCGCCTCGCGACGGCGCGCGATGCGCGGGTTGAGATCCACGTCCACGGTCCGGGCGAGAGACTCCACGAAGGTACGCCCCATCGGGGAGTGCTTCTTCCGCTCCGCCTTCGCCGCCGCCTCCAGCGCCTGGATCCGGTCGTCCGACGTGGCGTCGGTGTGCAGGCGGCTCAGGATGGCGTCGATGTCGGCCTGCAACCGGCTCCCGTCGACCTTCGCCGGCGCCGGCGGTGCCGCGCTTTCGTGCCGCCCTCGCGAGGCGAGTACCGCCTGATAGCGGGCGAGCAGTTCGGTGGCGCTCGGCTCTCCCGCAGCGCCGGCGGCCATCCGGGACAACAGCTGCTGTCGCTCCCGTGCCGCCTCGGCCCGCTCGACCGCGGCCCGCGCTGCGGACAGCGCCTCCTGAGTCCGCGCCACCAGGCTCGGCGCGCCGGTCAGATGGCATCCGGTCAGATCCACCGGCCGGGGCAGGGCCAGCTGGACGCCCGCCCTCGCGGCGCGGGCGGACAGCAGGCGAAGGTCCTCATTGGTCCGGGCCACGGAACCCGCGGCCAGGTCCCAGAGTTGGGCCCGGATCTCCACGTCGTCCTGCGCGTCCGCCCTGCGCTCCATCTCTTCGCCGAATCGCTCCAGCGCCCGGCCGGTGGCCTCGGTGCCCGCCTGCGCCGCCCGGATCGCCAGCATCGCGGCCGCTCCGGCCCCGGCGGCAGCCAGCGCCACCGGGGCGACGATGAGGCCCACCGGCAACACTGCGATCTCTCCACCACTCATGAATCCGCTCCTTCTGCGGCCCGGGCCGGGCCGTCGTCGTTGTCTGACGGCCGGCGTCGCTCGGCTGCGGCGATCTGCTCCTCCTCGGCCGCCACCTGGCGGCGCCACGCCGCCCAGCGGCGCGACACCCACCCGAGGTGACCGATCGTCGTGGCGATCACCAGGTACTGCGGGAACAGGCTCGCCACCAGAGCGACCGCGGCCAGCGCCCCCAGCAGCGCCAGCGCCGCCGGGGCCCACGATCGCTGCATCCACCGGCCGAGCGGGCGCAGCACGATCGCACCCGCGCCAGGGATCGAGTACCGGTTGTGGAACCGGCCACCGATCTGGACGGCGAGGAGACTCTCGGCGAGCAGCGCGACGGAGAGGCAGCAGGAAGCGGCCACCCAGGCCAGGCCGATCACCCGGTCGTCGGCCCGGCCGGCGGCGTCGGCGCCGGTGATCGCCGCGACCCAGCCCACGGCGATCAGGCAGACGCCGGTCACCGCCCAGCCCAGGGCGACCGGCCGGTTCTGCCGGCGCGACCATTCCCGGAATGCGGCTATCGCGCGCGCGGACTCCTCGCCCAGCTCACGAACCTGGACCCGGTCGGCGATGGTCCGGGCGCGCGCGGTCGCGAGGTCGGCCAACAGCAGCGCCGCCCAGACCGTCGCGGGATCGTGGGCCAGGTCGGTGAACCACGGCACCTCCCAGGCAAGCTCCGCGTCGGTCCGCCGCGTCTCCTCCAGTACGGCGCGCAGGTCGTCCGGCTGGCGCAGTGCGACGCGCAGGCACACCGCCATCCGTTCCCGGTCGGTGACGGTGTCCCGCAGATGCCGCTGAGCCTCCGGGTCGGTCACCTGCCGCACCAGTTCGGGCCACTCCCGATAGGCGCGGCGCCAGGCCCGGTCCAGGTCGGTGAGGGCCTGACCGCCCTGCTCGCCGTCCTCCGGGGCCGACGTGTCGAACTCCCGCAGCAGCCGCCCGTTCCAGAGGTCACTGAGCACCTCGGCGTTGTCACCCTCGTTCGCCAGCGCCCGCTGGGCGATGGCGAGCAGGCCGCGGCGCGAGATGACGTGGTTGCGATAGACCGCTGGCCGGGCCGGATCGAGCGCGCGCAGGATCCGGAGCAGCCGCAGGTGCCCGGACTCCGTGGCCTCTCCGACGGCGGCCACCACCCGGCGGGCCTCGGCCGCGTCGTCGTCGCCGAACTGGCCGAGCCAGGCCGACAACCCGTCGAGCCCGCCGTCCCGCTCGACGATCGTCCGCACGGAATGGTTCCAGGCGGTCGTCATCGCCGTCGCCAGCTCGTCGCGCAGATGATACGAGCTGCCACGGAACCGGTACGGCTTCTCCGCCGCGTGCGGCGTCGACCCGGCCGAGGGTGCGGTACGGGGCGGCGCCGGCGCGCGGCGGGCCAGCCACAACCCGACCTTGGTGCCGCCCCAGCGGTCCGCCGGATCGGTCACCAGAAGCCCCTGGCACAGGGCGCGCAGCCGGTCGTCCGGCACACCGGAGACGTCTATCGGCCGGGTCTGCCCGAAGTGGCGCCGTACGTCCTCGTCGCTCAGTCCCTCGAACGGGTGCTCACCGGCGGCCAGCTCGAGGATCGTCAGCCCCAGGCCCCACCAGTCGGTCGCCGTGCCGACCTGTCCCAGGTTGCTCCACTCGGGCGGCTGATAGAAGCTGCTGATCGGCTCGGTCCACTCGGCCGCGCCGATCGGCCCGGCGATGCCGAAGTCGACGAGGGTCGCCTCCGACCCGTCGAGCATGACGTTGGCCGGCTTGACGTCGCGGTGCACGTACCCGTGACCATGCAGGTCCATCAGTGCCGCGGCGATCTGCCGCACCACGGGGGTGAGCTGGGCCAGCCCGAAACCGCGGGAATCCGCCCGCTGCCGCTCCCGCAGGGTCTGGCCCGGGACGAAGTCCATCACGCTGTAGTCGGCCTCGAACTCGAGGTGCCGGACCACCCGAGGGTGCCGGCCGGCGAGGTAGTCGACCAGCCCCGGGTCGGGCCGGCGGGCGAGCTGGTGACGCTTGACGACCGCCTCGGTGCCGTCCGCGCGGACCCGTACGACGAACAGTCCCGGCCGCTCCAATCGCCGGAGCAGCTGGTAACGGGCGGCCAGCCGCACCGGCAGCCCGTCGGCGGGCCAGTCGTCCGGTCGGCTCCGACCGGCGTCCAGCAGCGTCTCGTCCAACGCGTCGCCGCCCCGCGCCGGCGGGAACAGCCTGGTCCGCCCCGCGTCCAGCAGGGTCTCGTCCAGCACGGCCGGTCGATCGGGCTGGCTCATCCGCCGCTCACACCTCCGCGCTCCGGTCCGCCAGAACTCTGGTGACCCACCAACCCCCGCCATAGAGGGAGTGACGGACCAGTGAGCTACGTGCAGCTGTGGGGCCGGCGTTTCGGCCAGGCCCTCACCGTTCTCCGCGACCCCGACGCGGGTCTGCTCGATCCGTTGCCCAGGCCCGCCGTCAACCCAAGGGTCGACGCCGCACAACTCGTCGCGCAGGCCAGGGAGAAGGGTCTGAGCGACGGCCGGCAGGCCCTGTACGACGGGTGGTCGTTCGGGCACGAGGGCGACCCACCGCACGCGGTGGGCGAGCCGAAATACGTCGAGACGCTGCGCCGGCTGCGCGACTCCGCCCTCAACGAGCTCCGTGACCGGCAGCAGAAGACCGCCGACCGGTTGGTCGACCTGCACCACACCGTGCGGGAGGCGGACCTGGCGATGCGGGCGGCCCGCGACCGGATGGCCCGGATCGCCACCCGTGACCAGCACGACGAGGACGACTCGCTACGCGCCCACCTGCGCCGCCGGAACATCGACACCGACCGGCTGCAACTGCCGCCACTGAACAGCGAGGTGTGGGAGGGCGACGCGCCGCCGATGCGTCTGATCTGGCGGATCCTCGTCCTGATCTTCCTCGTCGCGGTGGTCTTCGAGATCGAGCACTACGTCGCCGGGGCGTACCTGCCGTTGACCGAGCTGGGACGGACCACGGGTCTGCTGCTCACCGGCGCGATCGCCGCCCTGACCGTCCTCGCGCCGCTGATGGCCGGGCAGCTCTTCCGCAACCGGCACGCGACCGGATTCGACCGGCTGCTGGCCCCGCTGACCTTCGTCCTGCTGCTGCCCACAATGGCGATCATCCTGGGCTTCGGACTGCTCGCCGCGAGCTTGTTCGACCGCGGCGTCACCGGCGGGGCACCGTTCGACGCCGCCACCGACCCGTCCCGCACGGCCGCGCTCGGGCTCACCCCGGCGACGCTGATCGTCGTCTTCGACGTGGTGCTGTTCCTGGCGTGCCTGATGGCGTACCTGTTGGGGCTCGCCCAGCCGCATCCGTTCCAGCAGGCCTTCGCCCGCAGCCGGCGGGTGCGCAACCGTACTCTCGGGGTGACCCAGCGGATGGGTAACCGGATCAACCCGGACTACCGGGCGATGACCACGATGGACGACGGGCCGGACGATCGGGACCCGGTGGTCGCGCCGGAACAGGAAGCGGCGATCAGGAACGCCTACCGCGCCGCCGAGGAGGCGTACTACCAGGGGTTGATCGAGGCGGTGGCGGATCCGACGTTCACCGAGGCCGTCATGCGGCATCGGCGAGAGCCGGAGCCGGCCGGTGAGTGAGCACCTGCGGCTGGCCCGCGCCCACTTCCCGGTGACCTCGCTGGGCTACGGTCACCGCCTGGTGCTCTGGGTGCAGGGCTGCCCGCTGGCGTGCCCCGGGTGCATCGCGAAGGACACCTGGGACCCCGAGGGCGGCGTCCCGGTCGATGTAGCGGACCTGCTCGGGGACGTCCGCCGGGCGGTCCTGGCCGGAGCCGACGGGCTGACCGTCAGCGGCGGCGAGCCACTGCGGCAGGCCGCCGCGGTCGGGTCGCTGCTCCGGGGCGTACGGGAGCTGGGCGCCGCCTTCGACGTGCTTCTCTACACCGGGTTCGAGCTGGACGAGTTGGATCCCGCGCAGCGGGAGACGGCCGAGCTCGCCGACGTGCTGATCACCGGGCGGTACGTCGCCACCGCCCCCACCGGGCTCATCTGGCGCGGCTCGGCGAACCAGCGGATGCACCTGCGTACGCCCTTGGCGCGCGACCGCTACACGGAGTTCGTCGAGTACGAGCCCGAACACCCGCCCATCCAGATCGAGGCCGACCGGGAAGGCCGGCTGTGGTGGGCGGGCGTTCCGAACCGTCCCGAGACCAAGCGTGCTCTCGACCGAGGACTGGCGGCGCTCGGCTACTCCGTCGAGTCGGCGAGCTGGCGCCACCAGTAGCGGCACCTCAGTCCGTCTGCTTCGGTTCCCGCTGCGGCCCCGCGTCCGGCCCCGCGTCCGGGCCGGCGTCCGGGCCCGGCTCGGTGGGCTCGGTCACCGGCCGGCGCGGGCGGATCAGCCGACGCCAGCCCGACTCCGGCGGCGCCTGGAACCGCCGGACGAGCATCGCCGCCTCGGCTCGGACGCGCCGGGCCGCGGACTCGCACCGCTCGACCTCGACGATGTACTGCCGTTTGCGGCTGTCCCGCAGGTGGTCGAGTTGCTGGCCGAGGGTCCGCGCCTCGGCGACGTCGCGCAGCAGCGCCCCCTGCCGCGGCTGGGCCCGGCGGAGGCGCCGATCGCTGCGCCTGACCTGCCCGACCTCCTCGCGGGGCCGGCGATACCCCGCGGTGAACGCGATGGCCCCGGTGAGCAGATAGAGCAGGAGCAGCACCATGGCGCCCAGGCCCGAGCTGGGGTCGGTGGACTCCGTGGCACCACTGATGAACGAAGCCTGCGCGTCGTTGCCGGGCAGCGGGGGTGCGAAGAGGCGGAGGGCGAAGGCGCCCAGCCCCATCGAGAGCCACAGACCGAGGAGCGACCAGCCGGACACCGCGCGCCGGACGTTCCGTCGCTGCTCCCTGACGTGCTTGAACCCCTCACCGGCCCAGTGCGCGACATAGGTCGTGGTCACCGCCAGGGCGGCCACCAGCGGCCACACCCTCGCGTCGTTGAGAATCCGCTCGACGACCTGGTTGAAGGTGATGAGGTCCGCGACCATGGCGAACAGCAGCACGATGTAAAGAATCAACTGGCCGATCCACCCGCGACCGGCCAACTCGCCGACCTTGCCGGTCTGGTAGCTCGGTCCCGAGTCCTCCTCGCCGTCGGGACCGGCCGGTTCCGGGGTGTCACGCTGCTCGACGGCGCGGATCGCCCGCTGCTTCACGTACTCAAGCTCTTTGATCTTGCCGCCCCGGCCCTCCGACTCGTGGTCGAACTGGGTGACGAGGCCGTCGATCCGGGCCTGCAGGTCGCCCAGCTCGACCTCCTCGGCCGTGTGGTGGCGCAGGATCGCGGCCTTCATCTCGATCACGTGCGACTCGATGACCTCGTCGATCGCCTTCATCACACCGCCGTCGATGCCGAACGGCGCGACGGTTGCGAGGTGCCGCCTGACCCGGACCCTGAGCCGGTCTTCGTCGTCCATCGCCGGGACACGATGCAGGCTCAGTTGCCTGAGCCGCTTGGCGGTCCGACGCAACTCGGTACGGCGCTTCCATTCCTTTGGCGTCTTCACGACGAGCTCCCGGTGTCGGGGGAAGGGGACGATGTCTCGAGAACCCAGGTGGGAAGTTCAACCGGGGGGAGGGTGAGCAGCGGGTAGAGCGTCCGCCCGTGCGGGTGGGCCCGTGCCAGCGCGGCCAGATATTCGGCGGTACGCCGCTGGTACAGCTCTACCGCGCCGCGGGCGCGGGTGCCTGGACCGGAGGCCGCCGCCTGGTGCTGGCGCACCGCGGCGACCCGTTCGGCCCGCCGGCGGTCGACCTGGTCGCGGGCGCGGTCGAGTTCTTCCCGCGCTCGCGTGATCCGCCGGGAGCGGGCCACCTCCCGGCGGTGCCGCAACATCGCGTCCGACCAGCGCTGCTCCTCCCGGTTGCGGGGTAACAGCTCCTCATCGGTCAGCGGACGCCGTGCCGCCTCGACGCGCTGCTCGCACCGTACGACGTCCTCGCGAGCCCGTTCGAGCCGCTCGTCACACCGGTCGAGCTCGATCGCCGCGGCCCGGCCCATCGTGAGGAACTCGGCGTGCAGCTCGTCGAGTTTCTCGTGCAGTTCGGCGAGCAGGACGAGCTGATACCCGACGGTGACGGTCTCCCCGGTGCCGGCCAGCTCCGCCTGGCGGCGCCGCACCTCGGCCAGGGCCGGGATGCCTTGCTCGCCGTCGTGCGTTCCCCGGTTCCGGTCCGCGCGGCGCAGCGCGGCCGGGTAGGACGTGTCGCTCGTGGCCACCATGTCCTGTGCTGACGGACGGTCCGTCAGCACAGGACATGACGACTCGCAGGTCTGCCCGAATCGCCGCCCTGGCACTGTGTGTGCCGCTGGTCGGTGCGATCGCCGGCTGCATCCCGCTGATAGGCGAAGAGTTCACGTTCAACTGTCCGCAACCCGCCGCCGCGGGCCTCGGCATCGCGGTCGGCGCCCGGGCCAACAGCCCCGCCCCGGCCCTGACCACCGACGTGCGCAAGCTGATCGTCGACACGATGAACGGCTGCGGCAAGATCACCACGATCCGGGTGGACGGGCGTCCCAGCATCGTCGACGACGCGGTTTTCGGCACCCAGGCGAAGACCAAGTCCAACTTCGCCATCGACCAGAAGGCGTTCCTGGACCGGGTCGGCGCGATGATCGCGAACGCGAAGGCAGGGGCACCAGAGGCGAATGTGCTGAAGGCGCTGAGCGTGGCGTCGGACGCGGCCGGCCCGGGCGGCACGGTGGTGCTCGTCGACTCCGGCGTGCAGACCACCGCCCCGCTCGACTTCCGCAGGAACGACCTGCTGTCGCGGCGTCCGGAGGCTGTCGCCAAGCTGCTCCGGCAGCAGCGTCTGCTGCCCGACCTCCGGGGCCGGAAGGTCATCATGACCGGCCTCGGCTACACGGCGATGCCGCAGGAGCAACTCGACGACCGCAACCGGTCGACCCTGGTGAACCTGTGGCGCGAGATCGTCCTCGCCGCCGGCGCGAAGGATCCGGTGATCGACTCGAGCGCCAACACAGCGGATTCCGCCGTGACCAGCCCGACCGTGAGCGTGGTGCGGTTCGTGGTCGGCGACATCCGGCCCGACTGCGACACGCTTGCGGTCTTCCCGGACAGCGGCGCGGTCGGATTCGTCCCCGACGAGGCGGAACTCCGTGATCCGGCCGGCGCCCGCAAGGTCCTCGCCACGTTCGTCGCGTTCCTGCGCGGTAACCCCACCGCGCAGGTAGTGGTCAGGGGATACGTAGCCCACTACGGCGCCGGCGACCTGTCCCAACGCCGCGCCGACCGGGTGAAGCGGGAGTTCGTCGCCCTGGGCGCCACCAACAGGATCACCGCGAAGGGAATGGGTTGGGGCCCGTACCCGAGCGTGAGTGCCCCTCCGGACGAACGGTACGACCAGAAGAACCGCATGGTCACGATCGAGGTGAGCTGTTGACCACCGTGGAACTGAGCGAGGCTGCGCCGGCCCCAGCGGCCTGGACGGACATCCCGAATGCCGGACCTCATCGACCTGGCCCGGCCTTCCTCACGGCGGTGGTGCCCGAAGCGAAGGGGCCGTCCCGGTTTCCCGAAACGGCCCCTCATCTGCTCGGGCGCCACGATCCCGTTCTGCGTCAGATGAGCGACGATCAGCCCGTGGTGCAGGAACGGATCTGAGCTCTGGCACCGCTGTTGCCGTTCATCATCGTGGTGAAGCCGAAGGTGTTGCCGCTGCCGTTGGACCGCATCGTCATCACGTAACCGGTGCTGTCCCAACTGGGGGAGCCGTTCCAGGTAGTGACGATCCGCTGCGGCGCGGTCACCGCCACGACCACCGTCCAGTTGCTGGCCCCCTGAACCGTCACCGACGTGTTGTACCGGTCACCCCAGACGTTGGGAGTCGTCGCCGTCGCTGTGCACCCGCTGGTGGGCGGTGGAGTGGTCGGCGTGCCGGTCGGCGGCGGAGTGGTCGGCGGCGGAGTGCCGTCCGGGGCCACCGCTCGGCCGGTGCTCGGTGAGATCATGCCCGGACAGAGGTTGCGGCTGCTCAGGTTGGCCATGATCTGCGGAATCGCGTCGCGGGTGTTCTGTATGCCGTCGTGCATCAGGATCACCTGGCCGGCCTGGAGGCGGCTGGCGTTGGAGACGATCTGGCTGACGCTGGCGCCGTTCCAGTCCTGGGAGTCGACGTCCCAGATCACCTGGCGCAGGCCAAGCGACGTGGCGACCGACTGAAGGGTCGAGTTGGTCTCCCCGTAGGGCGGGCGGAACAGCTGCGGCCGGACGCCGGTCGCCGACTGGATGGCTGAGTTGGTCTGGGCGAGGTCCGACTGCATCTGGCTCTGGCTCATCGAGGTCATGTGCGCGTGGTTCCAACTGTGGTTGGCCACCCACATGCCCGCGTCGACCTGGGCGCGCGCGGCGGACTGGTTGCTCTGCACGTTCTGCCCGACGTTGAACATGGTCGCCCGTACGCCGTTCGCGCGCAGCACGGAGAGCAGTGCGCTGGTGCTGCCGGTCGGCCCGTCATCGAAGGTGAGGCCGACGTACCCGTTGCAGACGGCGGCGCTGGACGGAGTGGCGGCGACCGCGAGACCGGCGGCGCTCAGCGCCACGGCAGAGGCGAGCACGGCCAACCGCGTGAGACGCGATGTTCGGGGGGTGGACGGGCGGCGGGAGCCGCCGATGCTGGAGTACATGCGCAGGTCCTCCTTGGGACGGGTGACACCTGACGACGCATGGCTTCAATCGACACAGGTTGATGTCGCCGTGTTCGGAGTATTGCAGCGGCGTTTCGAACAGGTCAATGATTTTCCGGAAGTTTTCCGGAAAGAGTCAGCCCCTAGTCAGTCGCCATGCATCCCGGTGCCGTGCTGTCCTTCGCTACCGTCAGCCTGGGGCAGCGCACGGCCGCTGGCCGACCTCCACGATCGCCTGGACGATGGTGCCGGCTCCCGTTCCGAGGTAGGCCGCGTTGCGTCGTTCCTGATCCGGCATGTGCGGTCAATCGCTTCGGATTCGTCTCACACTCACGTCACCGTGATATCGCGATAGCGCCACCTACGGAGGTGTCGAATGGCCAACATCCTCATCCGCGATCTCAGTCAAGAAGCGGTCGACCGCATCGACGCGGCGGCCGCCAGCCTGGGGCTGTCGCGCAACGAGTACCTACGCCGCAAGTTCGAGGAGAACATCATCCCCGCTGGCGACCGGACGGTCACCGCCGAGGACTGGCAACGGTCCGCAGAGGCATTCGCCGACCTTGCCGATCCCACGGTCATGGAGGCCGCGTGGCGGTGACGAGCTGGCTGATCGACAAGTCCGCGTACGTCCGGCTCCAACTCGGCCAAACGACCAACCGTGACCAGTGGAGCGCACGCATCAGCCGGGGGCTGGTCCGGCTCTCCACCATCACGCGCCTCGAACTCGGCTACTCGACGCGCTCCGGAGAAGCGGGGCGCCGACAGTTCGCCGCCCCACCGCTGTCACTGATGCCGATCGAACACCTCACACCCGCCATCGAGGACCGCGCACTGGAAGTACAGATGCTGCTCGCTGACCGTGGCCAGCACCGAGCGCCGTCTATCCCCGACTTGCTGGTCGCGGCGACCGCTGAGAAGACCGGCCTGACGGTCCTGGCCGTCGACGAGGACTTCGACCTCATCGCCGCGCTAACCGGCCAGCCGATCGAAACCCTGCCCAGCTGAGCGATGAGCCGGGCCTGTCGCGTTCGGCGTAAGCATGATCGACTCTGGCTTGTCCGGGGCGTAGCCTGTCAAGCCGGTGCGGGATTGAGTGGCCCGACGTTCCGCTTCGGCCCGGATGCGGTCGAGTGCGCTGACCTAGATTTATACGAATTTGCCCGAATTTGTATGTAGCATCTTCGACGGATCGTGACATCAGAGGGCGTTCCCCTCCCCCAGGCGCACCCATAGGTGCGCGATCAACCGGGGGACGCTGACGAAGCCGTGGGCGTAGGTCATCCTCGTCCTTGACCCCAGGCACTTTGCCCCTCAGCTTCGCTTCGAGGCACTACGCCACCTCCGCCTCAGGGGCGGCGGTGTCTCGGACAGAGTTGAGGATCGTGATCAGGCGGTCGACGTCGGCGGACGGGAAAATCGAGTCCGGCCCCTGCGGGGCGATGTCGCTGAACGGCGAATCGTAGAGCCGCTCGGGCTCCATGACCCCGTTCTGGGTCAGATGGGCGACGATCAGGTTCACGAAGTTGATCTGGCTCGCGGTGAGCGTCCGGCTGGTCAGGAAGTCACCGAACGCCTCGGTGGCGGCTTCCCGGTCGAGGCCGACCAGCGAGCGGATGAACAGGCCGAGCCCGTGGGCCGAGCGGCGGGCCTCGTCGATGTCCTCGGTGCCGCCGCCGCTGGCCGCCAGCATCCGCTCCAGCTCATCGAGGTCGGTCGGGGAGAGCTGCTTGTTGCGGCGCAGCTTCTGCAACGCCAGGTGGTCCTCGTGGGCGCGCAGGTACACCCGGGCCTTGGCGCGGAACCGCTCGAAGTCCGTGCCAATCTTGATGGAGCAGCAACCACCCGAGCATCTGACTCGTCGACAGGCCCCGCCGTCAGGATCCGACCACGCCCGCACGCTGCAGGAACGGTGCCAGAGGCGACTCTGCGTTACGAAAAACCAGTCTCAGTGGCGGACGTGCCACCCGAGTGGCACGAAAAATGCCCCTCCGTCTATCGACGGAAGGGCATTTTCCCTGTTCAAGTGGTGCGCCCGAAGGGACTCGAACCCCTAACCTTCTGATCCGTAGTCAGATGCTCTATCCATTGAGCTACGGGCGCCTGGTGCTCGGCCAGTCTACACAACCGGCTTTCGCGCGGAGACTCCGGGATTCGAACCCGGGAGGGGCTTTAAGACCCCAACCGCATTAGCAGTGCGGCGCCATAGACCAGACTAGGCGAAGTCTCCCTGGTGACCCCGAGGTCACCGCGCCCGAGGATACAGGGCCGTACCCGCCCGGGGCAAAGCGACTATCGGAACCCGCCTCCATGACCGTGTCTTGGTCGTGTGCCAGATCACGCCCACGGCTACGCTCCATCGGTATGCAGGAGCAGCCGCCGAGCGATCCGCCCCGTCGCGAGCCCGCCCCCAAGGCCCGGCGGAGCCGCTCCCCACGACCGACGTTCAGCCCGCCGCCCGCACCGGACCCCGCTGCGGAGAGCGCGACGAGCGACACACCGACGCCCAGGCGCCCGCGCCGGGCGGCGCCCACAGTCGTCTTCCAGCCGCCGACGCCGGCCGCCGACGCACCGCCGGCACCGCGCCCGCGTCCGGCCGCCGATCCTTCGCCTGCCGATCCGGGTACGCCCGGCGAGCAGGCCGCCCCGGAGGCTGCCGGCAGCGGCCCGGATGCGCCGCCGGCAGACCAGGCCACTCCGGGGACGTCGACGACTCCTTCGGGTACGACCGCCGCCGAACGGACCGCCGCCGGAGACGGTGAGGAGCCGGTCCACGAGCCCCAGCCGGAAGCCGCGACGCCCGCGTCGAGCGCCGGGGAGGGCGCGCTCGCCACCGACGAGAGACCTGTCACAGCGGAGCAGCATCAGGCCACCGAACGTCCGGCCGAGGAGGAGGCGCCGAAGCGGACGCGCCGCGCTCCCGCAGCCAAGAAGGCCGCCCCGGTCGCGAAGAAGGCGGCTCCGGCGGTCAGGAAGGCCGCTCGGAAGGCGTCGCCGCCGAAGCGCGAGACGAAGGCCGCTCGGGCAGAGGTCACTGCCACCACCACCGCAGCCGACGCGGAGCAGTCGGACGAGACGACGCGCCGGCCGGCAACGCCCGCGGCCGTCGTCGGACAGGCGGCTGGACGACCTGACTCCTCGCGTACGCCGGTGGAGGGCTGGCGGGCGGTCGGGCCGAAGCTGCGCGACCACCCCGGGTTCGCGCCGGAGCTGCTGGCCCTTGCGGCAGTGGAGGTGCTCGGGCCGCGGGCCTCGGCCTGGGTGGAGCAGGTCCGGCGGGCCTACCCGGAGGCGGACGCCGACGGGGTGGCCCGGCTGGCGACCCGGCGGTTCGTCCGGATGGCCGGTACGGGTGGGGCGCTGGCGGCGGGCGCCGGGCTGTTCGCGCCGGTCGCGGAGCTGGCGACGGTGCTGTGGACGCAGGCGAACCTGGTGTTGCATCTGGCGGCGGCGTACGGGCGGGATCCGGCACATCCGGATCGGGCGGCCGAGCTGCTGGTGCTGACGTCGGTGCACCCGGACGACGGCACCGCGCGGGCGGCGTTGGCGGCGGCTCGGGCGGCGGACGCTCCGGCGGACGGTCAGTGGGGGCGGGTGGCGCAGGCGGCCTGGCGGCTGGCCACGCCGGTGGCCGCGCAGGCGGGTGGCTGGGTCGGGTTGCGGCTGGTCGCCCGGTTGCTGCCGGGTGCGGCGGCGCTGACGGCGGCGACCGGCGGTACGGCGGTGGCCGGGCGGGTGGCGGCGCGGGCTGTCGCCCGGTACCGGCCACCCCGCGCCTGACCGGCAGCGGCACCGAGCCCACCTCGCCTGATCGGCGGCGGGACGGCGAGGTGGCGACAGCCTAGAGCCAGTCGAACCAGGACTTCGGCAGCATCGCGTAGCCGACGAACGCGAAGATGTCGAGCAGCGTGTGCGCGACGATCAGCGGGGCGACCCGGCGGGTGCGCAGGTAGAACAGCCCGAAGATCACGCCCATCACCGCGTTGCCGACGAACGCGCCGAAGCCCTGGTAGAGGTGGTAGGAGCCGCGCAGCAGCGCGCTCGTGGCGAGCACCGCGCCGATCCGCCAGTTGAGCTGCCGCAGCCGGGTGATCAGGTAGCCGACCACGATCACCTCCTCCAGCACGGCGTTCTGCACGGCGGCGAGGATCAGCACCGGCACCGCCCACCACAGGTCCGGCAGCGCGGCCGGGACGAGCGTGGCGTTGAGCCCGAGCTGCGCCGCCGCCCAGAACAGCGCCAGCCCGGGCAGGCCGATGAGCGCGGTCAGGCCCGCGCCCCGGACCAGGTCGGAGCCGGGCCGCCGGAAGTCGACGCCGAGCGTCCGTGCCGGGTCGCCGGGGTCGCGCGCCAGCAGGTGTACGGCGAGCAGCACCGGCAGCAGCGCGAAGACGATCCCGAGCAGCTGGTACGTGAGATCGAGGTACGGCCGGGCCGACGCGGAGGTGTTCAGCGCGGCGGTCTGCTTGGACAGTCCCCCTGTCGCGGTCAGCTTGGCGATCAGCGAGACCAGCGCGTACACGGCCGACTGGCCGAGGGACAGACCGAGCACGAGCAGCGTCTCGGTGCCCAGCATCCGGCGGGAGACCGGGCGGGCCAGCTCGTCAACCGTCACCGGACCATGAAAGCACTTCGGTGATCGGGCCGGACGGTCGCACAGTCTGTGCGACCGGCGTACACGCTCCGTGGACATTCTATGGCTGCCGATCCGCCGTACGGAGAAGGAGCGTGCCCCCGTGGAGAACTTCGCGCGGCTGCTGAAGGAGAGCTGGGCCCTGGTCGAGGAGGAGCGGGAGCGGCTCAGCGGTCATTTCTACGCCCGGCTGTTCCTCCTCGACCCGGAGCTGCGCAAGCTGTTCCCGGTGCAGATGAACGGGCAGGGGGACCGCATCCTGGAGGCCATCGTCACGGCCACCCAGACGGTGGGCGACCCGGAGAGCTTCGACGAGTACCTGCGCGCGCTCGGCCGGGACCACCGCAAGTACCACGTGGCGGCCGGGCACTACGCGACGATGGGCGTCGCGCTGCTCGACGCGCTGCGCAGCACCGCCGGGGACGGCTGGAACCTGGAGTACGACCAGGCGTGGCGGGAGGCGTACGCGAGCATCAGCGCGCGGATGCTCGCCGGCTCGGCGGCCGAC
The DNA here is from genome assembly GCF_043197215.1 of Micromonospora sp. NPDC049203. Lineage (NCBI taxonomy): Bacteria > Bacillati > Actinomycetota > Actinomycetes > Micromonosporales > Micromonosporaceae > Micromonospora > Micromonospora sp. NPDC049203. The sequence goes on along the minus strand of NZ_JBICSV010000019.1, from coordinate 869 downwards.
GAGAACCCGCCGTTCTGGCACGCGGAGGTGCTGACGCACGAGCGGTACGGCCCGGACACGGCGGTGCTGACCGTGCGTGCGCTCCAGGATCCGCTGCCCTGGCTGGCCGGCCAGTACGTGAGCGTGGAGGTGCCCCGCTACCACCCGCGGGTGTGGCGGACGTACTCGGTGGCGAACGCGCCGAACGAGGAGAACGTGCTGGAGTTCCACGTGCGTACGCCGCCGGGCGCGGCCGGTTGGGTGTCCGGCGCGCTGGTGCGCCGCACCAAGCCGGGCGACCTGCTGCGGGTGGCCGCGCCGATGGGCTCGATGACGCTGGACCCGGACTCCACCCGGGATGTGCTCTGCGTGGCCGGCGGGGTCGGCCTGGCGCCGATCAAGGCGCTGGTGGAGGAGCTGACCCGGGTCAACCGGACCCGCTGGGTGCACGTCTTCTACGGCGCCCGCCGCCCGGACGAGCTGTACGGGCTGCCCGGCCTGGAGGACCTGGTGGCGTCCCACCCGTGGTTGTCGGTGACGCCCTCGTGCAGCGAGGACCCGGGATTCGGCGGCGAACTCGGTGAGGTCTCCGAGGTGGTCACCCGGTACGGCCCGTGGACCACGCACGACTGCTACGTCTCCGGCTCGGCGGGCATGGTCCGGGCCACCCTGCGGGCGCTCGCCGCCGACGACGTACCGCCCGACCACATCCGGTACGACACGTTCGGCAGCCTCTGATCTTTCCTCCCCCCGAGGGGGGGGGGGGGGGGGGGGGGGGGGGGGGGGGGGGGGGGGGGGCGGGCCCCGCCCCCCCCCCCGCGCGCGCCCCGCCCCGCCCCCCCCCGGCGCCGCCCCGCCCGCCCGGGGGGGGGGGGGGGGGGGGCGGGCGG
>NZ_JBICSV010000018.1:0-38110 GCF_043197215.1 Micromonospora sp. NPDC049203 | reverse complement strand
CCGCGAACGACACACCGTCCACGGCCCACACCACACCGTCCTCGGTGTCGAACCGCACCCGCAGATCCCTGACCTGGAGATAGGGACCGTCGCCGGAGCGCTGCTCCGGCACCTCCGGGCGGTCCGGCTCCCCGGACGGCACCGCCTCCGACCTGCCCATTGACCGCCTCCCCTTCGGTGATGAAGAGAACCTACAGGAAATCACCGAAGGTGAAAATAAGCTACAAAGCGCGAGCTGTCAGCGGCCGGAGCGTAACGACATGGTCTCCGATCAGCCGATCCTGCCGCAGATCCGCACTCACCGCACGTGCCCCCGGTGGGCGGGCTCGGCCCGCCCACCGGGAGACACATCAGCCTTCGGTGACGGTGAGGACCACCGGACCACCGGGCAGCGTGCGGCTGTCCGGGCGATCCGGCATGTTCCAGGCGGTGCTGGCCCGGGCGGCGTCACTCAGCACGAATCCCACCGTGTACCTCCCCGGGGACAACCCCTGCCACGGAAGGTAGACCCAGGTGGTCACCGTCCCGTCGGGCGCCTGGTTGATGCCCCCGAAGGACTGGGACACCATGTCACCGTCGGCGTCGTACAGGTAGACACCCACGCCGTTGATCGGTGCGACCTGCACCTCGGCGTCGATGGTGAGCTTGACCGAGGACTGCCCCACCTCGCTCGACGGCACCGAGGACGGGTCGAGAGTGGCGCTCCGCGCCATCGGCGGGTTGGTGCTCGGCACCCGCGTGATGGTCAACCCCGGATCCGGGGCGCGGTACATGCTTCCGTACAGCGCCACGTTGCCCGCGCCGTCGACCACCGCCAAGCCCTCGACCACGCACTCCTCGGTCTGCTGGTAGACCATGACCCGTACCGCCACACGACCGTCCGCCCTCGTGGTGGGCAGGCCGTACTGCTGGCAGCCGCCGACGAGGTCGAGCTGAATGGTCGAGAGCCCCTTCCGCGCGTCGGTCACGACCATGCTGACATCGGTCATCACCGAGTCACGCCAGTTGTCCACCGGGTTCGGGCTCACCGCGAAGTCGCTCGCTCGCAGCGTGGAGTTCGTCGTGGTGGTGACGGACGGCGCCGTCGGATTCTTGTAGGTGGTCGTCCCGCCGGCATTGTTCCGGAGCACCAGGGCCGCCACCCGCCAGTTGCCGGTGGCCGTGTCCGAGGGCAACGCCACGTCGACAGCGCACGCCATGTAGACGCCGTCCTGCTGGCCGCTGCTGACCCGGCCGCACCGCAGACCCGTGCTGTATTCCTCACGTTCCCAGGTGAAGGCCGTGGTGATGCTCGCGCCGCCCGGACCGGCCAGCCGGATCGTGCCCTTCCAGAAGCCGGACTGCCAGTCCTGCACGGTGAAGTCATAGGTCACAGTCGCCGGACCGTTCCCCATGTAGAGGTAGGGGCGGCGCAGGAACGAGTTCAACGAGATCGAGTCGGCGCTCGGCCCGGATGAGTCGATCAGCGTCCGGGCCGTGAACTGGTAGCCGAACGCCTGGAGGCGGACCCCGGAGACCGTGGCCGTGGTGCCCCGGTAACCGATAGTGACCTTGGTGACCTCCCACAGGGCGGTGTCCGCGTCGGAGTAGCGCCGGACCGGGAGGTCGAAGGAGTAGGTGGACCGCTGCGGCGTCCCCGACTCGTACACGGCGTCACTGCAGCAGGTCTCCTGGTACGCGTAGCGCGCAATCCAGTCGTGACCGACCAGTTCGCCGGTGACCGTGCTGCGCATGCGCATCGTGACCGTGCCGAAGACGAAGTCGGCGTCCGGGTCGGAGTTGGTGACCGTCCAGGTCAGCTTGTTGGCGGCGTAGTCACCCGTCGCGTCCACAGTGGTGTCGGCGAAGGCGAGGGCGGTCAGCCCGAGTCGTGGGGCCGCGGCGTGGGCGGCAGTGGCGCCGAACATGGTCGCGGCAACCATGACGACGAGCGTCAACGCACCGCGGAGTAGTCGGTGCGCGGAAGTGGCAGACATGGGGATTTCTTATCAGCGTTGACCGATTCCGGTTGCCCCGCAACCGCCCTGACCGGCGTCGATTTCGCGACAACCGGCCGCGCCGCCGGATGACCTCGTCCCCTGACGGATGTCGGTGCGCTCGCCTAGGGTCGAACGCATGAGCGAGTTCGACGCGGCGACCGCCGCCGTCCAGGCCGCCCTCGACGCGGGCGCCCGCTACGCCGACGCCCGTGTCATGCACCGCCGCTACGAGTCGATGTCGGCACGCAACGGCGACATCGAGGAGCTGAGCCAGGACGAGAGCATCGGGCTGGGCGTACGCGCGCTCGTCGGGTCGGGTTGGGGCTTCCACGCCGTACCCGATCTGTCCGACGCCGCGGCCCGCGACGCCGGCCGGCGTGCCGCGGCGATCGCCACCGCGAGCGCCCGGGTTCCCGGCCCGCCGATCGACCTGGTGCCGGTCGAGGCGACGGTGGCGAGCTGGGCCTCGGAGTGCGCCGTCGACCCGCTCGGGGTGCCGCTGTCGGACAAGGGCGACCTGCTGGTCCGGGCCACCGCCACGATGCGCGAGCACGGCGCCGACCTGGGCGAGGGGCTCTATCAGATCTGGGACACCTCGAAGTGGTTCGTCTCCAGCGAGGGGCACCGCATCGACCAGCGCATCCGGGAGTGCGGCGGCGGGATCTCGGCCACCTCGATCGGTGACGGCGAGACCCAGCGCCGGTCCTACCCGAGCTACCGGGGGCAGTACGGCACCACCGGCTGGGAGCTGGTCACCTCGCTGGACCTGGCCGCGCACGCCGCCCGGATCGCCGAGGAGTCCCGCGAGCTGCTGACCGCGCCGCTCTGTCCGGCCGGCGAGACCGATCTGATCCTCGGCGGCGAGCAGCTCGCGCTTCAGATCCACGAGTCGGTCGGGCACGCCATCGAGCTGGACCGCATCCTCGGCTGGGAGGCGGCGTTCGCCGGCACGTCCTGGCTCGACCTGGCCCGGCTCGGCTCGCTGCGTTACGGCTCGGAGCTGATGAACGTGACGATCGACCCGACCATCCCGGGCGCGCTGGGCAGCTTCGGCTACGACGACGAGGGCTCACCGGCGGTCGCCCGCGACGCGGTGCGCGAGGGACGGTGGGTCGGGGTGCTCGCCGGCCGGGACTCGGCCGCCGTCGCCGGCCTGGACTACGGCGGCAGCGTACGGGCCGACGGCTGGGCCCGGCTGCCGATGGTGCGGATGACGAACGTGGGCCTGGAACCCGGCCCCCACACGCTCGACGAGATCATCGCGGCCACCGACGACGGGGTGCTGATGGACGTCAACCGCTCCTGGTCCATCGACGACAAGCGGCTCAACTTCCAGTTCGGCTGCGAGGTCGGCTGGGAGGTGAAGAAGGGCCGCCGGGGGCGGATGCTGCGCAACCCGACCTACACCGGCATCGGGCCGGTCTTCTGGCGCTCGATGGACATGCTCTCCTCGGAGACGGTCGCCTGGGGCACGCCCAACTGCGGGAAGGGGCAGCCCGGCCAGGTCGGGCACACCGGCCACCCGGCCGCGCCGGCCCGGTTCCGCGGCGTCCGGGTGGGGGTGCGGGCATGAGCGAGCGCAGCGAGCGAATCAGCAGGCTCAGGGCGACGGTGCCTCATGGCGCCACGCAGCGAAGCGGAGTGGCGTCATGAGCGAGCGCAGCGAGCGAATCAGCAGGCTCAGGGCGACGGTGCCTCATGGCGGCACGGAGCGAAGCGGAGTGCCGGCATGAGCGCCGAGCTGGAGATCGCCGCCGGGGTGGTGGACCTGGTCCGGCACACGGCCGGTCCGGCCGCCGAGGCCGAGGTGCTGGTGACCCGTTCCGACCTGGCGCTGACCCGGTTCGCCAACTCGTTCATCCACCAGAACGTGGCCGAGACCGGTGTCGCCGTACACCTGCGGTTGCACGTGGACGGGCGGACCGCGACCGGCAGCGGCAGCCGGGTCGACGCCGACGGGCTGGCCGCGCTCGTCGAGCGGACCCGGGCCGCGGCCCGGCTCGCGCCGCCCGACCCGGCCTGGCCGGGCCTCACCGCGCCGACGCCGGTGCCGTCCGGCCCGGCCGTCGACGAGGCCACCGCGTTCGCCTCGCCCGACGAGCGGGCCGAGCGGGTGCGCGCGTTCGTGGAAGCGGTCGAAGGACTGGAGGCGGCCGGCTACTGCCGCACCGCGTACCGGTCGGGGGCGTTCGCCAACTCCGCCGGGCACACGGCGACCGGACGGGCGGCCGAGGCGGCGATGGACGGCATCGCCCGGGCCGGCGGCGCGGACGGGGTGGCGCGGCTCTGCGCCGACCGGCTGGCCGACCTCGACGGCGCGGCGCTCGGCGCCCGCGCGGCGGCGAAGGCGCGAGCCGCGGCCGACCCGGTCGAGCTGCCGCCCGGGCACTACGAGGTGGTGCTCGAACCGGCCGCCGTCGCCGACCTGCTGCAGAACCTGGCCTGGTACGGCTTCAACGGCAAGCGGTACGCCGAACGGCAGTCCTTCGCCGAGCCGGGCACCGCCCAGTTCGACCCGGCGGTGACGCTGGTGGACGACCCGCTGCACGCCGGCACCCTGCCGTTCGACCTGGAGGGCACACCCCGGCGGGCGTTGCCGCTGGTCGAGAGGGGCACCACCGGCGCGGTGGCGTACGACAGGCGCGGCGGCGCGGCGGCGGGCACCGGGTCCACCGGCCACGGTATGCCGGGCAGCGCGACCTTCGGGCCGATCCCGCACAACATCCGCCTGTCGGCGGACCCGCGCGTCGCCGATGCGGGCGCGGGTGTCGCGGCCGGGCCGGTGAGCGCGGGCGTGACCGGGGCGGTGGGCGACCCGGACACCGCCGCGCTGGTGGCCGGGGTGCGGCGCGGGCTGCTGGTGAGCGACTTCTGGTACACCCGCGTGCTGGACCCGAAGCAGCTGGTGGTCACCGGGCTGACCCGCAACGGGGTGTGGCTGGTCGAGGACGGCGTGCCGACCCGCGCGGTACGCGACTTCCGGTTCACCGAGTCGTATCCCCGGGCGCTGGGGCCGGGCCGGGTGCTCGGCCTGGGCCGGGCGGCGGTGCGCCAGCCGGGCCGCGTCGACGGCTCCTGGTACGAGGCGCCGACGCTGCGGCTGTCCTCCTGGCACTTCACCGGCGGCGCGTCCGGGTGACGCCGCGCTCCGAACGTGCCAGGACACCGCTCGGCGCACCGTTCGACCGACCCGACACATTGATCATGAACTGACTCTTTCCAAGCTGCGGGACACACGGGACACTGCGTTGCGCGGCCGGGCCGTGAAGATCGGCGTAACGTGTGTCACTTAGCCACACCGGTTCGCCGGTGTGGCCTCGCGCGTGCGCAGGACGTGACAGTGACGTCAGGGAGATGACTCGAATGACAACTACGTCGGCCAGGACGCCGAGACCGCAGCCGCGGGGAGGGCGGGCACGCGCCGCCATCGCGGCGAAGACGTTGCGGACCGACAGATGGTGGCTCGCCCCGCTGATCACAGTGGTGGGGCTCAGCGCGTGGGTCATCTACGCGACGGTCCGGGTCTTCATGCACAAGTGGTACTGGGTGGAGCAGTACCACTACCTGACGCCGTTCTACTCCCCCTGCGTCACCGACCGCTGTGTCGAGGGCTCCTCGCACTTCGGGCAGTTCCTGCCCGGCTGGTGGATCATCCCGGACGCGGCGCTCACCCTGCCGTTCCTGCTGCTGTTCCGCCTCACCTGCTACTACTACCGCAAGGCGTACTACCGGTCGTTCTGGCTGTCGCCGCCGGCCTGCGCGGTGCCGGACGGGCACCAGTCGTACAGCGGCGAGACGCGGTTCCCGCTGCTCGGGCAGAACCTGCACCGCTACTTCTTCTACGCCGCCGCGATCATCTCGCTGATCAACACCTGGGACGCGATCCTGGCCTTCCACTCCCCCGAGGGCTTCGGCTTCGGCCTGGGCAACATCATCCTGGTCGGCAACGTGGTGATGCTGTGGGCGTACACGATCTCCTGCCACTCCTGCCGGCACATCATCGGCGGACGGCTCAAGCACTTCTCGAAGCACCCGATGCGCTACAAGGCGTGGACCGGGGTGTCCTGGTTGAACGTCCGGCACATGCAGCTCGCCTGGATCACCCTGGGCACGCTGGCGCTCACCGACTTCTACGTGATGGCGGTCGCCGCCGGCTGGATCAACGACCTGCGGTTCATCAACTGAGAGCCTGGACATGACTGAGACGCGAATCGAACGACACCACTACGACGTCGTCGTGATCGGGGCCGGGGGCGCCGGCCTGCGCGCGGCGATCGAGGCCCGGCTGGCGGGCAAGAAGACCGCGATCATCTCGAAGTCGCTGTTCGGCAAGGCGCACACGGTGATGGCCGAGGGCGGCGCGGCGGCCGCGATGGGCAACGTGAACTCGCGCGACAACTGGCAGGTGCACTTCCGGGACACCATGCGCGGCGGCAAGTTCCTCAACAACTTCCGGATGGCCGAGCTGCACGCCAAGGAGGCGCCGCAGCGGATCTGGGAGCTGGAGACGTACGGCGCGCTGTTCGACCGCACCAAGGACGGGAAGATCTCGCAGCGCAACTTCGGTGGCCACGAGTACCCGCGCCTGGCGCACGTCGGCGACCGGACCGGCCTGGAGCTGATCCGGACGCTCCAGCAGAAGATCGTCTCGCTCCAGCAGGAGGACAAGCAGGAGTTCGGCAGCTACGACGCGCGGATCCGGGTCTTCTCCGAGACCACGATCACCGAGCTGCTGCTCGACGGCGACCGGATCGCCGGCGCGTTCGGCTACTACCGCGAGTCCGGTGAGTTCATCCTCTTCGAGGCGCCGGCGGTGGTGCTGGCCACCGGCGGTGTCGGACGGTCCTACAAGGTCACCTCGAACTCGTGGGAGTACACCGGCGACGGCCACGCGCTGGCGCTGCGCGCCGGGGCCACGCTGATCAACATGGAGTTCCTCCAGTTCCACCCGACCGGCATGGTCTGGCCGCCGTCGGTGAAGGGCATCCTGGTCACCGAGTCGGTACGCGGCGACGGCGGGGTGCTGAAGAACTCCGAGGGCAAGCGGTTCATGTTCGACTACGTCCCGGACGTGTTCCGCAAGCAGTACGCGGAGACCGAGGAGGAGGCGGACCGCTGGTACACCGACCCGGACAACAACAGGCGTCCGCCGGAGCTGCTGCCCCGCGACGAGGTCGCCCGCGCGATCAACAGCGAGGTCAAGGAGGGCCGGGGTACGCCGGCCGGCGGCGTCTACCTGGACATCGCCTCCCGTAAGTCGGCCGAGGAGATCCGCCGCCGCCTGCCGTCGATGTACCACCAGTTCAAGGAGCTGGCCGACGTCGACATCACCAAGGAGCCGATGGAGGTCGGCCCGACCTGTCACTACGTGATGGGCGGCGTCGAGGTGGACCCGGACTCCGGAGCGGCGTACGGCTCGGTGCGCGGCCTCTACGCCGCCGGTGAGGTGTCCGGCGGCATGCACGGCTCGAACCGGCTCGGCGGCAACTCCCTGTCCGACCTGCTGGTCTTCGGCAAGCGCGCGGGCGGGCACGCGGCCACGTACACCGACCAGCTCACCGCCCGCCCGGCGGTGTCGGTGGCGGCGGTCGAGGCCGCGGTGGAGACGGCGCTGGCGCCGTTGCAGCGGGACACCGGCGAGAGTCCTTACCAGCTCCAGCAGGACCTCCAGGCGGTGATGGGCGACCTGGTCGGCATCATCCGCCGGGAGAGCGAGCTGGAGGACGCCATGCGCAGGCTGGCCGAGCTGCGGGAGCGGGTGGCGAAGGTGAGCGCGGTCGGCGGCCGGCGCTACAACCCGGGCTGGCACCTGGCGCTTGACCTGCGCAACATGCTCGTGGTCTCGGAGTGCACCGCGATGGCGGCGCTGGAGCGGCGGGAGTCGCGCGGCGGGCACACCCGGGAGGACTACCCGGCGATGGACCCGAAGTGGCGGCGGGTCAACCTGGTCTGTTCGCTGGACGGTGACGCGGTCCGGCTCACCGAGAAGCCGCTGCCGGAGATGCGGCCGGAGCTGATCGGGCTGTTCGACCGGGCAGAGCTGGCCAAGTACCTAACCGACGAGGAACTCGCCGAGTTCGACGCCCTCACCGAGGAGGCGAACAACTGATGGGAAGTAAGCGCCAGTTCCGCATCTGGCGGGGCGACGAGACCGGCGGTGACCTGCGGGACTACACGGTCGAGGTGAACGAGGGCGAGGTCGTCCTCGACGTGATCCACCGGCTCCAGGCCACCGAGGCGCCGGACCTGGCGTGCCGGTGGAACTGCAAGGCCGGCAAGTGCGGCTCCTGCTCGATGGAGATCAACGGCAAGCCGCGGCTGGGCTGCATGACCCGGATGTCGACGTTCGAGGAGTCGGAGACCGTCACGGTCACCCCGCTGCGCACCTTCCCGGTGATCCGGGACCTGGTCACCGACGTCTCGTTCAACTACGAGAAGGCCCGGGAGACCCCGGCGTTCGCGCCGCCGGCCGACGTGGCACCCGGCGACTACCGGATGCAGCAGGTCGACGTGGAGCGCTCGCAGGAGTTCCGCAAGTGCATCGAGTGCTTCCTGTGCCAGAACGTCTGCCACGTGATCCGCGACCACGACGAGAACAAGCCGGCGTTCTCCGGGCCCCGGTTCTTCATCCGGGCGGCCGAGCTGGACATGCACCCGCTCGACGCGCGTACCGACCGGCGCGAGTACGCGCAGTCGGACATGGGGCTCGGATTCTGCAACATCACCAAGTGCTGCACCGAGGTCTGCCCCGAGCACATCAAGATCACCGACAACGGGATCATCCCCATGAAGGAACGGGTCGTCGACCGCAGGTACGATCCCCTTGTGTGGCTCGGTAACAAGATCTTCCGGAGGGGTCAGGTGCCTCAGACCAGCGCGACCAGCGGGCATTCGAGCGGTACCGGCACGTCCGGAGGGGCGCACGGCGGGGCGCACGCGCACGGCGGCGGTTCGCACGCCGCCGGGGTGCACTCGCACGCGGGCGGCTCGCACGACAGCGCCGCCGAGCGTCAGGCGCAGCAGGGCGTCAACTGGCACCGCGAGGTGCCGCACCCGACCGCCCCGGCGGTGGACGCCAACGGCCGGCTGCCGCTGACCGAGCTGACGTTCAACAAGGCCGCCGCGCCGTCGCCGTTCGGCGACGACGTGACGTTCCCGCTGCCGCCGGAGCACCTCAACTTCGCTCACCCGCAGCAGGACGAGCCGAAGCACTGAACAGCAGCACGACGATGACGGGGGCCAGCGGCACACGCCGCGGGCCCTCGTCCCGTTTCCGCCCGGCTGTCCGGTTCTCCGGACGGCCCGGCCCGTGCCGTGCTCGTTCAGGAGGCGTCGAGCAGCGGTCGCAGCGCGGCCACGATCGGCACGTCGGCCGGCAGCCAGTCGACGCTGTCCAGCTCGGCGGCGGACAGCCAGCGCAGCTCGGCGTGCTCCAGCGCCTTCGGCTCGTCACCGTGCAGCAGACGGGCGGCGTAGACGCGCAGCACGGACCGGCCGTGCGCCATCCGCACGTCGCGGCCGACACGGGCGCCGACGGACACCCGTACGCCCAGTTCCTCGACGCACTCCCGGGCCAGCGCGTCGGTCTCGGCCTCGCCCGGCTCGACCTTTCCGCCCGGGAACTCCCAACGCCCCGCCACCTCGGGGGGCGCGGAGCGCTCGCATGCCAGCACCCGGCCGCCCTCGATGATCGCCGCCCCGACGACCACCCTCGGCTCCCGCCGGTCGGCCTGCCCGCTTCCGCTAACCCGTTCGGTCCGCACGGGCCACCAGCGTGCCAGATCAATCGGCGGTTTGGGTAGCTGCGTCGGCCGTCAGGTCAGCAGAACACGGAAGTGTGGGCGTGGACACACCATCTGAGCGGCGAGAGACTAGAGGGCGTCGACTGGGACACGGGATGGCGACGATTTGGCCACAAGCCGGCAACGACGCCTGGGAGGTGCGGTGATGCGCGTGCTGTTCAGCGGCCGTGCGAAGCACGACTATCTCAGCGACGCACTCGCCCTGCTGTCCGGATGGACGCGCGAGGGCGAACAGATCCGCCGCACGATCGTCCTCGACGACACGCAGCACGCCGCGCTCACCGAGCGGGTGGCGGTGGTCGCCGACGCGCTGCGGCTGCGCCCCGAGATCAGCCGCCGGGCCGACCGCACCCAGATCCGGCTCGGGCACGACGACGGCGAACCGCTCACCGAGGGTGAGGTGCTGCTCGCCGCGCGCATCGAGGACGCGGTCCGGGCGGTCACCGAGCACTGAGCGCTGGCGCGTCCCGCCTACCCTGTGGTGCATGTCTGGCCCCACGTACGACCGCAAGGAACAGTTCCAGCAGATCCAGAGCGGGCTGCTGCCCGGTGAGCAGATCATCGCCGTCTACGACGCGATCGGCACCGGCACCGGCTTCATCGGCCTGACCGACCGGCGCGTGATCATCCAGGACCGCTCCTTCGTCGGCAAGCGGTACGCGATCACCAGCATCCCGTACTCGAAGATCACCAGCGTGAGCGTGGTGAGCAACAAGTCCTGGGGTGGTTCGTTCTTCTCCACCGGGTCGATCGCTGTGCACGTCGGCACGCACACCTACGAGGTCGAGTTCCGGGGCGAGCAGAAGAGCCACCACGTCCACAACGTGATCCTGCACCACATCTCCTGACCCGCCTGGCACAATCGCCGCCATGCGAGGGCTGACGGCGCGGTGGCGGGTCTGGCGCGGCGCGCACCGGCGGGCCGTACGCCTGGCCGGCCGCCTCTTGGTGCTCGCCACCGCCGTCGCGCTGCTGCTGGGCGCCGCGACCGTCGCCAGCGTGACCTGGGTCCGCGACACGGCCGAGGGCCACCTGTTCGACGCCGCTGGCGCGCCGGAGACGCCGGTGGCAGTGGTGCTGGGCACCAAGGTGGAACCGGACGGCACGCCGTCGCCATTCCTGGCCGGCCGGCTGGAGACCGCCCGCCAGTTGTACGCCGCCGGCAAGGTCAAGGCGCTCCTGCTCTCCGGCGACCACATGGACTGGGACTACGACGAGCCGGACGCGATGCGGCGCTGGCTCGTCGAGCGGGGTGTGCCGGCGGAGAAGACGGTGCTGGACCACGCCGGGTTCGACACGTACGACTCGTGCGTGCGCGCGTACCGGGTCTTCGGCGTGCGGCGGGCCACAGTGGTCACCCAGTCGTTCCACCTGCCGCGCGCGGTGGCGCTCTGCCGGGACGCCGGCATCGAGGCCGTCGGCGTCGGTGACGACACCGCCCGCCGGTACGCCCGCCAGTGGCGGATCAGCTCCACCCGGGAGTACGGGGCGTGCGTGAAGGCCGCCGTGGACGTGCTCACCGGGCGTGACCCGGTGCACCTCGGCCGCCGGGAGACCGGCGTGGACGACGCGTTGCGGGCGTAATCCGGTTGTCGCCCGGGCCGGTGGCTGTTCTGCTGAACCCGCGAAGCCGACCGGAGGGAGCACCGCCATGCCACACGCTGCGAAGCCCAGCCGCCCCGTCGTCACCCCATCCGAAACGAGGCTTCGTGTTGTCGTACCCCATTCCGGCGGAGGTCACTGACCTCGCGCCGCGTCCTGTCCCGTCCGCCCGGCGGGAGGGCGCGTGATGTCCCTCTTCGACGATCCCGGCCTGTTCGGCCGGCTCTGGGCCGCCACCTACGACGGCCCCGGCAATCCCGACCCGGCCCCGGCCGTCGACTTCCTCGCCCCGCTGGCCGAGGGCGGTCCGGTGCTCGAACTGGCTGTGGGCACCGGCCGCGTGGCCCTGCCACTCGCCGCGCGCGGCCTGGCCGTGGAGGGCGTCGAGGCGTCCCCGGAGATGGTGGCGCACCTGCGCGCCAAGCCCGGCGGCGCCGACATGCCGGTCACCATCGGCGACATGGCGGACGTCCCCGTCCCGGGGCCGTACCGTCTGGTCTTCCTGGTGTTCAACACGCTGTTCAACCTGGTCTCGGAGGAGCGCCAGGCGGCGTGCTTCCGCAACGTCGCCCGGGTGCTCGCGCCCGGCGGGGCGTTCGTCATCGAGACCTTCGTGCCCGACCCGGCGGACTTCGACCGGGACGAGCAGGTCCAGGTGCGGGAGGTGACCGAGGACTCGGCCACCATCCGCATGCACCGGTACGACCGGGCGGCGCAGACGTTCGTGCGGCAGACCGTCACGTTCGACGCCGCCGGCGTGCACCTGAAGCCGTTCGCCATGCGGTACGCCTGGCCGGAGCAGATCGACGAGCTGGCGGAGCGGGCCGGGCTCCGGCTCACCGAGCGGTACGCCGACTGGGACCGGTCGCCGTTCGACGCGGACAGCAGCGCGCACATCTCCGTCTACCGGCGCCGGTAGCGGTCACGCCGAGGGCCGGGGTTTCGCGTCCCGGCCCTCGGCCTGCGCCGATACGCTGACGCCGCCGGGGTCTGCGCGGTCCCGGGCAGGAGGGACCGATGACAGTCACCGTCGCCGCCATGGACGACTCGCACGCCGACGCCGTGCTGGAGATCTACCGCCTGGGCATCGCCGAGGGGAACGCCACGTTCGAGACCGAGCCGCCGGACTGGACGCGGTTCACCGCTGGACGGCTGCCCGGCCACCGCTGGGTGGCGCTCGACGAGGCGGGCGACGTACTCGGCTGGGTGGCCTGCTCGGCGGTCTCCGACCGCTGCGTCTACGCCGGCGTGGTCGAGCACTCCGTCTACGTGCACCCGAGGGGGCGCGGGCGCGGGGTCGGCCGGGCGCTGCTGGAGGCGCTGATCGCCTCCACCGAGGCGGCCGGGATCTGGACCATCCAGTCCGGCGTGTTCCCGGAGAACACCGCGAGTCTCGCGCTGCACGCGGCGTGCGGCTTCCGCGTCGTCGGCACCCGCGAGCGGGTCGGCCGCCACCACGGCACCTGGCGAGACGTAACCTTGATCGAACGCCGCAGCCCAGAGATCTGACCCCCGCCCCCGCCCTCCCCCGCCTCCGCCCCCGGCTCACCCCGGTGATCAAGGAGTTGGTGTCCGGTCGGCCTGGTCCGGGTGACGTAAACCCCTTGATCACCGGGCTGGTCAGGTGCCGGCCAGGTGACGGCGCACCAGGGCGTCCCGCTCCAGGATCAGGTCGACCATCTGCCAGAACTCGGCGAGCCGGGGATGGGTCAGCCCTTCCTCGCGGCTGAGCTTGCGGCCGAAGATCGGGCTGTCCCCCGCGACCTCACCACCGTTGACGAGCGTCGCGGCCGGCCCCGGCGAGCCGGCCACCGGCCCGACCCGGCAGCCGAAGGTGACGTGGTCGTCGACGTCGTCGCGGCCCCAGCTGCCCAGGATCGCGTCGATCCAGACCTCGTGCGCGCCGTCGTGGTGGTAGCAGCTCGCGAAGTAGACGGCCACTGTCGCGTCATCGGTGCGGATGTCGGCCCAGGTCCGCTCCGCGGCGGTGTCGCAACAGCCGCAGACGAACTCCCGTGCCTGGCGCGTACTCTCGTCGATCCTCAGTTCCACGGCGCGAACCCCTAAGGCACTTGACGGGGCGGCGCGGCGGTGCGATGGTTAACTACATGAGTAATGAACCAACGGAGCTGGTATGGATGACGGTCGGCCGATCTTCGTCCAGATCGCGGAGCTGATCGAGAACTCGATCATCGACGGGACGTACGCGGAGGAGACCCAGGTGCCGTCCACAAACGAGCTGGCGGCGTTTCACCGGATCAATCCGGCGACCGCTGCCAAGGGGATCAACCGCCTGGTCGATGACGGGATTCTCTACAAACGCCGGGGAATCGGAATGTTCGTGGCAACGGGGGCCAGCGAAACACTCCGAGAGCGTCGCCGGCACGAGTTCTCCGACCAGTACGTGCGGCCCCTCATCGAGGAGGCCCGAAAATTGGGCATCGGCACCGAGGAGCTGAAGAAGCTCATCGAGACATGGGAGGAGCAACGATGAGCGTCGTGGCGGCTGCCGGCCTCACGAAGCGGTACGGCGACGTGGCCGCTCTCGACAACGTCACCTTCACCCTGACGGGAAACAAGATCTACGGCCTCCTCGGCCGCAACGGTGCCGGAAAGACGACGCTGATGCAGCTGATCACCGGCCAGCAGAGCGTCTCCAGTGGCGACCTGACACTCTTCGGCGAGCGGCCGTACGAGAACGAGCGGGCGCTGTCGCGGGTGGTCTTCATCAAGGAGAGCCAGACGTACCCGGCCGCCTACCAGGTCCGGCACGTCCTGAGCCTGGCCGGGCGGCTGTTCCCGAACTGGGACGAGGACTTCGCGCAGTCCCTCGTGGACGACTTCGAGCTGCCACGCAAGCGCAACGTGCGCAAGCTGTCCCGCGGTATGACGTCCGCGCTGGGCGTCACGATCGGCCTGGCCGCACGGGCGCCGCTGACCTTCTTCGACGAGCCGTACCTCGGTCTCGACGCGGTGGCCCGGCAGCTCTTCTACGACCGGCTGCTGGTCGACTACGCCGAGAACCCGCGCACCGTCGTGCTCTCCACGCACCTCATCGACGAGGTGGCCGACCTGATCGAGCACGTGGTGCTGCTCGATCACGGCAGGCTGCTGCTCGACGCGCCCAGCGACGACCTGCGCGGCGAGGTGATGGAGGCGACCGGCCCCGCCGAGGCGGTGGACGAGTTCGGGACCGCGTACGCGGTGCTGCACCGCGAACAGCTCGGCGGCGCCGCCCGGACGACGCTACGCGGCTCGTTCGACAACGCCGAACGGCTGCGCGCCAAGAAGCTCGGCATCGACCTGGCACCGGTATCGCTGCAGCAGGCCGTGGTGCGCCTGACGACGGAAAGGACGAACTCCCGATGACTCGCATCCTCGACGTCGCCCGGATGCACACCATCGCCTGGATCGGCCAGCTGGCCTGGCCGTGGGGCATCATGGCCATCTCGCTCGGCGTCAACCTGCTGATCTTCGCCTCGATCGACGAGGCGGCGCCGGGCAAGAACACCACGGGCGGTCTGGCCAGCCTCTACATCGTCTGCTCGATCGTCGCCGCCGCATCGATCAGCCAGGTGTTCCCGTTCGCCCTCGGCATGGGCGTCACCCGGCGCACCTTCTACCTCGCCACGGTGCTCGTCAACGTGGTGCAGGCGGTCGCCTACGGCGTCCTGCTCTACCTGCTCAACCTGATCGAGGGCGCCACCGGCGGCTTCGGGATCGAGCTCCGGTTCTTCCGGATCCCGTACATCGACGTCGACAACGGGCTGTTGCAGATCGCCGTCTACGCGGTGCCGTTCCTGTTCCTGAACTTCGTCTCCATCTTCGTCGCCGTCTGGTACGTCCGGTTCGGCATGAACGGCCTGCTCGGTGCCGGCGCGGCCCTGATCCTGGTGGCCGGCCTGCTCACCGCGCTGGTCATCTGGCAGGACTGGTTCGGCGACATCTGGCAGTGGTTGAGCAGCCAGCACCAGGTCAGCCTGCTGGTGGGGTGGCCCGCCCTGGTGGCGGTGGTGGCCGCGATCGGAGGCATGGCGGCCATCCGCCGGGCGAACGCCTGACGGCAGGTACGGGTGGCGGTCGCCGGTACGCGCGAGCGGGCCGGCGACCGCCCCGGTGCCCATCCAGCACACCCAGAAGCAGGCCCACCATGCCCCGGATAGCGTTCTCCGGTCCGGCATCCGATGTCGCCGCCACGCACGTCCACATGTCGGCCGGCTTGTCCGCCAGCTCCCAGCAGAGCTCGAATTCGCCGTTCACCGTGCCCCGGGCGACCAGTTCGCTGCCGAAGCCGCAGTCGCACTTGAGCCGTTTTCTTGT
Organism: Micromonospora sp. NPDC049203; assembly: GCF_043197215.1. Taxonomy (NCBI): domain Bacteria; kingdom Bacillati; phylum Actinomycetota; class Actinomycetes; order Micromonosporales; family Micromonosporaceae; genus Micromonospora; species Micromonospora sp. NPDC049203. Next base: position 22,407 of record NZ_JBICSV010000018.1, on the reverse strand, counting down.
GCTGCCGCTTTACTGCTCGCTGCCCCACGTTCACAAGTCGCGCATTCGCCCTCTGGGCGCTCCTTGAGCAGGTCCGCGCACTCCGTATCCAGCCTGGCGCCGCCGCCGTTGTCGATATTTTTCGATTTTCCGCACACCCTGGGGCCTGGACGGTATCTTCTGGTTTGGCAATGAAGTTTCCGAGCAAACCAGCCATTGAGGAGTGGAGCCATGGCAAAGCTGGGAGTCGTGCGGAACGATTCAAACCGCCCTGTAATGACAGTGAATTCCGAACAGGGCGCGGGCGATGTTTTCGAAGCAAACAAGGACAAGGACTGCGATGGCTGGGCCGTGACGTTTCCATGGGCGACGCGGAAAGACAAATTTCTATGGATTGCCACCAAGGGCGACTGTTACAGGTTCCACGAGAAGTCGGTAGGGGGCAAGAACGTCATAGAAGGCTGTGGAATGGATGGGAAAATCACGGATTGGCTCGATACTCCTTCTGGCGCCGACATTGAGGCGGTCGTTGATGCGGAAGAAAACTGACATTGAAGAGCTTGTCAGCCTGAGGCCATCCCGTTCGCCCGCCGGCCCGCCCTCCTGAGGAGCGGGCTACCGCCCGACCCGCCACATCAAGACGGCCCTCGACACACGTTCGGACGCTGGCGGACCGGGCAAGGTCTGCTCGGTTGCCCAGGTCGTGCACCCGCCGTCCTGAAGCCGGAGCGTCCCGCGCCGGAGACGCGGTAACCACAACCCCGCGCCGCCGGTCGATGAGGCGTGGGGGCTGCACCCCGCGGTGCGCCCCAGAGCGAGGCACCACCGTTCTGAACTGCGGAAACAGGCCGGATTCAGACGTTGAAGCGGAACTCCACCACGTCGCCGTCCTGCATGACGTACTCCTTGCCCTCGATCCGGACCTTGCCGGCGGCCTTGGCCGCCGCCATCGATCCGGCCTCGACCAGGTCGTTGTAGGAGACCACCTCGGCCTTGATGAACCCGCGCTGGAAGTCGCTGTGGATCACCCCGGCGGCCTCCGGCGCGGTCGCGCCGACCGGGATGGTCCAGGCCCGCGCCTCCTTGGGGCCGGCCGTCAGGTACGTCTGGAGCCCGAGCGTCCGGAAGCCCACCCGGACGAGCTGGTTCAGGCCCGGTTCGGACTGCCCGATCGACTCCAGCAGCTCACGGGCCTCGTCCTCGGGCAGGTCCACCAGCTCGGACTCGATCTTGGCATCCATGAAGATCGCCTCGGCGGGCGCGACCAGGCCGCGCAGCTCGTCGAGGAACTCCTCGTTGCCCAGCTCGGCCTCGTCGACGTTGAAGACGTAGAGGAACGGCTTGGTGGTGAGCAGGTGCAGCTCACGCAGGTGTTCCAGCTCGACCTTCGCGGCGGCGGCGCCCGCGTACAGGGTCACGCCGTTGTCGAGGACCTCGACCGCCTTCTTGGCGGCCTCGACGGCGGCGGCCCGGTCCTTGCGGAGCTTGGCCTCCTTCTCCAGCCGGGGCAGCGCCTTCTCCAGCGTCTGGATGTCGGCCAGGATCAGCTCGGTGTTGATCGTCTCGATGTCGTCGGCCGGAGAGACCTTGCCGTCGACGTGCACCACGTTCGGGTCGGAGAAGGCACGCACCACCTGGCAGATCGCCGAGGCGTCGCGGATGTTGGCGAGGAACGCGTTGCCGCGGCCCTGCCCCTTGGAGGCGCCCCGGACCAGTCCGGCGATGTCGACGAACGAGACCGGCGCCGGCAGCACCTTCTGCGAGGAGAAGATCTCCGCCAGCTTCGCCAGCCGCTCGTCGGGCAGCCCGACCACGCCGACATTAGGCTCGATGGTGGCGAACGGGTAGTTCGCGGCGAGCACGTCGTTCTTGGTCAGCGCGTTGAACAGGGTGCTCTTGCCCACGTTGGGCAGGCCGACGATGCCGATGGTGAGACTCACGACGAACCAGCTTACGCGCTTCGCCACCCGCGCCGGGCAGGCAGGTCCGCGAACCCGGTCACTCCGGCGCGGCGGAGAGCAGGCGCGGCTCGATCCGGGTCTCCCGGACGGTGCCGTCCTCGGCGCGGACCAGCTCGTACGCGGCCACGCCGGGCCGGTCGGCCACCGCCTCGGCCAGCCGGGTGCCCCGGTAGATCAGTCCGACGCCGTCGTCGGTGCAGTGGCTGGCCGGCAGCGTGCCGTCGGCGACCAGCCGGTGCATCAGCGGGCGGCGCTGCTCCTCGCTGTCGTAGTGCACGCCATTGCCGTACGGGAGCCAGCCCAGCCCTTCGGTGAAGGGCCGCAGCGTCGGGCCGTAGCTGTCGGTGGCGCCACCGGTGTGCCAGCAGATCGAGCCGGCGGACACCCCGCCGAGCACCACGCCGGCCTGCCAGCACTCGTGCAGGATCTCCGGCAGGCCGTGCACCCGCCAGACCGCGCAGAGGTTCGCCACGCTGCCGCCGCCGACCCAGACGACGTCCTGCGCGAGCAGGTGGGCGCGGATGTCCTCGACGTTCGGCATCGGGTAGAGCGCCAGGTGGGAGGCGCGGAACCGGGTGCCGGCGAAGGCGCCGTAGAAGACGGTGAACCCGGTCGGCTGGTCGCCGGTGGCCTGGCCGAGGTAGCAGACGCGGGGCGCGTCACCGGCCCCGGCCAGCTCGGCCATCAGGTCGAACAGGGCGCTGGGCCGGGCGTCCCAGGGGCCACGGCGACGGCTGGCGAAACCCATGCTGGTGGCGACGATCGTCGGTTCGGTGGCGGGCACGGGCGTCCTTCCGGCCGGTGACGGGTGCCGATCATTGTGCCGGATCGGCGGGTCCGGCCGTGGCCGCTGCGAGCAACGTACGAAGCAAATCGGCGAGCCGTTCCTGGTCGGCGGGCGGCAACGCGTCGAGGATCCGCCGTTGCACGGCGAGGCCGGCCTCGGCCGACTCCTCGACCACCCGGCGACCGGTGTCGGTGAGGCTGACCCGCAGCGCCCGCCGGTCGGCCGGATCCGGCGAGCGGCGCACCAGGCCGGCCCGTTCGAGCCGGTCGAGCCGCCCGGTCATGCCGCCGGAGGTGAGCATCAGCGAGGCGGCGAGCTCCTTCGGCGCCAGCGTGTACGGCGCGCCGGAGCGTCGCAGCGCTGCGAGCACGTCGAACTCACCCCGGCCGATGCCCCAGCCCGCGTACACCTTCTCCTGGCCGTCGCCGACCAGCCGGGCGAGCCGGTAGATGCGGCCGAACACGGCCATCGGTTCGGGCCGCATGCCGGGCCGCTCCCGTTGCCACTGCTCGACGATCACGTCCACCTCGTCGCCTGTCACGGCTGCCGATTGTGCCGCACGTCCCACTTCCTCTTTTCGCTAACCCCTGATTAGCTTAGCGCTAAGATACTTAGCCACGAGAAGGAGGCTTCCATGAACCCTCGCTGGACCGACGTCGCGCTCACCGCCGCCGCCCCTGTCACCTGGGGCACCACCTACCTCGTCACCGCCGAACTCCTCCCGCCGGACCGGCCGCTCTGGGCCGGCGCGATCCGGGCCCTCCCGGCCGGCCTGCTGCTGCTCGCCCTGACCCGCCGACGACCACACGGCGTCTGGTGGGGACGAGCCGCAGTGCTCGGCGCGCTGAACATCGGGGTGTTCTTCCCGCTGCTGTTCCTCGCCGCGTACCGGCTGCCCGGCGGCACCGCCGCCGTGCTCGGCGCCGCGCAGCCACTGCTGGTGGCGGTGCTCACCGTCGCCCTGCTCCGCGACCGCCCCACCCGGCCCGCACTGGTCGCCGCCGCGGCCGCACCGCTCGGCGTCGCGCTGGTGGTGCTGCGTCCCGGCGCCGGTCTCGACCCGCTCGGCGTCGCCGCCGGGCTGGCCGGCGCGGTGGCGATGGCCGCCGGGCTGGTGCTCACCCGCCGCTGGGGGCGGCCGCCCGGAGTGGGCGTCCTCACCGCGACGAGCTGGCAGCTCGTCGCCGGTGGCCTGATGATCGTGCCGGTCGCCGCCGCCGTCGAGGGCGCGCCGCCCGCGCCCGACGGGCCGGCGGTGCTCGGGTACGCGTGGCTCGGGCTGGCCGGCACCGCGCTGGCGTACGTGCTGTGGTTCCGTGGCGCGGCGCGGCTGCCGGTGTCCCGCGTGTCGGTGCTCGGCACGCTGAGCCCGCTGACCGCCGCGGCGCTCGGCTGGGTGGTGCTCGACGAGGCGCTGGACCCGGTCCAGCTCACCGGCTTCGCGGTGGCGGTGGCGGCCACGGTGCTCGCCCAGATGCCGGACCGATCGTCGCGCCCGCACCCGAGCGACAGGACGTCGCCCGGGTCGCCACGCCGTCAGCCGGCCCGCAGCCGGCGCCAGTCGTCCGGCCACGCCTCGGCGGCGACGCCCTCGGGGAGCACGCCGGCCGGCAGCTGCGCGGCTGCCGCGAGCGGCAGCGTGAACCGGTGCGCGGCGGCGGGCCCGGCCGCGTACGACCGGTCGAGCAGCCACCGCACCTCGTCAGCGGTCCAGCCCAGGCCGGGGCGGGCCGCGATCTCCCGGACCAGCCGCAGGCCGACCCGGGTGTCGTCGTCGTAGAAGCGCATGCACCAGTGGTGCGCCCACATGCCGAGCGCGCGCAGCCCGTCCGGGTCGAGGGAACTGGCCAGCCGCCCGCAGGCGGTGTCCGCGAAGGGGCGGCCGGGATCACCGGCCCGGTCGCGCTCGATCGCGCCGTACGCGGCCGGCGCCACCACCCGCATCCGCTCGTAGAAGCCCTCCACCACCGCGGCGTCCAACGGTGCTCGCCCCGATCGCATCAGCGGACACCCCGCCCGGCCACGCTCGCCATGCCCCGCACCTCTTCTTGAGTTGGTGGCGGGACGCTACCGACCACTTACGACACTTTCTCGGATGCGCCCCACATGATCCACGCCACCTCGGCGGGGTGGCGGTGTCCCGGGGCCGGGGATACCGCCACCTCCCCGAGCTGGCGCGACTGCCTCATGTCATGTCTGAATCCCGCCAGCCGAGCCGGGGAGCTGCGAGGCAGGATCGTGGCATGGAACTGGACTTCGAGCGGTGCTACCGGGCCGTCGACAGCCGCGACCCGCGGTTCGACGGCTGGTTCTACACCGGTGTGACGTCGACCGGGATCTACTGCCGGCCGTCCTGTCCGGCAATGACACCCAAGCGACGCAACGTCCGGTTCTTCCCGTCCGCCGCCGCCGCGCAGGGGGCCGGGCTCCGGGCGTGCCGCCGGTGCCGGCCGGACGCGGCACCGGGCTCACCCGAGTGGGACGTCCGGGCCGACCTGGTCGGCCGCGCCATGCGGCTGATCGCCGACGGCGTCGTGGACCGGGACGGGGTGCCCGGCCTGGCCACCCGGCTGGGCTACACCGAGCGGCACCTGCACCGGATGCTCCGGGCCGAGCTGGGCGCCGGCCCGCTGGCACTGGCCCGGGCCCAGCGCGCGCAGACCGCCCGGATCCTGATCGAGACCACCGGCCTCGGCCTGGCCGAGGTGGCCTTCGCCGCCGGGTTCGGCAGCATCAGGCAGTTCAACGACACGGTCCGCGAGGTCTACGGCGGCACCCCGTCCGAGCTGCGGGCCCGGCGGCGTGGCCCGGCCACGGCCACCGGAGCGGGCACGCTCTCGCTGCGGCTGGCATACCGGCCCCCGCTGCACGCGGGCGCGCTGCTGGACTTCCTCGCGCTACGCGCACTCCCCCGCGTCGAGGTGGTCCGCGACGGCACCTACCACCGAGGGCTGCGCCTGCCGCACGGTCCCGCCACTGTGGCGCTGACCCCCGCCGACGGCCACATCGACGCCACGCTGCGGCTGGCCGACATGCGTGACCTGGCCCCGGCTGTGGCCCGCTGCCGCCGCCTGCTCGACCTGGACGCCGACCCGGTCGCGGTGGACGCCGTCCTGGCCGCCGACCCGGCGCTGGCCCCGGCCGTCGCGGCCGAGCCCGGCGTCCGGCTGCCGCACGCGGTCGACGGGTTCGAGCTGGCCGTCCGCGCCGTCGCCACCCAGCAGGTCTCGCTGGCCTCGGCGCGCACCACGCTCACCCGCCTGCTCGCCGCCACCCGGGCCGCGAGCGGGGCGGGTGGCGACGACCCGGCTGACGGCCTGGTGGCCTTCCCCGGTCCGGCGGAGGTGCTCGCGGCGCCGGACACGGCGTTCCGGATGCCGGCGGCCCGCCGGGAGACGCTCCGCGCGCTGGCCCGCGCGGTCGCCGACGGCGACCTCGACCTGGAACCCGGAGGCGACCGGGAGGAGACGGTCCGGCTCCTGGCCTCGGTGCCCGGCATCGGCCCGTGGACCACCGGCTACCTGGCCATGCGCGCGCTCGGCGACCCCGACGTCGCGCTCGCCACCGACCTGGGCGTACGCCGGGGCGCGGCAGCGCTCGGCCTGCCCGACGACCCGAAGACCCTGTCCGCGTACGCCGACCGCTGGCGTCCCTGGCGGTCGTACGCGACCATCCGACTCTGGAGAGCAGCATGAGCACTGTGGACAGCACAGTCATCGACACCCCCGCCGGCCCGTTCAGCGTGCTCGCCGGCCCGGGCGGGTCGGTACGCGCGGCGGGCTTCACCGCCGACCCGGCGGCCCTGATGCCGTTGATCCACCCGAGTCTGCGCGGTGAGCTGCGGGAACGGGCCGACCTCGGCCAGGTGACCGCCGCCGTTCGCGCCTACCTGGACGGTGACCTCGCCGCCATCGACGCGGTAGCGGTCGAGCAGCACACCGGCGGGCCCTTCCTGACGCACGCCTGGCAGGTGCTGCGCGACGTCAAGCCCGGCGACCCGGTCACCTACACCGGGTTCGCCGCGCTGGCCGGACGACCGGCTGCCGTGCGGGCCGCCGCGGCGGCCTGCGCCCGCAACGCCGCCGCGCTGTTCGTGCCCTGCCACCGGGTGCTGCGTACCGACGGCACGCTGGGCGGGTACCGCTGGGGGCTGGATGTGAAGAAGTGGCTTCTCGGGCATGAGGGACGGGTGACGGTTAGCTGACAGCCCGTCTGTCACCCCCGACGGCTACCGTCGGGTAGTGCCCGCGTCCAGCGACGGCAATCCCGCGGCGCATCTCCGCGCCCGGTCCCAGCCGCTGCGCAACCTCTGGCGGCTGCGGCCCTACCTGCGCCCGTACGCGATGGAGTTCGCCTGGCTGCTGGTGGCGGCGCGCGCCGCCACCGCGGCGAGCCTGGCCGTACCGCTGGTGGTGCAGCGGGTGGTCGACGGTCCGGTGGCCCGTCACGACGAGGCCGGGCTGCTCCGGCTCGGTGGCCTGGCGCTGCTGCTCGGCCTGGCCGAGGCGGTCCTGATCTTCATTCGCCGCTGGACGCAGTCGTCGTCCTCGGTGGGCATGGAGGCCGCCATCCGCGCTGACATCTACGCCCACCTGCAACGGCTTCCGGCCTCCTTCCACGATCGCTGGCAGTCCGGCCAGTTGCTGTCCCGGATCACCAGCGACCTGTCGGTGATCAGGCGGTTCCTCTCCTTCGGGCTGCTGTTCCTGGTGCTCAACCTGGTCACCTACGCGGCGGTGGTGGCGCTGCTGATCCGGCTGCACCCGTGGCTGGGGCTGCTGGTCGCGGCCAGCGCCGTACCGCTGTTCCTGATCAGCCGCCGGTTCGCGCGCCACTACCACGCGGCGTCGCGCCGGATGCAGGACCAGCAGGGCGACGTCGCCACACTGGTCGAGGAGACGGCGCTGGGGTTGCGCACGATGCGGGCATACGGGCGCGGGCCGGAACTGGCGGCCCAGTTCGCCGTCGGCGCGCGCCGGCTGCACGACACCGGGATCGGCAAGGCCCGGCTGCTGGCCCGGACGTCAGCGCTGTTCGACCTGGTGCCCAACCTGACGCTCGGTGCCGTCCTGGTGGCCGGCGCCGCGGCGGTCGCCGAGGGCGTGCTGTCCATCGGCGAGCTGGTCGCGTTCGTCAGCCTCCAGCTCATGCTGATCTGGCCGGTGCAGTCGCTGGGCTGGATCATCGCCAACGGCCAGGAGGCCGCTACCGCCGCCGACCGGATCCAGGAGGTGCTGGACACACCTCCGACCATCGTGGACGGCCCACGGGCCCGGCCGCTCGACCGGGGCGAGGTACGCGGCCGGCTCCGCTTCGAGGCGGTCGGCTTCCGCTATCCCGGCACGTCCGCGCCGGTGCTGCGCGACCTGGACCTGACCGTCGAACCGGGCGAGACGATGGCGCTCGTCGGCGTCACCGGCTGCGGCAAGAGCACGCTGCTGTCGCTCGTCCCCCGGCTCCACGAGGCGACCGGCGGCCGGATCACGCTCGACGGGCACGACGTGCGTGAACTGCGGTTGGATTCCTTGCGCCGGCTGGTCGCCGTGGCGTTCGAGGAGCCGACGCTGTTCTCCATGTCGGTCTGGGAGAACCTCACCCTGGGCCGGCCGGACGCGAGCGAGGACGAGGTCCGGGCCGCGCTGACGCTGGCCCAGGCGGAGTTCGCGTACGAGCTGCCGTGGGGGCTGGCCACCCGCGTCGGTGAGCAGGGGCTGTCGTTGTCCGGCGGGCAGCGGCAGCGGCTCGCGCTGGCGCGAGCGGTGCTCGGCCGGCCCGCGGTGCTGGTGCTCGACGACCCGCTCTCCGCGCTCGACGTGCACACCGAGGCGCTCGTCGAGGCGGCCCTGCGCCGGGTGCTGCGGGAGACCGCGACCACCACCCTGCTGGTGGCGCACCGCCCCTCGACAGTGGCGCTGGCCGACCGGGTGGCGTTGCTCGACGGCGGCCGGATCGTCGCCGTCGGCACCCACTCGGAGCTGCTGGCGCGGGTGCCCGCGTACCGGGCGGTGCTGTCCGCCGAGCCGGAGCGCCGGACCGGCGGCGTCGGCCTGGTGCGCTCGTGACCGGCCGCGTGCCGCGGGTACCCCGGCCCCGCGACGCGCCGAACGGCTCCGGCACCACCGGCGCGCGCGGTGGCAGCGGCGACCCGGCCCCACCGGACGGCCACGCGACGACCGGCGCGCCCCACGGCGGCGGTGACGACCTGTCCCGCTGGCGGGGGCGCGCCACCGATCCGGACGCCGACCGCAGCCGGGCCGAGGACTCGTCCCCGGAGGCGGTGGCCCGGCTGCGCGCCCGCAGCCGGGTGCTGCTGCGGCTGTTGCTACGCCCGCACCGGCGGGCGCTCGGGCTGGCGGTGGCGTTGCTGCTGGCCCAGAACGCCGCCGCGATGTCCGGGCCGTACCTGGTCATGCTCGGCATCGATCGGGGCATCGGGCCGCTGCGGGCCGGTGACGCGGGCCCGCTGGTTGCTGTCGCCGCCGCGTTCGTGGTCGCCACAGCTGTCGAGTACGCGGCCCGGCGCGCGTTCCTCACCCTCGCCGCCCGGATCGGCCAGGCCGTCCTGCTGGACCTGCGCCGCCGGGTGTACGGGCACTTCCTCCGCCTCGACGTCGGGTTCCACGAGCGCTACACCTCGGGCCGGATGGTGTCCCGGCTGACCAGCGACCTGGAGTCGATCGCCGAACTGGTCGACGGCGGCATCGACAAGCTGGTGATGGCCGGGCTGTCGGTGCTGTCGGTGGCGGGCATCCTGCTCTGGCTGGACCTGCCGCTGGCGGCGGTTACGCTGCTCGCGTTCCCCTTCCTGTTCGTGCTGTCGCGCTGGTTCGCCCACGCGTCGGCCGGGGCGTACCGGCGCACCCGGGAGGCGGTCGCGCTGGTCATCGTGCACTTCGTCGAATCGCTGCGCGGGATCCGGGCCGTGCAGGCGTACCGGCGGGAGGACCGCAACGACCGCATCTTCGCCACCGTGAACGACGACTACCGGCGTTCCAGCCTGAACGCGTTCCGGCTGATCGCGATCTACTCGCCGGGCATCCGGTTGATCGGCAACCTGACCGCGGCGGTGGTGCTCGGGTACGGCGGCTGGCGGGTGCTGGGCGGCGGCGTCGAGGTGGGCGTGCTCGCCGCGTTCCTGCTCTACCTGCGCCGCTTCTTCGAGCCGATGGAGGAGTTGAGCCAGTTCTACAACTCGCTCCAGTCGGCGACCGCCGCGCTGGAGAAGCTGGCCGGCGTGCTGGACGAGCGCCCGGCGGTGCCCGAACCTGCCCGGCCGGTGCCGCTGCCCGCCGGGCCGCCGCGCGGGGCGATCGTGTTCCGCGCCGTCGGCTTCGGCTACCGCCGCCGGACGCCGATCCTGTCCGGCCTGGACCTGACCGTGCCGTCCGGGCAGACGGTGGCGCTGATCGGCCCGACCGGCGCCGGCAAGTCCACTGTCGCGAAGCTCGTGGCCCGCTTCCACGACCCGGACGCGGGAGCGGTCCGGCTGGACGGAGTTGACCTGCGCGACCTGGCCGACGCCGAGCTGCGCCGGGCGGTGGTGCTGGTGACTCAGGAGACCCACCTGTTCAGCGGTTCCGTGGCCGACAACATCAGGTTCGGCCGCCCGGACGCCGACGACGAGGCGGTGGTCGGCGCCGCGCGGGCGATCGGCGCGCACGACTTCATCGCCGCGCTGCCCGACGGGTACGCCACCGACGTGCACCGGCGCGGCGGCCGGCTCTCCGCCGGGCAGCGGCAGCTCGTGGCGTTCGCCCGGGCGTTCCTCGCCGACCCCCGGGTGCTGATCCTCGACGAGGCGACCTCGGCGCTCGACGTGCCGACCGAGCGGCTGGTGCAGCGGGCCCTGCGCAGCGTGTTGCGCGACCGTACCGCCCTGGTCATCGCCCACCGGCTCTCCACCGTGGAGACGGCGGACCGGGTGCTGGTCCTCGACGGCGGGCGGATCGTGGAGGACGGCCCACCGGCGGAGCTGATCGCGGCCGACGGCCGCTACGCCGCCCTGCACCGCCAGTGGCGCGACTCCCTCCTCTGACCGCCCTGCGCGGGGTGGGGAAAGTCGTGGAGTGCGGCGGCCCGGCTGCCTACCATCGGCTGATGACCGACACGACGAGGAGCGCCCGCGGCGGCGTCCCCGAGCGTCCGAGCCTGGACGGCCTCGAGGAGACCTGGGCCCGCCGCTGGCAGTCCGACGGCACGTACGCGTTCGACCGCACGAAGGAGCGGCCGGACGTATACGCGATCGACACTCCCCCGCCGACCGTGTCGGGCGAGCTGCACATGGGACACGTCTTCTCGTACACGCACACCGACACGGTGGCCCGGTTCCAGCGGATGCGCGGGCGGACCGTCTTCTACCCGATGGGCTGGGACGACAACGGGCTGCCCACCGAACGCCGGGTGCAGAACGTCTACGGCGTGCGCCCCGATCCGGCGCTGCCGTACGACAGGGACTGGCGCCCGCCGGCCGCACCGGTGGACGACGCGGCCCGGAAGAACCCGACGGCGATCTCCCGGCGCAACTTTATCGAGCTGTGTGAACTGCTCACGGTCGAGGACGAGAAGGCGTTCGAGACGCTGTGGCGGCGGCTCGGGCTGTCGGTGGACTGGTCGCTGACGTACACCACGATCGGTTCGGCGGCCCGCGCGGCGAGCCAACGCGCGTTCCTGCGCAACCTGGCCCGGGGCGAGGCGTACCAGGCCGAGGCGCCGACGCTGTGGGACGTCGGGTACGGCACCGCCGTGGCGCAGGCGGAACTGGAGGACCGGGAGCGGCCGGGCGCGTACCACCGGCTGCGGTTCACCGGCCCGGACGGCCGCGAGGTGCTGATCGACACCACCCGCCCGGAGCTGCTGCCGGCCTGCGTGGCGCTGGTCTGCCACCCCGACGACGAGCGGTACGCGGACCTGGTCGGCGCGGCTGCGCGTACCCCGGTGTTCGGGGTCGAGGTGCCGGTGCGCGCGCACCCGCTGGCGGACCCGGCCAAGGGCACGGGCATCGCGATGGTCTGCACGTTCGGTGACCTGACCGACGTGACCTGGTGGCGGGAACTGCGGCTGGACACCCGCGTGGTGATCGGCCGGGACGGGCGGCTGCTGCCGGAGCCGCCGGCCGGCGTGCCGGCGCAGCCCTACGCGGCGCTGGCCGGGCAGACGGTGAACGGCGCCCGGCGGACGCTGGTGGAGCTGCTTGCCGACGCGGGCGACCTGGTCGGCGAGCCACGGCCGATCACCCATCCGGTGAAGTTCTACGAGCGCGGCGACCGGCCGCTGGAGATCGTCTCGACCCGGCAGTGGTATCTGCGCAACGGCGGCCGGGACGCCGGCCTGCGCGAGGAGCTGCTGGCCCGGGGGCGGGAGCTGCGCTGGGTGCCGGAGCACATGCGGCACCGGTACGAGCACTGGGTGGGCGGTCTCACCGGCGACTGGCTGGTCAGCCGGCAGCGGTTCTTCGGCGTGCCGGTGCCGGTGTGGTACCGGCTCGACAACGTTGGCGAGCCGGACTGGTCCCACCCTCTCATACCGGACGAGGCGATGCTCCCGATCGACCCGACGAGCGAGCCGCCGCCCGGTTACGACGAGTCGCAGCGCGGGCAGCCGGGTGGTTTCACCGGCGACCCGGACGTGCTGGACACCTGGGCCACGTCGTCGCTGACCCCGCAGATCGTCGGCGGCTGGGAGACCGACCCGGACCTGTTCGGCCGGGTCTTCCCGATGGACCTGCGCCCGCAGGGGCACGACATCATCCGGACCTGGCTGTTCGCCACGGTGGCCCGGTCCCACCTGGAACACGGCGCGCTGCCGTGGCACACGGCTGTGCTCTCCGGCTGGATCCTCGACCCGGACCGCAAGAAGATGTCAAAGTCCAAGGGCAACGTGGTCACGCCGATGGCGCTGCTGGAGCGCAACGGATCCGACGCGGTCCGCTACTGGGCCGCCAGCGGCAAGCCGGGCACGGACCTGGCCTACGACCCGGCCCAGGTCAAGGTGGGCCGCCGGCTGGCCACCAAGCTGCTCAACGCGTCCCGGTTCGCGCTCGGGCTGGGCGCCGCCGACGCGCTGCGGGCCCCGGTGACCCAACCGCTGGACACCGCGATGCTCGCCGAACTGTCCGGCGTGGTCGGGGTGGCGACGTCCGCCTTCGACGGGTACGACCACACGGCCGCCCTGATGGCCACCGAGGCGTTCTTCTGGCGGTTCTGCGACGACTACATCGAGTTGGTGAAGGAACGCGCCTACGGCACCGGGCCGGCCGCCGACTCGGCCCGGGCGGCGCTGGCGACCGCGCTGTCGGTGCAGTTGCGCCTGTTCGCGCCGGTGCTGCCGTTCGTCACCGAGGAGGTCTGGTCGTGGTGGCGGTACGGCTCGGTGCACCGCTCGCCGTGGCCGACCACGTACGAGGTGTCCCGCGCGATGGCCGCGCCGGGTGACCCGGAGCTGCTGCGGCTGGCCGCGGACGCGCTGGGCCAGGTGCGCCGCGCCAAGTCGGAGCGGAAGCTGTCGATGAAGGCGGACGTGCCGCTGGCCGAGGCGCTCGGACCGGCGGCGGTGCTCGACCAGCTCGGCACCGTCGCCGACGACCTGCGCGCGGCGGGCCGGATCGCGAAGCTCGACCTGCTGCCCGACCGCACCACCGAACTGGTCATCGCCTGCGCGTTCTGACCGCGAGGGGCGGCCGGCGTGACGCCGGCCGCCCCTCGTCCGGGTCAGCTCGTCTCGCCGGCCACGCTGAACGAACGCAGGCGGTCGATCGCCAGCACGGTGAACCCGATCGCCACCAGCGTGGTGAGCACGGCCGCGACCGGCACCGAGACGCTGGTGCCGAGCAGCGGCGTCGGCGCCATCCGGTCGGCCAGGGCGATCACCCACTGCTGGATCGACAGCACCCGGGTGCCGCCGACGAACCGGCCGAGCAGGCCCTCCCAGATCAGCACGTAGACCAGGCCGAGCAGCACCGGCCGCCGGGTCACCAGGCTCAGCGCCAGGAACAGCGCCGAGTACGCCAGCACGCCCGCCGCCGAGGCGGCGACAAGTGCCAGTCCGAGGCGTACCGAATCGGCCAGCACGCCCGCGACGTAGATCGGGACGCCCACGGTGACCGCGCTGACGCCGGCCGCGACCGCCAGCTTCGGCAGCACGATCTGCCAGCGCGGCAACGGCTTGGTGAGGATGTGCACGACGGTGCCGTCGTCGATCTCCGCGCCCAGCACGCCGGTGCCCACGATCAGCGAGACCACCGGCAGCACCACGGCGAGGCCGAGACCGACGAGCACCGGCGGACCCCACTGGCCCGGGTCGACGCCGAGCGACCGGCAGAGCACCGCCAGGCCGATCAGGATCAGCGGCAACGGCAGGAGCATGAGGAACCGGCTCCGGCCGAACAGGCCGCGCGCGGTGATCCAGGTGACTGTCGACATCATGCCTCCACCAGATACGAGAAGACGCTCTCCAGCGACTCGTCCTCCGGCAGGAGCTGCCGGACCCGGATGCCGTGCCGGAGCGCGATCCGGGGCAGTGCCCGGGTGAACGCGCCGTAGTCGCCGGCCTTGACGGTCAGGCCGGTACGGCCCAGCTCGACGCCGGAGACCGACGCCTCGGCCATCAGCGCCACCGCCAGTGCCCGGTCGTCGGTGGAGCGGACCGCGAACACGTGCGGCCGGTTGGTCATCAGGCGGCGGATGGTCCGGTAGTCGCCGGAGGCGGCGAGCCGGCCGGCCACCATGACCTGGACCGTGCCGGAGACCTGCTCGACCTCCTCCAGGATGTGCGAGCTGAACAGGATGGTCCGTCCCGCGTCGCCGAGCCGGTGCAGCAGCGCCATCATGTGCAGCCGCTGGCGCGGGTCCATCCCGTTGAACGGCTCGTCGAGCAGCAGCACCTGCGGGTCGTGCACGAGCGCGGCGGCGACCCGGGTGCGCTGCCGCATGCCCTTGGAGTAGGTGCCGATCCGGCGGGTCTGCGCGTCCTCCATCTCGACCAGCTCGATCGCCCGCTTCGTGGCCGCCTCCGGGTCGGGCAGCCGGTGCAGCTTCGCGCTGGCGAGCACGAACTCGTACGCGCTGAGGAACGTGTGCACCGCCTCGCGCTCGCTGACCAGGCCCAGCCGCCGGTAGACGGCGGGGTTGCGCCAGGTCGGCTCCCCGTCCAGCGTCACTGTGCCCCGCGACGGGGACAGGAAGCCGGCCATCATGTGCAGCAGCGTGGTCTTGCCGGCGCCGTTGGGGCCGAGCAGGCCGGTCACGCCGGGGCCGAGCCGCATGGTGACGTCGTTGACCGCCACCACGTTGCCGTACCAGCGGGAGACACCGGCCAGGTCGAGCGTGCTGGTCGCGGCGGCGGGCGCGCCGGCCGTCGACTGGGTGCTGATCGCCGTCATCGGGCGGCCACCTTCCGGTATCGCAGGAGCAGCAGGCTGACGCAGGCGGCGACCAGCAGCACGGCGACCACGGCGTAGACCGGCCCGAAGTCGCCGATCGGCATGCCGCCCCGTCCCTGGGTCAGCCGGTCGCCGAGCGCCCAGTTGCCCACGCCGCCGACGAGTGTCGGCGGGGAGGCCAGGAAGGCCAGCTCGTTGACGGTTGTCGACGGCAGGATGTTGAGCACGCCGACCACCGGCGTGGTCATCAGGAAGACCGCCACGATGCCGCCGGCGGCGAACGCGCGCTTGCCGGTGAGCGAGGCGACGAGCAGGGCGATCGAGGCGAACACCACCGCCCAGAGCCCGGCGTAGAGCAGCCCGGGCAGCAGGTCGAGCAGTTCGTCCCACACTCCGCCGATCCCCCGCTTCGTGGTGAACGCGGCGCCGAGGAACATCACCAGTTGCGGGCCGCCGAGCAGCAGCCAGATCGCGGTCACCAGCGCCAGCAGCTTCGACAGGGCGTAGTCGCCGCGCGGCAGCGGCCGGGAGAAGTACAGCGGCAGCACGCCGCTGCGCAGGTCGCGGGAGACCAGCTCGGGCGCGGCCACCGCGGCGAAGAAGATGACCAGCCAGCTCATCGCGTCGGCGAACTGGGCGTACGTCATCACCACCTCGCCGATCTGGCTGCGTACCGCGGTGAGCCCGGCGGCCACCACGGTGACCACGGAGACCACCAGCCACGGGAAGATCTTGGCCTTGGCGCTGCGGCCCAGCCCGAACACGGTACGCACGCCGTGCAGGTAGAGCGCGCCGAAGACCTGCCGGCGGCCGAGTCGCGGGCCGGTGTAGCGCTGGTAGCCGATGTCGTGGATGACCCCGGTCGCGTCAGACATGGCTGGGCTCCCTCGTGGCGAAGAGTTCGGCCACCCGGTGCCGCCGCTGGTCCAGCCGGTGCAGTGGCAGGTCCAGCTCGGCGACCGCGCCGAGGATCTGGTCGTAGGTCGCGTCGTCGGCGAGCGGCACGAGCAGCAGCCGCCCGTCGCGGCTCACCGGCAGGTCGAGCGCGGCGAGCCGGGCGGCGAGTTCCTCGGTGCCCTCGCTCACCTCGACGGCGAGCACGTCGGTGGCGGTGGTCATGGCGGACACCCGGTCGGCGCGCAGCAGCCGGCCGCCGTCGATGGCGACGAGCGTGTCGCAGATCCGCTCGACCTCGCCGAGCAGGTGCGAGCAGACCACCACCGAGATCCCGAACTCGGTGCCGATCCGGTGGATCAGCGCGAGCATGGCGTCCCGGCCGGCCGGGTCGAGGCCGTTCGTCGGCTCGTCGAGCAGCAGCAGATCGGGATCGTGTACGAGCGCCTGGGCGAGCTTGACCCGCTGCTTCATGCCGGTGGAGTAGCCACCGACGGCCCGGTGCCGCTCCTCGTGCAGACCGACGTGGCGCAGCGCCTCGGAGGCCCGTTCCCGGGCGACGGTGCGCGGCAGCCCGCTGATCCGGCCCAGGTGGGTGACCAGCTCGGCGGCGGACAGGTCGGGCGGGAGGGCGTCGTGCTCGGGCATGTAGCCGACGCGGGCGCGGACCGCCGCCGGGTCGGTGGTGGGGTCGAGGCCGAGCACCTGCACCCGGCCGCTGGTCGGGCGGAGCAGACCCAGCAGGATCTTGATCAGAGTGGACTTGCCGGCGCCGTTCGCGCCCACCAGCCCGATGATCCCCGGCTCGACCGACACGGTGAGGTCGGCCAACGCGGTGACCCGGCCTCCGTACGTCTTGGTCAGCGACTCGGTCGCGAGCAGTGTCACGCCGTTCAGCGTAGAACTCCGGGGCTGCGCCGGAGCCCGTCCGGACCCCGGCGATCCCCTGATCCTCGACCGCTTGCTCCCCTAGGTGGCGGGCGGGGTGGCGGCCACGCGGGGAAGCTGCCACCGTGTGTGGGCGAATCGACGGGGGGCGGTATGAGCGACGGCACGGACCGGCCGGTGGTGAGCGTGGTGGTGCCCACGTACAACTGCGGTGCCAACATCGATCCGCTCGTCGCCTCGCTGACGCGGCAGGGGTTGCCGCCCGGCGGGTACGAGGTGATCTTCGCCGACGACGGGTCGACAGACGGTACGCCGCAGCGGCTGGACGAGCTGGCCGCCGCCGACCCGCACGTGCGGGTGCTGCACCTGGAACACTCGGGCTGGCCGTCGCACCCGCGCAACAGCGGGCTGGAGCAGGCGCGCGGCGAGTACGTCTTCTTCGCCGACGACGACGACTGGTTCGGCGACGAGGCGCTGGCCCGCCTGCACGCCTGCGCGCGGGACCACGATGCGGACATCGTCATCGGCCGGATGGTCGGGCACCGGCGGGGCGTCCCGCGGGAGCTGTTCCGGGAGAATCGGTTCGGCGTCACGCTCGCCGACGCGCCGCTGGCCGACAGCATGACCTGTCACAAACTGTTCCGGCGGTCCTTCCTGGAACGGCACGGGCTGCGGTTCCCGGAGGGTCACCCGCGCCGCCTGGAGGACCACCGGCTGATGGCGGCGGCCTACCTGCTCGCCGAGCGCGTCTGCGTGCTGGCCGACCACCCCTGCTACCACCACGTCCGCCGGGTGGACGCGGGCAACGTCACCGCCACCCGGATGGACCCGGCCGAGTACTACGGGGCGTTGCGGGCGGCGCTGGACATCGTGGCCGCGCACCGCCCGGCCGCCGGGGCCCGCCTCCGGCTGCACCGGCGCTGGCTGCGTAAGGAGATGCTGAGCCGGCTGCGCGGGCAGGCCCTGCTGAACGCGCCGCGGCAGTGGGCCGACCAGGTGGCCGGCGAGGTGGGTCAGCTCCTCAAGGAGCGCTTCGCGCCGGAGGCGGTCGCCGGGCTGCCGCCGATCTTCCAGGTGATCGCACACCTCGCCGGGCAGGGGCGGACGGCGGATCTGCACCGGCTGGCGGAGTGGGAGGCGAGCATCCGGGCGCGCGCCACAGTCGACAGGTGGCGGGTACGGGGGCGGACGCTGACCGTCGGCGTCTCCGCCGACCTGGCCGCGGGTGACGAGCCGCTGCGCTTCGACGACCAGGGGCTCCCGGTGCTCCCGCTGGCCGACACGACGCCGGCCGGCGCCGTGCTGCGGGCCGGCGGGGCGAGGACCGACCTCGTCGTCCGCCGCCGGGAGACCCGGGAGGAGTTCTTCCTGCCGGTCGACACCGGCACCGAGCGGGCCGACGACGGCCGGGTACGGCACCGCAGCACCGCTACCGTCGACTTCGCGGCGCTCAACGGCGGACGGACCCGGGGCACCTGGGAGGTGCGGGCCCGGGTGATCCAGGCCGGCTGGGCGCTCGACACCCGCCTGCCGCTGGTGGTGCGTTGCGCGGCCGACGGCGGCCCGCTCCGGGTGGAGGACGCGCGCCGGCTGCGGTCCCGGATCCGTCGCGCGGTCCGGCGACTGCGGGACCGCGCGGTCGGCCGGTCGGCGCGCGCCGGCAGCCGTTCGCACGATCGACCGGCCGCGGCCGGCCGGTAAGGATTCGGTGACCCCGGTTCGTCCTCGGCACGGTCGCCGCACACGCGATCACCGGGAGGCCGGGTGGCGCTCTCGACCGATCGCCGGTGGGCTGCGAAACTGTGTGCCGGCCGGTGAGTTGGGGGTTCGATGAGCAACGGGTGGCTGCTACCCGAGGACGTTCTGCGGGATGCGCCGTCGTACGCGCCCAGACCCGCTGAGCTGGCCGATCTCCAGTTGTTGCTGAGTGGGGCGTACGCGCCGCTCACCGGTTTCCTGAGCCGGGCCGACCTGGCCTCGCTGAACCGGCGCGGCCGGCTGGCCGACGGCACGTCCTGGCCGGTTCCGGTGACGCTCCAGGTGCCGGCGGCGCTCGCCGACGGGCTGGACCCGGCCGATCCGGCACGCCGGGCGGTGGTGCTCACCGACGGTGAGGGCGCGCCGGTGGCGGCGATGGACGTGACAGACGTCTGGCCGGGCCGTGAGGGCATGGTGGGTGTCGGTGGCGCGGTGCGCCGCCTGGGCGACGGCGGCCACGGGCCGTTCCAGCGGCTGCGGCGCGGCCCCGACGAGGTGCGCGGCCTGCTGCCGCCGGGCCGGGTGCTCGGCGTGTTCGCCGACCGCCCGCTGCACCGGCCGCAGCTGGCGCAGATCGCGCACGCGGCTCGTACGCTCGGCGCGCACCTGCTGGTGATGATCCCGGTGGGTGAGGAGTCGATCGGCGGGCTGCCGGCCGAGGCGCTGGTGCGCAGCGTGTTCGCCGCCCGCGACCGGATGCCCCCGGCGACGCTCGTGGCGGTGCCGCTGGCCCGGCGGCGCGACGAGATCAGCGACGCGCTGCTGCGGGCCCGGGTCGCCGCCGCGTACGGGGTGACCCACCTGCTCTCCACCGAGGGCATGCTCTCCGGCGCCGGCCTGCGCGTGCTGGTGCCCCGCGAGCTGGCCTACGACAACCGGGACGGCCAGTGGCGCTGGCGTGAGGACATCCCGCCGCGCAACCGCCGGCTGGCGCTGAGCACGCGGGAGATCGACGACCTGCTGGACCGGGGGTTCCCGCTGCCCGAGTGGCACACCCCGCCGGCGGTGGCGAAGGAACTGACCCGGGCCCGTCCGCCGCGGCGGCACCGGGGCCTGGTGATCTTCCTGACCGGCCTGTCCGGCTCGGGCAAGTCGACGATCGCCAGAGGGCTCGCCGACGTGCTCCGCGAGCAGGGCGACCGCACGATCACGCTGCTCGACGGCGACGTGGTGCGGCGGGAGCTCTCCGCCGGGCTGGGGTTCAGCAAGGCCGACCGGGATCTCAACGTACGCCGGATCGGCTGGGTGGCCGCGGAGATCGCCCGGCACCGGGGGGTCGGCATCTGCTGCCCGATCGCGCCGTACGCGGCAGCTCGCGCCACCGCCCGGGAGATGGCGGAGACGGCCGGGGCGGGCTTCCTGCTGGTCCACGTGGCGACGCCGCTGGCGGTCTGTGAGCAGCGCGACCGCAAGGGCCTGTACGCCCGGGCCCGGGCCGGCCTGATCACCGGGATGACCGGCATCGACGACCCGTACGAGGAGCCTACCGACGCCGACCTGGTGGTCGACACCTCGGAGCTCAGCGTCGAGGAGGCTGTCGGGAAGGTGATGGAGCACCTCACCGAGACGGGCTGGGTGGAGCCCCGCCTCCAGCCCGCCTGATCGTCTGATCGCCGGCCGCGTTCCGGCACACAGCACGTCGACCGCCGCCGTCCGGACTTCCGGACGGCGGCGGTCTCGCATCACCCCTCGTTGCGCGGTAGTGTTCGTCTTTGTTGGAACACGTTCGACCGCGTGAAGTGTCCGCGCGGCCGGTGAGACGCGGAGGTGAGCCGGGGATGCTGGCGCGGCAGCGGCAGACGGCGATCCTGGAACGACTGCGCCGCGCCGGGGGCGTCCGGGTCACCGAGCTGGCGGCCGAGTTCGGCGTCTCCGACATGACCATCCGGCGCGACCTGGACACGCTGCACGAGCAGGGCCTGCTCGCCAAGGTGCACGGGGGCGCGACGCCGGCCGGTCCCGGCTCGACCGACGAGCCCGGCTTCCACGCCAAGTCCATCCGCCAGTCCGCCGAGAAGGCCGCGATCGCCGAGCACGCCGCGCTGCTGGTCCGGCCCGGCGCCGCGATCGCGCTCTCCGCCGGCACCACCACCGCCGAACTGGCCCGGCGGCTGGTGGACGTGCCCGGCCTCACAGTGGTCACCAACTCGCTGCCGGTCGCGGAGGTCCTGCACGTCGGCGGCCGGCCGGACCAGACGGTGGTGCTCACCGGCGGCGTCCGCACGCCGTCGGACGCGCTCGTCGGCCCACTCGCCGTGGCCGCGATCGCCACGCTCCACCTGGACCTGCTCTTTCTCGGCGTACACGGGATCAGCGAACGGGCCGGTTTCACCACGCCCAATCTGATGGAGGCGGACACGAACCGGGCGCTCGTGGCCGCGGCGGACCGGCTCGTGGTGCTCGCCGACCACACCAAATGGGGCACCGTCGGCATCTCGTCGATCGTGCCCCTGGACGCGGCGGACGTGCTGGTCACCGACGACCGGTTGGCACCCGAGGCCCGACGGGTACTCGACGACAGGGTGGGTGAGCTGGTGACGGTGCCCACGACGAGGGGGGCGGAGTGAAGCGTACGCAGATCGCGCTGGCCGACGGCCGCGAGCTGATCTACTTCGACGAGCGAGACGACGCGGTCCGCGACCAGCCGGACCGGCGGGACCTGCCCCCTCCCCCGCCCGCCTCGCAGCTGCGGTACGACCCGCTGACCGACGAGTGGGTGGCGGTGGCGGTGCACCGGCAGACCCGCACGTTCCTGCCCCCGGCCGACCAGTGCCCGTTGTGCCCGTCCCGGGGGGAGCGGCACAGCGAGATCCCGGCGCCCGACTACGACGTGGTGGTCTTCGAGAACCGGTTCCCGTCGCTGAGCCAGCGGGTGGCCGACGAACCGGTCGAGATCACCCCTTTCACCCCGGTACGCCCGGGGCGCGGCAGGTGCGAGGTGGTCTGCTTCACCGACGACCACAACGCGTCGTTCGCCCGGCTCTCCCCGGCCCGCGTGCGGACGGTGCTGGACGCGCTCGCCGACCGCACCACCGCGCTGAGCGCGCTGCCCGGCGTGGAGCAGGTCTTCCCGTTCGAGAACCGGGGCGTGGAGATCGGAGTGACACTGCACCACCCGCACGGGCAGATCTACGCGTACCCGTTCGTCACGCCGCGCACCCGCACCATGCTGGCCGCCGCCCGGCGGCACGCCGAGCGCACCGGGGGCAACCTCTACGCCGACGTGCTGGCCGCCGAACGGGCCTCCGGGGTCCGGGTGGTGACGAGCAACGAGCACTGGACCGCGTACGTCCCGGCTGCGGCGCGCTGGCCGTTCGAGGTGCACGTGGCGCCGCACCGGCCGGTGCCGGACATCCCCGCGCTCGACGACGCCGAGCGGGACGCGTTCGGGCCGCTCTACCTGGACCTACTGCGCCGCTTCGACGGGCTGTTCGACATGCCCATGCCGTACATCGCGGCCTGGCACCAGGCGCCGGTGCGGATCGACAGGGAGCTGGGCCACCTGCACCTTCAGCTGTTCAGCATCCGGCGGGCCAAGGACAAGCTGAAGTACCTGGCCGGGTCGGAGTCCGGCATGGGCGTGTTCATCAACGACATCGCCCCCGAGCGAGCCGCCGACCTGCTCCGCTCCGCGTGAAAGGAAGGGCCCCTTATTAACGCCTGCGGTAGAGGAAGGGCCCCTTCTTAGAGGTCCTAACTTTTTGAGGGTGGGCGTAACCGACTGGATGTGAGGGTCGTTTCGTCTGAACGTGAGGAGGGGTGAG
>NZ_JBICSV010000017.1:0-45349 GCF_043197215.1 Micromonospora sp. NPDC049203 | reverse complement strand
GTTCGTCCCCCGGTTCCCCCCCCCCCCTCCCCCCCCCCCCGCCCCCCCCCGCCCCGCCCCCCCCCCCCCCCCCCCCCCCCCCCCCCCCGTCGGGTGGTACGCGTCAGTTCTGTCGTGCCGGTGGAGTGCTCGGTAGCAGCCCGCCGCCGCCACCGCCGCCGCCGGGACGTCCACCGCCGCCGGGGAGCCCGCCGCCGGGGTTGTTGCCACCGCCCGGGTTGCCGCCGCCGGGCGTGCCCCCGGGGCAGAACAGGCCCAGCGGGTCGCAGTTCTGGCCAGGCTGGCCGGGCTCGTTCGGGGGCGGCGCCGGGGCCTCGCCGTTGCCGGTGTCGTCTTCGCCGACGTTGGCCGCGGGCGGGAACTCTTCCTTGTCCTTGCCCTTGAGCGCGTCGTTCATGAAGCGCTGGAAGATGTCACCCGGCATCCGGGCACCGCTGATGTCCCGGCCGTCCTTGTATTTGATCGCCTTGCGGTCGGCCTTGTTGCCGACCCAGACGGCGGTGGCGAGCTGCGGTGTGTAGCCGATCATCCAGGCGTCGCCGTTGCTTGACGTCTTGTCGTTGAGTTCCCAGGTACCGGTCTTCTCGGCGACCTGCCGGCCCTCTTCGAGGCGCTTGTTGATCTGGCCCGGGTACTGCTTCAGCACGGACGTCACGTCGGCGACGACGTCCTTGTCGATCCGCTGTTGCCCCTTGAGCTTCTCCCCGCCGACCGTGTCCCACTTGCCGGTGACCGGATTCTGCTTCTCCACCTTGCGAATGAAGTGCGCCTTGTGGTAAACGCCCTGGTTGGCGAAGGTGGCCACGCCGTTGGCGTGGTCGAGCACGGTGATCGGGTACTGGCCGTAGCCGATAACGTGGAAGAACGGCGACGGCGCCAGGTCCTTCGGGTCCGCCTTGGTCAGGTCGTGCGCCTTGGCCGGGTTGGTGTCGGTCTGCCACATGGTGGTGACGCCGGCCTGCTTGGCCATGTCGAGCACCTTGTCCGGGCCGATCTTCTCGGTGATGTAGTAGAACGGCACGTTCAGCGACTTGAGCGTCGACAGTTCGAGCGTGCAGGAGTCACCACAGGAGACCTTGTCCGCGCCGGCGTTGCTGACCTTGAACTTGGTGTCCTTCGGGGTGAATGCCGAGCCCTTCCAGCGGGACTTGATCGAGATGCCTTCCTTCAGCGCCGCGGCGAGCGTGTAGATCTTGAAGCTCGAGCCCGGTGAGTGGCCACCGCTGACGACGCCGTTGTCCACGTTCTTCCCGGCGTAGTCGGTGCCGGTGCCGTTGTCGCCGCCGTAGTAGGCGAGCACACGCCCGGTCTTCGGGTCGATCGCCACCACGGCGGCCATCAGGTTCGACGGCTGGCCGGCGAGTTCGGAGCCCTTCTTGGCCCGCTGTGCCGCGGCGAGCGCCGCCTCCTGCATCTTCTTGTTGATCGTGGTGGTGATCTTGTAACCACCCCGGCTCAGCGCCTTGGCGCAGAGCGGCTTCTTCTCGGTCACCTCGGCCTCGTTGTCGGTGCAGAGCTTCATCTCGCGCAGTTCCTGCGAGACGTAGTTGACGACGTTGCCGTACGGGGTGTCGATGCCGAATCCGCCGCCGCTGTTCTTCGACGGCTTCGCGATGTTCTTCGGGTACTCGGTGGGGTGCGGCGGCATGTTCGGCGCATCGAGCCACTTCTCGGTGATCATGCCGTTGATCACGTAGTTCCACCGGTCCAGCGCGGCCGTCTGGTTGATCGCCGGGTCGTAGCCCTGGTGGGTGGCGCTCGGCTCCGGCTGCTTGATCAGGGCGGCCAGCACCGCGGCCTCGGCCACGTTCAGGTCCTTGGCGTTCTTCTTGAAGTACGTCTGCGACGCCGCCTGGATGCCGTACGCGCCGCGGCCGAAGTAGATGACGTTCAGGTAGTGCTGCATGATCACGCGCTTGTCGTACTTGTCGTTCAGCTTGGAGGCGAGGATCGCCTCCTTCACCTTGCGGCCGTACGTGTCCTGGTTCAGGTTCTCGAACGCGTTGCGCGCGTACTGCTGGGTGATGGTCGAGGCGCCCTGCTTGTCGCCGCCGGTGAGGTTGTTCCACGCGGCCCGGGCGATGCCCTTGTAGTCCACACCGGAGTGCCGGTAGAAGTTCCGGTCCTCCGCCGCGGCGACGGCGTGCTGGACGTGCTCCGGGATCTGGTCGATGGTGACGAGCTGCCGGTTCTGGTCGCCGATCCGGGCGATGGCCTCTTTGCCGCTCGAGTCGTAGATGGTGGTGGACAGCGGCGGGATGGTGTCCTCCGGGAGCACCACCTTGGTGGAGTACCAGGTGAAGCTCACCACGCCGATGCCGGCGAGCATGATGAACACGGCGAAGCCGGCGATCAGGATGTTGATCCGGCGGCGCTTCTTGGCGCGCGCCGGGTCCTCACCGCGGCCACCCCGGCCGGGGCCGGTCGGACCACCGGGACCACCGGGACCGCCACCGGAGGGGCCGGGCACCCGGGCACGGCCTCCGACCGCCGCGGCGCCGACGCTCGCGCGCCCGCCCACGCCTGCCCGCCCGCCGACGGCGGCCGCGCCCACGCTCGCCGCGCCCACCGAGGCACGCCCGGCCGGAGCGGCCGGTGAGACCGGCACAGACGCACGACCGGCGCCCGCGCGCCCGCCCGGTGCCGGCGACACCGGTACCGAGGCGCGGCCCGCGCCGGCCCGGCCGACCGAGGCCGATCCGGACGCTCCGCGTGGCGCCGGAGCGACGCCGCCGACCGGGGCCCGGCCGCCCGCGCCGTACGGTGTCACGGAGGCTCGCGCCGAGGCGCCGCCGTCCGCAGCGCCGGACCAACCGTTCCCGCCCCGGCTCCTGTCGGAACCGGGGTCGCCGTCCGGGCCCGGGATCTGGGCTCGCGCACGCGAAGAACTGGGATCGCCGTAGTTCATTCCTCACACCCTGCCGGTCGCGGTGGGACGCGGGGGCGCCGCCACCGGGTTGCCGTGAGCTGGAACACGGGACGCTACCCGCCGGTGATACCGGCGCGCGCCCGCCAAATCCGACCTATTCGGACCAATTACGCTTAAGGGCTGTCGCTCCTGCCGCCCGGGGAATGGGCCGGCAGCGATCGGGACAGCCGCGTTCACCGTTGCGCCTCTCGCCTTCGCCGAGGGGTGGAGCCGTTGGCCGCGACCGAGTCGTCCGCGTCCTCCGCCTCGCCCGTGAGACCGTCCCGTCCGAGCAGGAACTGCTCGACGAGATGGTTCCAGTCACAGCCGGGGCAGACCTCCACCACGAACACCTGGAACTCACGCAGCGTCATGGCCAGGACGGGCAACTCGGCCCGGGTACGCGCCTGGCCGGCCGACTGCTTGAGTTCGTCACCGTAAATGTAGTGGACGTGGATCAGGTTCTCGCTGCGGCAGATCGGGCAGCGGTGGTCGGTCGGCTCGCCGTGGAAACGAGCAGCGTTCTTCAGGTACGGCGAGGCGTCGCAGACGTCGTACGTGCCGACCCGCCCGGCGAGCAGTTCACGCAGCACAGCCCGCTTCTGAAGCGAGTAGTCGACGACCTGGCGCTGCGTACGCATGCGGCAAAGGGTACGCGCTCCGGCGAACCCAGGCGACCATGGTCACGAGGTGTGACGGCCGCGTCGCGTAAGCAGGGGGTTTGCCCCACCCTCACCTCTCCGCTAACGTGCGATGTATCGGTCCGATACATCGCGGTGGTTAGTGGTCCGCGCAGGGGGGAAAGAGGGGACGGCCCGTGCTCGAGCTCGCCATCCTCGGCCTCCTGCAGGAGGCGCCGATGCACGGCTACGAGCTGCGCAAGGAGCTGACCGCCAAACTCGGGGCCATCCGGGCGGCGATCAGCTACGGCTCGCTCTATCCGACCCTGCGCCGGCTACAGGCGGCCGGATGGATCACCGAGGCCGCTGAGGCACCCGCGACCGCCGAGGAGGTTCCCGCGCTGACCAGCCGACGCGGTCGGGTGGTCTACACCATTACCGCGGAGGGCAAGGAACGCTTCGCCCAGCTCATAGCGCAGGCTGGACCCGAGACGTACGACGACACGGGCTTCGGCGTGCACTTCGCGTTCTTCGCCCGGACCGACCAGGCCACCCGGCTCCGGATCCTGGAAGGTCGTCGCCGCAAGATCGAGGAGCGTCGCGAAGGCCTTCGTGACGTGCTCGGCCGGGCAGCCGAGCGGCTCGACGCGTACACCCTGGAACTGCAACGCCACGGGCTCGACGCCTGTGAGCGCGAGGTCCGCTGGCTGGAGGAGCTCATCGCCAACGAGCGCTCCGGCCGGGCCCCCGCCGACCCGCGACCCGGGACGGCCGGTGGCCGAGGAGACAACGACAGCCCGCCCACGCCTGGAACGTCCAGGAAAGAGCGGCCGTGATGAAGAAGAAGGAGGCAGACGCTATGGGCTCCGTCCGCGTCGCCATCGTCGGTGTGGGTAACTGCGCCTCGTCCCTCGTACAGGGCGTGGAGTACTACCGGAACGCCGACCCGAACGACCGCGTCCCGGGTCTCATGCACGTCACCTTCGGCGACTACCACGTCTCGGACGTGAAGTTCGTCGCGGCGTTCGACGTGGACGCCAAGAAGGTGGGCATGGACCTCGCGGAGGCGATCGTCGCCAGCGAGAACAACACGATCAAGCTCTGCGACGTGCCGCCGACCGGCGTCACCGTGCAGCGCGGCCCGACCTTCGACGGTCTCGGCCAGTACTACCGCGAAATCGTCGAGGAGTCGGACGCCAAGCCGGTCGACGTGGCGCAGGCGCTGCGCGACGCCCAGGTCGACGTGGTCGTCTCCTACCTCCCGGTGGGTTCCGAGGAGGCCGACAAGTTCTACGCCCAGGCCGCGATCGACGCCGGCTGCGCGTTCGTGAACGCCCTGCCGGTCTTCATCGCCTCCGACCCGGAGTGGGCGAAGAAGTTCACCGACGCCGGCCTGCCGATCGTCGGCGACGACATCAAGAGCCAGGTCGGTGCCACCATCGTGCACCGCGCCCTGGCGAAGCTCTTCGAGGACCGCGGGGTCGAGCTGCTGCGCACGTACCAGCTCAACTTCGGCGGCAACATGGACTTCATGAACATGCTGGAGCGCAACCGCCTGGTCTCGAAGAAGATCTCGAAGACCCAGTCGGTGACCTCGCAGATCCCGCACGAGATGCAGAAGAGCGACGTGCACATCGGCCCGTCCGACCACGTGCCGTGGCTGGACGACCGCAAGTGGGCGTACATCCGCCTGGAGGGGCGCTCCTTCGGTGACACCCCGCTCAACGCGGAGCTGAAGCTCGAGGTGTGGGACTCGCCGAACTCGGCCGGTGTCATCATCGACGCCGTCCGCGCCGCGAAGATCGCGCTGGACCGCAAGATCGGCGGCCCGATCCTCTCCGCCTCCTCGTACTTCATGAAGTCCCCGCCGGAGCAGTACGCCGACCACGACGCGCACGCCGCCGTCGAGGCGTTCATCGCCGGCGAGATCGAGCGCTGACGCGCCGAGAAGCAGAAGAAGGAAGGCCGGGTCCGCGCGGACCCGGCCTTCCTTCTTCTCGTACGTCAGGACCAGGCGCGCCGCAGCGCCACGGACGCCTCCAGCTCCAGCAGCGTCACCTTGCGCGGCAGTCCCCCGCCGAAGCCGACGAGCTTGCCGCCCGCGCCGACGATCCGGTGACAGGGCACGATCACCGGCACCGGATTGCGGTTGCAGGCCACCCCGACCGCCCGGGCGCCGCCGGGATCGCCGACCGCCTTCGCCACCTCGCCGTAGGTCTTCGTCTCGCCGTAGGGGATGCGGGTCATCTCCCGCCAGACCGCGCGCTCGAACTCCGAGCCGCGCGGGGCCGACACCGGCACTGTGAACCCGGTCAGCTCACCGGCGAAGTACGCCCGCAGCTCCGCCACCGCCAGCCGGGCCACCGCGTCGCCGGGGTCGTCGGCCGCCCCGTCCACCCGGCCGAAGTGCGCGCCGCGCACCGCGTCGCCGTCGGTGCCGACGGAGAACTCCCCGATCGGCGAGTCGAGCACGGTCCAGCGCATGCCACCCATTGTCCCGCCCACGCCGACATCCCCCGCGACCGGCTCTCCGGAGGCGGACCGGACGACCGCTGAGCGAAGTCGATGTTGCACGGCGTCGATACTGTGCAGGTCATGGCCACCGGGACGCTCATCTTCCTGATCATCGGCGGGATCGGGGTCGGCGTGCTGACCCTCGCCCTGCTCGGCTCGGGAGTGCTCCACCTCGGCCAGCCGGACGTCGACGGGCCGGTGTCGCTGGAGGCGGCCGCCGGGTTCACCGGGGCGTTCGGTTTCGGCGGCGCGATCGTCAACGAGCTGCTCGGCGGACGTACCCCCGGAATGATCGCGGCGGCGGTGGCCGGCGGCGCGCTGGCCGCCGTGCCCACCGCGTGGCTGGCGGCGCGGCTGAGCCGCGCGGCCCGCAACATGCGCACCGACGCCACCCCCACCCGCGACCACCTCGCCGGCGCGATCGGGCTGGTGGTGACGCCGATCCCCAGCGGCGGCTACGGGGAGGTGCGGGTACGCCTCGCCGGCCAGCCGGTGAAACTCAACGCCCGTGCCGACCAGGCGATCCCGGTCGGCGCCCAGATCTTCGTGGTCGAAGCACTGAGCGAGACCAGCGTGCACGTCGAGACCTACTGACACCACCACACAGACGGGATCATCCATGCCCCTGCTCGTCGCCATCGGCGGCGCGGTCCTCCTCGCCGTCGTCCTCGTCCTCTTCGTGTTGTCCCGGATCAAGGTGGCCGGGCCGAACCAGGCGTTCATCGTCACCGGCCGCAAGGGCCGCACCACCCAGACCGCCGACGGCGGCCGGGCCACCGACATGTCCGGGCAGAAGGTCGTGCTCGGCGCCTCGGTGTTCGTCCTGCCGGTGGTGCAGAAGCTCCAGTCGCTCGACCTGTCCAGCCGCCGGATCGACGTCAGCATCCGCGGCGCGGTGAGCAAGCAGGGCATCCGCACCGAGCTGCACGGCGTCGCGATCGTCAAGGTGGGTGGCACCGAGGACGCGATCCGTGCCGCCGCCCAGCGCTTCCTGAACCAGCAGGAGGAGATCGACAACTTCACCCGCGAGGTGCTCGCCGGCGCGCTCCGCTCGATCGTCGGGCGGCTCACCGTCGAGGAGATCATCCGGGACCGGGCGGCATTCGCCAGCGCGGTGGCCGAGGAGGCCGAGCACTCGATGACCAACCAGGGTCTGGTGCTCGACACGTTCCAGCTCCAGGACATCCTGGCCGAGGGCTCCTACCTCCAGGACCTGGGCCGGCCGGAGGCCGCCCGGGTGCTCAAGGACGCGGCCATCGCCGAGGCGCGGGCCCGCCAGCAGGCCGAGCAGGAGCGGCTGCTCGCCGAGGAGGCGATCGCCGAGGCGAACCGGAACCTGTCGCTCAAGCAGGCCGGCATCCAGGCCGAGATCGACGCGGCGAAGGCGAAGTCGGCCGCGGCCGGGCCGCTCGCGCAGGCCGAGCGGGACCAGGCGATCCTCTCCGAGCAGCAGAAGGTTGCCGAGCGCAACGCCGAGCTGAAGCAGCGCCAGCTCGACACCGAGGTCCGCAAGCCGGCCGACGCCGCCCGGTACAAGGTCGAGCAGGAGGCCGAGGCGGCCCGCAACGCGGCGGTGCTCAACGCCGACGCGCAGCGCCAGGCCACCATCGCCGCCGCGCAGGCCTCCGCCGAGCAGGCCCGCCTCACCGGTGAGGGCGAGCGGGCCCGCCGGGCCGCGCTGGCCGAGGCGAACGCGATCGAGGGCGCCAAGGAGGGCGAGGCGGAGCAGCGCCGTCGTTCCGCGATCGCCGAGGCGGTCGAGCGGGAGGGCCAGGCCGAGGCGGCCGCCATCCTGGCGAAGGGTCAGGCCGAGGCCGACGCGATGGCCCGCAAGGCCGAGGCGTTCGCCGCGTACGGCGAGGCAGCCGTGCTGGACCTGCTGGTCAAGGTGCTGCCCGAGGTGGTCGGCGCGGCCAGCGCCCCGATCGGCGCGATCGACAAGATGACAGTGATCTCCACCGACGGCGCGTCGTCGCTGACCAAGTCCGTGGCCGGCAACGTCGCCCAGGGTCTCCAGCTCGGCAGCGACCTGACCGGCATCGACCTGGCCGGTCTGCTGGCGCGGCTGGGCAGCAGCGCGCAGCCCAACGGCAAGGCCACCGTGGACGGCAGCACCGTCACCCAGTGACACGACGACGCCCGCCGGTTCCCCTCGGGGAGCCGGCGGGCGTCGTGCTGTGGTTCAGCCGGTGATGCCCTCGTCGCGCGCCCAGCGCAGCAGCTCCGCCTCGGCCTCGTCGCGGTCGAGCGGGCCGCGCTCCAGACGCAGCTCCTTGAGGTGCTGCCAGGCGCGGCCGACCACCGGCCCCGGCGGTACGCCGAGCAGCTCCATGATCGCGTTGCCGTCCAGGTCGGGCCGGACCCGGGCCAGGTCCTCCTCGGCGGCGATCCGGGCGATCCGCTCCTCCAGCGCGTCGTAGTCGGCCGCGAGCTGGGCGGCCTTGCGCCGGTTGCGGGTGGTGCAGTCGGACCGGGTCAGCTTGTGCAGCCGGGACAGCAGGTCGCCGGCGTCCGTGACGTACCGGCGCACCGCCGAGTCGGTCCACTCGCCCCGGCCGTACCCGTAGAAGCGCAGGTGCAGACCGACCAGCTTGACCACCTGGGAGGTGATCTCCTTGGAGTAGCGCAGCGCCTTCATCCGGTTCTTGGTCAGCCGGGCGCCGACCACCTCGTGGTGGTGGAAGCTGACCCGGCCGTCCGCGCCGACCGCCTTGGTGGCCGGCTTGCCGATGTCGTGCATCAGAGCGGCCATCCGCAGCACGAAGTCGCAGCCGTCGGTCTCCAGCGACATGGCGTTGCTGACCACCGTGAGCGTGTGCTCGTAGACGTCCTTGTGCTGGGCGTGCTCGTCGATGGTGAGCTTCAGGCCGGTCAGCTCCGGCAGGAAGCGCTCGGCCAGGCCGGTGTCGACGAGCAGGCGCAGCCCGGTGATCGGGTCGGCACCGCAGAGCAGCTTGGTGAACTCGTCCCGGATCCGCTCGGCGGTGATCCGGTCCAGGTCGCCGGCCATCTCGGCCATCGCCGCGCGGACGTCCGGGTGGACGGCGAAGCGGAGCTGGGCGGCGAACCGGGCCGCGCGCAGCATCCGCAGGGGGTCGTCGCGGAACGACTCCTGCGGCGTCCCGGGGGTACGAATGATCTTCGCGGCCAGGTCGGCGAGCCCGCCGTACGGGTCGGTGAACCGGTGATCGGGAAGGCTGACCGCCATCGCGTTGACAGTGAAGTCGCGACGCTTGAGGTCTTCGGTGAGGCTGGTGCCGTACTGCACCACCGGGTTGCGGCTGACCTGGTCGTAGACCTCCGCCCGGAACGTGGTGATCTCCAGGTTGAGGCCGTCGCGCTGGCAGGCGATGGTGCCGAACTCGCGTCCGGTCTCCCAGATCGACTCCGCCCAGCCGCGGATCACCTTGATCGTCTCGTCGGGGTGGGCGTCGGTGCAGAAGTCGAGGTCGTTGCCGAGGCGGCCGAGCAGCGCGTCGCGGACGGATCCGCCCACCAGGTGCAGTTCGTGACCGGCCCGGGCGAAGCGCCGGCCCAGCTCGTCGGCGACCGGTGAGACTCGGAGCAGTTCGGCGACGGCGTTGCGCTGCGCGGCGGTCAGCTCGCGGCGATCGGCGGCGTGGGAGGCGGAGGCTTCGGACATGGGATCGCCAGCCTATCGGGCCGGGGGTGGATCGACCGCGCCGGGCGCGGGTAACGGGCCCGGGTTGACTAAGGTTCCGGTTGGGCGGGGCCGGCCGGGCCCGGTCGCCACGTACCCCTTGGAGGCTGGCAGATGAGCG
Organism: Micromonospora sp. NPDC049203; assembly: GCF_043197215.1. Classification (NCBI taxonomy): domain Bacteria; kingdom Bacillati; phylum Actinomycetota; class Actinomycetes; order Micromonosporales; family Micromonosporaceae; genus Micromonospora; species Micromonospora sp. NPDC049203. The sequence continues at coordinate 35,525 of NZ_JBICSV010000017.1, read as the reverse complement.
GCGGGCTCTACCGCAGCGCGAACGCGCACGGCGGCGGCCTGCCGCCGGACGACGGCGCCACCTTCATCTCGGCCGAGCCGCTGAACCAGCCCGGCGCCGAGGCCGTCGCGCCGCCACAGGAGGTGGTCGCCGAGACCAGTGCCGCGGCGAACAGCGCGGTGATGGCGATCGGCAGCCTGGTCAGCCGCGGCACCGGCTTCATCCGCAACCTGATGATCGGCGCGGCGCTCGGTGGCGCGCTGGTCGGTGACGCCTTCACCACCGCCATCTTCCTGCCGAACCAGGTCTACGAGTTCCTGCTCGGCGGCGTGCTCACCAGCGTGCTGATCCCGGTGCTGGTCCGGCGGCGCAAGTCGGACCCCGACCGGGGTGAGGCGTACTCCCAGCGGCTGCTCACGCTGGCCGTGCTGGCCCTCGCCGCCGTCGCGCTGATCGCGATGATCGGCGCACCGGTGCTGACCGCCATCTACGCGGGCGGCAAGGACGACAACTATCAGAACCTCGTCACCGGCCTGTCGTACCTGATGTTGCCGATGCTGTTCTTCACCGGCGTGAGCGCGCTGATCGCCGCGGTGCTGAACACGCGCGGGCACTTCGCCGCCCCGATGTGGGCACCGATCCTGAACAACCTCGTGGTGATCGGCGTCTGCGGGCTCTACATCGCGGTCTTCGGCGCCAAGATCATCGAGCCCGGCGAGATGGGCTGGGACCGGATCCTGCTCATCGGCGGTGGCACGCTGCTCGGCGTCGCGGTCCAGACCGCCGGCCTGCTGCCCGCGCTGCGCAAGGTCGGCTTCCGGTGGAAGTGGCGGTTCGACTTCCGCGCCCTCGGCCTGAGCGAGCTGGCCCGGCTCGGCGGCTGGATGTTCTGCTACGTCGGGGTCAACCAACTCGGCCTCTTCGTGGTGGTCAACCTGCTCACCCGGGCGGCCGGCGGCGACAACGCCGGCCTGCTGATCTACAACAACGTCTTCCTGCTGCTGATGATGGCGCACGGCATCATCGCGGTCTCGATCATCACCGCGCTGATGCCCCGGATGAGCGCCGCCGCCGCCGAGAACCGGTTCGGCGACGTCACCGCCGACCTGTCCCGCGGCACCCGGATGGTCAGCGCGGTGCTCGCACCCATCGCGGTCTGCTACGCGGTGCTGGCCGCCCCGATCTCGGTGGTGGTCTTCCGGTACGGCGCGTTCACCGGCGACAACGCGGTGGCCACCTCGACTGTGCTGCTGGTGGCGGCGCTCGGCCTGGTGCCGTTCGCGGTCAGTCAGCTCTTCACCTTCGCGTTCTACGCGCTGCCGGACACCCGCACCCCGGCTCTGGTCAACATCCCGGTGGTGATCCTGCGAGTTCTGCTCCAGGTTGGCCTGTTCCTGCTCTTCTCGAACACGTTCGCGGCGGCCGGGATGATGCTGGGCAACGCCGTGTCGTACCTGGCGGCGGCGATCATCTCGGCGATGCTGCTGCGGCCCCGGGTCGGCCGGATCGGGCTGGGCGGGATCATGCGGACGCTCGGCCGGGTGGTCGTGGCTGCCCTCGGCGCGGCGGTCGTCGGCCTGCTCGTGGTCGCGGTGCTCCCCGGCGACCCGGCGAACCTGAGCTGGCTCGCCGCCGCGGTGCAGTTGGTGATCGGCGGCGCGGCGATCGGCGCGACCTATCTCGGACTCGCCATGGTGCTGCGGATCGGCGAGATCACCGAGGTGGTCGGGATGGTCCGGCGCCGCCTCGGTCGTTGACGTCTCCGGTGACCGACGGTGAACGAGGATCACCAGCCTGGGGATACGGCTGTGGATAACTCGGAATTCCCCCGTCCACTGGGCCTCTCGGCCTGTGGACAACCAACCGTACGGACGAGGGAGCGCAGGCCGGGGCGGGGAAAACCAGTCCGCCGCCGCACCAGTACGCCCCTGTGCCGCCTCGTTGCCGTCAACCTCTAGATTGGCGGTGCGTGTCCGGCTCGCCCGCCGGGTGGGCGGGTGACCCGGCCGGGGCCCGTGGCGACTGGCCTTCCGGCCGGTCACAGCGGGAAGATGACATGTCGGAGAACCGGGCATCCCGGGTAAGGTCGCTCTCGACGGGTACGACCGGGATCGACGCGGCGTCGAGACCGCCGGCCGTTCCACCAAAGGCAGAGCGGGAAGCCACATGCCCAGCAGCACGGGTCCATCGATCGACGCGATCACCGAGGGAGGACGGGTGACCCAGGTCGGCGAGGGTCAGGAAGCGGAGGAGACCACTCCTGCGGACGTGACCCTCGGTGCTCCCACGGTCGGTGAGCTGCTCGCCGAGCGGTACGAGCTGGTCGAGCACATCAACAACGACAGCGCGGGCCGGCTGGTCTGGCGCGGTGTCGACGTGGTGTTGCGCCGTCCCGTCGCCGTGGTTCTCCGCTACCCGGGTGGCGACTCCGCCACCGAGATGCTCCAGGCCGCCGTCGCCGCGAGCCGCGTCATCCACCCCAACCTGGTCGGCGTCTACGACGCGATCGACGAGGACGACCGGGCCTACGTGGTCCGCGAGTGGGTCGACGGGCAGTCGCTGCGCGAGCTGGTCGCCGCCGACGGGCCGCTCGATCCGGCGCGGGCCACCGCGATCGGCAACGCCGTCGCCAGCGCCCTCGCCGCCGTGCACGCCACCGGGATGGTGCACGGCAACCTGCACCCCGGCACCGTGATGATCAGCGACGACGGCCGGGTGGTGCTCGCCGACGCGCGTACCGACGGGGCGGACAGCCAGGAGAACGACCTGCGCGCGGTCGGCGGGGTGCTCTACTTCGCCCTGACCGGGCACTGGCCGCACGGCGAGGCCCCGCTGCACGGCGCCACCGCCGGGCACGGCCGCGCCGCCCTGCCGGACGCCGTCCGGGACGCCGGCGGCTCCATCGCCGCGCCCCGGCAGATGCGCGCCGGGGTGCCGGCCTACCTCGACGACCTCACCATGGACCTGCTCGACCCGGAGATCCCCCCGCCGTCGTCGGACGTGCTGGCCGCCGAGCTGAGCCGGCTCGACATCCCTGCCGACGAGCAGTTCCTGGAGCAGGCCGGCCCGCTGCGCTTCACCGCCGAACCCGGCGAGGAGCCCTCCCCGCTGGCCGCCGCCGGCGGGCGCAAGGTCGCCATCGGCATCGCCGGTCTGCTGGCGGTGGCCCTGGTCGGGCTGCTCATCGGCATCAACGCGCTCGGTGGCGACGACGGCGACAAGGAGCCGGTCGCCCAGCCGTCGAACAGCGCGCCCGCCACCGGCGGCGGGGCCGAACCCGCCGCGCAGGTCCGCAAGCTCACCATCCAGGACGTACGGATCATCGACCCGGACGGCGACCGCGCCGAGGTGCGCAACGCCGAAAAGGTCATCGACGGGGACGACGACGAGGGCTGGGAGACCAACAGCTACCGCGACAGCGGCAAGTTCAGCGGGGTCAAGAAGGGCATGGGTGTCTGGATCGACCTGGGCGCCCCGCACTCGGTCAAGCAGCTGGAGGCCACGCTCTCGGCCACCGGAGCCACGGTCGAGCTGCGCACCGGCGCCCGCGGCGACTTCCCGTCCAGCTCCGCCGGCGACAAGCAGCTCATCAACGCCTACTCGACGCTGATCGGGCCGCCGAACGAGGACGGCGGCACGAAAATGATCTTCAACGCCTTCGAGCCGGACCAGAAGTACCAGTACCTGCTGTTCTGGATCACCAAGCTGCCGAAGAAGGAAGACGGCAACGGCTGGAAGCTCGGCGTCCAGGAGATCGTGGTCCAGGGCTCGTGACCCGGCCGCCGTCCCCGCCGCGCCACCACCGCCGGACGTGGTGATGGCGGAACGCGACGGCGCGCAGCCCGGCCGCTCCGACCTGGAGCTGCTGCGGGCGCACGCGGCCGGGGACCGGACCGCCTTCACCGAGCTGTTCCAGCGGCACCGGGACCGGCTCTGGGCGGTCGCGCTGCGGACCATCGGCGACCGCGAGGAGGCCGCCGACGCCCTCCAGGACGCCATGCTGTCGGCGCACCGCGCGGCGGCCCGGTTCCGGGGCGACTCGGCGGTCACCACCTGGCTGCACCGCATCGTGGTGAACGCCTGCCTGGACCGGATCCGGCGGCGTCAGACCCACGCCACCGTCCCGCTGCCCGACGGTGTGCACACCGACGGCGAGCCGGGCCGGCACACCGGCGGTCCGGAACCGGCCGCGCCGGCCCGCGACCACGACACCGCGCTCGTGGTCCGGCAGGCGCTCGCCGCACTGCCCGCGGAACAGCGGGCCGCGTTGGTCCTGGTCGACGTGCAGGGCTACCCGGTTGCCGAGGCCGCCGCCGTGCTCGGGGTCGCGGAGGGCACCGTCAAGAGCCGGTGCGCCAGGGGCCGGGCACGTCTCGCCGTGCTGCTCGGGCACCTGCGGACCGGCACCGACGCTCCGGCCGGTGACGTGCCGCGGCTCACTCCCGGGAACCGTCGGCGTCCCGAGGGCGTCGGATCCTCGTCGGGAGCTTCCCGTCAGGCCGTCAGCCAGGAGGAGCCGTGACTTCCCGGGAGTTCAGCGAGGTCGATCACGACCTGCTCGCCGACTACCTCGGCGGGGCGCTGGACGGCACCCCCGAGCAGGCCACCGTGGCGCGGCTGGTCGAGCAGGACCCGGCCTGGCGGGCCGCGTACGAGAATCTCGCCGACGCGGTCGACCTGGTCCGCGCCGACCTGGCCGGCTGGGCCGCGGCCCCCGCGCCGGAGATGCCACAGGCGGTGACCGACCGGATCACGGCGGCGCTCTCCGGGGCCGGACCGGCGCTGCGTGAGGGTACGCCGGTCGTGCCGGCGCAGTCCGGCGGCGCGAGCCGGCCACCCGGCACGGCCCCGCGTACCGGCCGGCCCGGCGGTCCCGGCCGTCGTCCCCGGCGCTGGGCCCGCATCGCCGGTCCGGTGGCCCTGGCGGCGGCCTCGGTCGCGGCGGTGGGACTCGGTGTCGGCCGGCTGGCGGGCCCGGGCGACGGCGGTGCGGCCGACCGGGCCGGCGGGGAGGCAGCGCCGATGGCTGCCGCGCCGTACCGGACCACCGGGCCGGCAGTGCGCAGCGACACCGACTGGACGCCGGAACGCCTCGCCGCCGGCCGTGTGCCCGCCCTGGCGAAGTCGATGCCGGGGGACATGGCCGGGCCGTCCGGCGCGGCGAAGGACGGCGCGGAGACGCCCCTGTCCCGCGACGATCAGCGCCTCAGCGTCCTCGGCGGGCTGGACCGGCTGGTCCGGCCCGAGACACTGGCCGCGTGCCTCACCGCGATCGGGACCGAGCACGGCGCCACGCCGCTGAGCGTGGACATGGTCGACTACGCCCGGTTCGGTGGCGCTCCGGCGCTCGTGGTGACGTTCGCGGACGCGAGTGGTGCCCGCTGGGGCTGGGTGAGCGGGCCGGAGTGCGGGGTACCCGGGTCCGGCGCGGACACCCGGTTCCGGACGCGGGTAGGGTGAGGACGCGGTCACGACGCTTGTCCCGCCACGTGACCTGACCCACCGGATGACCGGCTCGGGAATCCCCGCTTCGTACGATGACGTTCTGCAAGTCAGGCGCCGGCGCCCCTGAGCGGTCGGCATCCGGGATCGACATCGGTGCGGCCGGTGACGAACACACACATCGGGAGACGGCAGTGGACGAGGTCCGCAACCTGATCATCATCGGCTCCGGTCCGGCCGGCTACACCGCGGCGGTCTACGCCGCGCGTGCGAACCTGAAGCCGCTGGTGATCGAAGGCGTGCAGTCGGGTGGCGCGCTGATGACCACCACCGAGGTGGAGAACTTCCCCGGTTTCGCCGACGGCATCCTCGGCCCCGAGCTGATGGACAACATGCGCAAGCAGGCCGAGCGTTTCGGCGCCGAGTTCCTCACCGACGACGTGACCCGGGTCGAGCTGAAGGACACCGGCGAGATCGGCTCCGACGCGGTGAGCACCGTCTGGGTGGGCGAGACCGCCTACCGGGCCCGCGCCGTGATCCTCTCCACCGGCTCGGCCTGGCGTCCGCTGGGCGTGCCGGGCGAGCAGGAATACCTGGGCCACGGCGTGTCGTCCTGCGCCACCTGTGACGGCTTCTTCTTCCGCAACCAGCACATCGTGGTGGTCGGCGGCGGCGACTCGGCGATGGAGGAGGCGAGCTTCCTCACCCGGTTCGCCGAGTCGGTGACGATCATCCACCGCCGTGACTCGTTCCGCGCCAGCAAGATCATGGCCGACCGGGCGCTGGGCAACGAGAAGATCAAGGTCGAGTGGAACTCCGTGGTCGAGGAGATCCTCGGCGACGACGGCAAGGTCAACGGCGTACGGGTGCGCAACGTGCACACCGGCGAGAGCAAGGTGCTCGACGTCACGGGTGTGTTCGTGGCGATCGGGCACGACCCGCGCAGCGAGCTGTTCCGCGACCAGGTGGAGCTGGACGACGAGGGATACGTGAAGGTGCAGGCCCCCAGCACCCGTACCAGCGTGCCCGGCGTGTTCGCGGCGGGCGACGTGGTCGACCACACCTACCGGCAGGCCATCACGGCGGCCGGCACCGGCTGCGCCGCCGCGCTGGACGCCGAGCGGTTCATCGCCACCGTCCAGGGCTGAGGGTTCAAGGTTCGGAGGAGGAGAGTTCATAGTGGGAGCAACCAAGGCGGTCACGGACGCCAGCTTCGTCAGCGACGTGCTGCAGTCCGAGAAGCCGGTCCTGGTCGACTTCTGGGCGGAGTGGTGCGGCCCCTGCCGCAAGGTCTCGCCGCTGCTGGAGGAGATCGCGGGTGAGATGAAGGACCAGGTCACCATCGTCAAGCTGAACATCGACGAGAACCCGGAGACGGCCCGCGCCTACCGGGTGATGTCGGTGCCGACGCTGACCATCTTCAAGAACGGCCAGCCGGTGCAGTCGATCGCCGGCGCCAAGCCGAAGGGCGAGCTGGTCAAGCTCATCGAGTCGGCGCTCTGAGCCGTACCGACCCCTCCGGAACCCCCGTCACCCCACCCGGTGACGGGGGTTCCGGCGCTTCTGACCTGCATGAACACGAACCCGTCGGGTATCGGCCACGGTACGCTCCGTAAGCATCCGTCGGAGTTCCGGTCCGCCAACGTCCGTGCAGAGGGGGTCGTCGTGCGTCCGATCCGACCCGGTGACCAGGGACCGGCGGTGGCCGAGATCCGTACCGTCCTCGCCGGCCTGGAGCTGCTTCCCGCCGAGGCGGCGGGCGACGACTACGACGCCCAGACCGAACGCGCGGTACGGGCCTTCCAGCAGTCCCGGGGCCTCAGCGTCGACGGGCGGGTCGGCGCCGAGACCTGGCGGGCGCTCGACGCGGCCCGCTGGCGGTTCGGTGCCCGTGCCCTGTATCACGCCGTGCCCGAGCCGCTGACCGGCGAGGACGTCCGCTCGCTCCAGGAACGCCTGCTGGAGATGGGGTACGACGTGGGCCGCGCCGACGCCATCTACGGCATCCGCACCTCCCGCGCGGTGGCGCAGTTCCAGCGGGAGATGGGCCTGAAACCGGACGGCTCGTGCGGGCCGCACACCGTCAACGCGTTGCGCCGCCTCGGCCGCAAGGTGGTCGGCGGACGCCCGCAGTGGCTGCGCGAGTCCGACGCCATCCGGCAGGCCGGGCCGGCGCTCGTCGGGCGGACCGTGGTGATCGACCCGGGGCACGGGGGCACCGACCCGGGTGTGGTGGTGCCCGACGGCACGCTGCGCTGGACCGAGGCGGACCTCGTCCACGACCTGGCCAGCCGGCTGGAGGGGCGGCTCGCCGCCGCCGGCGTACGCGTGCAGCTCACCCGGGGCCCGTCGCCCGGCGACTGCCTGCCGGACGCGGACCGGGCCCAGCTCGCCAACTCCCTCGGTGCCGACGTGTTCATCTCCCTGCACACCGACGGGCACGCCAACCCGGAGGCCGAGGGGGTGGCCACCTACCACTACGGCACCGACAACGGCGTCACCTCGGCGACCGGTGAACGCCTGGCCGGGCTCGTGCAGCGGGAGATCGTGGCCCGCACCGGGCTGCGTGACTGCCGTACCCACGCCAAGGCATGGGAGCTGCTCCGGCTCACCCGGATGCCAGCGGTACGCGTCGAGGTCGGCTACCTCACCTCACCTGACGACCGGGCACGGCTCGTCGAACCGCGCTTCCGGGACCGGGTGGTCGAAGCCATCGTGGCCGGCGTGCAGCGGATGTACCTGCCAATCGAGCGGGACGTGCCGACCGGCTCGATCGACGTGAGCGAACTGCGGGCGATCGTCGCCGCCGGCAACATCGTCGACTGACCCGCGGCTCAGCCGGTGGAGCGGGTGGCGGGTGCCGGGCGCACCGGCCGCAGCAGCGTCTCCGGGCTCATCGAGCCGAGCAGCTTCTCCAGCGCGTACTCGACGTCCGACTTCCAGCTCAGCGCCGTACGCAACTCCAGCCGCAGGCGGGGGTAGCGCGGGTGCGGCCGGACCGTCTTGAAGCCCACCGAGAGGAAGAAGTCGGCGGGTGCCACACAGGCGCGGGCCGGGTCGTCCGCGTCGTCGCCGAACTTGGCGTCGCCGAACGCCTCGATCGCCTTGATGCCGCGCTTGGTCAGGTCGCGGGCCACGCCCTGCACCAGCATCCGGCCCAGGCCGCCGTCGGCGAAGGCGGGCACCACGTGCGCCGTCATCAGCAGCGCCGCGTCCGCCGAGACCGGCGAGGTGGGAAACGCCATCGAGCGCGGAACGTACGCGGGCGGGGCGTACATGACGAAACCGGCCGGCATGCCGTCGACGTAGACGAGCTTGCCGCAGGAGCCCCACTCCAGCAGCGTCTGGGAGACCCACGCCTCCTTCTCCAGGCCCGGGTCGCCCGCGGCGCAGGCCCGCTCGGCGGAGACCGGATCCAGCTCCCAGTAGACGCACTGCCGGCAGGATCGAGGCAGGTCCTCCAGCGTGTCCAGGGTCAGGCTGACCAGACGTCGCGACATGAGCGCACCCCACCACTAGGCTCGGAGCGCCGGTGAGTCCCGCGCCCTCCTACTCCCGACGAGCGATCGTACGCGTCTGTCCGGCGGGACGGGAGGGAACGCGCGAACGCCCACCCGGACGGCCGATCGACGGTCCGGGATGTGGACGTGTCCACACGGCCGGTGCCGCTGCCGTCACCGGGGACTACGATCGACAAACGGCCCCCGCCGCCAATGGATGTCGGCATCGCGGGTACCACACCGGGCGGCAGCCCCGCCGACACCCGATCGAGGTGATGTCCATGACCGGCACGACGCTCGACGACTACACCGACCGGTACGCCCGGCGTGTCCGTGGGATGACCGCCTCGGAGATCCGGGCACTCTTCGCGGTGGCCAGCCGGCCGGAGGTCGTCTCGCTCGCCGGTGGGGCCCCCTACATCGCGGCGCTGCCGCTGGACGCGGTCGGCGAGATGCTCGGCCGGCTCGGCTCCGAGCACGGCTCCACCACCCTCCAGTACGGCATCGGCCAGGGCACCCTCGAACTGCGCGAGCGGATCTGCGAGGTGATGTCGCTGTCCGGGATCGACGCCTCCTGCGGCGCCTCACCGGAGGACGTGGTGGTCACTGTCGGCGGCCAGCAGGCCCTCGACCTGGTGGCCCGCCTCTTCCTGGACCCGGGTGACGTGGTGCTCGCCGAGGGCCCGACGTACGTCGGCGCGCTCGGGGTGTTCCAGGCCGCCCAGGCCCAGGTGGCCCACGTGCCGATGGACGACGAGGGGCTCATCCCGGAGGCGCTGGAGACGGCCATCGCCGACCTGGCCCGCGCCGGGCGGCGGGTGAAGTTCCTCTACACGATCCCCACCTACCAGAACCCCGCCGGTGTAACGCTGAGCGAGGAACGGCGCGAACGGGTGCTCGACATCTGCGAACGCGCCGGACTGCTCGTGGTGGAGGACGACCCGTACGGTCAGCTCGGTTTCGAGGGTGAGGCGCCCGCCCCGCTGCGGGCCCGCCGCCGCGACGGCGTCTTCTACCTGAGCACGTTCTCCAAGACGTTCGCGCCGGGCCTGCGGGTGGGCTGGATCCTGGCGCCGCACGCGGTCCGCGACAAGCTGGTCATCGCCAGCGAGGCGCAGATCCTCTGCCCGAGTGCCTACGCGCAGGCGGCCGTCTCGACGTACCTCGGCACCATGCCCTGGCGGCAGCAGCTCAAGGTCTACCGCGAGGTCTACCGCGAGCGCCGGGACGCGCTGCTCGACGCGATGGCCGACCTCATGCCGGAGGGCACCACCTGGACCAGGCCGCAGGGCGGCCTGTTCGTCTGGGCGACGCTGCCCGACGGCCTCGACGCCAAGGCGATGATGCCGCGCGCCGTGGCCGCCCGCGTCGCCTACGTGCCGGGGACCGGCTTCTACGCCGACGGCACCGGCACCGGCAACATGCGGCTCAACTTCTCCTTCCCGACGCCGGAGCGGATCCGCGAGGGCGTCCGACGGCTCGCCGGGGTGATGGAGCAGGAGATCGCCATGCGCAAGGTCTTCGGCGCGGTCGGCACCGCCGGCCCCCGCCGTCGCCAGGGCGGCTCGGACGCGCCCGGCCCCGACTTGGCATGATGCCCGCATGTCCGACAGCACCGCCGCACCCTCTCCCGTGACCGGATCCGCCGTCGACGAGCTGCACGTGCTCGTGCTCGCGGGTGGCCTCTCCTACGAGCGGGACGTCTCGCTGCGCTCCGGCCGCCGGGTCCTCGACGCGCTGCGCGCGGTGGGCGTGCAGGCGGAACTGCGCGACGCCGACGTGGCGCTGCTGCCCGCCCTGACCGCCGACCCGCCGGACGCGGTGGTGATCGCCCTGCACGGCGCCACCGGCGAGGACGGCTCCCTGCGCGGCGTACTCGACCTCTTTGACGCGCCCTACGTCGGCTGCGACGCCCGCTCGTCCCGGCTCGCCTGGGACAAGCCGTCGGCGAAGGCGGTGCTGCGCGAGGCGGGCATCCCCACCCCCGACTGGGTGGCGCTGCCGCACGACCGCTTCTCCGAGCTGGGCGCGGTGGCCGTCCTGGACCGGATCGTCGAGCGACTCGGGCTGCCGCTGATGGTCAAGCCCGCGCAGGGCGGTTCCGGACTGGGCGCCGCCGTGGTCCGGGAGGCGGCGTCGCTGCCGGCCGCGATGGTGGGTTGTTTCGCGTACGACCAGACGGCGCTCGTGGAGCGCTACGTCCCCGGAATGGACGTGGCCGTCTCCGTGCTCGACCTCGGCGAGGGCCCGCAGGCCCTGCCCCCGGTCGAGATCGTGCCGCGCAACGGCGTCTACGACTACGCGGCCCGCTACACCGCCGGGCGCACGACCTGGCACGCGCCCGCCCGGCTCGACGCCGCGACCACCGCCCGGGTGACCGAGGTGGCGCTCGCCGCACACACCGCGCTCGGCCTGCGCGACCTGTCCCGGGTCGACCTGATCGTCGATGCCGAGGGCGAGCCGCACGTGCTGGAGGTGAACGTCTCGCCGGGCATGACCGAGACGTCGCTCCTGCCGCTGGCGATCCAGGCGGCCGGGCTGGACTTCGGCCGGGTCCTGGGCACGCTCGTGACCCGGGCCGCCGCCCGCCGGCGCTGAGCTCAGCTCTCCGGGGTACGCGCCCGGCCCGGCCGGTCGTCCGGCGTGTTCTCCCGGTCGTCCGCGTCTTCGCCGTCCGGGGCGGTGTTCGGCTTGGCATCCTGGGCGGCGTCCGGCTCCGGACCGTCCTGCGACTCCGGGTCGGGCTCCGACGGGCCCGCCGAGGGGTCTGAGAGGTCCGCTGCCGCGTCGGACTCCGGAATCTCGTCCGCTGCCTCGATCACCGACACGGTCTCCTCCTCGGGCTCCTCAGGAGTGTTGGCTGGGGAGGTCGGGGAGAGAGTCGACGGTGCCTGCCAATGGATGCGCGGCGGCTCGGCCAACGGACGGCCACCGAACTCGGCGAGCCACGCGGCCACCATCGCCAGGTTCTCCCGCCACTGCTCCTCGGAGATCGGCGGCAGGATCGAGTCCCACAGCGACAGGAACGTGCCCCGCAGTTGCAGTCGCCCGTACGGCCGGGCCAGGAACCACAGGTGCAGGTGCGCCGACCCGTCGCCCCACCGGTTCACGTGAACCCGGGCCACCCCGTCGAGCGAGCGCACGGCCCGCTCCAGGCGCACGGTCATCACGCCCAGCTCGGCGGCGAGCAAATTCGGCAGGTCGCCCAGATCCAGGTGGGAGCGGGACTCCAGGATCAGGACCATCGGCAGGCCGGTGGGCCGGTCCATGGCGCGTACGCGCCACCGCTCACCGACCCAGATGTACGCCTCGTCGGGCGCGTTGCAGGCGGTGCACTCCCGGTCCGCCTCGCCACGGCGGGGAGGTTCGAACGGTACGGGCTCGTCGAGCTGCTTGACGCGGAGATCGCCCTCGAAGGGGAACGACGGCCACTGGGTGAAGTCGGGAACTGAGGGAGGGGTGTCCGGCACGACGCTGACCCTAACCGAGTTGGCGACGCCTGTCCCTACCCGTTCCGCTGGCCGCACACAGGTTGTCCACCGCGTTGTCCACAGGCTGCCGAGATCACCAGCACAGCGCGTCATGCACTGCTCAGCAAGGGTTTCATCGCTTCGTTTCACGTGAAACGAAGCGGGCCTGTGGACAACGGCTGTGGATAACCGGGGATGACTCCGGGCCCGTTCTTCAAACGATCCGGCGACGGATCCGCACCGGGTCGCGGTGGCTCCTCGTGTTCGTTTCACGTGAAACGCGCGGTGGCCGTGATTCGCCTCTTGCTCGGCGGCTGTCGGCTGTCGGCTGTCCCAGACTCGGCCGTGCCCGGGCTGCTTCCTTCTCGTCGAGGGCCGGGCTACCGAGCTATCGCGAGGCGGCTCCTGAAGCGGCCGAGACGGTCACTCGTCGACCGGGGCCACATCGGCGTCGGCGGGATGGAGGCTTGGGCTGATACGGCTTGCAGCCATGCCGCCAGCCCGCGTGTCATCGTTGGCCGGCCTCACCGAAGCCGACGCGGCTGCTGTTTCACGTGAAACGGCTCGCCCTCGTCAGCCACTGCCCTGAGCGGATGAGCCTCGGGCCGGATGTCGTTTCGGCAGCGCGACGACCCGGTGCCGAATCTTCAGCCGTCTCATCCACGCCGGCTCGATCGCTCGGACCGTCGGACACTGCTCTGATGTACGTCCGCGCATGGCGAAGGCGGCGACGCGCCGCCGGATCCGCACCGGCGCGGACCGGCCTTGCGGCCTCGGCTCTCCTGGGCCGAACCCCGAAGTGTCCGCCCTCCGTCCACCGGGTGGCACCGGCGCATGGGGCGGCCAGGCCGGCGGTGTCGGTTCACCAGGATGCCGGTGGGCTCGTTTTCGCCGCCACGCTCCCGGTGGTCCGGCTCGCCACGGCCTGTCGAGCGTCGCTCGTACGAGGGCGGCATGTGTGAGATCGGGCTGCCCCACGCGAGCGCACTGATCCGGACTACAGCCGTCGGACCTTCTCACGCCAGGGCCGGGCACTCCGGTTGAGGAGTCCACGGCCACGGTTCGCGCCTCAAGGCTCGCCCTTCAAGCCTCGTACTTCATGATCTGGCGCTCTCGTGGCTCATGCTTCAGGGCTCCGCTCGCCGCGCCCCATCGTTCGACGCGCCACGGACGCTCCGCCCCTCAGGCTCTGGCCCGCCGATCTCCGCCGCTGGACTGGCCGCTCCTCGCTCGGTACTTCGCCTTTGCCTAGAGGCCAAATCGTCCGCCCGCCTGACATCTGACACCTGACGCTTGCCAGCTGCCAGCTGCCGCCTGACGCCCCCGCCGCCGCCATCGCCTGACGCCAGTCGCCAGTCGCCAGTCGCCAGAACTCAGGGCTGGCGACCGAAGCATCGCTCGACCACGGCTCCCCGTTTCACGTGAAACGGCGGCAGGGGCGGGAGACTCGGCGACCGCTCACGGGCTGGCGAGAGCCCAAACTTCGACGCCTCGGCCAGCAGAGCAAGCAGGCCCCGTAACAGATCCGGCCGCACCGCCTCGTCGGGCGGTGCGGCCGGATCAACAGTCGGAGAAGTCGGGCTACGCCTCGGGCTGCCCCTCCTCGCCCATGCCGATGATCCCGACGATCCGCTCCAGGTCGTCAACGGTGGCGAACTCTATCGTGATCTTGCCCTTGCTGCGGCCGATGTCGACCTTCACCCGGGTGTCGAACCGGTCGGAGAGCCGGTCCGCCAGATCGGTAAGGGCTGGGGCGTGCGGCTTCGGCCGGCGCTTGGCCGCGGCCGACTTCGCCGGTTCCTCGGCGAGCGCCAGGTGCACGAGTTCCTCGGCGCCGCGTACGGTGATGCCCTCGCGGACGATCCGCTCCGCCAGCGCCTCCTGTGCCTCCGCGTTGTCCAGGCTGAGCAAGGCCCGGGCGTGGCCGGCGGAGAGAACGCCAGCGGCGACCCGGCGCTGCACGGCGGGCGGCAGGTTCATCAGCCGGATGGTGTTGGAGATCTGCGGGCGGCTACGGCCGATCCGCCGGGCCAGTTCCTCGTGCGTGGCGCCGAACTCCTCCAGCAGTTGCTGGTACGCCGCCGCCTCTTCGAGCGGGTTGAGGTTCGCGCGGTGGATGTTCTCCAGCAGCGCGTCGCGGAGCATCGCGTCGTCCTTGGTGTCCCGGACGATGGCGGGGATGGTCTCCCGGCCTACCGCCTGGGCGGCACGCCAGCGCCGCTCACCCATCACGAGTTCGAACTTCTCGGGGTCGAGCTGGCGAACCACGATCGGCTGGAGGAAGCCGACCTCCTGGATCGAGGTCTTCAGCTCCTCCAGTGCCTCCTCGTCGAAGACGTGCCGGGGCTGCTTCGGGTTCGGCACGATCGAGTCGACCGGGATCTCCGCGAAGCGGGCGCCGGGTACCGGGCTCAGATGAGACTCGGGCTCGGCCGGCGGAGGCGGGGCGCTTCCGACGCCACCGGTGATGGCAGCGGTCGCGCCGGCAACCGGGGCCGACGGAGACGCGGCGCCGGCCGGCGGCTCCGGCTCGACGGCAGCCGGTTCGGTGCCCGGTACCGGGCCGGTGGGGATGAGGGCGCCGAGCCCTCGGCCCAGCCCGCCGCGGGGACGGTTCTTCATACGATGCCTCCCAGCGACATCTCCGCACTACGCATTCCGGCTCACCGGCTCCTTGACGCCTCGCTCCGCGATCTCCTGGGCGGCCTCGAAGTAACTCGTGGCCCCCCGCGAACCGGGATCGTAGGTCATCACCGACTGGCCGTAGCTCGGTGCCTCGGAGACACGCACGTTGCGGGGGATGACGGCCTGGAGCACCTTGTCCCCGAAGTGGTTCCGGACGTCCTGCTCCACCGCGTCGGCCAGCCGCGTACGCCTGTCGTACATGGTGAGCAGGATCGTGGAGACCTCGAGCTGCGGGTTGAGGTGCTGGCGTACCAGGTTGATGTTGTTGATCAGCTGGTTGAGGCCCTCCAGCGCGTAGTACTCGCACTGGATCGGAATCAGCACCTCCTGCGCGGCCACGAGGGCGTTGACAGTGAGCAGGCCGAGCGACGGCGGACAGTCTATGAAGACGTAGTCGAAGTGCCCCGGGTATGCGGCGATGGCCCGCGCCAGACGCGACTCCCGGGCCACCACCGAGACCAGCTCGATCTCGGCACCGGCCAGGTCGATGGTGGCCGGCACGCACCACAGGTTGGGGATGCCCTCGACAGCCTGCGCCACCTCTTCGAGCGGCACGCTGTCGATCAGGCAGTCGTACACGTCGGGCACGCCTGTGTGGTGCGGCACGTTCAGACCGGTGGAGGCGTTGCCCTGCGGGTCAAGGTCGACCACGAGCACCCGGTTGCCGTGCAGCGCGAGCGCCACTGCGAGGTTCACTGTGGTGGTCGTCTTACCGACGCCGCCCTTCTGGTTGGCGACGCACATCACCCGGGTCCGGTCGGGGCGCGGCATGGTGACCTCGCCACTGGGATTCAGGATCTGCACGGCGCGCATCGCCTCCATAGCCAACGGTGGATCATCCTCTTCGCGCGTCGGGGTTTCACGTGAAACGTACGTGCTGGCGTCTACCTGGTCCCCGTACCCGTCCGCCTGTGGAGTGTCGGACGGTGCCACGGTGGCCTCGGGGGCGGCCTGGTGCGGCACGGCCGAGACAGGCGGCTGGGGTTCGTAGCGGGTGGGTACCGCGACGTTCGCCCGCACTGCGGGCGGACGCGGGGCCGGCGCGTTCACCGGGCCGTCGGCCGGGTCGAGCGGGTCGCGGGCCGGCGGCACGTTGGCAGGCGCGGACGAGACCGGGCGCACGCCGCCGACCGGTGACTCCCGTCGCTTCGACGGCTGGACCGGATGCGGGGAGGGCGGCTCGCCGGACTCGTTCACCGTCCACTCCTGGTAGTTGGTTTCACGTGAAACGGGGTCGGCGGAGGGCTGGCCTCCTGGTCCGGTCAACCGTGGATCGTCGTACCTGCTGTCGTCATGCACCTGTCATCCCTACCCGCTCCGGATGGTCGGTCCGCACCCGTCGAATCGCGTCCGCGCCGCGCGCGGCGCCATCGGCTCGGCGGGAACCGTCGGGCTCGGGTGCCGCCCGGCACCGCCGTTTCCACGCTATCGACGCGCGGTCAGCCTACGGCCGACGGGCGTGGTGGGTCCATGTCGGGTTGTGATCGATCACGTCACGCCCACCGGTCCAACGACCGGACCGGGCGTGCGGAATGGCGTACCGATCAGCGGTCGCCGCGACGGCGGCCGCCCCGGGACCGCTTCGGCTTCTTGGGACGGCGCGGGTTGACCACGCGCTCCCGGACCACCTCGACCACAGTCGCCGGGGGTTCGATCACGCCGGCACCGCACCTGTGCAGTTCCGGCGTTCCGCCGCCGAGACGGGTCACGGCCTCGGCGTGCTCGGTGATCTCGTCGGCTGCCGAGGCGCCCTTGAGCGCCACGAGCCGGCCTCCGGGCGCCAGGAGCGGCAGGCACCACGAGGCGAGCCGGTCCAGCGGCGCCACCGCGCGGGCCGTCACGATGTCGGCGCTCAACGGTTCCCGGTCACGCGAGCCGGCCGCCGCCTCCTCGGCCCGCCCACGGAACACACGCACGTCCCGGGTCAGGCCGAGACGCTGTACCGCCTCGATCAGGAAGGCGGTGCGCCGGGCCAGCGGCTCCACAAGCGTCACGGTGAGGTCGGGACGCGCGATCGCCAGCACCAGGCCGGGCAGCCCGGCTCCGGAGCCGACGTCGATCACTGTGGCTCCCTCCGGGATCCGTTCCGCCACCACCGCGCAGTTGAGCAGGTGCCGTTCCCAGAGCCGGGGCGTCTCGCGGGGACCGATCAGGCCGCGGACCACGCCGTCGGTGGCGAGCAGTTCGGCATACGAGGCGGCCAGGTCGAGCCGGTCACCGAACAGCGCGCGGGCGGCCTCCGCCAGTTCCGGCGGGAGCATCGCCGACGCCGGGTCGGGTGGCAGCGCGCTCGGCTCCGGGTCGGGTGCGCCTGAACCGTCCATTAAGGACGGCGGCTCCTCCGGCGGTTCCGCGAAGACCGGGTCGGCCTCCGTGACCGGAGCGGCGGGCGTGGCCTCCACCGGCTGCTCGCCGGAGAAGGCGGGCGTCACGTCCACCGCCGGATCGGCGGGCTCGATCCCCGCCACCACCGCCGGCTCGCCGGAGAAGGCGGGCTCGCCGGGGTCGGTCGCGGCCTTACCGGGGTACGCCGGGTCGGCCGGCCCGTCGTCGTCGGAGAAGATCGGGTCGACAGTGGGGTCAGGGCGCACAGCCGACGGCCCGGGCGGCGTACCGCCCGGGCCGGTCGCGGCTCCTGCCGTCGTCTCGTCGGAGATCACTGACCTCAGTCCGCCACCGGCCGGACGATGATGCGGCGGTTGGGCTCGACGCCCTCGGACTCGCTCTCCACCCCGCTCATCGCGTTCACCACGTCGTGCACGCACTTGCGCTCGAACGCGGACATCGGCTCCAGGCGCACCGGCTCACCGTGCTCCTTGACCTTCTCCACCGCGTTCTTCGCCACGGCGGCCAGCTCCTTGCGCCGGGCGGCCCGGTAGCCGCCGACGTCGAGCAGCAGCCGGCTCGGCGTGCCGGTCTGGCGGAACACGGCCAGCCGGGCCAGTTCCTGAAGCGCCTCAAGGGTCGCGCCGCGCTGGCCGACCAGGTTCTGCAGCCGGCCGCCGACCACCTCGACGACCGGGCGGCCACCGGACACCAGCTCGTCGATGTCGCCGTCGTAGTCGAGGATGTCCAGCAGACCCTCGACGTAGTCGGCGGCGATCTCGCTCTGCCGGAACAGGTCGCTCTCGGCCGGGGCCTTCTTCTCCCGGGCCTCGCCCGCGGTGTCGTCGGCCTCGGTGACAGCGGTAACGGGGGTCTCCTCGTCCAGGGACTGGTCGGCGCTGGGGGTGCTGGTCTCGGTCACGGGTCTCATCTCCGTACTCGCTCGGCCGGACCGTCGGGGGTCCGCTGGTCTCCCGGGGCCGGCGGGAGGTTCGCCGGGTGCCCTCGGGCACGTCTGTACGGGCCAGTTTCGCCCGTGTCCGCGCTCCGCGCGGCGATTCCGGCCCGGCGCCGACTCCTCGGATGGCAGCACGCGGCCGGAACGGGCCACCGTCGGCGTCGCGACGGTGGCCCTGTGGGCTCAGCCCTGTCGCTTGGCGGGCCGGTTGCCGCCCTTCTTCGGGTTGGTCGGCTTGGCGCCCGGCTTCGGGCCGGCGACCTTCGGCGCCGCGGCCGGAGCCTTCGCCGGCGGCTGCGCCGCCTTGCGGCCGAACAGGCCACCGGTCTTGGCCGGCTGCCCCGGGCCCTTGCCGGCGCCGGTGCCCTTGGCGGCGCTGGTGCTCTTGGCGGTCACCGGCGGCGGGAACTTCCGCAGCACCCACTGCTGCTGGCCGAGCGTGAAGAGGTTGTTCGTGACCCAGTAGATGATCACACCGATCGGGAAGATCGCGCCCGAGATCAGCAGCGACAGCGGGATGCCGTAGAGCATCAGCCGCTGCACCATGCGCTGCTGCGGGTCCTCGGCCCACCCGGTCTTGAGGATCATCTGCCGGCTGGTCAGGTAGGTGGTGGCGATCATGATCAGCACCAGGATGCCGGCGACCACCTTGACCGTGCCGGTGCTCGCGCCCAGCCGGCTCAGCTCCTCGGCGGTGGAGCCGAACTTGCCGGAGATCGGCGCGGTGAACAGCGTCGCGTTGGAGGCGCTGTTGAACTGGTCGACGGTCCAGCCGTACAGCGTCTTGCCCTGGTTGTCGGGCGTGAGGCGGCGCAGCGTGTGGAACAGGCCCAGGAAGACCGGGATCTGGAGGAACATCGGAAGGCAGCCCATGAGCGGGTTGGCCTTTTCCTTCCGGTAGAGCTCCATCATCTCCTTCTGGAGCGTCTCCCGGTCCCCCTTGTGCTTCTCCTGGAGCTCCTTCACCTTCGGCTGGAGCGCCTGCATGGCACGCTGCGACTTGATCTGCTTGACGAAGACCGGGAACAGGATCACCCGGACCGTCACCACGAGGAACACGATGGCGAGGATCCAGGCCCAGTTCGTACCGATCACGGTTCCGACCGGCACTCCGATGGCGTCCCAAGCCGAGTGCCAGGCCAGCAGGATCCACGAGATCGCGTAGTAGATCCAGTCGAGACTAAACACTCAGGCTCCAGTCACGTCGGAACGGCGGCGGTCGCCCGGCTCGGGGACCGGGTCGTGTCCACCTGGGTGGAAGGGATGGCAGCGCGACAGCCGACGGACCGTCAGCCAGGCGCCCCGCAGCGCACCGTGCCGAGACACCGCCTCCACGGCGTAGGCACTGCACGACGGGTAGAACCGGCAGCGGGCCGGCAGAGCCGGACTTATCCACCGACGGTACGCGATGATGGGCGCCAACAGGATGCGGGCACCGGTTGTGGGGGACGGCGTCGCCGTCGTCGGGCCGTTCACCGCGACCGCCGTCCCCGGGGGGACCGCGCGGCGGCGAGGGCTGCGTCCAGGTCGGCCCCGAGCCGGGCGTACGTCGTGTCGGCGGAAGCGGGCAGCGCGCGTACCACCAGGGTGGTGCCGGCGGGCAGCTCGGCCAGCCGCTCGCGGACCAGGTGCCGCAGGCGACGGCGGACCTTGTTACGGACCACCGCGCCGCCGACGGCCTTGGACACGACGAAGCCGGCGCGGCTGGGTGCGGAGGTCTCCGCACCGTTGCTCCGCGCCGGCTCCGGCGAGAGTGTCGCTGTGGTGCCGATCGGCTCGGGGATGGTCAGGTGGACCACGACGGCGCCACGGCCGACTCGTCGGCCACCGCGAACCGCTGCGGCGAAGTCGCTACTGCGCCGCAGTCGTTGCGCGGCGGCCAGCACGACTGCCCACGTCCCCGGACCGGACCTGTCGGCGTCAGGCCGACAGGCGCGCGCGGCCCTTGGAGCGACGGGTCGAGATGATGGCGCGGCCGGCACGGGTGCGCATGCGCAGCCGGAAGCCGTGGGTCTTCGCGCGCCGACGGGTGTTCGGCTGGTAGGTGCGCTTGCTCACGTCAGGCTCTCCGTTGTCGTACGCCCCGCGCGGCGGATCGCCCGGGGTCGTGTGCTGGTCCAGATCACCTGTCGGTGACCTCCGATCGGCGCTGCCGTGACACGCGCCCCGGCGATGCGGGGTGACAGCCACGGACAGCAAGCATCAATCACCCTAGCAGAGGGCGAGAGAGCAGCCGCTCCAGCCTACGCAGGGGCGCAATGACCGTCAAACGTCACACTCGGGCGTCCGACCTGCGCGCAACCGCGGCCGAAGGGGCGGTTTTCACTGATGTTGCCAAGGTCGTCAGGGTGTCGCCGGTTGATGCTGTGGGGTCCGCGCTGTTAGCGTGCGCGATTGCGGTCGGCGTCGGGGTCCGGGGTTTGTCGCCGATCGGCAAGACCGGACACGCTGTTGAATCGTTCGGCACGGTGAACCCGCTTCAACGCCTCCCTGGATCGAGGGGGGGCAGGTCCGACCCGCGTCCGGTGGGCGGCCACAATCGGTCGGTACACAGGCTGTGGATAACTTGTGGATGACGACCGGTCAGCCGTCCGGGCGGGCGTGAGAAGGAGCAGGCGAGGGGGTGGCACGACGGTGACCGGAGCGACCGACCTTGCCGCGGTGTGGACGGCGACCACCGACGAACTCGCCGACGAGATCATCTCCGCGCAACAACGGGCGTACCTCCGGCTCACCCGGCTACGGGCGATCGTCGAGGACACCGCGCTGCTCTCGGTGCCCGACGCCTTCACCCGGGACGTGATCGAGTCCCGGCTCCGCCCGGCCATCACCGAGGCGTTGAGCCGGCGGCTCGGCCGGCCGATCCAGGTGGCCGTCACCGTACGGGTCGCCGACGACGCCGGTGCCCGCCCGGCCGGCACGGTCTACCGCAGCAACCCGGAGCCGCTGCCCGAGCACGACGGCGCCGCCCCGCTGCCCGGTTTCGACCAGCCCGGCCCGCCGGCGTCCGGCCCGCCCTTCCCGTCTCGGCGCCCGGAATCCGGGTACGGCGAGCCGGGGTACTCCGATTCCGGGTACGGCGAGCCGCGGCCGGAGCAGCCGATGGACGAGCCGGCACCCCGCCAGCGGACCGCCGACGGTTCCCGCCCGCACCTGATCCCGGCCGGCCGCGACGCGCAGGACACGCTTTTCGGCGCCGCGTTCGGCGAACCGGTGCGTAACGCGCCCGACCGCCGCGCCTTCGACGAACGCACCCGGGTCGAGCCGCACGTGCCCGACGCCGGGGGATACGAGCCCCGGTACCGGGAGAGCCCGGCCGCCGACCCCGCGCCGATGCGCGGCCTGCCCCGCGACGGCGCCACCGACAACGGCCCCGGCCGGGGCGGCGCCGACCACCGCCGCCCGGGTGGCGGCCAGGCCGACCGCAGGCTCCCCGGCGGTACGGAGAGCGGCGGCAACCGGCTCAACCCGAAGTACATGTTCGAGACGTTCGTCATCGGCTCGTCCAACCGGTTCGCGCACGCCGCGAGCGTGGCGGTGGCCGAGTCACCGGCCAAGGCGTACAACCCGCTGTTCATCTACGGCAGCTCCGGGCTGGGCAAGACCCATCTGCTGCACGCCATCGGGCACTACGCCACGACGCTCGGCAACGCGCGCTCGGTCCGGTACGTCTCGACCGAGGAGTTCACGAACGACTTCATCAACTCGCTGCGCGACGACAAGACGAGCGCGTTCCAGCGCCGCTACCGGGACGTGGACATCCTCCTGATCGACGACATCCAGTTCCTGGAGAACCGGGAGCGGACGCAGGAGGAGTTCTTCCACACCTTCAACACGCTGCACAACGCCAACAAGCAGATCGTGATCACGTCCGACCGCTCGCCGAAGCAACTGGCGACGCTGGAGGACCGGCTGCGTACCCGGTTCGAGTGGGGCCTGCTCGCCGACATCCAGCCGCCGGACCTGGAGACGCGGATCGCGATCCTGCAGAAGAAGGCGGCGCAGGAGCGGCTGTACGCCCCGCCGGACGTACTGGAGTTCATCGCGTCCCGGGTGTCGAACTCGATCCGCGAACTGGAGGGGGCGCTGATCCGGGTCACCGCCTTCGCCAGCCTCACCCGATCCTCGGTCGAGCTGTCGCTGGCCGAGGAGGTGCTGCGGGACTTCATCCCGGACGGCGCCGGCCCGGAGATCACCGCCGACCAGATCATGGTGTCGACGGCCGACTACTTCGGGGTGAGCCTGGAGGACCTGCGCGGCCACTCCCGCTCCCGGGTGCTGGTCAACGCGCGTCAGGTGGCCATGTACCTGTGCCGCGAGTTGACCGACCTGTCGCTGCCCCGGATCGGGCAGGCGTTCGGCGGCCGCGACCACACCACTGTGATGCACGCGGACCGCAAGATCCGTCAGCAGATGGCGGAGCGGCGCTCGCTCTACAACCAGATCGCCGAGCTGACCAACCGCATCAAGCAGAACACCTAACCCTGCCCGCCTCTCGCCTCTCGCCCTCACCGCCCGGCCACTTCGGCGGTGATCAAGGAGTTTGTGTAGGCCGGGCACGTGTTTTCCGACCAAAACTCCTTGGTCAACAGGAGAAGCCGGGCGCGGGGGCGTAGCTGGGGTTGGGTTGGTCCCGCCTGGGGCGCCAATACCGTGATCGACGCGCCGCTTGGTCGCTCGACACGCTTCGTCCGGAGCGAAGGGTGGGCTCCGTCGCAGATCTTGGAAGTTCTACGCCCCTGTGGCGGCCGTTTCATACCAAGATCGCGCAGAGCCAGCCGAAGCAGGCCGGAGTGGAAGGCCAGTGCGGAGCCGGAGCGGAGCGAGAAGCCGGAGCTGAACCGACAGCCGGGCCTTGGGAACAAGGTCGGAGACGGGCAGCCGTAGTTGGCCGCGCGGGGCGACCAAGAGTCGGCGCCGCGGTGAGTCCGCCTCGTCCAGCCATTCCCTGGTCCGCGAGTCCGCCCGTCTACCAGGGCTGACGGGCTGACGGGCTGACGGGCTGACGGGCTGACGGGCTGACGGGCTGACGATGAGGCTACCGGCGACAAATCGGACGCCCGAGGCCGTCAACCTCATGATCGACGCGAGCACGCGCATAAGCGGGAGCGGGAGCGGGAGCATCGGCCGGAAGCCGGGGCGGCGAGCCGGCTCACGTGAGTGAGGCGACGTCGTTGGAGGGCGCCACGGGCCGGGTCGGGCGAGTGGCGGCAAGCCGACAACGGAACTTGTTGACCCTCGACCCGGTGGAGGGCCGAGGATCGGTCCCGTGCTTGTCCACAGCTCGTACCCGTTGTCCACAGCCCCTGTGTCACAGGCGGTGGACAACCACGCTTCGCACTCGGCCGGTTACCCACAGACTGTGGACAACTCCTGGGGACGAGCCTGTGGACGCCTGGGGACGACTGTCACGTTGTCCCCAGACGGTGGCCGGCCTGTGGGCGGGCTGTTGAAGGTTCTGGGGATAGCGGTCGTCGGCGCTGCCACGGTTGTCCACAGAGCTGGGGAGAAAACCGGTGGATTACCGGTGGACAACCGGTGGACAGCCGTGGAAAACCCGGCGGCTGGCGAGGGCTGTGGACCGGGACACGAGTTTTACCCCTGGTTCTCCACAGCCAAACCACCTGTAGATAACGTGTCTGAGCTGCGCGGACGCGGGTTCTCCACAGTTTGCACAGGTGCGATGAAGACGATGAGTTATCTCTTCTAAACAACAAAAACCAATCATCACCGTTGGACTTCCTGTGGATCGGGCCGAAGCACTGCCGTCGGCAGTCGCCCGGGCACCTGGATCCACGGGGTCGGGCGCACAGCCGATGCCCGCGCGCCCTAAGGTGCGATGGGTACCCGCACGGTCGGGCGGGACGGGTGGCAGCGGTCGGCATGAGAGAGTTGTCGCTGACGTCGACGCGGAGGCATTGATGAAGTTCCGAGTGGAGCGCGACGCGCTCGCCGAGGCGGTCGCGTGGACCGCCAAGAGCCTGCCCAACCGACCCTCCGTACCGGTGCTGGCCGGGGTGATGCTCCGGGTGACCGACGGCAACCTCCAGGTCTCCGGCTTCGACTACGAGGTCTCCAGCCAGGTGACCGTCGAGGTGCAGGGTGACGCGGACGGCGCCGCCCTGGTCTCCGGCCGTCTGCTCGCCGAGATCACCAAGGCCCTGCCGGCCAAGCCGGTGGACATCGCCGCCGTCGGCGCCCACCTGGAGCTGGTCTGCGGCAGCGCCCGGTTTACGCTGCCCACCATGCCGGTGGAGGACTACCCCACGCTGCCGGAGATGCCGGAGAGCGCCGGCACCGTGGACGCCGCCGCCTTCGCCGCCGCCGTGGCCCAGGTGGCGGTGGCCGCCGGCCGCGACGAGACGCTGCCGATGATGACCGGCGTACGCATCGAGCTGAGCGGCGGCACGATGGCCATGCTCGCGACCGACCGCTACCGCCTCGCGCTGCGCGAGATGGAGTGGAACCCGGACGACCCGGAGATCAGCCTCAACGCGCTGGTGCCAGCCCGCACGCTGCACGACACCGCGAAGGCGCTCGGCCCGCTCGGCGGCCACGTCACCATGGCGCTGTCCTCCGGCGGTGCCGGTGAAGGCATGATCGGCTTCTCCGGCGGCACCCGCCGGACCACCAGCCGGCTGCTCGACGGCGCCAACTACCCGCCGGTGCGGTCGCTGTTCCCGGCCGACCACAACGCCGAGGCCCGTGTCGCCGTCTCCTCGCTCATCGAGGTGGTCAAGCGCGTCGCGCTGGTCGCCGAGCGCACCACACCGGTCCTGCTCAGCTTCAGCGCCGACGGTCTGGTGGTCGAGGCGGGCGGCACCGAGGAGGCCCGGGCCAGCGAGGCCATGGACGCCACCTTCAGCGGTGAGCCGCTGACCATCGGGTTCAACCCGCAGTACCTCATCGACGGTCTGACCAACCTGGGCGCGCAGCACGCGCTGCTCCGGTTCGTCGACGCGTTCAAGCCCGCGGTCATCTCCCCGGCCGGCGAGGATGGCGAGGTCATCCCGGGGTACCGGTACCTCATCATGCCGATCCGCGTGTCCCGCTGATCGCAGGCAGCACGACCCTGACGTACGGAGGTAGGAGCAGATGCAGCTCGGCCTGGTAGGACTCGGCCGGATGGGCGGCAACATGCGGGAGCGGTTGCGCGACGCCGGGCACGAGGTGGTCGGCTACGACCACAACCCGGAGATCAGCGACGCCGCGAGCCTGGCCGAGCTGGCCGAGAAGCTCCAGTCGCCCCGCGCGATCTGGGTGATGGTCCCCGCCGGCGTCACCGACGCCACCATCGACGAGCTCGCCGGTGTGCTCGGCGAGGGCGACATCATCATCGACGGCGGCAACTCCCGGTTCAGCGACGACGCACCGCGTGCCGAGCGGCTGAACGAGCAGGGCATCGGCTACCTCGACGTCGGCGTCTCCGGCGGCGTCTGGGGCCGGCAGAACGGGTACGCGCTGATGGTCGGCGGCGCGCAGGAGCACGTCGAGCGCCTCATGCCGATCTTCGAGTCGCTCAAGCCCGAGGGCGAGTTCGGTTTCGTGCACGCCGGCCCGGTCGGCGCCGGCCACTACGCCAAGATGGTGCACAACGGCATCGAGTACGGCCTGATGCACGCCTACGCCGAGGGCTACGAGCTGATGGCCGCCTCCGAGCTGGTGACGAATGTGCCCGGCGTGTTCAAATCGTGGCGCGAGGGCACCGTGGTCCGGTCCTGGCTGCTCGACCTGCTGGACCGGGCTCTCGACGAGGACCCGGAGCTGGCCGAGCTGAGCGGCTACACCGAGGACACCGGCGAGGGCCGCTGGACCGTGGACGAGGCGGTCCGGCTCGCCGTGCCGCTCAACGTCATCACCGCGTCGCTCTTCGCCCGGTTCGCCTCCCGGCAGGACGACTCGCCCGCCATGAAGGCCGTCGCCGCGCTGCGCCAGCAGTTCGGCGGACACGCCGTCCACAAGCGCTGACCGGTATCCACAGGCTGTGTACGTTCGCCGGCTCGAACTGGTCGACTTCCGCTCCTACGAGCGGGTCGGCGTCGACCTGGAGCCGGGCCCGAACGTGCTCGTCGGCGCCAACGGCGTCGGCAAGACCAACCTGGTCGAGGCGCTCGGCTACGTGGCGACCCTGGACTCGCACCGGGTCGCCACCGACGCCCCGCTGGTGCGGATGGGCGCCGCCTCGGCGGTGATCCGCTGCGCCGTGGTGCACGAGGGCCGGGAGCTGCTGGTCGAGCTGGAAATCGTCCCGGGCAAGGCCAACCGGGCCCGGCTCGGCCGGTCCCCGGCCCGCCGCGCCCGGGACGTCCTCGGCGCGCTGCGCCTGGTGCTGTTCGCGCCGGAGGACCTGGAACTGGTCCGAGGCGACCCGGCCGAACGCCGCCGCTACCTGGACGACCTGCTGGTCACCCGCCAGCCCCGCTACGCCGGGGTACGCGCCGACTACGAGCGCGTGGTCAAGCAACGCAACGCGCTGCTGCGTACCTCGTACCTCGCTCGCAAGACCGGGGGAACCCGCGGCGGCGACCTGTCGACGCTGGCCGTGTGGGACGCGCATCTGGCCCGGCACGGCGCGGACCTGCTCGCCGGCCGCCTGGAGCTGGTCGCCGCGCTGACCCCGCACGTGGCGAAGGCGTACGACGCGGTGGCGGCCGGCCGCGGCGCGGCGGGCATCGCGTACCGGCCTTCGGTGGAGCTGCCCGAACCCGGCGCCGACCGCGCGGCGCTGGCGGAGGCGCTCACCGCCGCGCTCACCGCGAACCGCGCCGCCGAGATCGAGCGCGGCACCACGCTCGTCGGCCCGCACCGCGACGACCTGGCGCTGTCGCTCGGCCCGCTGCCCGCCAAGGGGTACGCGAGCCACGGCGAGTCCTGGTCGTACGCGCTGGCGCTGCGGCTGGCCGGGTACGACCTGCTGCGCGCCGACGGGATCGAGCCGGTGCTGGTGCTCGACGACGTCTTCGCCGAGTTGGACACCGGCCGCCGGGAGCGGCTGGCCGAGCTGGTCGGCGGCGCCAGTCAGCTTCTGGTCACCTGTGCTGTGGACGACGACGTGCCGGCGACCCTGCGCGGCACCCGGTACACGGTGGGCGACGGGACGGTGCGGCGTGTCTGACGACGAGGTGCGGCTCCCGCCCGCGCGGCTCGGGCCGGGGCGCGACGCGCGTACCCCGGGAAATCCGGCGGGCGGTGAGCCGGCCGCGAACCCGCCGGAGGGCGCGAGCGGGCCGGAACTGGCGCGGGCCGTGCTCGACGCGGCGAAGGCCCGGCGGCAGGCGGCGGCCCCGCGACGGCGCGGCGCGGTCCGCGGCGACGGCGAGAAGCGGCTGCGCGGCTACTCGGGCCCCGGGCCGGACCCGCGCGACCCGCAGCCGCTCGGCGCGGTGCTGGACAAGCTGATGAAGGCGCGCGGCTGGCAGCAGCCGGCGGCCGAGGCGACTGTGTTCGGCGCGTGGGAGAAGGTGGTCGGCGCGGAGGTCGCGCAGCACAGCCGCCCGGTCAAGCTGGAGGACGGCGAGCTGACAGTTGAGGCCCGCTCGACGGCGTGGGCGACGCAGTTGCGCCTGCTGGCGGGCTCGCTGCTCAAACAGATCGCCAGCGAGGTGGGCCACAACGTGGTGCGCAAGCTGCACATCCACGGGCCGGCGGCGCCGTCGTGGTCGCGCGGCCCTCGACGGGTACGCGGGCGCGGCCCCCGCGACACCTACGGCTGATCGACACCGCCCGAACGCCGTGCCTCCCGCCGGGCGCGCTTGAGTTCGCGTTGCTCGCGGCTCCACTGCTTGCGGCGTTCCAGGTCCTGCTTCCACGCCTCGCGGGCCAGCTTCGAGCCGCCCTGCACCGCGCCCTGCACCTGGGAGGGGCCGGCGAGGTTCTGGAAGACCCAGCCCAGCAGGCGGCCACCCTTGCCGGAGGCGTCGCCCACCTGCTCGTCGTCGCTCATCGGCCGCCCTCTCCGTCGCGGGGTTCGTGCACCACAATTGGTACACCACCCGGCTGTGGCGGGTGCGGTCAGGCGTCGGCGTAGACCGCGAAGCCCCGCTCCGCGCAGCGCCGGTAGAAGGCGGCCAGCACACTCAGCTCGGCGCAGGTGAAGTTCCACTGCGGCGGATCGCCGTTCTCGTCCCGTAGCCGGTCCAGCCGGCTGTCCAGCCAGCGGAGCTGCTGCTCGGCCAGCCGGCCGTCGCCGAGCAGCGCGCGCAGCACCTCGCTCACCGACTCGAACGTGACCGGCTCGCCGTACGGCCGGTGCCGGGCGACGAACTTCTCCACGCCCTCGGCGATCCAGGAACAGCCGTCCGGGTCGATCACCGGGTCCTCGTCCTCGACCGCGTTCTCCGTGGCGTAGAGCACATTCTCCAGGCCGAGGATCAGGTCGACCAACTCGGTGTACGCGGTCGCGCGTACCGTGCCGGTCTTGGCGATCAGCTCGGCGAGCGCCGCGGTCGGCGCGGAGATCCGGGGCATGTCCACGATCTCGCCGAAGTCCACGAACTCAGCCGGCGCGACCGGGTCGTAGAAGCGGCCGGTCCGCGGCCAGTGCACCGCGACGTTGTCCAGCCCCATCTGGCGTCACCTCTCACGAAGCGTTTTCGGACCATCTCCGACGATCGTCCCGGTTCCGGGCGCAAAAGATCAAGACCGCAACGGCGGCGCCGCAAAAGCTACGGCACGCCGGGCCCGGCCGCGACCCCCGGGCGGGTGTGTCCGCCGACCCCGGCCGGAAGACCGTCCCGGCTCACGGTGGCCGGTGGCGCGGTAACGGCCCGTTGGCGTGTGGGGGGAGTCGTGGGCGGCGCGGTTCGTCCGGCTACGGCATTCTCAGCCGCCCCGGAGAGGGTGCCGAGTGGCGGTTTGGTCGGCTCCGCACAGTAAGATTGAGGGCGAGACGAAAGACCCGAGACGGAGCGACGGACAGGGGCCCGCATGAGCCCTCGATCATAGTCCCGCATCGGGTCCGAGCCGATCGCGATCCGCGGGCAACCGCGGCGCCCGGCGCACGTGATCCGAGCCTGGCGACCCCAGGGGCGGACCATGCGCGCCGACGTCGTGTCCTGTCCGCCGAACCCGCGCCTCCGCGCCCACGCGCGGCCGGTGCGAGAAAGTGGCCGAGCGTGGCAGCGGAGGACAACAAGAAGTACGGTGCCGAGTCCATCACCGTGCTCGAGGGCCTGGAAGCGGTCCGGAAGCGGCCCGGTATGTACATCGGGTCCACCGGCGAGCGCGGTCTGCACCACCTGGTGTGGGAGGTCGTCGACAACGCGGTGGACGAGGCGCTGGCCGGGCACTGCGACACCATCGACGTGGTGCTGCTGGCCGACGGTGGTGTCCGGGTCACCGACAACGGCCGTGGCTTCCCGGTCGACCTGCACCCCAAGCTGAAGAAGCCGGGGGTCGAGGTCGCCCTGACCGTGCTGCACGCGGGCGGCAAGTTCGACGGCAAGGCGTACGCCGTCTCCGGCGGCCTGCACGGCGTCGGCGTCTCCGTGGTCAACGCGCTGTCCACCCGGATGGCCGTGGAGATCCACAAGGACGGCTTCGTCTGGCGGCAGGAATACCACCACTCCAAGCCGACGCCGTTGGAGAAGGGCGAGGAGACCGACCGCACCGGTTCGGCCGTCTCCTTCTGGCCCGACCCGGACGTCTTCGAGACGGTCGACTTCGACTTCCACACCATCTACCGCCGCCTCCAGGAGATGGCCTTCCTCACCCGGGGTCTCACCATCCACCTGCTCGACGAGCGGGTGCCGGAGGACGAGGACGGCAAGACCCGCGAGGTCACCTTCCACTACGAGGGCGGCATCGCCGACTTCGTCCGGCACCTCAACGCCTCCAAGAGCCCGATCCACAAGACGGTGGTCGAGTTCGGCGCCGAGGAGACGGGCATGTCGGTCGAGATCGCCATGCAGTGGAACGAGTCGTACGGCGAGTCGGTCTACACCTTCGCCAACAACATCAACACCCACGAGGGCGGCACCCACGAGGAAGGCTTCCGGGCCGCGCTGACCAGCGTCGTCAACCGCTACGGCGCCGAGAAGAAGCTGCTCAAGGGCGACGAGCGCCTTTCGGGTGAGGACATCCGCGAGGGCCTGGCCGCGATCATCTCGGTCAAGCTCACCGACCCGCAGTTCGAGGGCCAGACCAAGACCAAGCTGGGCAACACCCCGGTCAAGGGCTTCGTGCAGCGGGTCTGCAACGAGTCGCTCGTCGACTGGTTCGACCGCAACCCGGCCGAAGCGAAGATCATCATCCAGAAGGCGTCCCAGGCGGCGCGCGCCCGGATCGCCGCCCAGCAGGCGCGCAAGCTCGCCCGGCGCAAGTCGCTGCTGGAGTCCGGCTCGATGCCCGGCAAGCTGGCCGACTGCCAGTCCACCGACCCGCGTGAGTCCGAGGTCTTCATCGTCGAGGGCGACTCGGCCGGCGGCTCGGCCAAGCAGGGCCGCGACCCGCGCGTCCAGGCGATCCTGCCGATCCGCGGCAAGATCCTCAACGTCGAGAAGGCCCGCATCGACCGGGTGCTGAAGAACAACGAGGTGCAGGCGCTGATCACCGCGCTCGGCACCGGCATCCACGACGACTTCGACATCGAGAAGCTGCGCTACCACAAGATCGTGCTGATGGCCGACGCCGACGTGGACGGCCAGCACATCCAGACGCTGCTGCTCACCCTGCTGTTCCGCTTCATGCGGCCGCTGGTCGAGCTGGGCCACGTCTACCTGGCCGCCCCGCCGCTCTACAAGATCAAGTGGAACAAGAAGGGCGACGACGCCCAGTACGCGTACTCGGACCGCGAGCGCGACGGGCTGATCGCCCTGCGCCAGCAGAAGAAGCCAAACGCCCGCCCGGACGACATCCAGCGGTTCAAGGGTCTCGGCGAGATGAACTACCCCGAGCTGTGGGAGACCACGATGAACCCGGGGACGCGTACGTTGCGGCGGGTCACGCTCGACGACGCCGCCACGGCGGACGAGCTGTTCAGCGTCCTGATGGGCGAGGACGTCGAGGCTCGCCGGTCGTTCATCCAGCGCAACGCCAAGGACGTGCGGTTCCTGGACATCTGACGGACGCGCCCGGGCCGGCCGGACATCCACCGGCCGGCCCGGAAGTCCACAGAGTTATCCACAGTCTGAACGCTTTCCACAGCCGTTATCCACAGCGAGACCACGACTGAAGAGTCTGATAAGGGTTAACAGTGACCGATACTCCCGAGTCCACCCCGAACGAGCCGGAGACCCCGGAGGCACTGGCCGCGGTTGTCCAGCACGACCGGATCGAGCCGGTCGGCCTCGAGGTCGAGATGCAGCGCTCGTACCTCGACTACGCGATGAGCGTCATCGTCGGGCGGGCCCTGCCGGACGTCCGGGACGGGCTCAAGCCGGTCCACCGCAAGATCCTCTACGCCATGTTCGACTCCGGCTACCGGCCGGACCGCGGGTACGTGAAGTGCTCCCGCGTCGTCGGCGACGTGATGGGCCAGTTCCACCCGCACGGTGACTCGGCCATCTACGACGCGCTGGTCCGGATGGCGCAGCCGTGGTCGCTGCGCTACCCGCTCGTCGACGGCAACGGCAACTTCGGCTCGCCGGGCAATGATCCGGCTGCCGCCATGAGATATACGGAGTGCAAGCTCGACCCGCTGGCGATGGAGATGCTGCGGGACATCGACGAGGACACCGTCGACCTGCAGGACAACTACGACGGCCGGGCCAAGGAGCCCACCATCCTGCCGTCGCGGATCCCGAACCTGCTGATCAACGGTTCCGAGGGCATCGCGGTCGGCATGGCCACCAAGATCCCGCCGCACAACCTGCGCGAGATCGGCGCGGCCGTGCAGTGGTGCCTGGAGCACCCGGAGGCCGACGAGGCCACCACGCTGGAAGCCCTGCTGGAGATCGTCAAGGGCCCGGACTTCCCGACCCACGGCCTGATCGTCGGCCAGGCGGCCATCCAGGACGCGTACCGGACCGGGCGTGGCTCGATCCGGATGCGCGCCGTGGTCGAGGTGGAGGAGGACAAGCGGGGTCGGCCGGCGCTCGTGGTCAGCGAGCTGCCCTACCAGGTCAACCCGGACAACCTCGCCGAGCGCATCGCCGAGCTGATTAAGGAGGGCAAGCTCGCCGGCATCGCCGACATCCGCGACGAGTCCTCCGGGCGTACCGGTATGCGGATCGTGCTCGTGCTCAAGCGCGACGCGGTCGCCAAGGTGGTGCTGAACAACCTCTACAAGCACACCCAGCTCCAGGAGACGTTCGGCGCCAACATGCTGGCGCTGGTCGACGGCGTGCCGCGCACGCTCAACCTGGCCCAGTTCATCCGCTACTACGTCGAGCACCAGATCGAGGTGATCCGGCGGCGGACCGCGTTCCGGCTGCGCAAGGCCGAGGAGCGGGCGCACATCCTGCGCGGTCTGTCCAAGGCGCTGGACGCCCTGGACGAGGTGATCGCCCTGATCCGTCGCTCGCCCACTGTGGAGGACGCCCGGCAGGGCCTGATCCGGCTGCTGGACATCGACGAGGTCCAGGCGACCGCGATCCTGGACATGCAGCTGCGCCGGCTCGCCGCCCTGGAGCGGCAGCGGATCCTGGACGACCTGGCGAAGCTCGAACTGGAGATCGCCGACCTCAAGGACATCCTGGCCAAGCCGGAGCGGCAGCGGCAGATCGTCTCGGAGGAGCTGGGCGAGATCGTCGCGAAGTGGGGCGACGAGCGGCGCACGAAGATCGTGCCGTTCGACGGCGAGGTCTCGATGGAGGACCTCATCGCCCGCGAGGACGTGGTGGTGACGATCACGCGCACCGGGTACGCGAAGCGGACGAAGGTCGATCTCTACCGGTCACAGCGCCGCGGCGGGAAGGGCGTCAGCGGGGCGACGCTCCGCCAGGACGACATCGTCAGCCACTTCTTCGTATGCTCTACCCACGACTGGATCCTGTTCTTCACGAACAAGGGTCGGGTCTACCGGGCGAAGGCTTACGAGCTTCCCGAGGCCAGTAGGGTGGCCAAGGGCCAGCACGTGGCCAACCTGCTCGCGTTCCAGCCCGACGAGCAGATCGCGCAGATCATTGAAATCCCGAACTACCAGGTGGCGCCCTACCTGGTACTGGCCACGAAGAACGGCCTGGTGAAGAAGACGCGGCTCGAGGAGTTCGACTCCAACCGTTCCGGCGGCATCATCGCGATCAACCTGCGCGATGAGGACGAGCTGGTCGGTGCGGTGCTGGCCGCACCGGAGGACGACCTGTTGCTGGTGTCGAAGAACGCCCAGGCGATCCGCTTCAACGCCACCGACGACGCGCTGCGTCCGATGGGCCGGGCCACCTCCGGCGTGATCGGCATGCGCTTCAGCGGCGAGGACGAGTTGCTCGCCGTCGAGGTGGTGCGAGAGGGTCTTGACGTTCTGGTCGCGACGAACGGGGGTTACGCGAAACGTACCCCGATCGAGGAATACCCGGTCCAGGGCCGGGGAGGTAAGGGCGTGCTGACCGCGAAGATCACCGAGCGACGCGGTGGCCTGGTCGGCGCGGTCGTGATCGATCCGGAGGACGAGCTGTTCGCCATCACGAGCAACGGCGGCGTCATTCGGACTCCGGTGAAGCCTGTACGCCGTACGCGTGACCGGAACACAATGGGGGTCAAGCTGATGGACCTCCCGGACGGCGTGACTATCGTGGCGATTGCTCGCAATGCCGACGAGCCTGACGAACAGGACTAGTTGATGACGGAGACACAGGCGAAGTCGGGGAACAAGGGGACCTCGGCCAATCCGGTCGAGGAGGAGGCCGCGCAGGGCGGCACACCAGCGACCGGCCGCGCGGCCGTGGGCCGGGCCACGGTTCCCGCCGACGCGCCTGCCCCGAAGTTCACCCGGGCTCCCGGCATGACCCCGCCTCCGGACAAGCCGGGCGAGGACTCCGGTTCCCGGGACTCGACCGAGACCAAGGTCGACGCGCCGACGTCGGCCGACGGTCTGGCCGCTCCGGCCGCCAATTCCGCGAACGCCACGAACACCCAGGCGATCAAGATGCCGTCGGCGTCCGGCCGGGCCTCCACGGGCACGACCGGCACGCAGCCCCGGATCGGCGCCGGCCTGGGCACCGCCCCGAAGACGTCACCGGACGGCTCGCGTCCGGCCGGCGCCGGGAACGCCCAGAACCGGCCCGCAAACGGCGGCGGCCTGCCGCCGGGCATCAGCGGCGCGGCAGCCGTCGGCGCCGCGCGCGTGGGTGAGGCGGTACGCGCCGCGCGTACCTCGGTCGGCTCGGCCGCGTCGCGCGGACCGCGACGGGCCCGGCTGAACCTGAAGCGGATCGACCCGTGGTCGGTGATGAAGTTCGCCTTCGCGGTGTCCGTGGTTCTCTTCATCGTGGTCGTCGTGGCGACGTCGGTGCTCTACCTGGCGCTGGACGCGATGGGTGTGTTCAAGAGCGTCAACGACAGCCTGACCGACCTGGTGAACGCCGGGGGCGGCCAGGGTGGCGGCGGCTTCCGGATCACCGCCAAGGGCGTGATCCTGACGTCGGCGCTGATCGGCCTGGTGAACGTCGTGCTGTTCACCGCGCTGGCCACGCTCAGCGCGTTCGTCTACAACGTCTGCGCCGACCTGGTCGGCGGCATCGAGCTGACGCTCGCCGAGCGGGACTGATCGGCCGACGCCGGGGCACCGCGTAAAGCGGTCGCCCCGGCGTCGTGCGTCCGGGTAGGTTCGAGATGGCGCGGGTGCTTCCGCCGCGGACCCCGATTTGGGCGCGGTGGAGGCGATGGGTTAACCTAGCTCGTCGCTACGCGGGGCTATAGCTCAGTCGGTTAGAGCGCAGAGCTGATAACTCTGAGGTCGCTGGTTCGATTCCAGCTAGCCCCACCGCACATCGTCCGACGGCAGTCGAGCGCGAGGGGTCAAGCAACATGTTCAAGAAGCTCCTGATCCTGGCCGGCATCGTCGGTGTGGCCGCCGTCGTGGCCAAGAAGGTCAAGGCCTCGAACGACGAGCGCGCCCTGTGGCACGAGGCGACCACGGCACCCGACCTGCGCTGAGCACCGTCACGGGGCCCTAGCTCAACTGGCAGAGCACTGCCTTTGCAAGGCAGGGGTTAGGGGTTCGAGTCCCCTGGGCTCCACCAGCACTTTCCCCGGTTGATCTCGGGTCCGAGTACAGCCATTCGTACAGCC
>NZ_JBICSV010000016.1:0-78112 GCF_043197215.1 Micromonospora sp. NPDC049203 | reverse complement strand
GCGCCCCCCCCCCCCCGCGCCCCCCCCCCCGCCCCCGCCGCCGCGCGGCCCCCCCCGCCCCCCCCGGGCCCGCCCCCCCCCCCGCCCGCGGCGCGGCGCCCCCCCCCCCCCCCCCCCCCCCCCCCCCCCCCCCCCCCCCCCCGCCCGCGCGACACGCGTCCCGCCGGTCCGCGACACGCCGCGTTGCCGGTGTCCGGCCTGCTCGCGGCACCGGGACGCGGCCCGCGAGGGCCGGTAGGCGCGATTCGTCGGGGGCGGTTGCTAGGGTCACGGTCCTCGGCCAAGACGTGAAGAAAGCGCTGATATGACCAACGACCCGTTCTCGGCGGCGGCGAGCATCGACGAGCTGCTGACCCGTACGCAGCAGGCGCTCACCGCGATGCGCTCCCGGGCCTCGGCGCACGCCGACGGCGAGGCGGCCGACCTGCTGCGCGCCGAGGGCACGGCCGCCGGCGGCCGGGTCCGCGCCGTCGCCGTCCAGGGTGGCCGGCTGGATTCCGTGACGATCGACCCGGAGCTGGCCGGCGAGCCGCTGGACGTCCTCTGCGGGCACCTCGTCGCCGCCGCCAATGCCGCGCTGTCCGAACTGGACGCCCAGGTCAGCGCATCCGCGCGGGCCGACGCCGACGCGCTCGCCGCCCGGCTGGGCAGCATGGGCGACCAGGCCGAGCTGTTCGGCCGCGCGATGCACGAGGCGGCTGCGCGGATCCACCGCGACCGCGGCACCGCGTCCCAGGGCGCCCGCCCGGCCTGACGAACCGGGTGCCCACCCGGACGACGCGGCGAAGCGCCCGGCTCGACGCGACGCCGTCCGGCAAGCCGCGATGCCGTCCGGCCAGGCGCCGTGAGGGGCCCGGCCGGGCATGACGAGGCGGCCGGCCGTCGGGAGGACGACGACCGGCCGCGCTACGCCACGGTCAGCTCAGGGTGACCGCGGTGTCGTCGACGACGAAGGACGTCTGCAACGAGCTGTCCTCCACGCCGCTGAACGAGATGGTCGCCGTGGTGCCGGCCAGCGACGAGATGTCGAAGGACCGCTGCACGTAGCCGGTGGCCTTGTTCAGGTTGGAGTAGGTGGCCAGCGTGGTGCTGCCCGCCTTGACGGTGAGCTTGTCGTACGCGGTGCTGGTGGTCGACTCCGCGCTGTCGATGTGCAGCCAGAAGCTCAACGTCGCGCGGCATCCGGCCGGGATCGTCACCGACTGACTGAGCGTGTCGGTGTGCGACGAGCCGTACCCGTCCAGCCACGCCTTGTACGAGCCGCCGTGCGCGGCCTGGCCGCTGTCGGTGGTGATGACGCCGGACGAGGCGCTCCAGCTCACGTTGCCCGACTCGAAGCCCGGGTTGGCGAGCTTGTTGCCGGAGCAGCCGCCCGACGGCGGGGTGGTCGTGGTGCTCGGGGTGGGCGTCGGGCTGCCGCCGGAGCAGGTCGGGTCACCGGACTGGGCGGGCACGCTCACCGCGTCCCAGGCCGCCTTGACCGTGTTGAACTCCGTGCAGCTGCCCGGGTAGAGGTTCTTCGCCGCCTGCAGCGTCCAGGTGCGGTACTTCAGGTACGACGAGGACGAGGTCTTCAGGAGCATGCCGTTGTACATGATCTTGATGGCCTTCTGGATGCCCAGGCCGGTCACACTGCTGCCGTTGCAGGTCGAGCTGGACGGCTGCCCGTTCGTCGGGCTGCTGCCGTTCGCCAGCAGGTAGAACCAGTGGTTGCCCGGCCCGGCCGCGGCGTGCACCTCGGTCGACGGGATGCTGCTGGAGTAGCAGTTCGGGTCGCCGAGCGCCGACGGGTTGTACATGTTGCGGATCGGGCCGGAGCCGACCAGGTTGATCTTCTCGCCGACCAGGAAGTCCGGCGCGTCGTAGCTGGACGGCTCGTTGGCGAACCACTCGGTGGCCGCGCCGAACGTGTCCGCCACGAACTCCTGCGTGCCGCCGCCGGAGATGCCGCCCGGGGTGTTGTCGTCGATGCCGTGGCCGATCTCGTGCGCCACCACGTCCAGCGAGCCGATCCACTGGCCGGCGGTGTTCTTGCCGATCTGCACCTGGCTGCCGTCGTAGTAGGCGTTCTGGTCGTTGAGGCCCACCCGGATCGGCCAGTAACCGCCGTTGCCGTTGGCGCCGTTGCGGCCCAGCCACTGGGCGAGCATCTTGTGCTCGGTCTGCGCGGAGAACAACGCGTCCACGCAGCCGGTCTCCTTGTTGGTGCCGGTGCCGTTGCCCCACACGTCGTCGGAGCCGCTGAACGTGGTGTTGTTCGCCGCGTCCTGGCAGCTCAGGTTCGTGACGGTCGGGTCCTTCATGGTGTACGTGGAGCCCGACTGGGTGGTGTTGAGCGTGAGCGGGCTGGGCCCGTTCCAGGCGCCGGTGCCGGTGCCGCGTACGACGTGTTCCTGCTTGCGCAGGACCGCGCCGGTGCGGGCGTCGACGTCGACGGTGAGCCGGCTGGGGCCGTCCGCGCTGGTGCCGCGTACCGTGGTCTCCCAGGCCAGCGCCGGTGTGGCGCCGAGCGTGTAGACCACGAGTGTGGTGCCCTCGACCGCGCTCACGGTCTTGAGCTGTGCGCGCGCCGTCTTCGTGGCGGCGGCCTGGGTGAGCGCGGGCGTGGTGGCGAGGGCGCCGATCGGGCGCTGCTGGGCGACCGAGGCGTACTTCAGGTTGCCGGCGGAGTCCGTGGCGAGCACGAAGTCGCCGCCGACCACCGGCAGCCCCTTGTAGGTGCGCTCGTAGGGAACGTACTGGGTGCCCTCGGAGGAGATGACCGGCTTCTGGACGAACGCGTCGTCGGTGCCGGCCTGCAGGTATGCGGGACGGTCCGCGACCAGCGCGCGGGCCGAGTCGGCGGCGGCCGCGCGGGCCTGGGCCGGGTTCGGGGCGGCGGGCCCGGGTGGCGCGGCCTGCACGGCCGCGGCGGTGCCGGCGGCGAGGATGCCGGCCGCGGCCGCGCCGGTGAGCGCGGCGAGGCGAGGTGAGAGTTTCACGGGGGTTTGCTCCTGTTCTACAGGCGCGCCGCACGGAGCCCGGTGGGGACGGGCGGCGCGGTGGTGCGAGGCAGGGTGACGGCCGGTCACCGGAGCTGCCGGCGTGGCTCCGGGTCGACAGATCGACCGTCGCGAGTCGCCGGGGGTCGGCGGCTCGCTGGTGCACAATCACACGCCGCGCGAGCCCGGAGCAATAAGTGACCTGGGCAACCACTGGCAGTCGGGCGTGTCGCCGCACGCGTCGATTCAGGCAACCATGATCTTCAATAGCCCCTGATCAGGGCGAACATTGCCGACGGTGGATGGGTGCCGGTGCAAATTGCGGACGTTGCCGCTGTGTGCGAATGGCGCGCATAGACGCGAGGCCGCCGCGCGTACCGCCGGGCGGCGGCCGAGTCGCCGCCCGGCCGGGTCAGCGCGGGCCGCGGGTCCGCGTCGGCGACACGGTGGGCGGCGGTGGCAGTGACGGCGTCAGCGTCGGCCGCGAGGTCGGCCGGCCGGTCGGGTCCGGGCTGGGGCTCGACGAGGAGGGGCTCGGGCTCGGGCTCGGCGAATCCGACCGCGTCGGCGCGGCGGTAGTCGGCGGCGGCGCCGAGCGGGTCGGCTCCGGGGTCTCCCCGGGGAACTTCGGCTCACCGAAGCGGTACTTCTCCGGGTCGAGCTTCATCGCCGCCGTCGCCCGGGTCATGAACTGCCGCCAGATCGGCGCGGCGCCGGTCGAGCCGTACACCTCGTAGCTGCCGTCAGTGGTCCGCAGCGGCTTGCCGTCGGTGGTGCCCAGCCAGACGGCCGAGGCGAGAGCGCCGGTCCAGCCCACCATCCAGGTGTGCACGTTCTGCGTGGTGCTCTGCCCGGCCTGCCAGGTGCCGGTCTTGCCGGCGGAGTCCCAGCCGTTGCCCAGCTCGGCGGCCCGCACGCGGCGCAGCGTCCAGTCGAGCTGGTCGATCGCCTCGCGGTCCAGGCCCAGATCCGTCGTACGGAGCTGCTCGGTCCACACGTCCTCGTCGTCCTTGCTCACCGACCGGACGAAGTGCGCGTCGGCACGCTTGCCGCCTGCGGCGAACGTGGCCATCCCGTTCGCGTGGTCCTGCACCGTGATGCCGTACTGCCCGATGCCGACCTCGGTGGAGAACCGCTTCGCGACCTCGTCGGCGGGGTCGCTGCGCAGGTCGACGCGCTGCGGCCGGGGATTGCCCCGGACCGTCTCCCACATCGACTCCACGCCGGCCTGCCGCGCCGTCTCGATCACCTTCGCGGTGCCCAGCTTCTCGGTCAGCTCGAAGTAGGTGACGTTCAGCGAGGCGACTGTGGCCTCCCAGAGCGCGCAGTCCGGCTGGCAGGCGGCGTGCTCGGCGTTGCGGATCGGCCCGGCCGCGCTGCCCTTGGTGCGCCCCGAGGCGGGGAACTCCTTGGTGTCCGGCGAGTCGAACCGCTGCTTCACCGAGATCCCGTCCCGGACGGCGGCGGCCAGGTCGTACACCTTGAACGACGACCCCGGCGGGTGCTGGCCGAAGCCGCGGGCCTCGCCGTTCTCGTCGGAGTACCAGCCGGCGTAGTCCGCGCCCGAGCCCTTGTCGCCGCCGTAGTAGCCGAGCACCCGGCCGGTCCCCGGCTCCACCGCCACCAGCGCCGCCTGCCAGTTGCGCGGCTGGCCGCGCACCGCCCGGGGCGCGGTGTCCCGCCGGATGTCCGCCGCCGCCTCGGCCGCGTCCTGCACGCGCTTGTCGATGGTGGTGACGATCCGGTAACCGCCGTCGCGGATCACCTCGTCGGGCTTGCCGCGGAACGGCTCGGTCTCACGCAGCTCGGCCAGCACGTGGTTGACCACCAAACCGGTCGGCCGGTCCAGGTCGGACCGGCCCGCGTCCTTGTCGATCGGCCGGACCATGTCCGGGTACGCGAGATCCGCCGCCTGCTGCGGCGTCAGGTAGCCGAGCTTGACCATGCCGTCGCGGATGTAGTTCCACCTGTCGATCGAGTTCTGCCGGGCCAGCGCGTTGCGGCGCGGGTCGTAGCCGGGCGAGCCCTCCGGGTCGGCCGGGTCCGCCTCCGGCTGCTTCACCATCGCGCAGAGCACCATCGCCTCGGCGGGCGTGAGCTGCCGGGCGGCGGGCGCGTCCCGGCGCACCGTCTTGCCGAAGTACGTCTGCGCGGCCGCCTCGATGCCGTACGCGCCCCGGCCGAACGGCACGGTGTTCAGGTAGAAACCGAGGATCTCCTCCTTGGAGTACGCGTCGTCGAGCTTCCACGCGATCACCGCCTCGCGCAGCTTCCGCGAGTAGGTGACCCCGCGCAGGTCGGCGGCGATGCGGGCGTACTGCTGGGTGAGGGTGGACGCGCCCTGCCGCTGCCCGCCGCTGACGTTGGCCCAGGCCGCGCGCAGCACGCCCTTGACGTCGATGCCCTGGTTCGTCCAGAAGGTGCGGTCCTCGGCCGCCACGATCGCCTGCTTCGCCGAGTCGTTCATCTGGTCGTACGGCACGATGGTGCGGTTCTGTGCGCCCAGCTTCGCCATCGGCGTGCGCCCGTCGGCGTAGTAGACGGTGGTGGACTCGGGCAGCGTCAGATCGCTCGGCGTCGGCACGCTGTCGAAGTAGTAGCCGCCGGCGACCAGACCGCAGCCGGCCAGCAGCGTGGTGACCGCGAGGACGGCGAGCAGACGCCGCCGCCTGCGCCGGGGACGCGCCGGGGCAGTGCCGCCCGGTTCCGGCGTGGATCCGCTGTTCCGCACGCGATACCTCCGACTGCTCGGCTGAGTCGTGCCCGGCTCGCAGGCTAACCGAGCCGCGCCGACCGCACCGGCCGACGACGGCTGCCGGTGTGGCGCGGGGCCGGGCCGGTGCGGAGTGCCGCCGCCCCGGTGGAGGGAACGGCCGTCAGCGCGCCGGCCGGCCGGGGATCCGGTCCTCGCGTTCCCGGCGGTCGGCCCGGCGGGTCCGCCACCTGTCGTTGCCGCCCGCGTGGAACGGCGCCGGCCGCCACAACGACCACACCCGTGTGCCGTCCGGGGCGGCGAAGGTCTCCCGTTCGGCGTACCCGAGCCGCCGCAGCAGCTCCTCCTGCTGCCCGGCGCACGGGTGCGCGTACGTGGGCAGGCTCAACGTGTCCATCCGGCGCTGCGCCGCGGTCAACGCCTGCGTCGCGCCGCCCCGGGGCGCGGCCAGCAGTGCCAGGTGGTTGTGCGCCTCCGCCGGCCGGCGTGCCGCCAGCCCGTCACCGAGGCGGCGGAACCGGTCCTCGTCCGGCCCGGCGGCGC
The DNA here is from genome assembly GCF_043197215.1 of Micromonospora sp. NPDC049203. NCBI lineage: Bacteria > Bacillati > Actinomycetota > Actinomycetes > Micromonosporales > Micromonosporaceae > Micromonospora > Micromonospora sp. NPDC049203. The sequence goes on along the minus strand of NZ_JBICSV010000016.1, from coordinate 71,875 downwards.
CGGCGAGCCGGTCGGCGTACCGGTGGGGGGCGGGGATCGGCCGGTAGCGGTGGAACCACACGCTGGCGGCGCTGCCGTCGGGCAGCAGGAACGCGTCGCCGAACAGCAACGCGTGTTCGGTCCAGATCCGCGCCACGGCGGCGAGGACCGGCAGGCGGCGCGACGTGTCGGGGACGAGCCAGGCGGCCAGGGCGGTGGGCGCGAGGGCCTCGGCGACGAGATCGGCGATCCGGCCGATGTCGCACCAGCGGGCGCGGACGACGGGCAGGGCTGTGCTCATGGACGGACTCCTGTTTCCAGGGGTGGTCGGGTGGGGTCGGTTGCGGGCGCCGGACGACAGTCGACGGCGCGGCCGCGACGGGCGGCAGTCGGGCGGGGACGCGCACCGCTCCGGGCCGGAGACGGTGCCGGTGGACAGCCCGCTCAGGCGGGCCTGGTGTCGGGGCGCGACGTGCGCGACGGCGGTAGTGGTTCGGCCCCCGGCCGCGCGTACCGGTGGGTCGGTGTCGGCAGCCGCCAGCGGTTCGCGTCCGCGTCGGCGGCCTCGCTGTGCACCCCGCCGCCGCCGTGGGTGACCCGCTCGTGCCGTAGCGGCACGACGGGACCGGTCGTGGCGTGCGCCCGCGCGGGAGCCGGTGCCGGGGAGGCGACCGGACCGGCCGGATCAGTCGCATCGGTCACCACCTCGGGCATGTGGGTGAGGGCGGTGGCGGTGAGCGGGCCGGACGGCTGCCGGTCGGCGGCGAGCGCCTCCGGACCGGAGGCGACCCCCTGGGCGCCCCAGGCGACGGCCACGCCGCAGAGCAGCAGACCGAGGCGCAGCGTGTAGCGCGCCACCCGACCGGTCCGTCCCGACATTCCGCACCCTTCGGAGCCGCGCCCGGCGGCACGGATCGACGTCCCGCACTGTACCGAACGTGAGGGCCCGGGCACAGGAACGCCGCCGCCGGGGCGCCGGGCGCGTCGCGCCGGGCGCAGGCGTGGGAAACCGGCGGTCCGGGTACCAGCGGGGCCATGAACACGCGCACGGCCGAACGCCCGGACACCGCCCCCGCCCCCGCCGCGCCCCCGGCCGGTGTGGTCGCTGTCGTCGCCCACCGGAAGAAGACGTTCGGCGGCGGCCTCGACGAACTGCGCTCCCGCCTCGTCGGCGCCGGCGTCGGGAAACTGCTCTGGTACGAGGTGCCGAAGAGCCGCAAGGCGCCCAAGCGGGTCCGCGCGGCGCTGGACGCGGGCGCCGATCTGGTGCTCGTGTGGGGCGGCGACGGCATGGTGCAGCGGTGCGCCGACGCGCTCGCCGGCAGCGGCGTGCCGATGGGCATCCTGCCCGCCGGCACCGCCAACCTGTTCGCTGTCAACCTCGGCATCCCGGTCGACCTGCCCGAGGCGGTCCGCATCGCGCTGCACGGCCGCCGCCGCGAGCTGGACCTCGGCCGGATCAACGGCGAGCACTTCGCGGTGATGGCCGGCGCCGGCTTCGACGGCGACCTGATCCGCGACGCCGACCGGCAGCTCAAGGGCCGGTTCGGCCGGATCGCGTACGTCTGGACCGGGCTGCGGCACGTGCGCGGCGAGTGCGTACGCACCCGCGTCCGGGTCGACGGCGCGGACTGGTTCGACGACGAGGCGAGCTGCGTGCTGTTCGGCAACGTCGGCACCATCACCGGCGGCATCCCGGCCTTCGACGACGCCCGCCCCGACGACGGGGCGCTGGAGGTCGGCGTGGCCACCGCCAGCGGCGCTGTGGACTGGGCGCGCACGCTGGGCCGGATGGCCGCCGGGCGCTCCGAGGAGTCGCCGTTCGTCCGGATCACCCGGGGTCGCAAGATCACCGTGCGGTTCGACGCGCCGAAGACGTACGAGCTGGACGGCGGCGCCCGGGGCAAGGCGCAACGGCTCAAGGTCAAGGTGGTGCCGGGTGCGCTGACGGTGTGCTGTCCCGACCCGGCGGACTGACCGCGCCCGGGCCGGGGCAGGATGCCGGAATGCGCGACGACATCCGCGACTACCTGGCCGAAGTGGTCCGCCGCTCCCGGGACGTGCTCGGTGAGGACCTGGTCGGCGCGTACGCGGCCGGGTCGGTCGGGCTGGGCGCGTACCAGCCGGGACCCAGCGACGTGGACGTGGCGCTGGTGGCCGCCGGGCCGATGCCGGATCCGGACAAGCGCCTGCTCGTGGACCGGCTGCGGCACGAGTCGCTGCCCTGCCCGGCGCGCGGCCTGGAACTGGTGGTCTACCGCCGTGACGTGGCCGCCTCCGGCACCTCCGAGCCGGGCTTCGAGGTCGAGCTGAACACCGGCGCGACGATGCCTTTGCGGGCCACGTACGACCCGGCGGACCGGCCCGCCGCCGACGGGCGGTTCTGGTACGCGCTGGACCGCGGCATCCTGCGCCAGTCCGGCCTGGCGCTGCTCGGCCCGCCCGCCGCCGACGTGTTCGCCGACCCGCCGCCGCAGGCGCTGCGGGCGCTGCTTGCCGACGCGCTGCGCTGGTGGCTGGCGCTGCCCACACCGCCCGGCGACGAACCGGCCCCCGGCACGGAGGACGCGGTGCTCGGCGCCTGCCGGGGGTTGGTGCGCCACCGCGACGGCGTCTGGCTGAGCAAGGTCGACGCCGGGCTGCGGGTGGCCGCCGACGACCCGGACGCCGTGCTGATCCACGCCGCGGTCGAGGCCCGCCGGGGCGGCCCGCCGCCGTCCGGCCCTGCTGCCCGCGCGTTCCAGCGGCGGATGCTGGACCGGATCATCGCGGACTGAACCGCGACTACTGTGAGCCGGGGAGGTGCGGTGATCATGACGGAGCTGAGTGCGTCCGCGCGGGCCGGACTGGAAGCGGTCGTGCCCGGCGGCGTGGCGACCCGGGCCGCGGACCGGCTGCGGATGGCCCACGACGCCTCGCACTACCTGCTGCACCCCGGCGCGGTGGTCACGCCGCACGACGCCGGCCAGGTCGCCGCGCTGCTGGCGTACGGCGCCCGCACCGGCACCCCGCTCACGTTCCGCTCCGGCGGCACCAGCCTCAGCGGCCAGGCCGTCACCGACCGGCTGCTCGTCGACGTGCGGCGGCACTTCCGCGACCTGACGGTGCTCGACGACGGGCGGCGGGTCCGGGTGCAGCCGGGAGTGGTGCTGCGGCAGGTGAACGCGCGCCTCGCGCCGTACGGCCGCAAGCTCGGCCCCGACCCGGCCAGCGAGTCCGCCTGCACGGTCGGCGGCGTGGTCGCCAACAACTCCAGTGGCATGACCTGCGGCACCGAGTTCAACACGTACCGGACGCTGGACTCGCTGGTCCTCGCCCTGCCAAGCGGCACCGTGCTGGACACCGGCGCTCCCGACGCCGACGCCCGGCTGCGCGCCGCCGAACCGGACCTGCACGCCGGGCTGCTGCGCCTGCGCGACCGGGTACGCGGCAATCCCGACTCGGTGCGCCGCATCCGCGCCCAGTACGCCATGAAGAACACCATGGGGTACGGCGTGAACGCGTTCCTCGACCACGACGACCCGGCGGACCTGCTCACCCGGCTCGTGGTGGGCAGCGAGGGCACGCTCGCGTTCGTCGCCTCGGCGACGTTCCGCACCGTACCCGTGCACCGGCACGCCGCGACCGGCCTGCTGGTCTTCGAAACCCTGGGCGCGGCGATGGCCGCCATGCCGGCGCTGGTGGCCGCCGGGCCGGCGGCGATCGAGCTGCTCGACGCCGCCGCCCTGGGTGTCGCCCAGCGCGACCCGAAGGCGGACGCCGCGCTGCGTGGCCTGGCCGTGCGCGGGCACGCCGCGCTGCTCGCCGAGTGGCAGGAGTCCGACCCGGCGGCGCTCGCCGACCGGGTCGCGGACGCCGGGCCGGTGCTCGCCGGCCTGCCGCTCAGTGCCCCGGCCCGGCTCAGCGGCGAACCGGCCGCCCGCGCCGCGCTGTGGCACATCCGCAAGGGCCTGTACGCGGCGGTGGCCGGCGCCCGCCCGTCCGGCACCACGGCGCTGCTGGAGGACATCGCCGTCCCGGTCGAGGCACTGGCCGGCACCTGCGCGTCGCTGGCCGAGCTGTTCGAGCGCCACCGGTACGCCGACAGCGTCATCTTCGGCCACGCCAAGGACGGCAACCTGCACTTCATGCTCAACGAGCGCTTCGACGGCGGGCTGGCCCCGGCGCGGTACGCCGACTTCACCGAGGAGATGGTCGACCTGGTGCTCGGCCACGGCGGCACGCTGAAGGCCGAGCACGGCACCGGCCGGGTGATGGCCCCGTACGTGCGCCGCCAGTTCGGCGACGAGCTGTACGAGGTGATGCGCGAGCTGAAGACGCTCTGCGACCCGCACGGCGTGCTCAATCCGGGTGTGCTGCTCAGCGACGACCCGGAGATCCACATGCGGCACCTCAAGACCGTGCCGACGGTGGAGGAGGAGGTGGACCGATGCGTCGAGTGCGGCTACTGCGAGCCGGTCTGCCCCAGCCGCGACCTCACCACCACGCCCCGGCAGCGCATCGTGCTGCGCCGGGAGATCGCCGCCGCGCGGGCCGCCGGTGACGCCGCGCTGGTCCGGGAGCTGACCGGCGCGTACGACTACGACGCGGTGCAGACCTGCGCCGTCGACGGCATGTGCGCCACCGCCTGCCCGGTGCTGATCAACACCGGTGACCTGGTGAAACGGCTGCGGGCGGAGGAACACGGCCGGGCTGCGGGGACCGCGTGGCGTGGCGCGGCCCGGCGCTGGGGCGCCACCACCCGGAGCATGGCGCGCGGACTCGACCTGGCCGGGGCGCTGCCCTCCGCGCTGCCCGAGGCCGCCACCCGGGCGGCACGCGCGGTCCTCGGCGCCGACCGGGTGCCACTGTGGCAGCGGGACCTGCCCCGGGGCGGCACCGCGCGCCGCCCGCGCCCGGCCGACGACCCGGACGCCGTGTTCGTCCCGTCCTGCCTGGGCACGCTGTTCGCCCCGGCGCAGGGCGGCACCGGCGTCGCCGCCGCGCTGCTCACGCTCGCCGAGCGGGCCGGCGTACGCCTGCTCGTGCCGGACGGAGTCGGCGACCTGTGCTGCGGCACCCCGTGGTCGTCGAAGGGCCTGGTCGAGGGCTACCGGGCGGTGCGCGACCGTGTCCCGCCGGTGCTGCGCGCGGCGAGCCGCGACGGCACGCTGCCGGTGGTCAGCGACGCCGCGTCCTGCACCGAGGGCTTCGAGCGGCTGCTCGACGGCGCCGGGGACCTGCGGGTGGTCGACGCGGTCGCGTACACCGCCGGTGAGCTGCTGCCCCGGCTGACGGTGCGCCGCCGGATCGGCTCGCTCGCGCTGCACCCGACCTGCTCGTCGGTCCGGCTCGGCCTGGACGACGCGCTGTTGACCGTGGCTCGCGCGGTCGCCGACGAGGTGGTGGTCCCGGAGGGCTGGCAGTGCTGCGGCTTCGCCGGTGACCGGGGACTGCTGCATCCGGAGCTGACCGCGTCGGCCACCCGGGCCGAGGCCGCCGCCGTGGCCGACCGACCCTTCGACGGGTACGCCTCGGTGAACCGCACCTGTGAGATCGGGCTGGCGCGGGCCACCGGGCAGCCGTACCGGCACCTGCTGGAGCTGCTGGCCGAGGTGACCGCGTGACGCGCAGCTGGCGGCTCGCCGCTCTGATGCTCGTCGTCGGTGCGGCGGTGGCCGCCGGTCAGGACACGCCGGTGTCGGCGACGGTGGGGTTCCTGGCGTTCGCCGCGCTGGCGGCGCTCTTCTCGCCGCTGGCGTTTCCCCGGTCGCTGACCTCGGCGCAGGCGCGGCGACGCAGCGCCGACGACGGCCGGCCGGTGATCTACTGGCGGCCCGGCTGCACGTACTGCCTGCGTCTGCGTCTGCGGCTGGGCGGGCGGGCCCGGCGCGCGTACTGGGTGGACATCTGGCGCGACCCGGAGGCCGCCGCCGCCGTCCGGGCGGTGACCGGCGGCGACGAGACGGTCCCGACCGTGGTGCTGCCGGACGGGGCCGTGGTCAATCCCGACCCGGCGTGGCTGCGGGCGCGGCTCGGCGCCTGACCTGGTGAACCCCGGCACGGGGCGGCCCGACGGGCATACCGTGCGAAGGGGGCGTCACGGACGGCGCCCGCGAAGGGGGAACGATGTCGGCCGGGATGTTGTCGGGGCGGGTCGCCGTGGTCACCGGCGCGGCGCGGGGGATCGGCCGGGCCACGGCGGTGGCGCTGGCGCAGGCGGGCGCGGACGTCGCCGGGATGGACGTCGCCGGGCCGGTCAGCCCGATCCTGGACCTCCCGCCCGCCACCCCGGACGACCTGGCCGAGACCGGCCGGCGGGTCACCGCGGCCGGTGCCCGCTGGTCGGCGCACGTCGCCGACCAGCGGGACATCGGGGCGGTACGCGCGGTGGCCGAGGCGGTGGAACGGGAACACGGCGGCGTGGACGTGCTGTTCGCCAACGCCGGCATCCAGGCGTTCGCGCCGCTGCTGGAGATGACCGACCAGCACTGGCACGACCAGATCGACGTGAACCTCACCGGCGCCGCCAACGTGCTGCGGGTCTTCGCGCCGCTGCTGGTACGGCGCGGCGGCGGCCGGATCGTGGTCACGTCGTCCACGCAGGGGCAGCACGGCACCACGAACGGGTCCGCGTACTCGGCGTCCAAGTGGGGGTTGATCGGGCTGGTCAAGTCGGCCGCGCCGGAACTCGGGCCGCACGGCGTGACGGTGAACGCGGTGATCCCGGGCCTCGTCGACACCGCGCTGACCCGGCACCGGGACCGCTACGTGCAGGCGCTCGTCGAGGCGGGGAAGTCGCCGTCGGGCGACCTGGCCGAGGTGGAGCGGGAGGCGGTGGCCGCCCTGCGGGCGAAGACGCCGCTGGGCGTGCCGTGGGTGGAGCCGGAGGACGTCGCGCCGCTGGTGGTGTTCCTCGCCTCCGACGCGGCCCGGATGGTCAGCGGCACGTCGTTCGCCGCGACGGCGGGCGACAGCGCGCACGTGACCGCCTGACCTCACCGGGCTGCCGCTGCCGGCAGTCGTGGCTAGGCTCGGGCGATGCGTCGATCGAGCCGGCCGAACCGGAGTTCACCGGCCTGGCCGACGTGGTGCCGGGGCTGGTCACCGCCGTCCAGCCGGTCGACGACGCGCCCCGCTACCACCTCGACATCGAGACCGACGACGTCGCGGCCGAGGTCGAGCGGCTGTGCGGGCTGGGCGCCACGCCGGCGCCCCGGCCGCGAGGGCCGGGGCGCCGGTGCCGTACGTCAGGAGCCGTACGGCAGCGTGACCGTGGAGCTGTTGCCGACGCCGAGGATCGTGGGTGCGCCGCCGATGGCGTTCCACACCTCGACGCGTACCATGCCGCCGGACAGGTTGCCGAGCGTGCCGCTCGCCGAGAGCAGGCCCTGGGTCTGCCGGTAGCGCTCCGCGCCCGGGATCGGGTCGGTGGCGAAGTAGCGGTACGTCTCCACCCGCTCGACGCTGCCGTTGCCGGTCAGGTCGTAGGAGACCCGGATCTGGACGCCGTTGCCGACCGCGGTACCCGCGTCGACGGCCAGGTCGAAGGCGGTCGCCCCGCCGGTGTACGTGCCGGTCAGCCCGGTGGCGGTGAACACCTGCGGGTTTCTCGGCGTGCCGTCGGAGTTGCCGTTCGCCGCCGCCACGCTCACCGTGCCGCTCGTGCCGGCGGTGCCGTCCAGTCCGCCGCCGGAGCGCAGGTAGCGGACCGGCTTCAGCGGGGTGCCGCTGGTCGGGCTGGGGCTGGCGGTGGTCGGCTTCGGCGTCGGGCTCGCGCTGGTCGGGGACGCGGTGGGCGTCGCCGTGGACGGGGGACCGGTCGGCACCGTACCGCCGCCGGTGGCGTTGCCGCCGCTCCACGTGTACGCACCGGAGGTAGCGGTCTTCCCGGCCGGCACGGCGAGCGTGACGCCGTTGGAGAACGTGACGGTGAGCGGCCGGGCGGTGATGTTCGACGCCACGTAGGTGCGGGCGCCGTTCTTGACGAACACCTTCGCCAGCGGGTGGTTCGCGGTGACTGTGGTGTCCACGGTGCCGAGCGCGGCCAGGTTGCGGATCCAGTGGAACGTGTGCGCCTTGCTCTCGCCCTCCTCGCTGGTGAATCCGCTGTTCGCGCGGAAGTTGCGCAGTGCCTGCTCGCCGTCGCCGAGGGCCAGGAACTCCCAGACGATGTCCTGCCACACGGTCGGCGGGCCGCCCTTGTTGGTGACCAGCTCGGCGTAGTTGGCCTTGACGTACTCCGGGAAGTCGCCCAGGTAGAGGTGGCCGCCGGTGATCGGCAGCATGTTGATGCCCTGGATCATCTCCGGCGCGGCGGAGAACCAGGTCGAGTACGATCCGCCGTCGCCCCACACCATGCCGACCGTCCTGTGCCCGAACGCGGCCGGGAAGTTCTGGTCGTACACGTCGAACCAGTACTCGGAGATCGCCGCGGACTGGGTGGTCCACAGGTAGACCCCGGCGTCGCGGACGGCGGTGTCGCCGGTGGCCTGGCCCCACTGGATCAGCGCGTTGGCGAAGTTCATCCCCTCCGACGAGGACTCCTGGTTGTTGCCGGCGAAGAACGGCGCCAGCCCGGAGGCCCAGTCGTGCCCGGCGTAGATGTCGAAGTCCCGCAGGTAGGGGAAGCGGCTGTCGGAGCGGTCGTAGTTGTTGGCGTCGCGGATGAGCAGGTCGACCATGCCGCCGTAGCGGCTGTCGTCGGCCCAGCCCGGGTCGAACTTGGCGAGCGTGGCGGCGGCGGCGATGAAGTAGCCGTAGTGGAAGTGGTGGTCGTTGAGGTCCTCGTCGGAGCCGTACGACGCGGGGTAGCCGATCAGCGTGCCCCAGTTGCGGTCGTAGTAGAACAGCTGGCCGCTCTCGCCGGAGCCGGCGGTGAGCCAGTTGGTCAGCCGGTTCCGCATCGCGTTCAGCGCCGCGTCGCGGACCGACGTCTGCCCGAGCTGGTCGGCGATCTCGGCGAGCCGGGCGGCCCGGCCGAGCCCCTTGCCGGCCCAGTAGGTGTCGGTGCCGCTGACGCCCTCCGGGTTGCCCTGCTCGGCGTTCAGGTAGCCGGTGACGGTGGACAGGTCCGCGCCGCTGGAGTCGCCCACGGCGGGCACCTCGGGCAGCACGCCGGTGAAGCGCATGGTGGTGGTGAACGACGGCACGCCGGTGAGCACCCGCATGGCGCCGCGCGCCGAGACGTACGTCTGGCCGATCGGGGTGGCGCCGGTGAGGCTGCGCCACTGGTGCGGGTAGAGCGAGACCACGGTCTTCGCCTCGCTGCCCTCGCGGGGCGTGGTGGTGAACGCGTACGTGGTGCGTACCGTGCCGGCGGACGGGTCGTACGCGTAGCTCATCCGGGTGCCGGTGACGTGTGCGTGGGCGTACCGGCCGTAGGTGTCGGCGAGAGCGGCCCGGTCGCCGCCGCCGGGCAGCACCGCGACGGAGAAGTACCCCTTGCCGGCCAGCGTCGAGCTGATGCCGGTGCCGCTGACGGTCCAGGTCGCGCCGCTCGGGGCGTACGCGACGTAGTCGTGGTCGCGGACGGTGAAGCCGATGGTGGCGCCGGAGTTGCGCCAGACGGTGGGTGTCCCGGCGGTGGTGAGCTGCGCGGTGCCGCCGTTGACCGTGTAGTAGCTGAACGGCAGGCCGTGGCCGATGGTGGCGCGCATGGTGCGGCTGCCGTCGCTCCAGTCGGCCGTGACCGTCCAGTCGGTCCAGTCGGCGGCCCTCACCACCGGCGCGGTCAGCCCGGCCAGCCCGACGCGGACGTCCTCGGTGTACGGGTAGTGGAACTCACCGACGCCGGTCGCGGTGCCGCTGATCGCGGGCGTGGTGGTGTACGACAGTCCGAGCCCGTTGTTCTCCGCCTTGTAGGCCAGCGGGTGGGCGTGCAGGACCTCGCTGCCCGTGCAGTTGTTGCGCTTCCAGATCAGCGAGGACCACCAGTCGTTCGTGGGGATCGCGCCGGCCGGCGCGTCGGCGGTGGCGTACGTCCTCGGGTTGGTGCTGATCGCGCCGCAGCCCTTCGGCAGCAGGGCGCCGGCCGGTCGCGTCTCGGTGTAACTGCCCGCGCCGACGGCGCCGGCGGTGGCGGTGCCGCCACCGGCGACCACGACGCCGAGCAGGCCGGCGGCGAGCACTGCGGCGGCGACGAGGGCGGTGGCCCGCAGGCCGCGTCGGCGGGCCGGGGACGGGCCGGTCGCGGTCGGGGGCACGGGGTCGGGGGAGAAGTCCCGCAGGAGGGTCATGGAGGTCCCCTTCACGAGGAGAAGGCGGGGGTTCGGGGTGGTGGTCCGGTGCCGTGAGAGCGCTCTCTTGAGATGCGACATTAAGGTTCGGGTTACGGATCCGTCAATGTCTTGTTACCAAAGAGAGCGCTCTCCGGCGTTTGGGACCGATCCGCCGGTCCTCGTCGGAAGCGCTCTGACCAGTACCGACACGCGCCAGAGCGCCGCCCCCGGCCCAGGCGGCCGGGGGCGGCGTGAGGGACGCCCGCGTCTACCCTGAGTCAGGCTGCGGTGGCGGTGAGGCTGCGCGCCGCGACGGTGCCCGGCGTACCGCCGGCACCGGGCCGGTCGGCGCCCGGCTGCCCGGTGACGACGGGACGCGACGAGGCGGGCTGGCGGGGCGCGGCGGGCTGCCGCGGCGTCCGGGCGGCGCTCAGCCCCGCCTGCGCGTTGTCCCACGCGGCGCACGGCCACGCCGCCCCGGCGCAGCTCGGGCTGGCGCAGGCGCGCTCGTCGTCCGGCTGGTGCGCGTCGGCCACCGCGGCGGCCAGGTCCCACAGCAGCGGATCGGTCACCTCCGCGGGGCGGTCGGCGACGCGGTCTGTGCTGGCTTCGGACATGATTCGGTCCCCCTGTCGTGAACGGCCCCCACCTGTTTCCGGAAACCGCCCGGGCCAAACCTGCGCCCGCCCGGGCGCGGACATAGGCTGACCGGCGTGGCGAGGTACTACGACCTGCATCCGGACAACCCCCAGCCCCGCGTGATCCGGCAGGTGGTGGACCTGCTGCGCGCCGACGGGGTGATCGCCTACCCGACCGACTCCTGCTACGCGCTCGGCTGCCGGATCGGCAACCGCGACGGCGTGGAGCGGATCCGGGAGATCCGGCGGCTCGACGACAGGCACCCGTTCACGCTGATGTGCGCCGACTTCTCCCAGCTCGGCCAGTTCGTCAAGCTCAGCAACGCGGTCTTCCGGCAGGTGAAGTCCGTCATCCCGGGCAGCTACACGTTCCTGCTGCCGGCCACCGCCGAGGTGCCGCGCCGGTTGCAGGACCCGCGGCGGCGGGTGGTCGGCGCGCGTGTGCCCCGGCACGCGGTGACCCAGGCGCTGCTGGCCGAACTCGGCGAGCCGCTGCTGACCAGCACGCTGCTGCTGCCCGGCGAGGAGGAGCCGATGACCCAGGGCTGGGAGATCAAGGATCGGCTCGACCACCTCGTGGACGCCGTGGTCGACGCCGGTGACTGCGGGCTGGAGCCGACCACCGTCGTCGACCTGTCCGGACCGGAGCCGGAGATCCTGCGCCGGGGCGCCGGCGACCCGGCCCGCTTCGAGTAGCGATCACCGATTCCGTCCCGCCGGGCCGCCGCCGTGGGGCACGGTGGGACCGGCGGACGGTGACGGGGGTACGGCGTGGAAGCACTCGTGCTGATCACCGTGCTGGGCGCCACGGTCCTCGTCGGCACCACCATCGGCGGGCGGTACAGCGTCGCGCCGCCGGTCCTGCTGATCGCCATCGGCGCGCTGATCGGCCTGCTGCCGCCGTTCGACCACCTGATCCTCGAACCCGAGGTCGTGCTGGTGCTGTTCCTCCCGGCGATCCTCTACCGGGAGAGCCTGGTCGTCAGCCTGCGCGAGATCCGCGCCAACCTCACCGTGATCGTCGGGCTCGCCGTGGTGCTGGTGATCGTCACGATGGCCGCCGTCGCGTACACCGCGCAGGCCCTCGGCGTGCGGCCGGCCGCCGCCTGGGTGCTCGGCGCGGTCCTGGCCCCGACCGACGCCGCCGCCGTGGCCGGCCTGGCCAAGCGGATGCCGCGCGGCATCCTCACCACGCTGCGCGCGGAGAGCCTGGTGAACGACGGTACGGCGCTCGTGCTGTTCGCCGTCGCGGTCGGCGTGATCGCGGGCGGTACGGTGCCGGGCGCGTTGACGCTCACCGGCGAGTTCGTCGGCAAGTCGGCCGGCGGGGTGGCCGCCGGCCTGCTCGTCGGCGCGGTGGTGGTGCTGATCCGCAAGCACGTCGACGATCCGATGCGCGAGGGCGGGCTGAGCATCCTCACCCCGTTCGTCGCGTTCCTGCTCGCCGACGCGGTGCACGCCAGCGGTGTGCTCGCGGTGGTGGTGTCCGGGCTGCTGCTGTCCTACGCCGCGCCCCGGGTGATCCGGGCCCGCTCCCGGATCACCGCGTTCGCGTTCTGGGACCTGGCCACCTTCATGGTCAACGGCGGCCTGTTCGTGCTGCTCGGCACGCAGGTGCCGCGCTCGCTGCGCGGCATCACCAGCCACTCGCCGGCCGCGTCGCTCGGCATCGCGGCCCTCGTCGCGGTGGTCGTGGTGGTGATCCGGCTGGCCTGGGTGCACCTGTCGGTGTCGGTGCTGCAACGGGTGGACCGGCGGGGGTCGAGCCGGGCGCGGCACTTCGACGGCCGGATGCGTACCGCCGCGGGCTGGGCCGGCTTCCGCGGCGCCGTCTCGCTCGCCGCGGCGCTCGCCGTGCCGGTCACCATGCACGACGGGAGCCCGGTGCACGAGCGTGACCTGATCATCTTCGTCACCGTCGTGGTGATCGTGCTGATCATGCTGGTGCAGGGCACCACGCTGCCCGCCGTGGTCACCTGGGCGGGCCTGACCGGCGACCGGGAACGAGACGAGGAGGTGCGCTGGGCCCGGATCCGGGCCACCGAGGCCGCGCTGGAGGCGCTGCCCCGGGCCGCCGGCGAGGTGGGCGCCGCGCCGGACACGGTGGACCGGCTGCGGGCCGACTACGAGGAGCACCTGGCCGCCGTCCGCGATCCACCCGGCGAGGACGCTCAGGGGGAGCGGGAGCTGGCCCGGCAGCTGCGGCTGCGGGTGCTCGACCACAAGCGGCAGGAGGTCACCCGGCTGCGCAACTCCAACCAGATCGACGACGCGGTGCTGCGGCAGCTCCAGGCCGCCATCGACATCGAGGAGATCCGCCTACTCGGGCCGGAGATCGAGGAGTGAGCCGGCCGGCCGCCACCGGTAGGGGTGGCGGCCGGCGTGGCTCAACGCGGGTCGACAGCGACTACCGTGTACGGGGTGGTCGGCGTCGGCGGGGTGGTGAACCGGCCGTTCGGCAGGTAGAGCCGGCCGAGCGCGGCGGCCACCGTGGTCGGCACGTCGAAGCCCGGGTCGGTGATGACGCCGCGCGCCACGCCGGCCGAGCCGGAGCGGTTCAGGTCGACCACGGCGACCTGGTTGAGGAAATTCTGCACCACGTACAGCGTGCGGCCGAGCAGCAGCAGGCCGTCACCGTTGACGAAGGTGCTGCCGGGTACGTCGACCGTGGTGGTGACGCCGGTGGCCGGGTCCACCCGGAACAGCGTGCCGGTGTTCGACTGCACGACGATCAGCGCCCGCCCGTCCGGGGTGGGCACGATGCCGTTGAGGTTGACGCCGGTGCCGCTCTGCTGGAAGTCGCCGGTCAGCGGGAGCGTGGTGAAGCCGCCGGCGGGCGGCAGCGTGCCGCCGCGTCCCAGCGGCAGGCGGTAGAGCACCGGCCGGTTCGAATCGGTGAACCAGGCGGCGGCGCGGGTGAGCGTCACGTCGTTGACGAACGTCGGCGCCTCGGCGAACTGGTAGCTCGCGAGCACGGCGCCGGTGCGGGTGTCGATCACCCGGGCGTCACCGGCGGTGCCGCCGGCGACGAAGAGCCGGCCGCGCGGGTCGACCTTCAGGCCGAGCGACGGGGTGCCGGTGGCGGGGCTGACCTGCCGGCCCGCGCCGGTGATCAGGTCGGCGCGGTAGATCTCGCCGGTGGCCCGCGAGCCGAACCAGGCGTACCGGCCGGCGGCGGCGACGCCCTCCGGCTGGAAGCCGTCCGGCAGCGCGATGACCGTGGGACGGCGGTCGTGGGCAGCGGCGGCGGGGGCCGGCGCGGCGGTGGTGACGAGGGTGGCGGCCAGGGCGACGCCGAGGGTGGTCCTGATGCGTCGGTTCACTGTGGTCCTTCCGGGCGAAACGGTGGAACAGGACCTACCCCACTGTACGGTCGGCGCGCGGCGACCGCCGGGGACGCGACCCGGCACGGTGGCACCGTGCCGGGTCGCGCCGACGGTCAGCCGGCCGCGCAGGCCGGCGTGCCGGAGGGCGCCGTGCCGGTGCCCTGGAACCCGAACTCGGTGGTGCCACCGGCACCGACCTGGCGGTTGTAGTCCACGTTGCGGAAGGTCACCGCACCGGTGGTGCCGCTGGCCTGGGCGCTCCAGGTGTTCGTGACGGCCGAGCCCGAGGGCACGGTGAGCGACACGGCCCACCCGTTGAGCCCGCTGGAACCCGCGGTGATCCGCACGTTGGTGACGAAGCCGCCCGGCCACTGGTTGGTGGTGATCGTGGCGGTGCAGGCGCCGGTCGGCGGGGGAGTCGTCGGCGGCTCGCTGGTCGGCGGCGTGCTGGTCGGCGGCGTCGACGTGGGCGGGGTGCTGGTCGGCGGCGCGGTCGTGGGCGGCGGGGTGCCGCCCTCGTTCAGCGCGTTCAGCACCGCGGTGTACGCCTGCTTCTTGTTGCCGCTGCCGTCGAACAGCAGGGGGGTGCCGCTGGCCCGCCACGAGTCGGTGTCCCGGATGCCCCAGACCGTGATGCCGTTGCAGCGCGCCACGGCCAGGCAGTCCCGGGTCACGTTGCCGTAGGCGGTGGCCTGGCTGCTGCCCGAACCCTCGATGTCCAGCTCGGTGATCTGCACGTCGACGCCGAGCGCGGCGAAGTTCTGCAGCGTGGTGCGGTAGTTGCTCGGGTACGGCGACCCGCTGTTGAAGTGCGACTGGAGGCCGACGCAGTCGATCGGCACGCCCCGGGACTTGAAGTCGCGCACCATGTTGTAGACGGCCTGAGTCTTGGCCCAGTTCCAGTTGTCGATGTTGTAGTCGTTGTAGCAGAGCTTGGCGCCCGGGTCGGCGGCGCGGGCGGCACGGAACGCGGCCTCGATCCAGTCGCCGCCGGTCTGCTGGAGGTTCGAGTTGCGGCGGGCACCGTTGTTGCCGTCGTCGAACGCCTCGTTCACCACGTCCCAGGCGTAGATCTTGCCCCGGTAGTGGGTGGCGACCTGGGTGACGTGGTTCATCATCGCGTCGCGCAGCGCGCTGCCGGACAGGCTACCCGTCCACCCGGGCTGCTGCTGGTGCCAGAGCAGCGCGTGTCCGCGGACCCGCATACCGTTGGCCTGGGCGTGCGCGACGAGCCGGTCGCCGTTGGTGTAGTTGAACTGGTTGCGGGACGGCTCGGTGGCGTCCCACTTCATCTCGTTCTCGGCGGTGACCATGTTGAACTCGCGGTTGAGGATGCCGACGTACGTGCCGTCGGACAACTTGTTCACCGCGACCGCCGTACCGAAGTAGCGGCCCTGTTCCGCCGCCGACGCGCCGAGCGTCGTGCCGGCGCTGGCACTTGTCGCCGCCGCTATCGTGGCGGCGACCACCGCGGCCCCCGCCATCATCGCGACCACAGCGGTTCGCGGGCGTGACCGGGCTGCCGCGCTCCCGCTGCCGCGGGCGAGCACCTTGTCCATCTGAACGCCTCTCTAGCCTGTCAATGGGATCGGCTCGCCTCGGCCACCGCCCGCCACGATGTCGGCTCCGCGCGGCCGCCCGGTGGCCGCGCCAGGTAGGGGAGTGACTCCCGCGCACATCGTGAGTGGATCGAAGCGAATCTCTGCCCGAAGCCTACCGGAAGCGTTCCGAAAAATTAATCACCTCGATGCGTCGACATCGCGGCGGGCGGCGCCGGCCGGACGGGGGGAATCCGCGGGCGGGCGCGGTGACCGGACGTGTGGGTGCCACCGGGCGCGGCTCCGGAAGTTTCGGTGGTCGCCGGTTCTGCCGCTTGAGTCGATCGCGCCACCGGGACGATGCTAGACGAATCGACCGCAGACGATGGGGAGGTCCCCGGATGCGCCGACCCGCGCTCGTCGTACTCGTCCTCACCGTGCTGCTCGCCGGCGCCCCGGCGGCCGCCCGGGCCGGCACCGCGCCGCCGCCCGTGCCCGCAGCGCTCGCCGCGATCCGCACGCCCGGCACCGCCTGGGGGCACGACCCGGCCACCGGCCGGTTGACGGTCGCCGCCGACGACACGGTACGCGGGCGCGAGCTGGCCGTGTTGCGCCGGACCGCCGCCCGGGCCGGCGCGGTGCTGCGCCACGAACCCGGGCGGCTGCGCCCGCTCATCGCCGGCGGCCAGGCCGTCTACGGCGGCGGTGGGCGCTGCTCACTGGGCGCGAACGTGCGCAGCGGCACCACCTGGTACTTCGTGACCGCCGGGCACTGCACCCGACTGGCCGCCACCTGGTACGCCGACGGCGCCGGGACGACGGTGCTGGGCAGCCGGACCGGCAGCAGCTTCCCCGGCAACGACTACGGGGTGGTCCGCTACACGGGCACCGTCGCCCACCCGAGCGCTGTCTACACCCACCCGGGGCAGGTCACCGTCACCGCCGCCGGCAGTGCGTACGTCGGGCAGGCGGTCTGCCGCAGCGGCGCCACCACGGGCGTGCGGTGCGGCTCGGTCACCGGGCTGAACGCGACTGTCAACTACGCCGAGGGCAGCGTCACCGGGCTCATCCGCACGAACATCTGCGCCGAGCCGGGCGACAGCGGCGGCCCGCTCTACGTGGCCGCGACCGGCACCGTCCTGGGCGTCCTGTCCGGTGGCAGCGGCACCTGCGTGAGCGGCGGCACCAGCTACTACCAGCCGATCCTGGAGATCCTCGCCGCGTACGGCCTGACGATCCCCTGACCCGGCGCGCGGGCGGCACAACGGACCCCGCGCCGGTCCCGTCAGCGGTCAGGCGTCGCCGGGCACTGCCATCTCGCCCAGGCGCGACCAGTCCTGCTGCGGCACCGTCACGTTGACGATCCGGGGCGTCTCGGCCAGGTGCGGCGGCAGCATGCGCTGGGCGGCCCGGAAGTGCTCCGACTGCACGTGAGCCGCGCCCGCCTCGTCGTCGCGGAACGCCTCGACCAGCACGTACTCGGTCGGGTCGTCCAGGCTGCGGGACCAGTCGAACCACAGGCAACCGGGCTCGGCCCGGGTCGCGGCGGTGAAGTCGGCGGCGATCCGTGGCCAGTTGTCGGCGTCTTCCGGGCGGACCCGGAACTTGGCGGTAATGAAGATCATGGGATCAGGCTACCCAGACCGGGCTGCCGCCGCGCCGCATCAGCTCCTGGCCGCCGGGCCGAGCAGTTCGGCCGCCCGCCGGTCGGCGAACGCGGTGACCGCCTGCTGCCCGGCGCCGAACACGATCGCCAGGCCGAGCAGCGCGGCGGTGCTGCTCACGCTGGTCTCCACCAGGCCGCCGACGACCAGCATGATCCCGACCAACGCCACCAGCGGGCCGATGGCGAGCTTCAGCAGCCCCTGCTGGAACGGCAGCTTGTAGGGCAGCCCGCCGGACCGTGCGGTGATCATCGACGGAAGCGCGCTGAGGAACGCGCCGAGCGCCCCGGCGATCAGCACGAAGGACAGCAACCGCCAGGCCGGCACGCCACCGGCGTCGCCCGGCGCCTCCAGCAGCCGCACGTCGGTGCTGCGCCACTGCACCAGCACCATCAGGACCTCTGCCACCAGCGCGAACACCGACAGCCCCAGGATCCGGTTCCGCAGCCGCCGGGCCGACTCGTGGAACTCGTCGGAGGCGGAGTGGTAGCGCGTCAGCAGCCCCTGCACCCGGGCGCGCAGCAGCGCCTCGGACATCCCGCCGGCCACCGGGTCGAGGTCGGTGAACACCTTGTCGTCCGGCGGCAGGACCTGTGCCGCCGCGCTGCGGTACGCGGGCAGCAGCCCGATCAGCTCGTCCCCGGTGCGCAGCGCCACCATGGCCCGCTCCACGGCATGAATCGTCTGCCACGCGTACTCCAGCTTGCCGCCGCGCAACCACTCGACCACGCCGCTGCGTCCGAGCACCCCCTCCACCGGCGACAGCAGCGCGCGCAGCGCCGATACCCGCTCGGGGTCGCGCTGGGACAGCGCGGTGAGCTGCTCGTACAGGTCGTCGAGCTTGGTCCGCACGCGGACCTGCCACACCGCGCGGGGAACCGGCGCGGCGGGTGGGGCCGGGTGGTCCTCCGGAGTGCCGCGGGGCCCGGGTACGGCCTGCGGCTGGGTCTCGTGTCCGATCATGTGCCCCACCTCTTTCCCCCCACCCGGCGCGGGGCGGGCGCGAGCCTGTCATCAGTATCCGCAGGTCAGCACCGTTCTCGCCAGACCACAACGGAGAGTCGTCGGGGCCGCGACGGCGTCCGGGCCGACCTGACGGACGACACCGCAGCCCTCGGGCGGTCGGTAGCCTGGGCCGGTGACCGTCTACGCCCTCGCACAGCTCACCATCCACGACCGGGCGCGCTACGACAGGTATGCCGCCGCCTTCCCGCCGGTGCTGGCCCGCTACGGCGGGAAGCTGCTGGCCGCCGACACCGCCCCCCGTGTGGTGGAGGGCGACTGGCCGCACCAGAAGGCGGTCCTGCTGTCGTTCGACAGCCGCGAGGACTTCGAGCGCTGGTCCACCTCGCCGGAGTACCGGGAGATCTCCCGCGACCGGGAGGCGGCCACCGAGGGCGTGGTGCTGCTGCTCGACGGGATCGGCCACGCCTGGCCGGCCTGACCGGGGCGGCGCTGTCCGGACCGCGCGCCGATTTCGCCACGCCGCTGGTTAGGCTGCCGGCATGGCAGATCCGTTCCGGGTACGCGTCACCGTGCGCGGCTACGAACTCGACACCCAGGGCCACCTCAACCAGGCGGTCTACCTCCAGTACGCCGAGCACGCCCGCTGGGAGTGCCTGCGCGCCTCCGGCATCGGCCAGGACCGGCTGCTCGCCGGCGGGGTCGGGCCGGTCGCGCTGGAGGTGACGGTGCGCTACCTGCGTGAGCTGCGCGGCGGCGACGAGGTCGACGTGACCTGCGAGTTCCACTGGGGCGAGGGCAAGACGTTCCGGATCGGCCAGGAGTTCACCCGCGCCGACGGCACCCCGGTCGCCTCGGTGAGCGGCGTCGGCGGCCTGCTCGACCTCACCGAGCGGCGGCTGGTGCCCGACCCGCGCGAGCGCTTCCGGGCGCTGGCCGCCGACCCCGTGCCGATGGGCCTGTAGCGCCCGGTCAGCCCGCCGCGCGCAGGTAGGCGAGCACGGCGAGCACCCGCCGGTTGGTGTCCTCGTCCGGCGGCAGGCCGAGCTTGGCCAGGATGTTGCCCACGTGCTTGCCGACCGCCGCCTCGGTGACGTGCAGCCGGGCCGCGATCGCGGTGTTGGAGTGGCCCTCGGCGATCAGCCCCAGCACCTGCCGCTCGCGCGGCGACAGCGCGGCGAGCGGGTCACGCGGGCGGCGCAGCAGGTGCCGCACCACGTCCGGGTCGACGGCGGTGCCGCCGGCCGCCACCCGGCGCAGTGTCGCGGCGAACTCCGCGACGTCGGCCACCCGGTCCTTGAGCAGGTAGCCGACCCGGTTGCCGTCGCCGCTGTCGAGCAGCGCGGCGGCGTACCCGCTCTGCACGTGCTGGCTGAGCACCACCACGGCGAGGTCCGGGCGTTCGGCGCGCAGCGCGACCGCCGCGCGCAGGCCGTCGTCGCGGTGTTGCGGCGGCATCCGGATGTCGGTGACCAGCAGGTCGGGACGGTGCGTGCGGACCGCGTCGAGCAGTTCCGGGGCGGAGCCGACGGCGGCGTCCACCGCGAAGCCGAACCGGGTCAGCAGGCCCACCAGGCCCTCCCGGAGCAGCACCTCGTCCTCGGCCAGGACGACCCGGGTCACGGACGGCACGGCAGCTCCACCCGCACGAGGGTAGGCCCACCGGGCGGGCTGGAGAGCAACAGCCGCCCGTCCACCGCCGCCACCCGGTCGGCGAGCCCGGTCAGGCCGGTGCCACGCGCCGGGTCGGCGCCGCCCCGGCCGTCGTCGCGCACCTCCACCACCAGCCGCCGGTCGTCGCGGGTCAGCCACACCTCGGCCCGCCTCGCCCCGGCGTGCCGGGCGACGTTGCCGAGCGTCTCGGAGACCACGTACCAGGCGGTGGTCTCCACCAACCCGGGCACCGGGCGGGTCAGGTCGGCGTGCACGGTGACCGGGACGACCGACCGGGTGGCCAGGTCGCCGACGGCAGCGGCCAGGCCGAGTTCGGTGAGCTGCGGCGGGCGGATGCCCTGGACGATCCCGCGCAACGTCACCATCAGCTCCTTGGCCTGCTCGTGCGCCGCCGCGAGCGGCCCCGCCGCGGGGGAGTCGTCCGGCACGTCGAGGCGGGCCAGCCCGAGCTGGAGGGTGAGGCTGGTCAGGCGCGGCTGCACGCCGTCGTGCACGTCGCGCTCGACGCGGCGGCGCTCGGCCTCGTAGGCGCTCACCAGGCGGGCCCGGGACCGGGCCACCTCGCGCAGCGCCGTCGCGCCGGGCGCGTCGTCGAGCAGCCGGCGGGCCACCTCCGCCTGGACCGCTACGAGCAGCCCGGCCAGGTAGACCAGGGCCGGGACCGCGAGCAGGCCGGCGATCGCGTACGGCACCGCCTCGGCCGGGGAGCCGACAGTCGCCCAGATCAGCACGATCCGGTCCTCGCCGCCGGCCAGCCACGGACCGGCCACCAGCGCCGCGTCCAGCAACACGAGCACACCGAACATCGCGTACGCCAGCGGCACCGCCACCCCCAGCACGGCCAGGTACGCGGCCTCCCGCCACCCGGCGGCGGTGGTGAAGCGGGCAGCGAGCCCACGCCACCTCGGCGCGGTCACCGGGCGGTCGTCGGCCACGCCGAGGCGCCACCGCTCCACCGCCGCCACCGGCGCACCGGCCAGCGGGGCCAGCGCCACCGTCAGCAGCGCCAGCACGGCCAGCACCGCCAGCGCTCTCGTGTCGACCGGCCGGCCCTGCCGCAGCGCGCCGGCCACCAGCAGCAGTGGCGCGGCGACCACGGCGGCGCCGATCGTCGCCGCGCCGGCCAGGGGCAGCGTCGTGACGGCGTACGCGAAGGCCCGCCACGGCCACGCGGACAGCAGGTAGCGGCGACCGCGCAGCGCACCGGCCAGCCCTTGATCAACGGTCATGGCTCGACGCTAGCCAGGCCGCACCCCCCGGCCCAGCCGGCTGGACCCCGCTCTGCGGGTAGGTCTGGCCCTACCCCGAACCGGCCCGCCACGCCCCGTGCGCCGGGGCGCCCCGAGGCGGTGCACTCGGCGGGTGAGAAACCGTCTCGCGGGCGCCTGCTGGCTGCTCGCCACCGCGTCGTTCCTGGCCGCCAACGTGCTCGTCGGCCTGGCCTGGGAGCAACCCCGGTTCAGCTGGGCTGAGCACAACATCAGCGACCTCGGCAACGTCACCTGCGGCGTGTGGGACACCAGCCGGCCGCGTCCGGTCTGCTCGCCGTGGCACCCGGCCATGAACGCCGTGTTCGTCGGCGCCGGGCTGCTGCTCGCGCTCGGCGCGCCGCTCGCACACCGCGCGCTGCGCCCGGGCCGCGCCGCGGCCGTCGCCGTCGTGTCGATCGTGGCCGCCGGCTTCGGGTATGTGCTGGCCGGAGCCTATCCGGCGGACGTGGACGAGAACTTTCACGTGCTGGGCGCGCTGCTGGTCTTCGCGCTCGGCAACGCGGCGTTGTTCGCCGCCGCGCTCGGCCGGTCGCCGCTGCTGCGCGAGCTGCGGGCGGTCAGCGCCCTCCTGGGCCTGCTCGGGCTCGCCGGCACCGTGCTGTTCCTGTCCCGGGTGGACACCGGCATCGGGGTGGGCGGCATGGAGCGTGTCGCCGTGTTCCCGTTGTTCGCCTGGGTGACGGCGGCCGGGCTGCGGCTGCTCGGGTTACGTCGGTCCCGGCCCCTATCCTGACCGGATGGAGCTGGCGTTCAGCGGCGAGGTGTGGTTCTGGCGCGGCCCGGCGCCGTACCACTTCGTCACGGTGCCCGACGAGCAGAGCGCGGCGATCGAGGCCGCCTCCGCGTCGGTCACCTACGGCTGGGGCATGATCCCGGTGACTGTGCGCATCGGCGGCACCGGCTGGCGGACGTCCCTGTGGCCCAAGGACGGCCGTTACGTCGTGCCGCTGCGCGTCGCCGCGCGCCGGGCCGAGGGGATCGAACTGGGCGACCGGGTCGACGTGCGGCTGACGGTGGACGTGTGAGCGGGACGGAGCTGGCCGAGGCGGGCCGGCTGCTCGCCGCCGCCCGGCGTCCGGTGGTGTTCACCGGCGCCGGCATGTCGGCCGAGAGCGGTGTGCCGACGTTCCGCGACGCGCAGACCGGCCTCTGGCAGCGGTACGACCCGCGGGAGCTGGCGACCCCCGCCGCGTTCCGCACCGACCCGGCCCTGGTCTGGGGCTGGTACGAGGCACGCCGTCACGGGGTGCGCCGGGCCCGGCCGAACCCGGGACACCTGGCCGTGGCCGCGATCCGGGCCCGGCTGCCGAAGACCGTGGTGATCACCCAGAACGTCGACGACCTGCACGAGCGCGGTGGTGTGCCGGCTCCGGTACGCCTGCACGGCAGCCTGTTCGCGCCCCGCTGTTCGGCCTGCGCCCGCCCCGCGCCGCTGCCGTCCGACCTGCCGCCACCCGCCGGCCCGCCGGTCCAGCACGCCGGGCCGGAACCGCACGCGCCGGCACCGCCGGACGGGCCGCTGACACCGCCCGCCTGCGCCGGCTGCGACGCGCCGGTGCGTCCCGGGGTGGTGTGGTTCGGCGAGGCGCTGCCGGAGGCCGCGCTGAGCGCGGCCGTCGAGGCGGCGTCCACGTGCGACCTGCTGCTGACTGTCGGCACCTCGGCGCTCGTCCATCCGGCCGCCGAGATCCCCCTCGTCGCGGCCCGCCTCGGTGTCCCGGTGGTGCAGGTGAACCCGGTGCCGACGCCGCTGGACGCGATCTGCGCGGTGAACCTGCGCGGCCCGGCCGGCGAGGTGCTGCCCGCACTGGTCCGCGCCGCCTGGCCGGACGCCATCTGACCGCCCGGCCCCGCCGCGCCTAAGGGGTGAGCGTCACGCGTCGCGCGGCGCCCGCTTCGGGAAGACGGTGTAGGCGACCGGCCAAAACACCAGCCAGGCGGCCATCACCACGGTGAGCCGGCCGGCCCAGGCCCACAGCTCGGCGGTGCGGTCGGTGTCGCCGACCACGGCGATGCCGGCGAGCAGCACGGCGCAGGCGACCGCCCAGCCGAGCATGCCCTTGCCCCACTCGCGCCACTCGTACCGGGCCCGCGCCATCCCGTACCGGGGTGCCCGGCGTGGGGGAGGGCCGCCGGCGAACCGGTGCGCGAACCGCTGGTCGGCCCAGCGCACCATGCTGTGCCCGAACGCCACCGAGAACCCGAGGTACGCGGCGGCGAGGCCGTGGGCGAACGTGGCGGTCGCGCCCCGGCGCAGGTCGATCATCGTGGCGGCCAGCAGCACGAGGTCGACCACTGGCACGGCGATCAGCAGGGCGGCGCCGAGGCGGGGCCGTCGCAGCGGGTAACGGGCGATCAATCCGGCGAGCAGCACCACCCAGAACGCCACCTCGCATCCGACGATCACTGCGACGAGCATGCGGCCCCCTTTTTAGTACGCTGTGCGATAACCGTAACAGCGGCCGTCAACGAGGTTCCGGAGGGGCCCGTGCCCAAGATCGTCGACCACGACGCGCGCCGTGCCGAGCTGGCGCGGGCGATGTGGCGGGTCGTCTACCGCGACGGCGTCGGCGCCGCCACGGTGCGCAGCATCGCCGCCGAGGCCGGCTGGTCGCCGAGCGCGCTGCGGCACTACTTCGCCACCCAGACCGAGCTGCTGGTGTTCGCCATGGAGCACGTGCAGGCCGAGGCGGCCGAGCGGATCGCCACCGGCGACCGCACCGGCAGCCCGCGTGAGGTCGCCCAGCGGATCCTGGAGCAACTGCTGCCCCTTGACCGCCAGCGCGTCCGTGAGGCCGAGGTGTGGCTGCTGCTCGCCGCGCGCGCCCAGAGCGACCCGGTCGCGCGGGCCCGGACGGCCGAGGCGGACGACGGCATCCGCCGGGCCGTCGAGTTCGCCGTCACGCTGGTCACCGGGGAGCCGGTCGCCGACCAGGACGCCGTCGCCCGGCTGCACGCCCTGCTCGACGGGCTCGCGTTGCACACGCTGCTCTACCCGGACCGGATGCCGCCCGGGCGTGCCCGGGAACTGCTCGGCGCGCACCTGGACGCGCTCGCCGTGTCCTGACCGCCTCAGTCGCCCGGCGGGCGGCCCATCGCCGCGCCCAGCTCGGCGCGGCTGGCGATGCCCAGCTTGCGGTAGACCCGGGCCAGGTTGGCCTCCACCGTCTTCGGGCTGATGTAGAGCGCGTCGGCGATGAGCCGGTTGGTCTGGCCCCGCGCGGCGAGCCGGGCGACCCGCTCCTCGGTGGCGGTCAGCGCCGTCGGTGCCGGGGTGCGGGCGCCGACGCGGCCCAGCTCCGCCCGCGCCCGGTCGGCGAACGCGGACGCGCCGAGCGCGTCGAACTCGGCCACCGCCGCGTCCAGCGCCGCCCGCGCCTCCCGCCGGCGACGGACCCGCCGGTACGCGCGCCCGGCGGCGAGCAGGCAGCGGGCCCGGTCCAGCGGCAGCACCGTCTCCGGCACCGCCGCCCGGGCCTGGGCCAGCGCGTCCAGCGCGTCGCCCGGGTCCGCGCCGGTCGCCCCGGCCAGCAGCACCCGGCTGCGGGCCAGCCCGAGCGTCGTCCACGGGCGCGGCAGCCGGCGGTGGCGGCGGGCCAGCCGGTCCAGCGCGGCGTGCGCGGTGTCCAGGTCACCGGCGCCCACGCACGCCTCGATCCAGTCGGGTTCGAAGCGCTGCCCCAACGGTTCGGCGATGCCCGACCCGTCCAGGTCGGCGGCGAGCGCGCCGTACGCCGTCGCGGCGGTGGCCCACTCGCCGGAGGCCAGCGCCACCAGGCCGGTGAGCTGGTGGTGCAGCCGGCGGCTCCACGCGTCGCCGAGGTCGTCGTCGCGGCGCAACCCGTCGGCGGCGGCGCCCGCCCGCGCCAGCCGTCCCCGGTGCGCGTCGAGCATGCCGGCCAGCCAGCTCTCGCCCACCAGCCCGGTGCCCAGCTGCTCACCCAGATCCCGCGCCGCGGCGATGTGCGTGCCGGCCTCGGCGAACCGCCCGGCCAGCAGTTCCGTCTCGCCGAGGTGGGTGAGCACCTCGTGCCGCAGCGGGTCGTCGCCGCGCGCCACCGCCAGGTCCAGCATCAGGTGCAGCCGGGCCCGCGCCCGGTCGTGGTCGTCGACCGCCTTCCACCAGATCGCCGGCACCGAACCGGCCAGGTAGGACGGTTCACCCGCCTCCAGTGCCAGCGCCCGTTCCAGCAGGTCGACGGGGGTCGGGCCGCCGGCGCGTACCTCGTGGAAGAACAGCAGCAGCAGCGCGGCGGTGAGCAGCGGGCGGTGCTCGTCCCGGTCGGACAGCCGGGTGATCGCCGCGCGCGCGTGCCGGCGGGCGGTCTCCGGCTGGTCGTGGAACATGGTCAGGTGGGTGTGGATGCGCCCGGCCAGGTCCCCGTCCGGCCCGGCGGCGGCGAGCGCCTGCTCGGCCACGCGCACGGCGGTGACCAGGTCGTCGGCGCACCAGGCGACGAGCGCGCGCAACAGCAGGGCCTCGCCCCGCTCGGCGCCGGTCAGCTCGCCGGCCGCCGCCTCGGCGGCCCGGCCGGCCGCCGCGTAGTCGCCGCTGTCGATGCGGCACTGCACCGCGTCGAGGCGGCGCCGGTTCCGGTCGGCGGTCGCCGCCGGCGGGGTAAGCTCGGCCGCCCGGTCGTACCAGTCGGCGGCGAGCGCTGACGCGCCGCGCAGCCGCTGCCGGGCCGCCGCGGCGGCCAGGTCGGCGGCGACCGCGGCGTCCGGCGTGACGGTGCACCGGGACAGGTGCCGGGCCCGCTCGTCGGGGTCGGCGACCGCGTCCGCGAGCAGCGCGTGCAGGCGCCGCCGGGCGCCCGGCGGGATGCTCTCGCGCACCGCCGCCGCGTACCGGGGGTGCGCGAAGTCGATCCGGCTCGGCGCGACCACCACCAGCCCGGCGTCCTCGGCCGCGTCCAGCGCCCCGGCCGGCACGCCCGCCGCCGCCAGGTCCCGCGGCGTCGGCACGGTCAGCAGCGCGGCCAGCCGCACCGCGTCCCGGCTCGGGCCGGGCAGCGCCCGCAGCGTCTCGGCGAGCAGCAGGCGCAACGACGACGGTACGGGGAGGTCCTCGTCGTGCGCGGGCGGGCGGGGCAGCCGCAGCACCGCCCGGGCCAGTTCGATGGCGAGCAGTGGGTTGCCGCCGGCGTCGCGGGCCAGCCGGTCGGTGAGCGGGCGGCTGAGCGTGCCGCCGAGCCGGGCCGCCAGGACGCGGTGCAGGTCGGGCGGGGGGAGCGGTGGCACGTCGGCGCGTAGCAGCCGGTGCCGTCCGGCCGGGTCGTCGTCAAGCCCGAGCGGCACCGGGACCGGCGGGCTGTTCCCGGTGCGGTGGGTGGCCAGGACGGCGGGCCACCGGGTCAGCCGGCGCAGCGCGAACCGCAGCGCCCGGGCGCTCGGCGGGTCCAGCCACTGCGGATCGTCGACCGCGAGCAGTACCCGGGGCGCGCCGGTGACCGCCGCGTCGAGCAGCGTACGGGTGGCCGCGCCCACCGCCCGCTCGTCCACCGCGCCGTCGTGCTCGCCGGTCAGCAGCACCATGTCGGCGGCGACCCGTTGCGGCGCGGGCAGCCCCGGCAGGGCGTCGGCGAGCGGGCGCAGCACGTCGGCCAGCGCCGCGTACGGCAGCGCGGTCTCCGCCTCGGTGGGCGCGGTGGACAGCACCCGCCAGCCGGCCCGCCCGGCGTGGGCGACCACCGCTCGCCACAGCGCGGTCTTGCCGATGCCGCTCGGACCGTCGAGCAGCACCGGCGTACCGGCGGTCAGGGCACGCCACACCCGCTCGACGACCGCGTCGCGGCCGACCAGTGCGGCGTCCATGGCGGGATGGTGGCACAGCCGCGCCCCCGAACCCAGCGTCGGCGCGGCCTAGCCCGGAAGCTGTCCGCATATCGAGACGGGCGGGATCACCTCCTGGTTGCGGTAGACGTCGGCGCTCCAGCTCGGCCCGCCCGCCGCCACTATCGGCGGTATCCGTGGCGCCCGGGACGGGCTGAGCAGGCTGAGGAACTTGTTGATCACCTGGACGACGGGTTCGAGGATGCGGTAGCCGATGCCGAACCGCGCCCGCACACCGAGCCCGACGCCCCGGCACAGCGCGTACGGGGCACCGAGCGCGGAACCGATCGTGGCACCGTACGAGGTGACCAGCTCGAACCAGATCCCGGCGGTGAACAGGAACGCGCTGATCCCCATGGTGAACCGCACGCCGTGCCGGACGACCAGTCCCATCACACCCACCGGCACGCCGGTGAGCGAGTCGAGCAGGCTCACCCGGCGGGCGAAGCCCTCCGTCACGCGCGAGCCCACCTGGCCGCCTGCGTAGCCGAACCCGAGCTTGCCCGCGAGCGCGTACTCGCCGGCGCCGCGGAACGTGCCCCGGCGCGCGCCGAACGCGGTGGCCACCTCGAGCGTCTGGTTCACCGTGAACGACAGCGGCAGGCCGGCGACCAGCCCGATCGGGAACGCGATGTCGACCGGGACCGGGAACGTGCGGCGGTGGTTCTGCCCGCCGTCGACGCCGGCGGTGAAGTCCACCCTGATGCCGAAGCCGCCACCGATCTCCAGTTCGGCCCGGTTCACCCGGCCGGCGCCGATGGCCAGGTGGAACGACGCGGTGGGCCGCCCGACCGTCAGTGTCACGGTGCCGGCCAGCCGGAGCCCGCCGTCGTCGTACGTGAAGTGCGTGCCGACGCCACCGGCGCAGCAGAACGTCCGTACCCGGTAGCCGTGGGCGGTGGCGCCCGCCTGCCCGCCCGGCGCGGGTGGCGGCTGCGCGGGCGTGACGGCGAGCGGACCGGAGCGGCCGAGCGTGCCACCTGCCGCCGCGACCTCCCGGGTCCACGACGGCTCACCCGCCACGTAGACGGTCGGGCGGTCGAGCGTGACGGCGTCGCCGCCGAACGTGCCGTCCCGGATCACCTCGGTCAGCGTGACCGGCCCGATCGTGACGACCAGGTCGCCGCCGTCCTCCGCCAGGTCGAGCACCCGGCCCACGCCGCGTCCGGTGAGGAACATGACGCGGCCGGGCGCGAGCCGGTCGGCGTCCCGCGCGTCCGGGTCGAGCCGCCAGGTCAGCCCGTCCGGGCTCACCGACCGCACGGTCCGGCTGCCGCCACCGACCAGCACCACGTCCGGTTGCAGCGTGACGTCCTTGCCCGGCGCCGGGGCCTGCCCGTATCGGGTCTGCTCCCCGTCGCCCGCCTCGGCCGGGCCGGGCGCGGGACCGCCGCCGCAGCCGGTCACCACGAGCAGCACCGCCACTCCGGCCGCGAGCAGACGACGGCCACGCACCGGCCGCCTCACATCCGGCCGGCGACGGTACGGGCGAGCCGTTCCAGCGGCGCCTTGTTCTCCTGCGGGTCGTTGAGCCGCACCAGCCGCACCGCGACCCACAGGTCGCCCTTGCGCAGGAAGAACGCCTCATAGGTGAGCAGCGCCTCGTCGGCCACGCCGGGCAGCTCGCGGATCTCGTGCCCGAGCTGCCGTTCGATGTCGAGGTACTTCTTGGCACCCTCGCCCACGAACGCCTCGACCTGGGCGGTCGGCCCGCTCGTCGGCCCGGTGTAGGTGCAGGACTGCCCAGCCACCACCGGTTCCTCCAGCGGCGTGCCGGCGAGGCGCTCGGCGTCGTCCTTCGACACCAGCGTGCACGCCTGCGGCGCATCGGCGGCGCCGTCCACCGGTTCGGCGCTCGGCTCGGCCGGCGCCGCCCCGGTCGGGTCCGCGACCGGCGTGCCCGTACCGGGTGCGGCGCCACCGGCAGCCGGCGGTTCGTCGCCGCCGCAGCCGGCGGACGCGGTGAACAGGATCGCGGCCAGCGCGAGCGCTGTCAGTCGGCGGGTTCGCATGGCTGCCCCGCTCAGGCCGGGATCGCGTCGAGGGCGCGACGCAGGATCTGTTCGTTGCCGGCCGTGCCGCCGCCGAAGCTGCTGATGGTCACCGTGTACGTGCCCCTGCCGTCGATCAGCACCGCCTCGCCGCGTACGTCCTTGACCGCGAGGTAGCCCCGCTCGCCCCGGTCCAGGTCGACGACCTTCTCGTACTGCTGGCCGGCCTGCTCGTGCTGGTAGTCGTAGGTGGCCTTGCCGGCGGTGGCCGAGGCCGTGGTGACCGCCAGCTGGGCGATGCCGTCGCCGAACGAGCAGTTGCCCTCGTCGCGCAGCTTCCGGTCGACCAGTTCGGAGACCTGGGCGGCGGTGAACGGGCACGGCGGCCGGACGTCGTCCACCGCACCCGCGTCGGCGTCGCCGCCGTCCTCGCCCGCCACGGAGTCGGCCGAGCCCCCGTCGAGCACGTCGCCGCCGGAGTCGCACCCGGCCGGCGCCAGCAGGGCGAGCAGCACCAGGGGCAGCGCCAGGCGGGCGCGGTGGAGGCGGGCGGTCCGGGCCGGTGTGAGCGCGTCAGTTGCCATGCCAGCGACGCTAGGCGCGACGTCACCGCCCGTAATCGGGGGTTTCCCTATGCGGTGACCTTGCCGACGGCCTCGCCCGCACCGGCGGGTGGCGCGTCCGCGCCGCCGCGCCGCCCCACCCGGATGGCGAGCCGATCCACGTAGCCGACCATGAGCGCGACGAACAGCAACACGAACAGGATCAGCATGGGCAGCGGCAGGACCAGGCCCAGCGGAAGCTCGCCCCCGGCGCCGAAGGCGCGGCTGGCGATCATGTTCACCAGCGCGGGAGCGGTGAGGCTGTCCGGGCCCCGGCCCACCAGCGTCGCCCACAGCGGCGACTGGGCGTGCGTCAGCCAGGTCGGCAACGCGGTCACGGCCAGCATCGGCAGCGCCGGCAGCAGCAGCGTACGGACGACGCCGCCGCCGGAGCGCCACCGCTCGTGCTGGCCCCGGAACAGCAGCGTGAACGCGAACAGCGCGGGCACCGACAGCCAGGTGGGCGGCACCAGGCCGAGGAACAGGCCCAGCTGTTCGCGCTCCATCGTGCGTTCGAAATTGGCGATGGCCAGCGGGCCGGCACCGACGAACAACCAGGGCGCGAACGGCACCAGCAGCAGTTCGCTCCAGCGTCCGAGCGGTCGCAGCGCGCCGATCCCGAACCCGGCCAGCGCGGCGAGCGTGACCGCGACGAGTGTGGACAGCAGCGGCGGCACCCAGGTGTTGGCGAACAGGTTCGACGTCTCGACCCCCTTGGGCAGGGGCCCGGTGTCGGAGGAGAGGTTCCCCAGCCACGGCGACAACGCCCAGACGGTCACGCCGAGGACGACGACGAGCGCGACAGCGGTCAGGCCGACCAACAGCGGACGGCGGCCGGAGTAGGACTCCGCCTCCCGGTCGGCCGGGCGGTCCCGCCAGCCGTCGAACTCGATGCGCAGCCGGGTGACCAGGATGAGCGCCACCGCGGCCAGCCCGAGCAGCCCGAGCAGCACCAGCAGCAGCGTTGACGTCGCGGACCCGACACCGAAGCGCATCGTCCGGAAGGTGGTCTGCACGGCGGTGAACACCGGCGTCGCCGTGTCGTCGCCGCGCGGTCCGCCGCCGGTCAGGATGTACGGGGCCGTGTAGGTCTGCAGGGTGGCGGCGAGGACGCCCAGGCCGAGCAGCCCGCCGACAGCCAGCATGGCCGGCGCGGGTCGCTGGTCGGGGTCGCGGCGGCGCAGGGCGCTCAGGTAGACGGTCGCGGCCACCGCGACGACCAGCCCGAACGTCACCTGTGCCAGCGCCGAGACGAGGAACGCCCGGGGGGACTGCAGATCCTGGGTGAGGGTGCCGTCCTCGATGCCCTCGGCGCGCCGGCCGAGGAACACCGCGACCGGCGCGTACGCGGCGAGCGGCAGGGCCAGCACGCCCCGGGTGACAAGGCGTGCGACCCGGCCGGCCCGGTCGGCGAGGACGGCGAGCAGCGGCGCGGCGAGCAGCGCCACCACCAGCGGGATCAGCCCGAGCAGCACCGCGAACCCGACCTGGCCGACGAACCCGGAGGTGAAGGCGGCCTCGTAGTTCGCCGTACCGACCGACTCGCCCGAGCTGCGCGGCCCGTCACCCTGGAAGCTGCGAGCCACTGTGGACAGCGCCGGCAGGACGTACGACCAGATCCAGGCGATCGCCGCCGGTACGATCAGCGCCAGCCCGATCAGGGTCCGGCCCGTACTGTTCGGCTGTGCGGTCGGGGGCACTGGCGCTGTCGCCTGCGGCGCTGCCGGCTGGCTCATCTGGACATCCCCTCGAAGATCGACGATCACGGCCGCCGCGACGATAACCAACCCCGTCAACGTCGGCAGCGCAACCGGCCCACGACCGCGGGGGCGGCTACTGTCGCAACCGTGCGGACCAAGCAGGAGCTGTCGACGGCGATCCGGGAACGGCGGCGGGCGGCGCTCGTGGTCAACGCCCACTCCCGCCGTGGCCGGCGGCTCTACGACACCGTCCACTCGCGCCTGCGCGCGGCCGGGTTCACGCTGCTCGGCGCGTACCCCGTGGACCGGCCCGGCGAACTGGACCGGGTGCTCGCCGAGGCCGCCGGGCTGGGCCCGGACCTGCTTGTCACCGGCGGCGGCGACGGCACCGTCGGCGCGGCGGCCCGGCTGCTCGCCCACCGGGACGTCGCGATGGGCCTGCTGCCGCTGGGCACCACGAACAACTTCGCCCGCACCGTCGGCGTCCCCCTCGACCTGGACGCCGCGATCGGCATCCTCACCGACGGGAAGGTGATCGACGTCGACCTGGGCCTGATCGGTGACACCCGGTTCACCAACCACGTCGGGATCGGGCTGTCCGCCGACATCATGCGGGCCGCGCCGCCGCGGCTGAAACGGGTCGCCGGGCGGCTCGCGTATCCGCTGACCGGGCTGGGGCTGCTGGCCCGGCACCGGCCGCTGGCCGTGACGGTCCGCGCCGAGGGCCGCGAGCACACCTTCACCACCCACCAGGTGTACGTGGCCAACGGCGGCTTCCACGCCGGCCGCCCGATCACCGCCGACGCCACCGCCGATGACCGGCTGCTGGTCGCGTACCCGGTGGGTGGGCCGACCCGGCGCGGGCTGCTGCGCGAGACGGCGCGCAACGCGGCGGCCGGCCACCGCCGCACGCTCGGCGAGGAGCCGTTCCTGGCGGTACGCCAGCTGTGGCTGGACACCGACCGGCCGGCCCGCATCGAGGTCGACGGCGAGCCCTACGGGCGGACCCCGGTCCGCATCGGCCTGGACCCGAACGCGCTGCGGCTGATGGCCCGCCCGGACAGCCCGGATCACTGACCGGTCAGATACCTGGCGCTCTGGTCGGCGACCTCGCCGTACTCGGCCGGGAGTTGCCCGACGACCTGGGCGTAGGCGGCCGGGTCGACGGCGTCGCGCAGCACGTCGAACACCGCGGTGACCCCGTCCCGGGCGGCGTCGGCGTCCACGTCGGCGCGCCCGCTCACCCGCTCCACGAACACGTCGAGCCCGAACGGCTCGGCGTCCTCGACCGGGCCGAACGCGTACGCCCGGAGCGCCTCCGGCAGCCGGTCCGCGAGGTCGCGGGCCTCCCCGCCGTCGATGCGCTCGGCCAGCGTGGTCAACGTGGCCCGGGTGATCGCGGTGGCCTGCTCGGTGGACGCGCCGCACCGCTGGGCCACCGCGTCGATGAACTGATCATGGTCCATCTCGCCGCCTTCCTCCGCCGGGAGTGCGGGATTCCCGCCCTGGACCTCCGCAAACGGCCGGTCAGCCCTCGGGGTGCCGGCGTCGCCGAGCCCGGGTAGCGTGCAGCGCGAACCCGCAGCGAGGAGGCCCCGACAGTGCAGCCGACGACCGTGGACGTGCCCACCCCGGACGGGACGGCCGACGCCTATCTGGCCGTGCCGGAGGCCGCCGGGCCCTTCCCGCCCGTCCTGCTGTTCATGGACGCGTTCGGGCTGCGGCCCCGGGTGGCGGAGATGGCCGCCATGATCGCCGCACGCGGCTACGTGGTGCTGGCCCCCAACCTGTTCCACCGCTCCGGGCGCGCGCCGCTGGTCGACCTCGGCGCGCTCGCCGACGACAGCCGCCGGGCCGCCCTGTTCGAGCGGATCGGGCCGATGATGGCCGCGTTGACGCCGGATGCGGTGGCCCGCGACACCGTCGCCTACCTGGACTTCCTCGCCGCCCGCCCGGATGTCGCGCCGGGCCCGGCGGTGATCACCGGCTACTGCATGGGTGGCACGAACGCGCTGCGCGCGATCGAGGCGCTCCCGGACCGGATCGCCGCGGTGGCCGCGTTCCACGCCGGGCGGGTGGTCACCGACGCCCCGGACAGCCCGCACCTGGCCGTCGGCGCGGTGACCGGCGAACTGTACTTCGGGCACGCCGACGCCGACCCGTCGATGACCGCCGAGCAGATCGCCACGCTGGAGAAGACGCTGGACGCCGCCGGGGTGACCTACCGTTCCGAGGTGTACGCCGGCGCCCGCCACGGCTACACCCAGTCGGACACCCCGATGTACGACGAGCCGGCCACGCGGCGGCACTGGACGGCCCTGTTCGACCTGCTCGACCGCACGTTCGGGCGCTGACCCGCCACGGCGCCGGGAACCCGGGGGCGGCCCGCCGGCCCCGCACGCCACCGGGTGCCGACTGGCACCTGCCCGCGCCGCCGCGGCTGGCTAGCGTCGGCGTATGGACATCCGTCACGACGAGCCGGCCACGCGTTTCGCCGCGCTGAGCACCGCCCACGTCGCCGACGCCTGCCTGCGCGCCGGCGTCGCCGTCCGCTGCGCCCCGGCCGCCGTCGTCCCGGTGCTGCCCGGCCGGCGCCTGGCCGGCCCGGTGCGCCCGGCCCGGCACGCCGGCAGCGTGGACGTCTTCCTGGAGGCGATCGAGCAGGCCGCCGACGGGGACGTGCTCGTCGTCGACGACGGCGGGCGCACCGACCGGGCCTGCGTCGGTGACCTGGTGGTGCTGGAGGCGCGGGCCGCCGGCCTGGCCGGGCTGGTGGTGTGGGGCGCGCACCGCGACACCGCCGACCTGGTCGCGGTCGGCCTGCCGGTGTTCAGCCTCGGCGCCACCCCGAGCGGGCCGCTGGAACTGGACCCGCGCCCGGACGGGGCGCTGGAGAACGCCCGGGTCGGCCCGTTCACAGTCGGCCCGCGGGATCTGGCGCTGGCCGACGACGACGGCGTGCTGTTCGTACCCGCCGACCGGGCCGGGGAGCTGTTCGGCCTGGCCGAGTCCATCCGGGACACCGAGCGGCGGCAGGCCGACCGGATCCGGGCCGGGCAGTCGCTGCGCGAGCAGGTCGGGTTCGCCGCGTACCTGGCGGCCCGGACGGCCGACCCGGCGCTGACGTTCCGGGCGCACCTGCGCGCGGTGGGCGGCGCGATCGAGGAGTGACCCGGTCAGTCCGGCAGCCGGGGCGTTTCGACGCCGGGGTCGCGGCCGAGCAGCACGCCGCGGGTCAGCGCCCGTGATCCGAAGCGGTCCCGCACGGCGTCGACGGCGGCGTCCAGCGCCGGGCCGGGGTCGGCGATGAACGGCAGGGCGAGCTGCGTGTGCCCGCCGCCGAGGTTGCCCACCGAGACGCCGAGCAGCGTGACACCACGTTCCGCGATCTGCGGCAGCGCGGCGCGCAGCAGGTCACGGGCGGCGGTCCGCAGCGGCCCGGTCTGCGCGGTCGGCTCGTCGAGCGTGTGCGACCGGGTGGCCCGGGTGTAGTCGGCGAAGCGCAGCCGCAGCGTCACGGTGCGGCCGGTGCGCCGGGCGGCGCGCATCCGCCCGGTGACCCGGTCGACCAGGCCGGCCAGCACCGCGTCCAGGTCGGCGGGGGAGTGCGGCCCGCGTCCCAGCGCGTGCTGCGCGCCCATCGACGAGCGGCGGCGGCCCACCCGCACCGCCCGGGGGTCACGGTTGTGCGCCAGGGCATGCAGGTGCCGGCCGGCGCCCGCGCCGACCAGCGACACCACCGCCGGCTCGTCCAGCCGGGCCACCTGGCCGACGGTACGGATGCCGCGTTCGCGCAGCCGGGCGGCGGTGACCGGGCCGACGCCCCACAGCCGTTCGACAGGCAGCGGGTGCAGGAACGCCAGTTCCCGCTCCGGCTCCACCACCAGCAGCCCGTCCGGCTTGGCCACGCCGCTGGCCACCTTGGCGAGGAACTTCGTCCGGGCCACGCCGACGGTGATCGGCAGGCCTACCTCGCGGCGTACCCGCTCCCGCAGCGCGGCCGCGATGCCGGCCGGCGGCCCGGCGAGCCGCCGCAGCCCACCCACGTCGAGGAACGCCTCGTCGATGCTGAGCCCTTCGACGAGCGGGGTGGTGTGCCGGAAGATCTCGAACACCGCCCGGCTGGCGGCCGTGTACGCGGCCATCCGGGGCGGCACGACGACGGCGTCCGGGCAGAGCCGCCGCGCCTGCCGGCCGCCCATCGCGCTGCGCACGCCCCGGGCCTTGGCCTCGTAGCTGCACGCGAGCACCACGCCGCCGCCGACGATCACCGGCCGGCCGCGCAGCCGGGGGTCGTCGCGCTGCTCGACCGAGGCGTAGAACGCGTCCAGGTCGGCGTGCAGGATGGTGGCCTCGCTCGACACCTGGACATCTTCGCACAGGTGTTCGATTCGCGTGCGTAGCCTGCCCGGACACGGGCGGACGGCCGGCGGGAGCTCCCGCCGGCCGTCCGCATGACGTCACCGTCCGTAGACCTCGAACTCGTAGAGCGAGAAGCCGTACGAGGTGGCCCGCGTGACGCCGTACATCCGCACGTAGCGGGCGCTGACCGGGGCGAACGTCACGTTGTCGACGCCGCCGTTGCCGGTGGTGGTGCTGAACACCGGCTGCCAGGAGTTGCCGTCACCGGAGACCTCGATCCGGTAGCCGGTGGCGTAGGCGGCCTCCCACCGCAGCACCGCCCGGCTGATCGTGCGGGCCGAGCCGAGGTCCACCCGCAGCCACTGGTTGTCGTTGTAGCTGCTGGCCCACCGGGTGCCGAGGCTGCCGTCGACCGCCTTCGCCGGGGTGTTGCTGGTCAGGAACTGCGTGCTGGACGCGGTGGCGGTACGGCCCTGCGCCAGGTTGGTCACCGTGTCGCCCCGGCGCGCCGGGAACGAGACGACCTGCTGGTAGGTGGGCCGGTTCTGCCAGGCGATCAGCGGGTGGGTGATGCCGCCGAGCCCGGACTGGGCGATCGAGTCGGCGCACCACTGGTCGCCCGCCCCGCAGGACGAGTCGCCCGGGTAGACGGTGGTCGCCGGCGCCGCCGTGGCCTGGCCGAGCGTGTCGAGCAGCGCCTGCCGGCACGCGCCCAGGTTGCCGTTGCCGCAGTACGTGCGCCCGAGCCCACCGGCCACCGGGTCGCCGAGCACGGCACGCAGGTCCTTGTCGACGTAGCCCCACCAGCCGTACTGGAACGACGAGCCCTTGTGCGCCTGGCCCTGCGCCGCCCAGTTCACGGTGCCGTCGCGGGCGCCGTTCTGGCCGCCCGAGGGCGACTCGTTGACCTGGAGGGCGCCGACGAGCGCGCCGTACAGGTCGGGGCCGAGGCCGGGGCGGAACTGGGCCGAGGCCAGCAGCGGCCACCAGGCGTCGAAGATCCGGATGGCGTCGGCGTGCTGGTAGACCTTCGAGCCGGGTGACGTCTCCACCCGCCGCGACCCGGCCTGCTGCCAGGCCCGCAGCTTGCTCACCGCGGCGGCGAGCGCCGGGTCGGTGACCGGCGTGCTGTCGAGCACCCGCAGCAGTTCGCCGAGGACCTGCTGGCCGCGCAGGTCGGTCACCGCCGCCTCGGCGGTGATCCGGACGATGTCGGCGCGGCCGACCTTGCGCTGGGCGATGGCCGCGCGCACCGGACCGTCGAGCAGCTGGCCCCGGTGCACGGCGCCGTAGCTGAAGTTGCCGTCGGCCGCGCCGAAGTCGCGCGCCTGCTTGTTGTTCCAGCTGACGTAGTAGTCCTGGTTGACCGACTGCGGGTGGGCCGACGCCGGGGCGTACGTGGCGTCGTTGGTGTCCGGGTTCCAGCCGGCCCACTCGTACGCCGGCTCCGCCTTCGCGGGCAGGTTCGGGTCGAGCCCGGACGGGCGGACCGGGTTGGAGCCGGAGTTGTAGTACGCCGCCTCTGTCGAGTTGACGTAGAACCAGTTGAACGCGTACCCGACGCTGGTTGCGGACGTCTGGAACGCCGCCGCGCTGCCCATCGCCGCCGGGTCGTTGAACGCCTGGAAGCCGATCGCCGAGTCGGCCTCGTGCCGGTAGGTGGAGCGCAGCTTGGTGAACGCGGTGGGCTGCCCGTTCACCAGCCCCCGGTAGGCCACCAGCCCGTACTTGGTGCGCAGCGAGCGCAGCGTGTACGCGCCGGCCGGGGTGGAGTCGGCGAGCGTCGGCGACCAGGAGTTGCGCTTCTCCAGCACCTCCATCGCGACGCACTGGCCGCGGTAGAGGTAGCGGTTGGAGCGCAGCGTCGGCGCGCTGCCGTCGGTGGTGCACAGCGGCACCGCGTACGTGTCGGTCAGGTCCTGGGAGGCTGAGGTGGCGCTCCACGCGTAGTCCTGGCCGCGGCCGAGCAGCACGTAGAGGTTCAGCCCGGCGAACGCGGCGCCGCGCGCGCTGATCCCCGGCCCCTGGAGTTCCTGGAGCATGAGCAGTTGCGGCGCGAAGTAGCCGGTCTGCGGGCCGAACACGGCCACCGGGTTGCCGGTGGTGGTGTGCCGGCCGGAGACCACTACCGCGTTGGACATGCCGTGTGCCCGCAGGTTGGACAGGCCACCGACCAGGTCCTTGGTGGCGGCGCTGCTGCCGGTGCGGGCGGCGGCCCCGCCGGTGGCGTCGTACGCGAGCGGCTCGGCGACCACCGTGCCGGCGTCGGGCAGCACCGCGCTGGTGGCGCCGGGCGGCGTCGCGCCGTACGGGAAGCTCTGCCCGTCGTGCAGCGTCAGCACGGTCTCCGGGTCGTTCTGCGAGCGGAACGCCGCCCAGACCCGGTCGCCCTCGGTGGGCCCGTACTTGGCCCGGGCGGCCACCCGGACCAGCGCGGACTGCATCTCGCTGCCGCCGCCCCCGCCGAACAGCCCGCCGAT
This sequence comes from Micromonospora sp. NPDC049203, assembly GCF_043197215.1. Classification (NCBI taxonomy): domain Bacteria; kingdom Bacillati; phylum Actinomycetota; class Actinomycetes; order Micromonosporales; family Micromonosporaceae; genus Micromonospora; species Micromonospora sp. NPDC049203. The sequence continues at coordinate 33,656 of NZ_JBICSV010000016.1, read as the reverse complement.
GACACCGGCGGTGGCGATCAGGTCGGTCATGGTGAAGTGCTTCGGCTTCCCGGCGCCGGTGAGCACGTACTCGCCGGGGTAGTTGTCGTCGGCGATCGACTTGTCGATGTAGGCGTTGATGCCGGCGATGTAGTCGACCACGTCGGTGTAGAGCTGCTGGCCCCGGGTGCCCTTGAGGCGCAGCGCGTTCACCTGGGCCTGGAGGTCCGCCTCCGTGTAGGGCGAGTTGGCCCAGACGCTCTGCTCCAGTTCCCGGTTGCCGGGGGCGCCGCCGGCGAACGAGCTGACGTTGCCGCGGCCGACGTGCCGCAGCAGGTCCATCACCCAGAGCCGGTCCTGGGCGCCGGCGTACCCGGCGCCGAACATGGTGCCGGAGCGGGTGGTGCCGGTGACGTGCGGGACGCCGGTGGCCTTGTCCCGCACGATGGTGACGTCCGAGCGCGGCGAGATCGTGCTCTCGACCTGCCCGTCGGGGACCCCGAACGAGGCGTCGTTGTAGAAGTGGGCGATCTGCTCGTCGGTCAGCCCGGCGTAGTTGTAGACCAGGTTGGCGTACTCGTCGAGCTGGTCGCTCGAGTGCGCGGGGCGGGTGCCGAGCGCCTGGTGGGCCAGGATGCCGGCGAGCGTGGCGTTGCCGTTCTGCCCGGGGGGCAGGATGTCGGCGCACTGGCCGAGGCAGTAGTCGTCGGGGGTGAACGTGGTGGCGGCGAGCGCCGGTGACGGCGGGGTGACCGTCAGGACGCTCGCGGTGAGGGCGGCGGCGGTGAGCGCCGCGAGGCGGGCACGGATGGCGGGTCGTGGCATGGCGATCCTCCGGGGACGCGGAGTCGGGCCGTTCGGTACGCCCGGCTGACGGCGTCTCGGCCTCCGCGCCGGGCGTCGTGCCCGGAGGTGAGAATGACTCATATCTATCTGCGGGCAATGATCGACGCATCACCGGCGTCCGGGATAGCCGTTGTTCACCAGCTGTCAATGCCGACGTTTCGCCGCCTTCCGTCCCACAACGACACGGTGGGGGTGGCGCGTCGCCACCCCCACCGCTCTCCCCGCCGGTGCGCCGTCAGTGCTTGTGGAACGACTGGCGCACCACACCCCCCACCAGCGCGCACCAGGTGGTGGTGCTGATCTTGCCGTTGGGCGGTAGTCCGTGCAGGCGCTGGAGGTCCTTCACCGCCGTGCGGGTGGCGTGGTCGTACTCGCCGGTCGGGACGACCTCGGCGTAGCCCTTGGAGGCGAGCATGAACTGCGCGGCGGTCACCGGGATCCCGCTCGACTTCTGGTCCAGCTCCGGTGCCAGGGTCTCCCAGGTCGGCGCCGTGAGCGTGGCGTCGACGTCGACCGGGATGCCGTTGCGGGCCTGCCAGTCCTGCACCGCCGCGACGGTGGCCGCGTCGAACACGCCGGTGACCGGCACGGTGTAGCCCTGGAACGTCAGCAGGTACTGCGCGACCCGGACCACCGGCCCGCCGACGAAGCGCCAGATGTCCGGCCAGCGGCGGGCCGGCACGTCGCCCAGGTCGGTGCCGAGTTCCTTGAACACCGCGCGGCGCAGCGCCGGGAACTCGCGGTAGAACATCGCCCCCGGGCAGAGTGTGGCGCGGAAGTCCCAGTGGCCGAAGATGTCGTGCGCGTGCAGCCCGTACTGCCGGCAGATCGCGGTGCACAGCCGGGCGAGGGAGTCGAGCAGCTCCTCCGGCGGCGTCTCGGTGACGTACGTGCCCTCGTTCTCGATGCCGATGGCCCGCCCGTTCTCGCCCGGGCAGTGCGCGGCGATCATCTGCCGGTCACCGGCCCGCAGCCGGCCCAGGCTGCCGTGCCGTCCCTCCAGGACGTGACCGCCGCGGCTCACCGTGAAGTGCTGCCCGGTGTCGGACCAGCCGTTGCCGTCCATGTGGAGGTCCTGGCAGTCGCGGGCGAGCTGCTTGGCGTGCTCCTCGGAGTAGTCGGTGACGTTCGGGAACGCCATGTGGTGCACGATGATCTTGTTGGTCGGGATCGCGCTCACCGAGAGCGGGTCGGCCGGCGGGCGGGCGGCCCACCCGTCGCAGCTGATGATCCAGTCGAGGTCCGCGCCCGGCGCCGCCTGCGCGGCGGCCGGCAGGGCGAGCTCGCTCCCGACGACCGCGACCGCGGCGGCGCCGAGGCCGGCCCGCAGCAGCGTACGGCGGTCCAGCTCGGGGTGGTCGAAGTGCATCTCGCCTCCTCGATGGCCCGACCCGCGCCGGGCGATGTAAAGGAACTGCAAGGAATGCGCGTGTGGTGGAGAATATTGCCAAGCGCGCGCGGTGCGCCAGAGGACAAAAGCGACGTTCGCCGGCCGTTCCTACCGCCGGAGTAGGCGATCTCACATCCGCTGACCGGGACGGACCATGTCCTTCCGCTACCTGCCGTGGCAGCCTGGGCCGATGCAGTCGCCCAGCCCGGCCGGGATCGTCGTGCTCCTCGCGGTGCTCGCGGCCGCCACCGCGTTCGGCTGGTGGCGCCGCCGCCACGACGGGCGGCTGCGCGCCGTCCGGAATCGCCCATCGACCGCTGCCGGGGCGCCGCACCGGGCCACCCTCACCGCCCTCGGGGTACGCCCCGGCGAGGTCACGCTGGTGCAGTTCTCCGCCCCGGTCTGCGCCCTGCCGGGCCGCCCGCCGGGTGCTCGCCGACGTCGCCGCCCGCCACGACGGCGTGACCGTGCTGGAGGTCGGCGTGGACGAACACCTCGACGCGGCCCGGGAACTGGACGTGTGGCGTACCCCGACCGTGCTGGTGGTGGACGCGGCCGGCCGCGTGGTGCGCCGGGCAGCGGGCGTGCCCGACCGCGACGACCTGACCGCCGCGCTCACCGTCGGAGCCGGGCGATGACCGGCGTACGGCTGACCCGCCGCCGGGTGGTGGACCACGGGCGGCTCGCCACGAGCCTCTGTGCGGCGGCGCGTCCCGCCTGACCGACCGCCCCCGCACGAACGGACCGACCCCATGCTGCTCGACCCCCGGGGACCGCGCTTCGCCGCCGTCCTCACCACAGCCGTCCTCGCGCTCGTCCTCGTCACCGGCTCCGGGCTGCTCCTGCTCGCCCAGGCCGTCGTGTTCGCGCTCACCGCCCTGAACCCGCGCCTCGGGCCGTACGGTCTGCTGTTCCGCGCCCTGGTGGCGCCCCGGCTGGACCCGCCGGCGGAGCTGGAGCCGGTCGCGCCGGTGCGTTTCGCCCAGGTCGTCGGCCTGGCCTTCAGTGTCGTCGGCGCGGCCGGCTGGTTCGCCGGGCTGCCCGCGCTCGGCCTGTCCGCCACCGGCGCCGCGCTGGCCGCTGCCTTCGGAAACGCCGCGTTCGGGCTCTGCCTCGGCTGCGAGGCGTACCTGGCGATCCGGCGGCTGGCCGGGCGCCCGCTCGCCGCCCGGGTGGCGGTACCCCCGCGCTGATGTTCCGCACGTACGCTGGCCCCGGCGGGATGGGGGAGTGGCATGGCGGGTCGTGGACGGCTGGACCGGCGTAGCCTGCTCGTCGCCGCGGGCGGGCTGGCGGTCGCCGGGATCGGCGTGCCGGTCGGGCTGGCCGCCACCAGCGACAGGCCGCCGCCCCCGCCGCGCGGCCGGCGGCCGGTCAGCATGGCGATGCACCTGCACGCCTCGTTCAGCGAGGGCGTGGCCAGCTACGCCGCCCACCTCGACCAGGCCCGCCGCAACGGCGTCGACGTGCTCTGGTGGACCGACCACGACTTCCGGGTCGCCGCCCACGACCACCGCCGCGTCGTCCACTTCGACGGGCCGGAGGAACGCGAGGGCGGCCTGGCCTGGACCTGGCAGCCGGCCACCGAGGGGCGCCTGTCCGCCCCGGCCGCCGACTTCGTGGACGTGCCGGACGCCCCCGACGGCCCGGGCCGCGCGCTGCGCCTCACCGCCGCCGGTGCCGGCACCCACTGGTACGCGGGCAAGGCGTGGAACTGGACGCACACCTCCAACATCTCCGACACCACACTGCACCTCGACGTACGCCCCGAGGCGGCCGGCCGGGACGCCACGCTCACCGTGGAGCTGGCGCTCTCGCACCACCCGGCCGGAACCGGCCGGCCCGCCGGGCAGCTCGTGCTGCGCTACCGCCTCGGCGGCGTGGACACGACCCGGCACACGGTCGACGGCCGGCACGGCACTGTGGAACTGCCCGCCCCGGCCGGCGCCTGGCGGCGGCACACGTTCGACCTGCTCGCCGACGTACGTCGGCTCTGGCCGGACCTGGTCGCCGGGGACAACTCGCTGCGCGGGCTGCGCCTCGGCGTGACGGTGGCCGGTGGCGCGCGCGGCGCGTACCTGGTGGACCGGCTCGTCTTCGACCGGGCCCGCCGCGCCGGGCAGGCGGGCGAGGAACTGCGCGCCGAGGTGCTGCGCGGCTACGACGGCGCGTATCCCGGCGTCACCCACCACCGCGCGTACGAGGTGTCCATGGTGCGGCACCTCAACTGGTTCGGCGGTGACGGCACGCTGCCGCGCTTCCCGTCCCCGCCGTACCGGGACAACGACGTCGACGCCACCGAGAGGATGGTGGAGTTCCTGCACTCGCACGGCGGCGTGGTCTGCTGGAACCACCCGCTGGACGCGGAGCGCCGCGAGTCGCTGGCCCGGCTGCTGGTGAGCCGCGACGCGCTCGGCGTCGACCTGATCGAGATCGGCCGGAGACCGGTCGAGGACCACCTGTGGGCGTACGACGTGGCGGCCCGCAACGCGATCCCGCTCACCGCCGTGGGAGTCACCGACGACCACGACGGCACCGACTGGCGGGCCGGCCGGGACCGGAACGTCACATCGGTCTGGGCGGCCTCGACCGGCCGGGACGACCTGGTCGCGGCGCTGCGCGCCGGGCAGGCGTGGTTCGCCGACCTGGCCGGCTACCGGGGCGCGCTGGACCTGGAACTGGGTGGCCGCAGCGCCATGGGCGCCCTCGCCGTGCTCGCCGAGGAGGCCGTCACGGTGCGGCTGCGCGCCACCGACCTGCCGGCCGGGGCCACGCTGGAGACGGTCACCGGCGCGGTCGACCGGGCCGGTGTCGCGGACCCGACACCGGCTGTCCGGGTCGGGCAGGTTGCCTGGCGGCAGTTGCGGCAGGGCTGGCACGACCTGCCGGTGCGCGTCGGCGCCGGCACGTACGTGCGTACCCAGATCCGCGACCGCGACGGGGAGATAGTAGGCGCGAGCAACCCCCTCTGGCTGCTCCGCACCCCTCCACCCGCAGGCATCCCCCCAGCCCGCCGCTTCTGACCGCCCCCGGTCCCAGCCCGTCGACCATGAAGGTGGCGGCGATCTCCGTCCTCTTTGTCCCCGGCCAACTTCATGATCAACGAGGTGAGGGTGGTTGCCGGGGTCTGGTACTCGTGGCGGTGTGTCCGATAACGACCAACTGCCGTGCGGTGCCGCGCCGTACCGGGAACCGGGCGCCGACCGGCGTCCGGAAGCAGCCGTTGCGGCGATGGCCGACGGCCGTGGCGCGGTGAGAATGACGACCGAGGCGGCACCCGACATCCGCCCGTGGGACGCCGTGGAGTCTGTCGCATGAGCGGCTGGGAACTGTCCGGATACACGCCGGTCCGCCGGCTCGGCGCCGGCGCGTCGGGCAGCGTCGTGCTCGCCACCCACGACCCGACCGGCACCCCGGTCGCGATCAAGTACCTGGTCCGCGACCTGGGCGCGGACTCGGCGTTCCGGACCGCGTTCCGCACCGAGGCCCGGCTGCTCGGCGAGATCGACGACCCGCACGTCAGCCGCCTCTACGAGTACGTGGAGAGCCCGCACGGCGCGGCCATCGTGATGGAGCTGGTCGACGGGGTCTCGCTGCGCCAGATGCTTCGCGAACACGGCCCGACCACGCCCGAGGCCGCGCTCTGCGTCCTCAAGGGCTCGCTCGCCGGCCTGGCCGCCGCGCACGCCCACGGAGTCGTGCACCGTGACTACAAGCCGGAGAACGTCCTGGTCACCGGCACCGGGCTGAGCAAGCTCGCCGACTTCGGCATCGCCATGCCGATCGGCCAGGGCTCCGGCGCCACTGTCTCCGGCACGCCCCGCTACATGGCCCCCGAGCAGTGGACCGGCGCCCCGGCCAGCCCGGCGTGCGACGTCTACGCCGCCACCGCCACGTTCTTCGAGTGCCTCACCGGCCGGCCCCCGTACCAGGGGCCGGACCTGCTCTCCCTGCGCGACCAGCACGCCGGCGCACCGATCCCCGCCGAGGCGGCGCCCCCGCCGGTGCACGAGCTGCTGCGCCACGGCATGGCCAAACGCCCCGACGATCGCCCGCCGACCGCCGAGGCGTTCCTGGACCTGCTGGAACGGGTCGCCGGCATCGGGTACGGCCCCGACTGGGAGGAACGCGGGCTGCGGGAGCTCGCCCGGCGGGCCGCGCTGCTCGCCGCGCTGTGGCCGTTCCCCGAGCGGGCCGGGGGCGCCACCGCCGTCGCGCACACCGAACTCGGCACGACCACCGGCCGGGGCGGACGGTTCCGTCAGGGCCGCGCCCGTACCGCTCTGGCCGCCGGCACCCTGGTCGCCGCCGCCCTGGCCGGTGGCGCCGGCTACAGCTACGCCGCCAACGACGGCACCTCCGCCGCCGGTCCCACCGGCCCGGCGAGCGCTGCTCCCGCCACCGCCGCCGGCACGCCCGCACCGGACCCGACCGGCTCCGAGACACCCAGCCCGTCGCCGACACCCGGCCCGGCCACCGCGGCCGCCGCGCCGCCACCGCCCACGCCGGACCGGACCGGAACGCCGACCCGCACCGGCACGCCCACCCCCAGCGCGTCGCGCAGCACCAGCCCGCCGCCGGACGTGACAGCGCCGGTCGTGGACGGCGTACGCGCCGACCCGGGGGAGCTGGACCCGAAGGGCTGCCCCTACGGCGCCAAGAGCAGCACCGTCACCGCCACCGTCACCGACGACCGCAGTGGCGCGGCCGCGCTCACCGTCACCTTCGGCTACACCCTCGACGGCGCCACCGGCACGATCCGGATGTCCGCCACCGGGCGCGGCGTGTTCACCGGCACGCTCGGCCCGCTGTCCACGCCCAGGAGCAGCACCCGGATCCCCGTCCGGGTCACCGCCGCCGACGCCGCCGGCAACACGACCACCTCGGCGTCACCTGTGTATGTGACGCTCTACCACGACTGCACCCCCGGCTAGGAGTACGACAGTGCCCACCGTCCCGCACCGCAGCCCGTCCCGGGGAACCTCCGCGTGACCCGCCCCGACGAGCCCACCGAGGCGCTGCCCACCCGCGCCCTGCCGATCACCGGTGACGCGGACACCGCCGAGCCCACCGTCGACCTGGTCCGGCCGCGAGCCGACGCCGACTCGACGGTCCCGCTCGCCGTCACGCGGGCGGAGCAGACCGCCGAGAAAGCGGAGCCGACAGTGCCGCTCGTCGTGGAGCGGGCGGAGCCGCCCGCCGGCGGTGCCGAGCCGACAACCGTGCTGGTAATCGACAACGCGGAGCCGACCGTCCGGCTCGCCGTCGACACCCCGGCGGCGACCGGCAGGTCGGAGCCCACCGTCCACCTCCCCGGGGCGGCGGGTGACCAGCCACCGACCGCCGAACCCACGGTCCACCTGACGGCGATCCCCGGCGGGGACGACCGCACCGCAGACCTCGCCGCCCCGGCCACGCCGACGCCGCCCGATGCCGAGCAGACCGTGCACGTGCGCCCAGGCCGGGCAGACGACGCGGGCGAGGCGACGGTCCAGATGCGCCCGCCAGCCGGAAACGCGACCGGGCAGGCCACCGTCTACCCGCGCCCGACGGGGCGTCCCGGCGCGGAACCGACCGCATCATGGCAGCCCACCGCCTCCTGGCAACCCACCGGCGGGCCGCCTCGGGGGCACCACTCCGGGACGGCGGCGACGGACGGCGGGGCGTACCCGGATCGGACCGGCGACGCGCGGGCGGTGAGTGGCGGGCCGGCTCCGGGTGGCGAGCTGCGCTTCGGTCCGGGCGTGCCGGCGACGCCGCCGCCCGCGCCGCAGTGGCCCACCGCGCCCCCGATCCGCACGCGTCCGGTCTGGCGACGCGTCGTCTCGGTGCTGTCCACGCTGCTCACCGCGGCGCTGCTGCTGGCGGCCGGCCTCTACCTGTGGCAGCGGTTGCATCCGCTGGAGGTCGAGGGGGTCACCGTCGCGGTGTCCCGGCCGGCCGGGGTGGCCTGCGACGTGACAGTCGACGTGGTCGCCACGGTGCGCACCAACGGGCGCGGCGGGACGATCCGCTACCAGTGGTTCCGCACCGGCGCGCCGCCCGGCGCCGTGCTCACCGAACGGGTCGGCAGCGGGCAGCAGACCGCCGCCCTCACGCTCAAGTGGACGTTCAGCGGGGTCGGGGCGACCGCCGCGATCGCCACCGTCAACATCATCGAACCGGCGCCGACGCAGGCCAGCACCCGGGTCGTCTACCGCTGCCCGGGCGGCTGACCGCGTTTCCCCGCGCGCGGGTCCGGGTAGCCCCACCCGAACAAACCTGGACCACGTACGTGGAGGCCCTTCGATGAGAGACAACTTCGGGGACGCGGTGGGCGACGCGTTCCGTTCGGTAATGCTGTTCCTGCCCAAGGCGGTCGCGTTCATCGCGATCCTGGTCGCCGGCTGGCTGATCGCCAAGGCCGTGCTCAAGCTCGTCGACAAGGTGCTGGAGCGGGTCCACTTCGACCGCGCCGTCGAGCGCGGCGGGATCAAGACCGCGCTGGCCCGCTCCAAGTACGACGCCAGCGACATCGTCGCCAAGCTCGCCTACTACGGGGTGCTGCTGGTCACGCTCCAGCTCGCGTTCGGCATCTGGGGCCCGAACCCCATCTCCGACCTGATCGCCGGCGTGATCGCCTGGCTGCCCCGGGCGTTCGTCGCCATCGTCATCGTGGTGGTCGCGGCGGCCATCGCCCGCGCGGTGAAGGACATCATCTCCAGCGCGCTCGGCGGCCTCTCGTACGGCCGGGTGCTGGCGAACCTCGCCTCGGTGTTCATCCTGGGTCTCGGTGTCATTGCCGCGCTCAACCAGATCGGCGTCGCCACCACGGTCACCACCCCGGTGCTGATCGCGGTGCTCGCCACCATCGGCGGCATCCTGGTCGTCGGCGTCGGCGGCGGGCTGGTCCGGCCGATGCAGAGCCGCTGGGAGAACTGGCTGACCCGGGCCGAGGAGGAGTCGCGCACCATCGCCACGCACGCCCGCGCCTACCAGGCCGGCCGGCGTGACGTCGAGGCCCGCCTCGCGGCCTCCGGCCCGTACGCGGACTCGGAGCTGACCCAGCCGGTGAGCCGCGACGCCGAGGCGGACCGCACCCAGCCGGTCCCGGCGTACCCGGCCACCCCGTCGGCCCCGGCCGCCACCGGTGCGGACCCCACCGAGCCGGTGCCGTCGCAGGCGGGCGCGGAGGCCACGCAGCACATTCCGGCGTACGCCGACTCCGAGCGCACCCAGCCGGCCACGCCGCGCCAGCCGACCGCCGAGCAGGCCGCGGACAGCGAGGCCACCATGGTCATTCCGCAGGCCGACGTGGAGAAGTTCCGCCGCTGACCCGACAGCGGCGACGAATCGGGGCGGGACCGCACGGTCCCGCCCCGATCTCGTGCCCGCCGGGGACCACCCGGGCGCCTCGCGGCAGATAGGATTCCGGCATGACCTGGCGATGTTGATGCCTTCCTGAGCGACGAGGCCGCGGGCCGCCGCGGACGCCGTGCATTGCGACCGGTGTCCGTCACGTCCCGTGGGAAGGTTCCATGCTCGTCGCTCCGGCCCGCGTGCCCGCTACCCGCCGCCTGGCGGCGACGCTCTACGGGTACGCGTTCCTCACCGACCTCGTCCTGCTCTACCCGCTCTACGTGCTGCTGTTCGCCGACACCGGGCTGTCGGTCGGGCAGATCTCCTCGCTGTTCGTGCTCTGGGCGGCCGCCGGCATCCTGCTGGAGGTGCCCTCCGGCGTGTGGGCCGACGCGGTGTCGCGCCGCCTGCTGCTCTGCCTGGCGCCGCTGCTGGCCGCCGCCGGGTTCGCGCTCTGGGTGCTGCTGCCGTCCTATCCGGCGTTCGCCGTCGGCTTCCTGCTCTGGGGCGCCGGTGGCGCGCTGCGCTCCGGGGCGCTGGAGGCACTCGTCTTCACCGAGCTGGAACGCCTCGGCGCCACCGACCGGTACGCCCGGCTGATCGGCCGGACCCGCACCGCCGAGGTGCTCGGCGCGGTCGGGTCCGGGGTGCTCGCCGGGCCGGTGTTCGCGCTCGGCGGCTACCTCGCCGTCGGCGCGGCGAGCGTGGCGACGTGCCTGCTGGCGGCGGCCGTCGCGGCCCGCTTCCCGGAACACCGCCCACCACCCGCCGCGGCGCCGCCGGGCGTCGGGCCGGGGGAGAAGCCGGGTGACGACGAGCCCGGCTGGCTGGACAGCCTGCGGCTCGGACTGGCCGAGGTGCGGGCCGACCGCCGCGTCCGCGCCGCCGTGCTGCTGGTCGCGGCCGTCACCGCGATCTGGGGCGGGCTCGACGAGTACACCGGGCTGCTGGCCGCCGACACCGGCACGGCCGAGGCGGGCGTACCGCTGCTGCTCCTGGTGGTGTGGGCCGGGATGACGGTGGGCGGGCTGCTGGCGCCGCTGGGCGAGCGGCTGACCCACCGGGGGTACGCCGGTCTGCTGGTGTTCGCGGCGACGGCGACGGCGGCCGGGGCGCTGCTGCGGCACCCGGCCGGGTTCCTGCTGCTGGCGGCCGCGTTCGCCGCGTTCCAGCTGGCCACCGTGCTCGCCGACGTGCGGCTCCAGGCCCGGATCGCCGGGTCGGCCCGGGCCACGGTCACCTCGCTGGCCGGGATGGCCACCGATCTGACAGTCGTCGCCTTCTACGGCGGGTACGGGCTGCTCGCCGGCGCCGTGGGCAACCCGGCGGCCTTCGCGGTCGCGGTCCTGCCGTACCTGCTGGTGGCGCTCTGGCTGCTCACCGGTCGGGCGTGAATCGCCAGAAAGGGGACCAATGGTCGCGTTCGCGGCCTAGCGTTGGTCCGGAAATTCGGCGACCCCGGGAGACGATCGCGGTGACGTTGGAAGCAGAGCGCACACTGCGCGACGAGGAGCTGACCGGGCTGGCCGAACTGGCCGCCCAGCTGCGGGTGGACGCCATCAGGTGCAGCACGATGGCCGGCTCCGGGCACCCCACGTCCAGCCTGTCCGCCGCCGACCTGCTCGCCGTGCTGGTCGCCCGGCACCTGCGCTACGACTGGTCCTACCCCGACAACCCCGGCAACGACCACCTGATCTTCTCCAAGGGGCACGCCTCGCCACTGCTGTACGCGGTGTTCCGGGCCACCGGCGCGATCAGCGAGCAGGAGCTGCTGGAGACGTACCGGCGGGCCGGCTCGCGCCTGCAGGGTCACCCGACGCCGGTGCTGCCCTGGGTGGACGTGGCCACCGGCTCGCTCGGGCAGGGCCTGCCGGTCGGCGTCGGGGTGGCGCTGGCCGCCCAGTACCTCGACCGCTCGCCCGCGCACGTCTGGGTGCTCTGCGGCGACAGCGAGACCGCCGAGGGATCGGTGTGGGAGGCGCTGGACAAGGCCGGCCACTACGGGCTGCGCAACCTCACCACGATCGTGGACGTCAACCGGTTCGGCCAGCGCGGCCCCACCGAGCTGGAGTGGGACCTGGACACCTACCGGCGGCGCGTCGAGGCGTTCGGCTGCCAGGCGATCGTCGTGGACGGCCACGACCTCGGCGCGATCGACGAGGCGTACGGGCAGGCACGCGACGCCACCGGGCCGACAGTGGTGCTGGCCCGCACGGTCAAGGGCAGGGGCGTGCCCGAGGTGGAGAACGACCCGGCCTGGCACGGCAAGCCGTTCGACTCGGAGCTGGCCGACCGGGCCGTCCGGGCGCTCGGCGGCCCCTGGCGCATCCGGGTCGCCGGACCGAAACCACCACCCGCGCCGCGCACCGCAGCGGCCGGGCACGGGCAGCCGGAACTGCCCCGGTACGAGCGCGGGACGAAGGTCGCCACGCGGGACGCGTACGGCGACGCGCTGCGCGCCCTCGGGGCCGCCCGGCCCGACGTGGTAGCGCTCGACGGCGAGGTCAGCGACTCCACCCGGGCGGAACGCTTCGCCGCCGCGTACCCGGATCGGTTCTTCCAGATGTTCATCGCCGAGCAGCAGCTCGCCGCCGCGGCGGTGGGCCTGGCGGTGCGCGGCTACCGGCCGTTCGCCGCGACGTTCGCCGCGTTCTGGTCCCGGGCGTACGACTTCATCCGGATGGCCGGCGTCTCCCGCGCCGACATCGCGCTCGTCGGCTCGCACGCCGGGGTGGAGATCGGCCCGGACGGCCCGTCCCAGATGGGGCTGGAGGACATCGCGGCGCTGCGCGCGGTCCCCGGCTCCACGGTGCTGTGCCCGGCCGACGCGGTCTCCTGCGCGGCCCTGGTCGCCCAGCTGCCCGACCACCCGGGGGTCAGCTACCTGCGGACGACGCGCGGCGCGTACCCGGTGCTCTACGACGACGCCGAGCCGTTCCCGATCGGCGGCAGCCGGATGCCGCGTGACGGCGGGGACGTGGCGCTGCTCGGCACCGGCGTGACGGTGCACCTCTGCCTCGCCGCCGCCGACGAGCTGACCCGCGAGGGCATCGAGGCCCGGGTGATCGACCTGTACTCGATCAAGCCGGTGGACCGGCAGCGCCTCGCCGAGGCGGTGGTGGAGACCGGCGGGCGGCTCGTCGTGGTCGAGGACCACTACCCGGAGGGCGGGCTGGGCTCCGCGGTGCTGGAGGCGCTGGCCGACCTGGGCGAACCGGCCCGGGTCAACCACCTGGCGGTACGCGGGCTGCCCGGCTCCGGCACCCCCGCCCAGCAGCTCGACCGGGCCGGCATCGGCGTCGGCGCGATCGTCTCGGCGGCCCGGGCCCTGGCCTGAGCCGGTGCTCGCCCCCGGCGGCGCGGGGTGGTGTTTGCCGGGGCCGGCGGCGGGTAGCCACGCTGTCGGTGCGACGGGAGGACGGGCGATGGCCGAACCGGAGTTCTACGCGCGGGTTTCCGCCCGCGCCGGCGTGCCGGTGGAGACGGCCCGCGCGCTGACCGAGGCGACACTGCGCACGCTCGCCGAGCGGATCAGCGGCGGCGAGGCCGACGACCTGTCCGCGCACGTCGCGCACGAGTTGCGTCCGCTGCTGGCACGCGCCCGGGTCGACGATCCCGAGGTCTTCGGGTACGACGAGTTCCTGCGCCGGGTCGCCGAACGCTCCGGCGCGACACCGTCCGACGCCGAGCGTGGCGCCCGGGCGGTGTTGCAGGCCCTGCACCGGGTGATCGGGCCCGCCCAGTTCAACCGGGCGCTGTCCCAGCTGCCCCGGGAGATCGCCGAACTCGCTCAGCCCGCCCCGCGCCCCGCCTAGGCGAAAGGAAGGGCCCCCTCTTAACGCCTCCGGTAGAGGAAGGGCCCCTTGTTAACAGCCGACCGTGCGGCGTCACTGCGGCAGCGCGTCCAAGTAGACCCAGCGGCCGTCCTCGCGGGCGAAGCGGCTGTGCTCGGCCAGCACGCCCGCCTGCCCGCCCTCGCGGTAGTGCGCCCGGAACCGGACCGTACCAGCGCTGTCGAACAGCCCGCCCTGCCCGGTCTCCACGATCTCCAGCCGGGTCCAGCGGGTGCCCGGATCCAGCTCCAGCCGGTCGGGCCGGGTGGTGGAGTGCCAGCTGTGCCGCAGGTAGGCGGCGTCGCCGAGCGCGAACGCGCTGAACCGGGACCGCATCAGCGCCTCCGCTGTCGCCACCGTCGCCTCGCCCCGGTGCACCGGGCCGCAGCAGTCCGCGTACGGCCGGCCGGTGCCACACGGGCAGGCCGCCGGACGCTCACCCGCGCCCTCGCGCGCCTTCCGTCTCGCCATCCGGCGATTCTCTCCCACACCACGATCGCCCTCGCCGCCGGTAGGCCGGGATATCCCGGACGGGACAGGGTGAGAGGGTGCACCTCGTATAGTCGCCTCCATGATCACTCGTGGGGCCACGGCCGACGCCACCACCGGCGGTTCCGGCGTCCGGAACTTCCGCGACGCGGGCGGCGTCGGATCGTTGCGCCGTGGGGTCCTGTATCGCTCTGGCGCCCTGCATCTCCTGAGGCCCGAGGGCGCCCGGGAGCTGGAGGATCTCGGGCTACGCACGGTCATCGACCTCCGCAGCATCCGAGAGGTGGCCGACCGGCCGGACCGGTGCGCGGGTCTCGACGTCAAGCAGTGGCACTTTCCGGTGTTCACCGAGCAGAGCTGGCCGGACGACCAGGTGGCGCTGTACCCGTACATGGCTGAGCAGGCCGGTCGTGCCACCGTCGCGATCATCCGGCAGCTCATCACCCCCGGTGCGCTACCTGCCCTGGTCCACTGCGCCTCCGGCAAGGACCGCACCGGAGTCGTCGTCGCCGTCATCCAGACTCTCCTGAATGCTTCCGATGCGGAGGTCACCCAGGACTTCCTGCGCTCGAACGCCGCTCTGGGCCTCACCGGATCGCCGGCCGGCGCGGCGATCGGACACGGCACCCGCCCGGTGACCGCAGCGCACCTGCTTCATGCCATGGTGTGGATCCGCAGCCACCACGGCTCGGTCTCCGCCTATCTCCAGGCTGCCGGCGCCACCGAGGCCGAACTGGAGGCCCTGCGGGGGGTTCTTGCCTGAACCGGTCGTCCCGCCGGCCGGTGGCCGCACGTCTTCACGATCGCTGCGCCCACGACGCAGGCACTACGCTCCCCGGTCCATGAGTGTGAGTCCGACTCAGCGTGTCCTCGACCCCGATCAGGTCCGCCGCTACCTGACCGCCTCGCTCGGATCCGGCGCCGAGGTGGCCGGCTGCGGCCCGCTGACCGGGGGCGGGTTCGCCGCCGTCTGGTGGGTACGCCTCACCGACGGCCGCGAGGTGGTGCTCAAGGTCGGTCCGCCGCCGCACGTGCCGCTGCTGCGCTACGAGCGCGACATGATCGGCGCGGAGGCGCACTACCTGCGCCTGGTAGCCGGCCGCGCGCCGGGGGTGCCGACGCCGGCGCTGCTGCACCACGGCACCGACCCCGAGCTGGGCGACTGGCTGCTCATGGCGCGGCTGCCAGGTCGTACCCTCTGGGACCTGACCCGGGCCGGCGCGGACGTCGGGCCGCTGCGCGCGGAGTTCGGGCGCGCGCTCGCCGCGCTGCACGCCGTCACCGGCGAGCGGTACGGCTACGACGGCGACCGGGCCTCCGGCGCGACGTGGCGGGACGCGTACACGGCGATGGTGGACGACATGCTCGCCGACTCGGCGGACTGGGCCGTGCCGCTGCCGGTGCCCGCGTCCCGGATCCGGGAACTGGTGGCCCGGCACGCGACGGTGCTCGACGCGGTCCGCCGCCCGGCGCTGCTGCACTTCGACGGCTGGGCCGGGAACGTGCTCGCCGTCGACGGCCCGGACGGCACGCCGCGACTGAGCGGCCTGGTCGACGGCGAGCGGTACCTGTGGGGCGACCCGCTGATGGACCTGGTGTCGCCGCTGCTGTTCCGCCGCGCCGAGGACGAGCCGGACGACCCGCTGGTACGCGCCTACCGGGCGGCGGCGCCGTTCCCGCTCGACGCCGGGGCGCGGCGGCGGCTCGGGCTCTACCGGCTCTACCTCTATCTGCTGATGACTGTCGAGATGCCCAGCCGGAACATCACCGCCGGCAACGATCCCGGCCGGGTGGAGCTGCTGGCGAAGCTGCTCGGCGCGGAACTGGCCGACCTGGCCGGCTGAGCCTCACCGGGTCGCGGTGGCGAAGACGACGATGTTGTCCGGGTAGCTGCCGGTACCCGGGTCGAACCGCCCGCCGCACGTGATCAGCCGCAGCCGGGCCGCCGCGTCGCCGCCGTAGACCCGCGCGGTGGGGAAGCGCTCCTTCGGGTACGCGCCGACGCCGTCCACAGTGAACGTCGCGGTCCGGCCGTCGGCCCGCAGCACCCGGATCGTGTCGCCGCCGCGCAGCCGCCCGAGGTCGAAGAAGACCGCCGGGCCGTGCTGCGAGTCGACGTGCCCGACCAGAACCGCGTTGCCGGCCTGGCCGGGGGCGGGACCGGGGTGGTACCAGCCGGTGACCTCTGGCCGTTCCAGCGGCGGCACCTCCAGCGCGCCGTCGGCGTCGGTGGCGACCGGGACGACCTCGGCGTCCACGCCGATGCGCGGGATGGAGACCCGGACCGGCGTGGACCGGGAAAGTGCCGGGCCGGCCGTACCGGGGCGTTCGGTGGCGGGCGCGGCGGATACGCCGGGCTGCGGTGGCGGCGTCGACGTGCTGCCGAGCCCGGCCGAGACCAGTCCGGCGCCGGTGGCTGCGGCGAGCGTGACGGCGGTGACCAGAACGACGGTGCGCAGACGCGCCCGCCGCTGCGACTCCGACAGCATCCCACCTCCGTCCGACAGGACGCGGCGCCCGCGCCGGGACGTCCGGCGCGGGTGGGCCGCTCGGCGAGCCGGTCAGGCCGTGGCGCCCGCGCGGCGCCGGCGGACGACCGCGTACGCGCCGCCGGCGAGCGCCCCGGCGGCCAGCACGCCGCCGGCGACGAGCACGCCGGTGTCGCCGTCGCGTCCGCCGCCACCGGCCTGCGCGCCGCCGATCGGGGTGACGGTGAACGTGGCGCTGCCGCCGTCGCTGCCGTCGCCGCACGTGGTGGCGACGGTGTACGTGCCGAGCGTGAACCCGGCGGTGAACAGTTCGGCGCTCAGGCCGCCGCCCGCGGCCGCGGTGGTGGACCTGACGTTCTGGTCCCGGTCCGGGCCGGTGACCCGGAAGATCGCGTCACCGGCGTTCGGGTTGCACGTGGTGGTCAGTACGACGGTGCCGCCGACCGGGGTGGTGGCGGGTGAGACCCTGGTGTCCGCCAGCGCGGCGGCCGGGAGCAGCAGTGCGCCGAGGCCCACGCCGAACGCCGCCGATCCGAGAAATGACTGTGCCTTCATCCGCGTCTTCCCTCACTTTTCGTCCGCTGTAGGCGTGGGACGTCGTTCGGGTGGCCAACTCCGTGACGAGCACCGGTGTGGCCAACACTAGGAGGGTTGCGGCGGTCACTGGGGGTAATTGAGAAATCTTCGTTGCCGTCCGGTGTGCTCCCTGCCGCCGCGAGAGGGCGGACATGCCGGGCCAGGCCGGACGGCGGAACAGCCCGGTCCGGCACGTCTGGGGCCGGTGTCCGGTTCGCCGGCTACCGGACCGGTGGCTCCGGCCGGACCAGTCCGGTGTCGTACGCGAGCACCACCGCCTGGATCCGGTCGCGCAGGCCCAGCTTGGTCAGGATCGCCGAGACGTGCGTCTTCACGGTGGCGGTGCTCAGGTGCAGCCGGGCGGCGATCTCCGCATTGGACAGTGCCCGCGCGGTGAGCGTCAGCACCTCCCGCTCGCGGGCGGTCAGCACGGCGAGCGCGTCGGCGGTGGACGTGGGGGCGGGCGCGGGCAGCCGGTCGGCGTACCGGTCCAGCAGCCGCCGGGTCACTGTGGGCGCGAGCAGCGCCTCGCCCCGGGCCACCACGCGTACCGCCTCGGCGAGGTCGGCCGGGCGGGTGTCCTTGAGCAGGAACGCGCTGGCCCCGGCGCGCAGCGCGGCGTAGACGTGCTCGTCCAGGTCGAACGTGGTCAGCATGACCACTCGCGCCGGGTTGCCGGCGGCCACCAGGTCCCGGGTGGCGGCGATGCCGTCGCGCCGGGGCATCCGGACGTCCATCAGCACCACGTCCGGCCGGGTGCGGGACGCCACCGTCACCGCCTCGACGCCGTCGGCGGCCTCGCCGACCACTGTGAGGTCGGGCCGCGCGTCGAGCACCGTGCGCAGTCCGGCGCGGATCAGCTCCTGGTCGTCGGCGATCACCACCCGCACCGTCACCGGGTCACCCCGACCGGCAGCCGTGCGTGGACCCGGAACCCGCCGGCCGGCAGCGGGCCGGCGTCGAGCGTGCCGCCGAGCAGCCGGGCCCGCTCCCGCATGCCGACGATGCCGCGCCCGGCGGGCGTTCCGGGCCGGCGGGCGGGCGCCGGGCCGTCGTTGACGACCTCCAGCCGCAGGACGCCGTCGCGGTAGTGGACGTCTACGTCGGCGCGGGTGGCGTGCCCGTGGCGCAGCGCGTTCGTCAGCGACTCCTGCACGATCCGGTACGCCGACAGCTGCACCCCGCCGGGCAGCGCCTCGCCGTCGCCCTCCCGGTGCAACGTCACCGGCAGGCCGACCGCGCGTACCGCGTCGGCGAGCGCGTCGAGCTGCGCCAGCCCCGGCTGCGGTCCGTCCTGTCCGGACCCGTCGTCGAGGGCGAGCGCGTGCAGCATGGCCCGCAGTTCGGTGAGCGCCGACCGGGCCGCCGCGTCGATCGCGCCGAGCGCGGCCCGCGCCTGGGCCGGCTGCGTGTCGAACACGTCCTCGGCGGCGGCGGCCTGCACCGCGATGACAGCGACGTGATGCGCGACCACGTCGTGCAGTTCCCGGGAGATGCGTTCCCGCTCGGCCGCGAGCACGTGCCGCTCCCAGGCGCAGCGCCGCTGCGCCTGAGCCCGCTGCAACTCGCCGAGCGCCCAGGCCAGGGCCAGCGCGGTCACCGCGAGCAGCAGGTCCCGCCAGCCGCCGGTGACCAGCTTCCACGGCGTCGGCGCCAGCAGCAGCCCGAGCGCCACGAGCGAGTACCGGGGCGGGCGCAGCCGGGCCACGTACGCCAGCGGCACCGCGACCAGGCCGAGCCAGCCGAGCTGCGGGCAGAGCGCCTCCAGGCCGAGGCCGGCCAGCGCGGCGACGCCGACGGCGTACCCCGGGTGGCGCCGGATCCACAGCAGACAGCTGGCCTGCGCGACGGCGAGCCCGACCGCGACGGCTGTCGCACCGGTCGTGTCCGGTCCGGCGTCGGAGGCCAGCAGCGCGAGCAGGCACACGGCGAGGCTCACGGTGGCGATGCCGCCGTCGAGCAGCAGCAGGAACCGGGGCCGGGGCGCGCACTTCATGTCCGGATGCTAGGCCGCCGGCCCGCCGTTTCTCATCGGTCGCCAGACGGAGATCCGGGCCGGTGGTCGGTCCGGCGACGGAGCCGGGAACCGCTCCGCGGCCCGATCCGTACGGCGGCCCGCCGGACCTAGCGTTTCCGGCAGTCGTACCGATGTGGAGGAGTCACCGATGGAGACCACGATCCCGACCGTCGCCGCCCGCCCGAATCGCCGCCGGGACCGCCTGCTGACGGTGCTCGCGGCCACCGCCGCCGCGCTGCTGGGCTGGGTGGTCGCGGTACCGGTCGCGGGGGTGGAGTTGATCGCGCGCAGCGGCTCCACGGACCAGCGGGTGACCCCGGTGGCCGTGGTGGTGAGCACGCTGCTCGCCGGGCTGGCCGGCTGGGCGCTGCTGGCCGTGCTGGAGCGGCTCACCGGCCGGGCCCGGAGCGCCTGGACGGTGGTCGCGGTGCTGGTGCTGCTGGTGTCCCTGCTCGGGCCGCTGGGCGGGGGAGTGGGCGGCGCGGCGAAGCTGACGCTGGTGGCGCTTCACCTGGTCGTGGGCGCGGTGCTGATCACCGGCCTGCGCCGCACCGGCCCGGACCCGTCAGAACTAGCCTCCTAGGACGCCCTGCGTGATGTGACGCCCGAAATCCCTCCGCCACCGATGTCGAGAACGCAACGCCTGCTCCGTCCCCGGGGTGAACGCGGCCAGAATGGGTCGCACCCTCCACGAGGAGACACCGATGAAGTACCTGCTCCTGAAGCACTACCGCGGCGGCCCGACCCCGGTCACCGACATGCCGATGATCGACAAGTGGACGCCGGAGGAGATCTCCGCGCACGTGCGCTACATGCAGGAGTTCGCGGCGCGGCTCCAGGAGAGCGGCGAGTACGTCGACGGGCAGGCGCTCGCCCCGGAGGGCACGTTCGTCCGCTACGACGGCGAGGGACGCCCGCCGGTGACCGACGGCCCGTTCGCCGAGACGAAGGACCTCATCGCCGGCTGGATGGTGATCGACGTGGACAGCTACGAGCGCGCGCTCGTACTGGCCGCGGAGCTGTCGGCCGCGCCCGGCCAGGGCGGCAAGCCGATCCACGAGTGGCTGGAGCTGCGCCCGTTCCTGACCGCGCCGCCCACCATCACCGAGTGATCCGTCCGATGGACGAGGTCGCGCTCCGCAGCCTCATCCCGGGCGTGCTCGGCGTCCTCGTCCGCCGCGGAGCCGACTTCGCGGCGGCCGAGGACGCCGTGCAGGACGCGCTCGTCGAGGCGCTGCGCGTCTGGCCGTCCGACCAGCCCCGCGATCCGCGCGGCTGGCTGGTCACAGTGGCGTGGCGGCGGTTCCTGGACGCGGCCCGCGCCGACGCCGCCCGGCGCCGGCGCGAGGACCTCGTCGAGGAGGAGCCGCCGCCCGGCCCGGTGTCCGCCGTGGACGACACGCTCCAGCTCTACTTCCTCTGCGCGCACCCGTCGCTGAGCCCGCCGTCGGCCGTCGCGTTGACGCTGCGCGCCGTCGGCGGGCTCACCACCCGGCAGATCGCGCGGGCGTACCTGGTGCCGGAGGCCACCATGGCGCAGCGGATCAGCCGCGCCAAGCGCACCGTCTCCGGCGTGCGCTTCGATCAGCACGGTGACGTCGCCACCGTGCTGCGGGTGCTGTACCTGGTGTTCAACGAGGGCTACTCCGGCGACGTGGACCTGGCGGCCGAGGCGATCCGGCTCACCCGGCAGCTCGCCGCCGCGATCGACCACCCGGAGGTGGCCGGGCTGCTCGCGCTCATGCTGCTGCACCACGCGCGCCGGGCCGGGCGGACCGCGCCCGACGGCAGCCTGGTGCCGCTGGCCGAGCAGGACCGCAGCCGGTGGGACACCGTGCTGATCGCCGAGGGTGTGGGCATCCTCCAGACCGCCCTGTCCCGGGACCGGCTGGGCGAGTTCCAGGCCCAGGCCGCCGTCGCGGCGCTGCACGCCGACGCGCCCACCGCCGCCGAGACCGACTGGGTGCAGATCGTCGAGTGGTACGACGAGCTGGTCCGCCTGACCGGCAGCCCGATCGCCCGGCTCAACCGGGCGGTGGCCGTCGGCGAGGCGGACGGCCCGCGCGCCGGGCTGGCGGCGCTCGCCGCCCTCGACGACTCGCTGCCCCGGTACACGGCGGTGGCCGCGTACCTGCACGAACGCGACGGCGACCCGGACCGGGCGGCGCGCCTCTACGCGGAGGCGGCCCGCCGGGCGTCCAGCCTGGCCGAACGCGACCACCTGAACCGGCAGGCGGCTCGCCTCAACAGCCGCCGCCCGGCGCGGGCCGACGGATGAGCGGGACGCGGACGCGGGTTCTGGCCCGGCTCGCCGACGACCTCGCCGCCTGTCTGCGGATGGGGGTGAGCGCGGGTCGGCCGGTGGCGGCGCCGGCCGATGTGGCAGCGTGGCCTGATGCACGCATCCCTCCCGGTCGACGTCGACCTCGCGCTGGTCGGCGGCGGCGGTGCCGCGTCCCTGGTCCTGGCCGCGCTGGACCGGCACGGCGTGACCGGGCTGCGGGTCGCGGTGGTCGACCCGGTGCACAAGCGCGGCCAGGACCGCACCTGGGCGTTCTGGGGCCTGCCCGGCGACGACCTGGACCCGCTGCTGAGCGCGAGCTGGTCGCAGGTCGACGTGGTCACGCCCGCCGGGCGCCGCGTCCTGACGCTCGACCCCCTGCGGTACGCCATGCTCCGCTCCGCCCCGGTCTACGACCGGGCTGCCGAGGCCGAGCGGCGGCTGGACGCGGTGCGGATCAGCGTCCCGGCGGGGGAGCTGCGTGACGACGGCGAGCGGGTGACGGTCCGTGACCCGGACGGGCGGGACCTGGTGCGGGCCGGCTGGGTGCTCGACTCGCGGCCCCGGCGGCCGAAGCGGCCGGGGCGCACGAGCTGGTTGCAGCACTTCCGGGGCTGGTGGCTGGCCGCCGACCGGCCGACGTTCGATCCGCAGCGGGCGGTGCTGATGGACTTCCGCACGCCGCAGCCGCAGCGCGGGGTGTCCTTCGGGTACGTGCTGCCTGTCGACGACCGGTTCGCGCTGGTCGAGTACACCGAGTTCGGGCCGGAACTGCTCGACGACGCAGGCTACGACGCGGCGCTGCGCGGGTACGCCGGCCTGCTCGGTCTGGACCTGACCGCGCTGCGGGTGCGGGAGGTCGAGGACGGCGTGATCCCGATGACCGACGGCCCGTTCGAGTCCCGCCCGAGTCCGCGCGTGGTGCGGCTGGGCACCGGCGGTGGCGCGACCCGCCCGTCCACCGGATTCACGTTCTCCGCGATGCTGCGCCAGGCCGACCAGGTGGCACTGGCGCTCGCCGCCGGCCGCCCGCCGGTCCCGGCGCCCGCGTACCCGGGCCGGCACCTGTGGATGGACGCGGTGGCACTGCGGGCGCTGGACCGGGGGCACGTCGGCGGGGTGGAGTTCTTCGAGCGGCTGTTCGACCGCAACCCGCCGGAGCGGGTGCTGCGGTTCCTCGACGGCGTCACCAGCCCGGCGGAGGATCTGGCGGTGATGCGGTCCAGCCCGCTGCTGCCGATGACCGGCGCGGTGCTCGGTGACGCGGCCGGCCGGCTGCGTGCCCGGCTGCGCCGCTAGCCCGCACTAGATCATCCGGCGCCGTACCCGCCACACCACCACGCCGATCAGGATCGCCGCGACGGCGACGAACACTGCCGCCTCGATGAGCTGGAACGTCCAGAACCGGTCGGCGGGGTGGTAGACGCCGAACCGCTGGATGCCGCGCGCGTGCAGGAACTGGTTGAGGTTGGTGCCGGCCCGGTCGGCGGCGCCTGCCAGTTCGTCGTACTCGGTCCGGCTCAGCCTGCGCCCGGTGGCGTCCGCGTAGCCGTGTTCGATCACCCAGTCGGCGATGCCGGGCCGCTGCCCCGCCTGCTCCTGCGCGTCGCTGGACCGGACCGGCGTCATGGCGGTGAGCGGCGTGGCGTACGCGGGGCGGGCCAGCAGCGCCACCGACATCCGGGCGGCGAGGAAGGCCCCGAAGGCGACGCCGAACGCGGGCAGGCTGCGCCGCAGGATCGCCCCCGCGGCGGTGGCGACGCCGAAGGCGAACAGCGCGTACGCCACCGGGACGAGGCCCTCCAGGTCGAAGGCGTCGTACTGGAACCGCCCCTCCCACGCGTCGAACGGCTGACGGAACCAGGTGAGCACAGCGGTGAACATCCCGGTGAGCGCGACGGTCACGCCGGCCAGCGCCGCGAGCTTGGCCGCCAGCCAGCGCATCCGCGGCACGGCCTGTGTCCAGGCGAGCTGCCAGGTGCCGTCCTCCAGTTCGCGCGCGAGCAGCGGCGCGCCGAGGAACGCGCCGATGACGACGGGGACCAGGTAGAAGGCCGCCAGGAGGTTCTCGACGTAGCCGTACTGCTCGTCGAGCCGGCGGAAGGCGGCCGCGCAGGCCCCGTCGACGCCGGCCTGCCCCGCGCACCGGGCGGGACCGCCGGGGAACAGGTCGTGGGCCTGCGTCCCGAGCACGATGAGGGCGACGCCGAACAGGCCGACGAGCAGACCCAGGACGCAGACCTCGCTCCGGTGCTGACGCCAGATCAGCCACGTCATGCCGTCACCTCCGGCGTGAGCGCGGCGTCCGGCTCGGACGGCCGGCGCAGGTACGCCAGCACCAGGTCCTCCAGCGCGACCGGCCGGGCCTGCCACCCGGGCGCGGCGGGGAGCCCGCCGTCGCGTACCAGAAGGGTGGTGTGCCGGTCGCTGTGGACGGCCTCCACGACGGCGCCGGACCGGTCGGGGTCGTGGGCCGTGCGCGGGCCGACGAGCAGCCGGTGCTCGGCGAGGAGGGTGTCGATGTCGCCGGTGAGCGTGACCCGGCCCTGGTTGAGCACGACCAGGTGGTCGCAGACGCGCTCCAGCTCGTGTACGACGTGGGAGGAGAACAGGACTGTCACCCCGCCCTCGGCCACCGCGCCCATGAGGACCTGGAGGAACTCGTGCCGGGCCAGCGGGTCGAGGCTGGCCACCGGTTCGTCGAGGACGAGCAGGTCGGGCCGCTTCGCCAGGGCCAGCGCCAACGCGACCTGGGCCTGCTGCCCGCCGGAGAGCGCACCGGCCCTGCGGTCGAGCGGGATGCCCAGCCTCGCCAGCCGGCGCTCGGCCAGCCCGCTGTCGAACCGCATGTTGCAGGCCCTGCCGAAGCGGAGCATCTCGGCGACGGTGAAGCGCTTGTACAGCGGGTGGTCCTGGGCCAGGAACCCGACCCGGGCCAGAGTCCGCGGGGTGCTGTCCGTGACGTCGTGGCCGAGGACCTCCACAGTGCCGGTGCTCGGTGCCAGCAGCCCGACGACCAGGCGCAGCAGCGTGGTCTTGCCCGCGCCGTTCGGCCCGACCAGGGCGATCACGCCGCCCGCCGGCAGGGCCACTGTGCAGTCGCGCAGCGCCCAGCCCTTCCGGTACCGCTTGCCCAGACCGTCGGTGCGCAGCGCGAACCCGGTCGCCGTCACGCCACGTCCTCGTTCCTCGTCTGCTGGTGGACGGAGGTGAACAACGCGTCGACCGCCTGTTCGTCGAGGCCGGCCGCGTAGGCGCGGCGCAGCCAGGTCTCCAGGCCGCGGCGCAGCGACGTGTACGTCGCCGCCGACATCGCGGCCGACTGCCGCTCGGTGACGAAGGTGCCCTGGCCGGGCCGGCCGGTGACCAGTCCCTCCTGCTCCATCTGCCGGTACGCCTTGGCGACGGTGTTCGGATTGATCGCCAGGTCCTCGACGACCTCGCGGATGAGCGGGAGGCGGTCGCCGGGTTGGAGGAAGCCCAGCAGCACCGCCTGGCGGACCTGCTGGACGAGTTGCAGGTACGGCGGCACGCCGGAGTGGGTGTCGAGCCGGAAGACGAACACGGTCAGCCCCTTCACTGCTTTACTAGGACCATAGTAAAGCAGGAGGGTCGCGTGGGCGGAGTCCTCCGTGGCCCTATCGGTGGCCGGTCGCCTCGGCGACGCGGTCGCGCACCAGCGTCCGCAGTCGCTCCATCGGGTCGCCGTCGCCCGCGCCGAGCCGGTTGCGCAACGCCGCCACCGTCAACCCCAGTTCCGGGTACGCGAACGCGAGGCTGCCGCCACTGCCGGCGGTGCCGAACGATCCGTCGTCCTCGACCGCGTACCCGAGGCCGAACGCGCTCTCCTGCCCGAACACCCACTCCTGCGCGCGTACCGCCGGTGCGGACACCTCCCGCATCCGCTCGGCGGAGACCAGCCGCACCCCGTCGACCGGGCCGAGCAGCGCCGCGTACATCCGGGCCACCGCGCGGGCGCTCATCGTGCCGACCGACGGCACGTCGGCGCGCAGCACGTCGGGGCGGGAGCCGATGACGGTGTCCGGGCGTACCGCGGGCGGGGCGACCGCGTCGAAGTGCGGCAGGTTGGCCCCGGCCCAGGTCATCAGCGCGGACAGCCCGGCGTCCTCCAGCCGGGCCAGCCGGGGCAGGTCCGCCTCGGGCACGCCGAGGAACAGTTCCCGGTCCACGCCGAGCGGCCCGGCCACCTCGTCGGCGAGCACCCGCGAGACCGGCAGGCCGGTGACCCGCCGGACCACCTCGCCGAGCAGCCAGCCCCACGTCCAGGCGTGGTACGCCAGCCGTTCGCCGGGTGTCCACAGCGGCCGCGCGTCGGCCAGCAGCGCGCACATGCGCGTCCAGTCGGTGAAGTCCTCCGGGGTGACGCCGGCGGGCAGCGCGGGCAGGCCGGCGGTGTGGGTGAGCACGTGCCGCAGCGTGATGCCGTCCTTGCCGTGGCGGGCGAACTCCGGCCACACCGCCGCGAGTGGCAGGTCGTAGTCGAGGCGGCCCCGCTCGGCCAGCACGTGCACCACAGTGGCGGTGAGTCCCTTGCCGGTGGAGACCGCGTGCACGGGCGTGTCGGCGGACATGGGCCGGCCCGACGTGGTGTCGGCCAGCCCGGCCTGCTCGGTGACTATCGCGACGCCGTCCAGGTACGCGGCCACCTGCACCCCGGCCTCCCGGCCCGAGGAGACCAGCTCACCGATCGTCGCCCGCACCTCGGCCCGCAGGCCGTCCCACCGCGTGTCCACGATCTCGCAGCGTGCCAGACCGGGGGCGACGGCGTCGTCTGCTTTTCGCCGTCGGCCGTCCGATTCGCGCCGCCACGGTGGCGCCGGTTCGCCCGGCGTCACCGCGTGCTCGTTCGCGGCGGGTCGCCGGGGGATCCCGGTGCCGGCGACCATCAGGCGATGCTCAGCGGGTGACCGCGGTCGGCGTACCGCCGGTGGTGCCCTGGGCAGGCAGCGGGCTCGCGCTGCCAGGGGTGCCCTGGGCGGCCAGGGGGCTGGCGTCGCCGGTGAGCAGCCGGGCGCGCAGCGCGGCGATGGTCTCCTCGCCGACACCGAGCCGACCGGTCACGTAGCCGTGCGGCGAGCCGTGTGCGGCCCGCAGATCGGCCAGCACCAGCCGGATGATGTCGGCGGGCGCCCGTCCGTACGCGGGCCAGCCCGGCGTCGCGCCGCCGTTGCGGTCCCGCCACTCGGCCACCAGCCGGTCGGTGGCCTGCTCGGTGCGCGCGAAGTCGGTCGCGATCTGCTCGTCGTCCACGCCGAGCAGGGCCAGCACCAGCGCGGCGAGCAGCCCGGTGCGGTCCTTGCCGGAGGCGCAGTGGAACACCAGCGGCAGCTCGCCGTACGCGATCACCTCCAGCGCCTGCCGCAGTTCGGCCACGCCGTCCTCGGCCACCTCGGCGTACCGGTCGGCCAGGTAGCGCCACGGGTCCACGTCGGGATCGATGTCGGCCTGCACGTACGGCCGGTGCTCGATGCTCAGGTTGTGCCAGGTCACGCCGAGGCTCTCCGGCGCCCGGCCCCGGTCGGTGATCTCCCACGGGTACCGCAGGTCGATCACGGTGCGGACACCGAGCGCCGCGAACCGTTCCAGATCGTCACCGGCGAGCTTGGCCAGCGAGTCGGAGCGGTAGAGCCGGCCCCGGGCGACGGTGCGGCCGTCGCCGGTCCGCCAGCCACCGAGGTCACGGAAGTTGCAGAGCGTGGCGAAGCCGGGGGGAGTGGTCATGGCCGCACGGTAGCCGGGCGCGGCGGGTCTGGTGGTCCCGCGCGCCCGCGTACCCGGTAGGTTGCCGGGCATGGCGGAGGCGGAGACCGGCCGGGTCGTGGAGATCTGGACCGACGGCGCGTGCAGCGGCAATCCCGGGCCCGGCGGCTGGGGTGCGGTGCTGCGCTGGGGCGGGCACGAGCGGGAACTCTGCGGCGGCGAGGCCACCCCGACCACGAACAACCGGATGGAGCTGACCGCCGCCATCCGCGCGCTGGAGAGCCTGACCCGCCCGGTCACGGTACGGCTACACACCGACAGCACGTACGTGCGCAACGGCATCACCGGCTGGCTGAACGCGTGGAAGCGCAACGGCTGGCTGACCGCCGCGAAGCAGCCGGTGAAGAACGCCGACCTGTGGCAGGCGCTGGAGGCGGCCTGCGCCCGGCACGACGTGACCTGGCTGTGGGTGAAGGGCCACAACGGGCACCCGGAGAACGAACGCGCCGACGCGCTGGCGAACCGGGGCATGACCGAGGCGCGGGGCGGTGTGGCCGCCACCCCGCGCGCGCGTCAGCGCAGCGGCCGACCCTCCTCGATCTCCTCCGGCTCCTCGGACGGGTCGCCGGCGCCGGAGACCGCAGCGACGTCGTAACCGGCCCGGCTGACCTCCCGTGCCGAGCGCCGCTCCTCGGCGGGCAGGTCGGCGAAGTCGTCACCGGTGTCGTCTGTGGTGTGCAGGGACTCGCCCGGCGGGCGCAGGGACGCCTCGTACGCGGTCGCGCCGTCGGGCTCGTCGCCGCCCGCGCGGCCGAAGGACTCTTCACTGGTCATGTCGCACTCCTGCCCGCAGCGGGTGACGGCAAACGTCGAGTGGCCCGGGTCCGTTCGGTGGCCTCGTCCGTGCGGTGCCCGTTCAGGTGGCGGCGTCCGGCCCGCGGGCCGCGTCCGGGTGGGTCGGCATCGAGGAGCCGCCCGAGCTGCTGCCGGAGGCGCCGCCCGCCATGCCGGATCCGTCGTCCTCGGTCACCTCGTCCGGTTTCGGCGTGCCGGGGGTGGGCGCCGGCACGTCGGTGTCCGCGGCCGTCTGCACCAGCGGAACCTGCCCGGCCTCGTCCTCGGCGTGCGCCGGGTCGACCGGCTCCTCACCGTCGCGTGCCCGATACCCCACCGGTGCCCCTCCCGTCGATCGGTCGTCGTCCGCGCCGCCTACCCCACCCCACCCCCACCAAACCCCACCCCGGCCGGGAGCGGGCGGGCCCGGGTGGCGTCAGCGGGGGCGGGGGCGGCGTGGCTGGGGGCGGGCCGGGGTCAGGGTCAGGGACCAGTGGGCCGGGCGGCGTAGCCCCGGCGGCAGGACGGTGCGGCGGTCGCCGCGTGCGGCGTCGAGCTGCGACTGGTGGGTGAACAGGCACTCGCCCAGGTCCGTGCCGCGCAGGTCGGCCCCGCGCAGGTCCGCGCCGGTCAGGTCGGCGGCGCCGAGGCGTACGCCCCGCAGGTCGGCGCCGATCAGGCAGGCGCCGCGCAGGTTCGCGCCGGCCAGCTGGGTACGGCGCAGGTCCACACCGATCAGCAGCGCGCCCCGGCGGTCCGGGCCGGCCCGTCCGGCGCGGGCCTGTTCGGCGGCGCGGGACAGCAGGCGGTTGGCCCGGTCCCGGTGTGCGTCGACGTCGAGGGCGAGCAGGTCGTCAGAGGTGCCGTCGGTGAGCCGGGCGGTCTCGTCGAGCGCGGCGGTCAGCTCGCCGCGCAGCGGGCCGGGCGGGGTCAGGCGTACCGCCTCGGTCAGGTACCACAGCAGCTCGTGCAGCGGGCGCAGCACGGCGAAGCTGTCGAACATCCGCTGTGCGGTGGCCGGGTCGGCCCGCCAGTCGCGGCCGGCGAACGTGTGCTGGGTGAGGTGCTGACCGGCGCCGAAGCAGTCGAAGACGGTGCAGCCGGGGAAGCCGCGTTGGCGCAGCTCGGTGTGGATGCCGCAGCGGAAGTCGGCACCCAGGTTCGGGCAGGGCCGCCCGGCCGGCTTGTCGATGGCGAAGTCGGCCGACGCGGTGAACGCCGGCGCGACGCAGCACACCCCGGCGCAGCGCGAGCAGTCCGCCCGCAACTCCCGCCCGCCCACCACGCGCACCCCCACAGTTCCTCCTCCGAACACCCCGCCCATTCTCCCCACCCACCGTCCCCAGCCCACCTCACCCCACCCCGTCGATCATGAGGTTGACGGCGACAAGCCGGCCCGGGAGCCCCGCCAACCTCACGATCGACGGGGTGGGCGGGGAAGGTGGGCGGAGAATGCCCGAACGGCTGACAACGGCTTGAGCGCCTTGCGGCAACGCATTACGAAACCGCTGTACGGGTGGCTGAAAGGCTGACAACCGAATCGCGCCGTTATTGCGCCGATGCATTCCGTAGGCCGGATCGTTGTCAATGCGCGACAACCGGAACGGCCGTTACCGGAACGATTCTTCTCAGTGCTCCGGAACGCATTACCGTCGGGTGGCAGGGCGTTTTCGTCCCCATCGGGAGGACTGCTCATGAGCGAACTGGCGCACCCACCGGCCGGCCCCGGCCCCGACGTCGAGGCCGTTGTCGCCCCGGCCGGCCGGCCCGGCGAATTCGTCGGCCGGTCACCCAATCAGCTCGCCTGGCTGCGGCTCAAACGCGACCGTACGGCCCGGGCCAGCGCGGTGACGCTCGCCGTCGCAGCGGCCGTGGCGCTCGGCGCGCCGCTGCTCGGCAGGCTCACCGGAATCGACCCGACCGACAAGTTCGCCGGCCGGCTCAACGATTTCGGAATGCCGATCGGATACGCCGGTGGAATCAGCGCCGACCATTGGCTGGGCCTCGAACCCGGCAGCGGCCGGGACATCCTCATGCAACTGGTCTACGGCCTGCGGACGTCCCTGTTCATCGCTTTCACCTCGGCGCTGCTGGCATCGGGAATCGGGGTCGCGGTGGGCGTGCTCGCCGGCTGGGCCAGAGGCTGGCTGGACAGCGTCGTCAACTGGCTGATCGACCTCACGCTGGCGTTCCCGTTCCTCATCTTCGCCCTCGCGGTCATCCCGATCCTCCAGGACCGCTTCTACTCCGACCGGGAGGCGCCGTCGCCCGCGTTCCGGGTGGCCCTGATCGTCGCCACCTTCGGCCTGTTCAGCTGGACGTACACCGCGCGGCTGGTCCGCGGGCAGGTGATCTCGCTGCGGGAGCGGGAGTTCGTCGACGCGGCCCGGGCCGCCGGCGCCGGCACCGCGCACATCCTGCTGCGGCAGCTGCTGCCGAACATCTGGGCGCCGATCCTGGTCACCGTCTCGCTGATGGTGCCGCAGTTCATCGCCATCGAGGCGGCGCTGGCGTTCGTCAACATCGGCGTCACCGAACCCACGCCCGACCTGGGCCGCATGATCTTCAACAGCATCGGCTACGTCGCGAGCGACCCCTGGTACACCCTGTTCCCCGGGTTGACGATCTTCCTGCTGGTCCTGGCGTTCAACCTGCTCGGTGACGCGCTGCGCGACTCGCTGGATCCCCGCTCCACCCGGTAGTCCCCACGGCCGTCACATGCCCGGCCGGCGGGGGCCGCCGGGCAGGAAGGAGCACACCGTGCGCGCACGAACCCGGACACTGACAGGTGTCCTCGCCGCGGCGGCGCTGGTCGCCGCCGGCTGTAGCCCCACCACCGACGACGGCGGGGGCGGCGACGACCAGAAGACCAAGACCCAGAGCGGCTCGATCTCGTACGAGGCCGCCGACAACCAGGGCCCGGCGAAGGACGTCGACGGGGCGGCCCGGGGCGGCACCCTCACCGTCATGCAGCCGGCCGACTTCGAGCACCTCGACCCGGCGCGCAACTACGTGAACGTGCAGCAGGTAGCCGGCGGGCTGCTGTACCGCGCGCTCAACGGCTACAAGGAGGACGGCAGCGGCAAGCTGCTGCTCGTCGGCGACCTGGCCACCAACCCCGGCAAGGACGTGAACGGCGACTGCAAGGTCTGGGAGTTCGCCCTGCGCGACGGCGTGAAGTACGAGGACGGCACGCCGGTGACCAGCAAGGACGTCGCGCACGGTATCGCGAGGTCGTTCGCGGCGAACCTCAACGAGGGTCCGCACTACATTCAGCAGTGGCTCTACCCGGGCGGGGCGTACAACGCCACCTACAAGGGACCGTACGACGGCGGCAAGCCGATGCCCGACGGCGTCACCACCCCCGACGACCGCACCATCCGGTTCACCTTCCCGCAGCCCCACTGCGACCTGCCGTACGCGGCGGCGCTGCCCACCAGCGCGCCGGTGCCCGCGGCGAAGGACACCCGTGCCAACTACGACCTGCGGCCGTTCTCGTCCGGGCCGTACCGGGTGAAGTCCTACCAGCGTGACGTGTCGCTGGAGCTGGAGCGCAACCCCAACTGGGATCCGGCGACCGACCCGATCCGCAACGCGTACCCGGACGCGATCCGGATGACGTTCGGCCTGGAGCAGGCCCAGATCGCCGAGCGGCTGGTCGCCGACGGGCCGGCCGACCAGGCGGCGCTGAGCTGGTCGGACGTGCCGCCGTCGGTGCTGCCCCGCACCACCGGATCCGGCGTCGCCGACCGGGTGGTACGCGGCCCGACGCAGTACAACTGGGTACTGAGCATCAACACCCAGCGGGTCACCGACCTGAACGTCCGGCGGGCGCTGAACTACGCGGTCGACAAGGACGCCCTGCTCAAGGTGCTCGGCGGGCAGGCCGCCGGCTCGCCGGCCAGCACGCTCATGTCACCCACCACCGCCGGTTTCGTGAAGTACGACCTGTTCAACGCCCCGGTCACCGGCGACAAGGCCAAGACCGCCGAGCTGCTCGCCGGCAAGCGGCCGAAGCTGGTCCTCGCCCACTCCAACCTGGAACTGCGCACCCAGCAGGCCGAGGCGCTGCGCAAGAACCTCACCGACATGGGCTTCGACATCGTGATGAAGCCGATCGACAACAGCAGCTACTACGACGAGGTCGGCCGCAAGGACAACCCGTACGACCTGTACCTCACCGGCTGGGGCTCGGACTGGCCCACCGGCTCCACCGTCATCCCGCCGGTCTACGACGGACGGGAGATCGTGGCCGAGGGCAACCAGAACCTGTCGTACCTCAATGAACCGCCGGTCAGCGCGGAGATCGACCGGGTCCGCGACCTGCCGGCCGCCGAGCAGGACGCCGGCTGGATGGCGCTCGACCGCATGATCATGGAGAAGTACGCCCCGGTGGTGCCCTGCTACTACGACGCCACATACGAGCTGCACGGCTCGAAGGTCGGCAACGCCTTCCTCAGCGACGCGTTCGGGATCATCTCGCTCAACGGCATCTACGTGAAGAAGTGACAGCCGCGCGGGGCGGCGGCCACGGCCGCCGTCCCCGCGCCCACCCCGGGGGAGGTGTTCCCGTGCTCCGTTTCGTCGTACGGCGGCTGCTCGTCGCCGCCCTGACCCTGGTCGTCATCAGCCTCGTCACGTTCGGTCTCTTCTTCGCGGTGCCGAGCAGCCCGGCGAAGGTGATGTGCGGCAAGAACTGCACGGCCGAGGACATCGCCCAGGTCGAGCGCCGTCTCGGCATCGACCAGCCGCTGCCCCGGCAGTACGCCGACTTCGTCAGCGGCGTCTTCGCCGGCCGCACCTACGGCGAGGGCGACTTCCGGCAGGACTGCCCGGCGCCCTGCCTGGGCTACTCGTTCCGCAACAACCAGCCGGTCACCGAGATCGTCGCCCAGCGCGCCCCGGTGACGTTCAGCATCGTCCTCGGCGGCGCCGTGCTCTGGCTCGGCCTCGGCATCTCGCTGGGCATGGTGTCGGCACTACGCCGGGGTACGGCGTTCGACCGCGCTGCCATCGGCGTCACGTTGGCCGGGGCGTCCATGCAGGTCTACTTCTTCGGGCTGATCCTGCTCTACCTGCTCGTCTACTCCACCGGACTGCTGCCGTTCCCCACCTACACCCCGCTGACCGAGAGCCCGCTGCGCTGGGCGGCCGGGCTGCTGCTGCCCTGGATGACGCTGGGCTTCCTCAACTCGGCGCTGTACGCCCGGCTGTCCCGGGCGCAGATGCTGGAGACGCTGTCGGAGGACTTCGTCCGTACCGCCCGGGCGAAGGGGCTGCCCGCACGCAAGGTGCACACCCGGCACGCGCTGCGGGCGGCGATCACCCCGATCGTCACGATCGCCGGGCTGGACATCGGCACCAGCCTCGGCGGCACGTTCATCACCGAGACCATCTTCGGCCTCCAGGGTCTCGGCAAGGCGACTGTGGAGGCGGTGCAGTTCCTCAACCTGCCGGTGGTGATGGCGACGGTGCTGCTGGCGGCGGTGTTCATCGTGGTCGCCAACATCGTCGTCGACGTGCTGTACGCGGTGATCGACCCACGGGTCCGGCTGAGCTGACGGGAGGAGACGGACATGGTGGAGCTTCCGGCGCCGCGTCGCGGCGACGGTCCCTATCTCCAGGTCAGGGATCTGCGGGTGCGGTTCGACACCGAGGACGGTGTGGTGTGGGCCGTGGACGGTGTGTCGTTCGCGGTGGAGCGGGGTCGGACGTTGGGGATCGTGGGTGAGTCCGGTTCGGGTAAGAGTGTGACGTCGCTGGCGGTCCTGGGTTTGCACGACGTGAAGCGCACGGCCGTGTCGGGGGAGATCTGGGTGGGTGGGCGTCAGCTCGTCGGGTTGGGTGAGGAGGAGGTGCGGCG
>NZ_JBICSV010000015.1:0-92612 GCF_043197215.1 Micromonospora sp. NPDC049203 | reverse complement strand
CCGCCCGGCGTCGTCGCCCTGCCCGGAGCCGCCCGTCCGTCCGGAGCCGCCCGTCCGTCCGGAGCTGTCGGCGCGGCCGCTGGCGTCCGGCCGGGGGGGGGGGGGGGGGGGGGGGGGGGGGGGGGGGGGGGGCGGGGGGCGCGGCCCGGGGGGCGGCCCCCCCCCCCCCCCCCCCCCCCCGAGACCGGTCAGCGCAGACGCAGCCGCTGACCGGGGAAGATCAGCCCCGGGTCGTCGCCCACCACCGCGCGGTTGCGCTCGTGCAGGGCACGCCAGCCGCCGTCCACGCGCTGCGCCACGGCGATCTCCGACAGCGTGTCCCCCGGCCGGACCAGGTACGTCCCCGTGCCGGTCCTGGGCTGTGGCGCGACGAGGGTGGTGGCCCGCTCCGGCGCGGCCCTCTTCGTGGCCGGTCGCCGCGGCGCGGCCTTCTTCGCGCCTGACCGCTTCTCGGCCGCAGCCGGCCCGGAACTCTTCTTCGCCGAGCCGCCCTTCTTGCCGCAGACCGGCCAGGCGCCGATGCCCTGCCCGCGCAGCACCGTCTCCGCGACGGCGATCTGCTCGGACCGGCTGGCCAGGTCGGCGCGGGCGGCGTACTTCTGGCCGCCGTAGCCGTTCCAGGTGGCACGGGAGAACTGGAGCCCGCCGTAGTAGCCGTTGCCGGTGTTGATCTTCCAGTTGCCGCCCGACTCGCAGCGTGCGACGGCGTCCCAGTTGACGCCCGCGCTGGCCGGAGCGGCCGAGCCGAACAGGGTCGCGGCGCCGAGGGCGGCGCCGGCCATCACCGCTCCGAGAGCGGTACGGCGGCTTCGGGCTGAGTATTCGGTTGCCATGTGGATTCCTCCACGCCGACGAGGTGAGCTGTCGGGTTCGGGCCGAGGAGCCCGGCCGCCGGTGGCGGCTTCACCCCGAGGTGACGATGCACCGTGGAACGTGTGGTTCCCCCGCTCCCGCACGAGGTTCGGTGACCGCGGCCGGCGGCGGGATTTGGCGTTTCCGGCCCGCGGTGTCCGCTACTGCGAACGAAACCGACGCTAGGAGCGCTTTGCGCCGATCGTCCACTTCTTGTGATGCCCTTCACCCGGCCGGGCGACCGGGCGCTACCGTGGCAGGGCTGGGCAAGATCACGGGAGGCGGGACGGATGACCGATCACGGACACGAGCTGACCTTCGGCGGCTTCCTCACCCCCGCCGCCGCGCAGCCGGACCAGGTGGTGGCGCTGGCCCGGCTCTGCGAGCAGGTCGGACTGGACCTGGTCACCTTCCAGGACCACCCGTACCAGCCGGGTTTCCTGGACACCTGGACGCTGATGTCCTACGTGGCCGCCGCCACCGAACGCGTCCGCCTGGCCGGAAACGTCCTCAACCTGCCGTTGCGCCAGCCGGTGGTGCTGGCGCGCAGCGTCGCCAGCCTGGACCTGCTCACCGGCGGCCGGGTCGAGCTGGGGCTCGGGGCGGGCGCCTTCTGGGACGCGATCGAGGCAACGGGCGGGCGGCGCCTGTCCCCCGGCGCGGCCGTCGACGCCCTCGACGAGGCGATCCGGGTGATCCGCGAGGTCTGGGACACCGACCACCGCGGCATGATCCGTCTCGACGGCGAGCACTACCGGGTGGTCGGCGCCAAGCGCGGCCCGGCGCCCGCCCACCCGGTGGGCATCTGGGTCGGCGCGTACAAGCCGCGCATGCTGCGCCTGGTGGGCCGCGCCGCGGACGGCTGGCTGCCGTCGCTGTCGTACCTGCCGAAGGGTCCCGACGAGTTGCCCGCCCTGAACGCGCTGGTGGACGAGGGCGCCCGGGCCGCCGGACGCGACCCGGCCGCGATCCGCCGCATGCTCAACGTGACAGGCACGTTCGCCCGCTCGTCGGCCGGTTTCCTGGCCGGGCCGCCGGAACAGTGGGTCGAGGAACTGGCCGGGCTCACGCTGGAGCACGGCATCACCACGTTCATCCTCGGCAGCGACGAGCCGCGCGCGATCCAGATCTTCGGCCAGGAGGTCGCGCCCGCCGTGCGCGAGCTGGTCGCCGCCGAGCGCACCCCGCCCGAGCCCCGCGCGGCCACCGGGCAACAGGCCGCCGGCGCGCCCAGCACGCTCGGGGTCACGCCCACCCCGGACCCGGGGGTACGCCTGAGCGCGCGCCGCCCCTGGGACGAGTCCACTCGCCCGAGCGCCCCGCCGCCGCCGGCCGGGCACGTCTACCCGCCCCGGGGACAGGCCGCTGGGCAGCACCTGGTGGACGTGCACGACCACCTGCGCCAGGAGCTGGCCCAGGTGCGCGACCTGCTGGAACAGGTCAAGCGGGGCACTGTCTCGCCGGGCCGGGCGCGGGCCGCGCTGAACGAGATGACCATGCGGCAGAACAACTGGACGCTCGGGGCGTACTGCGCGGCGTACTGCACCATGGTCACCCAGCACCACGGGCTTGAGGACGCCTCGATCTTCCCGCACCTGCGCCGCTCCGAGACCGGGCTGGCCGCCGTGCTGGACCGCCTCGAGGAGGAACACGTGGTGATCCACGGCGTGGTGGAGAGCGTCGACCGCGCGCTCGTGGAGCTGGTCCGCCGGCCCGGCGACTTCACCCAGCTCCAGGAGGCGGTGGACCTGCTCACCGACACGCTGCTGTCGCACCTGTCGTACGAGGAGCACCAGATCGTCGAGCCGCTGGCCCGGCACGGGTTCTTCCCCGGCCAGTTGTGAGGCGGGGCCCCTTCTTGTCGCCCGCGCGACGAGAAGGGGCCCCGCCTCACCGCTACAGGCCGCGGGCCAGGCGGTCGGCCAGGATCCGGGTGAACCGGGCCGGGTCGGCCAGCTCGCCGCCCTCGGCCAGCAGCGCCATGCCGTACAGCAGCTCGGCGGTCTCGGTCAGCGCGGCCGGGTCGCCGCCCTCCCCGTGCGCCTTGCGCAGCCCGGTGACCAGCGGGTGGGCCGGGTTCAGCTCCAGGATCCGCTTGACCTGGGGCACCTCCTGGCCCATGGCCCGGTACATCTTCTCCAGCGTCGGCGTCATGTCGTGCGCGTCGCCCACGACGCAGGCCGGTGAGGTGGTCAGCCGGGTGGACAGGCGCACCTCCTTGACGCTGTCGGCGAGCGCGCCGCCGAGGAAGGTGAGCAGGTCGGCGTACTCCTGCCGTTCCGCCTCGGCCTTCTCCTTCTCCTCCTCGGTCTCCAGGTCCACCTGGCCCTTGGCGACCGAGCGCAGCGTCTTGCCGTCGTACGCGCCGACCCGCTCGACCCACACCTCGTCCACCGGGTCGGTGAGGATCAGCACCTCGTAGCCCTTGGCGCGGAACGCCTCCAGGTGCGGCGAGTTCTCGATGGTGGTCCGGTTCTCGCCGGTGGCGTAGTAGATCTCGGTCTGGCCGTCGCGCATCCGCTCCACGTACGCGCGCAGCGTGGTCGGCTCGGCCGGGTCGTGGGTGCTGGCGGCGCGCACCAGCTCCAGCAGCGTCTCGGTGTTGTCCGGGTCCTCCAGCAGACCCTCCTTGACCACCGGCCCGAACTCGGTCCAGAACGTGCGGTACGACTCGGCGGACATGTCCTTGAGCGTGGCGAGGACCTTCTTGACCAGCCGGCGGCGCACCGCGCGGATCTGCCGGTCCTGCTGGAGGATCTCCCGCGAGATGTTCAGCGACAGGTCGTGCGCGTCCACCACGCCCTTGACGAAGCGCAGGTAGTTGGGCATCAGCGCGTCGCAGTCGTCCATGATGAACACGCGCTTGACGTAGAGCTGCACGCCGCGGCGGCCCTGCGGGGAGAACAGGTCGAGCGGGGCGTGCGAGGGCAGGAACAGCAGCGCCTCGTACTCGAAGGTGCCCTCGCCGCGCATGTGGATGGTCTCCAGCGGGTCGGCCCAGTCGTGCGCGACGTGCCGGTAGAACTCCTTGTACTCGGCCTCGTCGACCTCGTCCCGCGAGCGCGCCCAGAGCGCCTTCATCGAGTTGAGCGTCTGCTCCTCGCGAGTGGTCGCGCCGTCCTCGCCCGGCTTGTCGACAGTCATCCGGATCGGCCAGGAGATGAAGTCGGAGTACCGCTTGACGATCTCGCGGATCGTCCACTCGGCCGTGTAGTCGTGCAGGTTGTCCTCGGTGTCGACGGGCTTGAGGTGCAGCGTGACCGAGGTGCCCTGGGGCGCCTCCTCGACCTCCTCGATCGAGTAGGTGCCCTCGCCGGTGGACTCCCAGCGGGTGCCGCCGGCCTGCCCGGCGCGGCGGGTCAGCAGCGTCACCCTGTCGGCCACCATGAACGTGGCGTAGAAGCCGACACCGAACTGGCCGATCAGCTCCTGGGAGGCGGCGGCGTCAGCGGACTCGCGCAGCTTGCGCAGCAGTTCGGCGGTGCCGGACTTGGCGATGGTGCCGATCAGGCCGACCACCTCGTCGCGGGTCATGCCGATGCCGTTGTCCCGCACGGTGAGCGTACGGGCGTCCTTGTCGACCTCGATCTCGATGTGCAGGTCGGCGGTGTCGGCCGACAGCTCCTTGTCGACAAGCGACTCCAGCCGCAGCTTGTCCAGCGCGTCGGACGCGTTCGAGATCAGTTCGCGCAGGAAGACGTCCTTGTTCGAGTAGATCGAGTGCACCATCAGCTGCAACAGCTGACGGGCCTCGGCCTGGAACTCCAACGTCTCGACCCGGTCGCTCACACCGACTCCCTTCCACTCTGGCGGCCTACGGCGGAAAGGATACGAGGGGTGACCGGGACGGCACGCACCGGCCACCGGAAATAACTGGTACAACCAGTTGACGGGTTGATGTGTCCGGGGCCACACTGCTGCGCATGACCTTCGATCCCGCGCCTCGTGTCTCGGTCTCCGACCACGTCTTCGGCCGGATTCGTGACGCGATCGTGTCCGGCGGCTACGCGCCGGGCGAGACGCTGCCCGGTGAGCGGGAACTGGCCGGTGCGTTCGCCGTCAACCGGCACGCGGTCCGGGAGGCGCTGCGCCGCCTGCAACAGCTCGGCCTGGTCCGGGTCAGCCAGGGCGGCGCGACGAGGGTGCTCGACTGGCGGGTGCACGCCGGGCTGGACCTGGCGCTGTCCCTCGCGCGCTCCGGTGACGTACTCCCGGTCGAGACGCTGGTGCGCGACATGCTGGAGATGCGGGCCTGCGTCGGGATCGACGCGGCCCGGCTCTGCGCCGAGCGCGCGGACGCGGCGGTGGTCGCCGCCGTGGTGCGGGCCGCCGAGGAGTACGGCGACCTCGCCCCCGACCTGGACCTGATGAACGAGGCGAACATCGCCGTCTGGCGGCTGATCGTGCGCGGCAGCGGCAACACCGCCTACCAGCTCGCGTTCAACAGCCTGGTGGCCGGCACGTTCGCGGTCGGCGACGTCCCCCCGGACGCCCGCGCGGCCGAACTGCTCGACGTCGCCGGGCACCGCCGTCTCGCCGCGGCCGTCGCCTCCGGTCAGGGCACGGCGGCGGCCCGCCACGCCCGGGCGCTGCTGACCGCGCCGGTCACCACCCCCACCACCCCCACCCCCGGAAGGGAAGCGCGCGCATGATCCCCGCCGTGCTGTACGCCGTGCCGGCGTTCCTGCTCCTGATCGTGATCGAGGCGGTCTCCTACCGCTTCCTGCCCGACGACGACGAACGCGGCTACGAGCTGCGCGACACCACCACCAGCCTGTCCATGGGGCTGGGCAGCCAGATCATCGGCTTCCCGTGGAAGCTGCTCACCGTCGGCCTGTTCGCGGCGCTGTGGACCGTGGCGCCGGTGCAGCTGTCCCCGGGCGACTGGTGGACCTGGGTGATCCTGTTCTTCGCCGACGACCTGGCCTACTACTGGTTCCACCGCTCCCACCACGAGGTACGCGTGCTCTGGGCCAGCCACGTCGTGCACCACTCCAGCGTCTACTACAACCTGTCGACGGCGTTGCGACAGAGCTGGACGCCGATGACCTCGCTGCCGTTCTGGCTGCCGCTGGCGCTGCTCGGCATCCCACCGTGGATGATCTTCCTGCAGCAGTCGATCAGCCTGCTCTACCAGTTCTTCCTGCACACCGAGAGGGTCAACGTGCTACCCCGGCCGATTGAGTGGATCTTCAACACGCCGTCGCACCACCGGGTGCACCACGGCTCGAACACCGAGTACCTGGACCGCAACTACGGCGGCATCCTGATCGTCTGGGACCGGCTGTTCGGCAGCTTCGAGCCCGAGCGCGCCACCGTGCGCTACGGGCTGACCCGGAACATCGGCACCTACAACCCGCTGCGGGTGGCAACACACGAGTTCGCCGCCATCTGGTCCGACGTACGCCGGGCCGACTGCTGGCGGCACCGCCTCGGCTACCTGTTCGGCCGTCCCGGCTGGCAGCCCGCCCGATGAGGCGCTCCTGGCTGCTGCCCCTGTTCGGGCTGGTCGCCGCCGTCGAGCTGACCGGCGTCGCGCTCGACTCGACACCGCTCCAGTGGCTGGCCAAGCCGCTGCTGGCGCCGGTGCTGCTGGCGTACCTCCTGGCGCACCGGCGCCGCATCGACGCGGTGGCGGTGGGCCTGGTCGCCGCCACCGCGGGCGACGTCGCCCTGCTCCTGCGGGGCGACACCGCGTTCCTGGCCGGCATGGGCTTCTTCCTGGTCACCCAGATCGCGTTCATCACCGCCTTCGTGCGGTACCGGCGGGCCCGGGCCGTGGCGTGGGCCGGCTACCTGCTCGCCTGGGCGGGCGCGAACGCGCTGCTCTGGGGCATGCTCGGGCCACTGCGGCTGCCGGTGCTCGGTTACAGCCTGGCGCTGTGCCTGATGGCCGCCGCCGCGACCGGGGTGTCCGCCCGGGTCGCCGTGGGCGGGGCGCTCTTCCTCGTCTCCGACCTGTTCATCGGCGTGGGCGCGGCCGGGATCGAGCTGCCCGGGCGGGGCCTGCTGGTGATGATCACCTACTGTGCCGCGCTGCTGCTGATCACCACCGGCTGGGTGGCCGCGACGCGCCCGGCGACCGGCCCGCAGCCGCCGCCGACCGGTACCCTGCTCGCGTGGCCAGGGAGAACGGGCGCAAGCTGATCGCCTCGAACAAGAAGGCACGGCACGACTACGACATCCTCAAGACGTACGAGGCGGGCATCGTGCTGGCCGGCACGGAGGTGAAGTCGCTGCGCGAGGGGCGGGTGTCGCTGGTCGACGCGTTCGCCCAGGAGCGCGACGGCGAGATCATGCTGTACGGCCTGCACATCGCCGAGTACGGCTTCGGCACCTGGACCAACCACGCGCCCCGGCGCACCCGCAAACTGTTGCTGCACCGGGTGGAGATCGCCCGGATCCTGGAGAAGCTGCGCGACGGCGGCATCACACTGGTGCCGCTGTCGATGTACTTCGCGGACGGCTGGGCCAAGGTGGAGCTGGGCCTCGCGCGGGGCCGCCGGTCGTACGACAAGCGCCAGGCGCTTGCCGAGCGGGACGCCAAGCGGGAGATCGCCCGGGAGATGGGCCGCCGGCTCAAGGGCCGGACGGCGGCGCGGCGGGGCTGAGCGCGCCGCTTTCTGTCCCAGGGCGGTGGCACCCTGAGGCGCATGAGCGATCTGACCTGGAACCCGCTGCTCCGCGACCAGCTCACCTGGCACTGGACCCACCAGTTGCGCGACCGCCTCGCCGGGCTGACCGACGACGAATATCTCTGGGAGCCGGTCCCCGGCTGCTGGAGCGTGCGCCCGCGCGGCGACGGCGGCACCCCGGCGATCGACTTCGCGATGCCGCAGCCCGATCCGCCGCCGTTCACCACCATCGCCTGGCGGCTCGCCCACGTCATCGTCGGCGTCCTCGCCATGCGCAACGCGTCGCACTTCGGCCGCGCGCCGACCGACTACGGCGCGTTCCCCTACTCCCCGACCGCCGTCGGCGCGCTGGCGCAGCTCGACGAGGAGTACGCCGCCTGGACGGCGGGGGTCGAGGCGCTCGGCGAGGAGGGCCTGGCCCGCCCCTGCGGCCCGGCGGAGGGGCCGTTCGCCGACGTGCCGATGGCCACGCTGGTGCTGCACATCAACCGGGAGATGATCCACCACCTGTCCGAGGCGTGCCTGCTGCGCGACCTGTACCGCCACACCCCGGAGGCATCACGATAAATACAAGACATCTTGTACATCATGTCTTGTCGGTCTAGCCTGGCGGCATGACCGACGGAACCGGCAACCGGCGCGTGAGCGACCCGCGAGCCATGCGGGCACTGGCCCACCCCACCCGGCTGCGACTGCTCGGCGAGCTGCGCCTGCGCGGCCCGCAGACGGTCGGCATGCTGAGCGAGCGCACCGGCGAGGCCGTCGGCTCGGTCAGCTACCACGTCGGCAAGCTGGCCGAGCACGGCTTCGTCACCGGGGCGCCCGAGCTGGCCCGGGACCGGCGCGAGCGGTGGTGGCGGGCCGCGCACGCCACCACCGACTGGGATCCCCTCGAACTGCTCGACGACCCGGAGCGCCACCTCGCCGGCAACCTGCTGCGCCAGGCCGCCATGCAACGCTACGCGGACCGCTACCAGGCGTACCTGGACGCCGAGGCGAGCCTCGACCCGGCCTGGGTACGCGGCACCACCAGCAGCGACATGGTGCTACGCCTGACGCCGGAGGAACTGGTCGAGCTGCGCGACGAGCTGTCGGCGCTGGGCCGGCGCTGGCAGGAGCGCGGCGCACCCGGCCGGCCCGGCGCCGAGATGGTCACGCTGATCTGGCAGGCCTACCGGGGGCCGCAGTGACCCGCGACCGCCGGCCCCTGGCCGGACTGCTGATCGGGCACGCCGTCTCGCTGACCGGCAACGTGCTCACGCTCATCGCGCTGCCGCTCTACGTGCTGGCCGAGACCGGCTCACCGGCCGCCACCGGGCTGGCCGGCGCGTTCGCCACCGCGCCGGTGGTGCTCGGCGGCGCGTTCGGCGGGGTGCTCGTCGACCGGATCGGCTACCGGCGCTCCAGCGTGCTCGCCGACGTGGTCTCCGGCGCGACCATCGCCGCCGTACCCCTGTTGCACGCCACGGTCGGCCTGCCGTTCCCGGCGCTGCTGGCCCTGGTCTTCGTCAGCGGCCTGCTGGACACGCCGGGGCAGACGGCGCGCACCGCGCTGCTGCCGGAGGCCGCGGCGGCGGCGGGGGTGCCGATCGAGCGGGCCGCCGGGTGGGAGGACGCGACCTCGCGCGGCGCCCGGATGATCGGCGCACCCGTGGCCGGCCTGCTGGTCGGGCTGTTCGGGGCGGTGCCGGTGCTGGCGCTGGACGCCGTGACGTTCGCCGTGTCGGCGCTCGTGGTGACGCTGCTGGTGCCGCGTGGCCTGCGGCCGTCCGACGACGGGAGCGAGCCGGAGACCGGCGGCTACTGGCGGCAGTTCGCCGCCGGGCTGCGCTTCCTGGTCCGCGAGCCGCTGCTGCGCGCCATGGTCCTGCTGGTGCTGGTGACGAACCTGTTCGACGCGGCGAAGAGCAACGTGCTGCTGCCGGTGGTCGCCGAACGGGAACTCGGCGGGCCGGCCGCGTTCGGCCTGCTGGTGGGCGTCATGGGCGGCGGGGCGCTGGTCGGCTCGCT
This sequence comes from Micromonospora sp. NPDC049203, assembly GCF_043197215.1. Taxonomy (NCBI): domain Bacteria; kingdom Bacillati; phylum Actinomycetota; class Actinomycetes; order Micromonosporales; family Micromonosporaceae; genus Micromonospora; species Micromonospora sp. NPDC049203. The sequence goes on along the minus strand of NZ_JBICSV010000015.1, from coordinate 83,115 downwards.
GGTGTTCAGCGGGATCGGGCACCGGCTGCCGCGCCGGGCCACGTTCGTCACCGCGTACGTGCTGTGCGGTGCCCCGCCACTGTGGGCGCTCGCCGCCGCGCCGCCGCTGCCGGTGGTGGCCGCCGTGGTGGCGGTGGCCGGGCTGGCCGCCGGCGCGCTCAATCCGCTGATGGGCGCGGTCCAGTTGGAGCGGGTGCCACCGGCCATGCGGGCCCGGGTGTACGGCGTGATCGGCGCGGGCGCATGGGCGGCCATGCCGGCCGGCGCGGTCGGCGCGGGATTCGCCGCGGACCGGTTCGGCCCGACGTCCACGCTCGTCGTGATGGGCGCCTGCTACCTGCTGGTCGTGCTCACTCCGCTGCTGGGCGGCCCGTGGCGGGACATGCGCCGGCCCACCGTGGTGCGGCAGCGCGAGCCCGAGCCGACGCCGGAGCCCCAGCGGGAAGCGCTCTCTTGACATCGACCGACTTCGTTCATACCTTCATCGAAGTCTATCTGTATGGTTTGTTAACCGTTGGGCGGGGCCGGCCGCCGCGACGGTGACGGCCACCATCCCCCGCAGGAGGCGCCCCGTGCGCACCATCCGTACCCTCGCCGCACTGGCGGCGACGGCGGTCGGCCTCACCGCCGCCCTCGCCCTCGTCCCCCACTCCCCCGCGATCGCCGCCCCCGGCGCGGTCACCTGGTCCGACGACTTCAACGGCCCGGCCGGCGCCGCCCCCGACGCGAGCAAGTGGCGCTACGACATCGGTGGCGGCGGCTGGGGCAACAACGAGCTGCAGTACTACACCAACAGCACCCGCAACGCCGCGCTGGACGGCAACGGCAACCTGGTCATCACCGCCCGCAGGGAGAACCCCGGCGGCTACAACTGCTGGTACGGCAACTGCCAGTACACCTCGGCCCGGCTGCTCACGAACGGCACGTTCGCCCAGGCGTACGGGCGGTTCGAGGCGCGCATCAAGGTCCCCCGTGGACAGGGACTGTGGCCCGCGTTCTGGATGCTCGGCAACGACATCGGCACGAACCCGTGGCCCGGCAGCGGCGAGATCGACATCATGGAGAACGTCGGCTACGCCCCGTCGACCGTCTGGGGCACGCTGCACGGCCCCGGCTACTCCGGCGGCAGCGGCGTTGGCGCGTCCACCTCGCTACCCGGCGGCCAGGCGCTCGCCGATGCCTTCCACACCTTCGCCGTGGACTGGGCGCCGGACTCGATCACCTGGTACCTCGACGGCGTCGCGTACTCCCGCAAGACGCCCGCCGACATCGGCGGCAACCGCTGGGTCTTCGACCACCCGTTCTTCATGATCATGAACGTGGCGGTCGGCGGCAACTGGCCCGGCTCGCCGGACGGCGGCACCACGTTCCCGCAGACCATGACCGTCGACTACGTCCGGGTGCAGGCCTGGGACAACGGCGGCGGAGGCACCGGCGGGCAGATCGTCGGGTACGGCGACAAGTGCGTCGACGTGGCGAGCGCCAACACCGCGAACGGCACCCCGGTGCAGCTCTGGACCTGCAACGGCACCGCCGCCCAGCGCTGGACCTGGAACGCCGACGGCTCGGTACGCGCGCTCGGCAAGTGCCTCGACGTGGCCGCCGGGTCGACAGCGAGCGGCGCCAAGGTGCAGCTCTACGACTGCAACGGCACCGGCGCGCAGAAGTGGGTGTTCAGCGCGGCCGGCGACATCGTCAACCCGCAGGCCAACAAGTGCCTGGACGCCACCGGTCCCAGCTCGGCCGACGGCACCCGGCTGCAGATCTGGGACTGCACCGGCGCCCCCAACCAGAAGTGGCGCCGCTGACCGGTGCCCCGACCCGGGGCGGGCGGCACCCCGCCCGCCCCGGCGCCCCCGCCCCTCCCTCTCTCCCCGCGATCTTGCACTTTCGGCCCGAGCGGCGCCCCGAATGCCCCATTCACCCGGGCACAAACTGCAAGATCATCGAGGCTGGCTGGCCGGGGCTGTGGTTCGCTAATGGCGTTGCGTTTCTCGGGGCGGGCTGGGATACCGTGAGGTCCGTTTCGCTGCCGCGAGACCAGGTCATCGATCTCCTGGAAGCGCGATCATGGATGAAGTGACCGGCGCGCCGGCGTCGATGGGCGGGTTCACGCCGGAACCGATCCCGACCGCGCGGCTGAATCTGCTGCCGCTGAGTGTCGAGCATGCCGAGGAGATGGCCGCCGTCCTCGCCGACCCGGCGCTGCACACCTTCATCGGCGGCGAGCCCGCGTCCCCCGCGGCGTTGCGGGCCCGCTACGAACGGCTTGTCGCCGGCTCACCCGACCCGGCCGAGTCGTGGTGCAACTGGGTCATCCGGCTCCGGGACGGCGGCCGGCTGGCCGGCTTCGTCCAGGCCACGGTCACCGAGCCACACGGGACCGTGACGGACGCCGCCACGGCGGGCGCGCGGGCGGTAGGACACCGGCACCTCGACGAGGCGGCACCGGCCACCGCGGGACCGGTCGCGGAGATCGCCTGGGTGGTGGGAACGCAGTGGCAGGGGCGCGGGATCGCCACCGAGGCCGCCCGTGGGATGGCCGGCTGGCTGGGGCGGCGCGGTGTGCGTACCCTCGTGGCCCACATCCATCCCGACCACCGCGCGTCGGCCGCGGTGGCCACGGCCTGCGGCCTGGCCCCCACCGACGTGTGGCACGACGGCGAGATCCGCTGGACCGGACCTGCCGCCCCGCCTCCCCCGCCTGCCCCGAGTTGACCAAGGAGTTCGTGCCGGAGACGACGTCCGATCCGGACACGAACTCCTTGATCGACGGGGCGGGCGAGGTCAGAAGGGGGCGTCCACGGACAGGCGGCGGACCTGGGTCAGGTAGGGGTCCAGCTCGCCCACCTCGAAGCGGCACGTGCCGATCACGTGCCAGAACTGGCCGCCCGGGTCACCGTCCAGCTTGTACCGGCCGTCCGGGCTGACCGCCGCCCACCCGTCCGGCAGCCCGATGAGCGTGGTCCGCAGCTGGGCGTGCTCCGGGTCGGCGACGTCCCACAGCCGTACCGTGCCGTCGTCACCGGCGCTGGCGAGCAGGCTGCTGTCCGGGCTGAAGTGCACCGACCAGACGCGTCGGGTGTGCGCGGCCAGCGTGCCGTGCAGGCGGCCGGTGACCGGATCCCACAGCCGGATCACCAGGTCGTCGCCGGCGGTGGCGAGCAGGTTGCCGTCCGGGCTGAACGCGCAGGACCAGAGGCGGCCGTCGTGTTCGGTGAGCACCAGGCGCCGCTCGCCGGTGACCGCGTCCCAGACCACCGCCGTGCCGTCGTTGCCGGCGCTGGCGAGCAGCGTGCCCTCGCTGTTGAAGCCGACCGAGTAGACCCGGTCGGTGTGGTGTTCCAAGGTGAGCCGGCAGGTGGCGGTGGCGGCGTCCCAGAGCCGTACCGTCTGGTCGTCGCAGCCGGTGGCGATGGTCTCGCCGTCGGGGCTGAACGCGACGGTGCGCACGCGCCCCCGGTGCGGGGTGAGCGTGGCGAAGTGCCGGCCGGTACGGCGGTACCAGAGGCGTACGGTGTCGTCGTCGTTCGCGGTCGCGAGGGCGTCGCCGTCGGGGCTGAACGCGACCGCCCAGACGTGGTCGGTGTCCACGTTCAGTTCGCGCTCGTCGGCGCCGGTGTCGGTGTTCCACAGGTGCACGCCGCCGTCGCCGCTGGGGGTGGCCACCAGCGGCTCCTCGGGGCAGAACACGACAGACAGCAGCCGGTCGGCCGGGCTGGCGAGCTGCCGCAGCAGGCGGCCGGTACGCGGCTCCCAGAGCCGGATCACGCCGTCGTTGCCACAGGCGGCCAGCACCTCGCCGTCGTCGCGGAACGACAGCGCGGTGACCTTGCGGCCGTGCCCGCGCAGCGTGTGCTGAAGCTGCCCGGTACGCACGTCCCACAGCCGGGTGGTGCCGTCGTTGCTGCTGGTCGCCACCTGGTTCTGGTCCGGCCGCCAGACCACCGGCCAGACCGAGCCGCGGTGCCGGGTCAGCTCGTGCCGCACCTGACCGTCGTCGGTGTCCCAGAGCTGGATCGCGCCGTCGCTGGCGGCGGTGGCGAGCAGGCTGCCGTCGCCGTTGAACCGGACGCTGTAGATCGCGCCCCGCTGCCGCCCCAGCACCCGGACCGGCCGGCCCGTCTCGGTCTCCCAGAGCCGCAACGCGCCGTGTGTGTCGCCGGTGGCCATCAGCGTGCCGTCCGGGTTGATGTCCAGGGCGTACACGTCGGCCTCGTGGCCGCGCGGCGCGCGCAGCAACTCCCCGTCGGCGGCCCGGCGGATCCAGACCCGGCCGTGCTGCCCGACGGCGGCCAGCAGCCGGCCGTCCGGCGAGTGCACCACCCGGTAGACCACCTCGGGCTCCTGCACCTCGAACGCCAGCTTGCCGGTGGGGATGTCCCAGCCGCGGACGGTGCCGGCACTGTCGGCGACCACCACCCGCCGCCCGTCCGGGCTGAACGAGGTGCCCCAGATCGGCGCGGCGTGGCCGGGCCACTCGTGGCGCAGCCGGGCGCCGCGGGTGTCGTAGAGCCGCACCACGCCCGCCGCGTCGCCGACCACCAGGCGGCCCCGGCGGCCGTCGGTGAGCAGCGGCCACACCCAGCCGGCGAAGACGTCCTCGATGACGTGCCGCACGTCGCCGTGGTCGGCGTCCCACAGCCGTACGGTCAGGTCGGCCGAGCCGGTGACGAGCTGGTGGGAGGCGGCGTCGTAGCGGACCGCGTACACCCGGGACCGGTGTCCCTGGAGCGTGCGCACCGGCAGCCCGGTGGCGGTGTCGCAGAGCAGCACGCCGCCGTCGTCGCTACCGACCGCCAGCACCGCGCCGTCGGGGCTGTACGCCACCGGCACCGGCAGCCGGCCCACCTCGAAGCCGTAGCCGACGCCCACGGCGGGCGGGGCCAGGCCCGGCGCAACCGGCCGGCCCGGCGCGACGACAGCGCCGCGCAGCTCCGGGGCGCGCAGCAGCGCCGCGTCGGCGCTGACGTCGATCAGCGCGGTGCGGTGCCAGCTGCTGCCCGCGGCCCGGGCGCCGCGCAGGTCGGTACGGAACAGCCGCGCACCGGCCAGCTCCGCGTCACGCAGGTCCGCCCCGGCCAGGCGGGCCTGGTCCAGGCGGGCGCCCCGCAGGCGGGCGTGTTCCAGCCGCGCCTCGGTCAGGTTGGTGGCGACCAGCCGCGCGTCGGTCAGGTCGGCTCCGGTCAGGTCGGCTCCGGCGAGTTCGCGGTGCGACAGGTCCTCGCCACGCAGCACCGCGCCACGCAGGTCGGCCCGGTCGGGCAGGCGCAGCCGGGCGGACAGCCGCAGCGCGTTGGCGCGCAGCGTCTCCCCGGCCGACTCGTCGCCGAGCACCCGGGCGGTCCACGCGGTGCAGCGGGCCGGGTCGGCGAGGTCGCCGAGGAACTCCACGGCGAGCGCGGACAGCGACCGTACGGCGAGCGCGGCCGGTTCCTCGCCCCTGTTGATCTGCTCGGCCACGCCCTCGGCGACGAGCCACTCCATCACCGAGGTGTGGATGAACCCGAACAGGCCGTCGTCGGTGCGGACGAGCAGGCTGCCCGCGCCGACGGCGTGCGCCGCCTGCGGGCCGGACAGCCGCGAGTCGGCCCGCCCGGCGAGCTGACCGGTGGACTCGGCCAGCTCGGCCAGACGCAGGTAGGCCTCGCCGCTCTCCCACAGCTGGAACGCCAGCCGGCTCACCGCCTGCCACAGCTCGGGCCGGCGCAGGCTCACCGGGGCGCCCGGGATGCCCTGGGTACGGCGCTCCTCGAAGTCCAGCCAGGACTCCAGGATCTCCCGGTACAACGCGGCGGCGCTGAACGTGCCGCCCGCACCGGCCACCGCTGCCAGCCGACCCTCGTCGAGGTTGGCGATGAAGCCGAGCATGCGCGGGTTGCGGGAGAGCCCGAGCAGGTCCTTCACGCCGGCGAGCAGGTCCATCCGCTCGCGGGCGGCCCGCTCGTCGCCGCCGTACCGGTTGCGCAGGAACGCCTCGATCTGCCCGGGGGTGAAGTCCTCCACCGCCAGCACGCGCCGGTGCGGCAGCAGGCCGACCCGCTCGCCGAGCGCGGTCAGCACCTGCGAGTTGGTCTTGAAGTGCTGGGTACGGCTGCTCACCACGATCTTCGCGTTGCCCTCGGCCGCCTGGAGAAGCGTCTCCAGGTGGTCGGCCGCCCGGTCGTACGTCACCCGGGCGACCAGCTCGTCGAACCCGTCGAACAGCAGCACGATGCGGCCCTGGCGCAGCATGTAGCGGAACGCCTTGAGGTCGATCACCTGCTCGCCGTGGTTGGCCAGGTGCGCGGCGACCAGGCCGTCCACGGAGTGCGCCTTGTCCAGCGCGCGCAGCTCGACCAGGATCGGGATCAGGTCGGGCGCGGCGGTGGGCAGCCGGCGGGCCACCTCCCGCAGGGCGAACGTCTTGCCCCGGCCGAAGTCGCCCAGCACCAGCACGAACCGGCCGTCCGGCGCGGAGACGGTCTCCAGCAGCTCGTCCACCACGTCGTCGCGCACGCGCTGGTCGGCGCCGACCAGGTGGCGGTAGCGCTGCGGCACGTACTGCCCGGGCGGGTAGAGCCGGTCGGCCTGGAGCCGGGCGGTCTGCGCCGCGACGTACTCGCGCAGGTCGAGCAGGCCCTGGAACTCGGTCAGGTGCAGCACGCGTACGCCCCGGCGCTGCGCCTCCTCGGCCAGCCCGCGCGGCACCCGGTCGCCGTCGTAGACCAGTTCGGAGGCGATGTCCGGGTCGGTGGCGTGGACCCGGCGGGCGAAGGCGTCCAGGTCGGCGGCGGTGGGGGTGCCCACGTGCGCGCCGACGCGCTGCTGGCGGACCACCCCGTCGGAGCGGTAGCTGATGTAGAGGTGCGGCGGGTCGGTGTCGACGCGGCGTACCACCACCCGGTCGTAGCGCGCCTCGCAGACCTCGGCGAGCCGGTCGAGCAGCCGCCGCACCGGGGCGACCGGCGCGGCGGCGGCCGCCGCACCCTGGGTGGCCCCCTCGACGGCGACCGGGCGGCGCGGGTCGGGCACCTGGGCCGGACCGGACGCGCCGAAGGTGGCCTCGGCGCGCGGCCAGGACACCGCGGTGACAGTGCCGCCGTCGAGCCGGTCGTCGCGGCCGAGCACCCAGCGGGTCATCCCGTCGACGCCGAGCCGCAGCACCTGCGCCCGGCCGTCGCGGGGCGCGGCGGCCAGCGGCACCACCGGGTCGACCCGGGCCGACGGCGCGGCGTCGGAGAGCAGCAGGTTGAGCATCGGGCCGACCAGCCGGTTGACCGAGCCCCGGTCGCGCAGCGACACCGGGTCCGGCGGCACCTCGTCGGCGTACGGGCTGCGCGCGCCGGGGGCGTGCGCCATCGCGCCCAGCCGCAGCCAGCCGGACTGCTGGTAGTGGCGCAGCCGCTGGGCGAACCAGCTGGACTGCGCCTCGCCGAGGAAGCCGTACCGGTCCTCCTCACGGTGGGTGATGGCGATGGTGGAGTTCAGCCCGGCCACCACCACGCGCAGGTCGGGCACCGGGAACAGCGTCCAGGGCTGCTCGCTGTCGAAGATCCGGTCGTCGAGGCCCTGGTAGAGGTCGTCGAACAGGCGCGCGTAGTGCCGCCACTTCGGCCAGAACGGCGGTTGCGGGTCGACGTCGTCGGCCTCGCAGGTGGCGAAGTACGCGCGGCAGGCCGCCATCGTCACGTCGCGCGGGCCGGGGACCACCACGAGGCGGTGCGGCTCCAGCCCGAGCAGCACCCGCAGGCCGGTGAGGAAGCTCAGCGCGTCGGAGAACTCGCGCGGGCTGCCCGACTCGGTGAGGTTGCCCGCGACGACGAGCAGGTCCGGCCGGGGCACGCCGTCGTTCATCAGCAGCGTGAGGTCCCCCATCAGGTGTTCCTGCACCTCGCCCGGGGTGACCGGCGCACCGGGCGTGATCACGCCCCGGCCGAACCGCGGCCCGGCGACCTGGAGCACCGTCACTGTGTCCCGGGCCGTCGGCGGGGCCGTCGCGGCGGGCGGGAACGGCGGCGGGTTGATCGGGGTACGCCGGGCGCGGCGGGGTGCCGGCGCTCCGGTGGCGGGCGCGGCGAGCACCCCGTGCGGGTCGGCCGGGTGGTGCGGGAACGCCGGCTGCCGCATCGGCTTGGCCCGGCCGTCCAGCGCCTCCCGGATGCGGTCGAGCACCCGGTTGCGGGCCTGCGCCGGGTCGTCCACACCGACCAGGTCCACATAGGTGATGGTGGCGAGCAGGCCGTCGATCGGGCAGTCCTCGACGCGTACCGTGACGAGCTTGTTGCCGGTGCCGTCCGGGTCGGCGCGCAGCGCGGCCTGCCACTCCAGCTTGCCGTAGGTGGAGTGCAGGTAGCGTTCGGACAGCACCGCCACCACCACCTCGGCCTCGCGGACGCCGCGGTCCATGAAGTCGATGAAGTTGGTGCCGGCGACGAAGTCCCACGCCTGCAGCAGCGTGCGGTAGCCGGCGGCCTCGAACTCCCACGCCAGCCACGTCGCCCAGCGTTCGTCGGCCGGCGAGTAGCTGATGAAGAAATCGATGGGGCGGTCGGTCCGGGTGGGGTGCGCGCCTACAACCACATGGTCATTATGACCACCGACGGTCAACGGATCGACACCGTCGGCAGCTCGGATCGTGGCCGCGTCGGGCTCCTCCGCCCGCGCCGGCGTGTGCGAGGATCATCCCTCGTGGAGACCCCCGGCGATCCGCCGAACGCCGTGCCCGACCGCTCCCGCTGGGGCCGCCTGCACGTGCTGGACTGGATCGCGATCGGGCTGGCCGTGCTCGGGGTGGTGTGCGTGCTCACCGGGCTGCTGCCCCGCGCCGACGCCGAGGGCACGATGCGGCGGGTCGTCCCCATCCTGATCTTCCTCGGCACGGTGGTGGTGCTGGCCGAGCTCACCGCCGTGGCCGGGGTGTTCGACGCGCTCGCGACCCGGGTGGCGGTCACCGCGCGGGGCAGTTTCCGGGCGCTGTTCTGGCTCTGCGTCGGCTTCGCCTCGGTGACCACCATCGCGCTCAACCTGGACACCACGGCGGTGCTGCTCACGCCGGTGATGATCGCGCTGGCGCGGGCGCTGAACGTGCCGCCGACACCGCTGGCCATGACCACCGTGTGGCTGGCCAACACGGCGAGCCTGCTGCTGCCGGTGTCCAACCTGACGAACATCCTGGCCAGTGACCGGGTCGATCTGGCCCCGGTGCCGTGGGCGGCCCGGATGTGGTGGCCGCAACTGGTCGCTGTCGCGGTGACCGCGCTGCTGCTGTGGCGGTGGTACTGGCGTCCGGCGCGCGCCGGGGCCGACCCGTTCGTCCCGCCGCGGCCGTACGTGCCGCCGGACCGCGTGCTCTACCGCACCGCGCTCGCCGCCTGCCTGCTGTTCGTCGCCGGGATCCTCGCCGGGGTGGAGATCGGCGTCGCCTCCGGGGTGGCCGCCGCGATCCTGGTCGCGGGCTTCGCGGTCCGGGCCCGGCACCGGCTGCGGCTCGCGCTGGTGCCGTGGCGGCTGCTGGTGTTCGTGACCGGGTTGTTCCTGGTCGTGCAGACCATCGGGCGGCACGGTCTGGACACGGTGATGGGCACGCTGATCGGCACCGACCCGGGCGCGGAGGGGGCGCTGCGGGCGGGCGCGGTCGGCGCGCTGTTCAGCAACGCGGTGAACAACCTGCCCGCGTACCTGGCCGGCGAGGCGGTGATCGCCGTCGACCGGCACACCCAGTTGCTGGCACTGCTGATCGGCACGAACGTGGGCCCGCTGGCCACACCGTGGGCGTCGCTGGCCACCCTGATCTGGTACGAGCGCTGCCGTGCCGCCGGGGTGGCCGTGCCGCTGGGCCGGTTCGTGGCGACCAGCGCCGTGCTCGCCGTGCTGGCCACCGCCGCCACCGTCACGGCGCTTCTTGTCGGTCCCGGCGCCTAGCATCGCGCCCATGAGCAACCCGCCCGAGATCGTCCGCCGCTACTTCGCGCTCGCCGGCCAGGCCGACAAGGAGCCCTACCTCGCGCTGTTCGCCGACGACGCGGTGGTCGAGGACGAGGGCCGCACCCACCGCGGGATCGCGGAGATCCGCGCCTGGCGCAGCGGCACGCCGCTGGTGTCGTACGAAATCACCGACGTCGAGCAGACGCCGGCCGGCACGGTGGTGACGGCGACGATCAGCGGCGACTTCCCCGGCAGCCCGTTCGCCGGGCTGCGGTTCCGGTTCGAGGAGTACGACGACACCCACATCCGCCGGCTGCGCATCGCCCCCTGAGCAGGGGGCGGGAAAACCGCTACGACCCGGCCGAGGGCAGTGACTACGGTGCCCGCATGACCGCCGCGCCCACCCTGCACTTCTGCACCGACCCGGACGAGTTCCTCGCCGCCGCCGAGGCGTACCTTGCCGCCGACCCGGTGATCAACACCGTCGTCGCCAGCGTCACGCGCCGGATGGCGGCCCGCCGCGCCGAGGGCGTCGCGCTGCCCGAGGACGACTGGTGGCTGGTGGTGCGCGACGGCTCCGGGGCGGTGGTGGGCGCCGCGATGCGTACCGCGCCGTTCCCGCCGCGGCCGGCGTTCCTGCTGCCGATGCCGCCGGAGGCCGCCGTGGCGCTGGCGCGGGCGTGGCACCGGCGCGGCGAACGGATCCGCGCGGTCAACGGCGCGCTGCCCGCCGCGCGCGCCTGCGCCGACGAGGTCGCACGCCTCGACGGCGGCCGGGTCGAGGTCGGCCAGCACACCCGGCTGCACGTGCTGGACCAGTTGGCGCCACCGGCCCCGGTGCCCGGCGCGCTGCGGGCCGCCGGGCCCGACGAGGTCGACCTGGTCGCCGCGTGGTTCGGCGCGTTCACGGCCGACGCCGACGAGCAGGCGGGCCGCCCGCCCGGCACCAGCGCACACGAGACGCCCGACCGCGCCGAGTTGCTGCGCCGCATCCGGGACGGGCGGGTCTGGTTCTGGACCGACGGGTCGGGCGTCCCGGTGCACCTGACCGCCGCCAACCCGCCGTCGTTCGGCGTGGCCCGGATCGGGCCGGTCTACACGCCACCCGAGCAGCGTGGGCGCGGCTGGGCCGGCAACGCGGTAGCCGAGGTGTGCCGGCTGCTCACGGCCGAGGGCGCGCGCGTGTGCCTGTTCACCGACCAGGCCAACCCGGTGTCGAACCGGCTCTATGCCGGGCTGGGTTTCCGGCCGGTGGTCGACATGGCCAACCTGGTTCTGGTCGACTGAGACGGCTCCGGGTCAGCCGGCGAGACCGAGCGCGGCCAGCCGGCGCGGGTCGGCGATCACGTCCACGGCGGCGATCCGCCCGCCGGTGACGGTGAACGCCATCACCGACAGCGGACGGTCCCCGGCGCTCACCAGCACCCCGGCGGCGCCGTTGACCAGCACCGGCCGGGCGTGCGGGAACAGCCGCCCGAACGTGGTGGCCTGCGCCGCCACAGTCGTCGCGCCGGTGAGCACGACCGTGTGGCGGGCGCGGGCGGTCCCCGCGTCGGAACGCAGCACCACGTCCGGGTGCAGCACCGCGATCAGCGCGTCGAGGTCGCCGTCGCGGGCGGCGGCGAGGAAGGCGTCGACCACCGCCCGCTGCCGGGTCAGGTCGGGGTCGGGGGTGGGCGCCTGTCCGCGTACCCGGCGGCGGGCCCGGCTGGCGAGCTGCCGGGCCGCTGCCGGTGAGCGGTCGACGAGCGGGCCGATCTCGTCGAACGGCACGCCGAACATGTCGTGCAGCACGAACGCGAGCCGCTCGGCCGGGCTCAGCGTGTCCAGCACCACGAGCAGCGCCAGCCCCACCGAGTCGGCGAGGACCGCGGCGTGCGCCGGGTCGTCGGCGCCGGTGTCCACCACCGGGTCGGGCAGGCGGACGTCGAGGGAGTCCTCCCGTCGGGCGACGCGGGACCGCAGCGTGTTCAGGCTGACCCGGGCGACCACTGTGGTCAGCCAGGCGTCCAGGTTGTCCACGGTGGCCGGGTCGGTACGGGCCAGCCGCAGCCAGGTCTCCTGCACCGCGTCCTCGGCGTCGGTGAGCGAGCCGAGCAGCCGGTACGCCACGGCGCGCAGCCGCGGCCGCTCCCGTTCGAACCGCTCCGCCAGCCCGTGCCCCATCACCTGAGCCTCCCTCTCCCGCACGTCGTCTCGACCCGCCACGACCGGCCGACGTGACCGGAAGTGACCGCCGTCACATCTGTCACGTCGGCAGGCCGGCGCGGGTCGACATGGCAGCACAGGCGACGGAAGGCGAGACGATGAACCCACAGATCCTGGTCACCGGCGGCACCGGCACGATCGGCCGGCACGTCGTACCGCTGCTGCGCGCCGCCGGGCACCCGGTGCGGGTGCTCAGCCGGCGCGGCGGACAGTCCGGCGACGGCGTCACCCACGTGCGCGCCGACCTGCTCGGCGGCGCGGACCTCGATGACGCCCTACGCGGGGTGTCAACCGTGCTGCACCTGGCCGGCGGCGCGAAGGGCGATGACCGCGCCACCGCCCACCTGGCCCGCGCCGCGCACCGGGCCGGTGTGGCGCACCTGGTGCACATCTCGGTAACCGGCGCGGACCGGGTGCCGCTGGCCTGGATCCGGTCCAAGCTCGACGCCGAGCGCGCGGTGACGGACTCCGGCGTCCCGTGGACGGTGCTGCGCGCCGCGCAGGCGCACGACCTGGTGCTGACCATGCTGACGGCGATGACCCGGCTGCCGGTGACGCCGGTGCCGGGCGGGCTGCGGCTGGAGCCGGTCGACGCCGCCGAGGTCGCGGCGCGGCTGGCCGAGCTGACGCTGGGCGCGCCCGCCGGGCTGGTGCCGGATCTGGCCGGGCCGCACACGTACGGGATCGGTGAGCTGCTGACCGGCTACCTGGCGGCCACCGGGAAGCGCCGTGCGCGACTGCCGGTCCGAATCCCCGGGCGGGCCGGCAGGGCGTACCGCCAGGGCGCGAACCTGGCCCGGCCGGGCGCCGCGAGAGGCGTGCGGACCTGGGCGGACTTCCTGGCCGCCCGGACGCCGTCAAGGCCCTGACCCGCCGCGACGCCCGTCAGGCGTCGGCGGAGCGCGACGCCGGACGGAACTGCTCGAACATCACCTCGTAGCCGTCCGGGTCGAGCCCGTAGAAGATCCGCGCCCAGCCCACGTCCTCGGGTTCGAGCGTGACCGGCAGCCCTTCGTCGCACCACAGCGCGTACGTGGCGTCCAGGTCCGCGGTGGGCACGGTGAGCACGACACCGAGCCCCGGCGGCCCGGCCTTGACGTCGCGTTCCCGCTGCGCGTTGTGGTGGCCGTGGCGGTGCAGGTCGGACAGGATCAGCCAGGTGTGACCGAAGGTCAGGTAGCGCAGGTTCGTCTGCTCGGCGTTCGGGATCTCCTTGAAGCCAAGTCGCCGGTAGAGCCGGTGGGAGCGGTCCAGGTCGCGGACCCGGAGCCCGAGCTTGAGCTGTCTGGCGGCCATCCGGCCGAGGCTAGCGGATCGCGCCTCACCAGCCGACCGAGCCGAGGCCGACGGGGGTGAGGCGACGCACCTGCGGCTCGATCCACTGTGCCGCCGTGACCAGTTTGACCAGCCGGTCGATGGTCTCCGGTGGCCCGGCCACGAAGCTGCGCCGGTCGGGCGGACAGCCGTACCTGTCGTCGAAGGTGCCGCCGTCGAGGGCGCGTACCGCCATGCCGGCCTCGGCGGCGAGCAGCATCCCGGCCGGCAGGTCGACCGCCTCGGGGCGGTAGCCGACGATGCCGTCGATGTCGCCCCGGGCCAGCATCACCCAGGACAGCAGCGGCGCCCACAGTTGCAGCACCCGGCGGGCGCTGGTGTCCAGCACCACCTTCAGCGCCCGGGCGGTGCTGTCGTCCCGGCGTACCTCGTGCCCCTGGGTCCAGGCCAGCACGGGCGCGGACGGCACCGGGCGGTGCGCGGCGCGCAGCGGCCGCGCGGCCGGGCCGGACGCGTGCACGAACGCGCCCCGGCCGCGCACCGCCGACCAGGTACGGCCGGCGACCGGGTCGTGCACCACGCCGAGCACCGGCGAGCCGTTGTCGCACAGGGCGATCCCGACCACGTACGCGGGCAGCCCGATCGCCACGTTGTTTGTGCCGTCGAGCGGGTCGACGAGCCACGCCCAGGTGGTGTCCGGGGCGTACTCGCCGCCCTCCTCGGCGATCACGCCGTGCTCCGGCCAGCGGGCCCGGATCCGGTCGACGATGAGCCGTTCGGCGGCCAGGTCGAGGTCTGTGACCAGGTCACCGGTGTCGTTCTTGGCCCGGGCGTGCACCTCCCCCCGGGTGCCCCGGCGCAGCAGCCGGCCCGCCGCCTGGGCGGCCTCCACCGCGAACCGGTGCGCCTCGCGCAGGTCGGGCCCGCCTCTGCTCGGCTCCACGTCCATGGCTCCTCCAGCCAGTCAGCCCCGTGCCACAAGTCGCGCGATCGCCCGCGCCATCCGCGCGGTCTCGGCCGCGTCGCATCGGTCCCGGCGTACCCGGTGGCTGTGCCCGTCCACCGCGCCGAGGCTCAGGTCGCACGTGCCGGGAGTGGTCCGGCCGAGCGCCACTGTCACCGCCGGTTCACCGGCGTCGACCTCCGAGGTGTGGAAGCCGCCGGCGCGCAGCGCGTACGAGTCGCCGGCCGAGTGCGTCTCCACAGTGGCGGTCATCGCGGTGACCAGCCGGTCGGTGGCGGCCATCTCGTCCACCTCGCCGAGGCTGCGCACTTCGTAGACCCGCCAGGACGGGTCGGCGGGCGCGTCGTCGACCTCGATCAGCTCGTTGCGGACGGTGCCGTGCAGCACGTGGCTGAGCAGGTCCCAGCTGTGCGAGTGCATGGTGGAGGTGGTCGGGCGCACCTGTGGCGGGTCGGCGGGCCAGGCGTGCACGCAGACACCGTCGGGGCCGTCGCGTTCGACCGGCAGGCAGGTGAAGCCGAGCGGGTGCCGGACCGCGCGCAGCGGGCGCCGCCCCTCGGCGACGTCGTCGAGCACGTCCAGCACCCAGCCGCGTAGGAGCTCCGGCCGGGTGCCCCGGTCGATCTCCCGTTCGAGGTCGGTGTAACTGGTCATGAGTAGGGGTTCCTCGCCTGGACGGCTTTGCCGATGATGTCGGCCACCTCGCGGTCGCCGAAGGAGCGGGGCAGCGTGAGGCCGAGCGCGGCGAACAACCGCCGTACCTGCTCGACCGACGGCTCGTCGTCGAGCTTGACCTGGGCCGCGGCCTCGATCGGCACGCGCCGGCTCTGCCGGCGGCTGTAGTCCAGCTCGATGTTGAAGCGGTTGTAGTAGACCTCGCCGCGGTCGATGCGCAGCGCGGGCGTCTGCGGGTTCTCCTGGGTGATGACGACGCAGGAGGAGGAGAGGTCGTAGCGGAACGTGGTCATCTGCGCGGAGAGCCGGACGTCGACGGTGAGCAGGCCGGAGCGTTGCAGGTGCCAGCAGGCGGCCAGCACCGTCGCGTAGGACTCCTTGCGGGTGCGGTCGACGGTCCACGGCTCGCCCGGCGCGTCCGGGTCGAGGCTGCGCCGGAACCGCGCGTACCGCTCGCAGACCTCCTCGTCGGTCGGGTCGATGATCTCGATCGCGACGGTGAGCGTGGCGTTGCGCCGCCGGGCGTGTTCCAGGCAGTCCGGCAGCGTGACCGCGCGCAGGAAGGTGCCGGTGCCGCCCTTGAAGCTCCACTGGTCGGTGTGCCGCCGCGCGTCGGCGAGCGCCTGCCCGACCTCGCTGCCGTGAAGAACCCGCACCATGGACACGCTGTCGATGGCCTCGCGGGCCCGGTTCAGCGCGCCTTCCGGGCCGGTGATCTCCTGCATCTGCGGCACCAGGTCGGTCAGCCGGTCGCGGGTGTCCGAGATGACCTGGCGGACCTCCCGCTCGGTGGTGCGCCGGCGCAGCCGGTCGCGCAGCATCGCCTGTGCGAGCAGACCCAGGACCAGCAGGATCGCGCTGTTCACCAGATCCTGGCTGACCGTGTTGGTGAGGCCGAGCACGGACACCGTGAGCGCCAGCACCAGGCCGATGAACGCGTCGAGATTGGTCACGACCCAGGCGAGCAGGCGCGTCATGACATCCCCCGGTCGACGACGGAACCTCCATGATAGCCCGCTGTCAATGTCGCCATCACACCCTGTTTCGGGCCGGTGACGCCCCGCCCTGCCGGCGGGCGGCGCAGATCAGGGAGCCGCCGAGCCCGGGCGCGGCGCGGGCCAGCCGGCGCGAGGCCACCCACCGCCCGCCGGGCAGCCGCCAGCCGACCTCGTTGGAACGCAGCGCCACCGGTGTGAATCCGGCCCGGCGCAGGGCGCGGCGCAGCAGCGAGGCGGTGAACGGACGGATGTGCAGCCACAGGTACGGGTGTAGCGGGTCGATCTGGCGTGGCGCCCGGCCGGCCAGGAACGCCAGCCGGTCCTGCACCGGCGCCAGGTTCGGGGTGGTGAGCACCAGCAGGCCACCGGGTGCCAGCACCCGGTGACACTCCCGCAGCAGCGCCAGCGGGTCGTACACGTGCTCGATCAGCTCCCCGGCGAGCAGCCCGGCGAAGCTGCCCGCCCGGAACGGCAGGCCCCGGGTGGCGTCCAGGCAGACCGGCAGCGCCCGCCCGCCGGCCGCCGCGCGGGCCGTGCCCAGCGCCGTCTCGGCCGCGTCGGCGAGCACCACCGGGCCGGGCAGCGTGGCCGGGTCGAGCATGCCGCGTGGCCCGCAGCCCAGCTCCAGCACCGGCCCGCGCCCGGTCACCCCCTCGGCGAGCAGCCGGGCCGCGACCGCGCGGCGCACCCTGTGGTACGGGTCGTCGACGTACCCGTCGACCTCGGCGCCGTCGTGGTAGCGGCGGTTGTTGGCGTGCCTGCCGTGCGCCTGCGCGCGGTGCGACGACGTCCCGGTCGGCGGCTCGGCCATCACCCCTCCACAGCGGACGCCGGCCCCGTCGGCGACGTCCGCCCCAAGCCTCGCACCGGTGGCGTCCGGTGGCGCGCATCCGGTCCGTGATGCGCGCGCCCGGCACGTCAGATCGCCCGTGCCCAGTCCAGCCGGGTGCTGTCGTCGTACTCGTCGCCGGGGATCCACCACTGCTCGCCGAAGCCACTGGTGGACACGATGATGTTGCCGCCGTCCGGGTACTCGTTCTCCGGCGGGATCGACAGCGCGGCGCAGTAGCGGCCGTCCGGGGAGAACACCGGCGACAGGTAGAACCGGGGCTCGTCGGTGAGCTTCTTCAGCCCGGTGCCGCCGATGCGCACCGACGCGAGCGACTGGTTGTAGACCTCGCGGTCCAGGTGCCAGCGGTTGGTGCAGAAGACGACGCGCCCGGAGTCGGGCATGAAGACCGGCGAGATGAACATCTCGCCCGCCACCGGCGTGTAGACGGGCCGCACCGTCCCGGTCGCGAGTTCCAGCACCCGCAGTTGCCAGCCCTGCGAACGGCTGCGCCACCGCACGACGATCATGGAGCCGTCCCGGGACCAGTCCGGGTCGGCCATGGAATGCCCCTCGACCAGCACGCGGGTGGCGCCGGTGACCACGTCCACAGCGATCAGCCGGTCGTTGTCCTGCCCGGTGACGAGCGCGATCTCGGTGCCGTCCGGCGACCACGTCGGCGCGCCGTAGCGGACACCGAACGGGTCGGCGAGCAGCGTGCGCTTCTGGCCGGTGACCCGGTCGTACACGGCCACGAACGGCTCCAGCGTGCCGTCGCCCGAGCGGGCCGTGTTGACCCAGGCCACGTGCCGGCCGTCCGGCGAGGACTTGGCGTGGTCCCCGTTCGGCAGCAGCTCGCGCGGCGTGGTGCGGCCCGGGTCGACCTGGAGCACACCCCAGCCGACGCTGACCAGCCACGACCCGTTCACCACGTCGGCGGCGGCCGGTGCGGCGGACGCGGCGTGGGGCGCGGCGGCCACCCCGGTCGCGGCGGCGAGCCCGGTCAGCGCGGCGGTACGCAGCAGGGCACGACGATTCAGTGCGGTCATTCGACAACCCCCGTGAGAGACGTGGCCCCCACCCTCCCGAGTGGATCGACGCACCGGAATCGGACGAGCGGCCGCTTCACGTTCGGCTACTCGTCCATCACCGCCGGTGAGCCCACCGGGGACCGGTACGCTCGCCCCGATGACCTCCGACGCGCTGCACCGCGCCCTCACCGAAGCGGGCGACCCGCCACTGCTCCCGCTCCCGGGCGTGGCGGTCGAGCTGCTGGACGCCCTCGCCGCCCCGCCGCGCCTCGGCGCGCACCTGCGGCTGGTGCACGACGTCGCCTGGCACCTGACGGCCGCGTTCGCCGACCGCTTCGGCGCGGTGCCGTTCGACAGGCAGGCGGTGCTGTTCGGCGCGGCGGTGCACGATCTCGGCAAGGTCGAGCACCCGGCCGAGCTGACCGGCCCCGGTTCGGCGCACGAGGAGGCCGGGTACCAGTTGCTGCTGCGTTTCGGCGTACCGGAGGAGCGGGCCCGCTTCGCCGTCACCCACGCCGCCTGGCACTCCCCCGGCGCGCAGCTGGAGGACCTGCTGGTCAGCCTGGCCGACAAGGTGTGGAAGGGCCGGCGCGTCACCGACCTGGAGCAGCTCGTGGTCGACCGGCTCGCCGGCATCACCGGCCAGGAGCGCTGGCAGACGTTCCTGGACCTCGACGACGTGCTCGCGGAGCTGGCCGCCGGCGCGGACCGCCGGCTGGCGTTCCAGGCCGAGCATCCGGTGTACGGCTGACGCCGGCCCCCAGGCGGCGACGAGTCCGGCACCGGCCGGAGGTCTTCCCAGTGTCAGTGTTCCGATCTCCGGGAGGAAGCATGAGCACCAGTGAAAGGCGCGGCCGGGTGCGGGCGTTCGTCACCGTCTCCCTGGACGGCTACGTCGCCGGCCCGGACGACCGGGCCGGCCAGGGGCTCGGTGTCGGCGGCGAACGGCTGCACCACTGGGTGATGGGCGGGCCGTGGACGTACGACACGCCGCGTGAGGCCGGCGCCGGCATGACCGACGAGGACCGGGCGTACTTCGACGAGCTGCTGGCGGGTGCCGGTGCCGCGCTGTGCGGCCGGGGCATGTACGACGCCGCCGGCGCCTGGGGCGGCCGGAACCCGTTCCAGGCCCCTCTGGTCGTGCTCACCCACCGCACCGCCGACCAGCCCGACCCGGACGCCGGTTTCCTCATGGTCGACGGGTTCGACGCGGCGCTGGCGGCGGCCCGGCGTACGGCCGGCGACGGCGCGGTGGTCATAGGCGGGGGCGCCGAGGTCATCCGGCAGGCGCTCGCGGCCGGCGTCGTCGACGAGCTGGGCCTGTCCACCGCGCCGGTGATCCTCGGCCGCGGGAAGCGGCTGTTCGAGGGCTTCGACCGGGACGTCGACCTGGAGATCCGCGCGGTGCACCACTCGCGGTACGCCGTACACGTCCGCTACGCCGTCGGCCGCCCAGCGAGGGGCACCGATTGACGTCGGCGGCGCTCAGCCGGTGACGGCGCGCCACGCCTGCTCGGTGGCGTCCCGCGTCCGCTCGGCGGACCGGCCGTCGCGGGCGGTGACCGTCACGACGAGCGTGTCCGCCCGCCGCCAGCAGGTGACAGACCCGTCGGCGCCACTGTGGCAGGTGGTCTCCGCGCCGGGTGCGGCAGTGCCTCCGCCGAGACGCGACTGCAACGCCCGCCCCACCGCCGCGATGCCCACCCGGTTGCCGTAGTACGCCTCGAGGGTCAGTGGCGGCGGAGTCGCCTCGCCGTACCCGTTGATCACCATGGCGAGACCCGGCGGATCGTCGACCAGGGCCGGTATGCGGTCCCTGCCGGCGTCTTGACGGGGCAGACCGGCCAGCTCGGCCGGCGCGGTGAGGCGGTCGATCACCACGGCGCCGGGGGCCGCCGGGTCGGGCTCTCCCGGCTGGCAGGCGGCGCCGGTCAGAGCGGCGGCCAGGACAAGGGCCGTCGGCCGGACCGCGCGACGGCGGTGTCCGGTCATGTCGTCCTCCCCAGGGTGGGCCGGAGCCGGGCGAGCATCCCGGACCGAGCCTATCGACAGCGACCCACGATCGGAACCGATTGACTTTCGATAGGTTCCGCGCGATAGTCGATGCATGCTTACGGCGCAACGCGCGGTGACACCACTCCGTGCCTTCCTGGTCCTGCTGTTCGCGATCCTGGTGCTGCTCCAGACCATGTCGCTGCCCGGGCAGTTCGCGCACATGGCGCGGGAGAACCCGGACATGGCGTACCTGCGGTGGCCCGCCACCGCGGTGACGATCTTCTGGGTGCTGTGCGTGCAGGTGGTGATCGTCTGCACCTGGCACCTGCTCACCCTGGTCAAGCGCGACCGCATCTTCACCGAGGCGTCCCTGGGCTGGGTCGACGGCATCGTCTGGGCGGTCGCCGCCGCCTGGGTGGTGCTCGTCGGCGTCTTCCTCTACGTCGGCTTCAACGCCGGCGACCCGGGGCTGCCGCTGCTGCTGTTCCTGCTGGTCACCGGCGTCAGCGTGCTGGGGCTGCTGATGGTGGTGCTGCGCGCGCTGCTGCGCCAGGCCACCACGCTGCGCACCGACATGGAAGCGGTGATCTGATGCCGATCGTCGTGCGCATCGACGTGGAGCTGGCCAAGCGCAAGATGAGCGTCGGCGAGTTCGCCGAGCGCGTCGGGCTCACCCCGGCGAACGTGGCGGTGCTCAAGAACGGCCGCGCCAAGGCCGTCCGGTTCAGCACCCTGGAGGCCATGTGCCGGGTGCTCGACTGCCAGCCCGGCGACCTGCTCGAATGGGTCCCCGACGAGGATGGGGCGCAACGATGAGACACCTGGCCGCCGCCGTGGCGCTGCTCGCCGTCGTGCTCGGCGTCGCCGGCTTCGTGTACGGGGAGGCCGACGACTCCCCCGGCCTCCAGCTCCTGTCCGCGCTGCTCGTCATCGGCGCGGTCGCCGTCGGCGTGCGCGTCGCCCGGCGTACCCGGTAGGGCCGGCGCCCCCTCGACGCCGGCCCTGCCGCTCAGCCCTTCACGCAGACGACCTGCTTGAGGTGGGCGACCACCTCGACCAGGTCCTCCTGCTGGGCCATCACCTCGGTGATGTCCTTGTACGCGCCGGGGATCTCGTCGACCACACCGGCGTCCTTGCGGCACTCCACCCCGGCGGTCTGCGCGGCCAGATCCGCAGTGCTGTACGTCCGCTTCGCCTGCCCCCGCGACATCCGCCGCCCGGCGCCGTGCGACGCCGAGCAGTACGCGTCGACGTTGCCCTTGCCGCGCACGATGTACGACCCGGTGCCCATCGAGCCGGGAATGATGCCCAGGTCCCCCTTACCGGCCCGGATCGCGCCCTTGCGGGTCACCAGCACGTCCACCCCGTCGTAGCTCTCCTCCGCCACGTAGTTGTGGTGGCAGGAGATCGGCTCGTCGTAGCCGACGTGCGGGAACGCAACCCGGACCACCTGGCTCAGCAGAGCGAGCATGACCGCCCGGTTGCGCCGGGCGTACTCCTGCGCCCACCACAGGTCCCGCCGGTACGCCTCCATCTCGGGCGTGCCGGCGAGGAACACCGCGAGGTCCCGGTCCGGCAGGTCGGTGTTGTGCGGCAGGCCGCGCGCCACCGCCATGTGCCGCTCGGCCAGCTCCTTGCCGATGTTGCGGGAACCGGAGTGCAGCATCAGCCAGACCCGGCCGTCGTCCGGTCCGCCCTGCTCCAGGCAGACCTCGATGAAGTGGTTGCCGCCGCCGAGCGTGCCGAGCTGCCGCTGCGCCCGCGTCTGGAGCTGGGCCACCTTCCGGTCCAGCGTGCCGAACCGCCGCCAGAAGTCGTCCCAGCCCGACTGCTCCAGCCCTCGGATCCGGCGCGGGTCGACAGCGTCGTCACGCATCGCGAAGCCGACCGGGATGGCCGCCTCGATCGCCGAGCGCAGCGGCGCGAGGTCGTCGGGCAGGTCGGCGGCGGTCAGCGAGGTCCGTACCGCCGACATGCCGCAACCGATGTCCACGCCGACCGCGGCCGGCGACACGGCCTGCCGCATCGCGATCACCGAGCCGACCGTGGCGCCCTTGCCGAAGTGCACGTCCGGCATCACCGCGACACCCTGCACCCACGGCAGCGCGCCGATGTTGCGCAGCTGCCGGGCCGCCTGCGCCTCGATCGTGTACGGGTCGGTCCAGACCCGGACCGGCGCCCGGGTACCGGCCAGCGGGGTGAAACCCATCGTCGTCTCCTTGCTCATGTCCTTCTGACGTAGGCCGTACGGGACTCGAACCCGTAGCCTCCCGGTTGAGAGCCGGGTGAGCTGCCAGTTGCTCCAACGGCCCAGGACGGCGTACGCCGTCGGCGGAGCTGCCCCGGAAACGGAGAACCGCCCTGCTCCGGTCTCGGGGCGGGCGGTTCGCGCGGATCGTCGCGCCGGCGCTAGACGCGCCACCACCCTGGTTGCCACTGCCGTTCCCGGCCCGTGCCCGGCTCGGGCAGCAGGACACCGGCGCGCGGCGCTTGCCGCTCGGCGCGGGTGCGGTTCTGCTGCGACACGGTGCACTCCCCTGGTGGATCAGATCGACGTTGCCCGCTCACGGTACGGCCGCCACACCTGGGCGGCAACACGATATTCGTTCGTGGTCAGCCGGCGTGTGCCACCGGGTGGCGGCGCATCTCCTCCATGAACGGGTAGCGCGCGGTCAGCTCCGCGAGCGTGATGCCGGCCCGCCACGCGGCGGCCACCTGCGCGACCTGGAGCAGGTCGGTGGCGTCGCCCCGGGCCTGGACGTCGCCGTCCACCCGCAGGTCGATCATGAAGTAGCGGGCCTGCGAGCCGAGGCTGACGCAGACCACGCCGCGGGCGGAGGTCATCTCGGCGCAGGTGAACCGGCTGCGCCCCTGCTCGGGCGCGGTCACCTCGCCGACGTCGAGCTGGTGGGCGGCGGCTGTCGCCACGAGCGCGGGGGCGAGACCGCCGGGCTCGACCAGGTCCGGGTAGAGGCGCACACCCAGTGCGGCCGACACGTCGCTCATGACTGACTCCCACTTCCTTGTGACAGAGACCAGCAGCGCGCAGGTTACGAACACGTTTCCGGCGCGCACGGCCATCTTTTCCCGCGCGGCCGTCCCGGGGCAATAGGAACGCCCTCATCGAACCCCTGCGGGGTACGCTGCCGCCTCATGGCGCACATCCGCTGTGACTTCTTCTCCGAGGCGCTCGGCATGGGCACGTCGATGACGGTGCTGCTGCCCGACCGGGGCGCGGCCGGGATCGGCGTGCCGGGTGCCGCCGCCGACGGTGACCCGCAGGTGCTGTACCTGCTGCACGGGCTGAGCGACGACGACACCGTGTGGACCCGGCGCACCTCGATCGAGCGGTACGTCGCGCCGCTGGGGCTGGCCGTGGTGATGCCGCAGGCGCAGCGGAGCTTCTACTGCGACGAGGCGCACGGCAACCGGTACTGGACGTTCCTCAGCGAGGAGCTGCCCGAGGTGTGCCGGTCGTTGTTCCGGCTGTCCGACCGGCGGGAGGACACGTTCGTCGCGGGCCTGTCGATGGGCGGCTACGGGGCGATGAAGTGGGCGCTGCGCCACCCGGACCGGTTCGCGGCGGCGGCCAGCCTGTCCGGCGCGCTGGACGTGACGCGCCGCCGCCACCATCCGACCCGTCCGGTCGACCCGGCGGTGTGGCACACCGTCTGGGGTGACGACCCGGTGCCCGCCGACGACGACACGGTGGGGGCTGCTGGAGCGCTCCGGCGACGACCGGCCGGCGCTCTACGTCGCCTGCGGCACCGAGGACTTCCTGTACGAGGACAACCTGCGGTTCCTCGACGTGGCCCGGGAACGCGACGTGCCGGTCACCGTCGACTTCGGTCCCGGTGACCACGACTGGGCGTACTGGGACGCGCGCATTCAGGACGTGCTGGCCTGGCTGCCGCTGCGCGGGCGCTGACCGGGCGGGCTCAGACGCCGACGGTGCCGTCGATCGCCTCGCGGATCAGGTCGGCGTGCCCGTTGTGGCGGGCGTACTCGTGCAGCATGTGCAGCATGACCAGGCGCAGCGAGACGTCCTCGCCCCAGCGGGCCTGGTGACCTGTCACGTCGAGCGAGGCGGCCTCCCGCTCGACGCGCCGGGCGTGCTCGACCTCCCGCCGCCACGCCTCGAACGCCTCCGCCACGTCGGCGTCGCGGGCGTCGTACGCCTGCTGGAAGTCGCCGCTGTCCGACCACACCAGCGGCACGTCCTCGGCGGCGATGACCCGGCGGAACCAGGTGCGCTCCACCTCGGCCATGTGGCGGACCAGGCCGAGCAGTGACAGCGTGGACGGCGGCGACGCCGCCCGGCGCAACTGCTCGTCGGTCAGCCCCTCGCACTTGAGGGCCAGCGTGGCCCGGTGGAAGTCGAGGAAGGCGCGCAGCGACTCCCGTTCGCCGGCGAGCAGCGGCGGGCCGATCCGTCCGGTCTCCATGAGCGTCGAGCCTAGCCGCGATCGATCTTGGTGGGACGACCGCGTCACCGCAGTGACGAACCGGCCACCGGGAAGTCGAACCAGGTGTCCGGGTACGGCTCGTCGACGTACCGGTAGTGCCACCACTCCAGCGGATAGTTCTCGAAGCCCTGTGCGGACATCAGCCGGCGCAGCAGGTCCCTGTTGTCCCGGGCGGTGCGGCTGACCCGTGCGTCGGCGGTGTGGGAACGCGGGTCGAAGCAGTCGAACCCGGTGCCCATGTCGATCGAGTCGTCGGCGAAGCGGCGTCCGGCCGGGTCGGTGCAGGGCACGAGCGCCTGGCCGGGCGTGTACGCGGCCGGCGAGGGCCCGGAGACCGGCACCAGGGTCAGGTCGACGGTGCTGCCCCGGCTGTGCGCGGTGGGCGCGCCGATGTAGCCGTCGGCGAACAGCCGGTCCTTCGGCACGGCGGGATAGAACTCCCCCTTCATCAGCTGCTCACCGGGCAGCTTCGCCCAGGCCACGAAGTCGTCGGCGGCGCGCTGCGGGCGGTAGCAGTCGTACACCTTGAGGCTGTGCCCGCCGGCGAGCGCGGCGGTCTGCACCCGGTGCAGCGCCTCCGCCGCCGGCCGGGTGAGCAGGCAGCGCGGCTCGGCGTACCCGTCGATCGGGCGGCCGACGAAGTTGTGCGGGCCCGCGTACCGGATGTCGGTGCGGACGGTGGGGTCGACGGTGGTGAGGTCCACGATGTCCGCCGGGGCACGGGGGCCGGTCGCTGTGGGTGACGGCGGCGCCGACGGCGACGGCGCGGGCCGCTGGCAGGCGGCGGCGAGCAGCGTGGCCGCGACGGCCACGACCGCCGTCGCGCGCGTGCCGGTGCCCACCCGCCGTGTCTACCAGCCCCGGCGGGCCGGCATCGGCGGAACCGGTGGTCAGCCGCCCAGCACGGTACGCAGGAAGTCGACGGCGGCGGCGTCGTCGTCGATGCCGCCCGCCTCGTGGCCGTTGAACCGCCACACCGTCAGGTCCTTGTCGCCCCGGTAGGCGTGGTAGGCGGCGTAGACGGTGGACGGCGGCGTGATCTCGTCCATGAGCGCGACGGAGAAGCGGGCCGGCACGCCCGCGCGGCGGGCGAACGCGACGCCGTCGACGTAGCCGAGCGTGCGCAGCGCCTGCTCCTCGCGGTCGCGGTGCACGGCCAGGTAGTCGCGGATCTCCCGGTACGGCGCGGCGTCGGTGATGGTGATCGCGCGCGGGATGTCGCAGAGGAACGGCACGAGCGCGACAGCCGCCCGCACCCGGGGCGCCAGCGCGGCGGCGGCGAGGGCGGCGGCGCCACCCTGGCTGTGCCCGAGGACCGCGATCCGGTCCGGGTCGACGGCGGGCAGTTCGCACGCGGCGTCCACGGCGCGGACCGCGTCGGTGAGGAAGCGCCGGTAGTAGTACCGGTTCGGGTCCTCGATCCCCCGGGTGGCCATGCCCGGCGCCTGCGGTCCGGCGGCGGCGACGTCGGGCGTGTCGCCCCGGCTCCACCCCGAGCCCTGGCCGCGCGTGTCCATCTGGAGGTGGGCGAAGCCGGCGGCGGACCAGAGCAGGTTCTCCAGCGCGTGGCCGCGGCCGCCGCCGTACCCGACGTACTGCACGATCGTGGGCAGCGGCTGCGTCGCGCCGCGCGGCACCCGCAGCCAGGCGCGGATCGGCTGGCCGGCGAAGCCGGGGAAGGTCACGTCGAACACGTCGATCCCGGCCAGCGGCGTGGGCATCGGGGTCGCCGACACGGGGTCGCCGCAGGAGCGCGCCTGTGCGAGAGTGTCAGCCCAGAAGGCGTCGAAGTCCGGCGGCTCGCGCAGATCGCTGCGATGGGCGCGGAGTTCGGCCTCGGCCAGGTCGGTGAACACGCCTCGGATTCCTCGTCGTTCGTCGGGGGTGGACGGCGAGCCGGCGGAAGATGACTGGCGCGTTTCCGGAACGTTTCCGCAACTCGTGCGAACGCTAGGGCCGGTCCGGCCTGTCGTCAAGCCCTCGCCGTACGGCAAGATGTGCGTGGGGCGGGACGGTCTACCGGTCGGTTCCGGCAGCCGGCGAAGGGAACACGGGTGAGCGCGGACGACGAGCGCAGGGTGACCATCACCGCTATCGCACGGGAGGCCGGCGTCTCGGTGCCGACCGTGTCGCGGGTGCTCAACGGGCGTTCCGACGTCGCGCCGGACACCCGGGAGCGGGTCGAGGAGCTGCTGCGCCACCACGGCTACCGGCGTCGCGGCAGCCGTACGGTGCGCCGGGCGGACCTGGTCGACCTGGTCTTCAACGACCTGGACAGCCCGTGGGCCGTGGAGATCATCCGCGGCGTGGAGGACGTCAGCCACGCCGCCGGGGTGGGCACCGTCGTCTCGGCGATCCACCGCGAGTCCAGCTCCACCCGGCAGTGGCTGCACAACCTGCGCGCCCGCGCGTCCGACGGCGTGATCGTGGTGACCTCGCACCTGAGCCCCGCCGTTCAGGCCCAGTTGCGGCGCCTCAACGTGCCGGTGGTGGTGGTCGACCCGGCCGCCGGCGTGGCCGCCACCGACGTGCCGGCGATCGGCGCCACCAACTGGACCGGCGGCCTGGCCGCCACCGAGCACCTGCTCAAGCTCGGCCACCGCCGGATCGGTTTCGTGGCCGGCCCGCCGCACCTGCTGTGCAGCCGGGCCCGGCTGGACGGCTACCGGGCCGCCCTGGCCGCCGCCGGGGTCACCGCCGACGACCGGCTGGTGCAGCCCGGCGACTTCTACCACGCCTCCGGGTTCACCGCCGGTGGCGCGCTGCTCGACCTCGACGACCCGCCCACCGCCATCTTCGCCGCCAGCGACCAGATGGCCTTCGGGGTGTACGAGGCGGTACGCCGCCGCGGGCTGCGGGTCTGCGACGACGTGAGCGTGGTGGGCTTCGACGACCTGCCCGAGGCGCGGTGGGCCTCACCGCCGCTGACCACAGTGCGCCAGCCGCTGGTGGAGATGGGCCGGCTCGCCGCCCGCACGGTGCTGCGGCTGGCCCAGGGCGAGGAGATCGACTCGCCCCGGGTCGAGCTGGCCACCGAACTCGTGGTGCGGGACAGCACCGCCGGGCCCGCCTGCCGCTGATCCGGGCCGCCGCTTTCACTCCTGTTCCGGAATTTCCGGCTCCCGCAGCGGCGTCCCGGTCGACATGGCGACGGCGGCGGCGTTGCGGCGACGCCGGGCCAGCAGCAGCGCTCCCCCGGCCGTCAGCACCGCGCCCACCGCCACCGTCACACCCGTGCCGGGCCGTGGTCCGGGTGCCGCCCCGCCGCCGCGCAGGCCGGCGTGCCCGGCCAGGGCCGAGGCCGCCCCGCCCGCCGGTGGCGCGGACCGGTCCAGCTCCCCCGGCTCGACCAGCCGTCCGACCGACGCGTCACGCGGCTGCGCGAAACCCCAGTCCAGCAGCGCCGCGCCCTGCTGCCAGCCGCGCTGGGTGGTCACCTCGGCGCCGAGCAGCGTCACCACGAGGCGCCGCCCGCCGCGCTCGGCCGCGCCGACGTACGTGTGCCGGGCCAGGTCGGTGAAGCCGGTCTTGCCCCCGAGGGCGCCCGGATAGTGGTCCAGCAGCATGTTGTCGTTGGAGATGGCGAACCCCTTCGCCCGCTGCGCCGGCTGGGCCGGGATCTGCGCCGACCGGGTGGTGTCGTAGCGCCGGAACGCCGGGTCGGCGAAGCACGCCCGCGCGATGAGCGCCAGGTCGTACGCGCTGGTGAACTGCCCCGGCCCGTCCAGCCCGGACGGGGTGACCGCGTGCGTCTGCCGGGCACCGAGCCGGTGCGCCTCCTCGTTCATCGCCCGGATCCCGCCGGCCGGCCCGTCCGGGCCGCCCCCGAGGCGGGCCAGCGCGTTCGCCGCCTCGTTGCCGGAGCGCAGCAGCAGGCCGAGCCAGATCGTCTCGATCCGGTAGCGTCCGCCCTCGACCAGCCCGACAGTCGAGCTGCCCGGCTCGACGGCCAGGTCCCCGGCGGTCACCGTCACCTCCCGGTTCGGGTCCAGCCGGGGCAGCATCGTGGCGGCCAGCAGCAGCTTCTGCACGCTCGCGGGCACCCCGTACTCGTGCGGGCCGCAGCCGCCGAGCACCGCGCCGCTGTCCAGGTCGGCGACCACCCAGGAGGTGGCGATCACCGCCGGCGGCGCGGTCGACGCGGGCGGGACGACCAGCCCGGCGGTGTCCAGCGCGGGGCCGCCGACGGCCCGCGCGGCCGGGTCGGGCGCCGGCGGCGGCTGCGGCGGCCGGGTCGCCGGGGCCGGCACGTTCGGGCAGGGCGGCGCGGACGGCAGCCGGCGTACCGGCGTGCGGACGGCGGCCACCGCGGGCGTCGCCGACGCCGGCAGCAGCAGGGCGGCGGCCAGCGCCACGAAGGATCCCCAGGTCCTCATGACCCGCACGCTAGCCACGCCGACCCGAACGGGTCACCGGCTCGGGGATTCGGGTCCCGGCACTGTCGCCACCGGGTAGGCTCGCCCGCTCGACGATCAGCGCGCGCGGAGCCCGTGGCCGGCCAGCGGGCCGACGTGCCAGCCCCGGCGGCGGCACTCGGCGAGCACGCGCGGAAGGGCGGCCAGACCGGCCCGCCAGGCGCCCGGCGCGGCCGTGCGGGAGGAGTCGTGCAGCAGGATCGTGCCGCCCTCGTCCAGCCCGGCCAGGACGGTGTCCGCGACGGTGTCGGCGGTGGCGGTGGCTGTCCAGTCCCGGCCCCAGCAGCTCCACAGCACCGGCCGCAGGCGCAGCCGCCGGGCGGCCACGAGCGCGGCGGTGGTGAGCACGCCGTACGGCGGTCGCAGGAACCGGGGGGCACGGCCGGTCACGTCGGCGACCAGGGCGTACGCACGGGTCAGGTCGCTGACGGTGCGGGCGGGGCCGCGCAGCAGCAGGTTGTCGTGCGTCCAGCCGTGCACGGCGATCTCGTGGCCGTCGCCGGCGACCCGGCGGCCCAGCGCCGGATGGCGGCGCAGCATCGCGCCGAGCACGAAGAACGTGGCACGGACCCGGTGCGCCGCCAGCACGTCCAGGACGTGGCCGGTGGATTCCGGATCCGGGCCGTCGTCGAAGGTCAGCGCGACCCGGCCGGGCGCCCCGAGCCCGTGCAGCCCGGGCAGCAGCCGCCGCCGCACGGCGGGCAGCGCCGTCACCGCCGGTGCCGCCTGCAACGCCGGCAGCGCCAGCGCGGCGGCCCGGGCGAGGGTGGCCGGTCTCAACGCAGGCCCCCGGTGGACTGCAGCAGCGCGGCGAGGACGGCCACCGCGTCGCCGACCGGATCGAGCAGCGGGCGGCGCGTACCGGCCGGGCCGGCGGGCGGCGCCCGGCGGGCCGCCTCGGCGACCAGTCCGGCCGGGTCCTCGGACACGTCGTCACGGGGCGGGGCCACCGGTCCGGTCCCGATCACCGCCGCGAGCACCGGCCCGAGCTGCTGCGGTGTGCCGGCCCACCGGCTCAGGCCGGCGCGGGCCAGGATCGCCGCGTTCGCGCGTCCGTGCCCGGCGATGGGCCGGTACGTGACCACCGGCAGCCCGGCCGCCAGCGCCTCCTGGCAGGTCAGTCCGCCCGCGTTCTCCACCAGGACGTCGACGGCGCGCATCAGCGCCGGCATGTCGTCCACCCAGCCCAGCACGTACCGGCCGGCGCCGCGCAGCCGGTGGCGCAGCGCCGCGTTGTGCCCGCACACCACCACCGGCCGCACGCCCGCCGCGGCGACCTCGGCCACCGTGGCCGCCACCTCGCCGGCCCCCCAGGCGCCCGCGACGACGAGCGCGAGCACCTCGTCGGCCGGGAGGCCGAACCGCTGCCGGGCCCGCCGCCGGTCATCCGGGCCGGGCCGGGCGAAGGCGCGGGACACCAGCGGCTGGACCCGTGTGACGTCGGCGGCGCAGTTCTCGTGCGTCTCGGCGTGGCGGACCGCGCAGTACACGTCCACGCCCGGCGCGAGCCAGGTCGGGTGCACCACGAAATCAGTCACATAGGTGATCAGAGGGACACGGAGCCGCCCACGGCACCGCAGCGGCCCGAGGAGCTGGTTGGCGAACGGATAGGTGGTGACCACGGCCCGCGTGTCGGGGGGAATGCGGCGGCGCAGGCGGTGGCGGAACGGCCGCAGCAGCGCGCGGATCCCGCGCACGGCGGTCCGCGAGCTGCCGGTGAGCCGGAACAGCGCGTGGTAACCCCAGGGAAGCCGGTGCAGCACCCTGCGGTACGTCTCGCGTACCGCCCGGTGCGCCGGGCGGGGCAGCAGGTGCAGGAGGTTCAGCCGGTCCACCGCGAAACCCCGCGCACGCAGCCGGTGCGCCAGTTCGTCGGCGGCCCGGTCGTGTCCGGCACCGATGTCCGCCGAGACCACCACGATCCGGCCCGGGTGCTCCATGCCGGGCGCATACCCGCGGAATCGGTGTCCACGCGGCCCGGTGGCCGGGTCAGGCGCGGCGGCGCCCGCGTCGGCGGGCCCGGGCGCGGCGGGCGGTGAGCGCCGCCACCACCCCGCCGACCGCCAGCGCCAGCAGGCCGGCGGCCGGCACGATCACCCGCCAGTCCCCGTCGCCGATGCGGCGCAGCGCCGTACCGCCCGGCCCGCGCCAGGGCTCGCCGGGGGTACGGGTGGGCTCGGCGGCCGGCGCCGGCCCGGGTCGCGGCGCCTCGGCGGCCGGTTCGCCCGGTTCGACCAGGCGGCCGACCGAGGCGTCCCGGGGCAGCCGGAAGCCCCAGTCGAGCAGTTGGGCGCCCTGCTGCCAGCCGCGTACCGGGCGGGCCTCGGCCCCGAGCAGCGTCACCACGAGGCGGCGACCGTCGCGCTGCGCGGCGCCGACGTAGCTGTGCCGGGCCAGCTCGGTGAAGCCGGTCTTGCCGCCGAGCGCGCCGGGATAGCGGTAGACGAGCTGGTTCTCGTTCTGGATCTGGAACCCGCCCTTCTTCAGCGCGGGCTGGGCCGGGATCTGCGTGCGCTCGGTGAGCGCGTACCGGCGGAACGCGGCGTCGGCGAAGCAGGCACGCGCGATGAGCGCCAGGTCGTACGCGGTGGTGAACTGGCCGGGACCGTCCAGGCCGGACGGGGTGACCGCGTGCGTCTGCCCGGCGCCGAGCCGGCGGGCTTCGGCGTTCATCTCGGCGACGCCGGCCTGCGCGCTGCCCGCGCCGAGGCGGGCCAGCATGTTCGCGGCGTCGTTGCCGGACTGGAGCAGCAGGCCCAGCCACAGCGTCGCCACGCTGTAGCGGCCGCCGACGAGCAGGCCGACGGCCGAGCTGCCCGGCTCGATGTCCAGGTCGTCCCGGGTCGCCACGGCCACCTGCTTCGGGTCCAGCCGGCTCAGCATGGTGGCGGCCAGCAGCAGTTTCTGGGTGCTCGCCGGGGTGCCGGGAACGTGTGCGCCGCACGCGCCGAGGACCGCGCCGGTGTCCAGGTCGGCCACGAGCCAGGTGGTCGCGGTGACCGCCGGGGGTGCAGGGCTGCCGGGTGGCACGACGAGGCCGGTGCCGGCCAGCGCCTCGCCGCCCACCGCCGCCTGTTCGGGTGTCGTGGCCGGCGTTGTCGGGCGGGGCGGCCGGCTGACCTTCGGCGCGGGCAGGCGCGGGCAGGGCGCCGCGGGTGCGGGCGCGGCGGCCGGGGCGGCGGGTGTGGTGGCCGGGGCGGCGGCGGCCGGGGCGGGTGCCCCGGTGGTGAGCAGGGTGACGGCGGTGGCGACGGCCAGGGCCCGGGCTCTCATGAGAAGGCACCCTACCGAGCCGGATGATCAGGTCCGGACGCCTCACCGGTGTCGTGACGCCGCGCCGATCGGGCGCTGCCGGTGGGTGACCGGCCGGGTGTCAGCGCACGCCGCGCAGCCACCACCGCTGCCACGGCGTCTCCACCGCGCGCCGGTGATAGTGGGACCGGACCCAGGCCACCGCCCGCGCGGGCGGCAGCCCGTCCAGCACGGCCAACGCGGCGAGCGCGGTGCCGGTCCGCCCGATGCCGCCGTGACAGGCCACCTCGACCCGTTCGCCCGCGTACGCGCGCCGCCACGCCTCGCGCAGCGCGTCGAGGGCGTCGGCGCGGTCGGCCGGGATCCAGAAGTCGGGCCAGCGGACCCGCCGGACCGGCCACTCCGGCTCGGGACCGGGCGCCAGCAGCAGGGCGAAGTCGGCGGGCGAACCGGGCTCGGCGACCCGGCGCCCGCGTACGGTGGCGCCCCCGGGCAGCGTGAGCAGGCCGGCCTGGTCGGTCCACGGTGTCGCGTCCATGGCTCATTGTGTCGTGTCGCCCGGACACGTGAGTGCCCGCCGGACGAGGTCCGGCGGGCACTCACGATCGAGCCGGGTCGTCCCCGGCGCGCCTCGGATCAGCCGAGGCGACGGCGACGCCAGGCCATCGAGGCCAGCAGCAGCACCGCACCGGCGGCGGCCAGGCCACCACCGAGCTTCAGCGGCGTGCCGATGCTGTCACCGGTGACCGGCAGGCCGCCCTTGTGCGGCGGCCGGGTCGGCTTTGGCGGACAGACGGTGCCGGTGGCGCTGGCGATCCGGCCGGACGTCAGACCGGTGGCGGTGAACGTGTACCGACCCGGCTGGGTCGGCCGGTAGGTGACGGTGAAGTTGCCGCTGGCGTCGGCCGTCACGGTGAACGTGGTCGGCGCGGGCTGCGGCTGGGCGCGGTTGGGCGTGTAGGCGACGGGCGCCATCGCCACCGTGCTGCCGTCGCTGCGTCGCGCGGTGCCCTCGGCCGGGGCGGCCACGGGCAGGCCCGAGATCGCCACGTCGATGCGAACCGTCTCATTCGGCGCGAAGTTCGAACCCTGCAGGGTGAACTTCTCGCCGAGGCAGGCGGCCAGCGGCGACACGGTCAGCGAGGCGACTTCCGGCGGGTAGACCGGAGGCTGCGGCTGCGCCGCCCCGGCCGCGGTCGGCACGGCCGCTACGGCCAGGCCCACCGTGAGCGCCATGATGATGCGGGATAGCCGCATGATGGTTTCCCTCCTACTGTTCACAGCTTGGTGCGTTGACTACTTGGGTGGTCCATGGGGTGACGGTGGGCGTGTGCACCAGCTCGGCCGTCCCGGCGCCGGTCTGGCCGGTGAGCACCGTGACGTCGAGCGTCCTGGTCTGCCCCGGGCGTGCCTCCACGTTCGCCACCGCCACCTGGCGGCGGCCGTCGGTGCCGCTGCCCATCGCGGTGTCCCGCCCGTCCAGCCGTCCGGTGAGGACGGCGCCGCCGGTGGGCGTGTGGACGGAGACGAACGTGCGTGCGGTGTACTTGGCGCCGGCCAGGGCCAGCCCGGTGACCGACTCGGTCAGGCCCGACTTCGGGGCGGTGGAGTGCACCGTCACCCGCAGCTTCAGTTCGCGGCGCCCGTCCGGCTGGCATTCGCCGACCGTCACGGTGGCCGAGAACCTGAGGTAGTAACCGAGCTTCGCGCCGCTGCCGTCGTTGAGGAACACGCCGACAGTCGGCACGGTGTCCTTCTCCGGAAGTTGACCGGCCAGCCGGCTGCCGGCCAGTGCGCGCTGTTCCTCAGATCGGACACTCCAGAACAATATCCGACGTTCGTTGATTGAACGGATAAAAACGGTCAAAAGCGCACGCGGGTCGATCGTCTTGGTGAACAGGGTGTCGAAGACACCCGAGGCCGCCTTGGTGAAGTACTCGTCCTGGTCCTTCGTGCCCAGGTCCCGGTACGAGTCACTGAGGAGCGTGCGGACGGCGGTGGCGGGGGCGAGTGCCGGCCCGTCCGGCACGTTGACCGGGCCCAAGACGCCGAGCAGGTAGGACAGGACCACCGGGTCCACCGCCAGCACACCGTCCACAGTCGTGCCGGTCCGGCGGCGCACCATGTCCCGGTAGAGCGCGGCGGCGGCCGGGAAGTCCGGGTTGAGGTTCACGTCCGCCGGATAGATGCCCGGCAGATCGCCCCAGAGCCGCTTCGCCTCCGCGTCGACCTTGAGTGGCGGGTCGAAGAACCGCAGGTCGGACGAACTGCCCTGCTTCACGAGGCGGATCCGTCCACCCTCGGCGCGCAGGACTGCGTACGCGCCGAACATGCCGCCCGTGGCGCGCAGCTCGGCCGGGTTCTGCGAGACCAGCAGATAGCTGCGCGGTCCGTCCGCGCCGAGCAGTGGCGGCAGCAGCCGCGCGCCGCGATCAGCCGCCGAGGTCAGCTCGCCGAGCTGGTCCAGCTCCGCGCGCAGCGCGGTGACCGCGTCGCCTACCTGCGTCACGAGGTCGCCGGTGGGCACCTTCCGCAGCCGGTCGGCAGTCGTGCGCACCGCCTGGTCGGCGGCGGAGACCTCGGCCGAGACGGCGCGCAGGCGGGCCAGGTCCAGCTTGCCCTGCTTCGGCACCAGCGAGGCGAGGTCGACGCGCAGCAGCGTGGGGAACGCGAGCCGGGCCAGGTCGTCCACCGCCACCGAGATCTGCCGTACGGCGGCCAGGTTGTCCCCCGCGTACGGGGTCTGCTGGCCGACCCACCACACCGGATCCCCGGTTTCGCCACGCGCGGCGGCGGCCTGCTCCTGCAACGCGGCGAGCGTGCGCTGGGCCCGGGCCACGTCGCCGTCGAGCACCTGGGCGCTGAGCTCCCGGGCCAGTCCGGCGGCGTTGACCAGGTGGGCGCGGGCCTGCCAGCCCCGGAACACGACCCAGCCGCCGGCGCTGAGCAGCACCGACACGACTACGAGCCCGGTCAGCAGGATCCGGCGGACCCGGGCGCGCCGGCGCCGGCGCGAGCGGCGCCGCCGGACGGGCGTGGCACCAGGTCCGGTCACGGATTCCCCCTACGTGTCGGTCGAATCGGACAGAATTCGCGATCGAGTGCTTTTTAGCACGAGAAAGTGCCTGTTCGAGGCGTTATTCGACGCTCTGATGAATTAGCTGCTGTGTGCGAGTTTTGTTCGGTTCGGCGTGCGCTCGGCCGCCTCGTGCAGCAGCGCCTCGATCCGGTCCACACCGGCCCGCATCGACATGTCCCGCAGGTACGCGTCGCGGCCCCGCCGGCCCATGTCGATCCGGGCGGCCGGCGGGATGGCGGCGGCCAGCCAGAAGCGGTCGGCCAGCGCCGCCCAGTCCTCCGGCGGGCAGGACAGGCCGGCGCGGGCCCGCTCCACCACCTCCGCCGTCTCCCCCGCCGCGGAGGCGATCACCGGCGCGGCGCAGGACAGCGCGGCCTGGAGCTTGTCGGGCACCCGGCCACGCAGCTCCGGCAGGTCGCGCTGGGCCACGAGCTGGTAGTCGGCGGCGGCGTAGAGCTGCGGCATGTCCACGGCGGACCGTCGTTCCAGGAACCGGACGTTGTCCGCGCCGAGGTCGGCGGCGAGCCCCCGGACCTGCCGCTCCTGCGGGCCCGATCCCACGAGCACCAGGTCCATCCGGTCGCCGAGCGCCGCCGCCGCGCGGACCGCCGTCTCCAGATCCTGGCGGACGCCGATCGTGCCGGCGTGCATCACCACGCAGCGGTCGTCCCGGCGGACCAGCCGCCGCACCGCCGGTCCGGCCTGGGTGGGCCGGAAGATGCGCTCGTCGGTCCAGTTCGGCGCCGTGCGCACCCGGCCCGGGTCGGCCCCGCCGGCACGGACGAGATCCGCCATGGACGGCGACCCGACAGCCACCACCGCCGCCTCCCGGTAGAGGCGACGGGTCGCGGCCTCCAGCCGCGCCGGCCGCCCGCTGTCCCGCTCGGCGCGCCCGTCCCGCTCGGTCCACACGTCCTGCACGTGCAGCACTGTCGGCGTGCGGCCGAGCAGCCGCCGCAGCCCGGTGGCGGCGAACGTGACCGCCGGGTGGCCGTAGACGTAGAGCACGTCGACGTCGCGCAGCAGTCCCCGGCCGGCGAGCGCGGCACTGCCGGCGAAGGACAGCCAGCTCGTGGTGCGGGCACGGGCGGAACCGTCGCCCGCGGCGTACCGGGGAACCCGGCGCACGGTCAGCCGCTCGCTGTGCGTCTGGTGCCGCCAGCGCTGCCGCCAGCCGGGATAGACGTGGCCGCCGGGGTAGTCCGGGAAACCGGTGAGCACCCGCACCTCGTGGCCCCGGGCCACCAGCTCCTCGGCCAGGCTGCCCGGGACGAACGCCGGCTCGGGCGGGAAGTGGTAGGTGAGGATGCCGACCCTCATGACGACGCTCCCGGCGCGGCTTTCCGGACGGCCGGGCGCCGCACCGCGTACGATTCCCGCATCCCCTCTGCGTCCGGCCGCGACCGCCGGAAGAACGCCGTCGCGGCACCCTCCGTCGCGACCGTGCCGACGAGAGGGGTGCAGATGGTCGACGAGGTGCTCTTCGTCTGCCACGCGAACATGTGCCGGTCACCGATGGCGGAGTTCATCGCCCGCCGCATGCTGGCCGGCCTGCCGTTGGCGGTGACCAGCGCGGGGACCGACGCGATCGACGGGGCGGCCATGCACCCATACGCGGTCGAGGTGACCGCGGCCACCGGCGCGGACCCGGCGGCCTTCCGGACCCGCCGGCTGCGCCCGGAGCACCTGACCGGGGCGGCGCTGGTGCTGACCGCGACCCGCCGGCAACGCTCGGCCTGCACCTCGCTGGCACCGGCCGCGCTGACCCGGACGTTCACGCTGCGGCAGTTCGCCCGGCTGGCGGCCGAGGCCCGCCCCGCCGAGGCGGAGGCGGATGCGGGCACGCCGTTGCGGGCGGCGGTGTCGGCCGCGGTCCGCGCCCGGGGGCGGCTGCAACCCGCCGCCCCCGACGCGGAGGACCTGCGCGATCCGATCGGCGGTTCGCCCGCCGACTTCCGGCGTTGTGCCGAGGAGATCGAGCGGTCGATCCGGCCCGTACTCGCACTCATCGCGACAGCCGGGTGAGTTCCTGCGTCCGGTCGCCCGCGGCCTTCGCGCCCCGCCGCGTTCCGGCCCGGTCGGCCGGCACGGAGGGCGCCGCGGGCGGCACGACCACCTTGTACGCCTCGTACTGGTAGGCGTCCGACTTGGCCACCTTGGCCATGTTCAGCACGCAGCCGAGCAGGCGCACCGAGACCGAGCTGAGCGCTTGCGCCGCCGCCGCGACCTGGCTGCGGGAGGTACGCCCCTGCTGGGTGACCAGGAGCGCGCCGTCGGCCTGCACGGCCACCACCACGCCGTCGGTGACCGCGAGCAGCGGCGCGGTGTCGAGGACCACGATGTCCGCCGAGTCCCGCAGCGCCACCAGCAGGTCCGCCATGGACTTCGAGCCGAGCAGCTCGCTCGGGTTGGGCGGGGTGGCGCCGCTGGGCAGCACCAGCAGGGACTTCTCGCCCCAGCGCTGCACCACGTCACCGACCTGGACGTCGCCGACCAGCACGTCGGTGAGGCCGACGCCGCCGTCGAGCCCGAGGTAGTCGGCGACCTTGGGGCGGCGCAGGTCGGCGTCGATCAGCAGCACCCGCCAGCCCGCCTCGGCCAGCGCGATGGCGGTGTTGCAGGCCATCGTGGTCTTGCCCTCGCCCTGCAGCGCGCTGGTGACCGCGATGACCCGGGCCGGCTCGTGGACGTCCACGAAGCGCAGGTTGGTACGCAGCTTGCGGACCGCCTCGGCGCGGGCAGAGGTGGCCGCGTCACCGACGATCAGCGGCGCCGCCTTCGCGCCGGTCTCGTACGGGACCTCGCCGAGCAGCGGGCTGCCGGTCACCCGTTGCAGCCCGGCGCCGTCGCGCATCCGGACGTCGGCCACCCCGCGCAGCACGGCCAGCGCGGCGCCGAGCAGCAGGCCGAGCAGACCGCCCAGGACCAGGTTGCGGGTGGGCTGCGGCGAGACCGGGTTCGAGGTGACCCGGGGGCCGCTCACCACCTCGATCTTGATCGGCGGCGCCTTGCCGTCCGGCGGCGTCTCGACCTTGCGCACCAGCTCGGTGAACTTCGTCGCGAGCGCCTCGGTGGTCTTCAGCGCCCGAGTCTGGTCGGTGTCGGTGATCGTCGCCTTGAGCAGCACCGTGCCGGTGGTGCTGGCCGTGCTGATCCGGCTGCGCACCTGGTCGGCGGTGAGGCCCAGCGGCGCGTCGGCGACGACGCTCTGCGCCAGCCGGTCGCTGGTGAGCAGGTCACCGTAGGACTTCACCCGCTGTTGGAGGAACAGGCTGCCCTGGTAGGCGTCGGTGACTCCCTGGCTGGGCGTGGTGACGAAGAACGTCACCGAGGCCTCGTACCGAGGCGCCGTCCGGACCGTCACGAGCGCGGCGGTGCCCACGGCGAGCATCACCGCCACCAACACGATCCACCAGTGGCGTCGGACCAGGCGCAGGTAGCCGAGAACGTCCATCACGCTCCCCCTCGCAACACGCCGGCCTGCCGATGAAACTGCACGAAAGCCCCCTAAAAGCACCAGTCGCCATGCCAGGATCAAATCGCCCATTCACGACGTTACGTGACTGGACGAATGTAAACGACTAAGCAGGCACAGAAGGTCTAATCCTTTCAATCCGGATAGGACGCAGAGGGCAGCCCATGGATCGTGAAGCCAGCACAACCGTGCGACCGCACAGCCGGATCACCCACCGAGCCGCCACCCTTTCCCTGTTAACGCTGGACACGGCCGCGTGGTGCGGCGGATTTCTCGGCGCCGCCTGGACGCGGTTCGAGTTCGACCTCACCGCCGACGCCAGCGCCCGTACGCTCGCCCTGGCGCTGGCCTGCGCCGCGCTGTACGCCGCACTCACGCTGCTGCGGTCCCGGATCTACGGCCGCTACCCGATCGGCAGCTCCGGGGACGCCCAAGGGCTGGCCGTCACCGTTGCGCTGGTCGCCGCCGTCGGCCTCGCCGCCGTGCTGCCGTGGGCGCAGCGGCCGGTCCCGGCGAGCACGCCGCTCGTCGGCGGCACCGTCGCCCTGGTGGCGATGGCCACCGCCCGCGGCCTCTGGCGGGCCTACGCCGACCGCCATCAGCCCGCCGCCCAGCACGCCGAACGCTGCCTGGTCTACGGGGTGGACGCGGCCAGCGAACGGCTGGTCCGGACGCTGCTGCACGACCCGGGCAGCGGCTACCGGCCGGTGGGCCTGCTCGACGACGCGCCCGACAGCCGCGGCCTGCGGCTGGAGCGGCTGCGCGTGCTGGGCGGCCGGGAACAGGTCGGCGACGCGGTCCGGGCGACCGGCGCGACCACAGTCATCTTCTCCATGAGCAGCTCGGACCCGCAGTTGCTGCGCGACGTCCGCACCCGCACGCTGGAGGCCGGAGCGGCGTTCAAGGTCCTGCCGCCGGTACGCGAGCTGCTCGACCGTCCGGTCGCCGCCACCGACGTACGCGACCTCCAGCTCACCGACCTGCTGGGCCGCGCGCACCGGGTGGCCGAGCTGAGCGTCGAGCGCGGCGGGCTGGCCGGCCGCCGGGTGCTCGTCACGGGCGCCGGCGGCTCGATCGGCTCGGAACTGTGCCGGCAGATCGCCCGCTGCGAGCCCGACGAGCTGATGATGCTCGACCGGGACGAGTCCGCGCTGCACGCCCTGCAGATGTCCCTGCACGGGCGCGCGCTGCTGGACGGGCCGGAGCTGATCCTGGCCGACATCCGCGACGCCGAGGGCATCGCCCGGGTGATCGCCGACCGGCAGCCCGACGTGGTGTTCCACGCCGCGGCGCTCAAGCACCTCACGCTTCTCCAGCGCCACCCCGGCGAGGCGATCAAGACCAACATCCTGGGTACGCTGAACGTGCTGGAGGCATGCCGGGACGTCGCCGAGTTCGTGAACATCTCCACCGACAAGGCGGCCAACCCGACGAGCGTCCTCGGCTACTCCAAACGGATCACCGAGCGGCTGACCGCGTACCACGCGCAGCGGCTCGACGGCAGATACCTGAGCGTCCGCTTCGGCAACGTGCTGAGCAGCCGCGGTTCGGTGCTCACCGCGTTCCAGGCGCAGATCCGGGCGGGGGTGCCGATCACCGTCACCCACCCCGACGTGACGCGCTACTTCATGACCGTGCAGGAGGCGGTGCACCTGGTGCTCCAGGCCGCGACGATCGGGCGGGGCGGCGAGGCGCTGGTCCTCGACATGGGCGAGCCGGTCCGGATCGCCGACGTGGCACGCCGGCTGGCCGCCGAGGCGGGCCGGCCGGTGGAGATCGTCTTCACCGGCCTGCGCCCGGGCGAGAAGCTGCACGAGCACCTGTTCGGCGCCGACGAGGTGGACAGCCGTCCGCTGCACCCGTTGATCTCCCACGTCGCGGTGCCCGCGCTGGACCCGGACGAGGTGCGCGGGCTGGACCCGTACGCCGACCCGGAGGAGCTGGTCAAGCGGATGGCCGCCTTCTGCGAGCCGGCCGGGGTGTCCCTGCCGGCGCTGCCCGGGCAACGCTGACCCGGCGGCCGACGGGACGCCGTATCCAGGAGGTGGGATCGGCGTCCCATCGGCCGGAGAGCGGCTCGCCGGCGGTGGCGGACGCCCGATAGGGTTGGTCCCGGTGTGCCGGGAAGCCTGGTCGGCGATGACTCCGCCGACCCCAGCTTCCGAACGGATCCCGCATGCGCCAGCACACCCCGCACCGCCCCCGCCTGCTGTCCCGCCGTTCCTGGCCGGAGGCCCGCTTCCTGGCCGACGTGCTGCGCACCGAGACGGTCGGTGGCGGCCTGCTGCTGCTCGGCGCGTTGCTCGCCCTGGTCTGGGCCAACTCGCCGTGGCGGGCCGGGTACGCCGAACTGAGCCACTGGGTGCCCTGGCCCGGCGGCGCCGGGCTGCACCTGGACCTCGACCTGCGCACCTGGGCCGCCGACGGGCTGCTGGCGATCTTCTTCTTCGTGGTCGGTCTGGAGCTCAAGCGCGAGTTCGTCGCCGGTGACCTGCGTGACCCCCGCCGGGCCGCGCTGCCGGTGATCGCCGCGCTCGGCGGCATGGTCGCCCCCGCGCTGATCTACCTGGCGGTGACGCTCGGCGCCGGCGGCACCGGCCTGCGCGGCTGGGCCATCCCCACCGCCACCGACATCGCCTTCGCACTCGCCGTGCTCGCCGTGGTCAGCTCCCACCTGCCGCAGGGGCTGCGCGCCTTCCTGCTCACCCTCGCCGTGGTCGACGACCTCTTCGCGATCACCATCATCGCGATCTTCTACACCGACGCGTTCCACCCGTTGCCGCTGCTCGCCGCGCTGCTGCCGATCGCCGCGTTCGGGCTGCTCGTGCAGAAGCGGCGGACCTGGTGGTGGGCGCTGATCCCGCTCGCGGTGACCGCCTGGGCGCTGGTGCACGCCTCCGGTGTGCACGCCACAGTGGCGGGCGTGCTGCTCGGGTTCACCGTGCCGGTGCTGCGCGGGCGCGACGGCGCACCCGGGCTGGCCGAGCGGCTGGAGCACCGCTGGCGGCCCGTCTCCGCCGGCCTGGCAGTACCGGTCTTCGCCTTCTTCGCCGCCGGGGTGACGCTGGTCGGGGTGGATGTGGGCGGCGTGCTCACCAGCCCGGTGGTGCTCGCGGTCGCCGCCGGGCTGGTGCTCGGCAAGGTGATCGGCGTGTTCGGGTCGA
The DNA here is from genome assembly GCF_043197215.1 of Micromonospora sp. NPDC049203. Classification (NCBI taxonomy): domain Bacteria; kingdom Bacillati; phylum Actinomycetota; class Actinomycetes; order Micromonosporales; family Micromonosporaceae; genus Micromonospora; species Micromonospora sp. NPDC049203. The sequence continues at coordinate 41,383 of NZ_JBICSV010000015.1, read as the reverse complement.
CGTACCTGCTCGCCCGGTTCACCCGGGCCGAACTGGACGAGGAGATCACCTGGGCCGACCTGGCCGGGCTCGCGCTGCTGGCCGGCATCGGCTTCACCGTGTCGCTGCTCATCGGCGAGCTGGCGTTCGGCCCCGGCAGCCCGGAGGAGGACGGCGTCAAGGTGGCGGTGCTGCTCGGCTCGCTCACCTCCGCCCTGCTGGCCTCGGTGGTGCTGGTCCGCCGCAACCGGGCCTACCGGCGGATCAGTGAGCGCGAGAGCCGGGACGCCGACGGTGACGGCGTACCGGACGTCTACCAGCAGGGCCCGGCCTGACGACGCCGGCCGCCGTTCCCGCAGCGGGAACGGCGGCCGGCGTCGCTGCGGTCAGTTCAGCTCGGCGACCGCCTCGAAGATCAGCCACAGGCCGCAGATGGCGAACAGCACCGCCGCGCCGTAGCGGATGGTCCGCTCCGGCAGGTGCCGGCCGAGCATCCGGCCCACCAGGATCGCCAGCGCGTCCGCGGCGACCATGCCGAGTGTCGAGCCGAGCCAGGTGCCGAACCAGCCGTACTTGGTGGCCAGCGTGATGGTGGCGAGCATTGTCTTGTCGCCCAGCTCGGCCAGGAAGAACGCCACACCGACGGCGATGACGGCGGACTTGCCGCCGCGCTCGGCCTTGCGCTTCTCCTCCTCGGTCAGCTTGTCGCCGCGCAGCGTCCAGGCGCCGAAGCCGAGGAACGCCACACCGGCGATGAGCGAGATCCACCCGGTGGGCAGGGCGGCGCCCAGGCCGTACCCGATGGCCACCGAGGCCAGGTGGACGACGGCGGTGGCGATCGTGATGCCGATGAGCACCGGCACCGGCTTGAACCGCGTGGCGAACGTCAGCGCCATGAGCTGGGACTTGTCGCCCAGCTCGGCCACGAAGATGACGCCGAAGCTGACCACCAGCGCGACGAGGAAACCCTCCATGTGAACCTTCCCGATCAAGCCGGGAGGAGGAACGGGGGCGCCCTCGACCCGGCTGCGACAGCCTGAGTCGAAGGTCTCGCCCGCCCCGGGGACCGGGGCCGCGTGGCCGGGTGCGGAACGCACCAGTGTGTCGACCACGACATTGGGGGCTACTCCCCTTCGCGCCGACCAGCCTAGCCGATCACCGGCCCGGCCGGTCACCGGGTGTGGTCGCGGCCACCCCGAGCCTCAGTCGGCCCGGGCCAGGCTCACCCCGAACAACCCGTCCGGATCGGTCCAGAACGCCCGCCTGTCGAACCCGGCGGCGGTCAGCTCGGCGGCGATCCCCTCCGGCCGGAACTTCGCCGACACCTCGGTCCGCAGCTCCTCACCGGCGGCGAACACCACGTCGGTGTCCAGGACCCGCACCCGGGTCGGGTGCTCGGCGCGCAACCGCATCTCGATCCACTCCCGCTCGGGATCCCAGACGGCCACGTGGCGGAACGCGTCGACGTCGAAGTCCGCACCCAGCTCGCGGTTGATCACCCGGAGCACGTTGCGGTTGAACTCGGCGGTCACGCCCGCCGCGTCGTCGTAGGCGGGCACGATCACGCCCGGGTCCTTGACCAGGTCGGTGCCGACCAGCAGCCAGTCGCCGGTCTCCAGCGCCGCGCGCATCGCGGTGAGGAACCCGGCCCGCTCCGCCGGCAGCAGGTTGCCGATCGTGCCGCCGAGGAACGCCACCAGGCGCCGGCCGCCGGTGGGCAGCCGGTCCAGGTGGCGGGTGAAGTCGCCGACCATCCCCCGGACCCGCAGCCCCGGGTACGCGGCGGCGATCTGCTCGGTGGACGACCGCAACGCGCTCACCGACACGTCCAGCGGCACGAAGGTGCCCAGGTCGCTGTGGCGGGTGAACGCGTCCAGCAGCAGCCGGGTCTTCTCCGACGAGCCCGAACCCAGCTCGATCAGCGTCTTCGCGCCGGTCATGGTGGCCACGTCGTCGGCGTGCGCGGCCAGCACCGCCCGCTCGGCCCGGGTCGGGTAGTACTCCGGCAGGCGGGTGATCTCCTCGAACAGCTCGCTGCCCCGGGCGTCGTAGAACCACTTCGGCGGCAGCCACTTCGGCGTCGCGGCCAGCCCGACCCGTACGTCCTCCCGCAGACCACGGTCGAGGTCCTGCTGCTCCAGGTGGATCTCCAGCGGCTCCGCGCTCATCGAGTGTCCTCTCTTGCGGTGGGTACGGATCGTCAGGCGGCGGTCGTCTCCCGCACGTCGAGCCCGCCCGTGGTCGCCACCACGAGCCGGCCGTCCGGCACGGCCCGCCAGGCCGGGTCGTCGTCGAACGGTTCGGATGCCAGCAGCACCGAGTCCGGGCCGCGGCGCACCGACAGCGCGTGCCCGGCCGTGTTCGCCACCACTGTCGTACCGTCGGTGAGCAGCAGGTTCAGCCGCGAGCCGGGAGCGGCGGCGGTGACCGCCGCGACGGTGTCGGCCACCGCCGCGTCCGGCTGCGCTCCGGCGCGCAGCCGGTGCCGGACCAGCGCCCACAGCAACGCCGAGTCGGTCGGCACGTCCAGGGTGATCAGGTCGCGGACGGGCAGGCCGGCGGCGAGCGGGACCAGGCTGTCCGGCCAGCCCCGCACCACGCCGTTGTGGCTGAACAGCCACCGCCCCTCGGCGAAGGGCGCGGCGGCGGTCTCGTGCAGCGGCATGCCGACGGTGGCGGAGCGGACGGCGGCCAGCACCGCCCGCACCCGCGTCACGGCGGCCAGCTCCGGCAGCGTGGTGTCGCTCCACATCGGCTGCGCCCGCCGGTAGCGGACCGGGTCGCCGTCGTCCGGGTACCAGGCGACGCCGAAGCCGTCGGCGTTTATCGTGCCGCCGCCGCGCATGTCACGCGGCGCCCACGACTGGCGCAGCAGCCCGTACGGCGGGTCGGACAGCAGGCTGCGCAGGAGCACCGGTGGACCGAGGTACGCGAGGTGACGGCACATCGGGCCGGCTCACTCCTCCGGGCCGGCGTCGCGGGCGCAGCGGAACCCGCTGAAGATCTGCCGCCGGATCGGGTAGTCCCAGTTGCGGAACGTGCCCCGGCAGGCGGCCCGGTCGGTGCCGAACGAGCCGCCCCGCAGCACCCGGTGGTCGTCGCCGAAGAAGACCTCCGAGTACTCCCGGTAGGGGAACGCGGTGAATCCCGGGTGCCCCCGGAACGGCGAGGAGGTCCACTCCCACACGTCGCCGACGAGCTGGTGCACGCCCAGCGGCGAGGCGCCGCCCGGGTACGCGCCCACCGGCGCCGGCCACAGGTGCCGCTGGCCCAGGTTGGCGTGCTCGCCGGTCGGGTCCTCGTCACCCCACGGGTAGCGGCGGGACCGGCCGGTCGCCGGATCCCAGCGGGCAGCCTTCTCCCACTCCGCCTCCGTGGGCAGCCGCTTGCCGGCCCACGCCGCGTACGCCTGTGCCTCGTACCAGCAGACGTGCACCACCGGCTCGTCGTCGCGTACCGCCGACCAGCGGCCGAACCGGCGGTACGCCCAGCCGTCCCCGTCGCGCCGCCAGTGCATCGGCGCGCTCAGGCCCGCCTCGACGCGGTGCCGCCAGCCGGCCTCGCTCCACCAGCGCGGCTCGTCGTACCCGCCGTCGGCGATGAACGCCCGGTACTGGCCGTTCGTCACCGGCGCGGCGTCGATGAGGTACGCGGGCAGGTCGACGGTGTGCGCCGGGCGCTCGTTGTCCAGCGCCCACGGGTCGGTGGAGGTGCCCATGGTGAACGGACCGGCCGGCACCCGTACCTCCCCGCCGACCCGGGCCCGGGGCTCCGGCGGGGGCGGCGCGTCCAGCACCGGGGCGCCGGCGCGCAGCTGGTGGGTGGCGAGCATGGTCTCGTCGTGCTGCTGCTCGTGCTGCAGGATCATGCCGAACGCGAACCCGTCGGCGACGAGGGGACGCTCGGTGAAGCGGATGCCGTCGAGCAGGTCGAACACCTTGTCCCGGACCGTCCGCACGTAGGCGCGGGCCTCGGCGGGCGGCAGCAGCGGCAGCGCCGGCCGGTCCTTGCGGGGCTGCTTGAACGCGTCGTAGAGGTCGTCGATGTCGTGGCGCACCGGGTCACGGCCGCCGACGTCGCGGACCAGCCACAGTTCCTCCTGGTTGCCGACGTGCGCCAGGTCCCAGACCAGCGGCGACATCAGCGTGGAGTGCTGCCGGACCAGGTCGTCGTCGTCCACCGCGTCGGTCAGCAGGGCGGTACGGGCCCGGGTCCGCTCCAGCTCCGCGGCGATCCGGTCGCGTAGTCGCTCGGTGGTGGTCACCGGTGTCCCCTCTCCGCGGCGGCGCGGCGCCGCCGGATCGCTCGATCGGTCTCGTCGTGGATGCCGTCCGGCAGGCCGAGCCGGGGCAGGGCCGTCAGGGCCAGGTCGAACAGCGCCGCCGCGGCGCTCGCCAGGGGACGCTCGGCCAGCCCGCACCGGGCCGCCGCGTGCCACCTGTCGGCGACCGGACCGGCCACGGCGAGCGCGTCCCGGGTGGTGGCCGGGTCGGCGAAGAGCGCCGCCAGCACCGCCAGCGGCACCGTCCACGCCGGGCCGGGCTGGGTGTCCAGGTAGCGCAGCTCCAGGTAGCCGCGCGGGCGTACCGGCGGGAACAGCGTGCTCAGGTGGTATTCCAGGTCGTCGGTGGTGGGCGGGCGGGGCAGCGCGCCGGCCAGCCAGTCGGCGAACGTGACACCGGGCGGCGCGGTCCAGTCCGGGCCGTCGCCGCGTACGCACAGCAGCGGCGCGGCGAGCGCGTACCCGGTCCAGGCCGCCACCGGGTCCTCGTCGGCGTGCCGCGGCGACCACACCGGCCTGGTCCGGGCCGGGTCGATGGCCAGCCAGGTGGCCATCCGGGCGGACGCCCAGCCGGTGCGGCGGCCGGCATGCCGGTCGGCGGTGGCGAACGCGGCGAGCAGCGGCGGGCCGACGGCGTGCACGGCGGCCCAGCGCTGCGCCAGGTGCTGCGGCTCGCCCGCGTCCAGGCAGACCTGGAGGCCGGCGGTGCTGTACATCATCGCCCGTCCGGCCGGGCCGCGCCGGTCGAAGGCCCGGCGCATGGCCCGGTAGCGGGGGGTCTCCACGACGGGCCGGGGCAGGCGCCAGGGGTCCATCCCGCTGCGGCCGAGCACCAGGCCGGCGGCGTCCAGCCGGGCCCGCAGCTCGGCGACGTCGGCCTCGGTGGCCAGGATGAGCGCGGCGACCGACGAGCGCGGCATCGCGGAGATCTCCACCTGCCCGCCGGGCTCCACGGTCACGGCGCCGCCGCGCCGGAGCTCGCCGGCCGGGCTGGTGGGGTCGAGGGTCACGGGGCTGTGCCGCCCCAGCGCCTCGCGTAGTCGCTCGCGGTCGACCGGCCGGGCCGGGTCCGCGGCGTCGTGCACTGTCCATTCCAGTTCGACGCCGACGAGTGCGGGTGGCCCGGTCTTGAAGCAGATCCGGGCGAGGTGGCCCCGGGCCGCCTCCTCGCCCCCCAGGACGACTGCCCGGTCCAGGTCCGGTGACATCACCATGGGACGGCTCCTCCTCGGCGGTGGGCGGCCACGTCGTGGCGGCGGGCCCGGCCGGGACGGCACGGGACGCCGTCCCACCATCCTCTGTCTAGCAGATGAGATCCGCTTGCCCAGGGAGATGAATTATTGTCCGGAATCTGATTGCGCGGTGGCGTTCAGTCGTCCTCGTCGTCCGGGTCCTCCGCCGGCTCGTCCACCAGGTTCCGGCAGTAGCTCTCCACCTGCTCGGGGCCGCCGGCCGCGGTCACCAGGTCGGCGAAGCCCGGTGCGGTGAGCGCCTTCGCCCGCTGCCGCTCCGACTTGGCCAGGTAGGCGCGGCAGTGCCCGGCCATGCTGTTGTTCCCGCGGGTCGGGGACGCGGAGTGCGGGGTCGCGCCGCTCGGCGTCACGCTCGGTGTCGCAGCCGGCGGTGACGTCGCGTCGGACGCGTCGCCGGCCGGTGTGCTCGGCGCCGGCCGGGAGGGGCCGGTGACGGCGGGGCCGGCGCCGGTCGGGCCCTCGCCGGTGGGGCGGGCCGTGGTGGCGGGCGGGAGGACCGGCTCGGGCTCGCGGTCCAGGCGCACCGCGGCGAACGCCACCCCGGCGACGGCGGTGGCGGCCAGCCCGGACAGCGCGGCGGCGATCCGCAGGCGCCGGCGCGGACGCGGCGCGACAACCGGTCCGGCCGCCGGTGACGCCCCGGACGTCCGGGCCGCCCGGAAGGCGGCGAGCGCCTGCTCCTCCCCGGCGACCTCGCCGGGTTCCGCAGGTCCGGCCGCGGCGGACAGCAGCCGGGTCAGCGGGTCCGCGTCGGCCGCCGGCGGCGTGCCGGCGCGCGCGGCGTCGAGCAGGCGGTCGGACTCCGCCCGGTCGGCGGGCCCGCCGGACCGGCGATCGTGCATGCCGTCTCCCCTCACGTCAGCCCTCCGCCGGCTCGGCCTCGGGCGCGTGCGGCACCTGGCGGTCGGTACGGGGACGCGGCGCGGTGGCGTCCCGGACGTCGTCCGGCGCGGCCCGCGCCGCCGCCGAGCGCTCCAGCATCGCGGCCAGCCGGCGCAGGCCCCGGTGCGCGGCGGTGCGCACCGCGCCGGCCCGCCGGCCCAGCACCCGCCCGGCGGTCTCCGCGTCCAGGCCGATCACGGCCCGCAGCATCACCGCCTCGGCCTCCGCCGGCGGCAGCGTACGGATCAGCGCCAGCGCGTTCTCGGTGGCGATGGCCTCGCCGGCCCGGTCGGCGGTGTCGACGTCGGCGGCCAGGTCGTTCAGCGCCTGCACCGGCACCGGCACCGAGGGACGTCGCCGCTGCCGGCGCAGGTGGTCCATGGCGCGGTTGCGGGCGATGGTGACCACCCAGGCGCGGAACTCGCCGCCGGTGAACGACGGCAGGTCGCGGGAGATCTGGAGCCACGCCTCCGAGGCCACGTCCTCGGCGTCGGTCCCGACGAGCGCGGTCAGGTAGCGCAGCAGGGCGGGTTGCAGGCTGCGGTAGAGGAATCGGAACGCCTCCTCGTCGCCCGCCTGGGCAGCGGCGACCGCCTCGTTCAGCTCGGCCGTCACGCGCGCCGTCCGGCCCGGCTGACGGCCCGGCGCCGGGCGTCAACGGCAGCCGGTGGCCACACCGCCATCCGCACTCGCCCCCCCGGTGAGCTGATCAGGCACGCGCACGAGCGTGCGGTGCGCCATGGAACACCGCCCGCGGCAGCGGGCGTCGGCGGGACATACCGTACCGGCGGCCGGCTGCGGCCGGGAGTCGGGCCGACACGGGAACCCGCGGGGGCGCCTCGGCAAGGCGTCGGCCGCCGGGAAAACAGAGAGAAATGTCTAGCGCCGACTCCGGCGTGTCGTGGTAACACCGAGGGCGGCCGCGACGCTCACCGCTGCGGTCCGCGCCGCCGCGGGAGAGCCCGCCACGCGGGGGCGGGTGACTTTCTGGCCGATCGTACCGGGTCGATCACGATCAGCCGATCGGCGTACCGGCTGTCGGACACCCGGCCGATCGGGCAGCCGGAGCCGGGCACGGATCTCGCGGGAAATACTTCGCGCCCGCTGTGGGTACGGTATGGGGGTGCTGTCCTCAGACGTCGTACTCAGCGGTCGGTACCGCCTGGATGACCGTGTCGCCACCGGCGGCATGGGCGACGTCTGGCGTGCCACCGACCTGGTCCTCGGCCGTCCGGTCGCGGTGAAGGTGCTGCTTCCCGCCCTGGTGTCCGACCCCGACTTCATCGCCCGGTTCCGCGCCGAGGCGCGGATCATGGCCTCACTGCGCCATCCCGGCGTGGTCCAGGTCTTCGACTGCGGCGAGGACGATCTGCCCAGCGGCGGGCGGGCCGACTACCTGGTGATGGAGTTCGTCGCCGGTGAGCCGCTGTCCCGGCGGATCGAGGACGCCGGGTGCCTCGAGGTGGCCGAGACCATGTCGATCGTGGCCCAGGTGGCGCAGGCGCTGCACGCGGCGCACGGGCGCGGCATCGTCCACCGCGACGTGAAGCCGAGCAACCTGCTGGTGCAGGACGACGGCACTGTGGTCCTGGTCGACTTCGGGGTGGCCCGCTCGACCAACGTCACGAGCATCACCAGCACGAACGCGGTGCCCGGCACCGCCCTCTACATGGCGCCGGAGCAGGCCGCCGGCCGGCCCGTCTCGGGTGCCACCGACGTGTACGCGCTCGGTGCCGTCGCTTACTGCTGCCTCACCGGCAGCCCGCCGTTCACCGGCGACAACCCGCTCCAGGTGGCCGTACGCCATCTCGACGACGAGCCGCCGGAGCTGCCGGCGGAGATCCCGCCGGCGGTGCGGGAGCTGGTGTCCCGGGCGCTGGCCAAGGATCCGGCCGACCGCTATCCGAGCGCCGCGGCGATGGCCGACGCGGCCCGGGCCGCGCGGACCGACTCGCCGGCCGCGACGACGGCGCTACGCGGCGCGGCGGGCTCGGCGCGGTCCCGCGACGACCAGCCGGCGGTCCGCCCGGGCGCCGCGGTGGCGACCTCGCGGCGGCGGGGCCGGCGCGGCACGCTCGTCGGTGCGCTGGGCGCGGTGCTGGTGGCGATGGGCGCGCTGGGCGCGCTGGTGGCCGCCGCGAACGACACCACCGAGCCGGCCACGAAGATCGACTCGACGGCGCCCGCCGTCGCGCCGAGCGACCCGGCCGCGGAGCCGGTCGCCGACGAGCCGTCGGCGAGCGACGAGTACACCTACCGTCCGGTCGGCCCGGGTGGCCGGCCGTCGGCCACGCCCTCGGTGACGCCGAGCGCCTCGCCGACCCCGTCGGCCCAGCCGAGCGTGACGGAGGCGCCGGCACCGACCCGCGAGCCGAGCAGCACGCCGTCCAGCGCACCGACGACGACGGCGCCCACCACGCCGCCCGCGCCCGACCCGACCACCGCCGACCCGGGCACCGGTCCCGGTGGCGGCGGTGACACCGGCGGGCAGCCGGCCACCCAGCCCTGACGCACGGCAGCGACGAGTCGGCCCCGCCCACCGCGGAGCCGGCTCGTCTGTGTCCGGGCGGCGGCGCTCAGTCCGCGCCGAGCGACGCCACCACCGGGCGGGACAGCGCCCGGCGGGCCGGCAGGACCGAGGCGAGCAGCGCGGCCACCACCGCCACCGCGACGATCAGCCCGATCCGCGCCCACGGCAGCACCAGCGTGAAGTCACCGCCGATGCGGGCCACCACGGCCATCGCCCCGGCCGCCACGCCGGTGCCGAGCGCGACGCCCAGCATCGTGCCGACGAGCGCGGTGAGCACCGCCTCGACCGCGAGCACCCCCCGCATCCCGGCCCGGCTCAGCCCGACCGCGCGCAGCACGGCGGTCTCCCGGGTCCGTTCCACCACCGACAGGCTGAGCGTGTTGGCGACGCCCACCAGCGAGATCACCACGGCGAGGCCGAGCAGCGCGGTGACGAACCCGAGCACCAGGTCGACGGTGCCGGTGAGCATCTTCTTGTACGCGGCCTGGTCCATCACGTTCACCGTCGGGTAGCGGGCCAGCACCGACTCGACAGCGGTCCGGGCCGCGTCGGCGCTCACCCCGGCGGCCGGGTCCACCTCGGCCAGGTAGCCGCGCTCGGCGGGGAGCATGGCGGTGAAGTCGGCGTCCAGCACGTCCACCAGGTGACCGGCGGGGACCGGGCTGCCGGCCAGGACCGGCTCCTCGTCGGCCACCACCGCGGCGACCCGGAACGGGCGGCCGGCGAGCGTGATCGTGGCGCCGGCCGTCCAGCCCCGCGCGACGGCCAGCTCACGGTGCACCAGCACCGACCCCGGTCCCAGGTCCGCCGGGTCACCGGCGTCCACCGCCGACAGCGTCCGCCGGACCAGCGCCGGATGCGCGGCGCGCAACCGCACGTCGTCGACCACCCGGCTGCGCTGCTCGTGCACCACACCCAGCTCCGGCCGGGCGGCCAGGTCACCGGCGAGCGTGGCCGGCAGGTCACCACCGATGCCGGTGACCAGGAAGTCCACGCCGATCCGGGCGTCCACCGCGCGTTCGATGCCGGACTTGACGCTCGCCGCGCCGACCACGAAGGCCGAGACCAGGCCGATGCCGATCACCATCGCCGTCGCGGTGGCGGCGACCCGGCGCGGGTTGCGTACCGCGTTTGACACGGCCAGCCCGCCGGTGGCGCCGAACGCCGCCCGGAACGGCGCGCCGAGCACCCGTACCAGGGCCGGCACCAGCACCGGGCCGAACGCCACGATGCCGCCGAAGGCCAGCAGCCCGCCGGCCGCGACCAGCGCCACCTGGCCGGTGGCCCCGGCGCCGGCCAGCGCCGCCACCCCGGCGGCGAGCACCAGCGCACCGACCGCCAGCCGGATCCGCCCGGCCGGGCGGACCGGGTTGATCGCCGCGTCGGTGAGCGCGGCCACCGGGGCGACCCGGGTGCCCTGCCAGGCCGGCAACGCGGCCGACGCCACGGTGAGCAGCGTCCCCAGGGCCAGCGAGAGCAGCAGGGTACGCGGGGTGAGGGTGAGCCCGCTGCCCAGCGGCGGGCCGCTTCCGGCGAGCAGCACGCCGAGGCCGCCGGCCACCCCCGCGCCGGCCAGCACCCCGGCCACCGAGGCGAGCAGGCCGGTCACCGCCGCCTCGGACAGCGTGGCCCGGTAGATCTGCCCCCGGGTGGCGCCGACCAGGCGCAGCAGCGCGGTACGCCGGGAGCGCTGGGCGAGCACGATGGCGAAGGTGTTGGCGATCACGAAGCCGGCCACCACCACGGCGACCGCCGCGAACGTGCCCAGCAGCATGCCGAACTGCCGCAGGTCGCGTACCGCGTCGTCGACCGCCGCGTCGAGGATGGCGTCCCGGTCCCGGACCGTCACGTCCGGTCCCACCACGGCGCGGACCCGGTCGGCCAGCGCGGCCGTGTCCTCCCCGGGCCGCGCCGCCACCATGATCCGGCCGTAGCCCTTCTCGCCGCTGACGGTGAGCGCGTCCGGGCCGGTCAGCCCGATGTACGGGCCGCCGACGTCGCGGGAGCCGCCGGCCACGTCGACGGCGCCGACCAGTGTGTACGGGCGGGCCGCGCCGTCGCGCCCGCCGATCGACACCGGGCCACCGAGCGTGAAGCGCTGCTCGGCGACGGTCTCGTCGTCCAGCACCACCTCGCCGGGGCGTTGCGGCAGCCGTCCGGCGACCACGTCGTAGGACTGCAGGGCCGCCTCGGTGGGGATCGCGGCGAGCACCGCGTACCCGAGCACCGGACGGCCGTTCGCGCCGACCACCCCGGCGGAGCCGGTCAGCTCCCCCGCGGCGGCGGCCACCCCGTCGATCGCGCGGACCCGGTCCACGAGCGCCGGGGGCAGCGGGCCGGTCTCCGCGTACGCGGCCAGGTCGGTGTGCCTGTCGAACTCACCGGCCCGCTCGTACGCCCCGGCGCGCATGCCGTCGGTGAACATCAGCGTGCCGGCGACGAACGCGACGCCGAGGACGATCGCCAGCGAGGACAGCAGCAGGCGCAGGCCGTCGGCGCGGACCTGGCGCAGGGTCAGGCGCAGCATCCCGCTCACCGCCCCACCGGGTCGAGCCGGCTGAGCGCGTCCCGGATCTCGCCGACCGCCGGCGCGCGCAGCTCGTCGACCAGCCGCCCGTCGGCGAGGAACACCACCCGGTCGGCGTACGCGGCGGCGGCCGGGTCGTGGGTGACCATGACGACTGTCTGGCCGAGCGTGTCCACCGCCTCGCGCAGCAGCCGCAGCACCTCCGCGCCGGAGCGCGAGTCGAGGTTGCCGGTCGGCTCGTCGGCGAAGATCACCCACGGCCGGGTGATCAGCGCGCGGGCCACCGCGACGCGCTGCTGCTGCCCGCCGGACAGCTCCGCCGGCCGGTGCCCGAGGCGGTCGGTCAGGCCCACCGCGGCCACCACCTGACGCAGCCACGCCGCGTCCGGGCGGTGGCCGGCGATGGCCGGCGGGAGGACGATGTTCTCCTCGGCGGTGAGCGTGGGCAGCAGGTTGAACTTCTGGAAGACGAAACCGATCCGGTCCCGGCGCAGCCGGGTGAGCCGCCGGTCGTCCAGGCGCGTCAGGTCGGCGTTGCCGATGTGGACCGCACCGGCGGTCGGCCGGTCCAGGCCGGCGAGGCAGTGCAGCAGGGTGGACTTGCCGGAGCCGGACGGGCCCATCACGGCGGTGAACCGGGCGGCGGCCAGGTCGAGGTCGACGCCGTCGAGCGCGACGACGTGGCATCGCCCGCGGCGGGCCGGCGCCGCCGCAGGTGATCCGCAGCCCGGCGGCGCGGAAGCGGTCGAGCAACGCGGGCAGTTCCACCAGCGCGGGTCGCCGGTGCGCCGGCTCGGCGGCCGGCTCGTCCGCCGCCGGCGGCGACTCCGGGCGGTCCGGTTCCCGGAGTACGCCGACCAGCCGCCGCATCTCCTCCAGCGCCTGCCGCCCGGTGTCCGCGACCACCTTGGCCGCCTCCCGGGCCGTGGCCGGGTCCCGGTCCAGCGTGAACCGCACCCCGTCCGCCTGCACGATCATCACGGCCATGCTGTGGGCGACCACGTCGTGCAGCTCGCGGGCGATGCGGGTGCGTTCCTCGGCGACGGCGGCGCGCGCCTCCGCCTCCCGTTCCCGCTCCAGCGTGGCGGCGCGTTCCTCCAGGCTGAGCACGTATAGCCGGCGGGTGCGCAGGTTCAGTCCGGCCAGGAAGACCGCGCCGACGATCAGGGCGTAGAAGAACGCGCCCATCCACCAGGGTCCGACGCCGGGCGACTGGAGCGCGGCGAGCACCCCGCCGAGCACGGCGACGACCCCGGCGACGATGCCGTCACGCAGCCGGCCGGCGTACTTGACCACGCTGTAGAGGGCGACCAGCACGGCGATGTCGTAGCTGAGCGGACCCCAGCCGGCGATCACCTGGACCAGCGCCAGCGCGGCCACCAGGGCGCCCACGGCCGACGGGTGGGTACGCCGGAGGAACAGCGCCACCGCCATCGCCAGGCCGACCGCCGTCGCCGGGATCCCGGTGTGCCCGGCGAGGTAGCCGGACAGCGCGAAGAACACGACGAACCCGCACGCGGCCGCGTCGAACGCGACAGCGCGCAGCGGACGACCGAGGATCAGGCGGTTCACGACCCAGGAGCCTAGGGCCGCCCGCTCACCCTCCCGCAGGTCAGGGGGTCAGCAGCGCCCGCATGCGGGTGATCTCGGCGGACTGCTCGACGGCCACCGCTGTGGCGAACTCCTGCATCGGCTGGTCGACACCGACCTTCAGCAGATCGGTGGACATGACGATCGCGCCCCGGTGGTGGTCGGACATCATCCGCACGAACAGCCTGTCGAACGCCGCCCCGCGCGCGTCGCCGAGCCGCCGCATCGCCTCGGCGGACTGCATCCCGCGCATGCTGCCGTGGTCGTGCCCGGGCACGTCGGCGGGCAGGTCGCGTTCGCTGAGCCAGGCGCGCAGCAGGCCGACCTCCGGCCCCTGTGCGGCACGGATCCGCATCGCCACGGCGCGGATCCGCGCGTCGGCGGCGCGCTCGGGCGCGAGGGCCGCCATCTCCAGGGCCTGCTGGTGGTGCGGGATCATCATCCGGACGTACCAGACGTCGAGGCTGTTCCATCGCGGGGTGGTGGCGCCCCGGACCTGCTCGGCGGGGCGGGTCGCGGCGGGCTCCCCCGGCCGGCCGGGGACCACCACCGGCGGCGCCGGCACGGCGGCGCTCGCGCTCGGCGCGGCCACCGCCGTGGTCGCGGCCGCCTCCGGGGTACGGGTGTCCTCGCGCCCGGCCAGCGCGAACGCGCCGGCCACCACGAGGGTCACAAGTGCTGTGACGCCCACCCACACACGCGCCTGCCGGCTGGTCATACGACGGCTCCTCCGGTCAAGGTGACAGCGATCCTATCCATAGACGAAAGTTCCCAAGTGTGACCCGGATCACATTGATGGCCGTCTCAAATAGGTAGGGTGTGGCGAATCATGACCCCCTTTCGAAGGGTGTTGCCGATGATCAACATCCGCACGTCCCGAGTCCGGACCGTCAGCCTCGCCGCCGCCGGCCTGCTGCTCGCCGGTGTCTTCACCGCACCGCCGAGCAGCGCGCAGGAGGTCCCCCGGGCCGAGGCCGCGCCGGCCACCGTGGACGACGCCGTCCCCGGTGTCGACGAGATCTCCAGCAGCCCCAACCTGCGTCAGGTGGCGAACCTGCCGAAGCAGGCGCCGTTCGACACCACTGCCGCACTGGGCACCGACATCGCCTTCCAGGGCCGGTACGCCTTCGTCGGCAACTACGACGGGTTCGTCGTCTACGACGTCTCCCGCCCCAGCCGCCCGGCGATCGTGTCCCAGGTGCTCTGCCCCGGCTCGCAGAACGACATCTCGGTCCACGGCAACCTGCTGTTCCTGTCGACCGACTCCTCCCGCAGCGACGACTCCTGCGCCAGCACCAGCCAGCCGGCGTCGGTGAAGGAGTCCTGGGAGGGCATCAAGATCTTCGACATCCGGGACAAGCGCAACCCGCGCTACATCAAGTCGGTGGAGACCGCGTGCGGCTCGCACACCCACACGCTGGTGCCCGGCAAGGACAAGCGGAACGCCTACCTGTACGTCTCCTCGTACAGCCCGCGGGCCGAGTTCCCGGACTGCCAGCCGCCGCACGACTCCATCTCCATCGTCAAGGTGCCGGTGAAGGACCCGACCACGGCCTCCGTCATCGCCACGCCGAACCTGTTCCCGGACGGCGGATACCCGGGCATCCCCGGCCAGTCGTCGGCCACCACCGGCTGTCACGACATCACCGCGTACCCGGCGAAGGACCTGGCCGCCGGTGCGTGCATGGGTGACGGCATCCTGCTGGACATCTCCGACCGCGAGGCGCCCCGGGTGATCGAGCGGGTCACCGACGCGGTGAACTTCGCGTTCTGGCACTCCGCCACGTTCAACAACGCCGGCACCAAGGTCGTCTTCACCGACGAGCTGGGCGGCGGCGGCGCGGCCACCTGCAACGAGGAGGTCGGCCCGAACCGGGGCGCGGACGCCGTCTACGACATCACCGGCCGCGGTGACGCCCGCAAGCTGGAGTTCCGCAGCTACTACAAGATCCCCCGGGCCAACGCGGACACCGAGAACTGCGTGGCCCACAACGGCTCGCTGATCCCGGTGCCCGGCCGCGACATCATGGTCCAGGCGTGGTACCAGGGCGGCATCTCGGTGTGGGACTTCACCGACTCCCGCAAGCCCACCGAGATCGCCTACTGGGAGCGCGGGCCGCTGGACGCCACGCAGCTGCGTACCGGCGGGTCCTGGTCGGCCTACTGGTACAACGGCCACATCTACTCCAGCGACATCCAGAAGGGACTGGACGTGCTGGAGCTGCGTGACCCGCGTACCTGGCTGGCGCAGTTCCTGCTGGTGCCCGAGCTGAACGTGCAGACCCAGGCCGGTTACCTGAGCTGGTGACCCGCTGACCGTCGCCGGGCCCGGCGCCTCCGAAAGGGGCACCGGGCCCGGCGCGTGACCAGCGGCACCCGCCGTGAGCCGACTCGGACGCCCCCGAGTCGGCGAAGATGTCCGGGTGGGAACTCTGCTGGAGGGTGTGCTGACGGACCTCGGGCTGGCGGGCGCCGCCGGGCCCACGCCGACCGGCGATCCGCGGCCCTCGGTGCTGGCGTCGCCGCTGGCGGTCGCCGACTGCGCCACCGCGTCCGTGGCCGCCTGCCTCACCGCCGCCGCCGAGCTGGCCGCCGCGCGCACCGGCCGGCGGCCCGACATCGCGCTCGACAGCGAACACGTGGCGGCGGCGGTACGCGGCGAGGTCTGGCTACGCGACGCCGACGGGCGGGGCATCGACGGCTTCGCTCCCCTGTCCCGGCTGTGGCGGGCCGCGGACGGCTGGGTGCGCACCCACGCGAACTACCCGTGGCACCGGAGCGCCCTGCTGGCGTCCCTCGGCGTGCCCGACGGTCCGGACGCCGAGGTGCGGACGCGGCTGGCCGGCGTGATCGCCGGCCGCCCGGCGCGGGAGGTCGAACGTGTCGTGTACGCCGCCGGCGGGCTCGCCGTGGCGGCCCGCACCCCCGAGCAGTGGCAGGCGGAGAGCACCCCGGAGACGCCGCCGCTGGTGACCATGACGCCGCTGCGCCGTGGCCCGCTCGCGCCGGCCGGTCCGGGCCCGCTGCCGGCGTCCGGGGTGAGGGTGCTCGACCTGACCCGGGTCATCGCGGGCCCCGTGGGCACGCGGATGCTCGGCGCGCTCGGCGCCGAGGTGCTGCGGGTCGACGATCCGCGTCGCCCGGAGCCGGCGCTGCACGCCGTCGACGGCGTGATCGGCAAGGCGAGCGCGTTCCTGGACGCCGGCACGGACAGCGGCCGCGCGGCGCTGCACCGCCTGCTCGACCAGGCCGACGTCCTCGTGACCGGCTACCGGCCGGGTGCGCTGCGCCGGCTCGGGCTGGACCCGGACCAGGTCGCCGACCGGCACCCCGGCACCGTGGTCGTCACGCTGTCCGCGTGGGGTACGACCGGAGCGTGGGGCACCCGGCGCGGTTTCGACAGCCTGGTGCAGATCGCCACCGGCATCGGCTGGGCCACGAGCACCGACGGCGTCCGGCCGGGTGCCCTGCCCTGCCAGTTGCTCGACCACGCCACCGGCTACCTCCTCGCCGCCGGTGCGCTGGCCGCGCTCGGGCGACGCGCCCGCACCGGTGAGGCCACCCACGTCTCGGTGTCCCTCGCCAGGACCGCGCGGTGGCTGCTCGACCAGGGCAGCCGGCCGGCCCGGTCGAGCGGTGACGACGACCCGGAGCGCCGGGCCGACACCTACCGGACGGCGCTCGGGAACGGCTGGACCGCGATCAGTCCACCGGGGCGGCTCGACGGCCATCCACTGAGCTGGCCGCACCTGCCACCCGCCTACGGCCAGGCGCCACCCGTCTGGAGCTGACCCGTCAGCTCATCGGCAGCCGGTAGTCGCGGGTGCCGCCACCGGCAGTCAGCACCCGCACCTCGCCGCTGCGCAACCCGTACGTCACCGACCAGCGGGTGTGCGACTGGCGTACCGCGTTCAGCAGCCGCAGCGCGCCGGCCGCGTCGACCACCCCGCCGGTGCGGTCCAGTTCCTTCGCCAGCACCCCGTACCTGCGGTCCTGACGCAGTTCCCGGTCCGGCACCCCGACGGCGGGCACGTTGGTGAGCGCCTGCCACGGGCCCTGTCGCCGGTCCACCGTCATCTTCCCGTCGACGAACTCCACCACCGCCGACGCGCCCGTCGCGTCGGCGAGCAGGTAGTGCAGCGGCGGCCCGCCGTCGAAGTCGAGGTTGTAGCGCCGGAACACGGCGACCGCCTCGTCCACTGTGGCAGCGGAGTCGAGCACCAGGCGCAGGATGCGCACCGAGCCGACCTTCGGGAGTCCGGGCACCGGCTCGGCGCGTGCCCCGTCGTCGGCGGCCAGCCCCACCGCGAGACCCCGCTCGTTCATGCCGTCGAACGGCAGCAGCGGCGCGTCCAGCAGCCGCCGGTCCCCCGTCGGGTCGGCGGAGACACCCAGGTAGGAGATGTCGACGAGGGAGATCGAGGCGTACCCGTCCGGCGGGTCGGTGCGCAGCACCAGCGCGGGGTTCGGCTCCCAGTCGAAGTTGCGGGCGAACAGCGGGCGCTCCCGGTCGGCGAGCGCGGCGAACAGCGAGCAGCCGAACGGGCTCGGCGGCGTCGACCCGGCCAGCCCGGCGGTGGGGTCGTAGTCGCCGTCGTACGTCATCTCGTACATCGGCAGATCGTCGATCTTGCGGAGGCTGGCCAGGGTCCGCTCGACCTGCCCCGGGTCCTGCCGTGAGGCGGTCGGCGAGCCGGCCGTGGCCGGCGGGCCGGGCGGGCTGTCCTCCCCGCAGGCCGTGGCGAGCAGGAGCAGCGCGAGCCCGCCGGCGATGAGGGTCCTCCGCATGGCAGCGACGCTAGAAGAGGCACGCACGGATGTCCATCGGGGACCCGGTCAGCTCCGCGACCGCCGCCTCGGGTCGCCGCCGTCGGGTCCGGCGTGAAATTGCGCGCCGAGCGGGATCCCGCCTGCCGCGTTCCGCGCCGACAATGGCCGGATGGACGTCGACGACTACCGGACCCACTCCCCGTACAGCGATCCCCGCCACCACGCGGCGCTGCTCGACGCCGTGCCCGCCGACCTGCCGACCGTCGCGGCGACCGCCCGCAACGTGATCATCCACTACCGCGCCGGTGGCGTGGAGCTGCCGGACGTCCGCCGGGCCGAGGTCAACCTGCGCTGGCTGGACCGCATCCTCGACACCGACCAGTCCCGGTTCCCGCTGCCGCTGACCGCCGCGCGCCCGGCCGCCGAGCGGGTCGCCGGCTGCTGCCGGGACCACACGCTGTTCACCGTCGCGGCGCTGCGCCGGCACGGGATCCCGGCCCGCAGCCGGGTCGGGTTCGCTAGCTACTTCTCCCCGGACTGGCACTACGACCACGTGCTGGCGGAGTGGTGGGACGGTGCGCGCTGGGTCTGGTCCGACCCGGAGCTGGACCCGGCCGGCGACCGGGGGTTCGACGGCTACGACATCGACCCGGAGGCGGGGCACTTCGAGTCGGCGGCCCGGGTGTGGCTGGCGTACCGGGCGGGCCGGATCGACCCGGACACCTACGGCGTCGACCCGTCGCTGCCGATCCGGGGCGACTGGCTCGTCCACGACTACGTGCTGCTGGAGCTGGCCCACCGGCACAAGGACGAGGTGCTGCTCTGGGACGAGTTCGGGGCCATGACCGAGGACCTGACCGGCGCCGACCTCACGCTGGTCGACGAGGTCGCCGCGCTGCTGGTGGCCGCCGACCGCGGCGACGCCGCCGCCGAGCGGGAGCTGACCCGCCGGTACGCCTCGGACGCCCGGTTGCGTCCGGGCCGTACGGTCCACTGCCTCGACCCGGTCTCCGGGGTCGCCGCCGACGTGGACCTGCGACGCTGATCCGGCACGCCGCGCACCGGCCGGACGGCCCGGCGACGAGCCGGCTCACCCGGGCAGCGGCGCCTCGTCGCCTCGGGTGCGGCGCGGGTTGACCAGCCGGCGGACCATCGGGGCGGCGTTCCAGCGGGCCGCGCCGACCAGGTCGCGGGCGTGTTCCAGCACCGTGTAGTCGGGCCGGGCGATGCCCTCGGCGATGGCCCGGTCGAGGTCGTTGCCACAGCGGGTGAGCACGCTGTCGAAGTCCCGGCGGACCGGTTCCAGCAGGTCGTAGCCGAACGAGCGGTGCAGCCGGGCGAACAGCGGCTTGTAGAGGCGGGCGCGTTCGTGCAGCCCGGACGAGTACGACATCGGGTTCTTCGGCCGCTGCCGGACGTAGGAGGGCAGCAGGTCCGCGAAGGCCCGCCGGACGATCCACTTCTCCTGCCCGTCGCGCAGTTTCACGTCCAGCGGCAGCCGCATGGCCAGCTCGACGACGCTGAGGTCGAGGAACGGGACCCGCGCCTCCACGCCGTGCGCCATGCTGGCCCGGTCCACCCGTTGCAGCTCGGTCCGGCAGAGGTTGCGGATCTTGTGCAGGAACAGCCGCCGGGACCGCTCCGGTCCGACCCGGTGGTACATCGGGTAGCCGCCGAACAGCTCGTCCGAGCCGTCGCCGGTGAGCACCACCCGGACGCCCATCTCGCGCAGCCGCCGGAAGATCGGCACCGAGACGACCGCGTTGATGATGTCGCCGTACTCGGTCAGCTCGGAGATCCGGATCGCCTCGCGGACGTCGGCGAGCCGGATGTCGCGCGGGCGCAGCTCGATCACCTCGTGCGGTACGCCGAGGTCGGCGGCGAGCCGCCGGGCGTACGCGACGTCCGGGCTCTCCGGCACACCGATGGTGACGGCCACGCAATCCGGGTGCAGTTCCCGGGCGTGCAGCAGTGCCAGCGAGCTGTCCAGGCCGCCGGAGAGCACCACGCCGACGGTGAGGTCGGTGTCCAGCCGGGCGCGCATCGCGTCGGTGAGCGCGACGCGGACCAGCAGGGCCGCCTCCTCCGGGTCGTCGATCACCGGCAGGCCGTCGCCGAGGGTGAGCAGGTCGACGTGCGGGCCCAGCCGGACCGGGCGGCCGGGCTCGACCCAGCCGTGGTGGCCGGGCGCCACCTCGCCGATCGGCGCCCCGTGCCCGACCAGCGCCTTGACCTCGGAGGCGAGGTGCAGGCACCCGGGCAGGCGGGACCAGTACAGCGGCTTGACGCCGAGCGGGTCGCGGGCCAGGTACGCCCGGCCGCTGTCCCGCTCGACGATCACGAACGCGTACTCGCCGCGCAGCCGGCGTACCGCGTTCCCGCCCCACTGGCGGAACGCGGCGAGCACCACCTCGGTGTCGCCACAGGTGCGGAACCCGTGGCCGAGCCGGGTCAGCTCGGCGCGCAGCTCGTGGTGGTTGAAGATCTCGCCGTTGAAGCAGAGCAGGTGCCGCTCGTCGGGTGACATCCACGGCTGGACGGACCGGTCCCGGTCCACGATCTTCAGCCGTCGTACGCCGGCGAGCAGGCCGTTCTCCTGCCGGGTCTCGGTGACCTCACCGCGCGGCGCGAGCGCGGCGAGCATCCGCCGGAAGGTGGCCGGGTCGGCGTCGGGGCCGATGCTCAGCGCGATGCCGCACACCTGTCACACCCCCATCTCGGCCTCGTACGCGCGCCGGTACCGGCGGCGGGCGGCCGGGGCGAGGCAGACGTGCCACGCCTGGCCCTCGTCGACCACGTTCACCTCGCCCGCGTCCTGGCGGGCCAGCAGCAGCCCGGCGAGCGCGGGGCGGGCGCCGAAGCGGTCGTACCACTCCAGTTCGACGTCGGCGGCCCAGCCGAGGCAGTGGCCGCTGGGCACCATCGCCGCGTACCCGAGGCGGCGCAGCCGGTACTGGTGTTCGGCGCTGCGGGCCAGGCTGGTCACCCAGAGCGGTGGCGTGCCGTCGGGCGCGATGGCGGTGAACTCCCGGGCCAGGTCGTTGAGGAACGCGATCATCTCGCGGCGGGCCCGGCGGAACAGCAGCCCGGCGGTACGCGGTGTGGCGTCCGGGCGCAGCCGCCGCCGGAGGGCCCGCAGTCCGCGTCCCACCACTGTGGCGGGCTGCTCCTGGTAGCGGAATTCGAGCAGGCCGCGGCGGCGCAGCCACTCCAGGTCGACCAGTTCGGTGCTGGTGCGCACCTGGTCGTCGGTGAGGAACGTCGGGCTGTCCCGCCACCAGAGCACGTCCACGCGGGAGAGCAGGTAGATCCGCACCAGCGCGGTGAGGTCCTGCGCGGAGCTGCGCGCGTTGGGCTGGTAGCGGGCCATCTCCAGCAGCAGCGTCTCCCGGGCGCCGATCAGGCCCTGCGGGGTGGCGTCGAGGACGGCGGCGATGGCCGGTTCGCGCAGCCGCTGGTCGAGCAGCACCTGACGGGCGGTGGCCGACGGCCCGTCGGCGAGGGCGCCCACCTCGACCAGGAGGTCCGCGACCGCCGCCCGGTACGCGGCCAGGTCCGGCGCGGCGCCGCCGTGCCACCCGGCGGCGGGCACCCGCCGGGCGGGGGCGGTGGGTGTGACTGCGGGACCGGGCTGGCGACCTGGGCTGCGGCTGGGCACTCGCATGGTCTCCGTCCCCTCTCGGTCAGGACACGGCGTGATTGGGCCTGCACACACCGTAATCAGGCGAGAGGGTGGCAATCCTCGCATCTGTCCCGAAGGTGCCCGATCAGGTGGCGAATGGCCGGGCCAAGGCCTGCACCTCCTCGTACCCGGGCGGAGCGGGCAGGCGCGGGTCGCGCCCGGCGCCGATCGCGTCGGCCAGGTGCAGCGCCGCGCCGAGGGCGGCCCGGAACAGCAGCGAGCCGGTGCTGACCCGGGCCACGCCGAGCCGTCCGAGGGCGGCCAGGTCCGGGCCGCCCGGCCGGTACAGCACATTCAGCGGCAACCCGGCCCCGGCGGCGAGCACACCGACCAGGTCGTCGGGTGCGCCCGGTACGAACAGGCAGTCCGCGCCGGCCGCCCGGAACACCGCCGCCCGCCGGAGTGCCTCGTCCAGCGGTGACGGCACGTCCAGCCACCAGGCGTCGGTGCGGGCGTTGACGACCATCTCCGGCACGGCGGCGCGGACCGCCGCGATCACGGCGGCCACGTGCTCCGCCGGGGCCAGGTGCCCGTCCGGGCGGCCGTCCTCCAGGTTCACGCCGACCACGCCGAGGGCGGCCAACTCGCCGACGAAGCGCGCCACCTCGGCCGGGTCGTCGTGGAAGCCGTCCTCGACGTCCACAGTCAGCAGCGCCGGCAGGCCCCGCAGCCGGTACGCCAGCTCCAGCGTCTCGGCGCGGGTGGCCCGGAGGGCGTCCGGGCGGCCGGCCGCCGCCGCGACGCCCAGGCTGGTCGTGCCGATCGCCTGATGCCCTCTGGCGGCGAGCGCCGCGGCGGAGGCGTGGTCCCAGGCGTTCGGCAGCAGCAGCGGGTCACCGGGCCGGTGCAGCTCCCGGAACGCGCGGTACCTGTCGGTCATCGCCGGCTCCCCTCGCTCAGCGCGCCGGAGGCACGGCGCAGCACGTCGACCACGCCGGTCGCCAGGGCGAGCGCGTGCCGCTCCCCCGGGCAGCCGCGCGGACCGGCGCCGAAGGTCAGCACCGCGCCCGGCGGGTCGGCCCGGAACCGGTCCGGCTCACCGAAGGCGGCCGGGTCGCGGTTCGCGGAGTCGAACCGCAGCAGCAGCCGGTCGCCCGCCCGCACCGCCCGGCCGCCCAGGCTCAGCGCGTCGGCGGCGACCCGGCGGGTGAGCCGTACCGGTGGGTCCAGCCGCAGCACCTCGGCGAGCAGCGTGGTCGTGGCGAGCCCGTCCGGCGCGGCGAGTCCGTGCCGTACGGCGGCGTCGATCAGCCCGGCGGTGGCGTCGGCGGCCTGCACCAGCAGCCCGAGCCGGTTCGCCGTCACCTCGGCCCGCGCCGGTGGCGACAGGGCCAGCAGCGCCGCGACCGCCCGGTCCGCCCGCCGCACCGCCGCCTCGTCCGCGCCCGGATGGTAGGCGGCGGCCACCGCCCCGACCTCCGGGACGGCCGCCGCCGGGTCGGCCAGGCCGAGCCGCGCGGCCAGCACCAGCAGGGGTACGCGCCGAGCCGGGGTCACGTCCTCCCCGCCCGGCAGGTCGAGGGTCCGCTCGGTCAGCCGCGCGGCGGCGAGGCGCAGGTCCCCTGGGTCGAGGGCATCGAGTGCCGCCACCCCGACGGCTCGTCGCGCGGCGTGCCGGCCCGGCGGGCTGAACCGGCTCACCGAGGCGCGCAGCCAGGCGAGGGTGCCCACCGGTCCGTCCGCGACCGGCGGCACCACGCAGCGGCTGTCGGTCAGGGTGGCGCTGACGTCGGCGTGCCGGGTGACCACCCAGCCGTCGTCGCCGAGGCTCGGGGGTCCGCAGGGCGGGGTGCCCGCGGGAGGGGTGATCGTCGGTAGGTCCATCGCCCGACCGTAGGGCGGGAACGGTTCGGTCCGGGCCGAACGATCCGTGCGGGCTCCGCCGGGCCGGGTCAGGCGCGGGCCGGGCCGGTGTCGCGGGTGGCGGGCGGGGCCAGCAGCGCCGGGTCGAGCCCGAGCGCCTCGGCCAGCGCTTCCCGCCCGGCCGGGGTGAGGCGTACCGCCCGGCCGGTGCCGCGCGCGGTCCAGCCGAGGTCGAGGAAACGCCCGCACAGCGCCGCGCCGACCGCGCCGGCCAGGTGCGGGCGCCGTTCGGTCCAGTCCAGGCAGTCGCGGACCAGCGGACGCCGGGTCGCGCGCAGCGGTTCGACAGGTACGCCGAGGCCGGCCAACCAGGCCACTCCCGCGCCGGTGAGCGCCAGCCCGCCGGAGCGGTCGAGCACGCCACGGGCGAGCAGGGCGTCGTGCAGCAGCACGCCGAGCCGCCCGGCCAGGTGGTCGTAGCAGGTGCGGGCGTACGCCAGGGCGATCCCGGCCGACGCGGCGCGCAACGTGCGGGGCGGGTCGCCGGTGCGGGCGCCCGCGCGGCCAGGTCCTCGACGAGCTGCGCGACGGCCGGGTCGGCGAGGCGGACGTACCGGTGGCGGCCCTGCCGCTGCTCGACCAGCAGGCCGCCGGCGACCAGCCGGGTGAGGTGGTCGCTCGCGGTGGACGCGGCGACCCCGGCGGCGCGGGCCAGTTCCCCGGCGGTCCAGGCCCGGCCGTCGAGCAGGGCGAGGCAGAAGCCGGCCCGGGTGGGGTCGGCGAGCAGCGCGGCGAACCCGGCGAGTCCGCGTCCGTCGGCACCGGTGGTCATCGGCCCATGCTGACACGGGCACGGTTCGGGCCGCGCCGAACGGTCCGGGGTTCTTTACAGCAGTCTCTCCAACGTTGTAGAAACGGTGGCACCGGCACCTCCGTCTATCCCCGAGGGCAGGCCCGATGGGACACCTCCGCCGCGGTGGCGCGCTCGCCGCCGTACTCACGCTCCTGCTCGCCGGCGCGGCCCCCGCGTCCGCCGCCGAGCCCGGCCGCTACCGCAACCCGGTCTCCGCCGGGTTCGCCGACACCTTCGCCGACCCGGTCGTGGTGCGCGGCGACGACGGGCTCTGGTACGCCTTCGGCACCTCCGACCCGCTGCGCGAGGGCGAAGGCCGGGCGCACCGGGTGCCGATCGCGCGTTCGGCCGACCTGGTCGACTGGTCCTTCGTGGGCGACGCGTTCGCCCCGGACCAGCGGCCCGCCTACGCCGCGCCCGGTGCCGCGTTCTGGGCGCCGGACGTGCGGCGGGTGGCCGGCCGCTGGGTCATGTACGTGACTGTCACCGACACAGGCGTCTCCGACGACACGTTCGACACCGCCGTCGGCGTGGCCACCGCGCCGAGCCCGGCGGGACCGTGGACCTTCGCCGACACGCCAGTGGTCGCGCCGCGACCCGGCGCGGGCGGCGGTTACCTGTGGACGATCGACCCGAGCCAGCTCACCGGCGCCGACGGCCGGCACTGGCTCTACTACGGCAGCTACTACGGCGGCGTCTCGGTCACCGAGCTGTCGCCGGACGGGCTGCGCGCGGTCGGCACGCCGACACCGGTCGCGATCGACAACAAGTTCGAGGGCGCGTACGTGCTGCGCCGCGACGGCTGGTACTACCTGTTCGCGTCCACCGCGAACTGCTGCGCCGGCCCGGCCACCGGCTACTCCGTCCAGGTCGGCCGGTCCCGTGACCCGCGCGGCCCGTTCGCCGACCGGGACGGGCAGCGCCTCGACGTGTCCCGGGCCGGCGGCACGCCCGTGCTCACCCAGAACGGCAACCGCTGGATCGGCACCGGGCACAACGCGGTGCTCACCGACCTGTCCGGGCAGGACTGGATCGCCTACCACGCGATCGACCGCGCCGACCCGTACCTGGACGAGCCGTTCGGCGTCAACGAGCGGCCGAT
Organism: Micromonospora sp. NPDC049203; assembly: GCF_043197215.1. Classification (NCBI taxonomy): domain Bacteria; kingdom Bacillati; phylum Actinomycetota; class Actinomycetes; order Micromonosporales; family Micromonosporaceae; genus Micromonospora; species Micromonospora sp. NPDC049203. Next base: position 16,130 of record NZ_JBICSV010000015.1, on the reverse strand, counting down.
GCTGCTGGACCGCCTCGACTGGGTCGACGGATGGCCCACCGTGAACGCGGGCGCCGGTCCCTCCGTCGCCGCCCGGCCCGCGCCGGTCACCACCGGGCCGGTCGACGCCCGGTTCGCCACCGGAGACCTGCGCGGCTGGCGGGCCGAGCGCGGCCGCTGGCAGGCCACCGGCGGGGTGCTGACCGGCAGCGGCACGCTCACCTGGCGTACCCGCATCGGCGGTGACCTGCGGGTGGAGACCGACCTGCGGCTGACCGGCGCGGCCACCGCCGGGCTGCGGCTGCGCGGCGTGGACGTCCGCGTCGGGCGCGGCCGGTTGAGCGCGGGCGGCGCGTCCACCGCGCTGCCCGCCGGCCTCGACCTGCGCGACCGGCACAATCTCGCCATCGAGGTACGCGGGCGGCAGCTCGTCGCCACGCTCAGCCCGTCCCGCCTCGGCGACCCGGTGGCCCAGGTGACCGCGCGGCTCCCCCGCCCCGGCGCCGGTGAGCTGTCCGTGCGCGCCGAGGGCGGGCCGGCCGAGTTCGACAACGTCAGCGCCGTCCGGCTGTACCGCCCGGCCCGGCACACCGTCCCCGACCCCCGGGTCGGCCCGGTGCTGCGCGGCTACTCCGACGAGTTCACCGGCGGCCTCGACCCGGCCTGGGCGTGGGTCCGCCAGGACCCGGGCGCCACGGTGAGCGGCGGCGCGTTGCGCTGGCCGGTGCAGGACGCCGACCTGTCCGGCACCGGCAACACCGCCTCGGTGCTGCTGCGCGACGCGCCGGCCGGCAACTACGTCGCCGAGACCAAGGTGACGCTCGACCTGGGCGAGGACAGCGTCCGCAACTACCAGCAGGCGGGCCTGGTCGCGTACGTCGACGACGACCGGTTCGCCCGGCTGACCCAGGTGGCGATCTGGAACACCCGGCAGGTCGAGTACGGCTACGAGCTGCCCTTCGCCGGGCAGCCCGTGTACGGCGGCAGCATCGTCGGCACCCCGGGCACCACGACCTGGCTGCGGCTGGCCCACCGGATCGACCCGGTCAACGGCGAGCACGAGTTCCGGGCCGGGTCCAGCCGCGACGGCAGGCGCTGGACGTGGGGCGCGGTGTGGGCGTTCCCGGCCGGCACGACGCCGCGGATCGGGCTGGTGGCGCACGGAGGCGCGACACCGGCGGTGATCGCCGAGTTCGAATACCTGCGCTTCCACCGCTGACGTCCCGGGCCGTCCCCTCACGTGAGGGGGCGGCCCCGGCTCAGCCGCCGGAACGGGGGGCGGCGGTGGTCAGCTCGCTGACCGTGCGGGTGTCGCCGTCGTAGCTGCGCGCCGCCACGAACGCACCGGCCGGCGGGTGGGCCCCGGCGACCGCCCGGGCGCGGCGCCGGTCCGCCGCGCCGAACCGCAGCGCCAGGCTCAGGTGCGGCACCCACCGGCCGGGACGGTGCCACGAGTGCCCGCCGGGCGCCTCGGCGAGCACGTCCCAGACCGCACCGTGCAACGCGACGAGCTGCGGCGTCGGCCGGACCAGCCACACCAGCGGCGCGCTGCCGTCGAGCACCGTCACCCGGCCCAGCCGCACCGGCAGCGGCAGCGCCGCGTCGCACAGGTCGGCCAGGCGCTGCTCGGCGCCGGGCGGGAACTCCTCGACCGAGGCGAGCGTCAGGTGCGGCCGGTTCGTCTGGTGCGTGTTGCGGGCCAGGCTGGGCAGCCCGGCGGCGGCGAGCCGGTCCCAGGCAGCGCGAACCGCCGCTTCCAGTTGAGGAGCGCAGAGCAGTTCGACCGTCCGCACGTGATCAGGCTAGTCGCCGGCGACCGCGCGCGACGCCCCGTACGTCAGAGCCAGCCGGCCTCGCGCGCCCGCCGTACCGCCTCGGCCCGGTCGGCCGCGCCGAGCTTCTGCACGCAGGCGCTCAGGTGGTTGCGGACAGTGCCGGCGGCCAGGTGGGTCCGCCGGGCGATCACCGCGACCGGGGTGCCCAGCTCGGCCAGCCGGAGGGTCTCCAGCTCACGCGGCGTCAGCGGGCACTCGGGCAGGGTGAGCGCGTCGGCCGCGAGCGCGGGGTCGACGTAGCGGGCGCCGGCGTGCACCCGGCGGATCACGTCGGCCAGCGCGCCGCCGGGGGCGCCCTTGGCGAGGAACCCGCGTACCCCGGCGGCGAGCGCCGGGCGGAGCTGAGCGGGGCGGCCGTGTCCGGTGAGGATCACCGGGGCGCAGCCGGGCAGCGCCCGGGTCAGCTCGGCGGCGACCTCCACACCGCCGGGCGGCGGCATCTCCAGGTCGAGCACGGCGACGTCCGGGGGGTGGGCCAGCGCGGCGTCCAGGGCGCCGCGCCCGTCGCGGGCGTGCGCGACCACCTCGATGTCCGGTTCCAGGTCGAGCAGCGCGGCCAGGGCGAGCCGGATCAGCTCCTCGTCGTCGGCCAGCAGCACCCGGATCACGGCGTCACCGGCACTGTCGCCACCAGGCTGAACACGCCGTCGGCGGCCTCGGCCCGGACCCGGCCGCCGGCCGGGGCGAGCCGGTCGGCCAGCCCGCGCAGGCCGCCGCTGAGCCGGTCCGGGCCGTCGTCGGCACGGACGCCGTCATTGCGTACGGTGAGTGTCACCACGCCGTCCTCCCGGATGATCTCGATCCGGCACCAGCCGGCCCGGCTGTGCCGCAGCACGTTGGTCCCGGCTTCGCGCAGCACGGCCGCCAGGTCGGCGGCGACCGGCGCGGGCACCGCACCGTCCGGCGGCACCACTGTCGTGCGTACGCCACTGGAGCGCAGCACCTCCCCCACCGCCGCGGCCTGCTCGGCCAGGTCGACGGCGCGGTAGCCGTGCACCGCCGCGCGTACCCGGGTCAGCGCCGTCGCGGCGAGCCGCCGCGCCTCCGCCGCCTCCCGGGCGGCCCGGGCGGCGTCGCGCGGCGCCAGCCGCTCCGCCAGCTCGGCCTTGAGCGCGATCACTGTGAGGTCGTGGCCGAGCAGATCGTGTACGTCCCGGGCGAAGCGCAGCCGTTCCTCGGCGGCGGCGAGCCGCGCCTGGGCGGCCTGCCCCTGCCGGGCCTCGACGAGCAGGTCCCAGAACCAGACCTGGACCCAGGTGAGCGCGGCGATCCCGGCGCCCACCACGCCGGTGACCAGCAGCGCCGTGAGCACCGACCCACCCGCCGCCCAGGTGACGGCGGCGGAGAGCGCGAGCACACCGGCCACGGCCGCCGCCGCGACCGCGGGCCGGAACAGCAGCGGCGTCATGCCGACCAGGGACGCCCCCAGCCACGCCCAGGTGGGCCAGGTTCCGGCCGCGACCGGGCCGAGCAGCGGCAGGCTGAGCAGCGCCGCCACGGTGAGCGCGGCGTGCCGGCGGCGACGGGCCGGTACGGGCAGCCACGGCGTGACGGCGGCGTGCAGCACCGCGATCTGGGCGGCGGTGAACCCGAGCAGCCCGGCCACGCCGAGCGCGACGCGTACCGGGTCGGGTTCGCGGGCCAGGCCGACGGCGGGCAGCAACACCGTGGTCCACGCGTTGGTGGCCAGCGACAGCAGCGTGACCCGCCGGGCCCGGCGCAGCCGGTGGTCCGCCGGATCGACGCTCATGCCCGCCGATCCTAGGGCGTGCACCGGCCCGCCCACCCGGGGGAGATGTCACGGCCGGACCGTGCGGTCCGCACGGTTTCCCGATGACTGACGTGCCTTCTCCGGTGCGCCGGGCGGCGGCAGGGTCGGGGCATGACGGAGATGACTGTGGTCGTACCCCGGCGGTGGGCCGGGTGGGCGCGGACCCGGCACCTGGCCGGGATGGTGGTGGCGATGGTGGCCGGGATGGTGCTGCTCGGGCCGCTGTGGCGGGTGGGCGGGAGCCTGCTGGGCGGCGCGGCGGTGCTGGCGCGGCCGGACGTGGGCGCGCTGGTCATGGCGACGAACATGGCGGCGGGCATGGCCGCGTGGATGTGGTACCGGGGGGACGGCCGGGCCGCCACCGCGGAGATGTCGGCCGCCATGTACGTGCCGTTCCTGCTGCTGCTCCCGCCCTGGTGGGCCGGGTGGGCCGGGGACGACACGCTGCTGCTCGGCGGCCACCTGCTGATGGTGCCGGCGATGCTGCTGGTGGCGCTGCGGCACCGGCACACGCCCGCCGCGCCGCCCCGCCGCGATCCGGTCACGGCGGCCGTGGCGCGCGGGTGGCCGGCCGGGCTGGCGCTGCTCCTGACGGTGGACATGTGGTTCGCGCCCACCGTCTTCGCGCCGTGGACGCTGCTGGTCCTGCCGGCCGGCTACCTGCTGATCGGCACCGGGCGGCGGCAGTGGGGAGACCGGCGCGCGCTGGTGGCGCAGCTCGCCGGCGCGGGCGTGTGGGGTGGCCTGGCGGTCGTGGCCACAGTCGCGTCCGCCGGCCTCGCCGGAGCGATCGTCGGGGTGGGCTGGCTCGTCCACGCGGCCTGGGACGCCTGGCACCACCGCACCGGCACGGTGGTGCCGCGCGGGTACGCGCTGTGGTGCGCGGTGATCGACGTCGGGGTGGGCCTCACCACGCTGCTGGCCGCCCTGTCCCGGTGACCCGGCGGGGGCACGGGGTCACGCCGGGTCACCGGGATCGGGCGGCGGCCGGGTGGCGCGGCGAACGTTTGCCCGGTCGCCGCGACCGGTGCGCGGCGGTGATGAAAAGCTTGTCGTATGAGCGCCGCACCGACCCCGACCGACCCCGCCGTTACCGCCGACGCCGAGGACACCTTCGCCTTCGCCGATCTCGGGCTGCGCACCGAGTTGCTCGGCGCGCTGTCCGCGCTCGGCTACGAGGAACCGACGCCGATCCAGCGGGAGGCCATCCCCCCGTTGCTGGCCGGTCAGGATCTGCTGGGCCAGGCGGCCACCGGTACGGGCAAGACCGCCGCGTTCGCGCTGCCGCTGTTGCAGCGGATGCCTGTGGGACGGGCCGAGGGCGACCCGGTGTCGCTGGTGCTGGTGCCGACCCGGGAGCTGGCCGTGCAGGTCTCCGAGGCGTTCCACCGCTACGGCAAGGACCTGGGCGCCCGGGTGCTGCCGATCTACGGCGGGCAGCCGATCGGGCGGCAGTTGCGCGCGCTGGACCACGGGGTGGACGTGGTGGTCGCGACGCCGGGCCGGGCGCTGGACCACATCGCCCGGGGCACGCTGCGGCTGGGCGCGCTGGCCACGGTGGTGCTGGACGAGGCCGACGAGATGCTCGACATGGGTTTCGCCGAGGACATCGAGGCGATCCTGGAGCACGCCCCGGCCGGCCGGCAGACCGTGCTGTTCTCGGCCACCATGCCGGCCCGCATCGACGGGCTGGCCCGCAAGCACCTGACCGATCCGGTCCGCATCCGGATCGAGCGGGAGCGGCAGGTCGCCGGGGAGGCGCCCCGGGTACGGCAGAGCGCGTACATCGTGGCCCGGGGGCACAAGCCGGCCGCGCTGGGCCGGGTGCTGGACGTCGAGTCGCCCACCGCGGCGATCGTGTTCTGCCGCAGCCGCGAGGAGGTGGACCGGCTCACCGAGACGATGAACGGCCGGGGCTACCGGGCCGAGGCGCTGCACGGCGGGATGAGCCAGGAGCAGCGGGACCGGGTGATGGGCCGGCTGCGCTCCGGCACGGCGGACCTGCTGGTCGCCACCGACGTGGCCGCCCGCGGGCTGGACGTCGAGCAGCTCACGCACGTGGTCAACTACGACGTGCCGTCGGCGCCGGAGTCGTACGTGCACCGGATCGGCCGGGTGGGCCGGGCCGGACGGGAGGGTGTGGCGATCACGCTCGCCGAGCCGCGTGAGCACCGGATGCTCAAGACCATCGAGCGGGTCACCGGGCAGCGCATCACCATCGACAAGATCCCGACGGTGGCGGACATGCGTACGCGGCGGCTGGAACTGACCCAGGCCGCGCTGCGGGAGAGCCTGCTGGAGGACGACCTCGACCCGTACCGGGCGATCGTGGAGTCGCTGACCGACGAGTTCGACCTGGTCGAGGTGGCGCTGGCGGCGGTGAAGCTGGCGCACGAGGCGACCTCGCCGGGCTCGGACGACGAGGAGGAGATCCCGCAGGTTCCGGTCCGGGGCCCGCGCGAGGGCCGGCCGGAGGCCGGTGGGCGGGGCGAGCGCCGGGGTCCGGGCCGCCCGCGTACCGGTGGCACCACGCAGGTCTTCATCGGGCTGGGCCGGCGGGCCGGGATACGGCCGCAGGACCTGGTCGGCGCGATCACCGGGGAGACCCGGATCAGTGGCCGGGACATCGGCTCGATCGAGATCGCCGACCGGTTCTCCCTGGTCGAGGTGCCGCAGGGGGTGGCTGACGAGATCATCGCCGGGCTGCGCGGCACGACCATCAAGGGCCGCAAGGCGACCGTACGCCGGGACCGGGACGGCGACGGCCCGGGCGAGCGCCGCGACCGGGGCTACGAGCGGCGCGACCGCCACTGAGCGCGCCCCGGCCGGCGGCACGGCGCCGCCCCGGCCGCCATTCGGTGGCCGGGGCGGTGGTGGTGCCTCAGACGGCGGCGAGCGCCGGTCCGTCCACCGGCTCCGTGCCGATCTCGGCCGGGCGCAGCGCCAGCGCGAGCACGTCCGCCACGTCGGACAGCGTGTGCACGGTCAGCGCCTCCCGCACCTGCGCCGGCAGGTCGTCCAGGTCCGGCTCGTTGCGCTTCGGGATGATCACCTCGGTGAGACCGGCCCGGTGCGCGGCGAGCAGCTTCTGCTTGACCCCGCCGATCGGCAGCACCCGGCCGGAGAGCGTCACCTCGCCGGTCATCCCGAACTCGGGCCGCACCGGCCGGCCGGTCACCAGTGAGGCCAGCGCGGTCACCATGGTGATACCGGCGCTCGGGCCATCCTTGGGCACCGCGCCCGCCGGGACGTGCAGGTGGATCCGCCGCCCGGCCAGCGCGTTCGGGTCCAGGCCGTAGCGCCGGCCGTTCGACCTCAGGTACGACCACGCGATGTGCGCGGACTCCTTCATCACGTCGCCGAGCTGGCCGGTGAGCGTGAGCCCGGGCTCGCCCTCCATGGTGGTGGCCTCGATGAACAGCACGTCGCCACCGGCGCCGGTGACAGCCAGGCCGGTCGCCACGCCGGGCACGGCGGTGCGTTCGGCCGACTCCGGGGTGAACTTCGGCCGGCCCAGGTAGCGGGCCAGGTTCCCGGCGTCCACGCGCACCGGCGCGGGGTCGTCGGCGAGCGCGACGGCCACCTTGCGCAGGATCTTCGCGAGGGCCCGTTCGAGCTGCCGGACGCCCGCCTCCCGGGTGTACTCGCCCGCGATCAGCGCCAGCGCGTCGTCGGCGACTGTGACCTCCTCGGCGGTCAGCCCGGCCCGTTCCCGCTGCCGGGGCAGCAGGTGGTCGCGGGCGATGGCGACCTTCTCGTCCTCGGTGTAGCCGTCCAGCGCGACCAGCTCCATCCGGTCCAGCAGCGGGCCGGGGATCGCCTCGACCACGTTGGCGGTGGCCAGGAACAGCACGTCGGACAGGTCGAGGTCGACCTCCAGGTAGTGGTCCCGGAACGTGTGGTTCTGCGCCGGGTCGAGCACCTCCAGCAGGGCCGCCGCCGGGTCGCCGGCGTAGCCGGCGTAGCCGGCGGCCAGCTTGTCGACCTCGTCGAGCAGCACGACCGGGTTCATCGAGCCCGCCTCGCGCAGCGCCCGGACGATCCGGCCCGGCAGCGCGCCGACGTAGGTGCGCCGGTGACCGCGGATCTCCGCCTCGTCCCGGACCCCGCCGAGGGACACGCGGACGAAGGTGCGGCCCAGCGCCCGGGCGACCGACTCACCGAGGCTGGTCTTGCCGACACCGGGCGGGCCGGCCAGGGCCAGCACCGCGCCGGAGCCGCGTCCGCCGACCACGCCGAGGTTGCGCTCCGCGCGCCGGTTGCGCACCGCGAGGTACTCCAGGATGCGGTCCTTCACGTCGGCCAGGCCGGCGTGGTCGGCGTCGAGCACGGCCCGCGCCGCGGCCAGGTCCGTGTTGTCCTGGGTACGCGTGTTCCACGGCATCTCCAGGACGGTGTCCAGCCAGGTTCGGATCCAGCCCGCCTCGGGTGAGGCGTCGCTGGCCCGCTCCAGCTTGCCGACCTCGCGCAGCGCCGCCTCGCGTACCTTCTCCGGCAGGTCGGCGGCCTCCACCCGGGATCGGTAGTCGGCGGAGCCGTCCGGCTCGTCCTCGCCGAGTTCCTTGCGAATAGCGGCGAGCTGCTGGCGGAGCAGGAACTCGCGCTGGGACTTCTCCAGCCCCTCGCGGACGTCGCTGTTGATCTGCTCGGTGACCTCCTGCTCGGCCAGGTGTTCCCGCACCCAGCCGACGAGTAGTTCCAGCCGGGCGGTGACGTCCGGGGCGGCGAGCAGTTCGGTCTTCTGCGTCAGGCTGAGCCAGGGCGCGTAGCCGGCCGAGTCGGCCAGCTCGGACAGGTCGGTCATCCGCTCCATCGCGTCGATCACCTGCCAGGCGCCGCGCTGCTGGAGCACCGACGTCATGAGCGCGCGGTACTCGCGGGCGAGTTCCCGGGCGCGGCCCGCCGGGGCGGGTTCGTCGAGTGCGGTCGCCTCGACCCAGAGCGCGGCGCCGGGGCCGGGTACGCCGGAGCCGATGCGGGCGCGGGCGAGGCCGCGGATGACCGCTGCGGGTTCGCCGCTGGGCAGCCGGCCCACCTTCTCGATCGTCGCGACCACGCCGACGGAGCCGTACTCGCCGTCGATGCGGGGTACGGCCAGGAGTTCCTTGTCGCCGGTGGCGCGGGCCGCGTCGACGGCGGCCTGGGTGGTCGGGTCGAGGGTCACCGGGATGACCATCCCGGGCAGCAGGACGGCGTCGGTCAGCGGAAGTACCGGAAGAGTTGCCATCGAACACCTGCCATCACGTTGGTTGAGCGTGTTTGGCTCAAGTAACAAAACGTGTCCCTTGTTCCGGGTTGTGACCCAGACCACGCCCGAGGGTCGCACCCGCGGGCCGGGCACCCAATCGCGGCACCCTTTACCGCGACCCGGCGAATGGAAACGACCGGCTATTCTTGCGGAATTACCGCACGGTAGGTCAAACTCTTAGCCACACCCCGCCCGACACAGGGAGTAATGGCGATGGCAAGGAAAGTAATCACTGTTCTGACCGACGACCTCGACGGCGGAAAGGCCGATCGGACCGTCGAGTTCAGCCTGGACGGCGTGGCGTACACGATCGACGTCTCCGACGAGAACGCGGGCGTCCTGCGTAAGGCCCTGGATCCGTACATCAGCGCTGGCCGGCGAATCAGCCGGGGCGGGACCGAGGTCACCCGGGGCGCCCGCCGCGCGACCCGGCCGAGCACCTCGGGAATGGATCGCGAGCAGAACCGTGCCATCCGGGAATGGGCCGCCAAGAACGGGTTCGAGATTTCCGAGCGCGGGCGCATCCCGGTGTCGGTGGTCGAGGCGTACAAGAACCGCTGAGCACCACCGGCTCACCGTCGGGCATCCCGGGGTCACGCTGAGAAATCGGCATGGCCCCGGTCGGCTTTCTGTCGTCGATGTTCTTCATCCGGCCGGATACCACCGGCATGAAATTTCCTTCGGGGCATCTCCCATCGAGCCTTATGCGGGAACGGCCGCGGCCGCCCGGAGGAGTCCCCGGACGGCCGCGGCCGTTCGTCCGCTCAGTTGACCCGGATGCGCACCACGTCGATGGCCGGGGTCTGGTTCGCCCGCTCCATCATCGGGATGCGGTGCGAGCCGTCACCGGCCCAGACCGCGCACTGCGCCAGGCCCGACTGCGCGAGGCCCGGAATCTGGATCAGCACGTCGTCCGGCTGGTTGCCGCCCCGGCCGTCCTCGGTGGCGACGAAGAACGCCGGCACGTCCTGGGGGTTCGGAGGCTGCCGGGTGCTGCCCAGCATCCGGCAGGCGGTGTGGAAGTGGCCGCGTACCAGGCCCTGGCCGTTGAGCAGCGAGCTCTCCAGGTAGTAGCCGCCCTGGCCGGCGGCGAGGAAGCGGTCCCGCACCAGGTTCCTGGTGGTCACCCGCAGCGTGAACGGCTGGTTGCGCCGCACCTGGTTCGGGAACTGCGTGATCAGCAGCGAGGGGTTGTTCGCCGCGGCGCCCACCTCACCGAACGCGGTGCTCACGCAGCGGTTGCCGTTCTGGAAACCGTCGTGCGCCTGGAGCTGACTGCCGGAGCAGTCCTTGGCGAGCACGTTCAGGCCGTTGCCGCCGCCGTTGTTCTGGCCGCCGCCATTGTTGTTCCCGCCGTTGTTGCCGCCACCGTTCTGGCCGCCACCGTTGTTCCCGCCGTTCTGGCCACCGCCGTTCTGGCCGCCACCGTTCTGACCGCCACCGTTCTGGCCGCCGTTACGCGGGGTGTCGCTCACCGCGCACCGGGCGAACTGCTCCAGACCCTGCGGACGCTGGGCCACCCGGCCGATCGCGGTGGCGATCCGGTTGAGCGCCGCGGTCCGCTTGTCCGCCAGCGGGCCCAGAATCGCGTTGTTGATGAACTCGCCGCCGTTGCGGCCCTCCGCCGCGAGCCGCCGGTTCGCCTCGGCGATCTGGCTCTCCAGCAGCGCCAGGGTGCGGTCCACCTCGGCCCGGGCCTGGCCCGGCACCTGCGGCAGCCGGCTCCGGACGTCCGGGCAGGCCACCGTCGGGGTGCCGGCGCCGGCGCCACCGGCTGTGGTCTGCTGGCACTCGGCCGGCGACATCTGACCGTCACCCCAGTGGTTGCGGACCCAGCGGCCGTTCTGCCAGGTACGGGTGGTGCTGCCCTGACCGTCCGGGGCGGTCGCCCCCGGGCTCGCGGGCACGCAGGACGCCGAGGCCGCGCGGGTGGTCGTCCGCCGGTCCTGGGCGGACGAGATCTGGGTGACGGCGACGATGCCGCCGAAGACCGCGAGCGTGCCGACCACCGCCAGCATCCGCTTGCTCCGCGCGTTACCGGATGACCGGCGCGCCCGTGTGGACCTGCGCATCGAATTGCTCTCCTTCTCGATCCGGTAGTTGACTGGTGATCCCGGCGGACCGACGAATTCGGGGTGTGAGATCACTGCGACGCTGAGTCGCGCGTCAATGGCCGACGATGCCCTTTCCGCACCGTCTCCGCGCCGTCCGGGCGCGGCGGGGAAGATCTGCGTCCATTCCCGATGAGGTACGGAGCGCCGTCGGCGAAGGTTCAACCGGAGATCGGAAAAAATCGAAAGTCGCCGTGCCCGCGGGCGCGGACGGTTTCAGTCGGCGCAGAGGTGGTCGAAGGCGAATCCGCCGTCAAAGGAGTCCCGCCGGGCGGCCAGCGCGCGTACCCGCCCCCGCAGTTCGGCGCGCTCCAGCAGGGCCGGCGCGTTGCCCCCGAGGTCACGCAGCCGCTCCCCCAGCGCCACCACGGCCAGATCCTCGGCGAGCCGCCCCGGGTCGACGCCGCAGTCCAGGCCGCGCGCGGTCAGCCGGACCCGCTCCAGCAGGCAGTGACCGGGCCGCACCTCGGCCCAGGCCCAGCCCTCCGCCGGACCGTCGGTCCAGCGCACGTGCAGGCCGCGCAGAATCGGGTCGGCGATCCGGCCCGCCACGTACGCCTCGACCGCCTCGGCCCGGGCCAGCGCGCCGAGGTCGTTCACCGGTCCGCGCCGGCCGTCCGGCAGCCGGCCGATGATGTCCCGGAAGCCGACCGCGTCGCCGCTGTCCGGGTCGGTGCCGTCGGTGTAGGCGCGCGCGTCGAGCACGTACTCGACGAACCGGCGGACCTGCTCCGTGCCGCCCAGCGTCGGCGACTCGACGCGCAACAGCGGCAGGCCGACGGCGGCGCAGACCGCGTCGGTCAGCCGTTCGGCCCGCCGGGCGGGCGATCCGTCCGGGGCGGGAGCGGTGAACCGCACGGCGAAGCGCGGCAGCCCGGTGCCGGCGGCACAGACCACCAGGTCCAGCGATGCCCGCCCGGCGGCGCTCCACTGGCTGCCGGTGACCCCCGGCGGGCGGCCCTGCACCAGGTCGCCGAGCCGCCGCCCGGCATGGCCGAGGTGGCCCGCGCGGACCAGGTGGGGCGCGGCGCCGGGCGGGATCGGCCGCAGCCAGGAGGCGGTCACGCTGCCTGTGCTCGTCATCTCGCCCCGATCCCCCTCGTCCGGTCGACGCCCGAGTGTAGGCGGGTGCGGCGCGGCCGGTCCGGTCGACCGGTGCGCTGCCGCGCTCGTCCCTCTAGGCTCTGCCCGTGCACAGCGGACGGACCCTGGAACAGTTCACCAAACGCAGTCTCGTCGCCGTCTCCCACGCCATCGAACGCGCGGCGCTCGCCGAGGCCGAGGACGGCCCGCTCGTCGTGCTCGCGCTGTTCCAGCGGCTGCCGTACTTCGCCCGGGAGCGCGAGGTCTACCGGCGCATCGCCGGCCGCGCCGCCGCGACGGTGGTGGCGATGGTCGGCGGACCGCCCCCCGACCTGCCCGAGGGCGCCTACGGCGTGGCGCTGGACGAGGCCGAGGCGCTGGCCCGGGAGTGGACGGTGGTGGTGCTGAGTCCCCGGTTCGGCGCCACAGTCGTCGCGCACGACCGGGCCGAGGTGGCGCCCGCGCCGACGCTGGAGTCAGGCCGGCTGTTCGAGGGGCGCTGGGGTTTCCGCCGCGACGAGGCGCTGCACGAGGCGATCCGGCTGCGCGAACAGCTCGCCGAGCGGCTGCCCGCCGCGGCACGCACGGCGCTGGACGAGGCGATCGCCCGGGTACGGGACATCCCGGCCGGCCCGGGCGAACCACGCGCCGAGGCGGCGCTGCGGCTGCTGGCCCGCCGCGGCGACCGGAACAGCCGGCCGGCCGAGCCGGCCGAGGCGATGCTGGACGAGCCCGGCCTGGCCCGCTGGTCCGGCGCCGACGGGGTGACCGCCTCCGGCACGCTGCCGGTGGCGCTCGTCGGCCTGCGGGTGGACGCGCCGCCCGGCTCACCGGAACGCTTCGGCCGCCGCGGCGTCGCCCGGGAGGGACATGCCGTGCTCACCGCGGTCACCGCCGCGCTGCGGCCGGTCGACCGCGCGCTGCGCGTCACCGAGAACGAGTTCCAGCTCCTCCTGCCGGGACTCGACGAACCAGCAGCGCTGGAGGTGGTACGCCGGCTGCACGACGCGATCGGCGCGCTGGCCCGGTCGTACCCGTTCATGGCGTACACGGTGCACGCGGCGGTCGGGGTGACCACCCGGCGGCCGCTGCCCACGTCGGACCTGCGCGCGGCGGTGGACTGGGCGGTCCGCAAGGGCGTGCCGGTGGCGGGCCTGCCGCCGGAGAACGCCGACGCCGTGGCCGCGCCGGCCCGCTGACGGTACGAGGGAGGACGCGCGGTGCGGGTGGTGTCGCTGGTGCCGTCGCTGACCGAGGCGGTCGCGGCCACCCGCCCGGAGGTGCTGGTCGGTGCGACCGACTGGTGCACCCATCCGGCCGGGCTGGACGTCGCCCGGGTCGGCGGCACGAAGTACCCGGACCTGGACCGGGTGCTCGCGCTGGCGCCGGATCTGGTGCTGCTCAACGAGGAGGAGAACCGGCTGGCCGACGCCGAGGCGCTGCGGGCGGCCGGGGTGCCGGTGCGGGTCACCTTCCCGCGTACCGTGCCGGAGGCCCTCGACCAGCTCGGTGAGCTGGCCGTCGCGCTGGGCGAGCCGGGCGAGCCGGGCGAGCCGGGGTGGCTGCGGGAGGCCCGCCGCGCCTGGGCCGCGCTGCCCGGGCCGGGGCTCGTCCGCACCGCCGTGGTGCCGGTGTGGCGGCGTCCGTGGGTGGTGCTGGGGCGGGACACGTTCGCCGGGGACGTGCTGGCCCGGCTCGGCGTCCGCAACGGCTGGGCCGACGACCCGGAACGCTATCCCCGGCCGAGCCTGGCCGAGTTGCGCGCCCGCGCGCCGGAGCTGGTGGTGCTGCCCGACGAGCCGTACCGGTTCACCGCCGACGACGGGCCGGAGGCGTTCCCCGGGGTGCCGGCGGCGCTGGTGTCCGGCCGGCACCTCACCTGGTACGGCCCGTCGCTGGCCGAGGCCCCGGCACTGCTCGCCGCCCAGCTCGCGCACACCACCGGGGGCCCCACCTGACCGGCGGGGCCCGCGGTGGTGGCGCTCAGGCGACAGGGGTGGCGTGCACCGGGTCCAGCTCCATCAGCGTGGTGTCGTCCACGTCGTACCCGATCGTGTTGTGCACCGTGACCACGCCGGCGACCTGAGCGGCGAGGCGGCCGGCCAGCTCGACGGCGCTGCGCCGGTCCAGCCGTCCGTCCATGGTGACCTCGCCGCCGCGGACCTGCACCGTGACCAGGCCGTCGCGGACCGACAGCACCCGGCGCAGCACCTCGTGCACCACGTCCTCGCGGATCTCCGCGTCGGTGCGCAGGTGCACGCGCAGCAGGTCACCGCGGGTGACGATGCCGGCGAGCCGGCCCAGGTCGTCCAGCACCGGGAGCCGCTTGACCGCCTCGTGGTCCATCAGCCGGGCGGTCGCCGCGAGCGAGGCCCGCTCGTGGGTGGTGACCGCGGGGGCGGTCATCAGGTCCCGGGCCACCAGCGCGCCCGCCTTCTCCCGCGCGGTACGGCGGCGCCGCCCCTCGAAGACCCGCCGCTCGTCCGGGTGGCCGGACCGCTCCACCTTGTGCAGCAGGTCCGCCTCGGAGATCACCCCCAGCACCCGGCGGAACGAGTCCACCACCGGCACGCCGCTGATCCGCTGCCGCACCAGCACGTCGACGACCTCGCGGTACGGGGTCTCCTCCGTCACCGTGGCGACGTCCCTGGTCATCACGTCGGTAACCTGCCACGTCCTCATCACGACCTCCTCGTGCCGGCCTTTCACCTGCGACGGTAGGCGGCCGGCGTACGCCCTGGTCAGGGGCACCAGACCGGCTGCGAGGGGCCGACCGGACCGGGTACGGACGGGACCAATGACCCGGTCACGAGGGCACCGCTCGGCCCTGCTCCCGGACGCGGCGCGGCGGTGGAATGAATGTGCCACCGGGAAGCGCGGTGCGAGGCACAGGAAGGGACGTGGACACCATGACCGCGACAATCGAGCGGACCCCCGCCGTCAAGCGGACCCCCGCCGTCACCACCGCTCCGGCGGCGCACACCGAGACCACCCGCCAGAAGGCCACCCGGTACGTGTGGGCCGGTCTGCGGCTCGCCCTGGGCTGGATCTTCCTCTGGGCCTTCCTCGACAAGATGTTCGGCCTCGGCCACGAGACCCCGGCGAAGGGCGCCTGGATCAACGGTGGCAGCCCGACCAAGGGCTTCCTCGGCCACGCCGTCGAGGGACCGTTCGCCGGCTTCTACCAGAACATCGCCGGCGCGGCCTGGGCGGACTGGCTGTTCATGCTCGGCCTGCTCGGCATCGGTGTCGCGCTGATGCTCGGCATCGGCATCCGGCTCGCCGCCGTCGCCGGTGGACTGCTCCTGGTCCTGATGTGGACGGCCGTGCTGCCCCCGGCGAACAACCCCTTCATGGACGACCACCTCATCTACGCGGGCCTGCTGGCCGGCCTGGCCCTCGTGGGCGCCGGCAACACCCTCGGCCTCGGCCGGATCTGGGCGAAGCTCCCCCTGGTCCAGCGTCTGCCCTGGCTGAAGTGAAGCAGCTCGCCCCGGGGCGGGCGTCGCCGACAGGCGGCGCCCGCCCCCCTCTCGTGTCCCCGCCACGCCGGTGTGCGGGGACCGGCGCGTATCGGCCGGTCGCGATCCGGCAGGATCGACGGTGACCACACAGTCAGCATCCGAGGAGACCGTTCATGGACAAGCCCGAGGTCGGCCCGATCGAGGGCGCCCCGCCCGCCGATCTGGTGGTCGAGGACATCACCGTCGGCGACGGCCCGGAGGCCCGCCCGGGTCAACTGGTGAGCGTGCACTACGTGGGCGTGGCCCACTCGAACGGCCGTGAGTTCGACGCCTCGTGGAACCGGGGCGAGACGTTCGAGTTCCCGCTCGGCGGCGGCCAGGTCATCGCCGGCTGGGACCAGGGCGTCGTGGGCATGAAGGTGGGCGGCCGGCGCAAGCTCACCATCCCGCCGCACCTGGGCTACGGCGCCCGGGGCGCGGGCGGCGTCATCAAGCCGAACGAGACGCTCGTCTTCGTGGTGGACCTGCTCGGCGTGCGCTGAGCGGGACCCATTCGGGGGGGGGGGGGGGGGGGGGGGGGGGGGCGGGGGGCGCGCCGCGGGGGGGGGGGGGCCGCGGGGGGCGGGGGGCGGGCGGCGC
>NZ_JBICSV010000014.1:91684-111224 GCF_043197215.1 Micromonospora sp. NPDC049203 | reverse complement strand
CGTCCTGAGCCAGGATCAAACTCTCCAACAAAAACTTGTCGAACAGCATCCTGACAACAAAAGTGTTGCCAAAGGAATCCCAACCAGCCAGACAACAGCCTGACCAGTCCGGGGTATAAAACAATTGGCACTGGCTTTACAAGCACCCTGTTGAGTTCTCAAAGAACAACCACACACCAACCAGAAACCCCGCATCAGCGGAATCCCCGTTTGGGGCAACCTCTCCAACCTACTCGGTCTTGCTTTCGTCGTCAACCTCGTGTTTTAGGTGATCAACTTGGCTCGACCAGACCCACGCTGACGCTCGCCGTTTCCGGCGGTCGTTGCTGTCGTGAGTTTCGGCGGACCGGCCGGCGCCGCTTCCGCGACCACCCGCCCGGCTCCCTGCCGGCTTTCGAACTCTACCCGGTCGGCTTCGCGTTCGCAACTCCGTCTCCCGGAGCTTCGAGCACCGCCCGAATCTCAGTCTGGCTCGGCGTCACCGCCACCAGCCTGGCGCCCGTTCTCGGCCGGTTTGCCCGGCCTCCCGCGTGCAGAGAGAAAGTTACGCGGACGCGCCGCCGAAGGCAAATCAATGATCGTCGTTGGCCGGGACGCGACCGTTTCCGCGATAAGCCGCGGTCGAAGGGGGTCGCCCGGAGCGGTGCCGTGCCAGAGTGGTCGGCATGGATGATCCGTCCCCGGTCCCGGCCGTCGCCGAGGATGCTCTCCTCGGGCTCCTGCTGCCGTTCTGGCAACTGGTGATCGGGGCCGTCGTGCTCGCCGTACTGGTGCTGTCGGTCAGACGCCTGGCCCGGCGCGGCCCCTCCCGGATGACCACCGCCCTGCTGGTCACGGCGGCGGCGATCGCCGGGATCGCCGCCCTGGGTCTGCTCCTGGGCGGCTGACCGGGTCAGAGCCGGCGGTTGGCCAGGCTGGGCAGCTCGCTGCGGATCGTCCGCAGCCGCTCCAGGTCCAACTCGGTGACCGCCAGCCCGGGACCGTCGGCGACCTGGCTCAGGACCGTCCCCCACGGGTCGACCACCATGCTGCGGCCGAAGCAGGTCCGGCCCGGGTCGTGGTCGCCTGTCTGTCCGGCCGCCGCCACGAAGCACTGGTTCTCGATCGCCCGCGCGCGAAGCAGCACCTCCCAGTGGTCCCGCCCGGTGTGCATCATGAACGCCGCCGGCACGACGAGCAGTTCGGCGCCGCCGTCGACGGCAAGCTGGCGGTACAACTCGGGGAACCGCAGGTCGTAACAGATGGACAGGCCCACCCGAAGACCCTCGACGTCGACCACCACGGGCTTCTCGCCGGGCGCGACGGTTGCCGACTCCCGGTAGGAGACGCGACCGGGGATCTCCACGTCGTACAGATGGATCTTCCGGTACGCGGCGGCGAGCGCGCCCTCGCGGTCGAAGACCAGGGAGGTGTTCCAGGTGTGCGCCGGGTCCGGACCGGCCTCGTGGAACGAGCCCGCGATCACCCACATGCCCAGGCGGCGGGCGGCCTCGGCGAAGAACCGCCCCACCGTGCCGTCGACCGGCTCGGCCGGCGGCATCCCGTCGGCGTGACCGAGGTAGTCGACGTACTCCGGAAGGAGGGCGAGATCCGCGCCGGCCGCCGCGGCCCTGACCAGCAGGGCCTCGGCGGCGGCGAGGTTCGCCGCCCGGTCGTCGCGGGCGTTGAGCTGGCAGACGGCGACACGCATGACCCGAGGGTACGGGCGGAAGCAGGCGTACGACAGGGCTCAGACGCTGGACAGCACGAGCGCGGCGGCGGCGAAGCCGAGCCCGGCCAGCTGCACCGGCCGCAGCCGTTCCCGGTCGATGACGAGCGCGAGCAGGACGGTGCTCGCCGGGTAGAGCGAGGCGATGGCGGACACCACGCTCAGATGTCCCCGTCCCGCGGCGGCGAGGAAGAACGCGTTGGCGGCCGCGTCGAGCAGGCCGGCGGCCACTGTCCAGCCGAACACCCACCGCCCCAGGCGCAGGCGCGTGCCGGTTCGGGCGGCGAGCGCGAGGCCGAACGTCACGGAGCTGAAGCGTATGGCGAGCACCGGCCACATGCCGGCGCTCTCGTCGGCCTGGCCGAGCAGCGCGAAGAAGACTCCGAAGAGCAGCCCCGCGGCGAGTGCCATGGTCAGGACGCGGCCGGAGACGCGGCGCGCGGCACCACGCTCCCCCATGCTGACGAGCCCGATGGCGACCACTGCGAGCCCGGCGCCGCTGAGCGCGACAGCGCCCGGGGAGTGGGCGAGGGCCAGGCCGGCGACGATCGGCACGATCGCCGCGGTGATCGCGGTGACCGGCGCGACGACGGCCATGACGCCGGTGGCCAGTGCGCGGTAGAGCAGGATGACGCCGCCCGCGCCGGCAATCCCGGCGAGCAGACCCCACCCCAGGTCGAGCGGGCTCGGGGTGCCGGGCACGACGAGAACGAGCACCACCAGCAGTGGGAGACTGAGGATCTGTGACACGACGGTGACGGCGATCGGGTCGGCGCGTTGGGACGCCTTGCCGCCGCAGAAGTCGGCGGTGCCGAAGGTGACCGCGGACACGGCGGCGAAGACAACGGGAAGCACCCGGAAGTCGTACCACAATAGTGACCATGAAGGACAGTGTGATGACCGACGCTAGCGGACGGGTGGGCGCGGTGACCTCCGCGGTCGCCGGCCAGGTACGTGAGTTGCGAGCGGCCCGCGGCTGGTCCTTCGAGGAACTGGCCGGCCGGTCCGGCGTCAGCAAGGGCATGCTCGTGCAGATCGAGGGCGCCCGCACCAACCCGAGCATCGGCACGCTCTGCCGGGTCGCCGACGCATTCGGCGTGAGCATCGCCCGGCTGCTGGAGCCGGCCGAACAGAGCACCGCACGGGTCAGCGCGGTGGACGAGGCGCCGGTGCTGTGGCGCGGGCCCAACGGCGGAGTCGCCCGCCTGCTCAGTGGTCTCGGCGAGCCCGGCCTGGTCGAGCTCTGGGAGTGGCGGATCGAGCCCGGCGAGGAGCTGCGCTCCCCCGACCACGCCCACGGCACGCGGGAGATCCTGCACGTCCTCGACGGCACCGCGACCGTCACGGTCGACGGCGTCGACCACGAGGTACGCGCCGGCGAGACGGTCGAGTTCCACGCCGACCGGGAGCACGGCTACCGCACGGACGGAGACGAGCCGGTACGCCTGATGATGGTGGTGGTGACCCCGTCGGGCGAGTGGGATCGGCGGGCCCGTTCACGCGGACCGCGCCCGGGCTGACCCGGGCACGGTCACGACGGCGGTCAGGCCGACTTCTCCTCGCGGTCCCGCCGGCGCCGGCCGGTGAACTCGCGGGGCACGATCGTCGGGTTGACGTTCTCCAGGACGACCTCGCGGGTGATCAGCACCCGGGCGGCGTCGGGGTTGCTCGGCACCTCGTACATCACGGAGAGGAGGACCTCTTCCATGATCGCCCGCAGGCCCCGGGCGCCGGTGCCGCGGAGCATGGCCTGGTCGGCGATGGCCTCCAGCGCGGGCGGCTCGAACTCCAGCTCGACGCCGTCCAGCTCGAACAGGCGCTGGTACTGCCGGACCAGCGCGTTGCGCGGCTCGGTGAGGATGCGTACCAGGGCGCTGCGATCGAGGCTGCGCACGTTGGTGATCACCGGAAGCCGGCCGATGAACTCGGGGATCAGCCCGAACTTCAGCATGTCCTCCGGCATGACCTGGCTGAAGATGTCGTCGGTCGACCGCTCGGAGACCGACCGCAGCCGGGCGCCGAAGCCGGTGCCGCCGGAGCCGGTGCGGGCCTCGATGATCTGATCCAGCCCGGCGAACGCGCCACCGCAGATGAACAGCACGTTCGTGGTGTCGATCTGGATGAACTCCTGGTGCGGATGTTTGCGCCCGCCCTGCGGCGGCACGTTGGCCACAGTGCCTTCGAGCATCTTCAGCAGCGCCTGCTGCACGCCCTCGCCGGAGACGTCCCGGGTGATCGACGGGTTCTCCGACTTGCGGGCGATCTTGTCGACCTCGTCGATGTAGATGATGCCCGTCTCGGCGCGCTTGATGTCGTAGTCGGCGGCCTGGATGAGCTTCAGCAGGATGTTCTCGACGTCCTCACCGACGTAGCCCGCCTCGGTGAGCGCGGTGGCGTCGGCGATCGCGAACGGGACGTTGAGCATCCGGGCGAGCGTCTGCGCCAGGTGGGTCTTGCCGCAGCCGGTCGGGCCGAGCAGCAGGATGTTGGACTTGGCCAGCTCGACACCGTCGGTGCCGGAACCCGGGGCACCCGCGGCCTCCGCCTGGATCCGCTTGTAGTGGTTGTAGACCGCTACGGCGAGCGCCTTCTTGGCCTGCTCCTGACCGACGACGTAGTTGTCGAGGAACTGGCAGATCTCCATCGGCTTGGGAAGCTCTTCCCACTTCACCTCGCCGGACTCGGCCAGCTCCTCTTCGATGATCTCGTTGCAGAGATCGATGCACTCGTCGCAGATGTAGACACCGGGGCCCGCGATGAGCTTCTTGACCTGCTTCTGCGACTTGCCGCAGAAGGAGCACTTCAGTAGGTCGCCGCCGTCACCGATCCGTGCCACCTACGTTCTCCCTGCACTCATCGGCCGGAACGCCGGCCCTGACCTGCGAGCGCCGGAGCGCCCGTCCGTCCTGTCGTCCCACCATGCTGTCGAGTCCACCCGATCCGACCGGCGGAGCGGTACAGACCCGACGTTACCCGGTGGCCGGGTTTTCTCCGACCCCCAAAACGGGTGTGTCAGAGGTCGACCGGGAACGATACCCCGATCGACCTCCGACCACACCTTGATCAGCCTGCGGCGTGCGACGCCAGCAGACCCTTCTTGCGGCTGGTCAGAATCGTGTCGACCAGCCCGTACTCCTTGGACTCCTCGGCCGTCATGATCTTGTCACGGTCGATGTCCTTGCGGACCTGCTCGATCGGGCGGTTGCAGTGGCGGGACAGCATGTCCTCCAGCTGCGTCCGCATCCGGAGGATCTCCCGCGCCTGGATCTCGATGTCCGAGCCCTGGCCGTAACCGCCCTCGGTGGCCGGCTGGTGGATGATGATCCGGGAGTTGGGCAGCGCCATCCGCTTACCCGGGGTGCCCGCGGAGAGCAGCACCGCCGCCGCGCTCGCCGCCTGCCCGAGGCAGACGGTCTGGATGTCCGGGCGGACGTACTGCATGGTGTCGTAGATCGCCGTCATGGCGGTGAAGGAGCCGCCGGGCGAGTTGATGTACATGATGATGTCGCGGTCCGGGTCGGTACCCTCCAGCGTCAGCAGCTGGGCCATCACGTCGTTCGCCGACGCGTCGTCCACCTGGACGCCGAGGAAGATGATCCGGTCCTCGAAGAGCTTGTTGTACGGGTTGGACTCCTTCATCCCGTACGACGTGCGCTCGACGAACGACGGCAGGACGTAGCGGTTGTGCACGGCCGCGAACTGGGGCGGCAGGCTCAGGTCGGTCATCGTCAGCTCCTCGGTCAGCTCAGGGTCCCGGCGCCATCCGGAACCTGCGCGGCCCCGATGATCACCTTGTCGATGAAGCCGTAGTCCATGGCCTCCTGGGCGGTGAACCAACGGTCACGGTCCGAGTCCGCCTCGATCTGCGCCTGGGACTGGCCGGTGTGGAACGCGACCCGCTCCTGGAACATCCGCTTGGTGTAGAGCATCTGCTCGGCCTGGATCGCGATGTCCGACGCGGTGCCGCCGAGGCCGCCCGACGGCTGGTGCATCATGATCCGCGCGTGCGGCAGGGCGTACCGCTTGCCCTTGGTGCCCGCACAGAGCAGGAGCTGGCCCATGGAGGCCGCCATGCCCATCGCCACGGTCGAGACGTCGTTGTCGATGTACTGCATGGTGTCGTAGATCGCCATGCCGGAGTAGACCGAGCCACCCGGCGAGTTGATCCAGAGGAAGATGTCGCGGTCCGGGTCCTCCGCGGCGAGCAGCAGGAGCTGCGCGCAGATGCGGTTGGCCACCTGGTCGTTCACCTCACTGCCCAGGAAGATGATCCGTTCCTTGAGCAACCGGTTGTAGACCGAGTCGTCGAGGTTGCCAATGGAGTCGCCACCGCGGGCCTCGTTCACCCGGAGCGACTTCTTGGGGATGTGCATGTCGGTCATGGCAGCCCTTCGCTCTCCGTACCGTCCTACCCGACACTAACCGCTCAGCCGGGGGGCGTACTCCCGGTCGGGGCACTGTTCGCTCTCAGCGCAGTCACCCGCACGGCGTACCCCGGAAAGGGTTTCGGCCGCCTCCCGGCGCGCAGCGCGGGACGGCGGCCGACACCCCCGATGATCAGTGCTGGTGGTCGTGCTCGGCCTCGTTCTGGGCCCGCAGGGCGTCGAGGGAGACCTCGTTGCCCGCCGAGTCCTTGATCTTGATCTTCTCCATCACCGCGGCGAGCGCCTTGCCCCGGCGGACGTCGCCGAAGACGGCCGCGGCGGCGCCGGAGCGGACCAGCTGGTCGTAGTACTGCTGCGGGGCCATGCCGGCGCGCTGCGCCCGGTGCACGATCTCGTGACCGAACTCGTCGTCGGAGACCTGCACGTCCTCGGCGTCGGCCAGGGTGTCCAGCAGGAGCTGGATCTTGACGCCGTCCGTCGCCGCCTCGGTCAGCTCGGTGTCGATCTGCTCCTCGGTCTTCTCCTCCGCCGCGAGGTATTCCTCCAGGGAGGCGCCGATGCGCTCGAGCTGGTCGACCATCGCGGCCTTACGGCTCTCGACCTCCTCCTTGACGACGCCCTCGGGCGCCGGCACCTCGGCGGCGGCCACCATCTGCTCCAGGGCCTTGTCACGGGCGGCGTAGATCTGCTCGACCTGCTTGCCCCGGGTGACCCGCTCACGCAGGTCGCCGCGCAGCTCGTCGATCGTGTCGAACTCGCTGGCCATCTGCGCGAAGTCGTCGTTGAGCTCGGGGAGCTCCTTCTCCTTGACCGTGCGGACGGTCACCGCCACGTCGGCGTCGCGGCCGGCGTAGTCGCCGCCGACGAGCTGCGTGGTGAAGGTGGTGTCGTCGCCCGCGGCCAGGCCGACAAGCGCCTCGTCCAGACCCGGCAGGAGCTGCTTGCTGCCCACCTCGTGCGAGATGTTGCTCGCCGAGCCGCCCGGAACCTCCTCGCCGTCAACGGTGGCGTTCAGGTCGATCTGCACGAAGTCGCCCTCCTGGGCGGCCCGCTCGACGGTCTTCAGCGTGGCGAAGCGCTCGCGCAGGCTGTTGATCTGCTCGTCGATCTCGCTGTCGGCGATCTCGATCTCGTCGACGGTGACCTCGATGGTGGCCGGGTCCGGCAGGGTGATCTCCGGCCGGACGTCCACCTCGGCGGTGAAGTTGAGCGAGTCGCCGTCGTTGAACTCCGTGATGTCGACCTCGGGACGGCCGAGCGTCTTCAGGTCGTGCTCCCGGACCGCGGCGAGGATGTTCTGCGGGATGGCCTCCTGGATCGCCTCGTTGAGGACGGTCCCCCGGCCCACCCGCTGGTCGATCACGGCGGCCGGGATCTTGCCCCGGCGGAAGCCGGGAACCTGGACCTGCTGGCCGATCTCCCGGTACGCCTTCTTGAGGCTCGGCTCGAGCTCGACGAACGGCACCTCGATGGCGAGCCGCACGCGCGTCGGGCTCAGAGTCTCGACGGTGCTCTTCACAGGCGTACTCCTTGACGGATCTGGGTGTTGGTTCTGGGGCGTGATTGCGCGCATCGAGTGTAGGCGAGCCGGCCGACGGCATCGGCAGTGCCCGGGCACCGCGCGGAAAAAACCGGCGGTTCCCGGGACGATCCGGTCGCGAACGACAGTCGGGGTGGCGGGATTTGAACCCACGGCCCCTCGCTCCCAAAGCGAGTGCGCTACCAAGCTGCGCCACACCCCGGTGGCGACGAAGAGTGTATGCCGTCCGGCCACCCGCGCGGGTGACCGGGGCGCGGTGTGGCGGCGTTCGGGGCCCGCCCGGGGTACGCGCTGCGCGACGTCCGCCACGATTGGGTACGCTGTCGGCGCGCCCCGCGATGGTGGGGTGCGCGCGGGCGTAGCTCAATGGCAGAGCTTCAGTCTTCCAAACTGACGGTGCGGGTTCGATTCCCGTCGCCCGCTCCAACAACTCCTGGGCGCACTCCCGGCTTCCCCCAGGGCATTCGGGATCATTGATACGATCCGTGCCCGCGGAGAAGCGATACGCGGCAGCGGCCTTGTCGCTGACCGTCGGGATGCTTCTCTCCGCGTGCGGCGGCACCGCCTCCCCCGACGAGCAGATGGACTACCTGCGCTCGATGGCCCAGCACGGCGTCGAGCACCATGCGGCGACGAGCCCTGGCCCGGTCGGCGACCAGGAGGAGTGCGCTGACGCCTACCACCAGCTCTACGACGGTCCCACCGGCGACAACGCGCCACACGTCGGCGACTACGCGGAGCGGGCTGCCTTGCGCAAGGAAGGCGAGCGGTTGTTCATCGAGAGCTGCGTGACCGGCGAGCCGGCGCCGGTGACCGGGGAGCCGTGACCGTCCGGGCAACACGCGGCTGGCACCTGGGCGCCGCGCTCGGCCTCTTCACCGGCCGCGTGCCGTACGACGAGCCGGACGTGCACTGATCAGCCGGCAGTGGTGGTCACGACCGCCTCGGCGGCGGGCGCGGCCGGACGCCGCCGGCTCGCGAGGACGACCACACCGATCAGAAGGAGCACGAGCGAGAGCGGCACCAGCACGGGAGCGAGCGCCCGCCAGACCGGCCATACCGGCTCGGCGAGCCCGTTCGCGGCCAGGTCCATCCAGGTGAGGGCGGCGCCCGGGAACAGGGCGACGACCACCGGCGTGCCGACCAGCAGGGGTACGGGCCAACGACGCCGCGCCACCTCCCGGAACAGTGCCGCACCCGCGACCGCGCCCAGCAGGGTGCCGATGATCGTGGCGGCGGTGAACCCGCCGGGGGCGGAGGGCTCGATGCGCAGCCTCGACCCGTACGCGCGATGGGTGAGCGTGACCGTCAGCCCGTCCCGCTCGGCGCGCAAACCGTGGCACGGGGAGCCCGGCATCCGGCGGATTTCCCGCCACCCGCGTGTCTCGGCGGCACCTCGCATCCGCTCGGACAGCGCGCAGTCGGCGTCGTCGCCGTACTGGAACTCGAACCGGCTCCCGCCCACCTCGTCAGCGGCCAGGAAGACGCCGTACCGGTAGCCGCGCACGCTCATCGAGCCGGTCGGCTCGGTGCCGGGAAGCAGCTCGCCGGCCGCGCTCCGAGCCGTGTCGGAGCCGACCGCCACGGCGCCCCGGCCGCCGTACCAGGACCCGGCGGCCAGGCCGGCCGTACCGAACAGCACGGCGCCGAGCAGCACCATCGCTACGTACCCCAGCCGACGCCTCACCGGACCACACCCCCTGACAGTGCGGCACAGCGTAGCCATCGCGTGCCATCCCCATCACCCGGTGCGAGGACGCGTTCCCTGGTGGTGCTCCTCGATCGGCCGTCGTGCCTCGTCGAACAGCGCCGGCCCGTCGTACCGCACCGGGCGCCGCGCCGCAGTGGCCGGCTTCACCTGCTCGAACTGCTCGGCGGACAGCGCGTACACGACCCGGCCGAGGCCGGACGCGTCGATCGCGACGGCGCACATCGGGCAGGGCTGGCAGCTGGTGTACATGGTGGTGGCGACCGCTGCCTCGGGGGTGAGCTGCCGGGCGGCCCAGCGGGCCAGCTTCAGCTCCGGGTGGGCGGTGACGTCGTTGTCGGAGACCACCGTGTTGTGGTCCTCGATCAGGACGGTGCCGTCCGCGCCGACGAGCAGCGACCCGAACGGCCGTTCGCCGGACGCGCCGGCCCGGTCGGCGAGTTCCACGGCGCGGCGCAGGAACGCCTCGTCATCGGGTGTCATCGGCCCTCCAGGTGGTCGGTCCACGACGGCGAGCCGGGCCCGGTCGCCGCTGCGGACATACGCGTCGCACCGGTGAATTCGATCGCGTGCGCGTCCCGGTGTCCAGCCACAGCGCCGTCGCCTCGTCAAGCGGCCCGGAACCCACCGACATGCGCCGACGTCGAAGCGGCCATGAGACTTCGTGCCCTGCTTGTCGTCGCCATGGCAGCTCTCGGCCTCGTCGTGGTCATGTCCCCCGCCGAACCCGCCTGGGCGTGCACCTGCGCCGGGCCCACGACCGCGATGGACGAGCGCGCCGAGAGCATCGTCGTCGGCACCGTCTCGCAGGTGACCGACCGCGCGGTCCGGCTCACCGTCGACTCCGTCGAGAAGGGCGACGCCAGGGTCGGGAGCACGCTCGGGCTGCGCGTCTGGCCCGACGAAGCCGCTTGCGGCTACGACTTCCGCCTCGGCATCCGGTACCGGGTGAATTCGACAGGCGGCGCCACCGGCCTGTGCGCCGGCATCCGCGAGATGTCGGGCCCGACGTCGGCCGCCCCATCGTCCACGGTCTCGGCGCAGCGGACGCAGGCCGCGGGACGGCACGTCCCCGGCGCCTGGTGGATCGCCGGCGCGGTGGCGGTGGCGGTGCTCGCCGCCGCCGGGTCGGTGGTGGCGGCCAGGCGGCGCGTGCGGCGCGGCTGACAGGCGCGCTCAGGACAGGCGGCGGCGGATCCGCGCCATGTCCTCCTCCGGCAGCGCGTCGGCCACCAGCAGCCGGGGCAACAGGTCCGGCTCCAGCGTCGTGGCCCGGAACACCAGGGCCACTGTCACGTCGTGGTCGGGCCGGCGCACGACCTCGACCGGGTCGCCGGCGCCGACGCTGCCCGGCGTGACCACCCGCAGGTACGCCCCGGGCCGTACCGCCTCGGTGAACCGCTTGATCCAGCCCTGTTCGCCCAGCCACCCCTGGAACGTGCCGCAGGGGATGCGCGGGCAGGAGACCTCCAGCACCAGGTCCGGCCCGATCCGCCACCGCTCGCCGATGAGCGCGCCGTTGACGTCCAGCCCGCGGGTGGTCAGGTTCTCCCCGAAGCTGCCGTCGGCGAGCGGGCGGCCCAGTCCGGCCTCCCAGTGGTCCAGGTCCTCCCGCGCGTACGCGTAGACGGCCTGGTCGGTGCCGCCGTGGTGGGCCACGTCGTAGACCCGGTCACCGGCGAGCCCGACCGCGCCGGTGCCCTTGGGTCCGGGGGCGGTGACGGCCACCCGTCCGTCGACTGGCCGCTTGTCGATGCCGGTGGCCCCGATCCCCTTCCAGGGGTTCGGTTGCGGTCGGCCGACGTTGACGGAGATCACCTTCATGACCGCGACGGTATGCGGCCACGGTCCCACCGGCCACCCCATTCCGCCGGGCCGGGTGGGCGGCGGGGCGGCGTGGGCTGCGTACGATGCGGGCCGGACATCCTCGTCGGGTGGTGGAGGTAGCCGCGGATGGCAGGCCAGCAGGACGGTTTCGCCCTCGGCGTGGACCTCGGCACCTCGAACACCGTGGCGGTGCTGCGCTGGCCGGACGGGCGCACCCGGCCGGTGCTGGTCGACGGGCACCCGATCCTGCCGTCCGGCGTCCACGCCGACGCGGACGGTCACCTGCACGTCGGGCGGGACGCGCAGCGCCTGGCCCAGGCCGACCCGGCCGGTTACGAGCCGAACCCGAAGCGCCGGGTCGACGAGGAGACCGTCGAGCTGGGCGGGCGGGCGTACCGGCCGGCGGAGCTGCTGGCCGCGACGCTGCGCGCGGTAGCGGACGCGGCGGTGGCGGCGGTCGGGATGCTGCCCCCGGCGGTGGTCACCCACCCGGCGGCCTGGACGCCGGCCCGCCGTCAGGTGCTGCACGACGCGCTGGAACTGGCCGGCTGGCCGGCGGCGGCCGAGCACACGCTCGCCGGGCCGATCGCGCCCGGCACCCGGCTGCTGCGCGAGCCGGTGGGCGCGGCGCGCTACTTCACGCAGGTGCTGCGCCGGCCGGTGCCGGTGGGCGGCGCGGTGGCGGTGTTCGACTTCGGCGGAGGCACGCTCGACGTGGCGGTGCTGCGCAACGAGGGCGCCGACCCGTGGGGCGACTCCGGTTTCCAGCTGGTCGCCACCGGCGGGATCCCCGACCTCGGCGGGCTCGACCTGGACGCGGCCCTGCTCGGGCGGCTCGGCGAGCTGGTCGGCCCGGCCCACCCGCGGGAGTGGGCCCGGCTGACCGACCCGAGCACCACCGCCGAGCGGCGGGACCGCCAGCAGCTCTGGGACAACGTGCGCGGCGCGAAGGAGATGCTGTCCCGGGCCATGGTGGCGCCGGTGGCCGTACCGGGGGTGGAGGCGGCGGTGCCGCTGACCCGGGAGGACTTCGAACGCCTGGCCGCGCCGCTGCTGGCCCGGGCGGTGACGGAGACCCGGGAGGTGACCGCCGCCGCCGGGCTGCGCCCGGAGCAGCTGTCCGGCCTGTTCCTGGTCGGCGGGTCGACCCGGGTGCCGCTGGTGGCCCGGCTGCTGCACGCCGAGCTGGGCATCGCGCCGACAGTGCTGGAGCAGCCGGAGATGCCGGTCGCCGAGGGCGCGCTCACGGACCTACCGCTACCTCGCCGGTCCGGCCGTCCCGCCGTGCCGGCCCAGCACGCGCCCCCGCATCCCGGACCGGCGGGGCCCCCGCCGCCGGCAGGCGAGGCGCCGGCCGCCGGCACGGCGAACGCGGCCACTGTCGCCGCCGGTGCGACGAGGACGAACCCGACCGCGCGCCTCGGCGGGCCGGACGCGGCGTCCGCCGGACCGCACGGCACGCTGGTCGCCGACGGCGCCGCCCCGCAGACGCCCTTCACCAGGTACGACGGCACGCCGCTCGCCGGTCCGGTTCCGCCCCAGCCCACGAGGTACGACGGCACACCCGCCGCCCACGGTCCGGTTCCGCCCCAGCCCGCCGGGGGATACGGCGCCCCTCCGCCCGGCGGCGGCTGGCAGCCCGGCGTACCCGGGGCGCCCTTCTCCCCCGCGCCGAACGGTGTCCGGCCCGGCGGCGGCCGGCCCCGGCGCGGCCGGTGGATCGCGCTCGGCGCGGGTCTCGTGGTGGTCGCCGTGGCGGCGTCGGTGCTGCTCTGGGTGTTCCGGGACCGGCACCCGGCGCTGGACTTCCACGCCCCCGAGTTGGTGCGGACGGTGGCCGCCGGTGACACGCGGCCGGACCAGATGTTCACCGCGACGCTCGGGGACCGCGCCTACCTGGCCCGCTCGTTGCCCGACGACCATCTCCACGTGACAGCAGTCGAGGCGTCGACCGGCAAGACCGTCTGGGAGACGCGGACCGACGCGAGCGCGCAGCGGTGGGCCGGGGTCCGGGCGCTGCCCGACGGGCTGCTCGTCCTCTCCGACGCCACCGGCGGCGACAACCCGCGCGTGCTCGCGGTGCTCGACGGCGATTCCGGCGAGCAGCGCTGGCGGACCGACGTCGGCCGCGACGACACCCTGTACCTCGGGCCCGACACGATCGTCCGGCTGGACCGCACCGGCGAACGCCTGGCCGGGCTGCGGCTCAGCGACGGCCGGCAGCGGTGGGAGCGGCCCAACCCGCGCACCGAGTACGGCGACGCGCGCACGAAGGTGTTGCCGGTCGCCACCGGTGCGGCGCTGGACGGCGCCGCCGACGCCGAGGGCGCGCCGCTCGCCCCGTGGGCGGGGAAGGCGGACCGGCTCGTGCAGGTCGGCGCGGACCGCTCGGTCCGGGTGCTTGACATGCGCACCGGGAAGATCCTCAAGGAGCGGGGCAACGTGGCCGGCCTCGACGATCCGATGGCCGCCCGCGACGACCGGCTGTACGTCGCGGAGGACGAGCGTGGCCTGCGGCTGCTCGCCTACGACCTGGGCAGCCTCGGCACGCCGGGCGTGCTGTACGAGGCGCCGGAGCAGGGCGGCCGGGTGAAGGATCTGGTCACCTGCGGTGAGCGTCGCGTGTGCCTGCTGGAGACGACCGGCAGCGGCGCCGACGACACCCGCGTGGTGGCGGCGACCGAGGGTGCGGGCACCCGGCAGTGGGCGGCGCCGCGCGCCGAGTCGCTGGTGCCGGTCGGTGAGCACGTGCTGGCCGGGCGGGCCTCGCCGGACGCGGTGACGCTGTTCGCGCCGGACGGCACCGCGGTGCGGGAACGGGACGGGTCGGCGGTCCGGCTGGACGCCGGCAACGTGCTGATCTTCTCCAAGGCCCCGAGCAGTTTCGAGGACGACCGCGTCCTCGCCGGTATGGCGGTGGACGGCAAGCCGGTCGAGATGGGGCAGCTGAAGCAGATCCGCAGCGCGTCCTGCTCGTGGAACACCGAGATGCTGGTGTGCGGCGCGGAGAAGGGGTTCCAGCTGTACCGGTTCGCCGGCTGACCGGAAGTGAGCTTGACAGCGATCGATGCCTCGACTGGTGTGAGCGGCAGAGAGATCGACGTTCGTCAGGAGGCCCCGTGTTCGTCCGACGACGGTGGACCGCACTCACCGCCACAAGCATCCTGATCGCCGCGGCGCTGACCCACCCCGGGCCGGCCGCCGCCGCACCGCCCGTCCCCACGATCACGCTCGCCCCCACCGAGACCGCCCTCGTCCGCGTGCGGCTCGCCGACCGGGCGCAGCTCGACCGCCTGGTGGCCGGCGGCGCCGACCTGGCCAACCGCCCCCGCTCGCGCGACGGCGAGCTGACCGCCGACCTCGTCCTCACCGGACGGCAGCTCGCCGACCTCACCCGGCAGGGAGCCACCGCCGTGCAGGTGGTGCAGCGCGCCGACGACGGGGCCCGGCGCCTGGCCGAGAGCCGCCGCGCCGCGCAGGACCGCACCCGCGCGGGGCTGCGCGCGAGCGGCACCACCGCCGCTGTCGACACGCTCCAGTTCCTCCAGGCGTACTGGTGGACCACGGGCGGGCGGACGTTCCTCCAGGCCCAGGTGGCCACCACCGCCACCGACGACCCGGACGTGGAGATCACGGTGGGCTGGCGGACCGCCGACGGCGCCACCGGCTCGTTCCCGCTGTACCGCTTCGAGGACTCGGGCGAATACCAGTACCACTACGCGCTGCCGCAGCCGGTGCCGAGCCGGCCGGTGCAGCTCACCGCCACCTCCACGCTGGGCGGGACGAGCCGGCCGGTGACGCCGTCGCTCTGGCCGAACGCGTCCCCGCCGCCGCAGCCGGCCGGCTACCAGAGGGACTTCATCGACGCGTACCTCACGCCGGTGGACATCAGGGCGCGCGTCGCCCGGCTCGGCCGCCAGTACCGCGACCTGGTCGACGTGATCGACCTGCCGAACAAGACCCAGGGCTACCGCCGCAACGCCGCCGCCTACCTGGGCGACCCGGCGGTCGCCGCCGTGGTGGTGGAGTCGGTCCGCTTCGGCGACCAGGGCATGAACGGCGTGCGGGTACGCACCGTCGACCCGGGCCGGCCGAACCGGCCGCTGAGCATGCGTTACCGGGACCGGGTGCTCACCGTCTCGCTGGCCACCGACCGGGCGGGCAAGGTGACGAGCACCACCGACGACGTCGCCGCCCTGATCAGCGCCCCGCGCGGCGCCCGCTTCCGGGCCACCGTGGAGGAGGGCTCGGCCGGGCTGCCGATGCCGGTGGCCGGGCCGGTACGCCTCGACGACGGGTTGCAGGGCACCGAGGTGCCGGCCCGGCCGTGGACGGTGCAGGCGCTGCGCATCGGCAAGCACCGTGACGGCTCCCGGATCGGCGTGCTGGCGTACTCGCAGGAGCACGCCCGGGAGTGGGCGACGCCGCTGGTGACGCTGGAGTTCGCCGAGCGGCTGCTCGCCAACGCCCGTACCGACGCGGCCACCCGCCAACTGCTGGAGCAGGTGGACGTGTTCGTCATCCCGACCGTCAACCCGGACGGCGCGAACTACTCGTTCCACGACTACAACTTCCAGCGCAAGAACCTGGTAAACCACTGCACCGGCGAGGCTCGGGACCCGAAGTACCGCACCATGTGGGGCGTCGACGTCAACCGCAACTACACGGTCGGCTCCCTGTTCGACGGGTACGTGGGCGCGAGCACCAACTGCCTCGCCGGCAACTACGCGGGCACCGCCGAGCTGTCCGAACCGGAGAGCCGCAACGTGATCGACCTGGCCAAGGCCCACCCGAACATCAGGTTCGCGATGAACGTGCACTCCTACGGTGGCTACTTCATGTGGCCGCCCGGGGCGTACAAGGCCGACGGGCGGGTGACGCTGCCGCGCCCGTCGATCGACGAGTCGACCCTCTTCCTGGGCAGCGCGCGGCGCATCGTCGGCGCCATCGCGGCCGAGCGCGGCACCGTCACCTGGCCGTCGCAGACCGGCCCGGTCGCCGACGTGCTCTACTCGGCGGCCGGCAACTCCGCCGACCAGCTCTACTACGAGCTGGGCATCTTCGCCTGGGACTTCGAGGTCGGGAACGACAGGTGGAACGAGGCCACCGGCCAGTGGGAGGGCGTCGGCTTCCAGCCGCCGTTCGACGAGGCGCACGCCGAGGCGCAGGAGTACGCGGGCGGCCTGATCGAACTGGTCCGGGTGGCCCGCGACTACGCCGCCCGCAACCCGGTCCGGCGCTGACCGCAGGCGGTCCCCGGCCGGCCGATCCGGCCGGCCGGGGACCGCGTCAGCCCCGCACAGTTCAGTCTGCGGTGCCGAGGTCGCGGAAGACGGCGAGCGCACCCGGGTCGTCGATGGTCGCCGGCACCGGCTCGTCGCGCCCCTCCACCAGGCCCCGCATGGTGCGCCGCAGGATCTTCCCGGAGCGGGTCTTCGGCAGCGCCGGCACCACACTCACCCGGCGGAACGCGGCCACCGGGCCGATCCGCTGCCGGACCAGCGCGACCAGCTCGGCGGCGAGCGCGTCCGGGTCCACGTCGGCGCCGGCCTTGAGCACCACGTACCCGCTGGGCACCTGCCCCTTGAGCGCGTCGGCCACGCCGATCACCGCGCACTCGGCCACCGCCGGGTGCGTCGCCAGGACCTCCTCCATCGCGCCGGTGGACAGGCGGTGCCCGGCCACGTTTATGACGTCATCGGTGCGGCCCATCACGTACAGGTAGCCGTCCTCGTCGAACCGGCCGCCGTCGCCGGTCAGGTAGGTGCCGGGGAACGTGGACAGGTAGGAGCGGACGAACCGCTCGTCGTCGCCCCAGAGCGTGGGCAGGCAGCCGGGCGGCAGCGGCAGCCGGATCACTATCGAGCCGTCAGTGCCCGGCGGCACGTCGCGGCCCGCGCCGTCGACCACGCGCACGTCGTAGCCGGGCACCGGCACCGACGGCGACCCGGGCTTGATCGGCAGCGGCTCCAGGCCGCGCGGGTTGGCCGCCACCGGCCAGCCGGTCTCCGTCTGCCACCAGTTGTCGACGACGGGTACGCCGAGCCGCTCCCCCGCCCAGGCCCAGGTGTCCGGGTCCAGCCGCTCACCGGCGAGGAAGAGGGTACGCAGCGCACTCAGGTCGTACCGGGAGATGTGCTCGCCCTCCGGGTCCTGGCGGCGGATCGCCCGGATCGCTGTGGGCGCGGTGAACAGGGCGGCCACCCGGTGCTCGGCGGCGACGCGCCAGAACGCCCCGGCGTCGGGGGTGCCGACCGGCTTGCCCTCGTAGAGCACCGTGGTCGCGCCGGTGAGCAGCGGCGCGTACACGATGTAGGAGTGGCCGACCACCCAGCCCACGTCGGAGGCGGCCCAGAAGACCTCGCCCGGCTCGATGCCGTAGACGTTGCGCATCGACCAGCGCAGCGCCACCGCGTGCCCGCCGTTGTCCCGCACCACGCCCTTGGGCCGGCCGGTGGTGCCCGAGGTGTAGAGGATGTAGAGCGGGTCGGTGCCGGCCACCGGCTCGCACGGCGCCGGTTCCGCGTCCGCCATCACCTCGTCCCAGGTCAGGTCGCGGCCGGGCACCAGCGGGGCCGGGTCCTGCGGGCGCTGCACCACCACGCATCGCTCCGGCGCGTGCGTGGCCTCGTCCAGCGCGGCGGCCAGGATCGGGTGGTACGGCACCACCCTGTCCACCTCGATGCCGCAGGAGGTGGCGACCACCACCTTCGGCCGCGCGTCGTCGATCCGGACGGCCAGTTCGTGCGCGGCGAAGCCGCCGAAGACCACCGAGTGCACCGCGCCGATCCGGGCGCAGGCCAGCATGGCGACCACCGCCTCCGGAACCATCGCCAGGTAGAGCAGGACCCGGTCGCCCCGGCCGACGCCGAGGCGGCGCAGCGCACCGGCGAACCGGGCGGTCTCGGCGAGCAGTTCGGCGTACGTGAGGGTCCTGACGGTGCCGGTGACCGGGCTGTCGTGGATCAGCGCGGGCTGGTCGCCCCGGCCGGCGGCGACATGCCGGTCCAGCGCGTTGTGGCAGGTGTTCAGCACCCCGTCGGGAAACCAGCGGTACAGCGGCGCCGCCGAGTCGTCGAGGACGCGGTCCGGTGGGATGACCCAGTCGATGTCGGCCGCCGCGTCCCGCCAGAAACCGGCCGGGTCGGTGATGCTCCGCTCGTACGCTGATCGATACGCGCCCATGCCGTCATGCTGCTCCGCGACACCGCGCCGGCACGACGGCCGACCGGGTCCGGTGCGCCGGAAGCACGCCCCGGCTCGCCGAACGGCCCCTCACGGCGGTGGGTGGTGGCCGGCCCCGGCCGTTTCCGGCGGGCCGGGCCGGGGTAGGGCGGGCACATGGAGACGAACACGAAGGCGTACCTGGTCGGCGGTCCCCGCGACGGCAGCAGCCAGGACGCGGACGGCAAGGCCCTGGTGGAGATCGAGATCGACGGGATGATCCACCGCTACATCCGGACCACCAAGCAGCACGGCGACGACGGCGTGGTCTACAACTACGACGGCATGGTGGCGCCCGGTGGCGGCGAGCCGGGCGTCGAGGACCCGGCGGCCCGGGTCGCGTCGCCGAAGGCCGACGAGCAGCGGTGACCGCTCAGCCCAACGGGCGACGGATGAAGCCCGTGGGGCGGGGTAAGGCAGAACGGTCCTGGTGGAGCGACGACCGGCGTCGCGGCGTACCGCGGCCGGACGCGGGCGGGCGGCACGAATGCCGCCCGCCCGCGCATTCCGCGGACCGGCCCCGGCAAACCGAGTTTGATCAATGACGGGCATCGACTAGCGTGCCCAGGCGTGAAAACGAACCGGATCATCCCGATCCTCTTTGCCTGTGCCGTGCTGGGCCTCGCCGCGTGCGGCGACGAGAAGCCAGCGACCACGGCCGGGCCGGCGGCCACCTCGGCCTCCGCCGTACCCTCCACGGCGGCCTCCTCGCCCTCGGCGGCCGCGATGAGTGACAAGGACCTCTGCACCGCCGCAGAAAAGATCAACAAGGACATGCGGGCGAAGCTCATGACCGCCGTGCAGTCGGGTGGCGACCTGACGAAGCAGACCGGCGAGATCCTGACCGAACTCGGTGACCGGGTGGCCAAGCTGGCCGGGACCGCCGGGGACGGCAAGGCGGCCACCGCCCTGAAGGAGTTCGCCGCGGAGGCCGGCAAGGCGGGCTCGGCCGCCGACCCGGGAACCGCCGCCGACAACCCGGCCATGGAGAAGGCCAGCAAGGACATCAACGCCGCCTGCAAGACCGCCGGCGCCCCGACCACCTTCTGACACCCCGGGTCGGGGGGGGGGGGGGGGGGGGGGGGGGGGGGGGGGGGGGGCGGCGGGGCGGGGCCGGCCGCGAGGGGGCCGGCGAGGCCGAGCGCGCC
>NZ_JBICSV010000014.1:0-91675 GCF_043197215.1 Micromonospora sp. NPDC049203 | reverse complement strand
CCCGCCCCCCCCCCCCCCCCCCGGGCCCCCGGGGGGGGCCGGCGGGGCCCCCCCCCCCCCCCCCCCCCCCTGCCGGCTCAGCTGCCGGTCACCCAGTTCCAGGCGGAGACCACCCACTCGGTCTGCTGGAGGTACGCCACACCCACGCCGGCCAGGAACAACGCGGTGACCAGGTGGGCGCCCTTGGCGCTGCGGCGCACCCGGCCGAACTGCCGCTCCAGGATCAGCCGGCCGAGCAGCCGGGCCAGCGCGAACAGGCCGACCGCGGTGAGCAGGCTGAGCACGAACGTGAGCAGCGGGGCCACGAGGTTGCCCCGGCCGGAGATCGCCCAGATGCCCCAGCACACGAACGCGAACAGAGCGCCGGCGGCGCTCAGCTCGCCGCCCTTGCGCGCCTGGGCCAGGTGCCAGCTCATCGGCCGGCGCGGCGCCGGCTCGGCCGCCCAGTCGCCGTGCTCGACGGTGGGGAACTGCTCGGTTCGGGGCGTACGCGACGGGCGCGGCTGACCGACCGCCGCCACCCCGCGCTGGAACGCGTCCCGCTGCGGGGGCACCACGCCCGGCTGGGGCGGCACCTCCACGGTGCGCTCGGCCCACGGCTGTGTCTGGTCCGCCATCTTCCGTCCTCCCCCTCGACCGGTTCCGGCCTCGGTTCCGAGGGTAGCCAGCCCGCAAATAGGGTGCCGACCCCCATCACGGTGCGATACACACGTGCCGTGACTGACGTGCTGGTATCCCGGGCCGAGGACTTCGACGACATCGCGGCGCTGCTGGCGCTGGCCTTCCACGGCGATCTCGACCCCGACGTACAGGCGCTGGAACGCCCGATCTTCGAGCCGGACCGGTCGCTGCTGGTCCGTGACGGCGGCACGGCCGTGGCGCACGCCGCCGCGTTCAGCCGCGACCTCGCGGTCCCCGGCGCGGACGTGCCGGCCGCGCACGTGACGATGGTCGCGGTGGCGCCGACGCACCGGCGGCGCGGCCTGCTCACCACGCTGATGCGCCGCCAGCTGCGGGACGTCCGCGACGCCGGCCGGGAACCGGTCGCGGTGCTCTGGGCCAGCGAGGGACGCATCTACCCCCGGTTCGGCTACGGGTCGGCAGCGCCGCGCTACGTGCTGTCCGCGGACACCACCGGGCTGCGCCTGCCCGCCCCGGCGTCCGCCGAGGGCACGCTGCGACTGGACCGTCCGGACGCGCACCGCGACGAACTGGCCCGGCTGTACGAGCGGGTCCGCGCCGGGCGTCCCGGCTGGTCCCGGCGCGACGAGCGCTGGTGGTCGTACCTGCTGGCGGACCTCAAGGCGCACCGGGGCGGCGCCACCGAGCGCCGGGTGCTGCTGCACGAGGGCGCCGGCGGCCCCGACGGTTACGCGCTCTACCGGACCAGGGACAGCTCGACGGCCACCGGACCGCAGGCCGAGGTGCAGGTCGGTGAGGTGGTGGCGGCGACGCCGGAGGCGTACACGGCGCTCTGGCGGCTGCTGCTCTCGGTCGACCTGACCCGCCGGCTGTCGTTCCCGATCGCGGCCCTGGACGAGCCGCTGCTGCGACTGGTGGACGAGCCCCGCCAGCTCTCGCCGCAGCTCGCCGACGCGCTCTGGGTACGCGTGGTGGACGTGCCGGCCGCGCTGGCCGCCCGGCGCTACGCCACCGATGTCGACGTGGTGATCGAGGTCACCGACGATCTGCTGAAGGAGAACACGGGCCGCTGGCGGCTGGTCGGTGGACGCGACGGCGCGCAGTGCACGCCCACCACCGCCCCGGCGGGGCTGGCGTGTGACGTACGCACGCTCGGCGAGATGTACCTCGGCGGCGCGAACCCGTACGCGCTGGCCGCCGCCGGCCGAGCGAAGGAGCTGATCCCGGGCACCCTGACCGCCCTGAACCCCGCCTTCACCTGGCACCGCGCCCCCTCCCCCATGGAGGTCTTCTAGCCGTCCCCAGCGGCCCGCGCGCCCGCCCACCCGGCCCACCCCGGCCCGCGCGCCCGGCCCACCCCGGCGATCATGAAGTTAGCGGCGCGAAGCGTCCGTTTTATCCAGGCCAACTTCATGATCGTGCGGGCGGGTGCCCCGTCGACCTTGGAGTTGTGGCACCTCGCATACCTCGCTTACGGGGCACTCCGGGCGCCACAACTCCATGATCGACGGAGGCTGGCTGGATCGGGTGTGTCGGGGAGCGTGTGTGGGCCGCGCGGGGTGCGAGCGGCGCGCGGGCGGGCTCGGGGGCGGTACGGTCGGGGGATGGGTGAGGCGGAGCGACGGCGACGACGGCTACGGCATCACGGCGACGCCGTCCCGCCGACGGAGACCACCGGAACCGGTGCCGGCGGCACGGGTGCCGACGGCAGCACCACCAGCACCGCACCCGTACACGACGACGTGACGCCCCGGTCCCCGCGCGCCGGCCGGCCGGGCGAGCCGGAGCCCCGGGGCCGGCGCTCCCCCGCGCCCGCCGAGGAGGGCGAGCGCGGGCTACGCGGGCTGGTCGGCTCCGGCTCGTCGCAGGTGAGCGTGACGGCCGCGCTGCGGGCACGGGACGCCGCCCGCCCCACCGAGGACGACCTCGCCGAAGCCGAACAGCGGGTGGTGCTCATCCGCCGCAACTGGGTGCCGCGCGAGGACCTGCCCCGCAACGGGCGCTGAGCCCGCGGAGGCCGGTACGGCGGCTCCGGCCCGGGCCCGGTGACCGGCTCGCCGAGAAGGGTGTCCGGTCAGGCGGGCAGCTCGGGCAGGCGGCGGCTCTGCTCGTAGGCGGCCACCTGCTCGATGCGCCGGCTGTGCCGGGGGTTGCCGGAGAACGGCGTGGTCAGGAACGCCTCGACCAGCGCGGTCGCCTCGTCGAGCGTGTGCTGCCGGGCGCCGATCGCGACGACGTTGGCGTCGTTGTGCTCGCGGGCGAGCTGTGCGGTGTCGACGTTCCAGGCGAGCGCGGCCCGGACGCCCGCCACCTTGTTCGAGGCGATCTGCTCGCCGTTGCCGGAGCCGCCGATCACCACGCCGAGGCTGCCCGGGTCACCGACCACCCGGTCGCCGGTGTGCAGGCAGAACGCCGGGTAGTCGTCGTCCGGGTCGAAGACGTGGGGGCCCACGTCGACCACCTCGTAGCCCTGCTTGGCCAGGTGGTTGGCGAGGTGCACCTTCAACTCGAAACCGGCGTGGTCGGATCCCAGGTAGACGCGCATACCGCGCAGTCTGACAGGCCCGCCCCCGGGCCGGCGCGCGGGCGGCGACCCGGAGGCGGTTTCGTCACACGGTCAGTGCGGCAGCTCGGCCACGACCAAGCCGGCCCGCGCCTTCGGGGTGAACCAGGTGCTCTTTCGCGGCATCTTCTCCCGGGCCAGGTTCACCGCGACGAAGTCGTCGACGGTCACCGGCGCGACGAGCACCGCCAGCTCGGCCCGGCCGGCGTCGACCTCACCGACGAGCCAGCTCGCCGGGTAGTCGCCGCCCACGTACGTGATCCGCTTGTCGCCCGGGTCGAGACCCAGGGCGTCGCGCAGCAGCAGGCGCTCGACGAGCGCGTGGTCGAGGTTCTCCAGCCGGCCGGCGCCGACGTGCGGCAGCGTCACCGCGTACCCCCGGCCGCCGAGGTAGAGGTGCACGACGCCGCCGGTGGCCGGCACGTCGACCGGCCCGGCCGCCGGGGTGACCTCCGCGCCCGCCGCGCGCAGCCGGTCGAGCAGCTCGTCCGGCGTGGTGGTCAGCTCGCTGACCAGCCGGTTGTAGGGCTGGATGGCGACCGACGCGGGCGTGGTGATCACCGAGAGGAAGCGCGGGAAACCACCGGTCTGCGCGGCCAGGCTGCGGTGGTTGCCGTCCGCGACCACCAGGTCCCCGCCGCCGGCGAGCGCGGTCAGCTCGTCCTGCGCCGCACCCGGGCCCAGCAGCCAGATCGCGTGCGTGCGACCGGACTGGTCGACGTCGGTCGCGGCGGGCGCGCCGGCCGCGTCGGTCGCCGCCGCGAGCGCGGCGTGCAGCTCGTCGCCCTTGCCGGTCTGAAGCAGGAGTACGGGCGAGAGCAGGTGACCGAGCGCCTCGGCCAGGGCGACGCGCTCGCGCACCTTGGCGATGAACACGTCCTCGTTGCGGATGACCAGGCCCGGCTCGTCGGCGCGGGTGGAGATCTGGTCGGTGTCGACCATGGCCCACAGCCCGTACGCGCTCTCCTCGCCCGGCGCGCTGATCCGGTAGAGCACCACCACCTGCTCGGCCGGCGTGTAGCTGCCGTCCGCCTTCGCCTCGGCCAGGCGCGCCACCGCGTCGGGCAGCGCGTCGAGGAACGACTTCCCGAGGCTGCCGGGCGCCCGGTGGGGCATCTCGATGCCCAGGGCGCTGTGCGGATTCGCCTCGACGATGGAGGTGATCTCCGCGTCGTCGGCGAACTCGTCGTAGTTCTGCGCGCCGGTGCCGCCAGTGGTGATCCAGGCCCGGGCGATCGGATGCACGACCGTCATGTCAGCTGACGCTACCCGGGCCCCGATCGCCGCCGCCGCCCGACTCACCCGCTTACCACCAGGTGAAAGGAAGGGCCCCCGGTTAACGCCTCCGGTAGAGGAAGGGCCCCTTCTTAACACCGGGAAGGGCGACTCAGGCGGTGGCGTTGCGGTGCCGGCCGGGAGTCGGACGGCGGGCCGGCGCGGCGGGGCGGGAGCCGGCGTTGAGGCGTACCGTCGTCGCACCCGCGGCGGCTGGGTGGGCGGCGGCGCCGGACCGCGACGGCGCGCGGGCGGGCCGGCCGGGCTCATCCGGCGGTGTCATCCGCGAGGTGGCCACCACCCGGGCCACGCCGACCACGATCGGCGGGGCCAGCAGGTCGGCCACCTCGGCCGGGCCGACCGGCCAGTCGCTCTCGGTCACCGACCAGTACGTCGCACCGGAGTCCTCGGTCGCCTGCTGCGGCGCGTCGTCGGACATGCGGCGGTGCTTGGCCATGGGAACGCCTCCAGGAACTGCCGTGCCGCGGCCCCGCGGGCCGTCGGCTGGGACACCCGGTGAAACGAGCCCCGCACCGGCCCGGTGACGGGCGGTGCGGGGCTCGGACGCGCCACGTCCCACGCTCAGTCGAAGATCGGGCCCTGCTCGCGGGTGCGCTTCAGCTCGTAGAAACCGGGGGTGGCGGAGACCAGCAGCACGCCGTCCCAGAGCCGGCCGGCCGCCTCGCCCTTCGGCGCCGGGGTGATCACCGGGCCGAAGAAGGCGACCTGACCGCCGTCCGGACCCGGCGCGTGGATCACC
Organism: Micromonospora sp. NPDC049203; assembly: GCF_043197215.1. NCBI lineage: Bacteria > Bacillati > Actinomycetota > Actinomycetes > Micromonosporales > Micromonosporaceae > Micromonospora > Micromonospora sp. NPDC049203. The sequence continues at coordinate 86,435 of NZ_JBICSV010000014.1, read as the reverse complement.
GGAGTGCCCACGTCGGTGCCGACCGGCCGCATGCCCGCCTCGTGACTGGCCCGCAGCGCGTCGTCGTACTGCGTGGAATCGGCCGCGTCGGCGAGCGCCGGGTCCAGGCCGACGTCGGTGAGCGCGCCCACGATCATCTCCCGGCCCAGCTCCTCCTGGCGGAGGTGGATCCGGGTACCCATCGCGGTGTAGAGCTTCGCCAGCGCCTCGGCGCCGTGCGCCTGCTCGACGGCGATGCACACCCGCACCGGGCCCCAGCCCTTGACCATCAGGTCCTGGTACTCCTCCGGCAGTTCCCGGCCGTCGTTGAGCACGGACAGGCTCATCACGTGGAACCGGATGTCCACGTCCCGGACCTGCTCGACCTCCAGCAGCCAACGGGAGGTGATCCACGCCCACGGGCACAGCGGGTCGAACCACATGTCCGCGGTGACACGTTCGGTCACTGTGTCTTCCCTTCACGCCATCGTCGCGCCGGGGACCCGGCGCGGTCACCTTCGATCCTCACCCCGCACCGCATAGACCGGTACCGGAATGAGAGCGTGACCTCGACCACCGAGGGCGGTCCGTACATGGAAGACTCGGTTCGCAGCGGGCCGTCACGAGCGGCCGGGCGAGAACCGGCGCCGCGGGGCGCGGCAAGACGAGCGGGATGGAGACGAACAGTGCCGGGAGTGCGCAACCTGACCCAGGTCGAGGCTACCGAGCGGGCCCGCCTGCTCGAGGTGACCGGGTACGACATCAGCCTTGACCTGTCGACCGCGGTGCAGTCCACCGGTCGCACGTTCCGCTCGGTGACCGAGGTCCGGTTCCGCTGCGCCGAGCCGGGAGCGACCACCTTCATCGAGACCGCTGCCGAATCGGTGCGCTCGGCCACGCTCAACGGCGAGCCGGTCGACCTGTCCGGCTGGTCCGCCGAGAAGGGGCTCACCCTCAGCGGCCTGGCCGCCGAGAACGTACTGGTGGTCGACGCCGACTTCGGCTACTCAAACAGCGGGCAGGGCCTGCACCGCACCGTCGACCCGGTGGACGGCGAGACCTACCTCTACAGCCAGTTCGAGACCGCTGACGCGCAGAAGGTCTACGCCTGCTTCGACCAGCCCGACCTGAAGAGCGTCTACACCTGGCACGCCACCGTCCCGGAGCACTGGCGGGTCGTGTCGAACATGCCGGTGGCGCGCGAGGAGGCCGCCGGTGAGGGCCTGAAGACGGTGCACTTCACCGTGTCGGAGCGGATGAGCACCTACATCACCGCGCTCTGCGCCGGGCCGTACCACGAGGTACGCCGCACCCACGACGGCATCGACATGGGCTACTTCTGCCGGGCCAGCATGGCTCAGCACATGGACGCCGACGACCTGCACCTGATCACCACGCAGGGCTTCGACTTCTTCCAGGAGAAGTTCGGCGTGCGCTACCCGCTGCCCAAGTACGACCAGCTCTGGGTGCCGGACTTCAACGCCGGCGCGATGGAGAACTTCGGCTGCGTCACGCACGCCGAGTCGCACTACATCTTCCGCTCGCAGGTCACCGACTTCGAGTACGAGCAGCGCGCCAACACGATCCTGCACGAGCTGGCGCACATGTGGTTCGGTGACCTGGTCACCATGCGCTGGTGGAACGACCTGTGGCTGAACGAGTCGTTCGCCGAGTGGGCCAGCCACTGGTGCAACACGAACGCCACCCGGTTCAACGACGCGTGGACCACGTTCCTGTCGATCCGCAAGAACTGGGGTTACCGGCAGGACCAGCTCTCCTCCACCCACCCGGTCTACTGCGAGATGCCGGACCTGGAGGCCGTCGAGGTCAACTTCGACGGCATCACGTACGCCAAGGGCGCGAGCGTGCTCAAGCAGCTCGTCGCGTACGTGGGCGAGGAGCCGTTCCTGGCCGGCCTGCGCGCCTACTTCGGCAAGTACGCCTGGGGCAACGCCACCTTCGACGACCTGCTGTCCGAGTTGGAGGCGGCCTCCGGCCGGGAGCTGCGCAAGTTCGCCGCCCAGTGGCTGGAGACCGCGCAGGTGAACACGCTGCGCCCGGAGGTGACCATCGGCGCCGACGGCACGTACGAGCGGGTGGTGGTCCAGCAGGAGGCGCCGTCGGGCTACCCGACGCTGCGTACCCACCGCATCGGCGTCGGCCTGTACGACCTGACCGACGGCCGGCTGGTGCGCCGGGAGCTGATCGAGACGGACGTGACCGGCGAGTTGACCGAGCTGTCCGAGCTGCACGGCAAGCCCGCCGCGGACGTGCTGCTGCTCAACGACGAGGACCTCACCTACGCGAAGCTGCGGCTGGACGAGCGGTCCATGGCCACCGTGGTGCAGCACATCGCCGGCTTCGACTCGTCGCTGGCCCGGGCGCTGTGCTGGACCGCCGCCTGGGACATGACCCGCGACGCCGAGCTGTCGGCCCGCGACTACGTGGCGCTGGTGCTGGCCGGGCTGACCGCCGAGACGGACATCAACCTCATCACCGCCACGCTGCGGCAGGCGACCACCGCGCTCACCTTCTACGCCGACCCGGCCTGGGCGCCGACCGGCTGGGCCGAGCTGGCCCGTACCGCGCGGACCGGGCTCGCGGCGGCCGAGCCGGGCAGCGGCTTCCAGCTCGCCTGGGCTCGCGCGTACGCCTCCTCGGCCCGCTCCGGTGAGGACCTGGCCACGCTGCGCGGCTGGCTGGACGGCAACGGGGTGCCGGAGGGGTTGACCGTCGACACGGAGCTGCGCTGGACGGTGCTCCAGTCGCTGGTCGCCAACGGCGCGGCGGGCGCCGCCGACGTGGACGCGGAGCTGGCCGCCGACCGTACCGCCAGTGGCGAGCGGGAGGCAGCGTACGCGCACGCGCTGGTGCCGACCGTGGAGAACAAGGCGGCGGTGTGGGCACTGCTCACCGGCCCGGACGCGCTGCCCAACTGGCGCAACCGGGCGCTGCTGCAGGGCTTCACCCACCCGGCGCAGGTCGAGCTGACCGCGCCCTACCGGGAGCGGTACTTCGCCACGGTGGACCAGGTGTGGGCGCAGCGCGACAGCGAGCCGGCGCAGGAGTTCGTGCAGCTCGCCTACCCGGCGTACCTGGTCGACGAGGACACGGTCGCGGCCACCGACGCGTGGCTGGCCCAGGACGGGCAGCCGGCGTCGCTGCGGCGGCTGGTGGCCGAGGGCCGCGACGGTGTGGTCCGCGCGCTGAAGGCCCGCGAGCGGGACGCGCGCACCGCCTGAGTGAGGCATGCCGGGCGGGGGGGGGGGGGGGGGGGGGGGGGGCCCCCCCCCCCCCCCCCCCCCGGCTGGGACCACGAGAAAGCCCGGCCCACGCGTACGCGGGCCGGGCTTCGTCGTGTGTGCGTGCGGGCGGATCAGCCCTTGCCGGCGTGGCTGGCGAGCTGGTCGAGGCCCTGGATGATGCCGCCGGCCAGGTCGCCGCCGCCGAAGGCGGCCACCATGGAGAGCGCGGCCAGCTTGGCGTACGTGTCCGGGATGCGCTTGCGCGCGTACTTGCCGGTGACGATCTCCAGCTGCCGCTGGTTGGGCGACACCGCGATCAGCACCGAGCGGTCCGGCTCGCCGAGCTGCCGGTGCAGCCGCTCGGCGTGTTCCCGGATCGGCTCGTCGAGGCCGCCGACGAACACCGAGAAGACCAGGCCGGTGCCCTGGTCGGCGAGGCGCAGCGCCTCGTCGATGCGGAGCAGCTGACGGGTCGAGAACGGTCCGTCCAGCACCGCGGGCGGGGTGCCCGTCCCCGTTGTGGGCCGCGCTTCACCAACGGTCACTTGCGCCTCCGGTTCCAGCGGCCGGTGCCTCCCGGCCGGCCTGCTCCTGCTTGCGGCTGGTCAACGCCGGCGCCTGCGCCCCGGCCGCGAGGGCCGTGCCGGCCGAGTCGGCCAGTTGCTCCGGACGGCTCAGGAACCAGACCGGAGTGAAGTCGAAGGGCCGGCCCGGCCGGTAGCGCTTGGCGCCGCCACCGTTGCCACGGCTGCCGGCGGCCGCCAGGGCGGCGATCAGCAGCACCGCGGCGACCGGGATGCCGACGAAGACCACCAACGTCTCGGTAACAGACAATCCCAACGCCCCCAGGCGGAAAGAGAGACCAGGAATGGCGGGTCGGTTGGCCGGTCAGGACCGGTCGCGCCCCACCTCACTTGTGATGTTCACGTTAGCGGAGTCGGCGGCCCGCCAGATTGCGGGGTGCTGATCCCATCCGTCACTCCAGTGCTCCAGCTGCGCGGCAGTGGCGAGCAGTGTCGCGTCGTCGCCGTAGCGACCGGTGAGCAGCACCCCCACCGGAAGCCCGTCGGCGGTCCGCCCGACCGGCAGGGAAACGGACGGATCGCCCGTGACGTTGAAGACCGCGCAGTATGGCGAGAAACGCCGCTGCCTGTCGAAGTCCTCTGCCGGTTCGAGGGCGGCGAACGCCCCCACCGGCGCCTGCGGGGCCGCGAGCGTCGGGCACAGCAGCAGGTCGCAGCCGGCGGTACGGCGTACGCCACGGCGTACCTGCGCCTGGAGTTCGCCGAGCGCGGCGATCAGCCGGGCCGCGCCGAGCGCCTCGCCGCGTTCGCGCAGGAACCGGGTCAGCGGCAGCAGGTCGCCCTCCCGCCCGGCCGGGACGGGGGTGACAGCCAGCGCGTACCAGACGGTCTCGAACAGCGGCCACGCCTCGGGGCCGAGCGGCGCGGGGACGTCGACCACCTCGTGGCCGGCGTCGGCGAGCAGCGCGGAGGTCCGGTCGACGGCGGCTGCGCAGTCCGGGTGGACCGGTTCGTCGGCGAGCATCGGCGTGGTGAAGCGGCCGACGCGCAGCCGGCCGGGGCCGGCGGAGCGGGCGGCGCGGGTGACGCCGAGGTACCCGCCGGCGGGCGCGGCCGGCGGCAGGTACGGCTCGCCGGGCACCGGCCGCGCGAGCACGTCGAGCAGCGCGGCCACGTCGGCGACGGTACGGCCGATCGGCCCGTTCACCGGCAGCCCGAAGCCGCCGAAGCCGAGCGGTCCGCCGGAGACCATGCCCCGGCTCGGTTTGTAGCCGACCAGTCCGCAGAGCGCGGCCGGGATGCGCAGCGAGCCCCCGCCGTCGGAGCCCTGCGCCACCGGGACCAGCCCGGCGGCGACAGCTGCCGCCGCGCCGCCGCTGGATCCGCCGGCCGTGTACGCGAGGTCCCACGGGTTGCGGGCCGGTGGCGCCACCAATCCCTCGGAGTAGAGCGAGCAGCCGAGTTCGGAGGTGGTGGTCTTGCCGAGGCTGACCAGGCCGGCGTCGGCCAGGAGGCGGACCACGTCGGCGTCGACGGGTGGGACGAAGTCGGCGAAGGCGGCCGAGCCGAAGGTGGTGCGTACCCCGGCGGTGAGCGTCAGGTCCTTGATCGCGGTCGGCACCCCGTGCAGGGGGCCGCGTTCCTCCGCCGCCACCGCGTCGGCGGCGCGGGCGGCGGTCCGGGCCCGCTCGGCGGTGACGGTGACGAACGCGCCGACAGTGTCGCCGAGCGCCTCGACCCGGCGCAGGTGGTGCTCGACCAGTTCCAGGCTGGACAGCTCGCCCCGGCGGATCGCGGCGGCCTGTTCCAGCGCGGTCAGGTCGTGCGGCTCGGCCATGCCGCCCATCCTGCCGGTCCGGCGGCCGGACGACCGGGCGACACGTCCGACCGGCGGTGGCCGGTCCGTATCCGGGTGATCCGACCGGCGGTGGCCGGTCCGTATCCGGGTGATCCGACCGGCGGTGGCCGGCCCATATCCGGGTGACATGACCGGTTCGGGATGGTCCGCCGGGCGGGTGGGGCGCGCAGGATGTGCAAATCGACGTACCTCGATTGAAGGCTGCCCCGACCACCCCGAGGAGCACCCCGTGCACCACGCACCCGGCACACCGGCCCGCCCGTCCCGGCTCCCGCGCGCCCTGCGCCCCCTGCTCGCCCTCGCCCTGACCGCCGCCGGCCTCGCCGCCCTGCCGGTGGCACCGGCCGGAGCCGGCGACGGCGGGCCGGCCGCGGCGCTCGCCGCGAACCCCTACGAGCGCGGTCCCGCGCCCACCACCGCGTCGATCGAGGCCACCCGCGGCCCGTTCGCGATCGCCCAGACCACCGTCTCCGCGTCGAGCGTCAGCGGCTTCCGCGGCGGCACCATCTACTACCCGACAAGCACCGCCGAGGGCACCTTCGGCGCGGTCGCCGTCTCCCCCGGCTTCACCGCCAGCCAGTCGGCGGTGTCCTGGCTCGGGCCCCGGCTGGCCTCACAGGGCTTCGTGGTCATCACCATCGACACCCTCTCCGTCTACGACCAGCCGGCCAGCCGCGGCACCCAACTCCTGGCCGCCCTGGACTACCTGACGAACACCAGCGCGGTGCGTACCCGGATCGACCGCAACCGGCTGGCGGTGATGGGGCACTCGATGGGCGGTGGCGGCAGCCTGTCGGCGGCGAACGCCCGGCCCGCGCTCCAGGCGGCGATCCCGCTGACCGGCTGGCACTCCACGAAGAACTGGTCGTCGGTACGCGTGCCGACGCTCGTCATCGGCGCGGAGAACGACACGGTGGCACCGGTGTCGTCGCACTCGGAGCCGTTCTACACCAGCCTGCCGGCCACGCTGGACAAGGCGTACCTGGAGTTGAACGCGGCGAGCCACTCGGCGCCGACCTCGCCGAACGTGACTGTCGCGAAGTACAGCATCTCCTGGCTCAAGCGGTTCGTCGACGACGACACCCGCTACGAGCAGTTCCTCTGCCCGGCACCCCGGGGCACGGCCATCGAGGAGTACCGGGACACCTGCCCGCACTCCTGAGCAGCGCCGGGTGCGTCCGTCGACTCTAGGGCGACGACGGACGCACCCGCGCCGGTCTTCAGCGGCCGAGGAACCGCAGCGCGTTGCCGCCGAGCAGCGCGGCCCGCTGCGCGTCGGTGAGGAAGTCCGCCCGGTGCACCACCTGGCCGACCGGCCGCTCCCCCAGCGGGTACGGGTAGTCGCTGCCGAGCAGCACCCGCTCGGCGCCCATGGTGTCCACCAGCAGCCGCAGCGCGGCCGGTTCGAAGACCACCGAGTCGACGTGGAACCTGTCGACGTAGGAGCTGGGCGGTGCGCTCGACGCGCCGCGTACCAGGTCACCCCGGCGGTGCCAGGCGTTGTCGGCGCGGCCCAGCCAGAACGGGAAGCTGCCGCCGCCGTGCGCGAAGCAGATCCGCAGCGTCTCCGGCACCCGGTCGAACACGCCGCCGAGGATCAGTGCCAGCACCGACAGGTGCGTCTCGGCCGGCATCCCGGTCAGCCAGCGCGCCATCCACCGGTCCAGCCGGGGGCCGCCGGGCATGTCCCACGGGTGCACGAACACCGGCGCGCCCACCTCGGCGCAGTGGGTCAGGAACTGCACGATGCCCGCGTCGTCCAGGTCCCGGTCGCCGACGTGGTTACCGATCTCCACCCCGGCGTGCCCGGCCGCCAGGCAGCGGTCCAGCTCGGCGCAGGCCGCGTCCGCGTCCTGCAACGGCACCTGGCAGAACGGCACCAGCCGGTCGCCGCCGGCGGCGGTGACCTCCAGCGTGAGGTCGTTGAAGATCCGGGCCACCTTGACCGCCTGGTCGGCCGGGCGGTCGTAGCTGAAGAAGACCGGGGTGGGCGAGACGACCTGCACGTCCACGCCGTCGGCGTCCATGTCGGCGAGCCGGGTCGGCGCGTCCCAGCACTGCCCGCCGATCGGGCGGAACTCCGTCTCCCCCACCATGATCATGGCGGCGCGCTCGGAGTCCACCCGCAACCAGGGCCACCCGGACCCGCCGCACGCCGCGGCGAGGTCCGGCCACCCCTTCGGTACGACGTGCGTGTGCACGTCCACGACCGGCACGCGTCAGCCCTTGCCCGGGTGCAGCGCGCCGCAGTTGTCGCAGGTGCGGGCCTTCTCGTCGGCGTAGAACGCGGCGAAGACCGGGGGCAGGTCGGCGGCGATGTCGCGGACCTGCAACTCCACCTCGTGCACCTTGTGGTGGCACTCGCCGCAGTACCACTGGAACTTCTCCAGCGTGCCCTCCTCGCGGACCCGCTCGATCACCATGCCGATCGAGCCGGCCTCGGGGCGCTGCGGCGAGTGCGGGGTGTTGCGCGGCAGCATCCACATCTGCCCCTCGCGCACGTGCACCGTACGCGGGCCCTCGGGCAGCATCAGGTTGATGTGCATGTTGCCCTTGACCTGGTAGAAGAACTCCTCGTACGGGTCGACGTGGAAGTCCGTGCGCTGGTTCGGGCCGCCGACCACCATGACGATGAAGTCGTCGCTGCCGGGCAGCATCTCCTTGTTGCCCACCGGGGGCTTGAGCAGGTGCTGGTTCTCGCCGATCCAGCCGGAGAAGCTGAACGGCTCGGCGATCTCACTCATGGGAACCTCCCGACGGAAGTAGGGCGACTGCCTGCATCTCGATCAGCAGATGCGGATGCGGAAGCTGGTGCACGGCGACTGTGGTCCGGGTCGGGCCGGTGGCGTCGAAGAACTCCGCCCACACCTCGTTGTAGCCGCCGAAGTCGTTCATGTTGACCAGGTAGCTGGTGACCTGCACCAGGTCGCTCAGGTCGGCGCCGACCGAGCGGAGCAGGTCGCGGATGTTCTCCACCACGGCCCGGGTCTGCTCCCGGATGTCCAGGTCGGTGGTGCCGAACTCGTCCACCGACACCCCGGCGAACGTGTTGTCCGGCCGGCGCGACGACGTGCCGGACACGTAGACGAACCCACCGGCCACCTTGACGTGCGGGAACGCGCCCCGCGGCACGGCCTTCCCGGCCACCACCCGGGCCGTCGCCGGGCCGCTTTCCGTTCCCGACTGCGGGGCTCGCAAACCCGGCTCACTCCTCGCGCTCACGAGAGTGCCTTCAGGGAGGCGGACCCGAGCTTCTCCACAGTGGCGCGGACGTGCGCGCCGGGGCGCAGCGGCACCGCGGCGGTGGCCGCGCCGGCCAGGAACACCCAGCCCTTGCGCAGCCGGACGCCGTGCCGGCCGGCCAGCCGCAGCCCCTCGTCCAACGCGCGACGCGGGTCGCCGAGGATGGCGGCGGTCGAGCCGACCTGTGCCACCCGCCCGTCGATCTCCAGCAGCACGCCGAGGTTGTCCAGCCCGTCCGGCACCGGCGACCACGGCCCGACCACGAACGCGGCGGCCGAGGTGTTGTCGGCGACCACGTCCGGCAGCGAGAAGGTGAAGTTCGCGTACCGGGAGTCGATCAGCTCGATCGCCGGGGCGACGGCGCGCACGGCCCGGGTGAACGAGCCGACCGGTTCGCCCGGGTCGGGCAGCCGGTCCAGCAGGAACGCCACCTCCGGCTCGACCCGGGGATGGATGAAGTCGCCGACGTCGACGCTGCCGCCGTCCGGCACCCGCATCACGTCGGTCAGCCGGCCCCAGATCACCTCGTCCACACCGACCTGGGCCATCTTGGCCTTGCTGGTCAGCCCCATCTTGAGCCCGACCAGCCGCTCACCCCGGTCGAGGCGGCGCTTCACCAGCGCGGTCTGCACCGCGTACGCGGCGTCGACGTCGAGGCCGGTCTCGGCGGCGAGCTGCGGGATCGCGGTGGCGTCGTCAGCCGCCGCGCCCAGCTTCTCCGCGATGCCTGCGATGTCCGGCCCGATCATGGGTTCTCCTTGCTCGCCAGGTCCAGTGCCACGTCCACGATCATGTCCTCCTGGCCGCCGACCATCCGGCGACGGCCCAGCTCGACCAGGATCGAGCGGACGTCCACGCCGTACTTGGCCGAGGCCCGTTCGGCGTGGCGCAGGAAGCTTGAGTAGACGCCCGCGTACCCCAGGGAGAGCGTCTCCCGGTCGACCTGGACCGGCCGGTCCTGCAACGGGCGGACCAGGTCGTCGGCGGCGTCCATCAGCGCGAACACGTCGCAGCCGTGCTTCCAGCCGTGCAGCTCGGCGACCGCGACGAAGACCTCCAGCGGCGCGTTGCCCGCGCCCGCGCCCATGCCGGCGAGCGACGCGTCCACCCGGACGGTCCGCCCGGACGGCGAACCGAGCGGGCCGTCGCCGAGGATCCGGCCGTGCTCGACCGCCAGCACGCTGTTCGCCACACCCAGGGACAGGTTGTGGTGCGCGTGGATGCCGATCTGCGTCTGGGGTTCCAGCACCTGCCGGTACGCGTCGACGCGCTGCGCCACGTCCGACATCAGCAGCCGCCCGCCGGAGTCGGTGACGTAGACGCAGTGCGCGCCGTACGACTCCATGAGCTTCGCCTGCGCGGCCAGCCCGGCCGGGTCGTTGAGGTGCGACATCATCAGGAACCCGGAGACGTCCATGTCGTTCTCCCGGGCCCAGGCGATGTGCTGGGCCGAGATGTCCGCCTCGGTGCAGTGCGTGGCGATCCGTACGCTGGTCACGCCGAGCGCCTTCGCCGCCTTCAGGTCGGCGATGGTGCCGATGCCCGGCAGCAGCAGCGTGGTGAGCCGCGCGGTGGTGAGCACCTCGGCGGCGGCGGCGATCCAGTCCGCGTCGGCGGCGGCGCCGTGCCCGTAGTTGACGCTGGAACCGGCCAGGCCGTCGCCGTGGGCCACCTCGACCGCCGCCACGCCGGCCGCGTCGAGCGCGGCGGCGATGGTACGCACCTGGTCGACCGTGTAGCGGTGGCCGATGGCGTGCATGCCGTCGCGCAGCGTCACGTCCTGGATGTAGAGATCGGTCATCGCGCACTCACCTCCGTCGCGCGCAGCGCCACCAGCCGCTCCGCGGTACGCAGCGCTGCCGACGTCATGATGTCCAGGTTCCCGGCGTACGCGGGCAGGTAGTGCCCGGCGCCGGAGACCTCCAGGAACACCGACACCTGGAGGCCGGTGAAGTGCCGGCCGAGCACCGGCGCGTACGTGTCGACCCGGTCGAACTGCACGTCCTGCTTGAGCCGGTAGCCGGGCACGTACTCCTGCACGGCCTTCACCATGTCGGCCACCGAGGCGGCGATCGCGCCCCGGTCGGCGTCGGCGTCCGGGCACAGGCAGTAGACCGTGTCGCGCATGAGCAGCGGCGGGTCGGCCGGGTTCAGCACGATGATGGCCTTGCCGCGCTCGGCGCCGCCGACCACCTCGATGGCGCGGGCGGTGGTCTCGGTGAACTCGTCGATGTTGGCCCGGGTGCCCGGACCGGCCGACTTCGAGGCGATCGAGGCGACGATCTCGCCGTACGCGACAGGGGTGACCCGGCCGACCGCGTGCACGATCGGCACCGTCGCCTGCCCGCCGCAGGTCACCATGTTGACGTTCGGCTCGCCCAGGTGCTCGTCGAGGTTCACCGGCGGCACCACGTACGGGCCGATCGCGGCCGGGGTCAGGTCGACCACCGTGCGGCCGTGTGCCCGCAGCACCTCGTCGTGCCGCTTGTGCGCGCCCGCCGAGGTGGCGTCGAAGACCAGCTGGACGTCGGCGAACTCGGGCAGCGCGACGAGGCCGTCGACGCCCTCGGCGGTGGTGGTCACGCCGAGCCGGCGGGCCCGGGCCAGACCGTCCGAGGCCGGGTCGATGCCGGCCATCGCCACCATGCGCAGGCTCTCACTGAGCCGCAGCACCTTGATCATCAGGTCGGTGCCGATGTTGCCCGACCCGAGCACCGCCACTCCGACGCTCATGCCGGCCCTCCGCTGCGCTGCGTGCCGCCATGAGGCTCGACGGCCCTGTATCGATGATTCGCTCGCTGGCGCTCGCTCATGAGCTGGTCTCCTTCGAGAAACAGGTACGCACCGAACCGAGCCCGGAGATGCGCGCCTCGTAAGCGGCGCCGGGCGTGACCGGCACCATCGGGCCGAGCGCGCCGGAGAGCACCACGTCACCGGCCTTGAGCGGGTCGCCCGCCCGGGCCATGGTCGCGGCCAGCCACTGCAACGCGTGCAGCGGATTGCCCAGGCAGGCCGCGCCCGCGCCGACCGAGACCGGCTCACCGGCGTGCTCCAGCACCATGCCGCACAGCCGCAGGTCCACGTCGGCGAGCCGCCGGGGCGCGGTGCCGAGCACGAACAGCCCGCTGGAGGCGTTGTCCGCCACCGTGTCCACGATGGAGATGTCCCAGTCGGCGATCCGCGAGTCGACGATCTCGATGGCCGGCAGCACGTGGTCCACCGACCGGATCAGGTCGACAGTGGTGACCCGCTCGTCCGGCAGGTCCGCGCCGAGCACGAAGGCGATCTCCGCCTCCACCCGTGGCTGGAGCAGCCGCCCGATCGGCACCTCGACGCCGTCACCGACGGCCATGTCGTCGAAGAGCACCCCGAAGTCGGGCTGGAAGACGCCGAAGCTCTCCTGCACGGTCCGCGACGTCAGGCCGATCTTCGCGCCGACGCGGCGGTGCCCCTTGCCCAGCCGCTGCCGGGTGTAGACCTGCTGCACCTGGTACGCGGCCTCGATGTCGCCCTCGGGCAGCAGCCGGCCGCGCAGCGGCGGGCAGGGCTTCCCCTCCTGCCGGGCCACTGCGAGTTCCCGGTTGGCGGCCTCGATGTCCACGGTCATGGCGGCTCCTCGCTTACGTCGCTGCGGATTCCGGCCATTCTGCCCACCACGCGCGCCCGCGCCAGTCCGCGCGCTCATGCTGGGCCACCCTTCGTTCGCGACTGCGGGGCTCGCAACACCGGCTCACTCCTCGCGCTCACGTCAAATCCACGCAGACATTCGTCAGTTCGGAGTAGAAGTCGAGCGAGTGCACGCCGCCCTCGCGGCCGACACCCGACGCCTTCACCCCGCCGAACGGGGTGCGCAGGTCGCGCAGGAACCAGGTGTTCACCCAGACGATGCCGGCGTCGAGCCGGGCACCGGCCCGGTGCGCCCGGCCCACGTCCCGCGTCCACACCGTCGCCGCCAGGCCGTACGCGGTGCCGTTTGCGAGCGCGAACGCCTCGTCCTCGTCGTCGAACGGCGCGACGTGCACCACCGGGCCGAAGATCTCCTCCTGGTTGGTGCGGGCGTCCGGGCCGAGCCCGGTGAGCACCGTCGGCTGCACGTACGCCCCGCCGTCGCGGGCGTCGCCGAAGCGCGGCACGCCGCCCCCGGCACGCACCTCGGCGCCCTCCGTACGGGCCAGCGCGTAGTGGCCGAGCACCTTGTCCCGGTGACCGTGCGAGATGAGCGGCATGTTCGCCGTCGCCTCGTCGTCCGGCCAGCCGTACGCCAGCTCGTCGGCGCGCTTGGCCAGGCGGGCGGTGAACTCCTCGAACACCGGCCGCTGCACGTAGACGCGCTCGGTGCACAGGCACACCTGGCCGCCGTTCGTGAAACTGGACCGCACCGAACCGGCGACCGCCGCGTCCAGGTCGGCGTCGGCGAAGACCAGGCCGGCGTTCTTGCCGCCCAGCTCGAAGCTGACCGCCTTCACCCCGTCGGCGGCGGCGCGCATGATCGCGCTGCCGGTCGCCGACTCGCCGGTGAACGTGATCGCGTCCACCCCCGCGTGCCGGGTCAGGTGCTCACCGGCCGAGCCGGGTCCGAAACCGTGCACCAGGTTGAACACGCCCTCCGGCACGCCCGCCGCGGCCATCACCTCGGCCAGCAGCGTGGCCGAGGCGGGGGTCTCCTCGCTGGGCTTGACCACCACGGCGTTGCCGCAGGCCAGGGCCGGGGCGACCTTCCAGGTGAGCAGCAGCAGCGGCAGGTTCCACGGCACGATGACCGCCACCACGCCGACCGGCTTACGGACCGCGTAGTTGAGCGCCCGCCCACCGGTCGGTGTGACGGTGGTGAACGACTCGGTGGGCGCGGTCGCCACGATCTCCGCGAACGCCCGGAAGTTGGCAGCTCCGCGCGGGATGTCGAGCGTACGGGCCTGCGAGATGGACTTGCCGGTGTCCGCCACCTCGGCGGCGACCAGGTCGTCGAAGCGCCGTTCCAGCTCGTCGGCGACCCGGCGGAGCACCTCCGCGCGTTCCCGCTCGCCCATCCGGCCCCACGGGCCGCGCAGCGCCGCCCGTGCCGCGGCGACCGCGTCGTCCACAGTCGACTGCGACGCCTCGACCACCTCGAACACCGGCTCGCCGGTGACCGGGCTGCGCTTGGTGAACCGGGAGCCGGCGTCGACGAACTCGCCGCCGACGAAGTTGCGCAGCAGGCCGGGGCCGTCCGGCGCGTGCCCGGTCATCAGCCGGGGATCCCAGAGCGTCATCGCCGCCGTCCCAGGGCCGCGCGGACACCACCGGCCAGCAGCGCCAGCGCGCCGGCCGCCACCGCGCCGACCACCGCGTACTGCGCGCGCACCCGGCGGCGCACCTGCGCGTACGGGGTGGTGGAGAAGGAGACCAGCTCGTACTGGGAGACGTAGCGGCCGGGGAGCGCCCGCTCCAGGGCGTGCTCGACCTGCTTGCGGGTGCGGAACACCGGCGAGGCGACCTTGTCCCGCATCTCCACGAAGTTCGCCAGCGCCATCCGGGCGATCGCCTCCGCGTTGTCCTGGCGGCGGTGCTGGAACAGCGGCAGCGCGGCGGTCCACTCGTCGTCGCACTCGTCCAGGCAGCGGTCCAGCTCGACCACGTCCTCGAACGCGCAGTTCGCGCCCTGGCCGTAGAACGGCACGATGGCGTGCGCGGCGTCGCCGATCAGGCCGACCTTGCCGGCTACCTGCCACGGCGTGCAGCGCACCGTGCCGAGCACACCGACCGGGTTGTGCTGGTAGTCGTCGACCAGGTTCGGCGCGAGCGGGACCAGGTCCGGGTAGTGGGTGGCGAAGAACTGCTCGATCGCGGCCGGGCTGCTCAGCGACGCGAAGCTGCGGGTGCCGTGGGTGGGCCAGAACAGCGTGCAGGTGAAGGAGCGGTCCGGGTTCGGCAGCGCGATCATCATCGAGGTGCCGCGCGGCCAGATGTGCAGCGCGCCCGGGTCGAGCGCGAACTCCCCGCCCAGCGGCGGGATGGTCAGCTCCTTGTAGCCGTAGTCGAGGAAGTCCAGGCTCTCGGTCAGGCCGCCGTACGCGAGCAGCTGCCCGCGCACCGCGGAGCCGGCGCCGTCGGCGCCGAGGACGACCGAGGCGGTGGCGGTGACCTTGCCCTGCGGCGTCTCGAACGTCATCTCGCCGCCGAGCGGGTCGAGGCCGACCAGCCGGTGGTCGAACGCGACGCGCACGTTCGGCAGCGCGGCGGCGGCGTCGAGCAGCGCGTTGTTCAGCGCGCCCCGGCTGATCGAATTGATCGCCCGGTCCCCGGAGCCGCTGTACGACTGGAACTCCGGCTCGCCCTCGACCGGGTGGATCATGCGGCCGCGCATCGGCAGCGCGTCCGCCATCACCTCGTCCTCCAGGCCGATGCGGCGCAGCGCGTCCAGGCCGCGCTCGGACAGCGCCAGGTTGATCGACCGGCCCCGCTCGACCGTGCCGGTACGCGGGTCGGGCCGCCGCTCGTAGAGGGCCACCGGATAGCCGCGCCGGGCCAGGTAGCAGGCCAGCAGGCAGCCGGCCAGTCCGGCGCCGACCACAGCGATCTCGTCGCGCTCTCTCACGAGCCCTCCTTCTCGAACGTTGCCGCCAGCGCCTCGGCGACCCGCCAGCAGTCGTGGTACGTGGAGTACAGCGGCACCGGCGCGAACCGGACGATGTCCGGCTCCCGGGCGTCGGCGACCACGCCGTGCTCGTGCCGCAGCCGCTTGGTCAGCTCGTTGGCGCTACCGACGCCGATCCGCACCGAGAGCTGGCAACCGCGCCGGGCCGGGTCGCGCGGGGTGACCACGGTGAGCGGCCGGCCGGGCGTCACCTCGTCGAGCAGCTGCTCCAGCCAGGCGGTCAGCCGCAGGCTGCGCTCACGCAGCGCCGGCATGCCGACGGAGTCGAACAGCTCCAGCGAGGTACGCACCGGGCCCATCGCGAAGATCGGCGGGTTGGAGATCTGCCACGCCTCGACGGTGGCCGGGGGCCGGGACACCGGGGTCATCTCGAACCGGGTGGCCGCCTCGGTGCTCCACCAGCCCTCGAAGCGCTGGATGGACGGATCGCCGAGGTGCCGCTCGTGGACGAAGACGCCACCGAGCGCGCCCGGCCCGGAGTTGAGGTACTTGTACGAGCACCAGGCCGCGAAGTCGACGTCCCAGTCGTGCAGCGCCAGCGGCACGTTGCCGGCGGCGTGCGCCAGGTCCCAGCCGACCACCGCGCCCGCCGCGCGGCCGGCGGCGGTGATGGTGGGGATGTCCATCAGCTCGCCGGTCAGGTAGTTCACGCCGCCGAGCATCAGCAGCGCCACCGTGTGGCCCTCGCGGGCCAGGAAGTCCAGCACGTCCTCGGTGCCGAGCGTGTCGGAGCCGGGGCGCGGCTTGAGGCGTACGACAGTGGTGTCCGGGTCCAGGCCGTGGAAGCGGGCCTGGCTGCGCACCGCGTAGCTGTCCGAGGGGAACGCGCTGTCCTCGATGACGATGCGGGTGCGCTCGCCGGCCGGCCGGTAGAAGCTCACCATCAGCAGGTGCAGGTTGACGGTGAGGGAGTTCATCACCACGGTCTCGGCGGGCAGCGCGCCGACCAGCCGGGCGGCCGGTGCGGTCAGCAGCTCGTGGTACGGCAGCCAGGGCCGCTCCGACTCCAGGTGCCCCTCCACGCCCAGGCGCTGCCAGGCGTCCAGGTCGGCGAGCAGCTCGTCCCGGGTGGCCCGGGGCTGAAGGCCGAGCGAGTTGCCGGCGAGGTACGCCGTGTCGGGGTAGCGCCCGCCGTCGGCGGGCGGGATGTGGAACAGGTGCCGGTGGCCGGGGTCGGCGGCGTCGCGGCGGAGGGCTTCGTTCTCGGGGGTGTGCATGCTGTTCTCTCTCGTCACATCGCGGTGCGGGCCGACCACAGCTCCGGGAAGACCACCCGGGCCATGCTGCGCTGCAACCATGCCAGTCCGGCGGAACCGCCGCTGCCGACCTTGGCGCCCATGGTGCGCTGCACGGCCTTGACGTGGTTCCAGCGCCAGTCGCCGAACTCCTCGGCGATCTCGGTCAGCGCGTCGCCGAGCAGGCGCAGGTGGTTGTCCGGGCCGTTGTCGCCGTAGATGCGGACCCAGGCCGCCTCGATCGCCGGGTGCGCCTCGTGCTCGGCGTTCACGTCCCGCGACAGCAGTTCGGCCGGCACGTCGAAGCCCTTGCGGGCCAGCAGCGCCACCACCTCGTCCCAGAGGCTCGGCGTGGCCAGCGCGGCGGTCAGCTCGTCGTACACCTCGGTGTGCCGGCGGAACGGGCGGATCAGCGCCCGGTCGCGCAGGCCGAGCAGGAACTCCAGTTGCCGGTACATCGCGGACTGGAAGCCGGAGCCCTCGCCGAGCCGGTCGCGGAAGCGGTTGAAGTCGGCCGGGCTCATCCACCGCAGGCCGTGCCACGCGGCGTTGAGGCCCTCCAGGTGCAGGGCGGCGCGGCGCAGCGGGGGCAGCGCCTCCCAGATCCGGTCCTCGCGCAGCTCGCGCTTGGCGTGCCGCAGCTCGTGGCAGGTCAGGCCGAAGTACAGCTCCATGATCTGGCTGACCATCAGGAAGGACATCTCGCCCGGGTCGTCGCTGAGCGGCTCCTGGAGCCGGTGCAGCGTGCTGGCCCGCACGTACGCGTCGTACGGCACGCGGTCGGCGAACTCCAGGGTCGGCTCGCCGCCGTTGCGCGCCGCCCGAGCCGCCCGTTCCTGCGGGGTTACCGGGCGCACCGCCGTCGTCTGTTCCACAGTCATTCTCCGTCCGTGCGCGGGGTAGACGTCATGATCCCGCTGGTGGGCGACCGAATGGAATGCCTGTTCAACGGCGGTATGGTGGTCTCACTTGGCGAACCGAAACCATCTCGCGTCGCCCTCTTTACGGAAGGAAGGTCCGCGCGTGGACGACATGGACTGGGCGCTGCTGCGCGAGCTCCAGGCCGACGCCCGGCTGTCGTACAGCGAGTTGTCCCGCCGGGTCCACCTGTCCCCGCCCGCGGTCGCCGAGCGGGTGCGGCGGCTGGAGGAATCCGGCGTGATCACCGGCTACCACGCCCACGTCGACCTCACCCGGGCCGGGCGCACGGTGCTCGCGCTGATCCGGATGTCCTGCTACGGCGCACGCTGCATCCTCAACGACCCCGACGTCGCGGGCTGGCCGGAGATCATGGAGATCCACCGGATCACCGGGGACGCGTGCAGCATGCTCAAGGTCGCCGCGACGAACATGGGCGAGTTCGAAGAGGTCATCGACCGCCTCGCGCCGTACGGGCAGCCGTCCAGCACGATGGTGCTCTCCACCCCGCTGGCCTGGCACCCGGTGGTCAAGGCGCCTCGTTAGCTTCCCCCACCTCCCGGGAACACAGCCGCCGCTGCCCGTCAGTGGTCCGGCGCACCGTCGCGCCGGGAGGGGGGAACCATGCGAGGGCTCGTGTCACATCGTGCGTTGTCGTCCCTGCTGGGCCTGCTCGGCCTGGTCGCGGCGTTCGTCCTGACCACCGCGCCGCCGGCCCGGGCCGGGGAGAGCGTGTTCATCGAGGTGACGCCGAACAGCGTCCAGGCCGGTTCCCGGGTCAACCTGCGGGCCGGCTGCGACAACAGCAACAACCGCCAGGCGCAGGTCACCTCGGACGCCTTCGGGCGGGTGACGCTGCGGCCGGACAACGGCTTCCTCACCGGCTCGGTCACAGTGCCCGGGAACAAGGCGCCCGGCGACTACCCGGTGAACCTGGACTGCTCCAACGGCAACACCGCCTCGACCATGCTCACCGTGCTCAACATGGCGCAGCCGAGCAAGGGGCCGGCGACCGGCGGCGGTGGCACCGCGGGCAGCCGGGGCACGGGCTCGCTGCTGCTGGTCGGCGGTCTGGTAGCGGTGGCAGTGGTGGCCGGTGTGAGCGCCCGCCGCAAGACCGGCGGCCGCGTCTGACGGGGTGCCGCGATGGCCCGCTCATCACGCCGCCGGGACCGTACCGGCCCGGCGGCGGACCGCACCGGCCGCCGCGCCGCCGCCCGCCGGTCGCGGGGGCGTACCGGACGGCTCCGGGCCGCGCTGCGGCTGACCGCCGGGGCCGCGCGCCGGTTCGCCCACATCGCCGGGCACGCGTTCTCGGCCAGCGTCGCCACGGCGGATCCGCAGTCCCGGCCGGTTCCGGCCCGCGCCGCCCGGACCACCACCCGCCGGTACGCCCCGAGCCGGCACCCGGGTGTCCCGGTGCTCGTGGTGGCGAGCGTGATGGCGCTGATCGTGGCCATGCTCGGCGTGGAACGGGTGACCGGGGTCAGCGTGCTGCCCGACCGGATCGTCGCCGGTCTGCGCCCGCCGCCGAAGAAGTTCCCGGTGCTGCCGGCCAGTCCGCCGACGGACCTGAGCATCGGGAAGCTGGACCTGCGCGCGCCGGTGCACCGGGTCGGCATCGCGCCGGACGGCAGCATCGCGGTGCCGGACGTGGAACGGGCCGGTGAGGTCGGCTGGTACGACCAGGGCCCCACCCCCGGCCAGTACGGCCCGGCGGTGCTCGTCGGCCACGTCGACACCACCACCGGGCCGGCCGTCTTCCACGGGCTGCGGGAACTCGACGACGGCGACCGGATCGAGGTGACCCGCCAGGACCGCTCGGTGGCGGTGTTCGAGGTGACCTCGATCGAGCGGTACGGCAAGGAGAAGCTGCCGGTGGAGGACGTCTACGGCGACTTCAGCCGGCCCGGCCTGCGGCTGATCACCTGCGGCGGGCGCTGGGTCGGCGGCGAGACCGGGTACGCGGACAACCTGGTGGTCTACGCCTCGCTGGTCAAGGCGCGCTGAGCGCCGGTCAGGCCGCCTCGGGCTCGGGCTCGCGCAGGTCGAGCCAGTCCGCCCAGCGCGGGTCGGGGGCGCGGTGCCCGAGCACCCGCCAGGCGGTCCCCTTGGGCGCGGCCGGCAGGTGGTGCAGCCGCCAGCCCAGCTCGGCCGGCGTCTTGTCGCCCTTCGTGTGGTTGCACCGGGCGCAGGCGGCGACCACGTTCTCCCAGGCGTGCCGGCCGCCCCGGCTGCGCGGGAACACATGGTCGATGGTCTCGGCCGGCCCCCGGCAGTACGCGCACCGCCACCCGTCGCGGGCGAACACGGCCCGCCGGGACAACCCGACATGGGTGCGGTACGGCACCCGGACGTAGCGGGTCAGGCGTACCACAGAGGGCACCGGTAACGCGTTGCGCGCACTGTGCAGGATGCCCTCGCCGTCGGCGACGCAGACCGCCTTGGCGGAGAGGACGAGGATCGCGGCACGACGCACCGACACGACGCACAGGGGCTCGTAGGTGGCGTTGAGAACGAGTGCACCGGAGCCCGCCGTGGGTCGTATGTCAGGCATCGCGCTCACCCTCCCGGTCCAGCCGCTCCCGCCGCCCGCGCGCCGGAACCGCCCGCGAACAGCGCGGAACAGCTCCGACGCCGGCTGGATCACCGACGTCCGTTGCGCCAATAGTCCCTGATCGCGCCCTCGATTGCACGTACTAATCCCGGCTTCCCCCGGGCAGCGGCACTTCGCCGTGGTGGCGATGTCCGCCGCCGCCCGCCCGTGCGGTACGAAAGCACTGTGAACGTCTCCGACCTGATCTCCGCCGTGGTGTCCGCCCTCTCCGACCGGCGCCCGGACTGCCAGGGCAGCAGCTCCTGCGAGTTCCTGTACCGGCTCACCGGCTCCGCCTGGTTCGCCGAGAGCAGCTACTGGGTCCTGCTGAAACCGCTGCGGGTCGCGTTGATCCTGGTGATCGCGGTGGCCGCCCGGTGGGCGCTGCACCGGACCATCAACCGGCTGGTGCGGACCACCACCGACGGCGCGGTGCCGACCATGCTCCGCCCGCTGCGCGAGCGGATCCCCAGCGCCACGCTGGACCCGAACCAGTTCGTGCCGGAGCGGCGGCGGCAGCGGGCCGAGGCGATCGGGTCGGTGCTGCGCAGCATGGTCACCGCGTTCGTCTTCGGCATCGCGCTGCTGATGGTGCTCAAGGAGTTCAGCTTCGACCTGGCCCCGCTGCTGGCCAGCGCGGGCATCGCCGGCGTGGCGCTCGGCTTCGGCGCGCAGAGCCTGGTCAAGGACCTCATCGCCGGCCTGTTCATGCTGATCGAGGACCAGTACGGCGTCGGCGACACGGTCGACCTGGGCGAGGCGACGGGCGTGGTCGAGGCGGTGGGGTTGCGGGTCACCACCGTCCGGGACGGCCGCGGCGTGCTCTGGTACATCCGCAACGGCGAGATCATCCGGGTCGGGAACAAGAGCCAGGGCTGGGCGCTGGTGGTGGTCGACCTGCCGATCGGGTTCGCCTCCACCGAGGAGGCCACCGCTGTGCTGCGTACCGCGGCGGCGTCGGTGGCGCTGGACCCGGAGCTGGCGCCGAAGATCGTCGAGGAGCCGGAGGTGCTCGGCGTCGAGCAGATCACCGTCGACGGCGCGGTGATCCGTACCGTCGTCAAGACCACCGCGGACGGCCAGTTCGCGGTCGGCCGCGAGCTGCGCCGCCGGCTCGCGGAGGCGCTGGAGAACTCGGGGATCGTCGCGCAGATCGCGGCCGCCCGGCTGTTCCCGGGCCTGCCGGTCCAGCCGCCGGCGCCGCCCGCCACCGAGGGCACGGGGACCGGCGGACCCACCTGAGTCGCCGGACGAGCCGGACAATTTCCGGGGGTCGCGCGCCGCGCGGCCCCTCGGGTATCGTCCGTTCGGTTCAGTCGGAGATGCGACGATCAATCCGTTCGCCCTAGCCAGTTGTCAGACGATCGGGCAGAATCCGGTGCACACGCTCCACCGGGGAGCGTGCTCGTGTCCTCGCTGATCGGTTGATCTGACGACGGTTCCCGGTCGGGCCATCACAAGTGGTCGACCAGGAACGATGGAGGCGACGGTGTCCGACGCGCGACCCGCCCAGGAGAGCCCGGCCACCTTTCGGGACGTCTTCGGCCAGTCGGAGTTCCGCGTCATCTTCGCCGCCAACACCCTCTCCTGGGTGGGTGACTACCTGGCCCGCGCCGCGGTCGCCGTGCTCGTGTTGCGCGAGACCGACTCGGTAGCGCTCTCCGCCGCCGCGTTCGCCGCCAGCTACCTTCCCTGGCTGGTCGGCGGCCCACTGCTCTCCGCGCTCGCCGAGCGGCACCACTACCGGCGGGTCATGGTGGTCTGCGACGTCCTCCGGATGGCGCTGATGGCGCTCGTCGCGATGCCCCGGATGCCGACCTGGTCGATCTTCGCGCTGATCTTCCTGGCCACGCTCGCGAACCCGCCCAGCCAGGCGGCGCGGTCGGCGCTGATGCCGCACATCCTGACCGGGGACCGGCTGGTCGTGGGCCTGTCCGCGTTGACCAGCGCCGGCCAGGCCGCCCAGGTCGTCGGCTACCTGATCGGCGCCACAGTGGCGGCGCTCAACCCGAACATCGCGCTGCTCGTCAACGCCGTCACCTTCGCCGTGTCGGCCGCGCTGGTCCGCTTCGGCATCCGCGAGCGGCCACCGGCGATGGCCGAGGTGCACCGCAGCCACCTGCTGCGGGAGACCGTCCAGGGCTTCCAGATCGTCTTCGACCGGCCGGTGCTGCGCGCCATCGCGGTGCTGGTGTTCAGCGCGATGCTCTTCTCGATCGTCCCCGAGGGGCTGGCCGCGGGCTGGGCCGCCGACCGCGCCGACGGCCGGATGAACACCGGCACCGCCCAAGGGCTGATCATGGCCGCCGTGCCGGTCGGCTACATCCTCGGCGGGCTGACCATCAGCCGGCTCGTCGGCCCGGCCCGGCGGCTGACGCTGATGCGACCGTTGATGATCATCGCGCCGGCGACGCTCGTACCCGCGCTGTTCAACCCGCCACCGACGGTGGTGGCGCTGCTCGCGGCCGGGTGCGGCTTCGCCGTCGCCGGCCTCGTCCCGATCGCCAACGGCCTGTTCGTGCAGGCGCTGCCGGACGGGTTCCGGGCCCGGGCGTTCGGCGTGATGGCCAGCGGCACACAGATCATCCAGGGTGCCGCGGTGCTGGCCACCGGCGCGCTCGCCGAGCGGTTCTCGGTTCCGGCGGTGGTCGGCGCCTGGAGCGCGGCCGGGGTGCTGATCATGACCGGGGCGGCGCTCGCCTGGCCCCGGCCACAGGTGATCAACGAGGCCATCGAGACCGCCCGCGCCGAGTCCTCGGCCGCCACCGGGGTCGCGCACGCGCACCCGCCCGGCCCGGCGCCGGGTGACCGCAACCGCGAACCCGGCCGGCACCGGCACGCGGTGACGTGATCCGCGCCGCCCGGCGGGCGGGCGCGGGTGCCGGGGCGCACCTGGCAGGATGGAAGCGTGACTTCCCCAGGCGAGTCGATGACCCTCTTCGAGGCGATCGGCGGCGAACCGGCCTTCCGCAAGCTGGTGGACGAGTTCTACGCCGGCGTCGCCGACGACCCGCTGCTGCGGCCGATGTACCCGGAGGAGGACCTCGGCCCGGCGGCGGACCGGCTGACCCTGTTCCTCATGCAGTACTGGGGCGGCCCGCACACCTACTCGGAGCAGCGCGGCCACCCGCGGCTGCGGATGCGCCACGCACCGTTCCGGATCGGCGCGGCCGAGCGGGACGCCTGGCTGCACCACATGCGCCGGGCGGTGGACACGCTCGACCTGCCGCCGCAGCTCGCCGCCGCGCTCTGGGACTACCTGGAGCGGGCCGCCTATTTCATGGTGAACGTGATGGAGGACCCGGCCGCGGGCTGAGCCCGGCTCAGAGCAGGGCACCCTCGTCGTGCAGCCAGTCGACGAACGTCACGGCGACCGCGGCGCCGCAGTCGAGCATCTCGACCAGCAGGGCGTCGTGTGCGCCGGCGCCGAGCGGGACCTGCAACTCGGCGTAGATCGGGAGCTGACCGCGTTCGGTCGGGTCGCCGATGTACGCCTTGCAGAAGCGCCGGGTGTGGTTCCACTCGTTCACCACGCGGTAGGCCCGGTCGGCCCAGTCCGGTGGGACCGTCGCGTGCGGGCGGGCCCGCATCACCAGGATCTCGTCCTCCGGACCCTCCAGCGCGACCAGCACCGCGTGCCGCTCCCACATGGCCAGCAGGTTGCCGTCCCCGTCGGCCAGATAGCGCACGTCGAGCAGGTCGAGCGCGTCGCAGACCCGGCTCAGGGTGACCGGCGCGACGGTGGCCGGCATGTCCGCGAGGGCCGGCCGCTCGGGTGGCGCCACGTCGTCGCCCGGAGGGCGGGGGGCCGGCGGCCCGACCCGGATGGTGTCATCCACTGTGGTCCCGCTTCGAGTCTCCGGCTCCCCGCCAACGGCGGGACCAGGGCGCCATGACCACCACGGCATCGCTCGCGCACCTCACTCCCCAGCGGATCCGGACGCCTACGGTGCGTTGGATCCGAGGATGGACGGTACCCGGACAGGCGGCGTGAGGCATCCCCCCAACGACCGCCCCAGGCCGGAAGGACGACATGGGGTCATCCTTTCGGATGACCTACCGTCGGCCTGAGTGCAAGATCGGCAACGGTCCGCGACCAGACCGCCCCGAACGGACCGACGAGCCCGACCCATCGGCCCGCACTGCGCACCTGAACGTCGTCCTCGCCGGTGCCGAGGAAACCCATCCGGACCAGGCCCTGCACCAGCCGCTGCGACACCTCCACCGGGGTGCGTGGCGCCTCGTCCGGGGTCACCACCACGGCGACGTGGTCCAGCAGCGCATCCCGGAGCACCCGCTGCCCGACCGCGCGGCCCGCCACGCCGTGCACGGCGGCCTCGCGCAGCGTCCCGGCCGCCGCCTCCGCGATCCGGCGCACCTCGGCGCCGGGCAGCGCCTCCACGGCCCGGCTCGCGGCCGGTGGAAGCTGCCACCGCCAGCCGTCGTCCCGGCGTACCGGAAGAGACGTCCCCCCGGCGGAGAGTTCGGCAAGCAGTTCCCCCGCCGCCACAGTGACGTCGGCGGGGGCAGTGCCGGGCACGGTACGGACCACGAGCACCCCCCACGGCAGACGCGCCCAGAGGGCGGTACGGCCCGTGTCCGGCACCGGCCGCAGCCGGACCACTGTGGCCGGGTCGAACCGGACCAGCCGGGCCAGGAAGGCCCCGGCGTCGGCCGTCCCGGTCAACCCGTGCCCGGTCATCCGGTCAGCCCCGGCGCGTAGCGGAGCAGGAACGCCCGCTCCTCCGGCGAGATCCGGCGCGGGCGCTGCGCCGTCAGGTCGAACGGCACCAGCAGCGACCGGGCGGTGCCGGCCAGCGTGTCGCCGTCGTACAGCTCGTACGCGACCGAGAAGGAGGCGGCCCGGATCTGGTCCACCCACAGCTCGATCCGCACCGCCGGCGCGGCCTCCGCGCTGGCCCGGCCCAGCGCGTAGTCGACCGGGCGCAGGTAGTCGACCTCGTGCCGGCGGATGACCACACCGTCGGCGAACGAGCCCACTCCCCACGCCCGGCCGCCGGCGAACATCATCGCCACCCGGGCCTCCTCGTAGAGCGTGAGGAAGCGGGCGTTGTTGACGTGGCCGTACGCGTCCAGGTCGGACCAGCGCAACGCGCAGTGGTAGACGAAGCGGTCAGTCACGGGTGAGCTTGCGGTAGGTCACCCGGTGCGGCCGGGCCGCCTCGGCGCCGAGCCGGTCGACCTTGTTCTTCTCGTACGCCTCGAAGTTGCCCTCGAACCAGAACCACTTGGCCGGGTTCTGGTCGTCGCCCTCCCAGGCCAGGATGTGCGTGGCGACCCGGTCCAGGAACATCCGGTCGTGGGAGATCACCACGGCGCAGCCGGGGAACTCCAGCAGCGCGTTCTCCAGGCTGGACAGCGTCTCCACGTCCAGGTCGTTCGTCGGCTCGTCGAGCAGGATCACGTTGCCGCCGATCTTGAGCGTCAGCGCCAGGTTGAGCCGGTTGCGCTCGCCGCCGGAGAGCACCTTCGTCGGCTTCTGCTGATCCGGGCCCTTGAAGCCGAACGCGGCGATGTACGCCCGGGACGGCATCTCGACCTTGCCCACCATGAGGTGGTCCAGCCCGTCGGAGACGACCTCCCAGACGGTCTTGTCGCCGTCCAGGCCCTGCCGGTTCTGGTCGACGTACGACAGCGAGACCGTCTCGCCGACCCGGACCGAGCCGCTTGTCGGCTGCTCCAGCCCGACGATGGTCTTGAACAGCGTGGTCTTGCCGACGCCGTTCGGGCCGATGATGCCGACGATGCCGTTGCGGGGCAGCGAGAACGACAGGTTGTCGATCAGCACCCGGTCACCGAACGCCTTGGTCAGGTTCTGCGCCTCGATGACCGTGTTGCCCAGGCGCGGGCCCGGCGGGATCTGGATCTCCTCGAAGTCCAGCTTCCGGGTCTTCTCCGCCTCGGCGGCCATCTCGTCGTAGCGGTCCAGACGGGCCTTGGACTTGGTCTGCCGCGCCTTGGCGTTCGAGCGGACCCACTCCAGTTCCTCGGAGAGGCGCTTCTTCATCTTGGCGTCGCGGCGGCCCTCGACGGAGAGCCGGGCGGCCTTCTTCTCCAGGTAGGTGGAGTAGTTGCCCTCGTACGGGTAGGCCCGGCCGCGGTCCAGCTCCAGGATCCAGTTGGCCACGTTGTCCAGGAAGTACCGGTCGTGGGTGATCGCCAGGACGGTGCCCGCGTACTTGGCCAGGTGCTGCTCCAGCCACTGCACGCTCTCCGCGTCCAGGTGGTTGGTGGGCTCGTCGAGCAGCAGCAGGTCCGGCGCCTCCAGCAGCAGCTTGCACAGCGCGACCCGGCGGCGCTCACCACCGGAGAGCTGGGTGACGTCGGCGTCCGGCGGCGGGCAGCGCAGCGCGTCCATGGCGAGTTCGAGCTTGGAGTCGATGTCCCACGCGTCGGCGGCGTCCAGCTCCTCCTGGAGCTTGCCCATCTCCTCCATCAGCTCGTCGGAGTAGTCGGTGGCCATCTGCTCGGCGATGGCGTTGAACCGCTCCAGCTTGGCCTTGGTCTCGGCGACCGCCTCCTCGACGTTGCCGAGGACCGTCTTCTCCTCGTTGAGCGGCGGCTCCTGGGCGAGCATGCCGACGGAGTAGCCGGGCATGAGCCGGGCCTCGCCGTTGCTCGGCCGGTCCAGCCCTGCCATGATCTTGAGGAGGCTGGACTTACCGGCGCCGTTCGGACCGACCACCCCGATCTTGACACCCGGCAGGAAGTTCAGCGTCACGTTGTCGAGCACGACCTTGTCGCCGTGCGCCTTGCGCGCCTTGTCCAGGACGTAGATGAACTGGGCCACGGTGCGGGCTACCTCCGTCGGTTGCGATCGCGGGCTTGTCGGGTGCGGGGCGCGGCGCCGATCTGCGCCAGCCGCCGCCGGCCGGGAGCCGGCCGCACGCCGCCGTCAATCCTGACAGGTACGGACCGCCACGCCCACATCACCCCACCCCAGGGGTACGGCGGCGTGCCTCGTTGCAGCCCTCGGTACTACTCATTACCGTCGACAGTATGACCAAGAAGATCGCCATCAGCGTCCCCGACGACGTGGCCGAACGACTGGCCCAGGAGCAGAACGTCTCCGCGTTCGTCACCGAGAGCGTGCGGCAGCGGATGGCGGGAGAGCGCACCCGGCGCGCGCTCCGGCAGGTCGGCTTCCGGCTGTCCGACGGCGGGCTCGCCGACGCGGGCCACGCGCTCGACGAGGCCCAGGCGAAGATCACCCCAGAACTGCGCGCCCGGGCGGCCGAGTTGCTGAGCGAGTCGTCGCGTGGACGGCTGACCCGTGACTGACCCCGGGCTGGTGCTCGACACCGCCTGCCTGCTGGCCTACTCGGACGGCACCGAGGCGGTCGGGGAGCAGATCGCGTCGGTCGCGGACCGGGGACAGACGGTGATCGTGCCGGCGCTGTGTCTTGCCGAGGCGTACCGGCAGGTGGCCGTGGACGGCTGGCGCCTGCTGGACATCCTCGGCGATCTCGACCACGTGGTCGTCACCCCTGTCGCGCACGACATGTGCATGTTCCTCGGCGGCTGGTCACGCACGCTCCTCAGCATGGACCTCGCCCAGGTGGCGCTGGAGGCCGCGCGGGCCACCACGCCAATCATGAGCGACCGGCGGGAACTGCTCGGTGAGGTGCTGCCCAAGGAGTGGCCGATCATCGACCTCTGAGCCGCCGGTGTCGACAAGATCACGCGATGGATTCGGCGGTTCTGGGACGGGTAGGTAACTCCGGCACGGGGGATCAGAAGCCGCAGCTACGCTCAGTACGCTCATCGCGGTGGACCCGTCAGTACCCGGAGGTAGCCGATCGTGACCGTCCGTAGCTCCTTTGTCGTAGTGGCCAACCGCCTGCCGGTCGACGAGGTGAGCACACCCGAGGGGCGGCAGTGGCGGCGCAGCCCCGGCGGGCTGGTCACCGCGCTGCACCCGGTCCTCGCCGAGCACCAGGGCACCTGGGTGGGGTGGGCCGGCGGCACCGGCGCCGCGCCCGAGCCGTTCGACCTGGAGGGCATCCGGCTGCACCCGGTGCCGCTGAGCGCCGAGGAGCTGGAGCGCTACTACGAGGGCCAGTCGAACGCGACGATCTGGCCGCTCTACCACGACGCGGTGGAGACGCCCGCCTACAAGCGGCGCTGGCGCGAGGCGTACCGGCTGGTGAACGCCCGGTTCGCGGAGGCCGCGGCGGACGTGGCCGCCGAGGGCGCCACCGTCTGGGTCCAGGACTACCAGCTCCAGCTCGTGCCGGCGATGCTCCGCGAGCTACGGCCGGACCTGCGGATCGGCTTCTTCCTGCACATCCCGTTCCCGCCGATCGAGCTGTTCATGCAGATGCCGTTCCGCACCGAGATCCTGCGTGGACTGCTCGGCGCGGACCTGGTCGGCTTCCAGCAGCGGCTGGCGGCGCAGAACTTCGTCCGGCTGGCCCGGCACCTGCTCGGCCTGCGCTACGAGGGCCAGATGATCCAGGTCGACGGCCGGCAGGTGAAGGCGGGCGCGTTCCCCATCTCGATCGACACGAAGGAGATGGAGCGGCTGGCCGAGGACCCGGCGATCCAGGCCCGCGCGAAGCAGATCCGCGAGGAGCTGGGCAACCCGAAGACGATCATCCTGGGGGTCGACCGGCTCGACTACACCAAGGGCATCGAACTCCGCCTCAAGGCCTTCCGCGAACTTCTTGCTGACGGAAAGTTGACAGTTCCCGACGCGGTTATGGTGCAGGTCGCCACGCCCAGCCGCGAGCGGGTGGAGCACTACCAGGCACTTCGGGTGAAGGTGGAACGCGAGGTAGGCCGGATCAATGGTGAATTCGGCCGGGTCGGCGTGCCTGCGGTGCATTACCTGCATCAGTCGTACAGTCGCTCCGAACTGGCCGCGATGTACGTCGCGGCCGACGTGATGATGGTGACCCCGCTGCGAGACGGAATGAATCTGGTGGCCAAGGAGTACGTCGCATCGCGCGCCGACCAGGGCGGCGCGCTCGTGCTCAGTGAGTTCGCCGGCGCCGCCACAGAGCTGCGCCAGGCGTTCCTGTGTAATCCGCACGACCCGGACGCGGTGAAGGACGCGTTGCTACGGGCCGTGCACGTCGAGAAACCCGAAGCCCGCCGCCGGATGCGCGTCATGCAGCGCCATCTGCGCAGCCACGACGTGGGCCACTGGGCCAAGTCGTTCCTCAGCGAGCTCGGCGTCCCCGATACGGAGGCTGCGTGACCCCGCCCGCCACCGCCGCCGCCCACGGCGGCGTGCTGGATCCCGAGCTGCGCGCCGCCATCGGCCGCATCGCCCGGGTCCCGCAACTCCTGGTCGCCTGCGACTACGACGGCACGTTGGCGCCGATCGTCGAGGATCCCAGCAAGGCCGTGCCGCTGCCCGAGTCGGTGGCGGCCGTACGCGCGCTCGCCGCGCTGCCGCAGACGAGCGTCGCCGTCGTCTCCGGTCGCGCCCTGCGCGACCTGGCCACACTCTCCCGGCTGCCGAGCGAGGTGCACCTGGTCGGCAGCCACGGCTCGGAGTTCGACATCGGCTTCGTCGAGCGGCTCAGCCCCGAGCTGATCGCGGCCCGGCACCGGCTCCGCGAGGCGCTGCGCGAGATCGCCGCCGAGCACCCGGGCATCCGCCTGGAGCGCAAGCCGGCGAGCGTGGCGGTGCACACCCGCGGCGTCGACCCGCACGTCGCCGCCCGGGCCGTCGAGGCGGTCCGCAGTGGCCCCGCGACCTGGGAGGGCGTGACTGTCACCCAGGGCAAGGAGGTCATCGAGCTGTCGGTGGTGGTCACGAACAAGGGCACCGCCGTCGACCAGCTCCGCACCCAGCTCGCCGCGAGCGCGGTCCTGTTCATCGGCGACGACGTCACCGACGAGAACGCGTTCGGCAACCTGACCGGCCCGGACGTCGGCATCAAGATCGGTCCCGGGGAGACCCGCGCCGACTACCGGGTGTCCGAGCCGATCGAGGCGGCCCGCGCGCTGGGTCTGCTGCTGGAGACACGGCGGCACTGGCTGTTCGGCGAGCGGGCGGTGCCGATCGAGCGGCACTCGATGCTCGCCAACGGCCGTACCGTCGCGCTGGTCACGCCGGAAGCCAAGATCACCTGGCTGTGCCACCCGAAGCCCGACTCGGCGGCGATCTTCGCCGACCTGGTCGGCGGCAGCCCGGCCGGGCACTTCACTGTCGGTCCGGAGCGCGGCGGCATCCCGCTGGGGCAGCGCTACCGCAGCAACACGATGACTGTCGAGACCCGCTGGTCCGGCCTCACCGTGACCGACTGGCTCGACCTGCCGGCGCGGGAGACCACGCCGGACGACCCGGCCGTGGTCAGCGGCGACTCGACACTCGTCCGGGTGCTCACCGGCACCGGGCGGGCCCGGATCGAGTTCGCGCCGCGTCCCGAGTTCGGTCAGGTGGCGGTGCAGCTCCAGCCGCTCGACGACGGGCTGCTGGTGCTCGGCTCCAACGAGCCGGTCGCGCTGCACTCCCCCGGCGTCGAGTGGGAGGTCACGAGCGACGCCGGGTACGAGACCGCGAAGGCGGTGGTCGACCTGTCGGCGGCCGGCGGCCAGGTTGTGCTGGAGCTGCGCTTCGGCACGCAGAGCCTGGAACCGCACCGGCTGCCGGTGCACGAGCGGCAGGCCGCCGCCGAGCAGCCCTGGAAGGACTGGGTGGCCTCGCTGCGACTGCCGGCCACCGCCCGGGACCTGGTCGCCCGCAGCGCGCTGACGCTGCGCGGGCTCTGCCACGAGCCGACCGGCTCGATCCTCGCCGCGGCCACCACGTCGCTGCCGGAGGAGCTGGGCGGTGTCCGCAACTGGGACTACCGCTACTGCTGGCTGCGGGATGCCGCGATGACCGCACGGGCGCTTGTCGACCTCGGCTCGACCGAGGAGGCCGAAGGGCTGCTGCGCTGGATCGACGGCGTGGTCGAGCGCACCGGCGGGCACCCGGAGCGGCTGCACCCGCTCTACACCGTGGACGGCTTCGAGCTGGGCGCCGAGGCGGTCATCGACACGCTGCCCGGCTACGCCGGCTCCCGGCCGGTACGCGTCGGCAACCTCGCCAACCACCAGCTCCAGCTCGACGTCTTCGGCCCGGTCGCGGACCTGATCGCGGCGGTGGCCGACGCCCGGGGCTCGATCCGCGAGGACGAGTGGCGGGTGCTGGAGAACATGGTCGAGGCGGTACGCCGCCGCTGGCACGAGCCCGACCACGGCATCTGGGAGGCCCGCCTCCCCCCACGGCACCACGTCTTCTCCAAGGTCATGCTCTGGATGACTGTGGACCGGGCGCTGCACGTCGTGCGGCAGCACGGCGGCGAGGACCGGCCGGAGTGGGTCGAGCTGCGCGACCGGATCGCCGCGAACGTGCTGGAGCACGGCTGGCACCCGGAGGCCGAGGCGTACAGCGTCGCCTACGGCTACGAGGAGATGGACGCCTCGTCGCTGTGGATCGGCATCTCCGGGCTGCTCGCCGGCGACGACCCGCGCTTCCTCTCCACCGTGCTCAAGATCGAGGCGGAGTTGCGCAGCGGTCCGGTCGTCTACCGGTACCACTGGGACGACGGCCTGCCCGGCCGGGAGGGCGGCTTCCACATCTGCACGTCGTGGCTGATCGAGGCGTACCTGCGCACCGGCCGCCGCAGCGATGCCGAGGAGCTGTTCACCCAGATGGTCGACACGGCCGGGCCGACCGGGCTGCTCCCGGAGCAGTACGACCCGCTGGCCGAGCGCGGGCTGGGCAACCACCCGCAGGCGTACAGCCACCTCGGCCTGGTCCGCTGCGCCCTGCTGCTGGACAACATGCTCAAGCAGTGACCTGACCGAAGCACCGGGGACGGCGGCGGGAGACCAACGGTCCCCCGCCGCCGTCCCCGTTCCACCCCACCTCGGCCGCCGGGCCCACCCCGGCCCGGCGATCTTGCACTTGCTGCCCCGGCGAAAGGGGTATAGCGGGCACCAGGCGGGCACCAAGTGCAAGATCGGCGCCATCGGGCGGGGCGGGTTCGGGCGAGAGCGCGCGGGTCGGGCGAGGGAGCGCGGGCGGGGTCAGGCGGGGGCGTCGGGGGTCAGGGCGTGGACGACGTCGCCCAGCACCACGATCGCGGGTGGGCGCAGGGCGGCGGCCTCGACGTCGGCGGCGACAGTGGCGAGCGTGGAGCGCAGCGTGCGCTGGCCCGCTGTGGTGCCCTCCTGGATCACCGCGGCGGGAGTCTGCGCCGGTTTGCCGTGCGCGATGAGGGTGGCACTGATCGCGGCGAGGTTCTTCAGGCCCATCAGGATCACCAGCGTGCCGCGCAGCCCGGCCAGGGCGTCCCAGCGCACAAGCGACGCGGGCGCGTCGGGGGCGAGGTGCCCGGAGACCACCGTGAACTCGTGCGCCACGCCCCGGTGGGTCACCGGCACGCCGGCCACCTCGGGCACCGCGATGGCGCTCGTCACGCCGGGCACCACTGTCACCGGTACGCCCGCCTCGGCGCAGGCGAGCAGTTCCTCGCCGCCACGCCCGAAGACGTACGGGTCGCCGCCCTTGAGCCGTACCACCACCTTGCCGGCCCGGGCCCGGTCGACCAGGATCCGGTTGATCTCCTCCTGGGCACGCGACGGCCCGTACGGGATCTTGGAGGCGTCGACCAGCTCGACGTCCGGCCGCAGTTCGTCCAGGAGCAGGCCGGGCACGAGCCGGTCGGCGACGACCACCTCGGCCTCGGTGAGCAGCCGCCACCCCTTCACGGTGATCAGCTCCGGGTCGCCCGGCCCGGCGCCGACCAGCGCGACGCGGCCGCCGGTGTTAACAGGGGTCCCTTCCTCTACCGCAGGCGTTAACGGGGGGCCCTTCCTTGCGAGCAACTCGCGGACGGCGTCGCGGACGGCCATCGCTCGGCGGGGGTCGCCGCCGCCGAGGACCGCCACGGTGACCGGGCCGTGCCGGGTCACCGCAGGGGTCCACGCGCTCGCCGCCGACCTGTCGTCGGCGCGGACGCAGAAGATCCGCCGCTCGGCCGCCGCGGCGCTGACCGACGCGGCGGCGGCCCGGTCGTCCACCGCCACCTGGACCAGCCACGCGCCGTCCAGGTCGCCGGGGACGAACCGGCGCGGCTCCCAGTGCAGCCGCCCGGCGTCGACGTGCGCGCGCAGCGCCGGGGTCAGCTCGGGCGACACCAGCAGCACGTCCGCGCCGGCGTCGAGCAGCGCCGGCACCCGCCGGGTGGCGACCGCTCCCCCGCCCACGACGACCACGCGCCGCCCGTCCAGCCGCAACCCCAGGGGGTACGGGCTGGGCGGCGTCGGCCCTGTCACTTCTCCGCCACCCCGGCGGAGTCGAACGTGGCGACCTCGTGCAGGACCCGGACCGCGCCGGTGACCACCGGCAGGGCGAGCAGCGCCCCGGTGCCCTCGCCGAGCCGCAGCCCCAGGTCGATCAGCGGCTCCAGCCCGAGGTGCCGCAGCGCCGCCGTGGCGCCCGGCTCGGCGCTGCGGTGCCCGGCGACCATGGCGCCCACGGCGTCCGGCGCGAACGCGGCGGCGGCGAGCGCGGCGCTGACCGCGATCACGCCGTCGAGCAGCACCGGCACCCGCCGGGCGGCGGCGCCGAGGATCAGGCCGGCCAGCGCGGCGTGCTCCAGCCCGCCGACCGCCGCGAGCACGCCCAGCGGGTCGGCCGGGTCGGGCTCGTGCCGGGCCAGCGCGGCCCGCACCACCGCCACCTTGCGGGCGTACGTCTCGTCGTCGACCCCGGTGCCCCGGCCGGTGGCCGCCTCCGCGTCCACGCCGGAGAACGCGGCGATGAGCGTGGCCGACGGGGTGGTGTTGCCGATGCCCATGTCGCCCGTGAGCAGGATGCCCGCCCCGGCGTCGATCAGCTCACCGGCGACCCGGATGCCGGTCTCGACAGCCGCGCGGGCCTCGTCAGGGGTCAGCGCGGCGGTGACCGTCATGTCCCGGGTGCCGGGGCGGATGTTCGCCGGCACCAGGCGCGGCCCGGCCGGGTCGGCGGACTCGGCGCCGGGGATCGGGGTGGCCACGCCGACGTCCACCACCGTGACCGAGGCGCCGGCCTGGCGGGCGAACGCGTTGACCACCGCGCCGCCGGCCAGGAAGTTGGCGATCATCTGGGCGGTGACCTCCTGCGGCCACGGGGTCACGCCCTGGGCGTGCACGCCGTGGTCACCCGCGAAGATCGCCACCGCGGCGGGCTCGGGCAGCGGCGGCGGGCAGGCGCCGGCCAGCCCGGCGAGGCGTACCGAGAGCGGTTCCAGGGCGCCGAGCGAGCCGGCGGGCTTGGTCAGCCGCCCCTGCAACTCGCGGGCCGCCGCCATGGCGGCCTCGTCCAGCGGCCGGATCGCCGCGACTGTGGGCTCCAGCATCATGCCTCCAGGATCCGTGCCAGCGTCTCGATGAACGCGTCTGTGGTGCCCCGGTCGCGTACGGCGATCCGGAGCCAGTCCGGGCCGAGCCCGGGGAAGGTGTCGCCCCGGCGTACCGCCCAGCCGTGAGCGCGCAGCCGCTCGCGTACCTCGGCGGCGCCGGCCGTGTGGATCAGCACGAAGGCGGCGGCGGGGCGGCCCGCCACGCGTACCCCCGGCAGGCCGGACAGGCGGGCCACCAGGTGGTCGCGGTCGGCGGCGAGTTCGGCGGCGATGGCGCGTTCGGCCGCGACGGCGGCCGGCGCGGCGCAGGCGGTGGCGGCGGCGAGCGCCGGGGTGGAGACCGCCCAGAGCGGCTGCGCGGCGGCGAACCGGGCCAGCAGCGCGGCGTCGCCGAGCAGGTAGCCGATCCGCAGCCCGGCCAGGCCCCAGGTCTTGGTGAGGCTGCGCACCACCACGAGGCCGGGCAGGTCGCGGCGGCCGGCGAGCGATTCGGGCTCGCCGTCGACTCCGGGTGCGGCAGTGGTGTCGGCGAACGCCTCGTCGACCACGAGCACCCGGCCGGGGCGGGCCAGCGCGGCGATCGCGCCCGCCGGGTGCAGTACCGAGGTCGGGTTCGTCGGGTTGCCGATCATGACCAGGTCGGCGTCGTCCGGGACGCGGGCCGGGTCCAGGCGGAAGCCGTCGGCCGGGTCGAGCAGCACCCGGTCCACCCGGTGCCCGGCGGCCCGCAGCGCGGCCTCCGGCTCGGTGAACTGCGGGTGCACCACCACCGGGTGGCGGACGCCGGAGAGCGCGCGGGCGATCAGGACGAAGCCCTCGGCGGCCCCGGCGGTGAGGAGTACCTCCTCCGGGGGTCGCCCGTGCCGGTGAGCGACGGCGGCGCGGGCGGGCGCCGGGTCCGGGTACGCGGCCAGGCCGCCCAGGGCCGCGGTGATCGGGTCGGCCAGCCAGTCCGGCATCGGGGCGCGGCGCACGTTCACCGCGAGGTCCACCAGGCCGTCGGTGGCCTCGGCGTCCCCGTGGTGGCCCAGGTCGGGCTCGTCGAGCGCGGCGGCGCTCCCGGTCGGTGGTGCGGGCATGTCCGCGATCCTGCCGGGTAGCCGCCGCCCGGGACAGCGCATCCCGGCGTGGGTCGCGTCACGGTCCGCCGGTTTATGAGTTCTTCTCATTTCCGAATCGGAAATGTCATAGCTTGACCCCGTGAGCAGTCGTTCCCTTGCTTCCGCAGGCCGTCTCGTTCCCCTACTCCGCGCCGGGCTGATCGCCGGCATCGTGGTCGCCGCCGCCCTCTATCCGCTGGTCGCCGTCACCGGCCTCGGGGCCAAGGCCACCGCGCACGCGGTGGAACAGAAGACGAACATCCTCAAGACCGCGTTGCCGGCCGAGACCTCGTACGTCTACGCGCCGGACGGCAAGACGGTGCTGACCATGTTCTACGAGGAGTACCGGCAGTACACCAAGATCGAGAACATGTCGCCGAACGTCCAGCAGGCGATCGTCGCCGCCGAGGACAACCGCTTCTACCAGCACCACGGCGTCGACCCGAAGGGCGTGGCGCGTGCCTTCGTCTCCAACGCCCAGTCCGGCGGCGTGTCCCAGGGCGCGTCGACGATCACCATGCAGTACGTGCGGATGGCGCTGCGGGACAGCGCGACCACGCCCAAGGAGGTCCAGGAGGCCACCCAGCAGACCAGCCTGCGCAAGGTCAAGGAGATGCGCATGGCGCTGGACATCGAGAAGCAACTGAGCAAGGAACAGATCCTGGAGCGCTACCTCAACTCGGCCTACTTCGGCCACCGCGCGTACGGGATCTACGCCGCCTCGCAGATCTTCTTCTCCAAGACCCCTGCGACGCTCAGCCCGGTCGAGGCGGCCACGCTGGCCGGGCTGGTGAAATCGCCGTCGGAGTACGACCCGATCACCTCCGACCAGAAGGACGCCACCGGCCGGCGCAACTACGTGCTGGACAACATGGCCCGCCTCGGCTACCTGTCGCCGGACGCCGCAGCCGAGGCCAAGAGCCAGCCGATCAAGCTGAAGCTGACCGACCCGCCGAACGACTGCGCCGCGATCGACGGCGGCCACCGCAGCTGGGGCTTCTACTGCGACTACCTCAAGAACTGGTGGAGCGCCCAGCCCGCGTTCGGCGAGAACCGGCTGGAACGGATGGACAAGCTGCGTCGCGGCGGCTACCGGATCGTGCTCGCGCTCGACCCGAAGACGCAGGAGGCGGCGGAGAAGAACGTCGGCGCCAAGGACAACACCGGCAGCCCGTTCGCCAACGGGATCGTGGTCGCCGAGCCCGGCACCGGGCGGATCAAGGCGATGGCGGTGAACCGGAACTACTCGCTCGACCTGGCCGAGAACCCGAACAGCTCGAACCCGGAGGCCGGGCCGAAGGTCAAGGCGAACTATCCGAACACGGTGGCGCCGCTGCTCGGCGGCGGGACGCTCCCGGGCTACCAGGCCGGTTCGACGTTCAAGATGTTCCCGATGCTCGCCGCGCTCAACGCGGGAATGCCGCTGTCCACCGCGTACGACTCGCCGTACACGTACAAGTCGGCCGTCTACGACGGGTGGGCGCCGTCGAACGCCAGCGGCGCGATGACCGGGCGGCAGACCATGTGGTCCGGCTTCGGCAAGTCGGTGAACACGTACTTCGTCCAGCTGGAGGAGAAGATCGGCGCGGACGCCGGGGTGCGCCTGGCCGAGCAACTGGGGCTGCGCTGGCGTACCGACGTGGACAAGGAGCAGGCGTCGCCGGGCAAGGCGAAGAAGTGGGGCGCGTTCACGCTCGGCGTCTCCGACGCCACCCCGCTGGAGATGGCGAACGCGTACGCGGCCATCGCCGCCGACGGGCGCTACTGCGAGGCCATCCCGGTCAACGCGATCATGAACCGGGACGGCACTCCGGCCACGTACACCACGCCGGGCGGGGTGCAGCGGGAGGTGGCCAAACCGCGATGCCGGCAGGTGGTGAACGCCGACGCGGCCCGGGCCGCCACCGACGCGGCCCGGTGCCCGACCGGCGACACCCCGGCCAAGGGGAGCTGCGGCGGCTGGTCGACGGCCGACAGCGTGCGGGGTACGGTCGGCCGCCCGGTCGCCGGCAAGACGGGTACGACGGACAGCACCCGGTCGGCGTGGTTCGTCGGCTACACGCCGGAGCTGGCGGCGGCGAGCTTCATCGCCGACCCGGACAATCCGTTCAACGCGGTGGGCGACGGGCAGTCCCAGATCCCGGTGAACGCGGTGGCGCAGACCCTGAGGGACTCCCTCAAGGGCCAGCCCACCCGCCAGTTCACCCCACCCTCAGACCAGATAGTCGGCTGACCCACCCCGTCCCGCCCCACCACCCAGTTCCGCCCGGGGGTGCGCCCGGGTAGTTGATCAAGGAGTTTGCGTCAGGGATCGCGCGATCCGCCGACGCGAACTCCTTGATCGACGTTGCGAAGGATGGCGGCGAGGCTCAGCGGAGGTCGGCGGCCACGAAGGACCAGAGCTCCAGGTCCACCCGGGCGCCACGGACGAAGCCGGCGTTGCGCAGCAGGCCCTCGTAGCTGAACCCGGCCTTCTCGGCGACCCGCCGGGACGCCACGTTGCCGGCCGCCACCCGCAGCTCCACCCGCTGGAACCCGTGCTCCAGGATCAGCGCGACGGCCACCGCGTCCACCGCCTCGACCGCCAGGCCGTAGCCCCGGGCATGCGGCGCGATCGCGTACGACAGCTCGGTGAGCCGGGCACCCCAGTCGGTACGCCGGGCCCAGAGCGAGCCGACCACCCGCTGGTCCTCCCGGCGGACCACCGCCCAGTGGTCGCCGTCGCCGCTGTCCCGCCGCTGCCGGGCCAGCTCGGTGCACCACGCCTGCCCGTCGATCTGCCCGGACGCCTCGGCCAGCGGCAGCCAGCGCTGCGTCTGCCGGTCGGCGAACACCTCGTCGACCGCCTCCGCGTCCGCGGCGGTCAGGTGCCGCACCTCGATGCGCGGGGTGGAGACGGTCAGCGCCGGGAAGCGGCGTACCGCCACCTGTCCGATCACGCCGACGCCCCCGCCGGGGCCAGCGCGGCGGCCACCAGCCGGGCCGCGATGCCCGGATGCGCGGCCCAGTGCGGCACGAGCTGCGAGGCGTGCACCGCCTGCCGGACGAAGCCCTCCGGGTTGCCGCCCTCCCAGCGCCACGCCGGCCGGTCACCGGCGCGCGGGGTCAGCACGGCGGCGTGCTGCTTGTGCCCGGTCACCGTCGTACCGGCCGCCGCCACCACGCTGTCGGTGACCGCGGTGGCCGTGCGGTAGCCGACCACCAGGCCGTCCCGGACCGTGCCGACCGCGTCGAGCACCCCGCACATGGGCAGGCCGTCCAGCTCCCGGGCCAGCCAGAGCAGACCGGCCCCCTCGGCGATCACCGGACGGCCGGAGCGGGCCAGCTCGGCCACCGCGATGCAGAGGCGGCGGTTGGCGGAGAGCTGATCCGCGTACGTCTCGGGCAGCCCGCCGCCGGCGACGAGCGCGCGGACCCCGGCGGGGAGCGCCTCGTCGCGCAACGGATCGAACGTGACCACCTCGGCTCCGGCGGCGCGCAGCAGCTCGGCGGTCTCGGGGTGGCTGTAGGCGCCGGCCGGTCCGCCGGCCAGCGCCACCACCGGGCGCTCCCCCGGCACCGACGGGCCGTCGGCCGGCTCCGGCGACCACGGCTCGACGGTGAGCGCGGGGGCGGAGCGGGCCAGCGCCAGCAGCCGGTCGAGGTCGACTGTCGCGGCCACCGCCTCACCGAGGCGGCGTACGCCGCGTTCGGCCTCGGCGTCGGCGCGCACCACCGGCCCGGTGCCGTACCGGCGGGCGGGCAGCACCGGGGGCAGTTCGTGCCGGCGCAACGCCCCGTAGACCGGGACGCCCACGTCGTCGAGCGCCTCGCGCAGCAGCGCCTCGTGCCGGGGCGAGGCCACCCGGTTGAGGATCACGCCGCCCAGCCACAGCTCGTCGTCGTACGCCCGGAAGCCGTGCACCAGCGCGGCCACCGACTGCCCCATCGCGGCCACGTCCACCACCAGCACCACCGGGCTGCGCAGCGCGGTGGCGACGGCCGCCGTCGACTCGCTCTCCGGCCGCCCGGCGACCGAGTCGTAGAGGCCCATCGTGCCCTGCACCAGCGCGAACTCGGTGTCGGCGGCGCCGTACGCGAACAGGGGCGCGACCCGCTCCGGGCCGACCAGTCGCGGGTCCAGCGTGCGCCCGGCGCGGCCGGCGGCGAGCCCCAGGTACGCCGCGTCCACCTGGTCCGGCCCGACCTTGAACCCGGCCACCGGAAGCCCCCGGTCGGTGAGCGCCGCGAGCAGGCCGAGGGAGACGGCGCCGGTGCCGTGCCCCGAGGAGGGCGCACTCAGCACGACGCGCGGCACGTCGGTCATCATCGACTCCTGATGTGGGTGGTTTCCGCCCGCGTGACCATACCCGTCCGCTCCCGCGCGCGAGAGCCGCGCACACCACCCTTTCTCCCTGGCTGCGGCGAGTGGCTCCGCTCATACGGGTAGCCTTGGCCAACGTGTACCGGTTCCTGCTGACCCCGCGCTGGCTCGGCTACCTCGCGCTCACGCTCGTCGCCGCGACGGTGATGGTGTTCCTGGGCAACTGGCAGCTCGACCGCTACCGGGGCCGGACGGCGGTCAACGAGCGCATCGACGCCGGGGCCACCATGACGCCCGCGCCGTTGCGCGACGCGCTCCCCGCGCCCAGCGGCGGCGCCGGTGACGTCGGTCCCGCCCCGTCGGAGCAGGTCACCTGGAGCCGGGTCACCGCCACCGGCCGGTACGACAGCGCGAACGTCGTCCTGATCCGCGGCCGGACCGTCGACCGGACGGTCGGCTTCGAGGTGCTCACCCCGCTGGTGCTGGCCGACGGCAGCGCGGTCCTCGTCGACCGCGGCTGGATCCCGCCCGCCCCGGGCGCCGCGGCGACCGTCCAGCCACAGGTGCCGGCGGCGCCGACCGGCGAGGTGACGGTGACCGGCCGGGTCGTCGGCAGCGAGAGCGGCGGCGGCGCGGTCGCCCGGCGCGACGGCAAGCTGGAGGCCCGCCGCATCGACATCCCCCGCCTGGCCGAACAGCTTCCCTACCCGGTGAGCGGCGGCTACGTGCTGCTCGACGGGCAGACTCCGGCCGCCGACCCGGCCTTCCAGGCGGTCCAGATCGGGCACACGAACAACTGGCAGAACTTCGGCTACGTCTGGCAGTGGTGGATCTTCGCGGTGATGAGCCTGTTCGGCTACGGCTGGGTCGCCCGCCGGGAGGCCCGCCGTCTCGCCGGACTGGACAAGCCGGGCGAGCCGGTGGACCGGGCCGCCGAGCCGGCCGCCCCCGCCTCCGCCTGACGACGTCCGCCCTCCCGGTGGGCACACCGGACGGCGGGGACGTTGTAAGGTCCGCGGATGATCGTCAATCGTGGGGGTCGCGGTGACCTCTGACTCCACGACGCCCCCGGCCGCCGAGCCGCCCGCGTACGACCCGTGGTCGGCCATGCCGCCGGCCGTCGCGCCGCCCACCGAGCAGTTCCCGGTGGTAGCCGTGCCGGACGCACCTGTCACCCCCGCGCCCACCGCGC
This sequence comes from Micromonospora sp. NPDC049203, assembly GCF_043197215.1. NCBI lineage: Bacteria > Bacillati > Actinomycetota > Actinomycetes > Micromonosporales > Micromonosporaceae > Micromonospora > Micromonospora sp. NPDC049203. The sequence continues at coordinate 45,236 of NZ_JBICSV010000014.1, read as the reverse complement.
AGTTCCCCGCCGCGCCGCAGTTCTCCGCGCCACCCGCACCGTTCTCCGGCCCACCGGCGACCGCGCAGTTCTCCGCGCCACCGGCCCAGTTCTCGGCGCCACCGGCCCAGTTCTCCGCGCCGCCGGCCCAGTTCTCGGCGCCACCGGTGCCGCCGGCCGGGGCGGTCGCACCGCACCACGGGCCGTACCCGCCGGGCGGGCCGGTGCCGCCCGCGCAGTCGGCGGTCGCCGTGCAGATCGCCGAGATCGTGGTGACGCCGCCGGTCATCCGTACCCCGGCCGGTGTGCTGCCGCTCGCCGGCGCCTCCTGGTACGTGACCGACTACTGGCAGCGGGAGGAGAAGATCGCTCCCTGGGCGATCGTCGCCGCGATCCTCGGCTTCTTCTGCCTGACCGTGTTCAGCCTCCTGTTCCTGCTGATCAAGGAGACGCGGCACTACGGCACCGTGCAGGTGACGGTGAGCAGCGGCGGTCACCAGTACGTCGCGCGGATCCCGGTGGCCGACCAGTTCCAGGTGCAGCAGATCAACAACCAGGTCAACTACGCCCGGTCGCTGTCGGCCGGCTGAGTCGTCAGCCGGTGACCCGGCCGGCGTGGATGGCGCGGACCGCGTCGATGGTGTCCGCCTCGGCGGCGGTCTTGTCGTCGCGGTAACGCAGCACGCGGGCGAAGCGCAACGCCATGCCGCCCGGGTAGCGGCTGCTGGTCTGCACCCCGTCGAACGCGATCTCGACGACCTGCTCCGGCCGGACCCGCACCACCCAGTCGCCCTTCTCCACGGCGAGCGACAGGAACCGCTCGGTCTGCCAGCGCAACAGCTCGTCGGTGAGGCCCTTGAACGTCTTGCCGAGCATGACGAACTCGCCGGTACGTGGATCGCGTGCGCCCAGGTGCAGGTTGGACAGCCACCCCTCCCGCCGGCCGCTGCCCCACTCGACCGCGAGGACCACCAGGTCGAGCGTGTGCCGCGGCTTCACCTTGACCCAGGCCGAGCCGCGCCGGCCCGCGTCGTAGGGGGCAGCCGGGTCCTTGACCACCACGCCTTCCTGACCGGCGTCGACCGCCGCGGCGAACGCGGTGGCGGCCTGCGCCACGTCGTCCACCTCGACCCGGTCGACGAGCAGCGAGGCGTCGACCGCGCCGGCCAGGGCCGCCCACCGCTCCCACCCCGGCGCGTCGATCAGGTCGGCGCCGTCGATGTGCAGCAGGTCGAAGAAGTACGGCGTGAGCACCGGCTCGCCGGTGCGCTCGGCGGCGGCCAGCACGGCCGGCGCGACAGGCGCCTGCCCGGTGGTGCTGGGCGTGGTGCGCCGGGCCGCCCGGCTGGACGTCTCCTGGAACGGCAGCGGCCGGCCGGCGGCGTCCAGCCCGATCGCCTCACCGTCGAGCACCAGCTCGCGGGCGGGCAGCGCGCGGACGGCGGCCACCACCTGGGGCAGCCGGCCGGTGACCTCGTCGAGGCTGCGGGTGAAGACGGCGATGTCCGCTCCGGAGCGGTGCACCTGGATGCGGATGCCGTCGAGCTTGACGTCGACCACCGCCGGCACGCCGGTGGCGGTGAGCGCCTCGTCGACAGAGGGGGCGCTCTGCGCGAGCATCGGCGCGAGCGGCCGGCCCACCTGGAGCCCGAACCCGGCCAGCGCGTCGGCGCCGCCGGTGAGCGCCGCGACCGCCACCGCCCGAAGGTCACCGGCGAGCAGCAGGGCCCGCCGGACGGCGGTGAGCGGCACGTCGGCGGCGCGCGCGACCGCGTCGGTCAGCAGCCCGGCCTGCGCGCCCTGGCGCAACTCGCCCCGGAACAGGCCTGTCAGCAGGCGCTGCTCGTCGGCGGTGGCGGCGGCGAAGAGACGGCCGACCAGTTCCCGCCGCCGGGCCTGCGAGCCGGATCCGGCGACGCGGGAGATCTCCTCGATCGCCGCGTCCACGGCGGCGACGGTGAGCGTCGGCTCGGCGGCCGGCGGGGGCAGGTCACGCAGGCCCGCCCAGCCGACACCGGTCTGGCGCTGGCGCAGCTCACCGGCGAGGTAACCGGCGCCGGCCGGGATCTCGCCCGGCTCCAGCCCGCGCAGCGCGGCGGCCAGCAGCTCCACCTTGGCCCGACGGCCGCTGGTGGCGCCGACCGCGGCCGAGGTGGCCGCCAGCTCCGCGAAACGCACGTCCACATCCTGCCAGCCGCCTGTGACATCGGGGCGGATCCGGCGGCCCGGCACACCGCAGGGGTGCGCCGGGCCGCCCGAATCATCGGGCCGCCGAATCGCCGGGCCGCCGAATCGCCGGGCCGCCGGGCCGACGTGTCGCCGGGGCCGATGTGTCGCCGGGCCGGCGGTCAGGCCGAGACGGGTTCCTCGATGCGCAGGCCGCGCCCGCGCACGCCCTCTGCGACCCGGGTGAGCAGCGCGTCGAGCGTGACCAGGGCGGCGGAGAGCTCGCCGATCTGTTCGTTGAGCGTGTCCTCGGACCACGCGGAGACGTCGACGTCCCCCAGAGCACGGACGGCGGCCTGAAGCCGCTCGATCTCGTCGTTCGTACGCATGTTCGAAAGGCTATAACACCCCGCCCGCCGACACACCACAAACTCCGACATCGGCCCCGAAGTTACGGTTTCGACACCTCAGGCGCGGTTTCCGACCTCGGCCACCCGGGCCAGCAGCAGCGCCTCGGCCAGGCAGACCCGGGCGAACTCGCCGAGGTGCAGGCTCTCGTTCGGCCCGTGCGCCCGCGCGTGCGGGTCCTCCACACCGGTCACCAGGATCGCGGCCCGCGGGAACATCTCCTGGAACGTGGCGATGAACGGGATCGACCCGCCCACCCCGATGTCGACCGGGTCGGTGCCGTCCCAGGCCGTGCGGAACGCCGACCGGGCCGCGTCGAACATCGGCCCGGAGGCGTCGATGACGCACGGCGCACCGTCGTGCTCGAACGTCACCGACACCTGTGCGCCCCAGGGCGCGTGCCGCTCCAGGTGCGCGGTCAACGCCGCGTACGCCTTCTTCGGGTCGTCGCCCGGCGCCAGCCGTACGCTCAGCTTCGCCTTCGCGGACGGCACCAGCGCGTTCGGCGCCTCGCCGGTGGACGGCGCGTCCACGCCGAGGATCGCCAGCGCCGGCTTGGTCCAGAGCCGGTCGGTGATCCGGCCGGTGCCGAGCAGCTTGGCGCCTTCTACCAGGCCGGCCTCGGCGCGGAACCGGTCCTCCGGGTAGTCGACGCTGGCGCCCTCGCGGCCGACCAGCCCGTCCACCGCGACGTCGCCGGCCTCGTCGTGCAGCGTGCCGAGCAGCTTCACCAGCGCGGTGAGCGCGTCCGGCACGGCACCGCCGAACATGCCGCTGTGCACCGCGTGGTCGAGCGTGCGCACCTCCACGAAGCAGTTGACGATGCCGCGCAGCGAGGTGGTCAGCGCCGGCACGCCGACATCCCAGTTGGTGGAGTCGGCGATGACGATGACGTCCGAGGCCAGGTCGTCACGGTGCTCGGCGAGCAGCCGCTCCAGCGAGTCCGAGCCGTACTCCTCCTCGCCCTCGATGAACAGCACCACGCCGACCGGGAGCCGGTCGCCGAACGCGCGCAGCGCGGCGACGTGCGCCATGATGCCGGCCTTGTCGTCGGCGGCGCCCCGGCCGTAGAGGCGGCCGTCGCGCTCCACCGGCTCGAACGGGTCCGACTCCCACAGCGACAGGTCGCCGACCGGCTGCACGTCGTGGTGCGCGTACATGAGCACGGTGGGTGCGCCGGGCGGGGCCGCCTTGGTGCCGATCACCGCGGGCTGGCCGCCGGACCGGACGATCCGCGTGTCGAGGCCGCAGCCGCGCAGCAGCTCCGCCACCGCCTCGGCGGAACGCTCCACGTGCGAGTGGTCGAAGCCCTCGAAGGCGATGCCCGGGATGCGGACGAGTCGCTCGAGGTCGGCGCGGACGCCGGGGAGTTCCCGCTCGACGGCGGCCCGCACCTCGGACTCGGAGAGGATCGGAGTGGTCATGACCGGAATCGTATGCTGGCCTTACCCCGTCACGTCGCCCGAGCCCGATCGCCGACCCACGCGCACGTAGTAGCGGTCCGCGTCGTGCGGCAGGTCCGGGGCACCGTCGACGACCAGGTCCACCGCCGAGGCGGTGCCGTCGGCGGCGAAGTGCGCCCGCTCCCCCGCGTGCCAGCGCCGCAGCTCCGGCAGGATCCGCGCGCCGTCGCGGGCCAGCGCCCGCCGCAACCGCAGTTCGGCCGGCGCGGTGACGAGCACCGACAGCGTCAGCTCGGGGCGTACCACGGCACGGGCGGCACTCACCCCCTCGACGATCAGCACCGGTGCGGCCGGCACCGGCACCACCCGGTCCAGGAAGCGGCGGCGCACCCAGCTGTAGCGGCGGTAGCCGCCCGGCCGCCCCGCCCGCACCGGGCCGAGCACCTGCTCCTCCAGCCGGTTCCAGAACGTGAGCTGGTCGTCCCAGCCGTCGAGCAGGTCGTCGGTGTGCACGAGCGGCGGGCGGGGGGTGCCCGCCCGCTCCGCGAGGGCGTCCGCGAGGCGCGTCGCGAACACGCTCTTGCCCGCGCCGCTCGGCCCGTCGACGGCGACCAGCCGGGTACGCCCCAACCGCGCCGGACCGGCAAGCACCCGGCGGGCCAACCCGGCGTACGCCCCGATCACCGCCACGTTCACCCGACCGACGCTAACGTTCCCCCGTCCGCTGGAACCTGCGACCCGGGCGGACCGTTTCGCCGAGCGGCGGCGCGGGCCGCTGGGCATCATCGGGGGGTGCTCCATGACGTGATGTGTCCGGGCGTCGACGCCCTTCTGGAACAGGCCCGCGCCGGTCTCCGCCGGCTCACTCCGCACGAGACCGTCGAGGCGGTCCGTGGCGGCGCGCTGCTTATCGACACGCGTACCGAGGCGCAGCGCCGCGAGGAGGGTGAGCTGCCCGGCGCGATCGTCATCGACCGCACGGTGCTGGAGTGGCGGCTCGACCCGGCCAGCGCGTGGCGCATCCCGGAGGCCACCGGGTACGACCGCGAGATCATCGTGGTGTGCCGGGAGGGCTACAGCTCCAGCCTGGCCGCCGCCAGCCTCCAGACGCTGGGTCTGCGGCAGGCCACCGACATGGTCGGCGGGGTGCGGGGCTGGCGGGAGGCCGGGCTGCCGATGTCCGACCGCCCGGCCGACGTGCGCTACTGAGCCGTCGCGGCGGCCGCCCTCCGACGCTCTACGCCGGTGGCGCGCCGGGTGGCACGAACGGCAGCCCGGGCGGTGGCCCGGACTCGATCAGCCGCCACAGCGCGTCCGTGTCGAGGTGTTCCTCGACCAGATCGCCGAGCAGATCGAGCGTCCGCTCCCGGGCCGCCGCGAAGGACGTGTCCGGCGCGACCTTGAACCCGGTCCGTCCGGCCGCCTCCGCGACCTCGGTGAGGAACCGGCGGCGGAACGCGTCCGACGAGAAGGCGCCGTGCCAGTGCGTGCCGTACACGGTGCCGAGGCGGGCGCCCTCGCCGGTGCCGTCGGCGTAGCGCAGCAGCGGCGCCAGGCCCGGGTCGGCGGCCGAGACACGGCCGTGGTGGATCTCGTAGCCGTGCACCGGCACGTCTCCGGAGGCGGTGCCCTCGGCCCGGCGTACCGTCTTGCGCGGCTCGAAGGTGATCTCGACGGGCAGCAGCCCGAGGCCGGGCACGCTGCCCCGGCGGCTCTCCACCGGGTCGTGGATCGCCCGGCCCAGCATCTGGAAGCCGCCGCAGATGCCGAGCAGCGGCCGTCCGGCGGCGGCGTGCGTCAGCACCGCGTCGGCCAGGCCGGTCTCCCGCAGCCACTCCAGGTCGGCGACAGTCGACTTGGTGCCGGGGAGCACCACCAGGTCGGCGGCGGCCAGTTCGGCCGGTTCGACGGTGAGGCGTACCCGCACACCAGGCTCCGTGGCGAGGGCCTCGACGTCGGTGGCGTTGCTGATCCGGGGTAGCCGCACCACGGCGACGTCGAGCCAGTCGGTGCCCCGGGGCGCGGGCGGGCGGCCGAGCACGCGCCCGTACGCGAGCGAGTCCTCCGCGTCCAGCCACAGGTCGAGTGCCCAGGGCACCACCCCGTACGCCGGGCGGCCGGTGACCCGGCGCAGCATGTCCAGCCCCGGCTGGAGCAGACCACGGTCGCCGCGGAACTTGTTCACCACGAACCCGGCCACCAGCGCCTGGTCGGCCGCGTCGAGCAACGCGACGGTGCCGAACATCGAGGCGAACACCCCGCCCCGGTCGATGTCGCCGACCACGATCGCGGGCAGCCCGGCCTGCCGCGCCAGCCCCATGTTGACGTAGTCGCCGTCGCGCAGGTTGATCTCGGCGGGGCTGCCCGCGCCCTCGCAGATCACCACGTCGTACTCGGCCCGCAGCTCGGCCAGCGCCGCGTACGCGGTGGTGGCCAGCCGGGCCCGTACCTCCTGGTAGTTGCCGGCGGTGACCGTGCCGACCGCCTCGCCGAGCAGCACCACCTGGCTGGCGTGGTCGCTGCCCGGCTTGAGCAGCACCGGGTTGAAGCGCAGATCGGCGTCGAGCCCGCAGGCTGCGGCCTGCATCGCCTGGGCCCGGCCCAGTTCCCCGCCGCGGCCGTCCGGGCCGACCACCACCGCGGAGTTGTTCGACATGTTCTGCGCCTTGAACGGGGCGACCCGGACACCCCGGCGGCGCAGCCAGCGGCAGATGCCGGCGGTGAGCACGCTCTTGCCGGCGTCGGAGGTGGTGCCGGCGACAAGCAGCCCGCCGCTCACCGCGCGCTCCCCCGGCCTGAGCCACGGGCCGCTCGGGTGACGGCGCCGAGCGCGGCCCGCCCGGCGGCCCCGGCCACCCGGCCGACTGTCACCGGGTAGAGCGCGGCCAGGCCGAGCGCGGCCGCACCCACCGCGCCGGAGATGCGGGCGGCCCGCTTCAGGTGCCGCGCGTCGGGGCGTGGCCCGTCACCGAGGAACGGGCGGGTCTCGGCGCGGCCGAAGTAGACGTTGCGTCCGCCGAGCCGTACGCCGAGCGCGCCCGCCATGGCCGCCTCGCACTGGCCGGCGTTCGGGCTCGGGTGGTCGGCCCGGTCCCGCCGCCACACGTGCCAGGCGGTGGCGAGGTTCCCGTTCGCCACCGGCGCGACGGCCACCGTGAGCAACCCGGTCAGCCGGGACGGCACCAGGTTCAGCGCGTCGTCCAGCCGGGCCGCGGGCGTGCCGAAGCGGGCGTACCGGGGCGAGCGGTGCCCGACCATCGCGTCGAGCGTGTTCGCCGCCCGGTAGCCGAGCAGGCCGGGCAGGCCCGCGACCGCGCCCCAGACCAGCGGGGCGACAACGGCGTCCGAGGTGTTCTCGGCGACCGACTCGACGGTGGCGCGGGCGAGCTCGGGCTCGTCGAGGGTGGACGGGTCACGCCCGCAGAGGTTGCCCAGACGCGCCCGGGCGGCGGGCAGGTCGGCCCGGCCCAGCGCCCGCGCCATCACCCGGGACTCGTGCCGCAGCGTGCGCCCGCCGAGCACCGTCCAGGTGCCGGCGGCCACCAGCGCGGCCCGCGCGATCGGATGGCGCCGGGTCGCCAGCGCGGCGGCGGCGCCGAGCAGGACCGGCCCGCCGACCGCCAGCGCGGTGAACGCGGCGCCGGCCGCCCGGTCGGGGCGGTAGAGCTGCCGCTCCAGCGTGCCGGCCGCGCGGCCGAAGCCGGCCACCGGATGCCACCGTCGGGGGTCACCGAGCAGGGCGTCGAGCGCGTAGCCCGCCACCAGCCCGGTCGCGTTCGCCATGGCGGTCGCCTGCCGCACCCGTCACCACCTCCGGCCGGCCAGCCTAGTCGTACCGCGGGGTGGTGACGCCGCTGTCACCACCCCGCGCCCCCGTCGGACGGAGGGTCAGGCGGGCACCGGGGTACGCCGCCGCCCGCGACGCCCCGGAGCGCTCCCGCCGCCGGCACCGGTCGGCTCGGCCCCATCCGGTCCGGAACCACCCGGCGCGTCGATCTCCAGCGGTGTGACAGCGCCCAGCTCGTCGTCCTCGACCGTGACCGGACCGTCGTCCGCCACGTCGCCCAGCTCGTCCTCCTCCGCGACCGGGTCGCCCGCCCCCGGGTCGAAGCCGGTGCCCTGCGCGCGCGGCCGGGCACCGAGGGCGGCGGCGCCCGGCAGGCCGGGGCCGACGTCGAACGGGTCGGGCTCGCCCACCCGCTCGACCGCATCGGCCGGCCCGGTCCGGCCGCCCCCGTACTCCGGCGGCGGGAAGTCGTCGTCGAAGGGCCGGTCGTCGAACGTGGCGGGGGCCTGCGCTGCCGGCACCGGCTCGGTCGCCTCGCCGTGCACCCGCTGCTCGGCCTCGGCGTCCTCGACGGTGCTGGTGGCGGCGCGGGGCTGGTTGCGCAGGAAGCGGGCCCGGCCGCGGGACAGGTCGTGCCCGACCGCGACCGCCTCCAGCTCGTAGAGCGTGCGGTGGGTGCCGGACTCGTCGGTCCAGTCCCGGGTGTAGAGGCGGCCGGCGACGATCACCGGATCACCCACCGCCACCGAGGCGGCCACTCCCTCGGCGAGGCGGCGCCAGCAGTTGACGCGTACCCGAAGGCTGTTGCCGTCGACCCAGCGGCCGCTGTCGCGGTCGAGCCGGCGGGCGGTCGAGGCGACCTTGAAGTTGGCCACCAGCGTTCCGCTCTGCGTGGTACGGCGCCACTCCGGCGCGGTGAGCACGTTGCCGACGATCGTCACGTACGTATCGAACATCGCCCCTCCCAGGGATCGGCTTGTCCCGGTGAGCGTCGGCCGGATGCCCCGCCCGGACCATCCGCCGGCCCGGACCTGTGGATGACGGGCGGCCCTGTGGACAACCACCTGATCAAGGTCCCGATCTGCTAGGCCGACCGGCCCTACGGGCCTGACCTGCGGCGATGCATGATCGAGAGGAGCCGGCAGGCAGGCGTTCCGGAATCAGGCCGGTTGGGTATGTCTGTGATCAACCGAGAGAAAGGGAGCTCCGATGCTTCTCCGAGACGTCCGCGAGGCAGCGCGATGAGCGCCGTGGCGAACCCCGCGACCGTGGCCGAGTGCCTGCGGGTCGGCGCCGGGTTCTCCCAGGGCGACCGCAACTGGATCGCCGAGCAGTTCGGGACCCTGGACGCCCGGCTCGCCGGCTTCCACGCCGACGCCACCGAGCTGGAGGTGTCCGTCAAGGATCGCGAGGCCCGGGGCCAGAAGGTGACCCTGGAGTGCTGGATCGCCGGGCGGCAGAAGATCGTCACCACCTCGACCGAGGAGGATCTGCACGCCGCGCTCAACGACGTCCGGGACGACCTGCGCCGCAAGCTCAACGACGCGAAGACCCGGCAGGAGCCGCGCCACAACAAGCACCTGCGCGCCGTCGACCAGCCCGAGGGAACCCCGTTGCTGGACGCCGAGCGCGAGGACGCCGAGACCGCATGAATTCCGGCACGGCCCGCCCGCCCGGTGCCGGCGGGCGGGCCGTCCTGCGCCGAGGCGTTGTTAACAGGGGGCCCTTCCTCTACCGGAGGCGTTAACAAGGGCCCCCTCCTTTCACCACCCCTACCGCCGGGTAGCGCGGCGGCGTACCGTCGCGGTCGTGGAACCGGACGTGCTGGGCGCCCCCTACGAGCGGCGGACGATCGAGCTGGGCACCGACGACGAGGGGCCGGTGGTCGCGACCCTCGTGCGGCGGCGGACCGACCGCCCGACCGGCCGCGCCGTGCTCTACGTGCACGGCTTCGTCGACTACTTCTTCCAGACCCACGTGGCCGACTTCTTCGCCGAGCGCGGCTGGGACTTCTACGCGCTCGACCTGCGCAAGTACGGCCGCAGCCTGCTCCCGCACCAGACCCCGAACTTCTGCCGCGACCTGAGCGACTACTTCCCCGAGCTGGACGCCGCCGCGGAGATCATCCGCGCCGAGGAGGGCCACGACACCCTGCTCGCCATGGGCCACTCGACCGGCGGTCTGATCATCTCGCTCTGGGCGCACGACCGCCGCGACGCGGGCCTGGTCGACGGGATCGTGCTCAACAGCCCCTTCTTCGACATCAACGCGCCCTGGATGGTCCGCCGCCCCCTCGCGGCCGCCGTCTCCCGCCTGGGCCGCCGGGCGCCGCGGCGTGTGCTGCCGTTCGGCCTGGGCACGGTGTACGGCGAGAGCCTGCACGCCGACCACCGGGGCGAGTGGCGGTACGACCTGGCCTGGAAGCCGCTCGCCGGATTCCCGGTGCGGGCCGGCTGGATCAACGCGATCCGTGCCGGTCAGCGCCGCCTGCGGGCCGGGCTGGACATCCCGGTGCCGGTGCTGCTCGCCTGTTCCACGCGCAGTTTCCGGGGCGCCAAGTGGCACGACAGCGCCACCGGTGCCGACGCGGTGCTCGACGTCGAGCACATGGTGCGCTGGGCGCCCCGCCTCGGGCGGCACGTCACGCTCGCCCGTTTCGACGGCGGGCTGCACGACCTCACGCTGTCCAGTCCCGGCGTACGCGAGAAGGTCTTCGCGGAGGTCGGACGGTGGGCGGAGGGCTTCCTCCGCGCCGGGCCGACCGAGCCGGAGCCGACGACGCCGCCCGCCCCGCGCAGGCCGGCCGACGCGAACGCCGAGGGCTGAGGCCGGTCCGTCCCACCGCCGGGACGTCGGGTTCGGTCGGCCGTCCCGCCGCCGGACGGCCACTTCAGTCGGCGACGACCGCCGCGAGCGCGGCGCGGATCCGGTCGAACGTCGCGACCGGGTGCCCGCCCGCGCGCGGCGGCAGCACCACGCCCAGGCAGCGCAGCACGGGCCCGCCGTCCGGCCCGGCCTCGACCGCGAACACCGGCGCGCCCACATAACCTGCGGGCAGCTCCGTCGTGACCCGCACCTCGCCGCCGTCCCGGGCGACCCGCTCGACCACCGCCTCCAACGGCCGCGACCCGCCGTCGCCGACACCGAGCGCCAGCACGAACGCCGACGCGGGCGCCGCGCCGATCCGCGCGACCGAGCCGGGCGGCGCGGCCACCGCCTCGGTGACCTGCTGGGTACGCCAGCACCAGCCCCGATCGTCGGCGTAGCCGTGCAGGCCGCCGGTCGGCATCGCGGCGATCCCCAGTTCGGGCAGGTGCAGCCAGTGGTCGGCGAAACCGGGCAGGTCGATCGGCTCGTCCGCCCCCTCGGCCGGGTCGGTGACGCTAGGCCGCAACCCGATCTCGCCGTACGCCCGGCCGGTCAGCGCGTCGGCGGTGAGCAGCCACTCGTGCGCGATCTCGCCGTCGTCGGTGGCGCCGACCAGCTCGCTGTAGAAGAAGGCGGTGCCGGCGACGCCCGCCGGCGCTCCCGGCGCGTCCGAGCCGGTGAGGGGCAGAATGGCCCGCCCGAGGAGCTGGCACAGCTCGAAGACGATCTCGTTCTCGGTTTCCTGGTCGAGCAGCATCCGACGAGGGTACGGATCGCGGCCCGCCCGGCCCGCGCCGGACCCGCCGGAACTGTGGTGCCGGTCCGGGCCCCGGCATGGGACGCTGAGGGACGGAAACGGACGCGCCGACCCGTACCCCCGGACACGTGGGGAGCGGCGGTACCCTCTTGGCGCGACGATCGTCGGCGCGCGCCCGTAGCTCAGCGGATAGAGCAGGGGACTTCTAATCCCAAGGCCGCAGGTTCGAATCCTGCCGGGCGCACCCCCACCACCGCAGGTCGGCGGCTGACGCCACCGGTTGAGACGGAGTCGCCGAACGGTTCCGGTTCGCGGGTGGTGGGCAGCTAGCTAGTTGAGCAGCAGCGTGGGTCGAGCGTCGCTGCGGCCGGATGTGAGAACCCGGGTCAGGCCACGCTTGAGCATCGAAACCTGATCAGCGGTCAGGTGCAGGCCGAAGGTGGCATCGGTCGGCAACGCGAGTGCCTGGGCCGCCTCGCTCGTGAGCTTGAGCCTCAGCCGCGTCCCGGTCACCTCACATTCGACGACTCCGCCGTAGTGGGTAGCCTGCCCCGGATCGACCACCAGGCAGTACGTGTCAAAGCCCAAGGCGATTTCCTGCGGGTCTTCCAGGGCATCCTCGTCGCACTCCATCAGGGCCAGTTGCCAGGACTCTGGTTCACCGGTGTCGCCCACCGCGATGACGTAGACGCCATCGTCTTCCTCACCCACGTCGCGCAGGGTCGACGGTGCGAATCCGTGTGAGGTGCCCATCGCGTCATCCTTCGGTCGGCTGTCCTGCCGCTGATCTTGCTCATCGGTCAGGAGCCGTGCAACCTCCGTACGAATGGTGGCGTCCCGCCTTCGGTCAAGACAGGTGCGGTACAGCCATCGGTACGGGCACAGGCACCAGATCGCGAGCGACAGCTAGTAGGTTGTGGCCGCCATGGAGTTCACCCGGTTCGCGTTGATGTCGGCCTACGTCGTCCTGGTGCTGCTAACGCTGGCGTGGCCGTTGCTCGCGGTCGGCGCTGCGACGCTGCCCCTGTGGGGTCTGCTCGTCCTGGTGAACGCGCGAAGACGAATGAGCACACCCGACCCGGCCAGACGACAGAGACGTGTCCGCTGGTTGCTGATCGCCGGGCCGGTGCTGACGGCACTTGCCACATACGGTTACGGGCTGAGCCGAATGGCGTCCGGCTTGCCGACCGACCCCGACGACAGGTGCCGGATCGCGATGCGTGGCGACATGCCGTACGACCCGGAGCGAGCGGGTGGGTCGTCGTCCATCTGGCCACTGCATGACACCACGTGTGGGCCGGAGTTGGTGCCGGGGTTCGTCAACCCGCTGGTGGCCGGGGCGGCTGTGGTGTCCGTGGTGCTCCTCGTGACCATGGCGTGGGTGACGATCAGGGCCCGGCGGTCGAACGTCGCCGAGCCGTGATCGTCAGCGCGACTGGATGGCCGAAGCCCGCTCAGGCAGCCGTCAGCGCCGCCAAGGCCCGGTCCATCGCGGCGTTGAACTCCTCCGGCTTCAGCGTCAGCCGGGACTTGACGTCGCGACTCCACTGGTCGGCCAGCACCTCGGCGGAACCCGCCTCGACACCGTCGAGCGCCGCGTCGGCCAGCTCGGACGGCGCGATCTTGTCGACGGGCCAGCCCGCCGACATGTCGGTGTCGGCCAGGCCGAGGTGCACCGCCGTCACGAGCGTGCCCTGGTCGGCGAGTTCCAGGCGTACGCCGTTCGTCATGGCCCACGCGGCGGCCTTGGTCAGGTGGTAGGCGCCGGCGCCCCTGGTCCCGAACCACGACATGGCGGAGAGCACGTTCACGATCGCACCGCCGCCGTGCCGGGCGAGCGCCGGTGCGAACGCCCTGATCATCGTCAGATGCCCGAGCACGTTGGTCTCCACCTCGTGCCGTACCCCGTCCAGCGAGCCGGTCACCAGGTCGGTTCCGGTCTGGATCCCGGCGTTGTTGACGAGCAGCGTGACATCCGGCGCGGCAGCGGCGACGGCTCGCACCGACGCGGCACTGGTGATGTCCAGCGGAAGCACCTCGACGCCGGGCAGGTCGACGGTCTCGGGGCGGCGGGCGGTCGCGTAGACCTTGCGGGCACCGCGTTCGAGCAGGCGCTGGGCGAAGGCGCGGCCCAGGCCGCGGTTGGCTCCGGTGACGAGGGCTACCGATTCGTTGATGTCCATGCCGGTACGCTAAAACCTGACGTTGACGTCAGAGGCAAGTGTTGATCGCCGACACCGGGGTGAGAGGGGTCACCGTGACCGAGCCGCTGATCCGCATCGGGGAGGTGGCGCGCGACGCCGGTGTCTCGGTGCGTGCCGTGCGCTACTACGAGCAGCAGGGCCTTCTCCTCCCCCGGCGCAGCGCGTCCGGCCAGCGCCTCTACCGGCCGGACACGGTCACGCTGGTGCGCTTCATCCAGCAGATGTACGCGGCCGGCCTGACCAGCCGCAGGATCGCCGAACTCCTGCCGTGCTGGGACTCCGGGCACACCGATCCCGGGCAGCGGGCCATGCTGCGCGCCGAGCGCGAGCGTATCCAGGCCAAGGTCGACGACCTCCGGGCCGCGCTGGACCGCCTCGACGAGGTCATCGCGATCACCGACACGCACCCGTAGGCGCGGCCCGCCGGACCCGGCAGGGTGCTCAGCGGTCCTCGGCCTCCCGGCGGGCGCGCAGCGCGCCGACGACCGCCAGCCCCACGCCGCCGAGCGCGACAGCCATCTCCACCGCCGAGGACACCTCAAGGGCGCCTGCCGCCGGAGCGTCCACGCTCACCATGACGCCGGGTTGCAGGAAGGCGCCCTTCGCGGGCTCGACGAACGTCCACCAGCTCGCCCATGTGGAGGCGAGATCCGCGCAGGTCCACACCGCGACCACCGACAGCAGGGCCATTCCCGCCGGGAGGAGCCCGCGCCGGTCGCTCCGCCGTCCGGACGACGCCAGCACCCCGGCGGTCACGAGCACGGCGAGCAACGCCGGCCACACCGCCACGAACAGGTCGGGCAGCGGCGGTTCGCCGGGTGTCAGCGCCACGCTCACCACGCACCAGACGACCACGACCACCGCCAGGACCGTCGTCACCACACCGCGCCGCCCGCCGCGCGCCGGAGCCGCCGACACGGCGACACCCAGCAGGAGTACGCCGAGAGCCAGGCCCCACGCGGTCAGCCGCTGCCGGTCGAGGCCGTCCTGCCAGCTCTCCAGCAGGTACGCCCGCGCCGCCGCCTGGCCCCGTAGCGGCTCGCCCGCGTCCGCCGCCTGCTCCCGGTGCCGGTGCATGTTCGCGGCCGCCACCAGGGCGAACAGCCCGGCACCGGCGGCGGCGCCCCACCGCGCCCGGCGGGTGCCGGAGGCCGTGAGGGCGTGGCCGCACAGCGCCGCCAGCGTGACCACCGCCCACAGAAGCGAAGCCTCCCGCATGGCGAGCAGCGCGGCTCCGACCGACAGCAGACCGGCGACGACCGCGGCGACTCGCAGGCCCGACGACAAGCGCATGGCGGAGAGAGTGGCACAGGAATCCGGGCCGCGAGGACCCGCCGTTTTCGTCGGTGGTCTTGGGCATGATCGCGTACGCCGCCGAGCGGTGGCGGTCGACGAGCGGGACTAGCGTGCCGTTCCGGCGAGCAGCCACCGCCGGACGGGCACCTCCAGCAGCACCCGGTCCCCGTCCGTGGTGACCGGCTGCCGGATGTCCCATCCCGCGTACTTCTCGGCGAACGCCGCGACGATCGCGGGCGGGAAGGCGGCATGGTGCACGCGGGCCTCGCCCTCGGCGACGACCGGGTGGACGCCGTCCTCCAGGGCGAGCGAGACGCGGGGGTCGGCGGTCACGTTGCGCGCCTTGACGCTGCGTCCCTCGCAGGCGATCCACCAGACGCCGTCGGTGTGGACGAACCACACCGGAGTGACGTGCGGGGAGCCGTCCGGGCGCAGCGTGCAGAGCCAGACGTTGCGCTCGCGGGCGAGCCGGTCCGCGACGTCCGCCGCGAGCTCAGCCCGGCTCACTCGCAGATCCGCCACTCCCCGTCCTCCTTGACCATGGGGAACTCCTGGGTCACCTTGTTGCCGACCTCCGGCGTGAAGCGGATGGTCGTCGACCCGCTCACCAGACCGTTGTTGTTCGACACGTTGATGCCGGTGATGGCGTAGCCGGTGAACTCCGGCTGCGAGGCCCGCTGCTGGGCGAACTCCTCCTCGCTGAACCGCTCGCGTACCCGGGTGCAGAGCTGCCGGTACGCGGCCGGATAGTCGCGGTCGACGATCGCCTCGGCGAACGTCTCCGCAGCGGATCGGGCCGGCCCGGTGGCGTCCTTCACCACGCGGAACAGGAGGAATCCGCCGAACACGCCGCCGGAGCAGCAGAGCGCGAGCACCACGCCCAGGACGATGAACAGGGTTCGCTTGGACTTCTTGGGCGGGACCGGGGGCTGCTGATACGCCATGATCGGCAGGATAGGAGGCCCGGACAAGCGTTAACCGGATACCCGGCCTCCCCTTCTCGCCGGCCATCGACCGATGTCGGCACAGCGCACCCGGGATCCGCGCCGCTGAACGCCGGGCCGGAGGGCGGCTACTTTACGGCGGAGCGAAACTCGTCAACCACCAAGGGTGACCAGTTGCGACAAACCGTGTTATTCTCCGGCGTCGATCTAAGCCCGCGCGGACCCGGCCGGGTCGCTGCCGGAAGGACATCCCCCCGATGCCGGTCGCTGCCGCCATGCCGCTGCCACGGCCCCCGCTGGCCCGCCCGGCGGGTGACGCGTTCAGCCTGATCTTCACCACCCTGCCGGCGCTGCTGCGGCTCACCTGCGGCCTGGTCGGCGCGGTGGTCGCGCTGTCGGTGCGTACGCCGCCGGTGCGGGTCGCGCTGTTGATCCCCGCGGTCGTCGTGCTCACCGCCTGGTCGGTCTGGTACGCGTGGCGGGCGTTCCGGCACGGCATCGACGGCCCGCTGGTCGCCGGTGACGTGGCGCTGACCACCGCCGCCGCGCTCGCCGTGCCGTGGCTCGTCGCGCCGGAGGTGCTGCCGGGCGAGGCGAGCTGGATCGCGGTGCTGGCCAGCTCGACGATCATCAACGCGCAGGCCACCGCGCCGGCCCGCTGGTCCGTGCCGGCCGGCCTGCTGGTCGCCGCCGCGTACGGCACCGGCACCACGCTGGCCGGCAACCCGGCCGAGGCGCGGGCGCACGTCGCGACACTGCTGGTGCAGACCGGCAGCACGGCGGTGATGACAGCGGTGATGCGCCGCCGGATCGCCCGCGCCGACGCCGCGTTCGCCGACTACCAGCGGCTGTCCCGCGAGGCGGTGGTGGCGCGCGCCGCCCGCGAGGCCGAACGGCGGCACAACCGCGACCTGCACGACACGGTCCTGGGCACGCTCACCATGGTCGGCCTCGGCGCGGTGCCCGACTCGGCGACGTTGCGCGACCGGTGCGTGCACGACCTGCGTACCCTCACCGCCCTGGCGGGGGCGCGGACCGCGAGCGCACCCGCCGAGGCCGACCTGGACGAACGGCTGCGCGAGTTGCTCGCCGGTGCGCCCGGCCCGGCGGTGACCGCGACGTTGGAACCGTGCCGGCTGCCGGCGGAGGTCGTCACGGCGCTCGCCGACAGCGCCGCCGCCGCGCTGGCGAACGTGGCGCGGCACGCGCCGGGCGCGGCGGCGGCGCTGCGCCTGGCCCGCGAGGGTGACACCGTCGTGGTCGAGGTGGCCGACGACGGTCCCGGCTTCGACCCGGCGACGGTCCCGGCCCACAGGTACGGGCTGCGCGAGTCGATCCACGGGCGGATGAGCACTGTGGGCGGTCGGGCGGTGGTGACTTCCGCCCCTGGCGCCGGCACCCGTATCCGGCTGGAGTGGTCCGGTGGCGACTGAGTCGGGCACGGCGGCGACGGCCGGCCCCGCGCTGCGGCCGCTGCCCCGGCCTCGTGCGGCGGCGCGATCCGGAGCGCCGACGGCCCCGCCCGAGGCGCACGCGGTGGCCCACGCGTCCGACCAGGGCGCGCGGATCGCGGTGATCGTCATCGCGGCGGCCTGGCATCTGGGGGTCGCGTTGCCGGCCGTGTCGCGGGCCGGGCAGGGCATGGCGGCCCCGGCCGTGGTGGCGGCGGGCTGGCTGGTGACCGCGCTGGTCGGCGTCGGCGCGGGGGTACGGCTGCTGCGCGGCGGACTGCCGCCGGCCGGGCCGCTGGCCGCGGTGCTGCTGGTGGTCGACGCGGCGGTGGTCACGGGGGCCGGCGAGCGGTTCCTGTTCAGCACCGCCAACTGGGTGTGGGGCGGCCTGGCCTGGTTCTTCCTGCTGGCGATCTGGCAGCGGCCGGCGCGCTGGCTGCTGGTCATGCTCACCGCGCACGGCGCGATCGCGCTGGCGGCTGTGGTGTTCTACGGGGCGACCGCCCCGGCCGACCTGAGCCGCACCGCGATGTACGTCTACGGCACCTCCACCCTGCCGGTGGCGGTCTTCGTCGGCGCGGCGGCGATCACCGCGCAGGCCCGGGAGCGGGCGGCCACCGCCGCGGCGACGCTCGCCGTGGCGGCGGAGCAGGAGGCGGCCGAGCATGCCCGCACCGAACGGCAGGCGCGCCTGGCCCTGGTCAGCGGCACCGCCGAGGAGGTGCTGGCCGAGCTGGCGGCCGGTGCGGCCGACCCGGCCGACCCGGCGGTACGGCGGCGCGCGGTGCTGGCCGCGGCCCGGCTGCGCCGGCTGATCGCGGAGTCGGACGACGTGCCGGACGCGTTGCTGCACGAACTGCGCGCGGCGGCCGACCTGGCCGAGCGCAACGGACTACCGATCGACCTGGTGTCGGTCGGCACGCCACCGGAGCTGCCGGTGGAGATCCGGCGCGGGCTGGCCGACCCGCTCACGGCGGCGCTCGCCGCGGCTGAGGGCTGGGCCCGGCTGACTGTGGTCGCGGGCCCGGACGAGGTGGTGGTCAGCCTGGTGACACCGGATCACGACGGCCCTGACGAGCCGGCGGCCGGCGGTTACGGGCCGGTGGAGCACCTGCACGAACGCGACGGGGAGATCAGATGGACGCAGACCCGCTGGCGGCGGACGTGAACGCCGGCACCCCGATCGGGGTGGCGATCGTGGACGACCACCCGGTGGTGATCGACGGGGTGCGCGCCTGGCTGTCCGGCGAACCACGGCTGCGGGTGCTCGCCACCGGCGACGACCCGGACGAGGTGCTGCGCGCCGCGCCGGACGCCGAGGTGGTGCTGCTCGACCTGCGCCTGCACGGCCGGATGGTGCTGGACAAGCTGGCCGAGCTGAGCGCGGCCGGGCGCCGGGTGGTGGTCTACTCCGAGCACAGCGACCCGCAGACCATGCTCGCCGCGCTCGATGCCGGTGCGGTCGCGTTCCTGGCCAAGCACGAGGGGCGGGAGCACTGTGTGGCCACTGTGCTGGCGGCGGCGAGCGACCGGCCGTACGTGCCGCCGGCGCTGGCCGGCGCGATGGTCGGTGACGCCCGGCCGGACCGTCCGTCCCTGTCGGACAAGGAGCGGGAGGCGCTGCTGCTGTGGTTCCAGTCGATGTCGAAGGCGTCGGTGGCCCGCCGGATGCAGATCAGTGAGCACACCGTGAAGCAGTACGTCGACCGGGCGCGGATCAAGTACACCCGAGCGGGTCGTCCGGCCGCCACGAAGTCGGCGCTGCTCGCCCGGGCGATCGAGGACGGACTCGTCCGACCGGAAGATATCGGCATCTACCGGTCGCAGGCGTCGGCCGACCGGCCGACCCCCTAACAGGCGTCATGACAGTCACCTCGGGAATCCGGCAGGCTCTCCGATACCGCCAACCGTCATCGGGAGGTCGTACCGTGCCGGAGGACGCCACACCCTTCTTCGTCGGGCCACACCGGTTCGACGCCGACGACGACCCCACCCGTCCCGTGCTCGACCGGCGCTACGAGCTGGTGCCCGAGCCGGGCGAACGCCTGCTCGGCCAGCATCGCCTGCGCGTCGCCGGTCATCTGCTCGGCCCGAGCGAGGACGTCCGCTGCTGGTCGCTGCCCACCCCGGCGACGGTCACCGTGACCGACCGCCGGATCGCGTACGTCTGCACCGGCTCCGAGCTGTCACTGGTCTCCGGGCGGGACGGCCGGACGGACGCCCGGCACCGGCGCCCGGGCCGGCTGTCCCGCCTGGTCAGCGCGCAGATCCGCTGGCAGTGGCCGTCCCGGCTGGACCTGGCCGAGATCGGCGACGGCAGCGGTGAGCTGCGCGTCGTCTGCGACGCGCTGCGTACCATCAGGCAGCCCGCGCTTGCGCTGACCGGCCCGGTCGGGACGGTGGCCGCGCTGGCCCGGCAGGTGCGCCGCGCGGTGGCCGGTTTCCGGCTGGCGAACGCCGACCTGGTCGACCTGTCCCGGCCGGAACGGGACGCGCTCGCCGTCCGGGTGGCCGCCTCCCCCGGCCCGACGCTCGGCACCGTGACGCTGCCGGGCTCGCTGCCGGTGGAGTTCCTGTCCCGCGACGACTACTACCGTTCGCCGGAGGCCGAGACGTCGCGGTGGTCGTGGTCCGGCTTCCCGGCGCACGACCGGCCCGGCTCCGCCTGCTGACGCTCCCCCGTCGCGGGCGGGTCGCCGGGCGCGGGCGCGGTCAGGAGGCGCTGCGGGTGCGGCGCTCGGACCGGTCCAGCTCGACCGCCTCCTCCGGGGTCGGCGCGCCGCCGCCCAGGTGGGCCGGCTGCCACCAGGCGTCGTCCGGGCCGGACGGCTTGTCCGGGTACTCCCGCTGGGCCCGGTCCACGAGCGCCGACAGACGGGTACGCAGGTCGGCGGTCATGACTGTGGCGTCCGGGTAGGCGGCCGGGTCCATCGGCTCGCCGACGATGATGGTGATCGGCGTGTGCCGGCGGGTCAGCGTACGCGGGCGGCCCTTGGTCCACAGCCGCTGCGTGCCCCAGAGCGCCACCGGCAGCAGCGGCACGCCGGCCTCCTGCGACATCCGGGCCGCGCCGTTCTTCAGGTCCTTGACGGTGAAGGAGCGGCTGATCGTCGCCTCCGGGAAGACGCCCACCACCTCGCCCCGGCGCAGCGCGGCGACAGCCGTGGAGTACGAGCCGGCGCCGGCCGCGCGGTTGACCGGGATGTGCTTCATGCCGCGCATCAGCGGACCGGAGACGCTGTGCCGGAAGACGCTGTCCTTGGCCATGAACCGGACCAGCCGCTTCGCCGGGTGGGCGCCGTAGCCGCAGAAGATGAAGTCGAGGTAGCTCACGTGGTTGGACGCGAGGACGGCGCCGCCGGTGGCCGGCACGTGCTCGCTGCCGGACACGTCCAGACGCAGGTCGAGCAGCCGGAACATCGTCTTGGCGGCGGTGATCACAGGGGGGTACACGAGTTCCGACATGCCGAAACTTTACCCCGAGTAGGTTACGCGACCGTAGGGCCGATCTGACCGCCGTCGCCGGCGACTAGGTTCGAGGCATGCCCGACCTCGCCGCGATCGTCATCCACTGCCGCGACCCCTACCTGCTCGCCCCGTTCTGGAGTGCGGTCACCGGGCTGCCGCTGGTCGAGGAGGATCGGGTGAAGCTCACCGAGGGCACGCTCGCGCCGACCGAGGCGGTGCTGCTGCGTGATCCGCACGGCCGGCGTCCGGACCTGTGGATCAGCCCGGCCGACGTGCTGCCGGCGCCCGGCCGGATCCACCTCGACCTGGTCGGCGACGCCGAGGAGCGGGCCGCGGTGCTGGAGGCGGGCGCGACAGTCGTGCGCGAGCTGCCGCGCTGGACCGTGCTGGCCGACCCGGAGGGCAACGAGTTCTGCCTGCTGCCGCCGAACGAGGCGCACACCGCGCCGCCGCCGGGCCACTGAGCCACCGCCGGCCGGTTACCGAGCCGCCGCCCGGCGGCTGAGCCGGCTCAGCCGGCCGGTTCGTCAAGGTCGAGCCGGCCCCTGGCGAACGCGTCCACCCGGCCCCAGCGGCCCGGGATGTCAAGCACCTCGATCCGCCCCATGCCCACCGGCAGCCGCGGGTCCACCACCAGGTGCCCCTCGTGCGGCTCCAGCCCCAGCATGGTCCGCAACAGCAGCAGCGGCGCACCGGTGGACCAGGCCTGCGGGCTGCACGCGGTCGGGTACTCCACCGGGAACTTCGTCAGCTCGCGCTGGTAGCCGCCGAACGCCTCCGGCAGCCGGCCGTCGAAGTAGGTGGCCGCGTCGAGGATGCCGTTCGCCACGGTGGCGGCCTCCTCGGCGAAGCCGTACCGGCGCAGGCCCCACGCGGTGAACGAGTTGTCGAACGGCCAGATCGTGCCGTTGTGGTAGCCGATCGGGTTGTAGCGGACCTCGCCCTCGGCCAGCGTCCGCACCCCCCAGCCGGACCAGAGCCGGGGGCTGAGCAGATGCTCCGCGATCCTCGGCGCCCGCTCCTCGTCCACGATCCCGCTCCACAGCAGGTGGCCGATGTTGGAGCTGAGCACGTCGCACTGGCGGCCGTCCGGGTCCAGCGCGAGCGCGTAGAAGCCCTGGTCGGCGACCCACCAGTCGTCGTTGAAGCGCCGCTTCAGCTCCGCCGCCTCGCGTTCCAGTTGATCGGCGTACGCGGGGTCGTCCCAGAACAGCCGGGCCAGCCGGGCGGCCCGGGTCTTCGCGTCGTACGCGTACCCCTGCACCTCACAGGTGGCGCGGGGGAACGGCGGCAGCGTGCCGTCGGCGTACGAGATGGAGTCCCACGAGTCCTTCCAGCACTGGTTCTCCAGGCCGGTGTCGGTGTTGCGCCGCTCGTACCAGATGTAGCCGTTGCCGAGCAGGTCGGCGTAGTCGTCGATCCACTTCAGCGCGGCCCGGCACTCCCGTTCCAGCTCCTTGACCAGGGCGCCGTCGCCGCTCCACCGCTCGTACTCGTCGAGCAGCACCACGAACAGCGGCGTCGCGTCCACCGAGCCGTAGTACGGCGAGTGCGGCTGCTCCTCGAACGCGGCGGTCTCGCCGTACCGCATCTCGTGCAGGATCCGGCCCGGGTCCTCGTCCCGGAAGTCGTCGAACCGGGTGCCCTGGAGCGCGCCGAGGATGCGCAGCGTGGTCTTCGACATCTCCGGCGCGAACGGCAGCACCTGGAGGCAGGTGAGGATGCTGTCCCGGCCGAACATGGTCATGAACCAGGGCAGGCCGGCGGCGGGCAGCGTCTGCCCGCCGAGCGACAGCGGCGAGAAGCGCAACGCGGCGAGGTCGACAAGGCTCCGCCGGTACGTGGCGGCGAGTTCCTCGTGCTCGCTGTTCAGCTTCGGGGCCCGGCTGATCCACTCCTCCAGGTCGTGCTGGAGCGCGAGCCGCTCGGTGCCGTGCGCGCGCAGTCCCATCCGCAGGTCCCGGCCGCCGGGGCCGATCGCGAACGTCTGCACGTCGATGACGGCGTCCCACTGTTCGTTGGGCTCCAACCGGATGCTCCAGGCGAAGCCGCGCTGGTCGTAGCGGGCCGGCCGGTTGGCCGAGACGAACGTCTCGCGCCGGAAGTTGCCGCGCCGGTAGCCCAGGCGCAGCCGGTCCGGATCGGCCTCGGCGTAGTGTTCGCCCTTCTTGTTGAGGATCTCGTCCTTGACCTGGAACAGGTCGGCGAAGTCGGCCCCGGCGTCCATCCGGATCTCCAGGTCGACCGCTTTCTCGTCGTGGTTGAGGATGGTCAGCGTCTCGCGGAAGCTGCCGCCGACCGCCCGCTCCCGGATGACCGACAGCTTCGCGTCGATGTAGTGCGTGGCCACGCCGGGCACCAGGAAGAACCGGGCCTCGTAGTACTGCAGGTCGTCGTAGGACAACGCGTTGAGCCGCTCGCCGTTGACGGTGAGCACCCACTTCGACAGGTACCGCGTGTCGAGCGAGAACAGGCCGGTCGGCTCGCTCGGTGTGGCCTCGATGTCGCCGGTGTCCTGGCTCACCACGAACGTGTTGCCGTCCAGGATCCGGACGGTGTTCCCGCCGGGCATCAGGCGGCCCTCCCGGCGAACGTGTGGTGCGGTCCCCGGGAGGCCGGCGGGCCGGGGAAGACCCGCTCGACCTGCAACACGAGCCGCAGGTCCCCGACGACTGTCATGTCGCCGCGCAGCAGCGCCGCGATGGGGTTCTCCTCGCCGCCGACCATCTCGGCGAACAGGCGCGGATCGGTGCCGACGACAGTGTCGGCCTCGCCGTCCTCCTGCCGGACCCGCAGGTTCCCGTGGTCGATCTCCAGCAGCCAGTGCGTGGTGTGCGGGCCCTCGTGCAGGTCGAAGCGGAGCGTCCCGGATGTCTTGGCCAGCAGCGGCTCGAACCCGCGCCGATCCAGGTCCTCGAAGAATCTCGTGGTCATGTCCACCATCCGGGTGACTCCTCCCGCGATCCGCGGTCCACCTGTCCGAGGCTCCGTGTCCCCACCCGGCCCGGGGTCAACCTCGCCCGAACCGGGTGAGCCCGGCGCACGGCGCGGACAAGCGACGCCGGCCCCCGAACCGGGGACCGGCGTCATCGCGGCGGACAGGTCAGTTGTTGGGGTCGTCGGCGCTGATGTCCGCGAGCACCGACTGGGGTTCCCGTTCCACCGCCAGGTCACCCATGGAGATCAGGCCGACCAGACGGCCGTCGTCGACCACCGGGAGCCGGCGGACCGCGTACGTGCGCATCAGGTCGGCGGCGGCCACGACGTCGTCGTTCTGGCTCACGGTCACCACGTCCCGGCTGGTGATCTGGTTGAGCCGGGTGGAGGTGGGATCCATGTCCTCCGCCACGCCGCGTACCGTGATGTCCCGGTCCGTCACGATGCCGACCACGTTGTCACCGTCGGTCACCACCACGTCGCCGATGGCGCTGTCCCGCATCTCCTGCGCCGCGGCGATGAGCGTGTCGTTGCCGTCCATCGTCACCAACCGGGTCGTCATGAACTCTCCGACCGTTGTCATGGTGCTCCCCTCTCGGTGTCGGCACGGCGGTCTACCCGCCGGCCGAGCCGGGGTAACGCGGAGGAGCGCACGACGGCGGCGTCAGCGTTCGGCGGCGACCAGCTCGGCGAGCTGCACGGCGTTGAGCGCCGCGCCCTTGCGCAGGTTGTCGTTGGCGCAGAACAGCGAGAGCCCGTGCTCGACGGTCTCGTCGGCCCGGATCCGCCCGACGAACGTCGGGTCCTGGCCGGCCGCCTCCAGCGGCGTCGGCACGTCGCGCAGCGCCACGCCGGGTGCGCCGTCGAGCAGCTCACGGGCACGGGCCGGGGCGATCGGCCGCGCGAACCGGGCGTTGATCTGCAACGAGTGGCCGGTGAAGACCGGCACCCGCACGCACGTGCCGGAGACCTTCAGCCCGGGGATCTCCAGGATCTTGCGGCTCTCGTTGCGCAGCTTCTGCTCCTCGTCGGTCTCGTCGGAGCCGTCGTCGACGATCGAGCCGGCGAGCGGGAGCACGTTGAAGGCGATCGGGCGGGCGAACGAGCGCGCCGCCGGGAACTCGACCGCCCCGCCGTCGAAGGCGAGCCCGGTGGCGCCCTCGGCCACCTTGCGGACCTGCTCGTCCAGTTCCGCCACGCCGGCCAGGCCGGCGCCGGAGACCGCCTGGTAGGTGGAGATGACGAGGCTGACCAGTCCGGCCTCGTCGTGCAGCGGGCGCAGCACCGGCATGGCGGCCATCGTGGTGCAGTTCGGGTTGGCCACGATGCCCTTCGGGCGGTCCGCGATCGCGTGCGGGTTGACCTCGGCCACCACCAGCGGCACCCGCGGGTCCATCCGGAACGCCGAGGAGTTGTCGATCACCACGGCGCCGGCCTCGGCGACCCGGGGAGCCAGCTCCTTCGCGGTGCCCTTGCCCGCCGAGAAGAGCACGATGTCCAGCCCGCGGTAGTCCGCGGTGGCCGCGTCCTCGACCGTGACCTCGCCGTCGCGCCAGGGCAGCGTGCGCCCGGCCGACCGGGCCGAGGCGAACAGGCGCACCTGCTCCGCCGGGAACTCGCGCTCCGCCAGCACCTGCCGCATGACGCCACCGACCTGGCCGGTGGCTCCCACAATGCCGATCCTCATGCCCGCGAGGCTACCCAGCCGGGCGGCGCGGGTGGGAAACGTTTCCCACCGCGCGGATGGGGGGCGACGGGAATCACAGGCCCGCCGCCCCGTCCGGTCAGGTGTGGTCGACCACCTCGCCGAGACCGCTGGCGACCAGCTCGTCCCGGATGACCGCCGCGTCCCCCTCGACCACCATGGTCAGCGACTCGGGGTGCAGGTACGTCGACGCAGCGGCGGAGACCTCCTCGACTGTCGCGGCGAGCAGTTGCTCCCGCAGCCGCGCGTGGTAGTCGTCCGGCAGGTCGTGCACGACGAGCGTGGTCAGGGCCGAGGCGATCGCCCGCGGGCTCTGCAACTCGACCGAGAGCTGCCCGGCCCGCCAGGAGCGCGCCACCTCCAGTTCGTCCTCGGTGACGCCGGTGAGCTGGGTACGCGAGATCTCGCCCACCGACTCGACAAGCGCCGGCGCGGTCACCCCGGTCTGCACGCCGGAGCTGACCGCGAACCGGCCGAACCGCCGGGACGAGGCGAAGTCGCCCCGGATCCCGTACGTGTAGCCGCGTACCTCACGGATCAGGTGGTTGAGCCGGGAGGTGAACGCGCCGCCGAGCACGGTGCCGGCGAGCGTCATCGGCACGTGGTCCGGGTGGGCCCGGTGCGGGGACGGGTGGCCGAGGCGCAGAGTGGACTGCACCGAGCCGGGCCGGTCGACCAGGATGATCCGCCGCTGCCCGGCCGTCGGCACCTCGATCGGGGCGCCGCGTTCCACAGGTCCCCCGCCGGTGCCGGCGAACGCCGTCGCGGCGAGCGCGTCCAGGTCGATCCGCTCCAGGTCACCGGCGACGACGAGCGTGCCGGGGCGGATGAACCACTCCGAGTGGAAGACGGTCACGTCGTCCACCTCCAGCGCGGCCACGCTGTCCGGGTCGCCGTAGAGCGGGCGGCCCCACCGGTGCTGCGCGCCGAACAGCTCGGCGCGCAGCACCGCGTCGGCGCGCGGGCCGGGGTTGGCCCAGTCCATCCGCAGCGCGGTCGCCTCGTCGTCGCGTACGCGCCGCACGTCGGCCGGGTCGAGCCGGGGCGTACGGACCGCCTCGGCCAGCAGCTCCACGGCGGCGCTCAGCCGGTCCACCGGCACCTGCACGCTCACCTGGAACGAGTCCCAGTCGAGCCCGGTCGCCAGCTCGGTGCCGAGCGCCTCGATGGCCAGCGCGTACGCGGTGGCGTCCCGCTGCGCGGTGCCCTCCTCCAGCGCCTTGGCCAGCACCGCGCCGAGGCCCTCCTTGCCGACCGGCTCCCGGCCCGCGCCGCCGTCGAGCAGCAGCAGCGCGACGGCGAGGTTCTGCCCGGGCAGGTGCGCGGCGACCACCTGGCCGCCGGCCACCGTCCGCCGGACCACCTGCGGGAACCGGTAGGCGCGGGCGGCGCCGGGGCCGGGACGGGTGGTGATCAGCGACATCACTTCTCCTCGGGCAGGTAGGTCAGGATCACCCGGTCGTCGGCGCCGAGCAGCTCGGCGGCCTGCTCGGCGATCTGCTCCGCGGTCACCGCGAGCCAGGCCGGCAGCCGGTCGGCGGCGCGGGCCGGGTCGCCGAACTGGGTGGCGTAGCGGCCGAGCGTGTCCGCCCGCCCGTCCACAGTGGCCATCTGCCGCCACCACATGGTGCTCAGCAGCGCCTTGGCCCGGTCCAGCTCGGCGGCGGTCACCGGCACCGTGGCCAGCTCGTCGACCACCTCGGCCAGCCCGTCGCGCAGCCGCTGCGCGCTCACCCCGGGGCGGGCCGTGGCGGTGGCGATCAGCGGGGCGGGCGCGTGCGCCAGATCCACCCCGTACGCGCCGACCAGGTCCGGCTGGGCGATCCGCTCACCGTCGGCCAGCCGCTGGTAGAGGCGGCTGCCCCGGCCGCTGCCGAGCACTGTGGCCAGCACCGTCGTCACGTCGTACCCCGGTGTGCCGAACGGGTGGGTGCGGTGCGCGAGGTAGACGCGGGGGGCGGGCACGTCGGCGGTGACCGTCTCCACTGCGGGACGGCCGGTGGCCGGCACGGTACGGCCGTCCGGCGCGGCCGGGATGTCGGCGCGCGCGGCCAGGCCGCCGAAGTACTTGTCGGCGAGCGCGAACACCTCCGCCGCCGTGGTGTCGCCGGCCACCGTGAGGACCGCGTTGTTCGGCGCGTAGTAGGTGCTGTGGAACTCCTGGAAGGTGGCCAGGTCGGCGGCGTTCAGGTCGGCCATCGACCCGATCGTGGCGTGGTGGTACGGGTGGCCGGGCGGGTAGAGCAGCGGCAGCAGGCGCAGCCAGGCGTCGCCGTACGGCACGTTCTCGTAGCGCTGCCGGCGCTCGTTCTTGACCACGTCGCGCTGGTTGTCCAGCGTCTCCTGGGTCAGCGCCGGCACCAGCCCGCCCATCCGGTCGGCCTCCAGCCAGAGCGCCAGCTCCAGGTGCTCGGCCGGGACCGTCTCGAAGTAGTTGGTCCGGTCCGGGTTGGTGGTCGCGTTGAGCGAGCCGCCCGCGCCCTGGATCAGCTTCATGTGCTCGGTCTTCGCCACGTTCACCGAGCCCTCGAACATGAGGTGCTCGAAGAGGTGGGCGAAGCCGGTCTGTCCCGCCGGCTCGTGGCGGGAGCCCACGTCGTACCAGAGGTTGACCGCCACGGCCGGGGCGGTGCGGTCCTCGCTCACCACCACGCGCAGGCCGTTGTCCAGTCGGGTCGTCTCGATCGGCCAGGGGAAACCGCTGTCGGGCATGAGACGACGCTATCCGATCTCGGAGGCGGAAAGGTGACACGCACGCCGGAGCATCGTCGGTGCGCGCCGGGGTACCCGTGCGGGCATGGCCACCACCACGTCTTCCGCCGTCGAGCGCGCCGCCGCCGCGCTGGCCCGGCTCCGGCACGCCCGGCTGCTGCACCCGGCCGGGCGCACGTTCGGCGGCGAGGCCCGGATCTGGGGTACGCCGGGACCGCCGACCGGGGTGCCGCTGCTCGACTCACCCGGCCGGTGGCCGGCCACGATCCGCCTCTCCAAGGGCGTGCCGACGCCGGGCGCCTGGCCGGACGTGCTGGGCGTGGCGGTACGGCTGCACCGCGACCCCGAGCCGCCGGTGGACCTGCTGTGGAGTTCCAGCTGCGCCGCACCGGTGCTGCGGAACCTGCCGCTGCCCCGGCGGCGCCTCACCGGGACGTACACGTCGATCATGCCGTTCCGGGCCGGCGGGCGGCGGCTGTTCCTGGCCGTGCTGGCCGACCCGGATTCACCGGACCTGGGCCGTGGCCTGGCCGGGGCGGGCGCGGTGGTGGCGGGCGGCGAGGCCCGGCTGGTGCTCGCGGTGGCCTCGGCGGTGGGCCGCTGGCGGCCGTTCGGCGAGGTACGCCTCGACGACGAGCGCGGCGCCGCCGAGGACGCCGCGCTCGCGTTCGATCCGGTCGGCAACGTACCGCCGGGGTTGCGACTGACCGGCCCGCTGGCCCGGCTGCGGGACGACAGCTACCGGGGGTCCCGCCGGGCCCGGGGTGCGGGGCTCAGTCGGGCGGCTCGATGGGGGTGACGGTCTGCTCGGAGGTGCGGTGCTCCAGCACCGTGTCGGGGGCGGCGTTCTGGTCCGCCTCGCGGGTGTCGGACTCGGCGAGGATCGCGTCGGCCTGCGCCTCGGCGTCGTCGCTGCCCGCCGCCGCCTCCTCCGGCAACAGATGCGCTCGGGATTCGATTCGTTCCTGATCACTCGGGTCGTGGCTCGTGGTCATGGCGCTCTCATACCCCGCGTTCCGCACTTCGGAACGACAGCGGGCTTTCCGGCGCGCGTCGGGTAGGCTGGCCGACGTGACGCGGTCGTATCGATGGTTTAGGAAGCCGGCTGGAGGAGCCGGTGACTCGACCATGAGCTGACGTCACTTCCTCTTCGAGCCGGCCGGGCAGGGATCGTTTTCCTTGCCTTTCGCACGCGAGCAGCCGGCTCGATCCCCGGGCGCCGGCACGGGGGCACGGTCGGCGGAAGGATCCCCACCGTGACCACCTCCCCCCAGGATGCCCATCGGGTCATCGACCAGCGCATCGACCGTGTGGTGCCGCTGACCACCCCGGCCCTGCTGCACCATCACCTGCCGCTCGACACCCCGCTGGCCGAGGCCGTCGTGGCGGGCCGCCGGGCCGTCGGCCGGGTACTGGACCGCGAGGACGACCGGTTGCTCGTCGTCGTCGGCCCCTGCTCCGTGCACGACCCGGCCGCCGCCCTCGAGTACGCGGGCCGGCTGCGCGAGGCCGCCGAGCGGGTCGCCGACGACCTGCTCGTGGTCATGCGTGTCTACTTCGAGAAGCCGCGTTCGACGGTGGGCTGGAAGGGCCTGATCAACGACCCGGCGCTGGACGGCTCCGGCGACGTGAACACCGGCCTGCGTACCGCGCGGGCGCTCCTGCTGGACGTGCTGCGACTGGGCCTGCCGGTGGGTTGCGAGTTCCTCGACCCGATCACCCCGCAGTACATCGCGGACACGGTGGCCTGGGGCGCGATCGGGGCGCGGACCGTGGAGAGCCAGGTGCACCGGCAGCTCGCCTCCGGGCTGTCCATGCCGATCGGTATGAAGAACCGGCCGGACGGCAGCATCGCCACCGCGGTGGACGCGATCCGGGCCGCCGGGGTGCCGCACGTCTTCCCCGGCATCGACGTCTCCGGCACCCCGGCGATCATGCACACCCGGGGCAACGCGGACGGCCACCTGGTGCTGCGCGGCGGGGGCGGCCGGCCGAACTACGACGCGGAGTCGGTGGCCGGGGCGCTGGAGCTGCTGCGCGCCGCGGGCCTGCCGGAACGCGTGGTGGTCGACGCCAGCCACGCCAACAGCGGCAAGGACCACCGCAACCAGCCGCTCGTCGCCGCCGACGTGGCCGCCCAGCTCGCCGCCGGTCAGCGCGGGATCGCCGGGATCATGCTGGAGAGCTTCCTGGCCCCCGGCCGGCAGGACCTGGACCCGACCCGGGAGCTGGCGTACGGCCAGTCGGTCACCGACGCCTGCATCGGCTGGGACACCACGGCCGAGGTCCTGGAGCACCTGGCCCAGGCCGTCCGGGCCCGCCGGGCCACGCTCCCGGCGCGGACCTGAGCGGGGTTGGGGCGAGTTTGACCGGTTCGGGGCCGGGTAGGTGGTCGGCGTGACCGATGACGCGCCCGTTACCGAGCAGCCGGACACCAGGCCGCTCGACGACCTGCTCGACGACATCTACCACGGCCAGGAGCGGATCACCCAGGCGGACATCTACCGCCGGGCGGTGGCCGCCGAACTCCCCGCGGAACTGCTCACCCGGATCGCCGCGCTCCCCGAGGGCGAGTACGCGGCGGACGAGGCGGCCGATCTGCTGGGCGGCACGGTCGCCTGAGCCCCCGCCGACGAGAGGACGCGACATGACCGACCGCAACCCCGACCACGAGCACCTGGCGGCGCTCGGCCAGCCCCCGGAGGGCGTCGACACCCTGCCCGAGCCGGACTTCGCCAACGAGCACGACCGCACCGCCGTGGACCGGGAGATCGTCACCGGGGAGGACGAGGACGAGCGGGAGCCGGAGGCGTCGCGCGGCTGGGCCGGCGAGGACCACGGCACCACCCCCACCTGACGGGTGGGAGGCACGGAAGAGGGCCGGCGCGCGAACGCCGGCCCTCTTCCGTGTCTGCTTCTCACTCCTGGTGGTGGCGACCACCCTCGGCCGCCTGCTGGGCGACCGCGTACCCCATCTGAAGGAAGTCGGAGGCGGCCACGGCTGTCAGCGCGGTGGCGACCAGCCGGGTCAGCCGGGGCGCCAGCACGAGGCCGCCGGTCAGCCCGGTGGCCACCCAGACCGCCAGGCAGAAGGGGCAGCTCACCAGCTCGCCGAGCGCGTGCCGGGTCGGGCTGCCCTCGTCGCGGACCTGCTCCATCACCTCGCCGCTGCCGATCGGGTGGTCGTAGCGGGTGAACGGCGCCCGCAGCGGGCTGGTGATCGCGTCCTTGGACAGCAGCCGGCTGAGCTTGTGCGTGGCGATCGAGAGCAGCACCACGTCCGCGGGCGTGGGCCGCTCGGGCACCGGCCGGCCGGTCGCCCGGACCAGGCCCACGATCGCAGCGGTCACCCCGGCGTACGTGCCCATCGCCTTGAGGTAGCCCTCCAGCGGCCGATGCTCGTGCGGCGCGTACGCCTGGCGCAGGCGCGCCACCTTCTGCTTCAGGCCACTCCCGGTCAACCCGGCCTCCTCGTCCTAGTCGTGCGGGCCGGGCTCAGCCGGCGGTCAGGTTGTCGGCCACCTCGCGGTCGAGGTTGGCCAGGATCTCGTCGGCCAGGTCGTGGTCCGGCCCGGCCAGGTCCAGCCGTACCCGGGCGCCGCCCGCGCCGGCCGGCTCCACGTCGATCTCGGCGGACCAGTCCGCGGCGCTCCACCGGGCCCGCATGTCGTCGGCGTCGACGACCTCCACCCGGCAGGTGCCGGAGTTGCGCAGCCGCTCGGGCAGCCAGGCCGAGGAGCGGTCCGGGTCGGTCGCCGTGTTGAACACCACCTCCGGCGGTGCGGACATGCCGCGCTCGGCGTGGCTGGCCATCAGGCGTCCCGCAGCCGGCTCGGGTCGACCTCCCGGCCGGGGTGCCGGGCCAGGTACTCCGTCTCCAGTTCGGCGGTGCGCCGCAGGTGGTTGGCGAGCGCCGAGTCGGTGGCGTGCCGCAGCGTGTCCAGCCGGGTGCGGTGCAGGCTCTGCATCTCCCGGATCAGGTCGTCGTCGCCCAGCTCCACCGGGTCCACCCCGAGCTGCTCGCCGTCGACGGTACGGGCGTGGTCGCCGTCCCACTCCGCGACCCGCTGTTCCGGGCTCGCGTCCCGGCGTACCGATTCGGTCATCGTCGCCCCCTCGTCTCGTTCGGGTTGGCACCTGTCCGGATGCCCAGCGGGAGTGTCACCAAACCACCGCCCGGACTACGACGCCGTGTCGGAGACACCCGGTGGCCCCGGTACTCTCGTCTGCATGAATCGGCTCTGGACACCGGCGTGGATCGTCCGCCACGTGGCCATGGTCGTGCTCGTGGTGGCTTTCCTCGGGCTGGGCTGGTGGCAGGTCACCCGCGCCGCCGGGGGGAACGCGCTCAGCTTCGGTTACGCGATCGAATGGCCGGTGTTCGCCGCCTTCGTGGTCTTCGTCTGGTGGCGTGAGGTCCGTCAGACGCTGCGCGCCGCTGATCCGGCACCGGATGCCGCCTCGCCGTCGGACGGCCCCGCGCCGTCGGACGACGCGGCGTCGCCTTCCGGTCGCCCGCCGTCGGTGACCGCCGGCGCCGGGCCGGCCACCGCCACCCCGGCGGTACGCCGGCCGGTGCGCGTCGTGCGGGTGCCTGCCGCTCCGGCCGACGGGGCGGACGACGCCGAGCTGGCCGCGTACAACCGCTACCTATCCTGGTTGAACGCCAATCCGGGCGCCCGGCCCGGCGACTATCCCGGCTGAGGCCGGTGCGGAAGGACGGACGACGGTGGGCGGAGCCTTTACCCGGTACCGCGTGATCGCCTGGATCGTGGGCGTGGCGCTCGTGGTGCTGGTCCTGATCGGCATGCCGCTGAAGTACGGCTTCGACAACCCGAGCGTGGTGGCCGTGGTCGGCGTGGCGCACGGCTGGCTGTACATGCTCTATCTGGCGCTCACGTTCGACCTGTCCCGCCGGGCGGACTGGCCGCTGAAGCGGATGCTGCTGGTGATGCTCGCCGGCACCGTGCCGTTCGTCTCGTTCTACGCCGAGCGTCGGGTGAGCCACTGGGTGGCCGCCGAGAGCCGGTCGCGTACCCCGGAGCCGGTCGCGGGCTGACCGCGGCTCATCGGGCCGGCCGCCACGGCTCGGCCGCCGGCGGGTCGGCCCAGCCGCCCAGCCGCGACGCCTCCCGGGCCCGCCCCAGCGCGCGGGCGACCTGACCGAACTGCCGCTCGTCGTCGCTGCTGAACAGCAGCACCTCGGTGCCGTCCACCCGGCCCCACAGCTCGTGCGCCGGGGGCCGCACGCGGTCGCCGATCAGCACGAGCAGCAGCGGCACCAGCCCGACCGCGCCGAGCACGAGGTACGCCCCGGCGGTGAGCCGGTGCAGGCCGCCGGTGAACCCGAGCAGCAGGCCGACAGCGGCGAGCATCGCGGCGGACACGACGACGGCCCGGACGGCGAGCCGGTCGTGCGGCCCGCGGTCGGTCCGGAGCTGGGTGATCCCGGCCACCGGCCAGGTGTTGCGGCCGACGGTGAAACGCTCGGCGGTGACGACGATGCCCGGCCGGGCGTAGAGCAGCCTGGGTGCGGCCGGTCGCGGCGAACGGGGCGGCTGGGTGGCGGAGCGGTCGGTCTGCACGGCGGCCTCCCGGGAGCAGGGATCCCGTGGTGGGATTTCCCGTCCGGGCTTCATTGTGGTCGCCTTGCGCCACCTGACCTCGGGCTTTCGGCGCTCGCGTGGCTCGTCGGCCCGGCCGTGCCAGCCGGAAACAGAGAGCGATTTCCGTCTTTGTCGTGACTTTGCCCGCCGTTGCCTGGCTACATCCGCCCAGAACGACGAATCGGGCGAGTCGCCTCATCCACCCACCGGCTCCCTCTCGTCACTTTCCGCCACTTTGCCAACTTTCGCCCCTGCTTGAACTCCCGGTCACTGCGATCACGGGTTAGGTTGTCCAGGTCGGCCCGGTCGACAGCCATCCACCCGGATGGCCCCGGGCCGGTGTCGCCGGGCCGCAGACGCGCCCGGCGACCGGTGGGAGAGGAGCTTTCCGCTCTTGTCGTCCTTACGGATGCTGCTCCGCTCGCTGGCGGTGGCCGGCCTCTCGGCCGCGCTGCTCGCCCCGGCGCAGGTGGCCCGGGCCGAGCCCACCCCCGCCGAGCTGACGAAGCAGATCGAGAAGTCCTCGACTGAGCTGGAGCGAATCGTCGAGTCCTACAACAAGCTCAACGAGGACATCAAGGCCAACAAGGCCACCGCGGCCAAGTTGGAGGCCCAGATCGGGCCGTTGCAGGAACAGGCCGAACGCAGCCGCGCCGACGTGGGCGTGCTGGCCGCGACGGCGTACAAGACCGGTGGCATGCGCACCGCGGCGGCCCTGCTGGACCCGGGCGGCCAGGCCACACTGCCGGAGCGGCTGGGCACGCTCGACCAGCTCACCCGCCAGCGGCAGCGCACCATCAACAGCTTCACCGCCGATCAGCAGCGGCTGATCGACCAGAAGACCCGGCTGGACGTCACGCTCGCCCGGGAGGCCGCGCAGGCCAGGCAACTCAAGTCCGCGAAGACGCGGATCGAGGCGGACCTGTCCGGCCTCTACGAGATGCGGCGCAAGGCGTACGGGCGGGCCACCGAGGCACCCGCCAAGTCGAGTTCGGCGGGCAAGCCGCCCGCCGTCTCCGGTGACGCCGGCACCGCCGTGCGGTACGCCTACGGCGCGGTCGGCAAGCCCTACGGCTACGCCCAGGACGGCCCCGGCAGCTACGACTGCTCCGGCCTGACGCTCGCCGCCTGGCGGGCGGCCGGGAAGTCGCTGCCGCACAGCGCGGCGCGGCAGTGGGGCGCCACCACCCGGATCAGCCGCAGCCAGCTGCAACCGGGTGACCTGGTGTTCTACTCCGGGCTCGGGCACGTGGCGCTCTACGTCGGCAACGGCCAGATCATCGACGCGCCGAGCGCCGGACGCAACGTCAGCAAGCGCGGCATGAACATCATGTCGATCCAGGGCTACGGGCGGGTCTGACCGGCCCGCAAGACGGCGAACGGCCGGCGTCCCCCTGTCGGACGCCGGCCGTTCGCCGTCAATTGTTACCAGGTCAGGCCGCCTGGAGCCCCTCCGCGCGAGCCAGCTCACGCAGCCGGCCGAGAGCCTGGATCTCCAGCTGGCGGATGCGCTCGCGGGACAGCGAGAACCGCGACGCGACCTCGGTCAGCGAGTGCTCACGCCCGTCCTCCAGGCCGTACCGGGCCCGCATGATGCCCGCGGAGCGGTCGTCGAGGTGGTTGAGCAGGCCCTCGATCCGCTGCCGCTCCAGGCCGGTCAGCACGATCTCCTCGGGCGACGGGGCGTCACTGTCGGCGACCAGGTCACCGAGGTTGGTGTCGCCGTCGTCACCGACCGGGGTGTCCAGCGAGACGGTGTCCTGCGACCAGCGGACCAGCTCGTTCACCCGCTCGACGGTCACGCCGAGCGCGGTCGCGATCTGCTCCGGCTCCGGGTCGCTGCCCAGCTCGCGGGTGAGCTGCCGGGCCACGTTGCGCATCCGGTTGACGTCCTCGACCAGGTGCACGGGCAGCCGTACGGTCCGCTCCTGCTGGGCGATCGCCCGGCTGATGGCCTGACGGATCCACCAGGTCGCGTAGGTGGAGAACTTGAAGCCCCGCTCGTAGTCGAACTTCTCGACCGCCCGGACCAGGCCGGTGTTGCCCTCCTGGATCAGGTCCAGCATGGGCATGCCGGAGCGCACGTAGCGCCGGGCGATCGACACGACCAGTCGCAGGTTCGCGCGGATGAACAGGTCCTTCGCGCGCTCGCCCTCGATGACCAGCCGTTCCAGGTCCTCCCGGTCGGCGCCGTCGGGGATGCGCCCCTCGTCGAGCAGGTGCTCGGCGTAGAGGCCCGCCTCGATCGCCTTGGAGAGGTCGACCTCCCGGGCGGCGTCGAGCAGCGGCGTCCGGGAGATCTCGTGCAGGTAGACGCCGACCAGGTCCCGCTCCTCGGCGACCTCGTCGGTACGCATGCCGATGTTCTTGTCCACGATTGCCACGGTCCCCTCGCTCGCGCCGGTTGCCCGGTTCCTTGCCATCCCCACGTTCATCAGCCCTCCCCGTAACCTCCGCTGTGCCCGTAGGTGCTGACACCTACACAACAGATGTGACGCGTCGGGGATTCCATGTCGTGAGTCGAAACTGTCACGAATGCCTGAGTAGTAGCTGAGAGCCCGGTCCATGTTTCCTGTTACCGGCCCGGTTCCGGGGCTCCCGGCCGCCGATTTCGACGCATACCGGAGTCGCGGAATCACCGTTCGCCCATGGAATGGCACCATTGTCTCTTCCATGAACACAGCGAGCCGCGTCACCGGGTCGTTGCGATCCTGCTCACTGCGAGATACGCGGCTGCGGACCGGCCGGTTCAGCCATGCTCAAGGATTACCCTCCGCCTCGTTGAACAATCCGTGCGGGCGGGGTCGTCCCCTCCCCGCACGTGATACGCGTCGCACCCGCCGGGCGGATGCGCCGGCGGGTGGATCGATCGGGCGGGCGGGGACGGTCAGGAGGCGAGCAGGGCGAGCGCGCCGCGTACCTGGTGGGCGGAGCGGGCCAGCGCGGCCCGGGCGGCCGGCACCTCGGCGCCGGACACCAGCGCGACGAGCGCGGTCTTGAGGTCGCCGTCGGCCTCCCGCAGGGCGACCCGGCACACCTCCTCGGCGCAGCCGGTGGCGTCCACGAGGATCGAGATCATGCGGCCGCGCAGCTTGGCGTTCGTGGCCACCATGTCGATCATCAGGTTCGAGTAGACCCGGCCCAGACGCACCATCACGGCCGTGGAGAACGTGTTGAGCACCAGCTTCTGCGCCGTGCCCGCCTTCATCCGGGTCGACCCGGTGACCACCTCCGGCCCGGTGTCCACCCCGATGAAGACGTCCACCGACGCGGCGGCCTCGGCCTCCGGATTCGCGCAGAGCAGCACCGTACCGGCGTCCTGCGCCCGGGACGCGGCGAGCGCCCCGAGGACGTACGGTGTGCGCCCGCTGGCGGCCAGGCCGACCACGAGGTCGCCGGGGCGTACGCACTCGGCGGCCTCGGCGGCGCCACCGCGCTCGTCGTCCTCGGCGTCCTCGACCGCCCGCCACATCGCCTCCGGGCCGCCGGCCAGGTGCGAGCAGAACCAGTGCCGCGGCGAGTTGAACGTGGGTGCCAGCTCGGCCGCGTCCAGCACGCCGAGCCGACCGGAGGTGCCGGCCCCGAAGTAGTGCACGCGGTGCCCGTCGCGCAGCGCGGCCACGGCCAGGTCGACGGTCTCGGCGATCTCGTCCAGCACGGCGGCGACAGCGGCCGGCACCCGGCGGTCCGCCTCGTTGATCACGGTGAGCACGTCCCGGGTGGACATCAGGTCGAGGTCGACGCTGTGCGGGTTGCGGCGCTCGGTCGGTGCGCCGACGCGCACCACCGGCCGGATCGCCGCCACGCCGTCGCGCTCCACCCGGCCCGCCGTCATCCCCGCCTCCGCCCGGGACCGACCCGGCGCGACTTGACCGCCTCGGCGGTGGCTTCCAGGGCCTTCTTCGTCCGGGCCCGGCTGCGGGCGGCCACGCCGACGAAGAGGCAGTCGACCACGGTGAGCTGGGCCAGCCGGCTCGCCGTCGCGCCGGAGCGGTACGTCGTCTCGCGCGCGGCGGTGGTGAGCACGTGGTCGGCGACCTCGGTGATCGGCGAGCGGGGGAAGTTGGTCAGCGCCACGGTGGTGGCGCCGCGTGCCCGCGCCTGCTCCAGCACCTCGATGACGTCGGAGGTGGTGCCGGTGTGCGAGATGCCGACCGCGACGTCGCCCCGGCCCAGCAGGGCGGCGGAGGTGAGCGCGGTGTGCACGTCCGGGAAGTAGAACGCGATGCGGCCGATGCGGTGCAGCTTCTGCTGGAAGTCTGAGGCGACGAAACCGCTGGCGCCCGCGCCGTAGACGTCGATCCGGCCGGCCGCGCCGATCGCCTCGACGACCTGCTCGCAGACCGCCGGGTCGAGTTGCTCGGCGGTCTCCTCGACGGCCCGGGCGTCGTTGAACGCGATGGTGGCGATGATCTGGGCGAGGTCCGCGCCCGGCGGGATGTCGCCGCCGACCACCCGCGCGTCCGGCGGCTCGACCCGGCGGGCGGCCTCGGCGGCGAGCCGGATCCGCAGCTGGGGGTAGCCGTCCATGCCCACCGAGCGGCAGAAGCGGATCACTGTCGCCTCGGACGTCTCCGCGGCGGTGGCGAGGTCGGTGATCGTACGCCGGGCCGCGTCCGCCGGATCGGCGACGACCAGCCGGGCCACCCGCTGTTCGGCCGGGGACAGCGAGGGCAGCAGGCCGCTGATGTGGACGATCAGTCCACCGGGCTCGTGACTCGCAGAAATCTTCGGACTCTTCGCCACGGATGAAACTTACTTTCACCAGGCGTGAGCGTCAACCATGACACCGCGTATCGGGAAATTTACCGTCTTCCGTGTCCGCCCGGGCCAAGGATCCCATTCTCCCAGCCCCACCGCCTCATCCGGTCCGGCCGAGTCACTCCTGCCGCCTGGCAGACCGGTCCCCCGTCGTGCCGCCCGGCCTGCCTGGTCGGCCTCGACCGGGCAGACCGGACGGCCGGTGCGGGTCACCGGTCGGCCGGGCACGGCGGTTGGCTAGCGTGTGTCCATGACGCGACGCACGGTGCTGGTGACCGGAGGCACGGGCGGGCTCGGCCGCGCGGTCACCGCCACCTTCCTCGACGCCGGCTGGCGGGTGGTCGTACCCCAGCGGGAGCCCGGGACCGACGACGGCCCGGTCCGGGTCGTGGCCGACCTGCTGACCCCGGAGGGGGCCGCGCGGGCGGTCCAGGCCGCGACCGACGAGCCGGCCGCGCCGCTGCGCGCGGTGGTCAACCTCGTCGGTGGGTACGCCGCCGGCGGGCTGGTGCACGAG
The DNA here is from genome assembly GCF_043197215.1 of Micromonospora sp. NPDC049203. Taxonomy (NCBI): domain Bacteria; kingdom Bacillati; phylum Actinomycetota; class Actinomycetes; order Micromonosporales; family Micromonosporaceae; genus Micromonospora; species Micromonospora sp. NPDC049203. The sequence goes on along the minus strand of NZ_JBICSV010000014.1, from coordinate 6,267 downwards.
ACCCCGGTCGAGGACTTCGAGCGGATGCTACGGCTCAACCTCCGCCCGACGTACCTGGTCACCCACGCGGCGCTGCCGCACCTCATGGCGTCCGGCGACGGCGCGGTGGTCTGCGTCTCGGCCCGGGCGGCGGTCTCGCCGTTCCCCGGCGCCTCCGGTTACGTCACCGCCAAGGCAGCGGTGCGCGCGTTCGCCGAGACGGTGGCGGTCGAGTACCGGCAGCGCGGCGTGCGGTGCAACACGGTGCTGCCGAGCGTCATCGACACCCCGGCCAACCGCGCCGCCCAGCCCGGCGCCGATCACGGGCGCTGGGTGCCGCCGGCCGAGATCGCCGAGGTCGTCCGCTTCCTGGCCTCCCCCGAGTCCGCGCCCACGAGCGGCGCGAGCATCCCGGTCTACGGGCGGGCCTGAACCGGCACCGGCCCGTCCCGTCCGGCGCCACCGGCCGGACCGGACGGGTCCGTGCCGCCGGCCGGGCGTCGCGGGCCGGCCGGCGCGGGGCCGGGGCCGGCGGACGGGTCGCCGGGCAGCCACTCGCTCAGGTGTGCCCGGATCCGGCGGGCGACGTCCTCCGGCGGGCCGTTGCCGTCCACCACCACGAAGCCGCCGTACTCGGGTAGCGCCCGGTACGCGGCGTCCGCGGCGGTCAGCCACGCCATGCTCTCGTGGTCGGTGCCGCGCCGCTCGATCCGGCGGAACGCCTCGGCGGGGTCGACGGTGAGCAGGAACGTGACTTGAGGCGCCGGGAAGATCCGGTAGCCGGCCCGGGCCCACCGCTCCCACCGCTGCCCACCGTGCGCGCGGATGCTGGCGTACTGGCAGGCGGACCACCTGTCCATCACCGCGGTCCGGCCGGTCACCAGGCAACTGAGCAGGGCGAGCGCGATGGCCAGCCACCGCAGCACCGACTCGACAGCGAGCAGGCCGCCGCGCCCGACGAGCCGCTGCGCGTCCGGGCGGCCCACCCGCTGGGCGAGCCGGCCGAGCCAGCGGCGGCCACCGGCGTTGCGGTGGTAGGTGGCGGGGATACCGGCGGCGGTGAGCGCCTGGGCCAGCCGGTGGGCCTGGGTGGTCTTGCCTGAGCCGTCGATGCCGATCAGGGCGACGATGCGCGGCCGGGCCCCGCCCCGCCGCGTCCGCAGTGAGCTGGCCACCCTCCCGAGGCTATCCGACCGATGCTCGCCCGGCCCCGTTCGTCGCTTTGCTGCCCGGGCGCACGGATCGCGCCGCGACAGGTGTGACCAAAGCGTCCACCGGGTACGCATCGTGGTCCCACCGCCCATACGACGAGGGAGCCGCAGATGGCCGAGCGCGGGGACGAGACCCTGGTGCACACGCTGAAGAAGGTCGCCGCCGTGCTCAAACAGTCCGAGATCCCGTTCGCGCTCGGCGGCAGCTTCGCGGTGTACGCCCACGGCGGCCACTCCAGCGACCACGACGTGGACTTCCTGCTGCGCGAGGCGGACGTGGACCGGGCGCTGGAGGCACTCGTCGAGGCCGGCTTCACCGCCGAGCGCCCGCCGGAGGACTGGCTGGTGAAGGTCTACGACGAGGACCGGATGGTGGACCTGATCCACCGGCCGGTGGAGACGCCGGTCACCGAGGAGACGTTCGCCGACACCATCGTGCGCCCGGTCGACGCGATCCACATGCCGGTGCTCTCGGCCAGCCAGCTCATGGTGCACAAGCTGCTGAGCTTCTCCCAGCACTACTGCGACTTCGCCCGCGCCCTGCCGCTGGCCCGCTCGCTGCGGGAACAGATCGACTGGGAACGGGTACGGAAGGAGACGCAGCACTCGCCGTACGCGGAGGCGTTCCTGGTGCTGCTGGACCGGCTGGACGTGCTGCCCGGCGGCACGCCCGGCGGAAGGGAGACCCTGTGACCGGACTGTCCGGCGACGTTCCCCCCGACGAGTACGTCGAGGCGGAGATCCAGAGCATGCTGGCCGAGGACCCGACCGTGGCCGAACAGGGCATCACCGTGGTGCGGCGGGAGAACGGGCTGGTGCTCTACGGCGAGGTGGAGAGCCCGCACCGGCGGGAGGAGATCCTGCGGCGGGTGGCCGAGCGCTTCCCGGACACGCCCGTGACCAGCGACATCGGGGTGATCCGCACCCAGGCGCCCACCCAGGTCGAGGAGTTGCCGTGAGGGAGGTTCGATGGTGATCCGGATCGCCGCCGTGGGCGACGTGCATCTGGACGAGGACGTGGTGGGCCGGTTCCGCCCGGCGCTGGAGGAACTGCCCGGCCGCGCCGACGCGCTGCTGCTCGCCGGTGACCTGACCCGGCACGGCACCGAGGCCGAGGCGCGGTGCGTGGCCCAGGAGTTCGGCGGTCTCGGCGTACCGGTGATCACCGTGCTCGGCAACCACGACCACCAGTGCGACGAGGTGCCGCAGGTGGTGAAGGTGCTGGAGGACGCCGGGATCACCGTGCTGGAGGGCACGGGCACCGTGGTGGACACCCCCGGCGGACGGCTCGGGGTGGCCGGCGTGAAGGGGTTCGGCGGCGGGTTCGCCGGGCGCTGCGCCAGCGACTTCGGCGAGCCGGAGATGAAGGCGTTCGTGCGCACCACCCGGGAGGCCGCTGACGCGCTCGCCGACGCGTTGCTCTCGCTCGACTGCGACGCGCTCGTCGCGCTCACCCACTACTCCCCCGTCCCGGACACGCTCGCCGGCGAGCCGCTGGAGATCTACCCGTTCCTCGGCTGCTACCAGCTCGGCCAGGCGATCGACTCCGCCCCCACCGCGCTGGCGCTGCACGGGCACGCCCACCACGGCACCGAGCGCGGCACCACGCCGGGCGGCGTACGGGTCCGCAACGTGGCGCACCCGGTGATCAAACAGGCGTACAGCGTCTTCCACCTGGGCGGTGATCAGCTCGACTGAGCGCGAGGTTTCCGGGATCGGGCGGCCGGGTATTCAGCCGACATGGAGCTGATTCTCTGGATTCTCGCAGTCGTACTGGTGGTCGCCGGAATTCTCGCCCTGTTCCGCCGGCAGATCCTCTGGGGCATCGTCCTCATCGTCGTCGGCCTGTTGGTCGGCCCGGGTGGCGTCAGCATCTTCAACACGTAACCGAGGTTCCCGTACCCGCCGGGGTCGCCGGGCCCGGGCGTTCCGTCCTGCCGGACGCCGAACGTCCGGGCCGGGTGACTCCGGCCTTTTCCGTGTCCGGCGGCGGCCCGGCGGCCGTGCCGCGTTTGCCGGGCCCGCCGAGCGGAAACATCTCGACGATGGAGACGTCGCAGAGTGTCGCCCGGCGCACCACCGGAGCCCGCAGATGGTGGGCGCTGCTCGGCTTCGGCGCCGCCACGTTCGCCGCCGCCGCGATCGGCGGGCTGGGGGTCCAGGGCACCTCCGCCGAGTACCAGGGCCTGGAGCAGCCCGCCTGGGCGCCGCCGTCGTGGCTGTTCGGCCCGGTCTGGACCGTGCTCTACGCGCTCATCGCGATCGCCGGCTGGCTGGTCTGGCGCCGGGCTGGTTTCGGTCCCGCGCTGTGGGCCTGGGTCGCGCAGCTCGTGCTCAACGCGATCTGGACGCCGCTGTTCTTCGGCGCCGGGGCGTACGGGCTGGCCTTCGCCGAGATCGTGCTGATGTGGCTGGCGATCGGCGTGACGGTGGCCCTGTTCCGGCGCGTCTCCCGGCCGGCCACGCTGCTGATGCTGCCGTACTGGGCCTGGGTGACGTTCGCGTCCGCGCTGAACTTCGCGGTGTGGCGGCTGAACTCCTGACCGGTTACGGCGCGGAGGCCGGTCGCCCCCGCGCCCGCCGGGCTCAGCAGCGGGGTACGCCGGGGATGTAGCCGTCGTACCCGGTGTAGACGTAGGCGTCGGAGATGAACCGGCCGGAGCCGATCCGGTCCCAGATCGAGCTGGTGCCGTACGTGCCGCTGACGCTGGTGCCGCTGGTCTGGCACTGGATCGTCACCTTCGCCCCGTCGGCGACCGTGCCGACCGAGCTGTAGCCGGTGCCGGGGCCCGAGCGGACTGTGAGCGGGGAGCCGGCCGTGTTCACGGTGCCCTCGCCGGTGTTCGTCCCGCCGCAGCCGTTGTCGCTGGTGTAGGTCTTGGTGCCCCAGTAGAGAGCCTGCACCCCGTTGAACTTGATCTTCACCGAGCTGCCGTCGACGCGCTGCTCGTAGTGCAGGTGCGGGCCGGTGGAGCCGCCCGTCGTGCCGACGTACCCGATCACACGGCCGTAGCCGACGGTCTGCCCGACGGAGACGTTGAAGGCGCTCAGGTGGGCGTAGTAGGTGGTGTGGCCGCCGCCGTGGTTGATCCGGACGTACTTGCCGTAGCTGGTGTCGCCGAGGTTGGTGACCACGTCGACGGTGCCGGGCGCGCTGGCGACCACCGGGTCGCCGACGTCGTCCGTGCGGTTGAAGTCGATCGCGTTCGCCGGGCTGTGGTTCGTCCGGGTCTGGCCGGACCAGGACTGGTTGCACGGGAACGGGACCTTGAACGTCGGCGCGGCCATCGCCGGCGCGGCCGGCACGAGAGTCGCCGCCAGGACCGCCGCACTCGCCCCGAGGGCGAGCCATCGCTTCCGCATCCACTGCCTCCCATGTTGAAAGTCTTCAATATGTTGAGGACATCCTGACAGAAAGTTCCGTTCCCGGGAAGATTCGTGGGAGCGCGCCCACCCCCCGGCTCAGGGTTTCGGGATTGTTACCGGGCCGTGTCCGGCCAGGGGTGGACCCGACACGATGCAAGCGCTTACATGTGAGGACGACATCGGACCGGCGCGGGTTCGATCCCCCCACGCGCCGGCAAGGAAGGAGATCGGCATGGCGTTTGCCAGATCGCGCCAGACGCTCGCGGTCGCCGGCGTCCTGGGGCTGGCGCTCGGCGTCGCCGCCTGTGGCACCGGCGACGACAAGAAGAGCGACAAGGCCGGATCGGCCGAGTGCGCCGCATACGAGAAGTACGACGGTCACGACGGCAAGAAGGTGACCATCTACTCCTCCATCCGGGAGATCGAGGCCGACCGCCTCGACCAGTCCTGGAAGGAGTTCGAGGACTGCACCGGCATCGAGATCGACCACGAGGGCAACGCCGAGTTCGAGGCGCAGCTCCCGGTCCGGGTCGACGGCGGCAACGCTCCCGACCTCGCCTTCATCCCGCAGCCGGGCCTGCTCAAGCGCTTCGTCGACTCGGGCAAGCTCAAGCCGGTCGGCGCCGACACCAAGGCGATGGCCGAGCAGAACTACTCCCCCGACTGGCTGAAGTACAGCACCGTCAACGGCCAGCTCTACGGCGCCCCGCTCGGCTCCAACGTGAAGTCCTTCGTGTGGTACTCGCCGAAGACCTTCAAGGAGAAGGGCTGGACCGTCCCCACCTCGTGGGACGACATGATCAAGCTCTCCGACCAGATCGCGGCCAGCGGCACCAAGCCGTGGTGCGCCGGCATCGAGTCCGGTGACGCCACCGGCTGGCCGGCCACCGACTGGATCGAGGACGTGCTGCTGCGCACCGGCGGCCCGGAGGTCTACGACAAGTGGACCACCCACCAGATCCCGTTCAACGACCCGCAGGTGGCCGACGCGCTCAACCGGGCCGGCACCATCCTGAAGAACGAGAAGTACATGAACGGCGGCTTCGGCGGCGTCAAGAGCATCTCCACCACCGCCTTCCAGGAGGGCGGCACGCCGATCACCACCGGCAAGTGCGCGCTGCACCGCCAGGCGTCCTTCTACGCCAACCAGTGGCCCAAGGGCACAACGGTGGCCGAGGACGGCGACGTCTTCGCGTTCTACTTCCCGGCCATCGACCCGGCCAAGGGCAAGCCGGTGCTGGGTGGCGGCGAGTTCGTCGGCGCCTTCGCCGACCGGCCCGAGGTCCAGGCGGTGCAGACCTACCTGGCCTCCGGCGAGTACGCCAACAGCCGCGCCAAGATCGGTGACTGGGTGTCCGCGAACAAGAAGCTGGACATCAACAACGTCCCGAACCCGGTGGACAAGCTCTCCGTGGGCATCCTCCAGGACGAGAAGACGGTCTTCCGCTTCGACGGCTCGGACCTGATGCCGGCCGCGGTCGGCGCCGGCACCTTCTGGAAGGGCATGGTGGCCTGGATCAACGGCAAGGACACCACCTCCGTCCTGAACGACATCGAGGGCAGCTGGAAGTGATCTAGCAGGTGGGGGGGGGGGGGGGGGGGGGGGGGGGGGCGCCGCCGGGGCCCCCCCCCCCCGGGGGGGGGGGGGGGTGGGGTGTGGGGGGGGGGGGGGGGGGCCCACGGCGGGGGGGGGGATCTGTTGGGTGGGAGG
>NZ_JBICSV010000013.1:0-121727 GCF_043197215.1 Micromonospora sp. NPDC049203 | reverse complement strand
GGGCCGGGCGGTGGAGCACGGGAGTGTGGGGCGGGTGTTGCGGTCGCCGCAGCATCCGTACACGTGGGGGTTGTTGTCGAGTGTGCCGTCGTTGCGCGGTGACGCGGACGCGGATCTGCTGCCGATTCCGGGTAACCCGCCGTCGTTGATCAACCTGCCGTCGGGGTGTGCGTTTCACCCGCGCTGCCGGTGGGCTGGGGTGAACGGCGACCGGTCCCGCACCGAGGTGCCCGAGCTGCGGGAGGCAGGCGAGGTGGGGCACCTGGTGGCGTGTCATCTGTCGGCGGGGGACCGGGAGCGGATCTACCGCGACGAGGTCGCCCAGGTGGGAGTGGCCCGATGAGCACCGAGACCGAGCCGCTGCTGTCCGTTCGCGGGCTGACCAAGCATTTCCCCGTCCGGCAGGGCCTGCGCGCCACGGGTGCGGTGCGGGCGGTCGACGGGCTGGACTTCGACGTGCGCCCGGGCGAGACGCTCGGCCTGGTGGGGGAGTCGGGGTGCGGGAAGACCACGACCGGGCGGATGCTGGTGCGGCTGCTGGAGCCCACCGCCGGCAGCATCACCTTCGGCGAGCGGGACATCACCCACGCGAAACGGGGTGAGCTGCGCGGCCTGCGGCAGGACCTGCAGATCATCTTCCAGGACCCGTACGCGTCGCTGAACCCCCGCCACACCGTCGGGCGGATCGTGGCCATGCCGTTGCAGGTCAACCGGATCACCCCACCCGGCGGCGTCAAACACCGCGTCCAGGAACTCCTCGAACTCGTCGGCCTGAACCCGGAGCACTACAACAGGTATCCGCACGAGTTCTCCGGCGGGCAACGCCAGCGCATCGGCATCGCCCGCGCCCTGGCCCTGAAACCGAAACTCATCGTCGCCGACGAACCCGTCTCCGCCCTCGACGTGTCCATCCAGGCGCAGGTCATCAACCTGCTCCGCGGCCTGCAACGCGACCTGGACCTGGCATTCGTGTTCATCGCCCACGACCTCGCCGTCGTCCGCCACTTCTGCCACCGCGTCGCCGTCATGTACCTCGGCAAGATCGTCGAGATCGGCGACCGCGACACCATCTACACCCGCCCCCAACACCCCTACACCCGGGCCCTGCTGTCCGCCATCCCCGACGTCACCACCCACGGCCCCGCCGGCCGCATCCGCCTCACCGGCGACGTCCCCACCCCCCTCAACCCCCCATCAGGCTGCCGCTTCCGCACCCGCTGCTGGAAAGCCACCAAGCGGTGCGCCGCCGAAGAACCCGCACTCGTCACCCGCGACGACGGCACACAACTCACCGCCTGCCACTACCCCGAGAAGGAGGCACCGCTCGACACGCCGATGGAAGCCACCCCGGCGCCCGGCAGCGACGAACGCACCTGACCCACGACGGGCCGGGGGCGACCATCGGACATCGTTCGGGTATGTCCGCGCACTACCCGTGGGCAGCCCGCTCGACCGGCCGGACGACCCCGGCTCGCCCGGCGGTTTTGTCGGACCCGCTCGCTAGGGTACGGACGTGATCGCCGATGACTCCGATGCCGTGACAGTCCGCTTCCTGCGCATGATGCGTGCCGAGATAGGCGCCGAACGGGCGGGCGAGGATTCGCTCGGCCGCACCGTCGACCTCGCCCGGCGCTTGTGGGGCACCGCCGACGCGCGCCTCGCCGACGCCCTGCGCGAGCTGCACGGCGAGTCGGCCGACCCGCACGACGTCGCGGGTGCGGCGAGCGCCCTGACCGCCGACGCCGGCCTGCTCACCCAGCCCGACGCGCGGGGCGCGGCGCTGGCCCGGTTCACCGCCAACGCCCGGCGCCTGCGCACCGGCGAGATCACCCCGGCCGAGTTCGACGAGCTGACGGCCCGCGAGCGCACCGACCCCGACGCCTGACGACGAGCCGGGCGGCTCCCAGCGTCGTCGCCGGACGCCCGGAACCTGCGCACCGGCGTCACGCCGCGCGACCGGCCGTCACCACGCCGGCGGATCAGCCCGTCCGGACCGGCACGGCGAACTCCGGCGCGTCAGCGCTGAGCAGCGCCGTCCGCGACGGCACGCGCCACAGCTCGGCCAGCGCCGCGGCCAGCTCGTCCACGACCTGGCGAACGGTCGGGGCCGCCCCGTCGTGCATCGCCTCGACCACCACCAGGACCTCGGTGGTGGCGGCCCGCACCGCTGACGCGCCGCTCTGCCGGTGGCACCAGCGCCGGGCGTGCGCGTGCCCGCCCTCGTCGGCGAAGATCACCTCGTCGGGCACCGGGTGCTCCGCCTCCCCGCCGAGGGTCAGATAGGTTTCCGTGCCCTCGGCCGGGCGTACGGTCAGGTCGCCGTCGACGTGGGCGAGGTCGAGCACCGCGACAGGCACCGCGTACCGGACCGACAGCGCGTTGCCGAGATCCACCAGCGGATGCAGGCGGGGCAGGTCCCCGTCCCGCCGCAGCCGGCGGAGCAGCGACTCGGCCGCGCAGCGGTAGCGGGTCGGCGGGCAGCCCATCCGGGTGAACGCGCGCCGCCACGCCTGGATCTCCGGGAAGCCACCCTCCGGCCCGGCGGAAAGGCGGTCCCGGGCCGTGCCGAGATGCCCGGCCAGCAGTGGCGTGACGTCGACGTCGGGCGTGACGCCGGTGGCGTGCAGGACGCCGCAGGTCAGTTCCGGGAAGGCCGACCAGACCTCGGGGGAGTGCCGGAAACGCACAGGAAGACTCCTTTTCGGGCGGTGAACTGGAACGGGTCAGGCGGTGAGGGCGAGGCCGAGGCCCAGGACGAGGAAGCCGCCGGCGACGGCGTGCCGCAGCAGCCCGGTCAGCCGGGGCCGGGACAGCACGCGGCGGCGCAGCGCGCCGGCCAGGAGCGCGTACCCGGCGAACACCAGCAGCGTGACAGCCATGAACACCAGGCCGCAGGCGAGCATCCGCGCCGTGGCGGCGGGCGTGTCCGGGGGTACGAACTGCGGCAGGAACGCCACGAAGAACACAGTCACCTTCGGGTTCAGCAGGTTCAGCAGCACACCGTCCCGGAACACCGCAGCCGCCGGACGTGGCGGCCGGTCGCTCCCGACGGTGAGCGTGCCCCGGTCGCGCAGCGCCGACCAGGCCATCCAGAGCAGGTACGCCACACCCAGCCAGGTCACCACGCGAAACGCCGGGGTGCCGGCGCGCAGCAGGGCGGCCAGGCCGGTCACCGCGGCGATGACGTGCGGGACGAGGCTGAGCGTGGCGCCGACGGCAGCGGCCAGCCCGGCCCGGCGCCCGGCGGTCACGGCGGTGGCGAGTGTGTGCATCACCCCGGTACCGGGACTGACCGCGACGATCAGTGAGGTCAGCAGAAACGCGGCTGTCATGCGATCCAGCCTGTGGCCATAATGGCCCGATGGACAGGGCCAAAGCCGTCGTTTCCCACGAGTCCAAAGCGGCCGGTGCCGACTTCCTCCAGCTCGACGTCGGCGAGGCGCCGCCCGGTGGCCGCGCGGACTGGCTGGCGGCCCGGCTGCGCTCCGCGATCGCCGACGGCCGGGCGCCGTTGGGCACCCGCCTGCCGGCGAGCCGCGTGCTCGCCGCCGAGCTGGGCGTCTCCCGGGGCGTGGTGACCGAGGCCTACCAGCGGCTGGCCGAAGACGGGCAGGTGGCCGGGCGCGGCCGGGCCGGAACGATTGTGGTCGCCACCCCGGCCGCCGCGCTCACCCGGCCGCCCCGGCCGAGGAGGACACCGGAGGTGTTCGCCGGGCGGCCCGGCATGGACGCGATCGACGAGCTGCGTGCCGTACCCGCTGAGGTGGACCTGACGCCCGGCGTACCCGATCTGGCGGCCTTTCCCCGCGCGGCCTGGCTGCGGGCCGAACGGGCCGTGCTGCACCGGGTGGCGCCGGCGGCGCTCGGCTACGGCGGCCCGACGGGCACGCCCGCGCTGCGGCTCGCGGTCGCGAACTGGCTGGCCCGCAACCGGGGCATCCGCGCCGACCCGGCCGAGGTGGTGATCGTGGCGGGGGTGTCCCAGGCGCTCGGCCTGCTCGCGCGGGTGCTCCACGACCGGGGTACGCACACCGTCGCGGTGGAGGACCCCGGCTCGCTGGGCGTACGGCAGCACCTGGCCTATTCCGGGCTGGCGACGCCGCCGGTCCCGGTGGACGACAGGGGCCTGCGCGTCGACGCGCTGGAGCGGTCCGGTGCGCCGGCCGTGCTGCTCACCCCGGCGCACCAGTTCCCGACCGGAGTGGTGCTCGACGGCGACCGGCGCCGGCGGCTGCTGCGGTGGGCACGCGACGGTGGCCTGGTGGTGGAGGACGACTACGACGCCGAGCACCGCTACGACCGGCCGCCGGTGCCGGCGCTGCGGGCCATGGCGCCGGACCGCGTCTGCTACGTCGGTAGCATCTCCAAGCTGCTCGCGCCGGCCCTGCGGATCGGATGGATGCTGGTGCCGCCCGCGCTGCACGCCGACGTGGTGGCCGCGAAGCGGGCCGCCGATCTCGGCAACCCGGCGTTGGCGCAGCTCGTGCTGGCCGAGCTGATGGAGTCCGGCACGCTGGAACGGCACCTGCGGCTGCTGCGCCACCGGCACGTACGCCGCCGCGACGCGATGATCCGCGCGGTAGGCGCGCACCTGCCGGGGGCGGTGGTGCACGGCGCCGCGGCCGGGCTGCACCTGATGGTCACGCTGCCCGGCGACGTCGACGACCGGGCGCTGGCGGCGGCGGCGCTGCGCCACGGCGTCAAGGTCCACCCGCTGTCCTGGCACGGCCAGCGCCCACAGCCGCCCGGCCTGGTCCTCGGCTACGCCGCGACCCCGCCGTCGGAGATCGACCGAGCCCTCTCCACGGTGGCCGACGCCCTCCGTACCCCGCCTCGGTGATCAAGGAGTTCGTGTCCGAGTCGATCCTCGAAGGACACAAACTCCTTGATCACCGGGGGCGAGGCGGGGTGGGTGGGGTGGGTGGGGGGTAGAGGGCAGTGAGGGCGGTGGCCGTTTCGGTCAGGCGGGTGCGTAGCGCCTCCGGGGTGAGGACCTCCACGTCGGCGCCGAGCCGGAGCAGGTCGCCGTGCGCGTGGGTGAGCGACTCGATCGGGATGACCGCGTGCACCCAGCCGGTGGCGTCGGGCGGGCCGGCGCTCGCCTCGGCGGCGGCGACCACCACGTCGCTGCCGACCTCGCGCAGCCGGGCGAAGCCGCGCGGCGACAGCCGGATGCGCGCCTCGTCGCGGTGCAGGCCCGCCCGGAACCGCACCACGTGCGCGCGCCACCAGGCCGGCAGGTCGAACTCCGGCCGCTCGAACGTCTCGTCCAGCGGGGTCAGGTCGAGGATCTGGTTGACCCGGTAGGTGGCCGGGTCGGCGCGGTCGGGCCGGGCGGCGACCAGATACCAGCGCCCGCCCTTGAGCACCAGCCCGTACGGTTCGAGGACCCGGGTCGTCTCGCCCCGCCAGCCCCGGTACCGCACCCGGACCCGGTGCTGCCGCCACACCGCCTCGGCCGCCTCGGCGAGGTGTGGCGACGGGTCGCCGTCGGAGTACCAGCCCGGTGTGTCCAGGTGGAACCGCTGCTCCAGCCGGGCCGCCCGGTCGGCGAGCGGGGCGGGCAGCGCGGCCCGCAGCTTGAGCTGCACGGCGGCGACGACCGACTGGTAGCCCAGCTCGGCCGCAGGCCCGGGGAGCCCGGCGAAGAGCAGCCGGTCGGCCTCCTCGGCGGTGAGCCCGGTCAGCCGGGTCCGCCAGCCCTCCACGAGCCGGTAGCCGCCGTCGTGTCCGGCCTCGCCGTACAGCGGGATGCCCGCCGCGTGCAGCGCCTCGACGTCCCGGTAGATCGTGCGTGCCGACACCTGGAGGCGGGCGGCCAGGTCGGCGGCGGTGAGCCGGTTGTGCGCCTGCAGGAGCAGCAGGATGGACAGGAGTCGACTGGCCCGCATTCTGCTGACACTAGCTGTCAGGGGAGCGGCCCTAGCGTGCCCGCATGGCTTTTCACGACAAGGATCTGACAGTGCCGGGGGCCGTCGAGGTGGCCGGCCGGCACGTCAAGCGCTACCACATGGACCAGCCGGGTCGCCGCCTCGAACCGCGGGTGGTCGACGCCGCGTACGCGTACCTCCCGGCGCTGCTGCCCGCCCCGGACGGCTCCACCCCGCCGGCGAGCTGGGTGGTGCTGCACCGGGGCGCGGACACCGGGGCGTACCTGCTGGCGTACAGCTGGTTCTTCGACAACGTGGTCGAGTGCCGCATCGCGATCGCCGGGCAGCCCGCGCTGGACTGCCCGGACGACGACCCGGCGCACTTCGTCGACCTGACCCGCCCCGGCGTCGGCTGCGTCTGGGAACTGGGCGTGCTGGAACACGAGCGCGCCGCCTGGATCCGGCACGTGCTCGCGCCGGACCGGCCGGACCTCGCGGGCTACCTGGCGGACGCCCGGGCCGAGGGGCCGGTGGGCCGCTGATGGGCGACTTCGACTTCCTCGTCGGCACCTGGGACGTGACCAACCGGCGCCTGCGGCAGCGCCACGTCGGCAGCGACGACTGGGACGAGTTCGCCGGTGTCAGCGAGGCGCGCTCGTTCTTCGACGGCGCGGGCAGCTTCGACGAGATGCGCTGCCCGAGCCGGGGCTTCTCCGGCTCCACGGTGCGCATCCTGAACCCGTCGACCGGGTTGTGGTCGCTCTACTGGATGCACAGCAGCCGTGGGGTGCTGGAACTGCCGCCGGTGGTGGGCCGGTTCACCGGCGGCGTCGGTGAGTTCCACGCCGACGACACCGACGAGGGGCGGCCGGTGCGCTGCCGCTTCCTCTGGTCGGCGATCACCGCCGACTCCTGCCGCTGGGAGCAGGCGTTCTCCACCGACGGTGAACGCACCTGGGAGACCAACTGGGTCATGGAGTTCCGCCGGACGCGGTGACCGGCGGCGTGGTGGTCCGGTAGATCGCGGTCAGCCACACGTCGAGCAGCACGTCCACCACGTCCCGCTCGGCCACCGCCGGGCCGTCCCCGGCGAAGGTGGCGTACCAGACGCGTTCGTTCATCGAGTTCAGCGCGATGGCGAGGTCCCGGGCGGCCAGGCCGTCCGGGGCCGCGCCGCGCGCGCGTTCGGCCTCGATCGCGGCCTGCACCGCGCGGACCCAGCGTTCCAGCACCTCGGCCCAGAGCCGACGCACCTCGGCGTTGGTGCCGCGCACCTGGGCGCAGGCCAGCACCACGTCCCGGTGCCCGCCGAACGTGGCGTGGAACCGGGCGATCAGCTCCCGCCAGTGGGCGCGCGGATCCTCGGCGAGCCGCTCGAACACGCCACCGGCGGCGGCGTCGGCCTCCTCGGTGACCCGGTCGAGCAGCGTGAGCAGCACCGCGTCCTTGGACGGGAAGTAGAAGTAGAACGTGGGCCGGGAGATCCCCGCACCGCGCGCCAGGTCGTCGATGGAGATGTCGGCGAAGGGGCGCTGCGCCAGCAACCGCTCGGCGGTGGCCAGGATCGCGGTCTCCCGGTCGTCTCCGGTGGACCGGCCGGCCCGCCGCCCGCGCGTCGGCGCGGCGCCGGTCGGCGTACGGGCGGTCGTCATGTCGGCTGATGCTACACCCGCTCGACACCCTGTCGATTCGACTCGACACGGTGTTGACTGCGGTCGACGGCGATGGATAGTGTCCGGTCCACCGCCGGTGCGAACGGGAGAAATCGATGGCCGCAGACCACGTCGACGTCCTCATCGTCGGGGCCGGCCTGTCCGGCATCGGCGCCGCCGTCCACCTCGGACGCGAATGCCCCGGCAAGACCTACGCGGTGCTGGAGGCCCGGGGCGCGATCGGCGGCACCTGGGACCTGTTCCGCTACCCGGGCATCCGCTCCGACTCGGACATGTACACCCTCGGCTACTCGTTCAAGCCGTGGACCGACCCCAAGGCGATCGCCGACGGCGACGCCATCCGGGCGTACGTGCGCCAGACCGCCCGCGAGTACGGCGTGGAACGGCACATCCGCTTCCACCACCGGGCCCTGCGCGCCGAGTGGGACAGCGCCACCGCGCGCTGGACGGTGCACGCCCACCGCGACGACACCGGCGAGGACGTCACGCTCACCTGCGGGTTCCTGTTCACCAACTCCGGCTACTACCGCTACGACGAGGGCTACACGCCCCGGTTCCCCGGCGTCGAGCGGTACGCCGGCACGCTCGTGCACCCGCAGCACTGGCCGGACGACCTGGACTACGCCGGCAAGCGGGTCGTGGTGATCGGCAGCGGCGCCACGGCTGTCACCCTGGTCCCGGCCATGGCCGAGCGGGCCGCCCACGTCACCATGCTCCAGCGCTCACCCACGTACGTGATCGCGCTGCCCTCGCGCGACCCGTTCGCCGACGCCGCGCGGCGCTGGCTGACCCCGAAGGCCGCGTACGCGGTGGCCCGGTGGAAGAACGTCACGCTCGGGGTGGCCAACTTCCAGCTCAGCCGCCGTGCCCCCGGCGTGGTGAAGCGGTTCCTGCGCCGCGCCGCGAAGGGCCGCCTCCCGTCCGGGTACGACGTCGACAGGCACTTCTCGCCCCGCTACAACCCGTGGGACCAGCGCCTGTGCGTGGTGCCGGACGGGGACCTGTTCGCCGCGCTGAGCGCCGGCCGCGCGTCGGTTGTCACCGACACCATCGACACGTTCACCGAGCGGGGCGTCCGGCTCGCCTCCGGCGAGGAACTGCCCGCCGACGTGGTGGTCACCGCCACCGGCCTCAACCTGCTCGCGCTCGGCGGTATGACGCTGGCGGTCGACGGCGCGGAGGTCGACCTCGCCTCGACTGTGGCCTACAAGGGCATGATGCTGTCCGGCGTGCCGAACTTCGCCATGACCATCGGCTACACGAACGCCTCCTGGACGCTGAAGGCCGATCTCGTGGCCACGTACGTCTGCCGGTTGCTGCGCCACCTCGACGACACCGGGCAGCAGATCGTCACGCCGCTCGCGCCGGACACCGACGACCTCGAACCGATCATCGACCTCCAGTCCGGCTACGTGCTGCGTGCCGTCGACCAGTTGCCCAAGCAGGGGCCGCAGGCGCCGTGGCGGCTGCACCAGAACTATCCCCGCGACGTACGCCTGATGCGGCACGGCCCGCTCACCGACGGCGTACGGTTCGCCCGCGCGGGCGTACCCGCCACGGCGGCCACCACCTCGGGAGGAACCGATGCGTGACCTCGCCTTCCCCGGCGGCACGGCGGTGCTCACCGGCGCGGCCAGCGGCATCGGCGCGGCGCTGGCCCACGGGCTGGCCCGGCGCGGCGCCGACCTGGTGCTGCTCGACCGGGACGCCGACGGCCTGGCCGCGACAGTCGCCGCGATCCGGGCCGCGTACCCGGACCGGCGCGTCGAGACCCACCTGGTCGACCTGGCCGACGCCGACGCCACCGACCGGGTCGCCGCCGAGATCCACCGCGCGCACCCCCGGATCCGGCTGCTGATCAACAACGCCGGGGTGGCGCTGGGCGGGCGCTTCGACCAGGTGACCCTGGAGGAGTTCCTCTGGGTCATCGAGATCAACTTCCGGGCGGTGGTACGCCTGACCCACGCGCTGCTGCCCGCGCTCAAGGCCGAGCCCGGCGCCCACCTGGTCAACGTGTCCAGCCTGTTCGGCCTGATCGCGCCCGCCGGGCAGGCCGCGTACGCGGCGAGCAAGTTCGCGGTGCGCGGCTTCACCGAGGCGCTGCGGCACGAACTCGTCGACGACGGCGTCGGCGTCACGTCGGTGCACCCGGGCGGCATCCGGACCCGGATCGCCGCCAGCGCCCGCGTGGGCAGCGGCGTGGCCCTCGACGAGTACGAGGCCGGGCGCAAGCAGTTCGAGAAGCTGCTCACCATCGACCCGGCCACCGCCGCCGAGGTGATCCTGCGCGGCGCCCAGCGCCGCCGGGGCCGGGTGCTCATCGGCTGGTCGGCGAAGCTGCCCGACCTGCTCGCCCGCATCGCCCCCGCCGGGTACGGCAAGGTGCTGGCCCTGGGCATGCGCCAGCGCCCGGCCGGGCCGGCCGAGACCCCCGCAGCCGCGCCCGCCGAGGCGCCGGTCGCCGCGTCCGCAGCCGTGCCCGCCGAGACATCCGCAACTCCGGCCGTCGAAGCGCCGGCGGTCCGGGCCGACGTGCCGTCCGCCCGGACCGGCGAGGAGGCCGTGCCGGAATCCGGGCGCCGGGCGTGACGCTCGCCCTGCCCCCGGCCGGCGAGACCACAGTCGACGGGCGGCGCGTCCGGTGCCGGATCAGCGGGGACGGCCCGCCCGTGGTGCTGCTGCACGGCATCGGCCGTACCCTCGACGACTTCGCCGCCCTGCACACGGCGCTGGCGCACGACCACCTGGTGCTCGCGGTGGACCTGCCCGGGCACGGCGGCTCCGCGCCGCTGGACGGCCCGCACACGCTTCCGGCCCTGGCCGCGGCGGTGGCCCGCTTCCTGGACGTGGCCGGGGTGGGCGACCCGGCGCACCTGGTCGGCAACTCCCTCGGCGGGGCGGTGGCGATGCGCCTGGCCGCCGACGAACCGCGGCGCGTCGCCAGCCTGGCGTTGCTGAACAGCGCCGGCTTCGGCCGCGAGGTCACCGTGGCGCTACGGCTGCTCGCGGTGCGTCCGCTGGCCCGGCTGCTGCTGCGCCCCGACCCGAGGATCGTCCGCCGCACCGAGCGGGCGATCTTCTACGACCCGGGGCACGTCACCGAGGAACGGATCGCCCTCGCGCTGGCCGTGGCCGGGCAGCCGCACGCGGCCCGGGTGATGCTGGAGCTGGTCCGTGACCTGGGCACCTGGCGCGGCGTACGCCCGCGGTGGCGTACCGAACTGCTCGACGCGGTGGCCGCGCTCGACCTGCCCACGCTGCTCGTCTGGGGCGACCGCGACCTGATCCTGCCCGCCGCGCACCTGGCGTACGCCCGCACCCGGCTGCCGCACGCGCGCAGCCACCTGTTCCCCGACACCGGGCACATGCCGCAGATCGAGCGGACCGCCGAGGTGGAGGCGCTGCTGCGCCGGCTGTGGGCCTGACGGTGGCCCGCGCCACTGTCCGGGCCCGCGCCGGGCCGTCCGGGCGGCCCGGGGAGCAAGCTTAGATACATGACGCATCCCAGCCGGACCGCGCTGTCCGCCGCCGAGCGGGCGTACCGGCACCTCAAGCAGGCCATCCTGGAACAGGTCTACCCGGGCGGCCAGCTCGTCAGCGAGGGGGAGATCGCCGAGGCGACCGGCGTGTCCCGCACGCCGGTGCGGGAGGCGCTGCTGCGGCTGGAGTCCGAAGGGCTGGTCAAGCTCTACCCGAAGCGCGGGGCGCTGATCCGGCCGGTCTCGGCGCGGGAGATCGCCGACGTCATCGAGGCCCGCCGCCTGGTCGAGCTGCACGCCGCCGACCGGGTCTGGCCGCGCCGCGCCGAGCTGCGCGCCGACCTGGCCCGCTGGCTGGACGAGATGCGCCGCGCGCACGCCGCCGGTGACATCACCGCGCTGATGGCCGCCGACCGGTCGTTCCACGCCGCGGTGGTGGAGGCGGCCGGCAACGAGATCCTGGCCGAGCTGTACCACAGGCTGCGCGACCGCCAGCTGCGCATGGGCGAGGCGAGCTTCCGGCTCTCGCCTGGCTGGGCCGAGGTCGCCCTCGCCGAACACGCCGGCCAGCTCGCCGCGCTCGACGGCGACGACCCGCGGGCGTGGCACGACGCGGTGGCCGCGCACATCGACACCGCCGCCCGGATGCTCGGGACGCTGCGGTGAACGCGGGTCGCCGGCCCGCCGTCCTGGTGTACGCGGTGGCGCTGGCCGCGTACGTGGCCGCCGTGTTCCACCGCAGCTCGCTCGGTGTCACCGGGGTCGACGCGGCGGACCGCTTCCACATCAACGCCGCCGCGCTCGCCACCTTCTCCGTGGCGCAGCTCGCCGTCTACGCCGCCATGCAGATCCCGGTCGGGGTGCTGCTGGACCGGTACGGCTCACGCCGGCTGCTGCTGGCCGGTGGCGCGCTCATGGTGGCCGGGCAGCTCCTGTTCGCGGTCGCCGATGGCGTGCCGGCCGCCGTGGCCGCCCGGGTGCTCGTCGGGCTCGGCGACGCCATGACCTTCATCAGCGTGCTGCGCATCGTCGCGTTCTGGTTCCCCGGCCGGCGCAACCCGCTGCTGGTGCAGCTCACCGGCACCGTCGGCCAGCTCGGTGCGGTGCTCGGCGCCGTACCCCTGGTGGCGCTGCTGCACCAGGCGGGCTGGACCCCGGCGTTCCTGACCGCCGCGGCGCTCGGCGCGACAGTGGTGCTGCTGGTCCTCGTCGCGGTACGCGACACGCCGCACGCTGAGCACGCCACCGCGCTCGCCCCCGACCTGGCCACAGTGCGCCGCCAGCTCGCCGACGCCTGGGCCCAGCCCGGTACCCGGCTCGGGCTGTGGACGCACTTCGTCACCCAGTTCTCCGGCGCGGTGTTCGCCCTGCTGTGGGGGTACCCGTTCCTCGTACAGGGGCAGGGGTTCTCGCCGACCGCGGCGGCCGGGATGCTCACGCTGATGACGATGGCGACGCTGGTGTGCGGGCCGGTGCTCGCGCACCTGTGCTCCCGCCACCCGTTCCACCGCTCGGCGGTGGTGTTCGCGATCACCGCCGCCACCGCCGGGGTGTGGGCGGTGGTGCTGGTCTGGCCCGGCCGCGCGCCGCACTGGCTGCTCGTGACGCTCGTGGTGGTGCTGGCGGTGAACGGTCCCGGTTCGATGATCGGGTTCGACTACGCCCGCTCGTTCAATCCGGTGCGCCGCATCGGCAGCGCCACCGGCATCGTCAACGTCGGCGGCTTCGTCGCCTCGATCGTGCTGATCCTGGCCGTCGGCGTGGTGCTGGACCTGGCCACCCCGGCCGGGCAGGCCGCGCCGCCGCTGTCCGCGTTCCGCTGGGCGTTCGCCGTGCAGTTCCTGCTCTGGGCGCTCGGCGCCGTGCAGGTGCTGCGCTACCGCAACGCCGCCCGCCGCCGGCTCGCCGACGAGCGGGCCGCCGTCGTGGTCGCGGCGCCGGCCTGAGTACGCGGCCGGTCCGGCAGCGCGCGGGCGGCCCGGCGCGGCCGGTTCAGCGCCGGTGCCGGACCAGCGAGTCGAGCACCAGCGTCAGCCCCGCGCCGACCAGCCACACGTCCTTGGCCAGGCCGATGCCCGCCTCGCTGGGCCGCAGGCTGGTGCCCTCGCGCATGCCCGGCGTCTTCAGGTAGAGCTGCACCAGTCCGGCACCGAACGCGGTGAGCGCGGCGCCGGCCAGCAGCGACGGCACGAACGGGGCGAGCAGCGCCGCACCGAGGGCGATCTCGCCCCGGGACAGCAGCACGCCGAACCGGTCCGGCGGGATCTGCCCCAGCTGCGGCATCGCGCCGGCCGCCATGCCGTGCATCCCGGCGGCGGCCTCGCCCTCCAGGTTCCGCTTGCCCAGCCCGGAGTTCAGGATGTACGCGCCGATCGCGACGCGCAGTGGCGCATGTGACAACCTCATGAGCACTCCCGTCCCACCTGGTAGAGCCGGCATCCCGGGTACCCGGTCATGACCAGGACAATCCGGCGGCCTTCGTTGGGTCGCGGGTCATGATCAGCGGTAGGTTCGGCAGAGTCAGACCACGCAACGGAGGAGGCACCGTGAGCCAGGAAGTCCGGGGAGTCGTGTCGCGGCGCAAGGGCGCGCCCGTGGAGGTCACCACCATCGTGGTGCCGGACCCGGGGCCGGGCGAGGCGGTGGTCCGCATCCAGTCGTGCGGCGTCTGCCACACCGACCTGCACTACCGCGAGGGCGGCATCAACGACGACTACCCGTTCCTGCTGGGCCACGAGGCCGCCGGCATCGTGGAGCAGGTGGGCGACGGGGTCACCGACGTGGCGCCCGGCGATTTCGTGGTGCTCAACTGGCGCGCGGTCTGCGGGCAGTGCCGGGCCTGCCGCCGTGGCCGCCCGTGGTACTGCTTCGCCACCCACAACGCCACCCAGAAGATGACGCTCACCGACGGCACCGAGCTGACGCCCGCGCTCGGCATCGGCGCGTTCGCCGAGAAGACGCTCGTCCACGCCGGGCAGTGCACGAAGGTCGACCCGTCGGCCCGGCCGGCGGCTGTCGGCCTGCTCGGCTGCGGTGTGATGGCCGGTCTCGGCGCGGCCATGAACACCGGCAACGTGACCCGGGGCGACTCGGTCGCGGTGATCGGCTGCGGCGGCGTCGGCGACGCGGCGGTGGCCGGCGCGGCCCTGGCCGGTGCGACCACGATCATCGCGGTGGACACCGACTCCCGCAAGCTCGACTGGGCGCGCAAGTTCGGCGCCACGCACACCGTCAACGCCTCCGAGGACGACGCGGTGGAGGCCATCCGCGCGGCCACCGGCGGCTTCGGCGCCGACGTGGTGATCGACGCGGTGGGCCGTCCGGAGACGTGGAAGCAGGCGTTCTACGCCCGCGACCTGGCCGGCACCGTCGTGCTGGTCGGCGTGCCGACGCCGGAGATGACAGTCGACCTGCCGCTGCTGGACGTCTTCGGGCGCGGCGGCGCGCTCAAGTCGAGCTGGTACGGCGACTGCCTGCCCAGCCGCGACTTCCCCATGCTGACCGAGCTGTACCGGCAGGGCCGGCTGGACCTGGACGCGTTCGTCACCGAGGAGATCGCCCTGGACCAGGTCGAGGAGGCGTTCGCCCGGATGCACCACGGCGACGTGCTGCGCTCGGTGGTGGTCTTCCCGTGACCGCCCGCGTCGACCACGCCGTCACCTCCGGCACGTTCTCGCTGGACGGGCAGACGTTCGACGTGGACAACAACGTCTGGGTGATCGGCGACGACGCCGAGTGCGTCGTCCTCGACGCGCCGCACGACGTGGCGGCCATCCGCGAGGTCATCGGTGACCGGCGGGTGCTGGCGATCGTCGCCACCCACGCCCACGACGACCACGTACGGGTCGCGCCCGAGCTGGCCCGGGCCACCGGTGCTCCGGTGCTGCTGCACCCGGCCGACCGGGTGCTGTGGGACATGACGCACCCGGGCACGGAACCGGACGGCGACCTCACCGACGGGCAGACGATCACCGTCGGCGGCACCACGCTGCGGGTGTTGCACACCCCGGGCCACAGCCCCGGCGCGTGCAGCCTCTACGCCCCCGACCTGGGCGCCGTCTTCACCGGGGACACCCTGTTCGCCGGTGGGCCGGGCGCGACCGGACGCTCGTACAGCGACTTCGGCACCATCGTCGAGTCGATCCGTACCCGGCTGCTCACGCTGCCGCCGGAGACGGTGGTGCACACCGGGCACGGCGACGACACCACGATCGGGGCCGAGGCGCCGCACCTGGACGAGTGGATCGCCCGGGGCCACTGAGGACGACAGGGTTCGCGCGGGCCCGGCCGGGCCCGCGCGGCGTCTTGCGGCCGTCAGTGCCGGGGACAGCCGCGTCTCCGTCCGCTTCGGAGCGGCCCGGAAAACCGTGTGGCCGCGCGGCCCGCCGTCCGGTGATACTCGGGCCCGTGCCCGTCGCCACCCTCACCGCCGCCCAGTCCGCCGCGCTGCGCCACGTCCGCGACATCGCGCTGCGCGACCGCCCGTCGGCGCTCGCCGTCATCGCCGGCCACCTCGCCGCCTCCGGCGCCAGCTACCGGTACGAGGAGGTCGTCGCCGCGATCACCGGGTACGGCCGTCTGACGCTCAACTTCCACCCCGACCGGGTGCTGCGGGACGGCCGCACAGTGGTCGAGGCGCTGGACGAGGAGGGCGTCTACCGCAGCCAGTTCGAGACCGGCGTCTCCAACGGCGGCCTGACCGCGTACCCGGGCGGCGACCGGGACGTGTGGGAGCGGGCGATGTTCGGCGGCGCGTACCAGCGGCCGGGCGTGCTGCCCGCGGAGCGCCCGAAGTACGGGGGCCTGAACCTGCTCGACCACGCCGACGGCGCGTGCCCCCGGTTCGGCTCCTGTCACCTGCGGCTGCGCCCGGAGGTGCTGGCCCGGGCCACGTTCAGCTTCGGGGACAGCCACATCGAGCCCACCGAGTTCGGCACCGCCGATGTCTTCGAGCCGGTGTTCGCCGCGTTGCTGACCGCCACCGCAGGGACCGGCGTCGCCCTGGGCGTGGCCGGCATGGACACCGGCACGCTGCTGCGGACGCTGCTGTGCCGCCGCGAGCGGGAGTCCGGGCGGGTCGGCCGGGCGCTTGACGACTACGTCGAGGCGCAGGTGCACGGCGAGATCAGCCTGGCCCGCGACGTGGAGGCGCTCGTGGTCGACCCGTCGTTCCGTGGCACCGACGTGGGACGGCGCCTGGAGGCGATCGCCGCGCGGCACGGCCTGGCGCTGCGGTTCCACCCGGGCTTCGTGCTGCCGGTCGACGGCGTGGACGCGGAATTCCGGGGCCCGGACATCCCGCCGCTGGCCGCGCGGGTGGCCGCCGAGTTCGGGCACCCGGGGGAGCCGTTGCACGCGGCGCTCGTGGGCCGCGCCGCCGCCTCGGTGGTACGCGAACCGCAGCGCTGGGCCGACCGGGGACCGGTCGAGGTGACGTCGCAGCACCTCAAGCAGCTCTGGCACGTGCTGGTCCGGTTCGGCGCTCCGGCCTGATCGTCCCGGTCCGCCGCCGGAACGGCGCGCCTGCCCGGAATCCCGGGTGACCTGGGCCGCAGCCCGCGCCGTACCTGGCATTTCCGGAATGACCGACACGGCGGGCTGGTTGTGTCCCCCGTACCGCCGGAATCCAAACACCTACCCGGCGGTAGTCCCTCGAGGGGCGCTCACCCCGGAGCGCGTCGTAACGATCGAAAGGGCAACCATCGTGAAGCAGCACTTCACTCGATGGCTCCCCGCCATCGCGAAGACCGCCGTCGCGAAGACCGCCGCCGTCTCCCGTAACCGCCGTGCGGTGCTCAGCGTGGCGGGTGTGGCCGTACTGGGCGGGCTGGCCGTCGGCCCGGTCGCCGTGGCCGCGCCGGTGACCAGCGGGCCGCACGCCGGCGCCAAGGCCGCCATCGACCTGGCCACCGGCAAGAAGACCTCCACCGAGGCGGTCAAGCCCGGCCAGACCACCGGCCTGGACAAGGTGCCGACCCGGGCCGACCGGCCGGCCAAGGAGAAGCTCGTGCCGCACGGCGTCGAGGGCGCGCAGTCGCGCATCCCGCTCGACGACGCGCAGCTCGACAACGCCAAGGCCATCGTCGAGGCGGCCAAGGAGACCGGCGTGGGGGAGCGGGGCGCCGTGATCGGCGTCGCCACCTCGCTCCAGGAGTCGAAGCTGTACAACCTGGGTCACCTCGGCGCGTACAACGACCACGACTCGGAGGGCCTGTTCCAGCAGCGCCCGTCGTCCGGTTGGGGCACGTCCGAGCAGATCACCGACCCGGACTACTCCAGCAAGGCGTTCTTCAACGCGCTGAAGAACGTCGGCGGCTGGCACGAGCTGCCGCTGACCACCGCCGCGCAGACGGTCCAGGTGTCCGCCTACCCGTACGCGTACGCGCAGTGGGAGGAGCAGGCGGCGGACATCGTCCAGCAGGTCTGGTGACCCGACACCCGTAGCGAACGGCCGGCCCCTTCCGGGGCCGGCCGTTCCGCGCGCGGGGCTGATCCCCGCCGATCTTGGAGTTGTGGCACCTCGCAGACCTCGTGAACCGGACATCCTGGGCGCCACAACTCCAAGATCGACGGGGGAGGGCGGGAGGGCGGGCCTGTGGGCGGAGTGTCCGGTTGCGCTGTGGTGGGCGGCACCGCGCGGGCGGAATCGGGGGCGGGCGGGTGGCGTTGTAACCCGGAGCGGCGCCCCCGGGAACAGCCCCGGGCCGCCGGTCGTTGCACACCCGGCACGCCTCGCGCTGCCGGCCCCCCGAACTTCTTGAGCGCCTGACGGTGCCCACGCGTCCACCCCCGGATGCGTCGACCCCCGAACGGAGCCACCATGAACACGATCCTGCGCAAGAGCATTCTCGGTGTCGCCGGTCTCGCCTTCACCGGTGGCGTTTTCGCCGGCCCGGTCGCCGCGCACGCGACGGAGACCGCCAAGCCCGCCGCGGTCGCGGTCCAGAGCGTCAGTCCGCAGGGCGCGCAGTCGCACGTGGACCTGAACGACGAGCAGCTGGCCAACGCCAAGGCCGTCATCGCGGCCACCAAGAAGGCGGGCCTGCCCGAGCGGGCCGCGGTCGTCTCGATCGCCACCGCGCTGCAGGAGTCGAAGCTGGAGAACCTGGGTCACCTGGGTGACCGCAACGACCACGACTCGCTGGGCCTGTTCCAGCAGCGGCCGTCCAGCGGCTGGGGCACGCCGGAGCAGATCACCGACCCCGAGTACTCGACGCTGGCGTTCCTCAAGGGTCTCAAGCAGGTCGACGGCTGGCAGGACATGCCGCTGACCGAGGCCGCGCAGACCGTGCAGGTCAGCGCCTACCCCGACGCGTACGCGCAGTGGGAGAACCAGGCCGCCGAGATCGTCGCCGAGCACTGGAACAAGTAAGAGCTGACGAAAGGCCGGTAACCGGATCGGGTGCCGGCCTTTCGCGTGTCCTCAGTCGCTGTGCGCGGTGAGCCACGACAGCACCGGCTCGACCACCGACGGGTCCAGCGGCTGCTTCGCCTCTTCCCGGTACGCCCGCAGCGACGGCGGTCCGGGCTGGCGGCGCAGCACGTGGGTGACGTCCGGCAGCACCCCGGTCCGCACCGGCCCGCCCGCGTGCGCGGCGATGACCGGCAGGTCGGCGGGGTCGGTCTGCAAATCCTTGTCGCCGGTGAGCGCGAGGATCGGGGCCTCGACGCGCGCCAGGTCCGGCCGGGGATCGTAGCGCAGGAACTCCCGGAACCAGCGGGCGTTGAGCCGTTGCCCGCCGACCCACGCCACGTCCTTGTCGGTGGCGAGGATCTTCTCGTGGTTGCGGGCCACCTTCGCCACCAGGTCGGTGCGGGTGAGCCGCAGCAGCAGGCGTACCGGCCCGGGCAGCGTGGGCAGCAGCCGCCCGGCCTGCCAGCGCAGCACCTCGGCGCCGGTGCGCCCGGGCGCGGAGAGCAGGACCAGGCCCGCCACCGGTACGCCGCGCGCGGCGAGCGCGATCGCGGTGAGCGCGCCCTCGCTGTGCCCGACCAGGAACATCCGCCCGGCGTCCACGGCCGGGTCGTCGCGCAGCGCCGCGAACACCGCCGCCGCGTCGTCGACGTTGTCGTGGAAGCCGGTACGCGGGAACTCGCCGCTGCTCTCGCCGACGCCCCGCCGGTCGTACCGGGCGACGGCGAATCCGGCCCCGCCCAGTGCGGCGGCCAGGTGCCGCTGAATCCCCAGTGGCAGGCGGCGGTGGTCGCCGTCGCGGTTGATCGGCCCGGAGCCGGGCAGCAGCAGCGCCACCGGGTGCGGCCCGGCGCCGTCGGGCAGGGTGAGCGTGCCGGACAGCCGCTGCCCGGCCGAGTCGACGGCGAGCGGTCGGTCGATCGTCACCGCAGCACTGCCGCGGCCAGGGCGTCGGCGTCGTCGGCACCGATGAGCAGGGAGTCGTACGCCTGGCCGGTGAGGGTGATGCGGACGGCCGGCTGGCCGCCGCGGACGCTGACGAACTCCTTGCCGGCCTTGCCGCGCCAGGTGCCGACGTTGCGCGTGCGGGGCACGCCGAGGCCGGGCGCCCGGATGCCGCGGGTGGCGCGCGCCCCGTCCGGCACGACGGCGGCGCCGGCGACGGCGGAGCGGGGGAACGACAGGTCGCCGCGCAGGGCCCAGATCTTCTCGGCGGTGGTGAGCCGGACGTCGATGCGGTCGGGGGTGAGGTCGATGGTGGCCATCGGTGGACTCCTCGCTTCTGTTATCGTCAGTGAGAACATTACCGGAGGCGATAACGAAAGGGGAGCCGCTGTGGCACTCGACACCGTGGAGCTGTTGCTGCACCCGGTCCGGCTGCGCATCGTCCAGGCGTTCCTGGGTGGCCGCACGCTCACCACCGCCGACCTGCGCGCCGAGCTGAGTGACGTCCCACCGGCCACGCTCTACCGGCAGGTGGCCACGCTCGCCGACCACGGCGTGCTGCACACGGTGGGACAGCGGCAGGCCCGCGGCGCCGTCGAACGCAGCTACCGGCTCCACGAGGCCGCCGCGTCGGTCGACCCGGACGAGGCCCGGGCCATGAGCCCGCAGCGGCACCGCCAGGCGTTCCTCACCTTCGTCGCGGGCCTGCTCGCCGACTTCGACGGCTACCTCGACGCCGGCGGGGGAGACCTGGCCCGCGACGTGGCCGGCTACCGGCAGAACGCGTTCCACGCCACCGACGACGAGACCGCCGAGTTCGTCACCCGGTTCCGCGAGCTGTTCGCCGAGTACGCGGCCCTGCGCCCCGGCCCCGGCCGCACCCGGCGGCTGATCACCACAGTCCTGCTGCCCGCCGCCGATCAGGAGCCGCCCGCCGCCCGCCGGTGACCGAGCGCGATGTCCGCCACGGCGGCGCCGAGCGCCAGCACGACGATCCCGGCGGCGAGCAGCAGCGAGTGGCGGAACGCCGTGCTCCAGTCGCCGCGGTCCGCGGCGAGCGTCGAGAAGAACAGCGCGCCCACCGCGGCGATGCCGGCGGCCGACCCGATGCGCTGCCCGGTCTGGAGCATCCCCGCGCCGCTGCCGGCCATCGGCACCGGCACCTCGGACAGCGTGAGCGTCTGGTTCGGCGCGATCACCAGGCCGCTGCCCAGCCCGGCGACCAGCAGCGGCAGCGCGGTCCGCAACGGCACGTTCTCGTGCGGCCCGCCGGCCAGCACCAGGTCGGTCGCGACCAGCCCGGCCACCACCGCCGCCAGCCCGATCGCGACGAGCGGACGGCCGTACCGGGTGACCACCCGGCCGCCGAGCGCGGAGGCGAGCGCCGAACCGAGCGCGAACGGGGTGATCGCCAGGCCGGCCACGAGCGCGCTGTAACCCAGGCCCATCTGGAGGTAGAGCGTGAAGATGAAGAAGATCGCGGTGAAACCGGCGAAGTAGATCAGGCCGATCAGCGCGCCCAGCGTGTACGAGCGCACGGTGAACAGCCGCAGGTCGAACAGTGGCTGCGCGCGCCGGGCGTACCGGTGCTCCCAGAGCGCGAACCCGGCGAGCAGCAGCAGGCCGGCGGGGATCAGCAGCCACTTGCCCGCGCCCCGCCACTGCTCCCGCTGCACCAGCGGCAGCAGGATCACCGTCACCCCGGCGCCGAGGAGCAGCACACCGAGCGGATCGAGCCGGCCCCGGCCGGCGGGGTTGGTCGGCCGGGCCGGCATCAGCCGCCAGCCGAGCAGCATCGCCACGATCCCGACCGGGATGTTCACGAAGAAGACCCACCGCCAGCCGTGCTCCGTGCCGCCGAGCTGGATGAGCAGCCCGCCCAGCAGCGGGCCGACGGCGGTGGAGATGCCGATGGTCGCACCGAGCAGCCCGAACGCCCGGCCCCGGTCCGCACCCCGGAACAGCTCCTGGATCATGCCGCTGACCTGGGGATTCACCACACCGGCGGCGGCACCCTGGACGAGCCGGGCCACGACCAGCCACTCCGGCGAGCGGGCCAGGCCGGCCAGCGCGCTGGTCAGCGTGAACAGGCCCACCCCGACCACGAACGCGGTACGCCGCCCGCGCGCGTCGCCGAAGCGCCCGGCCGGCACCAGCACCAGGCCGAACGTCAGCGCGTACCCGGACAGCACCCACTGCAGGTCGCTCGGCGTGGCCTGCAACGCCCGGTCGATCGACGGCACCGCGACGTTGACGATGCTGACGTCCAGCAGCGTCATGAACGCCGCGATCAGGCCGACGCTCAGCGCGCGCCAGCGGCGCCGGTCGTCGTACCCGGGGGTCGACGCCCGGCCCTCGCTCATCGTGCCCCCCACTGACCGTCGCTCACCCGACTCCGGTCGCTACCCGGTGCCCGGTGGGGCAAACGACCCGATCACGCCACCTGACGCGCGCACCACCGGGGTCCGAAGTCCAGGCCGGACATCGGGGAGTCCTCGCGGTGCAGCAGACCCCGCTCGGTGAGCGAGTGCAGCGGCTCGCGCAGCTCCTCCTCGGTCATCCCGGTCTCCTGGGCGATCAGGTCCGGGTAGGGGACATGTCCCTGCACCTCCAGCGCGGACACCGCCTGGTAGACCCGTTCCTCGACGGCGGACAACTGGACCTGAGGCATCGCTTCCCTCCTCGGCGTGGACCGCCCGCCCCGCGGACGGCCGGCGACCGGCGGTTACCCGGATGCGCGGCGATGATGCTCACCCGTTCGGCTGTCGTACCGGGCGGTGCGGCACGGCGGTGCCCTAGGCTGCTCCCGTGATCATGGATCTCGTCGTGGTCGGCGGCGGACCCGCCGGACTCTCCGCCGCGCACGCCGCGGCCAGTGCCGGCGTCCGCACGCTCGTTGTCGAACGGGCCACCCATCCGCGCTACAAGACCTGCGGGGGCGGCCTGATCGGGACGTCGCTGGCCGAGGTCGCCGGCCGCGTCGAGGTGCCCGCCCACGACCGGGTGGACCGGCTCACGTTCACCCGGGACGGGCGGCGCGCGTTCACCCGCCGGCACCCGGCGCCACTGGTCACCATGATCCGCCGGGAGGAGTTCGACGACCGGCTGCGCGCCGCCGCCGTCGCCGCCGGGGCGCAGGTCCGCGAGGGCGTCGCGGTCCGCGCGATCGAGCAGGACCCCGACGAGGTACGCCTGCGCCTGGCCGGCGGTGAGCTGGTACGCGCCCGTACCGTCATCGGCGCGGACGGCTCCTCCGGCGTGACGGCGCGTCACGTCGGGGTGCGCTTCCGCCAGGTCGACCTGGGCCTGGAACTGGAACTGCCGGTGGACGCCGCCGAGCGGGACCGCTGGCGCGGCCGGGTGCTGCTCGACTGGGGGCCGCTGCCCGGCTCCTACGCGTGGGTGTTCCCCAAGGGCGACCGTCTCACAGTGGGCGTCATCGCGGCCCGGGGCGACGGTGACCGCACCCGCGCCTACCTGCGCGACTTCACCG
Source organism: Micromonospora sp. NPDC049203 (assembly GCF_043197215.1). NCBI lineage: Bacteria > Bacillati > Actinomycetota > Actinomycetes > Micromonosporales > Micromonosporaceae > Micromonospora > Micromonospora sp. NPDC049203. The sequence continues at coordinate 98,853 of NZ_JBICSV010000013.1, read as the reverse complement.
ACCGGCTCGGACTGTCCGGGGTGACCCCGGAGCACGACTCCGGCCACCTGACCCGCTGCCGCACCGGGGACTCCCCGCTGCGGCACGGCCGGGTGCTCGTCGCCGGGGACGCCGCCGGCCTGCTGGAGCCGTGGAGCCGCGAGGGGATCAGCTACGCGCTGCGCTCGGGCCGGCTGGCCGGGGAGGCGGTGGCCGCCGGTGACCTCGACGCGTACGCCCGCGAGGTCGACCGGCGGCTGACGCCGGAGATGCGCGCCGGGCACCGGCTGCTGGAGGTGTTCGAGCGGCGGCCCGAGGTGTTCCACGCGATGCTCGCGAGCCCGCCGGGCTGGCGGATGTTCGTCCGGTTCTGTCAGGGCCGGGCGAGCTTCGCCGAGGTGCTCGACCGGCGTCCGGTGCGGGCCGGGCTGGCGCTGCTCGACCGCCTGCCCGCGAGGGCACGGGCCGCGGCGGTCGTTCGGCACGACTGAGCGTCCCCGCGTCAGGGGACGATGACCGCCCGCCCCCGCACCTCGCCCCGGCGCAGCGCCTCGTACGCCCGCGGCGCCTCGGCCAGGGGGAACGTGTGCACGTCGGCGTGCAGCCGGCCGTCGTGGGCCAGCGCGATCACCTCCTGCAGTTCGGCGCGGGTGCCCCAGAACGGCACCACCACACCGGCCTCGAACGGCACCGGCGGCGGCTCGTCGGCGACCGGCCGTACCGGCAGGGTGCCGCCGGCCAGGCCGACCAGCAGGATCTGCCCGCCGGTGGCGACCACCTGCCGGGCGGTGTCCAGGGTGGGCTGCGCGCCGACGAAGTCGAGCACCACGTCCGCGCCGTCCGGCGCCGGCCCGACCAGCTCGCGGATCCTCTCCACCGCGTCCGGGCCGGCCTGCACGGTGTGGTGCGCGCCGAGCCGGGTGGCCAGGTCCAGCGCGGCGGTGTTGGTGTCCACCGCGACGACCCGCACCGCGGTGGTGGCCAGCAGGATCTGCAACCCCATGTGCCCCAGGCCGCCGATGCCGATCACCACGCAGGAGGTGCCGGGCCGCAGCCGGGGCCGTGCCAGGTCCACCGCGTGGTACGGGGTCAGCCCGGCGTCGGTCAGCGGCGCCGCCTGGGTCAGGTCCATGTCACCGACAGGCAGTAGCCGGGACGCGGGCACCACCACGTACTCGGCGAGCCCGCCGTCGCGGCTGAGCCCGATGCCGCCGACCGGGGTGACCCGGCAGCGGTTCTCCTCGCCGTGCAGGCAGGCCCGGCACCGGCCGCAGCCGATGATGCCGTAGACGGCGGCCCGATCGCCGGGCGACCAGCCGTCCACACCGGCGCCGACCGTGTCGACGGTGCCGGCGACCTCGTGGCCGAGCGTGATCGGGACCGGGAACACCCCGGCCGGCGCGTCGAGGATGTGCAGGTCGGAGTGACAGGCGCCGACCGCGCCGACGCGCAGCAGCACCTCGCCGGGGCCGGCCTGCGGCGTGGGCACCTCCGTGTGCTCCAGCACACCGGGTGCGGTCATCCGTACTGCGCGCATGGCTCCTCCACCTCGTCGCCGAATCGTCGCGGCGGCATACCCCTGCCGGAGCGGTTGATGCGGGGACCTGAGGGGTGGGCGCACAATGCGGTCATGAGCGAGCCGGCCGAGTCGTTCACCGACGAGGAGTACGCGTTCCTGCGGCACGTCCGCTTCGGCGAACTGCCGGTCCGGGTGCGCCCGGAGGAGCGGATCGAGTCCGCCGAGACCGAGTTCCCGCCGGACCGGCCGGACCCGGTCGGCGGGGAGTCGGAGTGGCATCTGCGCGCGGGCGGCTGACGGGGCCCGGGCACCCGCCCGGACCCCGCCGCCCCACGGTCAGAAGACCGGCACGCCGTCGCGGACCAGCTTCCAGTTGGGTACGAAGAAGTCGGCCGGGTCGATGACGCCCCTGGCCTGCGCCCAGTCGATGAGCAACTGGCGGATCTCCTGCTGGGCGTTGTAGACCTGGGTCTTCACGATGCCCGGGAAGTTGCCGCCGCCGCTGCGCCGGTAGTTGTTCACCGCCACCACGAACCGGGCGTCCGCCGCGACCGGCGTGTCGGTGCCGGCCAGCACCAGGCGGGTGATCCGCTGCCCGACCGGCCTGGCGATGTCGATGTCGTAGTCGACGCCGGAGAACACGTCGTAGTTGTAGTCCGGCACGTTGGTGTCGTTGATGTTCTCGACGTCGACAGTGGTGCCGACCGGGAAGGTCTTGAAGTACTTCGCCGAGTACTCCAGGTACGCCTTCACCTCGGCGCCGGTCAGCACGACCGCCTCCAGCGTGTTGTCGTACACGTAGAGGCCCGCCACGTCGCGGATGCGCACGTCGCCCTGCGGGAACACCGCGGTGCGGCTGAACGGCGCGGCGATGGACAGCACCGGCAGGCCCGCGTACTCGCCGCCGCCGAGGGCCTCGGTGACGACCTCGGTCTGGACGTGGTTGATGAAGTCCAGGATCGGGGTGTCCTTGTACCGCGACTCGGCGGCGGACAGTTCCACGCTGGACCGCGCGACGACCCGGTTGACGTACTCGACGGTCTTGGCGTGCTGGCCGCGTACGGCCGCGAGCACCGCCGGGTCCTCGACCACGGTGTTTGTGTTGAGCGTGGTTGCCGACTTGGCGGTGACCGTCCAGCGGCCCTTCTCCCGGGTCAGCGTGAAGTCCATCCGGGTCAGCCGCTGGCCCCACTTCGACGGCTCCGAGGTGAGGACCCGCTCGCCGGTGGTTCGGTTGGTGACGAACTTCTCCGGCACCTCGTTGTGCGCGTGGCCGAACAGGATCGCGTCGATGCCGGGGACCTGCTCGGCGATCAGCGCGGTCGGGTTCTCGTTCGGCAGCTCCGGGCCGTAGCTGGAGGTGCCGCTGTCGCCGCCGTGGGCGGAGATGACCACCAGGTCGGCGCCACGCCGGCGCATCTCCGGCACCCACTTCGCGGCGGTGGCGACCATGTCGGCGAAGACCAGGCGGCCCTCGACGTTGCCCTTGTCCCAGATGGCCACGCCGGGGTTGGTCAGGCCGAGGATGCCCACGCGCAGCTTCGGTGCGCCGTGCCCGCCGAGCTTGACCTCCTTGATCACGTACGGGAGGAAGGCCGGCTTGCCGGTCTTGGCGTTCAGCGCGTTCGCGGCGAGGGCCGGGAAGCCGAGCTGCTCGATCCAGGTCGCCAGCAGCGGCAGGCCGTAGTTGAACTCGTGGTTGCCGAGCGTCACCGCGTCGTACTCGAGGATGTTCATGGCGCGGGCCATCGGGTGCGTCTCACCGGTGCTGGTGATCGGCTCCTGCTTGGCGTAGTACGTCGCCAGCGGCGTGCCCTGGATGGTGTCACCGGCGTCCAGGACCAGCGTGGCCCGGCCCGTGCGCTCGGCGCGGATCTGGTTGACCAGTGTGGCGAGCTTCGCGACGCCGACGTCGTTGTGCTTGCTGTCGTCGAACTCCGCGTCCCTGTAGTAGTCCCAGTTGTAGACGTTGCCGTGGGTGTCCGACGTGCCGAGGATCGTCAGGTCCCAGGTCTTCGGCTGCTTCGGCTTCGCCCCGGCGGGCGCGCCGGCCAGCAGGGGAGCGGTCGCGGCGGCGGCCGCGACGGCCAGCACCTGGCGCCGCGAGGCGCCGGAGGAGGAGGTCATGAGGTGCCTTTCCGAATGGGGGGTACGCGCCTCGTGGGCGCCGCTGCGCACCATAACCACCACATGTCACCTGCGCCACACCGGCCCGAACTGTTTCCCTTCCGGTCACGCGCTGCTGTTTTCCCGCCGGTCACCGGGGTAGGGGCGCATCCATGAGCGAGGACCAGTTCACCCAGCAGCACCCGGCCGAGCAGTACGGACAGCGCGCGGGCCAGCCGTCGCAACAGCAGACGCCGCCCGGCAACGAGCAGGAGATGGGGCCGAAGCCCGACCACGGTGAGGAGTCGTACCGGGGCAGCGACCGGCTCACCGGCAAGCGCGCGATCATCACCGGCGGTGACTCCGGCATCGGCCGGGCCGTGGCGATCGCGTTCGCCCGCGAGGGCGCCGACGTGCTCGTCACCTACCTCGCCGACGAGGAGGAGAAGGACGCCCGGGAGACGGTCGCCCTGATCGAGCGGGCCGGGCGCACCGGCGTCGCGGTCCGGTGCGACCTGCGCGAGGAGGACAACTGCCGCGCCCTGGTCGACCAGGCGGTACGCGACCTCGGCGGCGTCGACATCCTGGTCAACAACGCGGCGTACCAGATGTCGCAGGACAACGGCCTGCTCGACATCACCACCGAGCAGTTCGACCGGGTCTTCAAGACCAACGTGTACGCCATGTTCTGGCTCTGCAAGTTCGCGGTGCCGCACATGAAGGAAGGCTCGACGATCATCAACACGTCGTCGATCCAGGCGTTCGACCCGTCGCCGCAGCTGCTCGACTACGCCACCACCAAGGCCGCCATCGCCAACTTCACCAAGGCGCTCGCGCAGAACCTGGCCGAGCGCGGCATCCGGGTCAACGCGGTGGCGCCCGGCCCGATCTGGACGCCGCTGATCCCGGCCACCATGCCGGAGGAGAAGGTGAAGGAGTTCGGCACCGACACGCCGCTGGGCCGCCCCGGTCAGCCGGCCGAGCTGGCGCCCGCGTACGTCTACTTCGCCTCGCAGGAGTCCAGCTACGTCACCGGCGAGATCCTCGGCGTCACCGGTGGCCGCCCGACGAAGTGAGCCGTCGCCCGCCCGGCCCCCTTGGCGGCCGTCTGCTCCGCGCCGGCCGTCTGGTTCCGCTGCTCAGCGGGGCCAGGCGGCCATCCGGCGGCGTACCTCGGCGATGCCCGGCGCGTCCAGGCCGTAGCGGGTGAACCGCCGGTCGGCCAGGCCGTCGAGGTAGCGGCCCGCCGCGCGCACGTCCTCGTCGTCCAGCGCCGGGTCCACCTGCCGAGCCAGCTCCAGCAACTGCGCCACCGTGTACCGGTCCAGCGCGGCGGACACGTCGATGTAGTCGCGTACCTCCCGCCGGTTCACCAGTGCGGCGGTCTTGTTGGCGATCAGGTCGCGCACGTCCATGACCGGACCGAGATCCATCACCACCGGGCTGCGGTGCCGGTCCAGGCGGGCCAGGCTGAGCCGGATCTGCCGCCCGTCCCGGCTCACCACGAAGTCGCGCAGATCCCGGTCGAAGCCGTCGAACACCTCGCCCAGCCCGCCCGGATCCACCTCGGTCACCCGGTAGCCGGCCCGTTCCAGCGCCGCGCGTACCCCGTCGGCCGCAGCGGCGGCGGCGCCCTCCACGTCGGCGAACAGGTCGACGTCCTCGGTGGGGCGGGTGACCAGGCCGTGCGCGGCCCACGCGACGCCGCCGCCGAGCACGAAGCGGTGCGGGCCCGCGGCGGCCAGGGCCACCCGGGCCACCTGCCGGTAGAACTCGTGCGGGTGGGTCACGCCGGGAGCAGGCTCCGGTGCCGGCCCTCCCAGGCCAGGCGTACGCCCCGGGGCAGGTTGAGCAGCGGCCACAACCGGCGCAACGTGCCCGCGTGGATCAGCTCGCGCAGGTCCTCCACGCGGGTCGTCTCGCGCAGCACGTTCTCGTACATCCAGAGCAGCTCGTCGGGGTCGCCCAGGTCGAACGCGCGTTCGCTGCTCCACATCAGGCGTACCGGCAGCTCGACGATGCCCGTGGTGGGACCGGCCAGCTCGTCGAGGGTGCGCGCCACCACGGCGGGTCGCCCGGGACGGGCGAGGTACGCGTGCGTGCTGACCGACATGGCATCAGGGTAACCCCAACCCGGCGCCGTTCCCCCCGCTCCCGCCCACCCCTCAACCCGTCGATCATGAAATTAGCGGCACCCGCCGCCCGATTCGTCCCCGCCTATTTCATGATCAACTGGGCTCGCCAGGAGATCTTGGTGCAGAACCGCCCTCATCGGGGCGGTCCCGTACCAAGATCTCCTGCCGGGGCGGGCGCGGGGGGCGGTGCGGTCCGCGCCGGGGGTCGGACTGTGCGACGTTGCCGGGTCGGCGTGGACAAAGCGGACATCCGGCTTCTGCGAGGGCTCGAATGGGGAGTGGGCTGGGGCGGTTGAGATCTTGGAGGATTTTGGCCCCCATGAGGGCCGTTTCCTTCCAAGATCTCTCTCGTGGGGTCGAGCCGGTCCGCCCCCGGTCGTCGATCATGAGGTTGGCGGCGGCAAAACGGACACCTGATGCCGTCAACTTCATGATCACCAGCCCAGCCCAGCCCAGCCCAGCCCAGCCCAGCCCAGCCCAGCCCAGCCCAGCCCAGCCCAGCCCAGGGCGGCGCGGTGCGGTGCGGTGCGGGAGCGAGTGGACGGGATCGGGCGGGTAGGTGACGGTGTCCGCGGGTGGGCGGGGTGTCGGGGTTTGGGGGTGGTCGGGGACACCCCGGTGGCGGAATCGGGGACCGGGCCGGGGCGTTATACCTGGTGCACGACCGCAGCAGCGCGCCTCCCGCACCCCAGCCGGGGTGGGCGGCACGGCCCCGGGAATGACGGGTGGGCCGGTGGTCGTTGCACATACCTCCGGCCACGACCTCAGCCCCGCGCCGTCCGGCGTGAGCGGGCGCGGCGTGAACCGGACCGACCCCCCTTTTTTTGAAGAGCGCCTGACGGTGCTCGCACCCGCACCGCATCCCCCCTTCACGGCGCGGGCGTCGACCCCCGAATGGAGCCCCCCATGAACAGCATCCTGCGTAAGAGCATCCTCGGTATCGCCGGTCTGACCGTCGCCGGTGGCCTCGCCGCCGGCCCCCTCAACCACACCGACAGCACCCCCACCACCCGGGACACCGCCGTCACCACGACGCAGGCGGCCACGCTCGACACCGCCACGCTCATCCCGCACGGCGTCCAGGGCACCCAGTCCCACATCGACCTGACCGACGAGCAGACCGCCAACGTCAAGGCGATCATCGCGGCGACGAAGAAGGCCGGCATGGACGAACGTGCCGCCGTCGTGTCGATCGCCACCGCCCTGCAGGAGTCGAAGCTGGAGAACCTCGGCCACCTCGGCGACCGTAACGACCACGATTCGCAGGGCCTGTTCCAGCAGCGTCCCTCCAGCGGCTGGGGCACGGTGGAGCAGATCACCGACCCCGAGTACTCCACGACCGCGTTCCTGAAGGGTCTCAAGCAGGTCGACGGCTGGAAGGACATGCCACTGACCAAGGCCGCCCAGACCGTCCAGGTGTCGGCCTACCCCGACCACTACGCCCAGTGGGAACAGCAGGCCGCCGACCTCGTCGCCCAGCACTGGAACAGCTGACCCGGCGGTGACCGGGGTCACGACGAACGAGCGGAAGAACCGTGACCCCGGTACCGTTGTGCAGAGCGTCGGTGTGTTCAGTGTCCCCGGGCCTCACCTAAATTGCCTTCGCGGAATACCGTTCGGCTGGAGCCGCGTCGCGCCACTCGCCGAGAGGCGACATGCACACCGACGCCGACTCCGCCCCCGGCCCCGGCCGGGGGCGGAGTTCGTCGCGCCACCGATGATCTGTCCAGCCGACGACAGTTGCTTGTGATCACCCGCCGGGCTGTGATGATCTCACCGATGTGCATGCATGGACGTGGGCGCCGGACCTGACCGGCGGCCGCTCGCCTGGACCCCGCCCCGCTCCCCGTCGCCCGAGTCCTCGCTGACCCATGGCGTTCGACGCCGAGCGTTACGACCGCGAGGTCATCAAGCCTCTGCGGGGTCACCACGGGCGCCTTCCCCCCGGTGACCTTGCCGCCCGCTACGCGGTGGAGCCGGGCTGGACCCGCGCGGAACTGATCCGTCACCTGACCGTCGTACGCCGCTTCTGGCAGGACAGCGCCGTCGGACCGGACAGCCGGGCGGAGATCTGCCGGCTGCTCATCCGGGCCGACGAGGAGCTGATCCGCACCGTCGGTGACTCCATGACTGATCCGGCCTGGTGGCAGGAGCACGGCGCCAGGGCGTCGCGGCCGCGGGAATCGATGCGGAGGCGAATACGCGACGCGATGGCGGAGGCCCGGCACTTCGCCGCGCCACCGCCCACCACGGGTCCGGCGCCGGTGAGGGCAGGCGGCGGCGCGGTGGATCCGTCCTGGCAGGCCGAGGTCCGCTCGTTCGTCCTGGCTCGCCTGGAGGATCCGGCCGGGGCCACCACGTCCCCCGTGCGACCTGCCGACACCGCAGGGGGAGCAGGGGCGGACCGCGAGTCCACCACGGCCGGCGACACCGGGTCCGCCACCACGGCAGGAGTCCCAGAGCTGACCGTGTCGGTGCTTGGTGCTCGCGGCGACCGGTGCCGGGTACGCGTGTCGTGGCCGGACGCCGGTGGCCGAGAGGTCCGCGTGCACCGCTGCGCCTCGCCGCCGCCCTGGACGGTGGGTTCCGCGCTGCCGATGACGGTCTTGGACACCTTCGGCGAGGAGCTGACCGGCGCCAGGGAGACCAGTGACGGTGAGACCGGTTTCGTCGCCGAGGTCCCCGTCGGCTACCACCTCTACGTGCCCTTCGTGATCGACGGGGAGCGGCTGACCGCTGGCCGGTTCGTGGCGCTCGGCATCGCCGAGCCGGTGCGACGGCTGCAGGCGGAACGGCGGGGCGAGGACGTCGTCCTCACCTGGATCTGGCCGCACGGGGCGCGGCGGGCCGTCGTGGAGTGGCCCGCCCCGGGCGGGACCATGCGTCACGAGGTGACCCGGTCGGCCTACGCCGGCGCGAACGGCTTCCGGATCCCCGCCGGCACACGACAGTCGGTGGCCCGGGTCGTCGTCGTGACTGACGTCGTCGGCGACGAGGTGCGGTCGGCGGTACGGGAGGTCACCCTGCCGGCGCGCCCGGTGGCTGTCTCCTACTCGTTGCACCGCAGCCCGCTCTGGCGGGCGGGACGACGGCGGATCACCGTCCGGCTCCAGGCGGACGCCGTGCTCGTCGGCGTGACGGCGACCGTGGTGCTCGGCTCGGAGCCCACCATGCCGGGAAGCGTCGAAGAGGGGTCCGTGCTGGCCGTCGCCGAACACCTGGAGCTGCGCCCCGAGCGGCCGCACGACCTGGAGGTGGCGGTGCCGTCGCTGCCGCGGCGCGCGCATCCGTACTGGATCCGCTGTTTCGTCCACGGCCCGGTGCCCACCGTGGTCGCCCTGCCCACTGTCGGATCGATGAAGGTGACCTGAGTTGTCTGAGGTGGTATGCCCGTTCTGCTATGAACGCATCGACGGCACGGCGTTGTGGTTCCAGTGTCTCGGCCAGGGCGACGCCGACCATGACGGATGCCGGACGCGGGTCGACGAGCAACGCCGGCGCAGGACCGGGTTCGGCTCGGCGGTACTGCCCACCTTCGCGCCGCCCCGTACCCAGCGGTTGCGTCCGGCACGCCTGGCGCTGTGCCCGCACTGCGGCGGGCGTACCGGCGTCCGCGCATGCCCGGAGTGCCACACCCCGCTACCGCCCAACTTCGGGCACTCGGCCAGCCCGATGATCGCGATGTTCGGCGGTAAGGGCACCGGCAAGTCGGTCTACCTGACCGTGCTCGCCCGGCAGCTGCGCTCGGCGGAACTGCGCCGGCGGTTCGGCGCGGGCATCCGGATGACCGGCGACCGGCAGGGCGGGTCGGAGTCGCCGTCGCGCTGGCTCGCCGACAACGTGGAACGGATGTTCACCGAACACAAGCTGCCGGCGCAGACCGCACCGAACCGGGAACGCCGTCGCGAGCCCCTGGTCTTCGAGTGGCGCAGCGAGCACCGCAAGTGGGGCCGCACCACCTACCGCACCAGTTACCTGTCCTTCCACGACACGGCGGGGGAGGACGTCGGGAGCCTCAGTGGCGCACACGACCTGGCGTACGTCGGCGCCGCGGACGGGCTGATCCTGCTGCTCGACCCGTTCATGCTCCCGGAGGCCCGGGAGCGGCTGCGGCTTCCCCGATCCGCGATCCGCTCCACCGAGGAGACCATCGAGGTGGTGGACCGGCTCACCCAGAGCCTGCGCGCCAGCACCGGGGTCAGCGGGAGCGAGCGCATCGGCAAGCCGGTCGCTGTCGCGTTCGCCAAGATGGACGCCTTCTTCGACGTCCTGGGACGGGAACACCCGCTCTGCCAGGAGCCGCGGCCCGGGCCCGCGTACGACGAGCGGCTGGGCCGGGCCACCCACGAGGCCGTAGCCGCGTTGCTCCGCAGCTGGAAGGGCGACGACATCGAGCAGCTCCTGCGACAGAACTACCGGACGTTCCGCTACTTCTGCGTCTCCGCGCTCGGCGCGCCGCCCGACTACGACAACGCGCTCGTCGAGCCCGGCGGTGTCCGCCCCTACCGGGTGGACGAGCCGCTGCTGTGGCTGCTCAGTCTCAACCGGTTCGGCGTCGTGCCCCGGCAGGACTGAATGACCGGGCGGTTCGACACCCTCATCTACACCGACTGCCGCGAAGGTCAGGGGCTGCTCGGCACACCGGGACTGCAATTCCAGTCCCGGTCCACCGGCGCGGACCAGGGCGCGGAGGCGGTGGTGCAACACTGCCTGCTCTACGAGCCGCCGCCCCGGTGGATGCGGGAGCGGCGTGCGGCAAACACCTATCCCGTCTCCTTCGCCCACGTCTGGGACGGGCTCCTGGCCACCGCGACCGGCGTGTACCTCGGCAGGGAGAGCGGCGGAGGGCGCGAGGGCAACCATCTCACCCACGCGATCGTGACAAGCGACCCGGCCTCCTACGGCCTGGTCCGCCCGGCCCAGCTGTTCGGGGCGCCGTTCTGGACAAGCGAGCCGGCGGACGGGCCCGGCTGCCCGCCGATCGAGGCGGGCTGGCAGCCGGGCCCGTTGGGCGCGGTGGACGCCCAGGCGTTCGTGCGTGGATCCCCGGAAGGCGCCGCTCTGCTCACCGCCCTGTTGTCGACCCTGCGGGACGGCGCCGGCCGGCGGATCCTCTTCGTCGCGCAGGAGCCGGCTGAGGTGCTGCGCTGGGTGACAGCTGTGACACTGCTCCTGCCGCAGCGGGTCGCCCTGCGGACCGGCTTCAAGGTGTTCACGCTGGACCCCGCGTATGCGCCGCAGCGGATCCTGGCCGTGCATCCCGACTGGGCCGGCCCGGCCGCCGACCTCGACAACGACCAGGGGTTCCTGGTGGTCGACCTGGTCCGGCAGGTGTGGACACCGACGCCCGAGACGCCCGAGGCACGGTGGTGGACCGAGCTCTTCCTCACCGAGGACCCCCTGGACGTGGTCGACGCGGTGGAGGTGGCGGCCGCGGCCGGGCTGCCCGGCGAGGCCGGGACCGAGGTGGCGCTGGCCGCGATCCTGCGTCGCCTGCCCGAACGGGAGGATGTCGGGCCGCTGGTTTCGTGGCTGCGGCACGGGCCTCCGCCGCTGGTGCGCCGGTACGGCGGCGGAATCGTCGACCTGCTGCTGGAGCACGTCGACCGGTGGCCCGCGAGTGTGTTGCGCGACCTCGACGAGGCCGGCCGGACCGTCACCCCCGGCCGGCACGCGGTCCGGGTCCGGACGGCCCTCATCGACGCGGAGCGGCGGGAGGTGGCGGCAACGGGACGGGTGCCGGACGAGCCGGCGCCGCCCGCTCCGCCGGCGTGGACCCGGGACGACGAGGAGCGGGCGCTCCGGCCGTGCGTCGAGGCGCTGCGCACGGCGCCGCCCGAACAGTTCGACGCGCTGCTGCGGCTGTGCGGACGGTTCGGGTTGCGGCCCTCGGCCGCCGACCTGCGCCCCGGCCTTTGGCAGTTCGTCCTGGACTGGGCGGACCATCCGGACCGTCCGTACGAGCCGCAGACCTGGGCCTGCGCGGACGAGGTCGTCGGTCTGCTGCGACAGGAACTGGGTCGGCGGCTGCTGGCGGAACCGGCGGTGGCCGGCGTGCTGGGCGACCAGTGGTGGGACGTGCTGTTGCGGGAGCCGATGCGACTGGACGAACCACTGGATGCCGCCGTGGTGGCGGCCGCGCTGCGGCACCTGCCCAGGTCGCAGCGGTACGACCTGGTGGGTCAGTGTCTGCGGACCGCGATGGCCGCACCACAGTGGATGTCGATGATGAACCGGACGGCGGCCGTGCTGTGGAGTGCACGGCCGGTCAGTCGGGTCGAGGCCGACCTGCTGCGGCGGACGGTGCCGGCGGGCACGCCGTTGGACCCCCGAACCTTCCACGTCCTGGGCATCACGGTGCTGAGCTACCAGGCCGACCCGGAGTTCGTCGACGCGGCCCAGATCCTGGTCCGGCACGGGCTGTGGACGCTGCCTCCCGAGGTGGCGCAGGCCGTCGACGGGTACCGGGCGCTGGATGTCGTACGTGATCAGCTGCGCTCCGATCGGCCCGACCTCGGCGCGCTCGGCCAGGCGGCGGCACGTCTCCCGCCCAAGCTGGTGGAGGTGCGGACGCCGGAGCTGTGCGACAAGGTTGTGGCCTCCCCGGCGGTGGCCGCCGCCGTCATGGTGCTTCTGCACGCGCCCCGGCTGGCCGAGGCGTGTTCGCGGAAGCTGCGCGCCGAGCTGGGCATGAACTCCCGGCCGGTCCACGTGGTGCTGGCCTTCGTCCTGGTCAACGCCGAGCAGCAGTCGGCGCAGATCGCCACGATGATCCAGGCAGGGGTCCGGACCGACCTCGACCAGCGGGTCCGCACCGCTGTGGCCCGCTGCTCCCAGAAACGCCTGGGCGAGATGACGGTGCAGGCCGAGAGCCTGGGACCGAAGTGGTCGGAACTCTGGAACGCCCTCGTACGGGCCGACCGGCGAAGGCTGATGCGCTGGCGGCGCGCGGACGGGCGGTGACCGTGTCCAATCCGGCCGTCCTCCTGCTGACCGCGCTCGTGGTGCTCGTCGTGCTCTACGGGCTGGCCACTGTCACCATCGCGCCGTTGACCGTCTACGCCCTGCTCGGCGGCGTCCTGGCCGGGCTGGCCCTCGGCCTGGCCGAGGCGGTTGCCGTGTTCGGCGGGGTGGTGGACGTCCCGCGCGTACGGACCCCGCACGACGAGTTCACCGCCCGGCTCCCCCGGGGACGCCGGCCTGACTACGCCTGGGTCCACTACGCCCACCGGCAGGCCGGGTACGACCTTCGGCACCTGGCGGAGCGTTGCCACGGCCGGGTCGGCGGCATGTGGCGGCGTGGTTGGCAGGACCTGCCCACCATGCCCCGCTACCACCTGCGACTCCAGGGGCCGGCACGCGACCCGGACGTCCCGCGCCCCGCCGTCCGGTCGAGGACCTGGACGATCGTCCTCTTCTGGCCCCTGCTCGCGCTGCCGGTCGCCGGTCTGACCGGGCTGACAGTGGGGGTCGTTGCCGCGCTGCTCCTCGTCGGCGCGGTCGTCGCCCTGGTGGCGGTGCCGGCCTGGTTCTGGACCCTGGCGGTGGCCGCCTTGTTACGGGCGGGCGAGCGCCGACGCCGCCGTCGGCGCGGCACTCGTCTCTGCTGTCCGCGTTGCTACTTCCTCATCGACCTTCCCGAGTACCGGTGCTCGGGCCGGCACGGCCGGGACGTGCCGGCGGGAGCCGAGCGGCATCGGATGCTCCGTCCCGGGCTTCAGGGTCTCCGGTGGCGCCGGTGCGGATGTGGACGGAAGCTGCCGGTCGGGCCGGCCGCGGCCGGCCCCCGGCTGCCGGCGTACTGTCCGAAGTGTCAGACGTCTCTCGCCGATGGCAGCGGGGCGAGCAGCGAGGTGCGGATCGCGCTGTTCGGCGCGGCGGCAGCCGGCAAGAGCACGTTGGTGGAGGCGCTCACCGCCGGGCTGGTCGCCCACTTCCCCGGCGGGCAGTGCCTGGTGAGCCGGGTGGAGGGCGGGGGACAGCCGCCGCGGCCACTGGTGGTGACCGTGACCGTCCAGGGCGGCACCGGGACGGCCCAGCGCCTCCAGTTCTTCGACGCTCCCGCCCGCGGGCTGCTCGACCCCGTCGTCTGTCGTTCGTACGCCTACCTCTACGGCACGCGGCACTTCGTGTTCGTCCTCGACCCGCTGGCCGCCGGGCTGGTGGGTGGCGTCGACGTGCCGGAGCCGTGCGATCCGCTCGACGCCTACGAACTGGTGGTGGGATGGCTGCGCAACCGGGGGGTCGACACCGGGCGATGCCGCCTCGCGGTAGTGGTCTCCCGAGCCGACCACCTGCGGCGCCTGCTCGGTGGCACCATGCCGGCGCCGGACCGGGTCCGCTGCTGGCTCGACGAGCGGGGACTGGACCAGTTGGTGATCACGGCCGCCCGGGACTTCGCCCAGGTGGGTTACTTCCTCAGCGGCCGGGACGAGCCGGCCCCGGTGGAGCCGCTGCGTTGGCTGCTGCGCGGCCGGCCCGGGGTCGGTGCGGAGGTGGCCCGTGCGCTCCGCTGACCTGCCTCCCTCCTACCGGGCATACCGGTTGGTGATCCTCGCCCTGACCGCCGCCGCGACGGGCGCGGGGACCGCCTGGTCGGTGCGGGCCGGGCTGCCGCAGGGAGCGCAGCGCTGGGCGGCGCAGTTGCTGGAGACCTTCTGGGCGGTGTGGACGGCCCTCGACTAGGACCCCGGCTGCCCTGCGGCCCCGCCGGCCTCGCGGAGCAGCCGGGCCCGCTGCCGGTGCCGCTCGGCCGTCGCAGGCTCGCCCACCCGGTCCCAGGTCTCGGCGAGGTCCTGGTGGTTGGCCATCAGAAGGGCGCGCAGGGTGGCGTCGGCGGGGTTCTCCCGGAACAGCCGGGCCAGCACGTCCCCGGCCTCGGTGAGCGCCTCGATCGCCGCCTCCACCGGGCCCGTCTCGGCGAGCATCCACGCCTGCTGCCGCAGCACCTCGGCCAGGTCCCGGCCACGGCGGGACGGGTCGCCGGTGGCGAGCTGGCGGTGCAGGACGACCACCTCCCGCAGCACCGTCGCTGCCTGATCCGCCCGGCCGGTGGACCGCAGGAGCATGGCCTGGCAGTGGCGTGCGGTAGCCATCTCCGCCACCGGCGCCGGAACCGTGGCGCCGATCAGGGCCACCGCCTGCTCGCAGGTGGCCAACGCGTCGTCCGCCGCGCCGAGGTCGGCGAGGTCCAGGGTCTGTCGGAGCAGCGCCCGGGCCAGCGCGACAGCGTGCCGGTCCGGCTCGGCGGCGTACCGCTCCCGGTAGCGGCGGACGCACTGGTTCTCCACGGCCAGGGCGGCGGCCGGGTCGCCGCTGCGACGGTGCAGCATGGCCAGCGTGGCGCGGGCCTCGTTCAGCAGATCATCACCCTCGGGCGCCCCTGCCGCGACGACCTCCTGTCCGTGCGCGATGGCGAGCCGCGCCGCCTCGAACCCCTCGTCGACGCGTTCGAGGTCGGCCAGCACCCGGGCCCGGCGGTTCTCCGCGGCGCACAGCGGCCCCCTGGCGTCCCGGGAGCCCCGGGACATCAACCGCTGGTACTGGGCGACTGCGCGGTCGGCGCTGCTGAGGGCCTGCGTCGTCAGTCCGGTCCGGGCCAGGTGGCCGGTCTGTGCGTCGAGCGTCGCGGCCAGCGCGCGTACGACGCGGTCGACGGACTGCGGCCCGGCCCGCTGCGCCAGCCGGGCCCGCAGCTCGACCTCCTCGGCGAGGACGTCGGTCACGGCGTCGGCCGCGCCCTCGGCCAGCAGCCGTTCCCGGTGCCGCGCCAGCGCGTCCGCCAGCGGGGTCAGGTAGCGGTCCCGGTCGGACAGCCGGCGGAAACCCGCGACGAGCCGTTCCGAGACGGATGCCGGCTGACCGGCGAAGAGGGCCGCCGGGTCGGGCAGCCCGTCCGCGACCGCGCGCAGTGTGGATTCCGGGGTGTCCGGGTCGGCGACCAGCCGCCGTAGCCGGTCCACCAGGACCGGTGGCAGCACCGAGGTCCGGGACCGGGTCTGCTCGAGCAGGGCGAGCAACAGCGGGGGATGGCCGCGGACGACCCTCCAGACCGGCTCGACCAGCCGGGGATGCCTGTGACAGCCGGGGCCGAGGATCTGCATCGCCCGCCGGACCTGGTCCGCCGAGCGGTCCGCCAGGATGCCGGTGACCAGATCGGGGTGGGCCAGGACGGCGGGCACCACGATCTCCGATCGCAGGTCGTCCGGCGTGACGGGCGTCCAGTACCCCTCGGGGCCGCCGGGGTAGAGCTCGTGCAGCCAGTTCGCCAGCCGGTGCAGGGTCGGCCGGTCGGTGGCCATGTCCGGACGCAGCCGGCTGATGAGGTCCTGGGCGTCGCGGGCCGTCGCCGCCCCGTACAGTGTCGCCGCCGCCACGTACCGGTCGAGCTCGCCGGGCCGGGCGTACGAGATCTGCGCGGCGACAGCTGCGTCCTCCCAGTACCGGCGTTCCCTCGTCGCGTGCGCGGCCGTCAGGTCTTCCGGGGTCACCGGCGCCGGTGCGCGCAGGGTGCGCACGAGCATGCGCAGGGCGACGATGTGCAGCGACAGCGGGGTGGCGTACCGGTCGTCACCGACGTCGGGCAGCCGCATCCGCTCGCCGTGCTCGCGCCAGCGATCCGTGCCCGCAGCCGCGTCCAGAGCCTGGGACAGGCCGCGCAGGGCTTCACGCAGCGCGCTCTGCCGCGGCGGGCCGGCCCGCCAGGGCGGGTCCAGCCGGTCGACAGTCGCGTCGCCGACGAGCCGCGACGGGCCGGTGCGTCGCAGCTCCTGCCACCAGTCACCGGCGGCCCGCGTGATCAGGAGCAGGTGGGTCGACGCGACGCGGTCGGCTCTGGCCAGCTCCCGCCGGACGGTCCCCGGCCGGGTCTCGGCCTCGTCGATCACGACCAGTTCGCCGCCCCCGGCGAGGGTGACGACGAGGCGTCCGTCCGTGTGGCCCTCCGCTACCGGGGCGGCATCGAGCTGGGCGATCAGTTCGACCAGCAGCCGGGTCTTTCCGACGCCCGGCCCTCCCGTCACGACCCGCAACGACGGCCCCGGCAGGTCCACCCAGCGACGCAGTTCGGCGAGTTCCCGGTCGCGGCCGGTGCACCGTACCGCCCGCCGCCACGGTGAGAGCAGGTCCCGCATGCCGTCGGCAGGCGCGGATCCGGGTGCCGGATCGGGCGTGGCGAGCGGACCGGCATCGTCGTCGGGGGCGGGGCGTGGCGTGGACGCGCCGGCCAGCGGCGTCCCGGCCCGGTCGAGCCGGGCCCGGGCGGTGAGGTTGACGACGGCGAAGGGCCGGCTGTCCGGTCCGAACCCGGGGTGCCCGGGCCCCGGGGTGAGCGCGGTGAAGTGCGTACGGGCCACGCCCATCCGCGACTGGACGGTTCGGGAGAGGTGCTCCAGCAGTTCGGCCGCGCGGGCCATCTTGGGCCGGCTCAGGGTGTCCAGCAGGAGCGGCTGCACACCCTCGACGAACGCGTAGCGGCCGGTCCGCGCGTCCACCACCCGCAGCAGACCGCTGAGCAGCACCTCGGCGAGTTGGGACGGGGTGGCCCGGCGGAACATCGCCTGCTGGATGTAGCGGATGACCGGCAGCACCGGCTCACTCATCGCGACGTAGGCCGCGAGTTCGACGGCCTCGGGCGAGGACGAGGAGCGGAACTGCCGGACCCGCCGCGAGGGCGGGAGGTGCCCTCCGTGTCCGGCGAGGACGGCGTCGCGCTGCTCACCGGTCACGGCGGTGACGGCCGCGGTGACCGCCGGGGCACCCGCGACGAGCCGGGTCCAGCGGCCGAACCACGCCGAGTCGATCTCCAGCACGGGCACCACGGCCCCGCGTGGTGGCGGGGACCCGTCGAAGGGCTCGAACCGCAGGTCGGAGTTGGGCGCGCCGGGACGGGGCGTGCTGAGCAGCCCGGGCGTCGTCCGGCTGCCGGTCCGTGACCACATCCGTTCGGGCAGCGGCTGGAGGACGGCGACCGGCCCGCGACGCGCCCACCGGTGCAGCAGGGCGCCGGCCGCGCCGGTGTGCCAGATCCGGTCCACGCAGTCGCTGACGACGAGGATCACCCGACGGCCGCTGGGATCTACCAGTTCGGCGCCGGTGCGCGGGTCGCCACGCCAGGTCGACAGCCTCGCCCGGCCGGCGTCGTCCCGGTCCAGCCGCCATTGGGCGACGCGCCGGAAAACCCCCGCGGCGGCGAGGGTGTCCACCACTTCGCCGGCCAGTTCCCGCCATAGCGTCATCGACGCGGTGCTGTCCACCACCACCGCCAGGTCCAGCCAACGCTCGGTCGCCGGGACCATCACCGCCGGCCACGGTCGGCCGCCCAGCAGGTGCTCGGCCGCGACGCGTACCGTCGCCTCCTCGTCGAGGACCTGTTGCCGGGGGGACGGCACCCGCCGGGTCAGCGGTCGCAGGGTCCGCTGCAGGCCCAGGCGGTCACCGAGCGAGGCCGACTGCGGCACTGTGATCTCGCCGGCCCGTATCGTGCCGGGCGCGGCGGGCGCGGCGTGCAGCGGCGTGGTCGCGGGCCGGGAGGGTGGCGGGGCCGGCGCGGGCGCGGGGGGTTCGGACGGTCGGGCGGGCGCCGGTGCGCCGGGCGCCGCCGGCTCGGCATCCACGCCCGGCGGCCCGACGGCCGGGGCCGGCGGGGGAGCGGCCACCGGCGCCGCCGGGCCGAGGTGGTGGCTCAGCCATAGGACCTCGGCGAGGTCCCGGGCGGTGGGGGCGCCCCCCACCGCCGTGATCGCGGCACGTAGCCGCTCAATCGTCATCGGGCCGGCGGGACAGGTGAGCCATCACCTTGTCGGCGAGCTGGTCCCGGTCCACACCCGTGGTCCGTCCCGCCTGGTCGGTGAGGTAGATCGCGTTGAGCAGCTGGTCCGTGGCGAGGTCGTCGTGGTCCCGCCGGCTGAGGAACCGCTGGATGATCTCCGCGCCGCTCGGGGCCAGCGTGCCCAGATGCGCCTCGACGATCCGCGACAGCTTCTCCGCCTCGGGCTGGGGCAGGGTCGCCTGGATGCACCGGCGCAGGAACGCTGGCGGGAAGTCCCGCTCACCATTGCTGGTCATCACGATGATCGGGAAGGCCCGGCAGCGGACCTGGCCGTGACGCACCGGCACCCGCTCGGTGCTGTCCGCTGTCATCACTGCGGCGTCGGCGGCCTGATCCGCCTGCCGGACCAGCTCCGGTATCTCGTACGACCCCTCCTCGAAGATGGCGAGCAGGTCGTTGGGCAGGTCCAGGTCACCCTTGTCGATCTCGTCGATGAGCAGCACCCGTGGACGCTCGGCCGGCAGCAGCGCCGTGCCGAGCGGGCCGAGGCGGATGAACCGGCCGACGTCCTCTGGCTCGTCGCCGGGCCCGGACCCGCTGTCCCGCCTGGCCTGATAGAGCCGGGCCAGCGGGTCGTACTGGTAGAGGCCGTCCTTTACCGTGACGCGGCTGGTGATGTTCCACCGCAGTGGACGCCCGAGCCCCAGCTCATGGGCGACGGCAGAGGCCAGTGTGGACTTTCCGGTGCCGGGACGGCCGGTCACCAGCAGCGGCCGGCGCAGGTGGATGGCGGCGTTGACCAGTTCAACTGTGTCGCGGTCCGGGCGGTAGTTCTCGCCCCGCCGGGCGTCGGCCGCCGACTCCTCCACCCACGGGGAGATGGGGACGGCCTCGTCGTCGAACAACCGCCACGGCGGCGGTGCCGGCAGCCGGGCGATGTCGTCGTGCGGGACACCCGTCCCGTGGTAGATCCACCAGCCCGGTCGCTCGGACACGTCCGCTCCTCACTCCGCGAAGCCGAGCGGCGCGGGGCGCCGCTTCGGTTCGTCCCACAGCAGTGTCACGTCCCGGCCGCAGTGTCCGGGATCGTCGTTCAGGCCGGATTCCGCGCGCAACGCGCGAATCGTCCGGGGAAGCTGGTCGCTGCGCAGACCATGCAGGCGTTCGGCCATGTCCCGGCAGAACCTGGTGGCCGGGCATCCCTCGGCCGGCACGGTGTGCCGTTCGCAGGAGCCTCGTCGCCACAGCAGCGCCGGCACGCCGGTGGCCACCGCCTCGTGTACGTGCCTCTCAGCGGCCCACACGCCGGTCAGGCCGACCGCTACCGGCGTGTCGTCCTGCCACAGCCAGGCCCGGAACTTGTCCGGTTGGGGAACTGCGGCGGAGCACTCCAGCCAGCGGACGATCGCGTCCAGGGTGCGTGGGTCCTCGCGCAGGCGGTTGGCACGCCGCACGATCTCGTGCGGGGTGGTGGAGTTGAACCAGTCCAGGTCGCGTACCACCACCGGCCCCTTCCAGCCCAGCGGCGCGGTGTCGCCCTCGGCGACCCAGCTCTCCACGTCCCAGCCGAGCAGCCCGCGGGGCAGGACGAACTCGACCCCGATCGTCTCGCAGCCGTGGGGGATGCGGGCGTAGGCGCGGGGCAGCGCCTGCTGCACGGCGGTACGGACCTTGGCTCGGGAGACCTCCACGTCGTCGAGGACCGGCTCGTCGAGGTCGCCCTCGGGGCCGCTCGCGGTCCAGATGGTCAGCCGGTGCGCCCGGCGGCGAGGCGCGCCGGTCGTGGCCACCCGGACCACGATCCACGCCTGCCGGACCGCGACTTCGGCGGCCGGCCCGTCAGCGGGCGACGGGCCGGCGCCCCAGCCGTGCCGGCCGCTCCATTCGTGCAGGGCGGCACGGCGGCCGGGCACCCGCTTGCCGACCTCCCGCAGCAGCCTCACCACCAGGTCGCGGATCCCGTCCTCGCCGGAGGTGGGCAGGACCGCCAGTGCCTCGGCCACCGCGAGCAGGGAGGGCAGCGGGCGGGCAGGCAGCGGGTCGGGGCCCGTCCACAGCGCCCGGCCCATGACGTGCGCGTCCGGCAGGTGGACGCCCCGCAGGATGTCCCGCAGCTCCCGGTAGGGCACCGGACCGAACGGACCCAGCGCGATCCGCTCGGCGATCTCCGGCCACTGCCTGTGGATTTCGTCCATCGGCAGGATGACGCCGCTGCGGCTCCCGCCGGGACCGGCCCGGTCGGCAGAGATCACCATGCCGACCACGTCGTACGAGCCCTTGACGTAGGCGGCGGAGCCGCTGTATCCCTCGGTCAGTACGAAGCCGGTGCCGTCGGTCGCGTCGGTCTGGCAGGCGTGGCCGGCGAGACGCGGGTCCGGCTCCGCGGTGAAGTAGGCGATCTGCCCGGTCTCGAGGTAGCCGCTGGGGAAACCGAAGGCGGCCAGTTCCTGCCCGGCGTAGACGTCCACGGCGTGCAGCGGCGCCAGCCGAGCCGGGACCACTGTCACCGGCTCGTCCAGGCGGACCACCGCGAGGTCTCCCTCGCTGCTCCCGCGCTGCCAGGGGCCGCAGAAGACGACAGTCCCCGGCGCGGCGTGGTCTCGGCCGAGAGCCAGGAACGACACGGTCACCTCGGATCGGTCACCGACGACGTGCGCGCAGGTCAGCACGTGGCGTTCGTCGATCAGGAAGCCGCTGCCGCGGGTCGCCCCGGTGATCCTGGCGTGCCACGCCGGTTTGTGACTCACCGCGCGGGTGCCTCGCCCGGGGGTGGCCCGGCGGACCAGGTCAGCTTGACCGTCAGGTGGGCGTCCATCCCGGTCTTGGCGAAGACGGCGCCCGCCTCGGCGGTGAAGTTCACGCCGAACTCGATCTCGATGTCGTCCGGGCGGTGCGCGGCGGCGCGGAAGGTGGCCAGCGCCTTCTGCGCCGCGATGTTGATCTCACGCAGGCCGGTCTCGAAACGCCTGCGCGCCTCCACGATGTGCTCGTCGAGCCCGGCCTCGCCGAACCCGGTGTCCTGGCGACGGATCTCGAAGAAGACCTCCTCGCCGTCCTCGGTCCGTACCCGCATCAGTTCCGTTGCCACTCCGACCTCCCGCCGCACCAGCTTCATCGATGATCAAGCACCACCGGGACGGGCGCTGTCGGGTGCCCGACTGAACCGGACCCCGCTTCACGTTCGCCCGGACGCCGGTCGCGGCGCCCCGTCCGGCCCCCCCGAACGGGGCCGATCGGCGGCTCGACTCGCACGTCCTAGACGGCTGGCCTAGGGTTACCGGAAGAGGTGAGCCGTTCTCGACGGGGAGGGGGTGCCCAGGTGGGTCTGAAGACGTTCATCCAGGGGTGGCCCGTCTACCGGCAACTCACCGGCACCGACCCGCTCGGTCGCGGTGCCGCCGCCCAGTCGGCGCGTTCCGCCGAGCTGAGCCCTCGCACCGATACCGCCGACGGCATGGCCCGCTCGGTCTGCCCGTACTGCGCGGTGGGCTGCGGGCAGCGCGTCTTCCACTCCGACGGCAAGGTCACCCAGATCGAGGGCGACCCGGACAGCCCGATCTCGCGCGGCCGCCTCTGCCCGAAGGGCTCGGCCAGCAAGAGCCTGGTGACCAGCCCGCTGCGCCAGACCACGGTGCGCTACCGCCGGCCGTACGCGACCGAGTGGGAAGACCTGGACCTCGACGTCGCGCTCGACATGATCGCCGACCGGATCCTCGCCGCCCGCGCGGAGACCTGGGAGGACGTCGACGACGAGGGCCGACCGCTGAACCGGACGCTCGGCATCTCCAGCCTCGGCGGCGCGACGCTGGACAACGAGGAGAACTACCTCATCAAGAAGCTGTTCACGGCGATGGGGGCACTCCAGATCGAGAACCAGGCGCGTATTTGACACTCCGCCACCGTCCCCGGTCTGGGGACCAGCTTCGGTCGCGGCGGCGCCACGGACTTCCAGCAGGACCTCGCCAACGCTGACGTCATCGTCATCCAGGGCTCGAACATGGCCGAGGCCCACCCGGTGGGCTTCCAGTGGGTGATGGAGGCGAAGAAGCGCGGCGCGAAGGTCTTCCACGTCGACCCGCGGTTCACGCGTACCAGCGCGCTCGCCGACACGTACCTGCCGATCCGGGCGGGCACCGACATCGCGCTGCTCGGCGGCGTGGTGCACCACATCCTGGAGAACGAGCTGGACTTCCGGGAGTACGTGCTGGCGTACACGAACGCGGCAAACATCGTCAGCGAGCAGTTCGCCGACACCGAGGACCTGGACGGCCTGTTCTCCGGCTACAACCCGGACACCGGCTCGTACGACCACGCGACCTGGCAGTACGCGGGTCACGAGGGCGAAGCCAAGATCCGGGGCACCGGCAAGGAACGCGACTCGGCCTCCGGGCTGGAGCACGAGTCGCACGGCGAGCCGATGCCGCCGCAGACCGAGCGGGACGAGACGCTGCGGCACCCGCGCTGCGTCTACCAGATCCTGAAGCGGCACTTCTCCCGCTATACGCCGGAGATGGTGGCGCGGGTGTGCGGCATCCCGGAGGAGAAGTTCCTCGAACTGGCCCGCGCGTGGACGGAGAACTCCGGCCGGGAGCGCACCGGCGCGCTCGTCTACTCGGTCGGCTGGACGCAGCACAGTGTCGGCGTGCAGTACATCCGCACCGGGTCGATCATCCAGACGCTGCTGGGCAACATGGGCCGTCCGGGCGGTGGCATCCTGGCGCTGCGCGGGCACGCCAGCATCCAGGGCTCCACCGACATCCCGACGCTGTTCAACCTGCTGCCCGGCTACCTGCCGATGCCGCACCACGCCGACCACCCCACGTTCGACGAGTGGGTGAACAGCATCCGGCACCCGGGCCAGAAGGGCTTCTGGGGCAACTCGCGTTCCTTCGCGGCGAGCCTGCTCAAGGCGTACTGGGGTGACGCGGCGACGCCGGAGAACGACTTCTGCTACGGCTACATGCCCCGGATGACCGGCGACCACGGCACGTACCAGCAGGTCCTGAACATGATCGACGGCAGGGTGAAGGGCTACTTCCTGCTCGGCCAGAACCCGGCCGTCGGCTCGGCGCACGGCCGGGCGCAGCGCCTGGGCATGGCCAACCTGGACTGGCTCGTCGTCCGCGACCTGTTCATGATCGAGAGCGCCACGTTCTGGAAGAACGGCCCGGAGGTCGCCACCGGCGAGATCGTCCCGGAGGAGTGCCGCACCGAGGTGTTCTTCCTGCCGGCGGCCTCGCACGTGGAGAAGGAGGGCACGTTCACCCAGACGCAGCGGCTGCTGCAGTGGCGGGAGAAGGCCGTCGACCCGCCGGGCGACGCCCGCTCCGAGCTGTGGTTCTTCTACCACCTCGGCCGCGTGCTTCGGGAGAAGCTGGCCGGCTCCACCGAGCGCCGCGACCGCGCGCTGCTGGACCTCGCCTGGGACTACCCCACGCACGGCCCGCACGCGGAGCCGAGCGCCGAGGCGGTGCTCAAGGAGATCAACGGGTACGAGGTCGGCACCGGCCGCCTGCTCAGCGGCTTCGCCGAGGCCCGCGACGACGGCTCCACGGCGATCGGCTGCTGGATCTACTCCGGCGTGTACGCCGGCGGGGTGAACCAGGCGGCCCGCCGCCGCTCCCGCCACGAGCAGGACTGGGTGGCCGCCGAGTGGGGCTGGGCGTGGCCGGCGAACCGCCGCACGCTCTACAACCGCGCGTCCGCCGACCCGGACGGCCGGCCGTGGAGCGAACGCAAGAAGTACGTCTGGTGGGATCCGGACGCCGGCGAGTGGACCGGGTACGACGTGCCCGACTTCGAGAAGACGAAGCCGCCGTCGTACCGGCCGCCCGAGGGCGCCTCCGGCCCGGACGGGCTCGCCGGTGACGACCCGTTCGTCATGCAGGGCGACGGCAAGGCGTGGCTGTACGCGCCGAGCGGCGTCCTCGACGGCCCGCTGCCGACGCACTACGAACCGGCCGAGTCGCCGATGCGCAACCCGCTCTACGGCCAGCAGGCCAACCCGACCCGCAAGGTCTACGAGCATCCGATCAACCGGATGAACCCGAGCCCGCCGGAGCCGCACAGCCAGGTCTTCCCGTACGTGTTCACGGTCAGCCGCCTCACCGAGCACCACACCGCCGGTGGGATGAGCCGTACCGTGCCGCGCCTGGCCGAGCTGCAACCGGAGATGTTCGTCGAGGTGTCACCGGAACTCGCCGGTGAGATCGGGCTGGCCCACCTGGGCTGGGCGCACCTGATCACCGGACGCGCGGTGATCGAGGCGCGGGTGCTGGTCACCGACCGGCTCACCCCGCTGCGGGTGGACGGCCGGATCATCCACCAGGTCTGGCTGCCGTACCACTTCGGCACCGAGGGCCTGGTGACCGGCGACTCGGCGAACGACCTTTTCGGCATCACGCTGGACCCGAACGTCCTCATCCAGGAGAGCAAGGTCGGCACCTGCGACATCCGGCCCGGCCGGCGGCCCACCGGCCCGCCGCTGCTGGACCTGGTCGGCGACTACCAGCGGCGGGCCGGGATGACGCCGGACCGGAAGATCCCGATGGTGACCACCGACGCGGCCGGCGGGGACGACGCCGCCGGCAGCACGGACGAGCAGTCGGCCGCCGCGCACCAGGACGGGGAACCGCATGCCTGACGCCAACAGCCTGTACGGCCCGCTGGACCCGGCCCCGGACGCGGGCTGGGTCTCCGCGCCGCCCCGGATGGGCTTCTTCACCGACACCAGCGTGTGCATCGGCTGCAAGGCGTGCGAGGTGGCCTGCAAGGAGTGGAACGACGTCCCCGACTCGGGGTTCGACCTGCTCGGCATGTCGTACGACAACACCGGCGCGCTGACCGCGAACTCGTGGCGGCACGTCGCGTTCATCGAGCAGCCCCGCCCGGCCGGTCACCGCACGCCGCCGTTCGCGGGTGACCCGACGGGCCCGGCGACCAGCCCGGCGTCGGCGGCCGCCGGCGCGCTCACGGCACCGGACACCGGTACGAATCCGGGCCTGCCGCCGGGGCAGCCGGAGGCGGCGGCGCGGATGGCCGCCGGTCCGGAGTTCCTCGGCATGCCCGGTGCCCGGCCGCCCGGGCGGGACAGCGGCGCGGAGAGCCGTACCGACTTCCGCTGGCTGATGATGTCGGACGTGTGCAAGCACTGCACGCACGCGGCCTGCCTGGACGTGTGCCCGACCGGTTCGCTGTTCCGCACCGAGTTCGGCACCGTGGTGGTGCAGGAGGACATCTGCAACGGCTGCGGCTACTGCATCTCCGCCTGCCCGTACGGCGTGATCGACCAGCGTAAGGGCGACGGCCGGGCGTGGAAGTGCACGCTGTGCTACGACCGGATCGGCGCGGGCATGACGCCCGCCTGCGCGCAGGCGTGCCCGACCGAGTCGATCCAGTACGGCCCTCTCGACGAGCTGCGGGAACGGGCCGCGAAGCGGGTCACCGCGCTGCACGAGCGCGGCGTGCCGGAGGCACGGCTGTACGGCCACGACCCGACCGACGGGGTGGGCGGCGACGGCGCGTTCTTCCTGCTGCTGGACGAGCCCGAGGTGTACGGGCTGCCGCCGGACCCGGTGGTCACCACCCGGGACCTGCCGAAGATGTGGAAGCGGGCCGGACTGGCCGCGCTGACCATGGCGGCGGCTGCCGTCGCCGCGTTCGTCGGAGGATCGTCGTGAGCCCGGACCGCCCGGTCGGTGACCGGTTCCGCCGATTCCGCGAGCGCCTGTCCACGCAACGGGAGAGCGGCGGCGCCGCCGAGGGGGAGAACGGCAGCCGGGCCACCGCCGCCGGTCCCGGCGTGGGCCGCACCGACGCGGGCTCCCGCGACGCCGGGCTGGCCCCGCACCCGCCCCGCGACGCGGTGCCGCGCCGGCCCCGCCGTAAGGGTGGCAAGGGCGGCGGGGAACAGCTCAACGTCCCACCGGCCGAGTTCACCTCCTACTACGGCCGGCCCGTCCTCAAGCCGCCGGTGTGGCGGTGGGACATCGCCGCGTACCTGTTCACCGGCGGTCTCGCCGCCGGTTCGTCGCTGCTGGCCGCGGGCGGGCAGCTCACCGGCCGCCCCGCGCTGCGCCGCGCCGGCCGGATCACCTCGCTCGCGGCGGTCGGCGCGAGCACGTACTTCCTGGTGAACGACCTGGGCCGGCCGTCACGCTTCCACCACATGCTGCGGGTGGCGAAGGTGACCTCGCCGATGTCGGTGGGCACCTGGATCCTCAGCGTGTTCGGCCCGGCCGCCGGGGCCGCGGCGATCGCCGAGGCGGCCCCGCTGCTGCCCGAGCGGGGTCTGCTGGGGCTCGGCCGCCGGCTGCTGCCCCCGGCCGGGCACGCCGCCGGTCTGGTCGCCGCCGTCACCGCGCCGGCGCTGGCCACGTACACCGGGGTGCTGCTGGCGGACACGGCGGTGCCGTCGTGGCACGAGGCGTACCCGGAACTGCCCGCCATCTTCGCCGGCAGCGCCCTGGCCAGCGGCGCGGGCGTCGGGCTGGTGGCCGCGCCGCCCGGGCAGGCTGGCCCGGCGCGGCGCCTCGCGGTGGCGGGCGCGGCGATGGAGCTGTGGGGTTCGCACCGGGTGGAGAACCGGCTCGGGCTGCTCAGTGAGCCCTACACCCAGGGCACGCCGGGGAAGCTGCTGCGCGCGGGCCGGGCACTGACCGCCGCCGGTGTCGTGGGCGCGCTCGTCGGCCGGCGCAGCCGGGTGCTGTCCGCGCTGTCCGGCGGCGCGCTGATCGCCGCGTCGGTGTGCACCCGGTTCGGCATCTTCCACGGCGGGGTCGCCTCGGCGCGGGATCCGCGGTACACGGTGGTGCCGCAGCGCGAACGCGCCGACCGGCGGGCCGCCGACCAGGTCTGACACCTCCCCGGGCGGCCCGCGCCGCGCTGTGATTGACTGCTGCGTGGAGGCGTTCAGGCGGCTGGTGCCCCTCCCGGTCTTCAAAACCGGTGTGGTCCGGGACCCGGGCCAGGCGGGTTCGATTCCCGTCCGTCTCCGCCAAACCGTTCCCGGGAGTGCGCCGATGCGTGAGGTCGACCCGCGACGGCGGGTTCCGCGCACCGACGCGCTGCTCGCCGATCCCGCGCTGGCCGCCGCCGCCGCAACGCTCGGCCGCGACCGGGTCAAGGCCGCGATCGTCCGCGCGCAGGACCGCGCCCGCCGCGGTGAGCTGACCCCCGATCAGGTACGCGACGCGGCACTGGCGGACCTGCCCGGCCGCACGCCCCGGCCGGTCCTCAACGCCACCGGCGTGGTGCTGCACACCAACCTGGGCCGCGCCCCGCTCGCCCCGTCGGCCGTGGACGCGCTCGTCGCCGCCGCCGGGCACACCGACGTGGAACTGGACCTGCGGACCGGGCGGCGGGCCCGGCGCGGCCGGGAGGCGCTCGACGCGCTCGCCGCCGCCGTGCCCGACGCGGGGGCGGTGCACGTGGTGAACAACGGCGCGGCCGCGCTGGTGCTCGCCGCGACCGCGCTGGCCGCCGGCCGGGAGATCGTGGTCAGCCGCGGCGAGCTGGTCGAGATCGGCGACGGGTTCCGCCTGCCCGACCTGCTGGCCAGCACCGGCGCGCGGCTGCGCGAGGTGGGCACCACCAACCGCACCACGCGCGCCGACTACGCGGCAGCGATCGGCGAGCACACCGGGTTCGTGCTGAAGGTGCACCCGTCGAACTTCGTGGTCACCGGCTTCACCTCGGCGGTGCCGGTGGCCGAGCTGGCCACGCTCGGCGTGCCGGTGGTGGCGGACATCGGCTCGGGGCTGCTCGCGCCGGATCCGCTGCTGCCCGACGAGCCGGACGCGGCCACCACCCTGCGCGCGGGCGCGCACCTGGTCACCGCCAGCGGCGACAAGCTGCTCGGCGGCCCGCAGGCCGGTCTGCTGCTCGGCGACGCCGGCCTGGTGCAGCGGCTGCGCCGGCACCCGCTCGCGCGGGCGCTGCGGGTGGACAAGCTCACCCTCGCCGCGCTCGCCGCCACCCTGTACGCGCCGAGCACGCCCACCCGGGACGCGCTGCACGCCGACCCGGCCCGGCTGCGGAAACGGCTGGAACGGCTGCGCGACCGGCTCGGCGAGGACGGCTGCAAGGCCGAGGTGGTGCCCAGCGCCGCTGTGGTCGGCGGCGGCGGGGCACCCGGGGTGGAGCTGGACTCGTGGGCGCTGAGCCTGCCCGAGCGGTACGCCGGGCCGCTGCGTACCGGCGACCCGGCGATCCTCGGCCGGGTGCTGCAGGGCCGGCTCCTGCTCGACCTGCGCGCCGTGCCGGAGGGCGCCGACGCGCGGGTCCGCGCGGCAGTGCTGAGCGTGGAGGACTGACCGGCATGTGGGTGGTGGCGACCGCCGGGCACGTCGACCACGGCAAGTCCACGCTGGTGCGGGCGCTGACCGGGATGGAACCGGACCGGTGGGCGGAGGAACGCCGCCGGGGCATGACAATCGACCTCGGCTTCGCCTGGACGACACTGCCCTCGGGCGGCACCCTCGCCTTCGTCGACGTGCCCGGGCACGAGCGGTTCGTGCCGAACATGCTCGCCGGTGTCGGCCCGGTCCCGGCCGCGCTGATCGTGGTGGCCGCCGACGAGGGCTGGATGCCGCAGTCGGCCGAGCACCTGACCGCGCTGGACGCGCTGGGTGTGTCGTACGGGTTGCTCGCGGTGACCCGCGCGGACCTGGCCGATCCCGGCCCGGCCTCCGCGCGGGCCCGCGCGGAGGTCGCCGCCACGTCGCTGGGCGAGGTGGAGGCGGTGCCGGTCTCCGCGGTCACCGGCGCCGGGCTGCCCGAGCTGCGCGCCGCCCTGGACCGCCTGACCGCCCGGCTGCCCGACCCGGCCGCCGACGCGCCGGTGCGGCTCTGGGTGGACCGCGCGTTCACCGTCCGGGGCAGCGGCACTGTGGTCACCGGCACGCTCGGCGGCGGCCGGCTGCGCGTCGGCGACGAGCTGGAACTGGCCGCCACCGGCGAGACGGTACGGGTACGCGGACTGCACTCGCTCGGCGTCGCACACCCCGCCGTCGAGGCGGTGGCCCGGGTCGCGGTGAACCCGCGCGGCCTGCCCCGGGACCGGGTCGGGCGCGGCGACGCGCTGCTCAGCCCCGGCCGGTTCGGGCGTACCGACCTGCTCGACGTGCGGCTGTCCGGCGATCCGGCCGCCGACCTGCCGGCCACGCTCACCCTGCACGTGGGCTCGGCGGCGGTGCCCGCCCGGGTCCGGCCGCTGGGCCCGGACACGGTACGGCTGCGCCTGGCCCGTCCGTTGCCGCTGCTGATCGGCGACCGGGCGCTGTTGCGCGATCCCGGCCGGCACCACGTCGCGGGCGGCGTGACGGTGCTGGACGTGGACCCGCCGCCGCTGCGCCGCCGGGGCGCGGCCGCCGCCCGCGCGGCGGTGCTGGCCGGCCTGGACGGGCGGCCGGACCCGGCCGGGGAACTGCGGCGACGGCGGCTGGTCCGGGCCGGGGACCTGACCCGGATGGGCGTGCCACCGACCGCGACGCCGGTGGCCGGGCAGTGGCTGGCCGACCCGGAGCACTGGCGGGACCTGGGCCGCCGCCTCACCGAGGAGGTCACCCGGTACGCCGCCGAGCATCCGCTCGCCGCGGGCGTACCCGTCGACGTGCTGCGGCACCGGCTCGACCTGCCCGACCGCGCCCTGGTCACGGCGCTGCTGCGCCCACCGCTGCGGCTGCGTGACGGCCTGGTCACCGCGGCCCCGCAGCAGACCCTGCCGGACCCGGTGGCCCGGGCGGTGGACCGGGTCCGGGCCGAGTACGGCGACCGCCCGTTCCAGGCTCCCGAGGCGCACCACCTGGCCGACCTCGGGCTCGGCCCTCGGGAGATCGGCGCCGCGGTGCGGGCCGGCGCGCTGCTGAAGCTGGCCGAGAACGTGGTGCTGCTGCCCGGCGCACCGGACGACGCGGTACGCGTGCTCGCCGGGCTGCCGCAGCCGTTCACGCTCAGCGCCGCCCGGCAGGCGCTCGGCACCACCCGCCGGGTGGCGGTGCCGCTGCTGGAGCTGCTGGACCGGCGCGGGGCCACCCGGCGGTTGCCCGACGACGCCCGCGAGGTGGTCCGCCCGCCGGGCTGAGCCAACCGGCGCCACCGCCCCACGCTGGTCACCTACCGTGACGCCATGGACCCTTCCGCGGTCTGGCGGGACAAGAACCACAAGTGGCGGATCGAGGCGTACCGGGCACCGGACCTGCGCTTCGCCATCTTCGCCACGAACGGCCCCACCGAGTCGGCGCCGCTGTGGCTGTTCGGGATGGCCGCGCTGGCCCGCTGGCTGATGACCCACGCGATCTCGCTGGACGACCTGGAGACCGACTGATGGGTGTCCAGGTCGCGCTGGTGCTGGTCCTGATCCTGGTCAACGCCGCCCTGTCCGGCAGCGAGATGGCGCTGGTGAGCCTGCGGGAGGGGCAGTTGCGGCGGCTGGCGCGGTCCGGTCGGGCCGGGGCGCGCCTGAGCCGCCTCACCCGCGAGCCGAACCGCTACCTGGCCACCATCCAGCTCGGCATCACGCTCGCCGGGTTCCTCGCGTCGGCCGCCGCCGCGGTGACACTCGCCGAGCCGCTGGTCGGCCCGCTGGGCTTCCTCGGCGCGGCCGCCCGTCCGGTGGCGGTGTTCGTGGTGACGCTGCTGCTGACGTTCCTCACCCTCGTGGTGGGGGAGCTGGCGCCCAAGCGGCTGGCCATGCAGACGGCGGAACGGTGGGCGCTGATCAGCGCCGCCCCGCTGGACCTGCTGGCCCGGCTGTCGCGGCCGGCGGTGTGGCTGCTCGGCCGCTCCACCGACCTGCTGGTCCGGCTCGCCGGCGGCGACCCGCGCGCCAGCCGCGAGGAGGTGACCGAGGAGGAGCTGCGGGAGATGCTGGTCAGCCAGCGCGGCCTGTCCGCCCAGCAGCGGGAGATCCTCGCCGGAGCGTTCGACATCGCCGGCCGTACCCTGCGGGAGATCCTCGTCGCGCGCCGCGACGTGACCACGCTCCCCGCCGACCTGCCGGCGGCCGACGCGATGCGGCACCTGGCCGCGACCGGGCGGTCCCGGGCGCCGGTGATCGGACCGGGCGGCCTCGACGACGTCCGCGGCACCGTGCACATCCGCGACCTGGTGGACGCCGACGGCGCGCTCGTCGGCGACCGGGCCCGCCCGCCGCTGCTGCTACCCGGCACGCTGCCGGTGGCCGACGCGATGCGGCAACTGCGCCAGCGCCACGAACAGCTCGCCCTGGTGGTCGACGAGTACGGCGGCGTGGACGGCCTCGTCACCATGGAGGACCTGCTCGAGGAGGTGGTCGGCGAGCTGTACGACGAGACCGACAAGGACGTACGCCGCGCCGTGCGGGAGCCGGACGGCGCGTTGCTGCTGCCCGGCGACTTCCCGCTGCACGACCTGCCCGACGTGGGCGTGCGCGTGACGTTCCCGCTGTCGCGGGAGTACACCACGGTGGCCGGGCTGGTGCTGGCCGGTCTGGGCCGGCTGCCCGAGGGTCCGGGGGAGCGGGTGCGGCTGCCCGGCCTCACCGTCGAGGTGGTCGAGGTGGCCGGGCGCGCGATCCGCCGGGTCCGGCTGCGCGGCCCCGCTGTCGGCCGCTCCCCGGACTGACACCCGGACGGGGGACAACCGCCCGATCCCCGTCCCGTGTCCGGCCGCCGGCCGTACGGTGCGGGCGTGAAGGACCGAGGACTGCGTACGTTCATCACCGTGCTGGCCGGACTTGCCGTGATCTACTTCGGGTTCTCCGGGAGCCGCGGCAGCGGCGAGGAGGGCGTCTCCGGCGGCGTGGTGCTGCTCGCGCTGCTCGCCTCGCTGCTGGCCTGGAACCTCACCAAGCCCGGCCCGGCCAAGTAGCCGCCCGGCTCAGTGGGCGGTCGCGGCGCTGCGGCTCACCTCGCCGGCCGACTCCTCGCCCAGGGCCACCCGCACCAGCGCCGACGCCAGCCGGCCGAAGTCGGCCTCGCCGACCAGCCCGACCAGGTCACCCGGGCTCGCCGGCAGGCCCAGCCGGCGCGCCCCGGCGAGCGTGCGCCGGTCGGCGTACGGGCACACGTCCGGCCAGACCGACTGCGCCTCGCGCAGGAAGATGTCCGCGCCGGTGGGGCCGATGCCGGGGAACTCGGTGAGCAGCCGGCGCAGCACGGCCCGGTCGGCGCCGGCCTCCCTGTGCAGCCGCCGCAGGTCGCCGTGCCAGCGATCAAGGCAGAGCCGGGCGCCGGTGCCGAGCATGGTGGCGGTCCGCTCGTCGTAGCGCCGGTAGTGACCCCGGCCCAGCGCGTCGACCCGGTCCTGCCAGGTCGCCGCCTCCATCGCCTGCGGGGTGCGGTAACCGGCGGCGAACAGTTCCCGGGCGGCGGCCACCGCCACCGAGGCCCGGATCCGGGTGCTCAGCAGCGTGGTGAGCACCAGCAACTGGTACAGCGGGCCGGGCCGGTCGGCCAGGGCGATGCCGGCCTCCTCCGCGTACGTGCGGGACTGCCGGTCCAGCAGGGCTCGCGCGACGTTGCGATCGTCTGGCATCCACCCGCATTACCCGCCCCGGCCCCGGCCAGACCCCCGGGCCGAGCCGGAATGCGCCGGGCGGCGGCGGGTACGCGGGGCGGGTGCGCGGCCGACGCCGTGTGCTCCCACCGGGAAGGAGAGACCCGTGGTCAAGCCGCAGCAGGAGGAACTGCGCCGGAACGACCTCGGCGCCACCAGCCAGGACAGCCGTAAGACGGCCACCCAGGCGGGCGGCCGTTCGCGAGGCCGTGGCACGTCGAACGCCGACGCCGGACGGCCCGTCCCGAGGGGACAGGCGTCGCCGTACGGCCCGGCCGGTGAGCCGGTCGCCGACGACGAGAGCTAACCGCGCGCCGACGTCGGCCGCAGCCGCCGCCAGGTGGCTGCGGCCGACAGCCCGTACGCCAGGTGCGGAATCAGGTCGGAGACCCAGTCGCCGCGCCGCCACGTGCGCGGGTCGGTCACGCCGAGCACCGTCATCGAGCCGTCGGAGGTGGCCATCACCCCGCCGCCGAGCAGCACCGTGGCCAGCGGCAACGGCACCAGGCGACGCGCGGCGAGCAGGCCGAACGCGGCTCCGGCGGCGATGCCTGTGGCGTACCCGAGAAGTGGCCCCAGGCCGGAGCGGCGGTTCGCCGCCTCGTCGCCGGGGCCCAGGTCGACGTGCGTGACGTCGGCCAGCCGTCCGGCCACCGATTCGGGGGTGCTGCTGGCCGGCCGGGCCCGTAACGCCATGTCGAGGTAGGACACCGCGTTGAGGACGGCGCTGCCGACGGCGCCCGCGATGGCGCCGTCGACAACCGCTGCCGTCCTCACTTCGGGTCACCCGGTTCCCGGTTGCCCTTGGGGCCGTAGGTCCGTTCGCCCCGGACCACACCGCGTTGGCCCCTGTCGTCCTGGAGGATCCGGTTGGCGACCTGGTTCGCCTCCTTGTCGGCGGCCCGTCCGGACTGCTCGACGAGGTCGCGAAGGCGTGCCCGCTGCTTGTCGTACGCGTTGCTGCCCGGCCGTGGTCCTGGCATCTCTGCCTCCTGCGGATCGCTGTGCGCTGACCGTAGGCGTCTACCCGCCCGGGCCGGGACCAACCGTGCCGGACCGGCCGCACGGGCCGGCGCTCAGTCCGGGGCGCGGACCACCGCGACCGGGCAGGCGGACCGGTGCAGGATCCCCTGGCTCACCGAGCCGAGCAGCAGCCCGCTCAGCTCGCCCCGGCCCTGCCGCCCCACCACCACGAGTTGCGCGTCGCGGGACGCCGCGGCCAGCGCCGCGACCGGCTTGGCGCGTATCGCCTCGGTGTGCACCGCCAGCGCCGGCCACCGCTCGCCGATCCCGGCGAGCGCCTCGGCGAGCACCCGCTCCTGCTCGGCGTCGTCCCGGTTGCGCGAGGCCGCGTGCAGCACCCGCAGCGGCGCGTCGCGCACCGCCGCGGTCTCGGCGGCGAACTCGACGGCACCGCGCGACAGTGTGGAGCCGTCCACGCCGACCACGACCGGGCCGTCCGGGCGGGCGGCGCCGCGGTCGATCAGCACCGGGCAGTCGGCGTACGAGGCGACCTGCAGGGCGACCGAGCCGATCACGAGCGCGGCGAAGCCGCCCAGGCCCCGGTCGCCGAGCACGATCACGGCGGCGGTGGGGGACTCGGCGAGCAGTACCGCCGCCGCCTCGCCGTCGATGATCTCGCCGGTGATGCGCAGCCCCGGCGATTCCGCCTCGGCCACCGCGACCGCGTCGGCGACCAGCTGCTCGGCCTGGTGGCGCAGCCCCGCACCGGGTGGTGACCCGGCCGGCGCGGAGACCGGCACGCGCATCAGCGGCCAGATGAAGCCGTGCACCAGACGCAACGGCCGGTTGCGCGCCCGCGCCTCCCGGGCCGCCAGGCGTACCGCCCGCGTCGCGGGCTCGGAGCCGTCCACTCCGGCCACCACCGCGGCCCCGTTCGCCGAGTTCACCAGTACCTCCTCGTGGCGGGCACCCCCGTGGCCAGTATCGCGGCCGGGACGTTCGGCCCGGGGCGATACCGGCGGGCTCGTCCGCTGGGTACGCTGGCGTGCAGCGCCCAGGGGAGGGAGCCCCGTCGATGGATCAGCCGGACGGACCGAGCACCGCCCGCATGATCGACTACTGGCTCGGCGGCCGGCACCACCGCCCGGTGGACGTGGCCGCCGCGACGGCGTTCGAGGCGGCGTACGGGCCCTGCGCGGCGATCTTCCGCTCGCTGCGCGGCTTCCTCGGCCGTACCGTGCGGGCCATGGCCGACGACGGGATCGACGGCTTCCTGGTGTTCGACGCGGGCGTGCCCACCTGCGGCAACGTGCACGAGGTCGCGCCGGAGGCGACGGTCCTCTACACCGACGTGGACCCGGAGACGGTCCGGCTGGGCCGGCGCCTGCTCGCCGGCAGCGACCGGGCCGGCTACGGCTACGGCGACGCCACCGACATCGGGACCGTCGACCGGGCGCAGTTGCACCGCTTCGTGCCGGGCTGGGGGAGACGGCCGGTGGGGGTGGTCTTCCTCGGGCTGGCGGCGTTCCTGGACGACGACACCCTCGCCCGTACGCTCGACGAGCTGTACCAGGCGGTGGCGCCGGGCAGCCGGCTGGCGATCGACTTCGACTCCGAGGAACTGGCCGGGCACCCGGAGGCGCTGGCCATGATGGGTCCGGCGTTCCGGATGCGGGCGCCCGGGCGGTTCGCGCCGCTGCTGGGCCGCTGGCAGCCGACCGGCGACGGCATCGTGCCGGTGGCGCGGTGGCGGCCGGTGGGGGAGCCGGAGCCGGTGCCGGACGC
The DNA here is from genome assembly GCF_043197215.1 of Micromonospora sp. NPDC049203. Lineage (NCBI taxonomy): Bacteria > Bacillati > Actinomycetota > Actinomycetes > Micromonosporales > Micromonosporaceae > Micromonospora > Micromonospora sp. NPDC049203. The sequence continues at coordinate 63,062 of NZ_JBICSV010000013.1, read as the reverse complement.
GTTCCACGGCGCGCTGGCGTCGCGCCCGGCCGGCTGAGCCGGTCCCGGCACGCGCGGCCGAGGCGGAGCGTACGCCGTCCCGTGGCCTTCGTATGATGTTTGCTCTGTAGCAATAGTCGTCATCGGAGGATGAGCATGCCGGAGGCGTCCGGAACGGTGTCGCGTGCCCTGCGCACGGCGCCGCCCGACAAGCTGGTGGAGACCGCGGACGCGGTGCTGCGCCAGACGCTCGGGGCCGCGCGGGCGGAGGTGTTCGTCGCCGACTACCGCGCCAGCGGACTCTGGCCGGTGCTCGACCCGGATGTGCCCGACGGCGGCCCGCTGCTGGCCCGCAGCGTGGCCCAGCGCTGTTTCAGCAGCCAGGAGCCGGTTCTGGACATCGTCGAGGACGGCCGCTGCCGGGCGTACCTGCCGCTGTCGGTGTGGGGCGAGCGGCTCGGCGTGCTGATGGTGGAGCTGCCCGGCGACCCGGACGCGGCCACCGTGGAGGCCGCCCGCGACGCCGCCGGGGAACTCGCCGTGGCGATCCGGGCGGCCGACCGGGAGACCGACCGCTACCGGCGGGCCCGGCGGCGGGAACGGCTGAGCATGGCCGCCGAGATGCAGTGGGACCTGTTGCCGGGGCGCAGCGTACGGCTGGGCGACGCGCTGCTCGCCGGACAGCTCGAACCGGCGTACACGGTGGGCGGTGACCACTTCGACTGGTCGGTGGACGGTGACCGGCTCACCCTCACCGTGCTCAACGGCACCGGCATCGGCCTGGCCGCGTCGATGCTGACGGCGATGACCGTCAACGCCATGCGCAACGCCCGGCGGTCCGGCGGCAGCCTGGTGGAGCAGGCGGAGCTGGCCTCGGACACCATCTACTACCAGCACCGGGGCAGCCGGCACGTGGCCACCCTGCTGCTGGAGCTGGACAGCCGGCGGGGCGTGATGCGGGTGGTGGACGCCGGCTCTCCGCAACTGCTGCGGCTGCGCGGGGGCCGCGTCACGCCGATCGCGCTGGAGCAGCAACTGCCGCTGGGCATGTTCGCCGAGACGCGCTACGACGTGCAGGAGTTCACTCTGGATCCGGGCGACCGTCTCTTCGTGGTCAGCGACGGGGTGTACGCGGCGGAGCCCGACGACCAGGAGCCGTACGGCGTCCGGGCGATGGCGCGCGCGATGCGGTCGACTCGGCTGCAGCCGGCGACCGAGGCAGTTGGTACGGTGATGCGCGAACTGCACGCGTACCATGCCGACGCGGATCTCCGCGACGACGCGGTGGTCGTCTGCCTGGACTGGCTGGGCTCCAGCCGGTCCGACGACGCGACGGGGCAGTGACCGGGGCGGCGGAGCGAACACGAGCGGGACGATCGCAGGGGACAGCGAGTGGAGCGACCTCCGAATCTTGCCGCGGCCATCGAGTCGGCTGCGGAGGCGCTCATCGGTGTGCTCGACTCCGCGACCTCCCGGCACACCGTCAGCGTCTCACCCACCCAGTTGCGGGTGCTGTCGCTGATCGTGTCGCATCCGGACACCAACGTGAACCGGCTGGCCGAGCTGCTGGACGTGGTCCCGTCGTCGGCGAGCCGGCTCTGCGACCGCCTCGAGGCGGTCGGCCTGTTGCGCCGGGTGGCCGACCCGCGCGACCGGCGGGAGGTGCGGCTGATCCCGACCGCGGCGGCGGACACGCTGCTGCGCGACCTCCAGGAGAGGCGGCACCGGGCGGTGCAGGCCGTGCTCGACCGGATGCCCAACCGGGTGCAGCACGAGCTGCTGCTGGCGCTTGTGGCGTTCAGTCAGGCGGCCACCACGACCGCCCCGCAGGCCGGCTCCGACTCGGCCGCGCGTACCGCCTGACCCGGCACGCCGGCGTCCGCCCCGCCTCCCACCGCTCGACTAGTGTCCTAGGATGCCTTAGCGGTTGTGACGGTCGCCACCGTGACACCGCTGAGCAACCACGCAGCGGGGCGAACGGACGGGAAGGGCGAGCCCGATATAGTGGCAGCGCAACTGGGCGGGCCCGTGATCACGGGCCGCGTCGGGGAGGTCCCAGCCCGGGATCACAGAGGGCGCCGGCGTCTGACCGGCCGGCAACGCGCACGTCCCTCCAGCGGCCGCTCGTCCGGCTGCCGGACCGTGCTGCGAAGGGAGGGTTCGGTGTCGCGTCGGCCGGCTCCAGCTGAGCAACCGGATTCCAGGGCCGCCACGGTCGTGGGAGACCGCGTCCTCACGCTGCCCAACCTGATCAGCTTCGTCCGGCTCGTCGGCGTGCCGGTCTTCCTGTACCTGTTCCTCGTGGTCCGTGCCGACGTCGCCGCCATCGCGGTGCTCGCCGTGGGCGGCACCAGCGACTGGGTGGACGGCTGGATCGCCCGCCGTCTGGGCCAGGTGAGCCGGCTCGGCGAGCTACTCGACCCGCTGGCCGACCGCCTCTACATCCTCGCCACGCTGCTCGCGTTCACCGCCCGCGAGGTGGTGCCCTGGCAGTTCACCGGGGCGCTGCTGGCCCGCGAGCTGCTGCTGCTGGTGTCCCTCGGCGTGCTGCGCCGGTACGGCTACGGCCCGCCGCCGGTGCACTACATGGGCAAGACCGCGACGTTCCTGCTGCTGGCGGCGTTCCCGGTCCTCCTGCTGGCGGACGCTGTGCCGGGTGCCGGCACCGCCGCCGGCGCGATCGGCTGGGGGCTGGCCTGGTGGGGCCTGGTCCTCTACTGGGTGGCCGGCGCGATGTACGTGGTGCAGGCCAGCCGCCTCGTGCGGGTCATGCGGGAGCGGCGCGCGGAGGCGGCGGCATGACCGCGCCGCCGTCCCGGGACGGGGAGAAGGAGCGCGACCCGTCGAGCCGGGTGTACGCGCCGGATTTCCTGACCGAGCTGTTCCGCAATCCGCTGGATCCGGGATACGGGGACGCGTCGGAGCGCCGGGCGACGGGCTCGATGTCGCGGGTGCGGCAGGTGCTGGGCCGCCCGGTGAGCCTGCTGGTGCTGGCGGTGATCGGGTTCCTGTTCGCGGTGGCGTACCGGGAGACGGTGGCGGAGGAGCCGAGCCGCGCGACGGCGCGGGCCGGCCTGGTCGCCGAGATCAAGGGCCGGGAGGCGGAGACCGACCGGTTGACCGAGCGCGCCGAGCAGTTGCGCGAGGAGGTCGGCCGGCAGCGGGACGCGACGCTGAGCGGTTCGCAGGCGTCCCGGCTGCGCACGCTGGAGGCGGGTACCGGCCTGGCCCGGGTGCGCGGGGACGGCGTGGTGGTGCGGCTGGCCGACGCGGCGGCGGACGAGGACGGCGTGACCAACGGGGACGCGGGTCCGTCCCGGGTGCTGTATTCGGATCTGCAGAAGGTCGCTAACGCGTTGTGGGCGGCGGGCGCCGAGGCGGTGGCGGTGAACGGCCAGCGGTTGACGGCGACGTCGACGATCCGGTCGGCGGGTGAGGCGATCCTGGTGGACTACCGGCCGGTGACGGGTCCGTACGAGGTGCAGGCGATCGGGCCGAGGTCGATGCGGGACCGGTTCGACGAGAGCCGGGCGGCGGCGTTGATGCGTGAGGTGGCGCGGACGACGGGTCTGTCGTTCGGGGTGAAGCGGGTCGGTGACCTCACGTTGCCGGCGGCGCCGCAGCCGCGGCTACGCTACGCCGAGCCTCCGGCGACGCCGGGTCCGAGCGCGAGTGCGCGCCCGTCGGGTTCGGGTGCCGCCGGTTCGTCGAGTCCTGGGTCGTCCGGCCCGGGTGTTTCTTCCAGCCCTTCGGGAGGTGGCCGATGATCGCGGTGCTGGCGTTGCTCGCCGGTGTGGTGCTCGGGGTGTATCTGGACCCCACCGTGCCGGCGGCGTTGCAGCCGTATCTGCCGATCGCTGTGGTGGCCGCGTTGGACGCGGTGTTCGGTGGGGTGCGGGCGAAGCTGGACCGGATCTTCGACGACAAGCAGTTCGTGGTGTCGTTCATCTCGAATGTGCTGGTGGCGGGTCTGATCGTGTATCTGGGTGACCAGTTGGGCGTGGGCGGTCAGTTGTCGACGGGTGTGGTGGTCGTGCTCGGCGTGCGCATCTTCGGAAACGTGGCGGCGATCCGCCGGCACCTGTTCCGGGCGTAGGTTTGTGGCGATGAGCGAGGAACACAGGGAGACGGGGACGGGGTGGCCGCGGCCGGGGGAGCCGGCGCGGCCGTCGGGTCCGGCTGGTGAGCCGGATCCGCGCCCGGACGCGCCCGATCCGGACGAGTTGAGCCCGTTGGCGCCGGTGGAGCCGGTGCCGGACGAGGCGGCGGAGCCCGCGGAGCGGGAGGCGGTGCCGGAGTCCGAGCCGGAGCCGGGTGCGGCGGCCGGTGCGCCGTCGGTGGCCCGGCGGTTCTCGTCGGCGGGCGCGATGATCGCGGTGCTGCTGGCGTTGCTGGGTTTCACGCTGGTGGTGCAGTTCAAGACGACGTCGACGGATCCGACGCTCGCGGCGACGCGGGAGGAGGACCTGGTGCGGATCTCGTCGGATCTGGATTCGCGGGAGCGGCGGCTGCGCCAGGAGATCGAGTTGCTGGAGGAGAGCCAGCGGCAGTTGCGCTCGGGTGAGCAGGGCCGGCAGGCGGCGTTGGAGGAGGCGACGCGGCGGGCGGACGAGCTGGGCATCCTGGCGGGTACGTTGCCGGCGGTGGGCCCGGGTCTTGAGGTGCGGTTCTCGGGGCCGTCGAAGGCGGTGTCGTCGACGCGGATCCTGGACGCGGTGCAGGAGTTGCGGGGTGCGGGCGCGGAGGCGATGCAGATCCAGGGGGCGGACGGTACGGCGGCGCGGGTCATCGCGTCGACGTATTTCGTGGACGGGCCCGATGGTGCGCTGGTGGTGGACGGGCGTCGGTTGACGGGTCCGTTCACGATCATGGTGATCGGTGATCCGGCGACGATGCGTACGGCGTTGAACATTCCCGGCGGGGTGGTCGCATCGGTGCGGGACGGCGGCGGTAACGTGACCTCCGAGGATCGTGAGGTTGTGGAGGTTTCGCAGCTGCACGCGCCGATCAAGCTGGACCACGCCCGGCCGGTTTCGTGACCGGTCGCGGCCGCGCCGGTTTCTCCGGTGCACCGATGACGAAGGACGCAGCTGGTGATTCCTGAGGATCTGCGGTACACCGCCGAGCACGAGTGGGTGGTCGGTGGTGACGGTGGTGTCGTCCGCGTCGGTATCACGCACTTCGCGCAGGACGCCCTGGGTGACATCGTGTTCGTGCAGCTGCCGGAGCCCGGTGCGGTGGTGGCGGCGGGTGAGTCGCTGGGCGAGATCGAGTCGACGAAGAGTGTGTCGGAGATCTACGCGCCGCTGAGCGGTACGGTGTCGGCGCGCAACGAGGCGTTGGCCGACACCCCTGAGGTGATCAACACGGATCCGTACGGTGCGGGGTGGTTGGTCGAGATCACTCCGGACGATCCGGCGGCGGTCGAGGGTTTGCTGACCGCCGATGCGTACCGCGAGCTCACCGAGAGCTGAGTTCGTGCTGTTCCGGGCGGCGGCGTGGTTCCGCGCGTCCGGTTGCCCTGCATTTCGGCGCTGGCTAGGCTCGCCCAGTCGACCGAGAACCAATAGTTTGAGCGTTGCGGAATGCGCCTTCCCGGGCAAGGGGAGCCAGCCGCCGGGTGTGGTGTTGCCCGGCGGCCAGACCCGCCATTCCCTGACGCCGACCGAACAGATCCGTGAGGTGGTCCCATGACGCGCCCAGACGACGAGTTCCCCCCGCTCGACGTCACTTCGACGCTCAATCTCGGCTCGCTCGACGAAGTGCTGGAGGGGCCGGACACCGATGTGGTGCCGAGCCGGATGTCCGGTTCGTTGCCGCCGGGTATGGCGTTGCTGGTGGTTCGCCGGGGTCCGAATGCGGGTGCCCGGTTCCTGTTGGACCACGATGTGACGACGAGTGGGCGGCACCCGGACAGTGACATCTTCCTGGACGACGTGACGGTGTCGCGGCGGCACGCGGAGTTCCACCGTGACGGTGGGACGTTCACGGTGCGGGATGTGGGCAGCCTGAACGGCACGTACGTGAATCGTGAGCGGGTCGAGGCGGCCACGTTGAGTAACGGTGACGAGGTGCAGATCGGTAAGTTCCGGGTGGTGTTCATCGCCGGTCCGCGTCCGGAGGAGGCCGGCCGGGGGTGAACGAGCCTGCGGCTTCGACGCCGTCCGGGGCGGCGCGGGCGCCTGCGCTGATGAGTATCGGCGAGGTGCTGGCGCAGTTGCGGCCGGAGTTTCCGGACGTCACGATCTCGAAGTTGCGGTTCCTGGAGGCCGAGGGCCTGGTGGAGCCGCAGCGGACGCCGGCGGGTTATCGGAAGTACGGCTGGGACGATGTGGCGCGGTTGCGGTTCGTGTTGACCGCGCAGCGGGATCAGTATCTGCCGTTGCGGGTGATCCGGGAGCAGTTGGCCCGGTGGGACGGGTCTGGCCCGTCGCCGGGGCGGGGGCGGCCGAACCTGGTGGCTGTGGGTCCGGGTGGTGAGGTTCCGGGCCGGGAGCCGGGGGAGTCGGCCGAGTCGTCGGAGGTGCGGCTGGACCGGGCCGGTCTGATCGCTCGTAGTGGTGTTGACGAGTCGACGCTCGCGGAGTTGGAGCGGCTGGGTGTGCTGGTGTCGGATCCGCCGGGGTGGTACGACGCGGATGCGTTGATCATCGCGAGTGCGGTGGCGGGTCTGGCGGCGTACGGGTTGGAGCCGCGGCATCTGCGGGCGTACCGGTCGGCGGCGGATCGTGAGGTCGGCTTGTTCGCGCAGTTGGTGGCGCCGTTGGCGCGGCAGAGTGATCCGGCGGCGCGGGCTCGGGCGGCGGAGACGGCGCGGGAGCTGGTGGCGTTGTCGCAGCGGTTGCACGCGGCGTTGCTGCGGGTGGGGTTGCGGTCGACGTTGGGCCGGTGAGGTCGGTGCGGAGGGTCGGGTGCCGTTACGGCGTCCGGCCCTTCGTCGCGTGTGGGCGCGGAAAGATCTGCTTGGTGGCGCGTGTCGTAGGCTTGCCGGGGTATGCCCGTCCGGCGAGGCGTGGTGCACGTAGCGCGTGGGACTCCCGTGTCCTGGTCCGTGTACCGTGCAGGGAAGGGCGCGGTGCAAGGTGACGACGACACGGAGGCGGCGGTGCGCGAGCTGAGCGTGGTCGGAGTTCGGGTGGAGCTGCCCAGTAACCAGCCGATCGTCCTGCTGCGGGAGGTCGAGGGGGACCGCTATCTGCCGATCTGGATCGGCGCGGTCGAGGCGACGGCGATCGCCTATGAGCAGCAGGGGGTCAAGCCGGCCCGGCCGTTGACGCACGATCTGCTGCGGGATGTGCTGGCGGCGTTGCAGGCGCCGTTGCGGGCGGTGGAGATCACCGAGTTGAAGGAGAACGTGTTCTACGCGGATCTGCTTCTGGGTGACGGGGTGCGGGTGTCGGCGCGGCCGAGTGACTCCATCGCGTTGGCGTTGCGGGTGGGTGCTCCGATTCGTTGTGCGGAGCAGGTCCTCAGCGAGGCGGGGATCGTGATCCCGGACGAGCAGGAGGACGAGGTGGAGAAGTTCCGGGAGTTCCTGGATCAGGTGCGTCCGGAGGACTTCGCGGGTTGAGGCGTGCCGGTGCGTGGTGTCGCCGGGTGGTGGCGCGGCGTGTCGTGGTGTCTCCTGCGGGTGAAGTGCGGGGGGCGGCGTTAGGGTTGCCGTGTCGAGTGGTGCGCGTACGGGGAGTCGGCGCGGCACCGCCACGGGCGCGGGGAGGTTGGTCCGGATGCACGAGCCGCGGGATCCTGGTCCGAGTGTGGAGCAGCAGCAGGCGGGTGTGGGGGCCGATCCGGCCGGTGACGGCGAGGTCGGTTATCGGGGTGTGACCGCGTGTTCGGCGGTGGGCATCAGTTACCGGCAGCTCGACTACTGGGCGCGTACGGCGCTTGTGGTGCCGAGTGTGCGTGACGCTTCGGGTTCGGGGACGTCGCGGTTGTACTCGTTCCGCGACCTGGTGGTGTTGAAGGTCGTGAAGCGGCTGCTGGACGCCGGGGTGTCGTTGCAGAACATCCGGAAGGCGATCGAGGCGTTGCGGTCGCGTGGGGTGGACGATCTGGCGGGCATCACGTTGATCTCCGATGGGACGACCGTGTACGAGTGCCGGTCTCCGGAGGAGGTGGTCGACCTGTTGCAGGGCGGCCAGGGGGTGTTCGGCATCGCTATCGGTGGGGCGTTCAAGGAGATCCAGGGTTCGTTGTCGCATCTGCCGGCGGAGCCGGTGGGTGGGCAGGAGCCGGCGGCCGCGGCGGAGCCGGAGGCCGAGCCGGTGGGTGACGAGTTGGCGGCGCGGCGGGCCCGGCGTCGGGCCGGGTGACCTGCGTCGCGTCTCGTTGACGGGATCGCGCCGCGCCCGAAAAGGGTGTGGCGCGATTCGTGTTTTGGTGACGGGGTGTGCTCCTTCCCGGTGGCCTTCGGGGTGTGTGCGGCGCGGTTCGAGTAGTGCGTGAATGTCCGCAGGTCACTGCCGCTGCGCACGTGATGTCCGAAAAGGACGGTACGTCGTTCGTGTTCACCTGCTGTCGCCGCCTGGTAGCTCTTTGTTCATCGACCTCGCCCCGGTTGTTGACTGTCCGTAGTTGACAGTTCTCGGGATCCGGACAGGGTGGGCGTGAACTGGCGCGTCGGGCACGCTATGGTCCGTTCCGGTCGTCGGCGTGTCGAGATCACGGCGGAACGCTGTGTGACGCCGCGCCGGACGGCGAACCCCTGCCGCGGCGCTGACCGCGGACCCCTGCTGGAAGGACCGAGCATGACGGTGACGAGCGAGACCACCCCGATCTCCCACTACGAGCGCATCGGTGGCGCGGCGGCGGTGAAGGCCGCTGTGGAGCTGTTCTACGACAAGGTGCTGGCCGATCCTGATCTGGCCGGCTACTTCGCCGACGTGGACATGGTGGAGCAGCGGCGGCACCTGGCGTTGATGCTGGCGGTGGTGCTGGGTGGCCCGAACGAGTACGCGGGCCGCGGGCTGGACGAGGCGCACCAGCCGTTGAACATCACGGGCGAGCACTACGCGAAGGTCGGTGAGCACCTGACCGCGACGCTGGTGGAGCTGGGCGTGCCGGCGGACGTGATCGCCGACGTGCAGGTCGTGCTCGGGCAGGTGCGGGAGCAGGTCGTGTCGGCGGGAGACGCCTGAGCGTGGACGTCGCACGGCTCAAGCAGAGCTGGTCCCTGGTCGCCGCGCACGGCGACCAGGTGCCGCTCTACTTCTATTCGACGCTGTTCCTGTCGCATCCGGAGACGCGGCAGATGTTCCCGACGAACATGGCCGGGCAGCGGGACCGTCTGGTGGCGGCGTTGGGGCATGTGGTGTCCCACGTGGATCAGGTGGACCGGCTGGTCGGGTTCCTGCGGGACCTCGGCGCGGATCACCGGAAGTTCGCGGTGCGCGCCGAGCACTACCCGGCCGTCGGTGAGGCGCTGCTGGCGACGTTGCGGCACTTCTGCGGTGAGGCGTGGACCGAGGAACTGGCCGCCGACTGGACCGCGGCGTACGGGCTGGTCGCGCAGGTGATGACGGAGGGCGCGCAGGCCGCGGAGTCGCAGTCGCCGCCGTGGTGGGTGGCGGAGGTGCTGACCCACGAGCAGCGCACGTTCGACGTGGCGGTGCTGACGGTGCGTCCGCAGTATCTGTTGCCGTTCCGGCCGGGCCAGTCGATCGGGGTGTCGCATCCTGCGGTGCGGTCGTGGCGGTACTACTCGCCGGCGAACGCGCCGCGTCCGGACGGCACTGTGGAGCTGCATGTGCGGGCCGCGCCGGGTGGTGTGGTGTCGTCGCGGCTGGTGTACGGGTGCGCGGCCGGTGACCAGATCCATCTGGCGTCGCCGGTGGGGGACCGGTTGACGTTGTGGCAGGCCGGGTCGTCGGATCTGCTGCTGCTGGCCGGTGGCACCGGCTGGGCGCCGGTGAAGGCGCTGGTGGAGCAGGTCGCGGCGGAGGGTTCGGGGCGGCGGGTGGACCTGTATGTGGGTGCCCGTTCGCGGACGGAGTTCTACGACAGCGAGGCGATCGACAAGTTGGCGGCGACGCATCCGTGGCTGCGGGTGTCGTACGTGGCCGGGGCGGAGCCGGGGCGGCCGGGGGAGCCGGTGCGGATCGCCGACCGGGCGCTGGCCGACGGGGACTGGCGGTCGCGGCATGTGTACGTGTGCGGGTCCGACGAGATGGTGGGTCATTCGGTGGCGGCGTTCGCCGCTGCCGGTTACGAGCCGGGCCAGGTGCATCACGAGGGTTACGGCAAGCACTGGTACGGCCCGGCGTGGCGGACGATGACCGGCGCCGACGGGCCGGGAACAACGGAGGTGAGCCGGTGAGCGCGGGCCCGATCAGTGGTTACGACGCGCAGCAGGTGTCCGGTCCGGTGCAGGTGCGGTTGACCGCCGACCGGGTCCGGCGGTGGGAGTTCGGGTCGGCGGCGTTCACCCGGCGCGGTTACGACCAGACCGATGTGGACCGGTTCCGGTTGCAGGTGGCCGACGAGCTGGATCTGCTGGCGGCGCAGGTGGCGAACCTGCGGGCGGAGAACGAGCGGCTCAACGACCATCTGGAGCTGCACCGGCACGGGGTGATCCCGAGCGCCGAGGCGGCGGTGGCGCCGGCGGCGAAGGAGGTCAACCTGTTGTCGGCGGCGCAGCGGGAGGCCGAGCAGATCATCGCGCAGGCCCACGACTACGCGCGCCGGGTCGCCGAGTACGCCCGTACCCAGTACGAGAGTTACATGCGGGCGGCGGCGGAGGAGGCGAAGCGGGAGGCCGAGCGGGCGGTGGCGGAGTACCGCAGCGCGGCCGGGAGCGGCTTCGACGACTCGGTGGCGGCGCGGGAGGCGCTGCGGATCTTCGGCGAGATGATGATCTCGCACATGCAGGCGGCGGCGCGGCACCTCGACGACGGCAGTGAGCAGCTGGCGCGCACGATGGAGCGGATCGCCCGGGAGTTGCCGCAGGGCGGTGGGGGCGTGCCGCAGCCGGCGTTGTCGCGTCACCAGCGTTGAGCGCCTGTCCCGGCCCGCCTGTCCCGGCGGGCCGGGACGTGCCGGCGGGTCAGACGGCGGCGATCGCCTCGGCGATGGGGCTGTCCCCGCCGACCAGTTCCAGGGTGTGCCCGGCGGTGGCCGGGGCGTACAGCAGGGCGAGCAGCACCCGGGCCACGTCGGCGCGGCTGATCGCGCCGGGTTCGACGTGCCGGGCCAGGGTGATGCGGCCTTCGGGTTCGTCGTCGGTGAGGCGGCCGGGCCGCAGCACCGTCACGTCGAGGTCCCGCGTGGTGACGTCGTCCTCGGCGGCCTTCTTGGCCCGCAGGTACGCCGCCCACACGTCGTCGGTGCCGTCGGCGGGGGCGGCGTCCACGCCCATGGAGGAGACCAGCAGGTAGCGGCGTACCCCGGCCTGGACGGCGGCGTCGGCGAGCAGCACGGCGGCCCCGTGGTCGACGGTGTCCTTGCGGTCGGCGCCGCTGCCGGGTCCGGCGCCGGCGGCGAACACGACCGCGTCGGCGCCGTGCAGGTGCGCGGCGAGGGTGCCGACGTCGGTGTGTTCCAGGTCGCAGACGACGGGTTCGGCACCGGCTGCGCGCAGCGCGGCGGCGTGGTCGGGGTTGCGGATGAGTCCGACCGCGGTGTCGCCGCGTCCGGCCAGTTCCCGCTCCAGCAGTTTGGCGATCTTTCCGTGGCCTCCGGCGATGACGACGCGCATATGGTCAACCTAGCCCGCCCGGGCGTACCCCGCCGGGTGACCGGCCTCGCCGATCACCGTGCCGGCGAGGGAGCATGGACGGGTGAGTGAGGCGTTCGAGGAGTTGACGCGGCTGGTGGCCGCCGGTGGTGTGGTGGTGCTCAGCGGCGCGGGCCTGTCCACCGAGTCGGGCATCCCGGACTACCGGGGGCCCAGCGGCGCGGCCCGGCGGCACACCCCGATGACGTACCAGGAGTTCACCCGGGATCCGCTGGCGCGGCGGCGGTACTGGGCGCGTAGCCACCTGGGCTGGCAGATGATCGCGCGGGCGGCGCCGAACGACGGGCACCGGGCGGTGGCCCGGTTGCAGGCGGCCGGGCTGCTCGGGGGGATCATCACCCAGAACGTCGACGGGCTGCACACGGCGGCCGGCGCGGCCGGGGTGATCGAGTTGCACGGCCGCCTCGACGAGGTGACGTGCCTGGACTGCGGCAACGCCACCGGCCGCGACGAGCTGCACCGGCGGCTGTCGGAGGCGAACCCGGGTTTCGACGCCCGGGTGGCGCGTGTCAACCCCGACGGTGACGTGGATCTGCCCGACGAGGCGGTGACCGGGTTCCGCACTGTCGGCTGCGCGCTCTGCGGCACGGGCATGCTGAAACCGGACGTGGTGTTCTTCGGTGAGACGGTGCCCGCGCCCCGGGTCGCCGACTGTTTCGCCCTGGTCGAGCGGGCCCGGGCGCTGCTGGTGCTCGGGTCGTCGTTGACGGTGATGTCGGGGCGGCGGTTCGTGCTGCGGGCGGCCCGCCACGGCATCCCGGTGGCGATCGTCAACCAGGGTGTCACCCGTGGCGACGGGTACGCGGCGCTGCGCCTGGACGCGCCGCTGGGCGCCACGCTGTGCGCGCTGGCCGACCGGCTGGTGGCGGCCCCGGCGGCGGTGTGATCATCCCCCGGGACATGAGCCGGAAACACGCCCGCTGGTAGCGTGGAAGGTGCCGGTACCACCCACGTGGGAGAGACCGTCGATCCGACGGCGCCGAAGGGGCAGATTCTCCCCGGAACCTCTCAGGCAAAAGGACCACGTGGGCAGGCGCTGTGGAGCGCGTCAGCGCGACTCAGGGGGAGGCCGACCCGTCGACCTCGCCCCACCAAGGAGCGCAGCGCATGACCGCAGAGCAGTTCGCCGACCGGCACATCGGTCCCGGCCGCGACGACGAACGCCGGATGCTGGAGACCGTCGGTTACGGCTCCGTCGACGAGCTGATGGACGCGGCGATCCCCGAGGTGATCCGCTGGCACGGCACCCTGGACCTGCCGGCTCCGGCGAGCGAGCGGGAGGCGATCGCCGAGCTGCGCGCCCTGGCCGCCCGCAACACCGTCGCCGTGTCCATGATCGGCCTGGGGTACCACGGCACGCACACCCCGGCGGTGATCCGCCGCAACGTGCTGGAGAACCCGGCCTGGTACACCGCGTACACGCCGTACCAGCCGGAGATCAGCCAGGGCCGGCTGGAGGCGCTGCTGAACTTCCAGACCATGGTCACCGACCTGACCGGTCTGGCCACGGCGAACGCCTCCATGCTCGACGAGGGCACCGCCGCGGCCGAGGCGATGACGCTCGCGCGCCGCGCGTCCAAGAGCAAGAGCCCGGTGTACGTGGTCGACGCCGACGCGCTGCCGCAGACCGTCGCGGTGATCGCCAGCCGCGCCGAGCCGCTCGGCATCGAGGTGCGCGTGATCGACGTGGAGCGCGACGAGTTGCCGGCGGAGTTCTTCGGCCTGCACCTGCAGTACCCGGGCGCCTCCGGCGCGGTCCGGGATCACCGGGCGCTGGTCGAGGCGGCGCACGGCGTGGGCGCGCTGGTGGCTGTCGCGGCGGACCTGCTGGCGTTGACGCTGCTGCGCCCGCCGGGCGAGATCGGCGCCGACATCGCCGCCGGCACCACCCAGCGGTTCGGTGTGCCGATGGGCTTCGGCGGGCCGCACGCCGGCTACCTGGCGGTGCGTTCGGGCCTGGAGCGGATGCTGCCGGGCCGCCTGGTGGGGGTGTCCCGCGACGCCGACGGAAACCCGGCGTACCGGCTGGCGTTGCAGACCCGCGAGCAGCACATCCGCCGGGAGAAGGCGACCAGCAACATCTGCACCGCGCAGGTGCTCCTCGCGGTGATGGCCGGCATGTACGCCGTCTACCACGGCCCGGACGGGCTGCGCGCGATCGCCCGGCGTACCCACGAGGCGGCGGCGCGGCTCGCGGCCGGGCTGCGGGCCGGCGGCGTCGACGTGGCCGACGTGCCGTTCTTCGACACCGTCACCGCGATCGTGCCGGGCCGGGCCGCCGACGTGGTGGCCGCCGCGGCCGAGCGCAACGTGAACCTGCGGCTGGTCGACGCCGACCGGGTCGGCGTGTCGTGCGACGAGACCACCACGCCCGCGCACCTTGAGGCGGTGTGGGCGGCGTTCGGCGTCGACGGGTTCGACGGCGACACCGTGACGGCGCTGCCGGACGGGCTGGCCCGCACGTCGGGCTTCCTCACCCACCCGGTGTTCCGCAGCCACCACTCGGAGACGGCGATGCTGCGTTACCTGCGCCGCCTGGCCGACTTCGACTACGCGCTGGACCGGGGCATGATCCCGCTGGGGTCGTGCACGATGAAGCTCAACGCGACCACCGAGATGGAACCGATCACCTGGCCGGAGTTCGCGCACCTGCACCCGTTCGCGCCGGACACGCAGACCGCCGGGTACCGGGAGCTGATCGCGCAGCTGGAGGGCTGGCTGGCCGAGGTCACCGGCTACGACGCGGTCAGCGTGCAGCCGAACGCCGGGTCGCAGGGTGAGCTGGCCGGGCTGCTGGCGATCCGCGGCTACCACCGGGAGCGCGGCGAGGGGCACCGCGACGTGTGCCTGATCCCGTCGTCGGCGCACGGCACCAACGCCGCGTCGGCGGTGATGGCCGGCATGCGGGTCGTGGTGGTCGGCTGCGACGCCGACGGCAACGTCGACCTGGTCGACCTCGACGCGAAGATCGACAAGCACCGGGACGCGCTCGCCGCGATCATGGTGACGTACCCGTCGACGCACGGCGTGTACGAGACCGGCATCGCCCAGCTGTGCGCGAAGGTCCACGACGCGGGCGGGCAGGTGTACGTCGACGGCGCGAACCTCAACGCGCTGGTCGGGTTCGCCAAGCCGGGCCGGTTCGGGGCGGACGTGTCGCACCTGAACCTGCACAAGACGTTCTGCATTCCGCACGGCGGCGGCGGCCCCGGGGTCGGGCCGGTGGCGGTGCGGTCGCACCTGGCGCCGTTCCTGCCCGGTGACCCGCTCGGCGCGCGCGCCGACGGGCGGCCGGCGATCTCGGCGGCGAACCACGGGTCGGCGGGGATCCTGCCGATCCCGTGGGCGTATCTGCGGATGATGGGCGCCGACGGCCTGGCCCGCGCCACCGGCGTGGCGGTCCTGGCGGCGAACTACGTGGCGGCGCGGCTGCGCAACCACTTCCCGGTGCTGTACGCCGGCAACAAGGGCCTCGTCGCGCACGAGTGCATCCTGGACCTGCGTCCGCTGACCAAGGCCACCGGCGTGAGCGTCGACGACGTGGCGAAGCGGCTGATCGACTACGGCTTCCACGCGCCGACGATGTCGTTCCCGGTGGCCGGGACGCTGATGGTGGAGCCGACGGAGAGTGAGGACCTGGCCGAGCTGGACCGCTTCTGCGACGCGATGATCGCGATCCGGGCGGAGATCGACAGGGTCGGCTCGGGGGAGTGGCCGGCGGGGGACAACCCGCTGTCCAACGCGCCGCACACGGCGGCGATGGTGTCGGCAGACGAGTGGCCGCACCCGTACCCGCGGTCGGTGGGCGCCTACCCGGCGGGGGTGGACCGGGCGGGCCGGTACTGGCCTCCGGTGCGGCGCGTCGACGGCGCGTACGGCGACCGGAACCTGGTCTGCTCGTGTCCCGCGCCGGAGGCGTTCGAGGACTGAGCGGCGGACGCCGGGGCGGTGGGCTCTCGCCGCCCCGGCCGGCGCGCCGGACGGTCGTGACCGGCGCGTACGCTCACTGACGCTGCGTGATCGCTCAGGCGACGAGGGCGTGGCGGGCCGGACCCCGGTGGGGGGCGATGGTGCGCCCGTCGGGGAGCAGCTCACCGGTGTCCTCGAAGACGATGACACCGTTGCAGAGCAGGCTCCAGCCCTGCTCAGGGAAGCAGGCGAGAACGCGGGCGGCCTCTCGGTCGGTCGCGTCGGCGGAGGGGCAGGTGGGCTGGTGCTGACACATCGGGTTCTCCGGACTGTGGGGGCACTGTGTCATGGTTCACATGACCAGTGACGCACAGTACCAAGGAAAACTGAGCGGCAACGAGCAAGGATGCGTCTTGTTCACCCAGAATGGGCTGAACGGATGACCCGTAACCGCCCGGACGTCGTGGAAGCGCTCCCACTGGTGGAGGTCGATGCTCCCGGCGCGCCGCCCGGATGTCGCCGGCGGCTCGTCGAGACCGCCCGGCTGCACTGGTCGATCGGCGACGGCGGCGACCCCGCCGACCTGGCGCAACGCTTCCTCGCCGCGCACGGCGTCGACCGCGACGACCTCGCCCGGCCCGGTCGCCACGACCCGGACGCCGCGGTGTGCGGTGCCGCGCTGTACCTGTCCGCCGCCGCCGGCGCGTACGCCATCGGCGTGTCGCCCGGCGCGCCGAGTCCCGCGCCGGCGCTGCCCGACCTGGTCGTGGTCGTCTACCACCACACCGACCGTCAGGCGGCGCCCCGGCCGCCCACCCCGTGGCGGCTCGGGCCCTGGCGCGACAGCTGGACCCCGGCCGCGCACGCCGACGCCGTCGGCGCGGTCCGCGCCGCCATCGCCCGCGGCGACGTCTACCAGGTCAACGTCGTCGGCCACGCCGCCGCCGCCTACACCGGAGACCCGCTGCCCGCTCTCACCCGTCTCGCCGCGCTGCCCGGCGCCCGCTACGGCGGCACCCTGCACGGCCCCGGCTGGGCGCTCGGCTGCGCCTCCCCGGAAACCCTCATCGCCGTCGAGCACGGCCGGCTGGTCACCCGCCCGATCAAGGGCACCCGCCCGGCCACCGCCGCCGGACGCCGCGACCTGCTCGCCTCGGCCAAGGAACGCGCCGAGCACGTCATGATCGTCGACCTGGAACGCAACGACCTGGCCCGGGTGGCCCGTACCGGCTCGGTGCGCGTCGACGAGCTGTTCGCCGTACGCCGCTGGTGTGACCTGTGGCAGGCGGAGTCCACGGTGTCGGCGGCGCCCGCCGACGGCCTGGGCCTGGCCGACCTGCTGCGCGCCGTGTGCCCCGGCGGGTCGGTCACCGGCGCACCCAAACACGCTGCCCTGGCCCGCATCGCCGCGCTCGAGCCCGTCGGACGCGGCGCGAGCATGGGCGCGCTCGGCTGGGTCGGCCCCGACCGCCTCGACCTGGGCCTGACCATCCGCACCGCCGCCGCCGACGGTGACCTGCTGCACCTGTGGGCCGGCGGCGGCATCACCTGGGACAGCGACCCGGCCGCCGAGGTCGCCGAGGCCGCCGCCAAGGCCGCCCCGATCCGCGCCCTGCTCGCCGGCTGAGCGGTCGCCCGGCCTTTCGCGGCGGGTCCGGCAGCCGGCGCGCCGTGCGCGGCGGCGTGGGCTCCTCGGGCCGGTAGCGGCCGCCTGACCGCTCAGCCGGCGGCGGCGAAGGAGTCCAGGGCGGCGACCACCCGCTCGCCGATACCCTGCCCGCCGCCGTGGCCGCCGGACTCCACGATCTCCAGCCGCGCGTCCGGCCAGTCCCGGGTCAACTGCCACGCGATGTCCGGCGGGCCGCTGACGTCCAGCCGCCCCTGCACCAGCACCCCCGGGATACCGGCCAGGCGGCCCGCGTCGCGCAGCAGCTGCCCGTCCGGCTGGAAACCCCGGTTCGCGAAGTAGTGCGTCACCAGCCGGGCGAACCCGTACCGGAACACCGGATCGGCGAACCGGGGACTCGGCGCGTACCCGCCCGCCAGGGACACGTGCACGTCCTCCCAGTCGCACCAGTCCCGCGCCGCCCGGTCCCGCACCGCCGGGTCCGGGTCGGCGACCAGCCGGGCGTACGCGGCGGACAGGTCACCGTCGCGGTCGGCCTCGGGCACGCCGTCGCGGAACCGCGCCCACTCCTGCGGGAACACCCGGCCCATGTCCCGGGTCACCCACTCGATCTCGCGGCTGGTGTTGGCGACCACGCTGAACAGCACCAGCGCGCTGACCCGATCCGGGTGCCGCTGCGCGTACGCCAGGGCAAGGGACGACCCCCACGACGCGCCGCACAGCAGCCACCTGTCGATCCCCAGATGCGCGCGCAGCGCCTCCATGTCGGCCAGCAGATGCGCGGTGGTGTTCACCGACAGGTCGGTGGCCGGATCCGACGCCGGGGGAGTGCTGCGCCCGCAGCCACGCTGGTCGAACAGCACGATCCGGTAGGCGGCCGGGTCGAACAGCCGCCGCCAGGACGCGCCCGCCCCGGAGCCGGGCCCGCCGTGCACCACGAGCGCCGGCCGCCCGTCCGGGTTGCCGCACGTCTCCCAGTACACGTGCTGCCCGTCCCCGGCGTCCAACATGCCGTGCGCGTACGGCTCGATCGGTGGATACATCAGTGGCCTCCCCGAGTCAGATACAACAGCGCTGTTACATTAGTGGACGTGACCGCCCCCGACCGCGACGCCCTCGGCACCCTGCTACGCCACGTCCTGGACGTCCTCGACGGTGACGTCGCCGCCGTCCACGACCGGCTCGGCCTCACCGACTACCGGCCCCGCTACTCACCAGTCGTGCGCGCGCTCGTCGCCGACGGCCCGCTGCCCATCCGCGACCTCGCCGCCCGCGTCGGCGTCACCCACTCCGCCGCCAGCCAGACCGTCGCCCAGATGCGCCGCGCCGGCCTCGTCGACCTGCGCCCCGGCACCGACGCCCGCCACCGCATCGTCACCCTCACCGACCGCGCCCGCGCCCTGCTGCCCGCCGTCGAAACCGAATGGGCCGCCACCACCGCCGCCGTACGCCACCTCGACACCGAACTGCCGGTGCCGCTCGCCGACGAGCTGTACGCCGTCCTCGACGCCCTGCGCCGCCGCCCCCTGCGCGACCGCATCGCCGACACCGGACTCCTCGACACCGCAGCGGACACCCGGAACCGGTAAGCAACGGATAGCCTTCCGGGCATGACTATGCGCCCCATCCGGATCATCGGCGACCCCGTGCTGCGCACCCCCAGCGAACCCGTCACCAGCTTCGACGCCGAACTGCGCGCCCTCGTCACCGACCTGATGGACACGCTGCTCGGCGCACCCGGCCGCGCCGGCGTCGCCGCACCCCAGATCGGCGTCAACGCCCAGGTGTTCGTCTACGACGCCGACGGCCGGCGCGGCCACATGATCAACCCCACGCTGGAGGTGTCCGACGAACTCCAGGACGACGAGGAGGGCTGCCTGTCCATCCCCGGCCTGTACTTCCCGACCCCCCGCGCGCTGCACGCCACCGCCCACGGCTACGACCAGCACGGCGAACCGCTCACCGTCACCGGCAGCGGCTTCCTCGCCCGCGCCCTGCAACACGAGACCGACCACCTGCGCGGGCGCCTCTACGTCGACACCCTGCGCGGCGACACCCGCCGCCGCGCCCTGCGCGAGATCCGCGCCGGCCGATTCGACTCACCCAGCCGCGGCCGCTGACGTCAACGCGCACTCGGTGAACCCGGCCGCCCGGGAAAACCCCAACCGCTCGTACAGGCGCACCGCCGCCGCGTTGTCCGCCCGCACGTTCAACGTCACGTGATCCACCGACGTGAGCAGCCGGGCGCACAACGCCGCCACCACACCCGCGCCCAGACCACGACCCCGCACATCCGGATGCGTCGTCACGTTGCCCAGCGCCGCCACCCGCCAGCGCGGCGAGAACACGTGCACCCCCGCCACCGCCACCAGCCGGCCGCGCTCCCGCACCCCCACGTACTGGCCCGTCCGCAGCATCCGCGCGTCGAACCAGTTCCCCGGATACGCCACCGCGTACAACCCGGCCAGCTCCGCCTCGTCCGCCGGCCCCAACGGCTCACCCACCGCCGGCACCCCGGCCAGCCGCCCCGGATCAGTCAACGCCATCCGGTGATGCGCCGCCGCCTCCGACACCACGAACCAGCGGCCCACCGTGGCCTCCAGACCGGGGGACAGGTGCGCCCACATCCGCGCCGGCAACACCGGCGCCGCCTCCGCCAGCAACCCCGAAAGCTCCGCCACCCGATCCGGTGCCGCGAACGCCAGCAACGTCGGCAACTCGACCCCGTGATACAGCAGCACCACCTGGTCACCACGCCGGAACCAGGACGTGTACGGCCAGAAGAAATCGTCCAGATCACCCAACTGGTACGCGTGCAACACCGGATCCCGGCCCAGCAGACCCGCAAGCACCGCCCGGTCGTGCTCCGCCCGCACCGCCACCGCGATCAGCTCGCCGTCCACTGGTCGTAACCCAGCCGGGCCACCAGCGCCAGCACCACCACCAGCAACACCACCCGCACGAACCCGGCGCCGCGCTTCAACGCCATCCGCGCGCCCACCGCCGCGCCCACCACGTTGCACACCGCCATCGCCGCACCAAGCGTCCACCACACGTGCCCGGTCAACCCGAAAACCACAAGCGCACCCAGATTCGTGCCCGCGTTCACGACCTTCGCCATCGCCGAGGCGTGCACGAAATCCGAACCCAGAATCGCCGTGAACGCCAGCACCAGGAACGTGCCCGTACCCGGCCCGATCAGCCCGTCGTACAGGGCGATGCCCAGACCGGCCACCGCCACCGCCACCACCACCCGCTTCGGGGTCCGCCGCTGCGGCGACGCCACCACACCCAGCGACGGCCGCGCCAGCACGAACACCGCCACCGCCACCAGCACCACGAGCACCACCGGCCGGTACGCGCTGCCCGGCACCGCACCCGCCAACGCCGCACCCAGCCCCGCCGTCAGCACCGCCAGCCCGGCCGCCGGACCCGCCACCGCCCAGTCCAGCTTCGTGCGCCGCGCGTACGTCACCGCCGCCGTCGACGTACCGAAGATCGCCGCCAGCTTGTTCGTGCCCAACGCCGTCGCCACCGGCACACCCGGCGCCGCCACCAGCAACGCCGGCAACAACAACAGACCGCCGCCACCCACCACCGCGTCCACCCACCCGGCCAGGAGGGCAGCGGTCAGCAACGTCGTCAACGACAGGGCATCCACCGCCGCATTCTGCCCACGCCACCACCGGCCGCGAGGCACCCTGTGGCCAGCCTCACCGCCCCCGGCGACGCCGCAACCACACCCCGACCGACCCCACCGCCACGAACACCAGCATCGAACAGCACAACAGTTTCAGCACCCGGCAAGACTCCCACGACGACGTAGGGTGTCCAGGTGCGCCTGGCCACCTTCAACCTGCTGCACGGCCGATCCCTCACCGACGGGCTCGTCGACCCCGACCGGCTCACCGCCGCCGTCACCGACCTCGACGCCGACGTCCTCGCCCTCCAGGAAGTCGACCGCGACCAGACCCGCAGCGGCAAACTCGACCTCACCGCGGTCGCCGCCCGCGCCCTGCACGCCGACCACCACCGCTTCGCCGCCGCCGTCGTCGGCACCCCCGGCGAACAGTTCCGCCCCCTCACCCACGACGACGACGGCCACGGCGAACCCCTCTACGGCATCGGCCTGATCAGCCGCCACCCCGTCCGCTCCTGGCAGGTCACCCGCCTGCGCGCCGCACCCGTCCGCTCACCCATCTACGCACCCGGCCCCGGCGGCGGACTCGTCCTGCTCCGCGACGAACCCCGCGTCGTGCTCGCCGCCGTCCTCGACACCCCCCACGGCCCCCTCACCGTCGCCGCCACCCACCTGTCCTTCGTCCCCGGCTGGAACGTGTGGCAACTACGCCGCGTCGTCCGCGTCCTGCGTACCCTGCCCGCACCCCGGATCCTGCTCGGCGACCTCAACCTGCCCGCCGGACCCGCAGCCGCGCTCACCCGCTGGCAGCCCCTGGCCCGCCGCCCCACCTACCCGGCCGGGCAACCCCGCGTCCAACTCGACCACATCCTCGCCGACCGGCACGCGCTCGACCGGCTGCCACCCGTCACGGCCGTCCACACCCCGCTGGCCACCATCTCCGACCACCGGCCCCTCGTCGTCGACCTCGGCTGACGCTCAGCCCAGACCGCTCTGCCGCCGCGCCGCCTCCACCGCGTTACGGAACAACATCGCCACGGTCGTCGGACCCACCCCGCCCACACGCGGCGTGATCGCACCCGCCACCTCGGCACACGACTCGTCCACGTCCGGCAGCAGCCGCCGCCCCTCGTACCGCACCCCACCACCGACCACCACCGCACCCGGACGCACATGCTCCGGCCGCACGATCCCCGGCACCCCCGCCGCCGCCACCAGGATCTCCGCCCGCCGCGTGTACCGCGGCCAGTCCGCCACACCCGTGTGCACCACGGTCACCGCCGCGTTCGCCGTCGGCCGCTTCTGCGCCAGCAACATCGCCAACGGCCGGCCCAACGTCGCACCCCGGCCCAGGATCACCACCTCCCGGCCCGCCACCGGCACACCGTGGAACGCCAGCAACGCCTCGATCCCCGCCGGCGTACACGGCAACGGACCCGGCAACCCCAACGCCAGCCGGCCCATGTTCACCGGGTGCATCCCGTCCACGTCCTTGTCCGGGTCCAGCTCCGCCAACGCCCGGTCGTAGTCCAGGTGACCCGGGATCGGATACTGCACCAGCACCCCGTGCACCGTCTTGTCCGCGTTGAGATCCGCCAGCACCGCGTGCAGATCCGCCTGCGACGCCGACGCCGGCAGAGGCACGTGCGGCGACGCGAAACCCAGCTCCGCCGCCTGACGCTGCTTGATGCGGATATAGCCCGCGCTCGCGTCGTCGTCACCCACCAGCACCGTCGCCAGCGCCGGCGTCACCCCCGCCGCACGCAACTCGGCCACCGACGCGGCGACCTCCGACAACACCCGCTCCGCCACCGGCGCACCCGGCAACAACCGCGCAGAAGACATACGACACCTCGCCCGCGAGGGCCCAGGCGGTCGACCCCCACGACGAGCTCCCCGATGGTTCACCCATCCCCGTGCCGCCAGTCGCGTTCCCCCTCAGCCTGCCACAGCCTCCGCCGCCACCGCATCCACCACCGCCTGCCAGCGCGGCAACGCCGCCAGCAGCGCGTCCGCCCGCAGCCGCCGATCCGCCGCCGACGCCACACCCATATCCGCCAGTACCGCCCCGAACGCCCGCCCCCGCTCCGGCCCCACCGCACCCAGCACCACATGACACCGCGCGTACGTCACCAGCACCCAGAACATCGCCTCTCGGGGCCGACCCGACGCGATCAGCTCAGCCGCACCGTCGAACACCACCGGACGCCCCGCCGCACCCAGATCCGCCCCGAACGCGAACCCCTCCCGCGGCAACCGCGACGCCTCGTCGAACAGCACCGCCAACCCGGCCAGATGCTCCCGCACCCGCGCCGCGTCCACACCCACACCGCCGCCGTCGAGCGTGTCCAGCAACCCCGCATACCGATCCTCGAACCCGAACCGCGACAACACCCCCTCCGCCCGCACATACCGCCGCCGCACCGTCGGATCCGCCAGCCCCGCCACCGCCGGCCACACCGCCAGCAACGACGTCGGGAACACCCACGCCAGCACCTGCTCCGCCGGCGACCCCGAGCCGCCGACCGCCCGCAATCCGTTCTCGATCCGCCGCCGCACCCCCGCACACCGCGCCCGCGCCCACACCGGATCCGCGAACCCCGCCGCCACCCGCTCCCGCACCGCGGCCAACCGCCCCGACGGATCCGCGATCACCCCATCGGTACGGAACATCGGCGCGAACACCCACGACCCCAGCACGTCCTCCGGGCCGCCCAACTCGTCCCACGTGATCGTGCTGACCTCCAGCAGCACCCCCCGGTGCACGAACTTGCCCACCTTCAGGCCGGGCTCCCGGCGTACCAGCAGCACGTCCACGTCCGACCACGGCGGCAGCACCGCGTCGTCGGGCAATCCCACAGTCGACCCGCTGAACAACGCCCCCTCGATCGACGGGTCGGCGCGCATCCGCTCCCGCACCCACCCGACCGCTACCGCCCGCGCCGCACCCACCCGCATCCGCCCGATCCTGCCAGCGCGCACCCGCCTGCTCCCAATCAATATGAACACGCATGGTTGTCGATCAGGCACAGAACGTGGAACATCGACGTAAGTGACTGTCGTCGAAATCGTGTGGGGCGATGCGAATGACGGACTACCACCCGATCCTCAAAGGGCGCCAAGCCGAACTCCAGGCCGTCAGTCACGTCCCCGACGAACTCGCACCACACATCCTCCCGATTTTCGACCTGCCACCCTCCGAGCACGGTCCGATCACCGACGCATGCACCTTCAGTCAACGCGCACAGGACAGCATTCCGCGTGACATGGTCATCGCCGTCGACGTGCGCCACCTCCCCGAGCCCACCACCGGCACCCGCCGACCACTCCGAGACATCGCGGACGACCTACACCCGTGGGGGATCCCCGCGCTGCCCGTCGCCCACCTGAACGACAGCCCTGCACAACTGGCCGACGTCCGTTACGCCGCCGCGCCCTACGGCGGCGTTCTCCGGCTCACCGCAGACCACACCGAACCGGACGACACCGAAACCGACGCACAACTAAGCCACGTCCTCTCCGCCACCGAACTGCAACCCGAGAACTGCACCCTCGTCATCGACGTCGCCGAGTTGGCATCCGACCGGCACCTCACGAGAGCCGAACCCCTTGTCCGCAAACACCTCGTGTGGGCCGGACGCCGCCCATGGAAGGCGGTCGTCATCGCTGCCGGAGCCATGCCCGCCACGATCTCCCACGTACCAGCCCACACCGCCATCCCGCTCCGCAGGCTGGACTTTGACCTCTGGCAGCGGCTCAAGGACCACGACATCCAGTTCGCCGACTACGGCGTCACCTATCCCGGCGCCGGCTCCGGACCCCGAGGGCCAGCACCCAACATCCGCTACACCCACCAGGACGCCTGGTGGACCTACCGTGCGCCGCGCGGCGGCAAGGGCAGCGGCAACAGCGGCATCTACGACATCTGCCAGGCCCTCGTATCCGCCGACCACTGGCCGCCCACCGGGCGTCACTTCTCCTGGGCGACGAGCAGATCGCCCTGCGCGCCGCCCGCCACGCCGGCCCTGGCACCGCCTCCCAATGGATCGCCTGGGCAACGTCACACCACCTGGCCTACGTCGCCGCTCAGCTCGGCCTGACGGCTATCGCTTGACCAACCCCGACAACGCCCGGTTGGTGCGGTTCGCCGCCACCGCCGCCCGCTGCTGACCCGCCGTCACCTCGATGTACGTCTGCGACGACGCCAACGACGCGTGCCCCAGCAATCGCATGATCTCCGCCGCGCTCGCCCCGTCCTCCGCCAACCGCGTCGCGAACGTGTGCCGCAACGCGTGCAACCGCGCGCCCCGCGGCACCCGGTCACCGATACCCGCGCGCCGGTAACACGACTCCACCAGGTACTGCAGCCCGCCCCGCCGTAACGCCTCACCCTGCCGGTCCACCAGGAAAGGCGAGTCCGGCCGCACACTGCGCGACCCGAACCGGCGCCGCCGGCTGTCCAGATAACCCACAAGCACCCGGTCCACGGCGTCGTCGATCGGCACCGTGCGCGGCCGCCCACCCTTACCCGCCACGTCCACCCGCCGCTCGCCGTCGCGCCCCGCCACCGACGACACCCGCAACGCCAGCAGCTCCGACAGTCGCAACCCCGCGCACAACGCCAGCGCCAGCACCGCCAGGTCGCGCTCCGGCCACGGATCGCGCTGCCGGCCTTCCGCGCGCGCCACCGCCGCCAGCAGTTCCTCCGGGGTGTCCTCGCCCCGCAGCGGCTTGGGCCGGGGGAGCGGCGTTCGGGGCCGTCCCACCGCCGGCATCGGATTTCCCGGTACGACGCCCTCGGCCACCAGGAACGTGAAAAAGCTGTTCCACGTCGACCAGGCACGATGGACCGACGCGGCGGCGCGGGGAGCGGCGAACCGTGCGAACGCCGCGCGCATCACCTTGGGGGAGAGCGCGGCGACCGCAAGACGGTCCAGGGGGAGGGGAGTGGTGTCACCGTCGGCGGCGACCAGCTCAGCCACTGTGGTCAGGTCTCGCCGGTACGCGGCCAGAGTGTGGGGGGAGGGCTTATGGGTGGCCCGGGCGGTCAGGAACTCCTTGATCAGACCCCCTACCGTTTCGTCCGGTTTGTCATGCATAAGGGATATTATGCATGATTCTCGCGTTCCTGTCAGGGGTCATTCCAGGGGGAGTGCCATCCGATCAACCAATGATCAACTCAACCTCGCCGAGGTGGCTGCATCCCGAGCGCTCCGATGCAGCCACCTCGGCGAACTGGCGACAGCGACGCCCGTCGGCGCTCGGGAGGCGCCGGGAGAGAGGGCGGAAGGGCCGGCACCCGCTCTGTTCCGGCGATCATGAAGTTGACCGGGAATCCTGTCCACTTTGTCGCCACCAACCTCATGATCGCCGGAATGGTGAAACGAGATGAGGGGGCGACGCCGGAGGACCGGTGTCGGTGGAGTTCGCGCCTCGGCGGGCTGCCGGGCGCGGTGAAAGCCCGGGCGACATTGCGCCCGTTGCGGACCAACGAGCCGACCGCGCGGTGGTCGGTAACCGCACCACGCTGCTTCTGCTGCGGGAGCCGTCGGTCCGTGGGAGCGAAGTTGGTGCCGCGTTCGGGGTGCGACGAGTGATCGGTTGAACGCCGGCACCGACAGGGCCCGCGTTAGGCGGTCAGCCGCCCGCGCGGGTGCCTGGGGAGACCCCCAAGTCCAGCTTGACATAATGTACATTATCGAACCCTGGTAACGAGGCCGTCCTCGACGCTGAGAGCGTCCGACAGCGCCTTCAACACCCCGGCCCAACAGTGGCCGGCCGGCACCAGCAACACCGACGCGGCTCTCCGCTTCCGGCCTGAGGTACAGCAGCGGAACCACGGTCAACTCTTGCGCAGCTTTACGCCGGCACCTCGTCCCTTGTGGCCTGGGACGGGAAGAATGTCGAGGCGTTCTCATGATCATCCGAACGTCCCGGCGCGGTTCTGAAGAACAGAACCGATGCCTCTCCCCTGTCCCTCAGACCGGCTGCGGGTCGCGGTGCTCGGCCTCCCCCGCCTCTTGACCGTCCTCGACAGACCGCAGGTCCGGCATGGCGCGCACAGCGGGTGCGAGGGCCGCGACGACGGCGAGCGCCAGCATGACGGCGGCGAAGCTGCCGAACACCACCGGGGCCGGTACCCGGTCGATGAGCAGACCGGACAGCGCCGGACCGAACGGCGCCACGATCAGCGCGATGAAGCTGGTGGCGGCGTTCGCCCTGCCCTGGAGCTCGCCGGGGGTCAGCAGGGTCTGGAGGGTCAGCATGCTGATGTTCGCCGCCGGTACGACCAGGACGCAGGCACCGGCGAGCGCGCCCAGGACCAGTCCGTTGTCGGTGGTGGCCATCGCGGTGGTGAGCACGCCGCAGGCCCAGATGACCGCGAGGATCAGCCAGCGGGTGGGTACCCGGGCGGTCAGCCAGGACGCGACGAGTGACCCGGCGACGGCGCCGAGCCCGACGCACGCCATGACGGTTCCGGCGGACAGGCCGGAGGCGCCGTTGCGGACCGGCACGACGATGATCGCCAGCAGCACGCCGGCGAATGCGAAGTTCAGGACGGCGCCGCTGAGCAGCGTGAACCGCAGTGAGGGGTGCCGCCACAGGAACCGGACACCGGCGACCGCCTGCCGGGGCAGCGACTCCCCCGGCGTGGTCAGGGTGCGGCCGAGCGGGCCGCGCAGCAGGGCCACGGCGATCAGGGAGACGGTGTACGAGATCGCGTCGACGAGGAACGGCAGTGCCGGGGCGAGGCCGAACAGGAAGCCGCCGAGGGGTGGGCCGGCCAGGTGGACGACGCCGTTGCGGGTCTCGTTGAACACGGTGGCCGTACGCAGGTCCCGGGCCGGGACGACGGCGCGGGTGGCTGCCGCGGCGGCGGGTTGCAGCGCGGCTCCGAGACCGGCGGTGGCGGCGGCGAGGAGGGCGAGCAGCAGGACGGGCGCGTGTCCGACGAGGGCGAGGAGGGTGACGCCGGTGACGGCGAGCAGCGCGCCGCCGTCGCAGCAGAGCATGAGGATGCGCCGGTCGCGGCGGTCGGCGAGCAGGCCGGCGGGCAGGAGTACGAGGACGAGGGCGATGCCTTCGGCGAAGGCGACGAGGCCGGCGTCGGTGGCGGAGCCGGTGGTCATGAGAACGAGGAGCGGTGTGGCGACGGCGGTGACCTGGGTGCCGAGTTTCGACGCGGTGCGGGCGACGGTGATGAGGAGGAAGTCGCGGTTGTGTCGCAGGCCGGTGGGTGGCATGAGGGCTCCGTGGGCGTGGTGGCGGGCGGGAGGTCGGCTCCACCGGGCGGGTTGACGGCGGACCCGGGCGGGGGCGGTTGTCGCCCCCGCCCGGGTCGCCAGGCGGATCAGGTGTGGCTGTCGCCACTGCCGTCTCAGCCGTTGCAGCAGGCGATGCTGATGCTGCTGGACTGCGGCGGGACCGCGTGGCGGGTGCCGTTCTGCATGGCCATGGCCTGCAGGTTGAGGAGCTTCGTCATGGGGGTTCACCTCCTTCTCGGGTGTGGTGGGGCTGGCCGTCGGTGGTTCCGACGGGGTCTGTGGGCGCCGGCTGGTTCAGCTCGCGGCCAGGAGGTGGCCGGTGGGCGCGACGTGGGTGGGCGCGTCGAGGAAGGGCAGCGTGACTGCGGTGCGGTGCAGCGCGGCGTGGATCGCGGAGAGGATTCCGGCGCCGCCGGCGGCGAGGTCGGTGCAGATGCGCAGCAGGGTGTCGCCGGGGAACGCGAGGTGGCCGTCGAGGGCGTAGGCGTGCCAGGCGAGCCGGGTCAGGTGGGCCGGGGTGTGGCGGGGCGCGTCGTCGCGGACGAGGCCGGCGGGACCGTGCGGGGTGGTGCGCGGCGGGTCGTCGGTGAGCAGGGCGGTGGTGGCGAGTAGTCCGGCGCGGCCGTGGAAGAGGCCGGGTAGCAGGACGAACTCGACGTCGATGGTGCGGTGGACGGTGGTGACGATGTCGCGCAGCCAGGGGCGTTCGCCGTGGCGCAGCAGTGTGTGCGCGGCGACGGCGATGCCGGCGCTGCCTTCGTCGAGGTAGAACAGTCGCCGTGCGCCGTCGCGTACGTGCAGGTTGCCGTTGTCGTCGCGGACGGTGTGCTGCAGGTCGCGGCGCAGGGCGGTGCGGGCGGCGCGGAGCCAGGCGGGGTCGGCGGTGGCTTCGTGGAGGCGGGTGAGGAAGATCGCGGGGCCGGACCAGCCGTGGAGCAGGCCGGGGCGTGCGGGTTCGGGCACTGGGTGTCTCGTGTCGCCGGTGAGGGTGCGGGCGAGTCGGTCGCCGAGGTGCAGGGCGGCGTCGGGGACGGGTCTGCCGGGGCGGAGCAGGGCGAGTCCGATGCCGGCGAGGCCGCTGTGCAGGCCGGGGCCGTAGCGGTCGTGGAGGCCGGTGCGACATCGGTCGAGTAGTTCATCGGCGTCGTCGTGGTGTCCGGTCCGGTCGAGCAGCGCGGCGATGCCGGCCAGGCCGTCGTAGAGGCCGAGGTGGGCGGCGGGCAGGCGGTGGGCGGCGTGGGTGAGCCAGTCGAGGTGTTCGTCGCGTTCGGGGTAGTCGACGCCGGTGGTGACGAGTGCCCAGATGACGCCGGCGGCGCCGTGCGCGAGGGTGGCGCCACCGTGCGGGAACTGGCCGGGGTCGCCGGGGAAGAGCCGGTCGGTGCGGTGCGGCGTGGCGGTGGCGCGGATGCCGGCGGCGAGTGAGGCGATCAGCTGGCGTTGGTCGGCGGGCCAGGGGTAGCGGGTGACGCGGCGGCGGCCGGGTGCGGACGGGGCCGGGTTCAGGGCGGTGTGCAGGTCGTCGCGGATGCGGTCGAGGTAGCCGGGTGGCAGGGGGAAGCGCCGGGCGACAGTGGTGAGGTCGTCGAACTTGTCGTCGCACAGCGCCGCGAGTGGTGTCAGTGGGACGAAGACGGCGAGGCGGAGGCAGGCGAGCGCGTATCTGTCGACGGCCGGGCCGCGGCGGATGCGGGGTGTGGCGAAGCCGGGGTCGCCGAGTGACGGGGCGAAGTCCTCGTCGAGCAGGTATGCCTGTTCGAAGTCGACGAGGACGATCCGGCCGTCGGGGCGGATCATGATGTTGGCGGTGTGCAGGTCGCCGAAGACCACTCCCCTGGCGTGTATCTGGGACAGGGCTGCCTCGACCTGGTCGATGACGTCGAGTGCCCAGGTGGTGTAGTCGGTCAGGTCCTTCTCGGTGGGGTCGGGGTGGATCAGGGGGTGCCGCATGGCGAGGTGGTGCTGGAGGGTGTCGCCTTCGACGTGCTCCTCGACGAGGAAGTGGTGTTCCCACCAGGTGAGGCGGTCGAGCAGTCGTGGGACGCAGTCGAGGCCGGCGAGCCGGCGCAGCATGTCCTCTTCGCGGCGCAGGCGGGTGAGCGCGTCGGTTCCGGCGCCGTCGAGGCCGGCGTGCGGGCGGGCTTCGCGCAGGACGACGGTGCGGCCGTCGCGCAGGTCGGTGGCGCGGTAGACGCCGCCGGCGTTGGAGTGGTGCAGGGCTTCCTCGATGCGGTAGGGCGGATCGTCGTCGGTCTGGGCGTCGACGGCGGCGATGTGTTCGGCGACGAAGTCGGGTACGGGGGCCCAGTCGGGCACGGTGAAGACGGGTTCGCGGCGGTCGGGGACGAGGGTTCCGTCGGGGCGGATGACGGCGGGGACGGGCTGGCCGCCGTCGACGCACCACAGTTCGGCGAAGCCGCCGTAGCGCAGGTAGAGGGGGCCGTCGTGCCAGCGCAGGTCGCTGAGGACGTACGGGCCGCGGTAGCCGGCGAGGCGGGCGCCGAGGTCGTCGAGGATGCGGCGCAGGGCGGTGTCGTCGGCCGGGTAGAGGGCGGCGAGTTTGCCGCTGCCGGCGCGGTGGGCGTACTTCTCGTTGTTGACCAGGGCGAGGCGGCGGCTGCGCTGGAACTTGAAGGCGACGCGGTGGTTCACGCAGTGGTCGCGTACCAGGTCGAGGACGTCGGCGGCGTCGTCGAGGCCGACTGACACGTGGACTTTCCAGCCCTGCTGCGGCAGTTGGGCGTGCGGTGGGTGCCACATGACCCAGCCGCCGTGCTCGGCGACGCGCCAGCCGTCGGGCGGGGTCTGGTCGGCCAGCGGGAACCGGCTCGCCGTGTCGGCGACGTACGCCGGTGAGTCGACGTGGACCGGGTCGGCGATCAGGAACGCACCGGGCGTGGGCATGGCAAACCTCGCGGCCGTGACGGATGGGTTTGGGTGTCCGGGGGCGTTCGGTGTGTGGCCGTCGTCGTCCGGACTGGTTCCATCGTGGTGGTCGCCGGCGGGTGTTGGCGTCCGGCCGTGGGGCGAGGTTCGGGGTCCGTCCCGGCTGGGTGCCGGGTGGCGGGGGTCCGTCTGGAAGTGGACACCGGATGTCACCCGGTACGGGGACGTCCGGCGGGTCGGTGTGGGCCAGAATTTCTCGCGTACGCGGGCTGTCCGCCCGCAGTTCCTTCTGTGGAGGTCCGTGATGAGAACCGAGGTCCAGTCGCCGCCGGTGGTGGTGTTCCTGCAGGCGGAGCGGCCGGCCGGGTGGGTGACAGTGGCGCGTGGGGTGCCGCTGGACGGCCGGCGGTGTCTGCTGAGGACGGTGGGCGCGGGCCGGGCCCGGTCCGGTGACGCGGTGCGCCTGGTGGGTGTGGCCGGCGGGGACGCGTGGTCGCTCGCGGTCGCGGAGGTGTCGGTGCTGCACCGTGACGAGGCGGACCTGCTGATGGTGTCCCTCGCCGGTGAGACGGTCGCCGGCGGGTACGGCACTGATGCCTTGTCGGTGCGCCGGGTGCTGGCGATGCTCGCCGACGACGCGGACGGGCGGTGGCGGGTGGCTGCGGGCGCCGCGGCCGACGTGGTGGCGCCGGTGGTGCTGGCCGGGGCGGGCCGCCGGGGTGAGCCGGGCCGGCCGGCGGTGCCGGTTACCACGCACCGGGTGAGCGCGGCCACGCCGCCGCCCGACGGTGACGGAGGCGGTGACGACGACGGCTCTCCGCTGTCCTGGACGTGCCGGTTGTTCGGGATCGGCTGCCCCGCGGAAGACTCCTGACCCGCCGATGACCTCGGTGGCCGGTGCGGTGGCGCCGTCCGACCCGGCGCGGGCGGCGAGATGGTGGCGTCACGATCTTCTGCTGCTGCCGGTGCTGGGCCTGCTCGACCTGTTCACCGCGTCGTCCGTGGTGATCCAGAGCGAGCCGGTCGGCCCGGCCCGGCAGTGGTTGCAGGTGCTCGCCGCGGTGCTGTCGGTCGGTGCCCTGTGGTGGCGGGTCCGCGCGCCGGTCGCGGTGTTCGCCTTCGAGTGCGTGCACGGCGTGGCGATGTGGTTCCTGCTGCACGACTACCGGCCGTGGGTGGGCCTGATCGTGGCCCTGTACACGGTGGCGGCGTTGCGGCCGCTCGTGGTGTCGGCGGTGGCGTACGCGGCGGCGTGCGCCCGGAGCCTGCTCAGCGCGTTCGACTCGTTCCGGGTGGAACCGAACCCGGGCGCGCGGGCCGGTGAGTTCGTGGTGACCGCGCTGATGTTCGCGCTCATCTACGCGGCCGCGTGGACGGCCGGGTCGGTGGTGCGGCGGCACCGGCGGCGGGTGGCCCAGCTGGAACGGGAGCGGCGGGTGGCGCGGGCGGAGGCGGTGGCGTTGGAGCGTCGCCGGATCGCCGCGGAACTGCACGACGTGGTGTCCCATTCGGTGACGGTGATGGTGTTGCAGGCCGCCGGGGCGGCGCGGATCAGCGCGTCCGACCCGGAGCGGACGCGGGAGGCGTTGCTGCACATCCAGCAGGCCGGGCAGCAGGCGATGGCGGAGTTGCGGCGGCTGCTGGAGGTCATGCGGGCCGAGTCGGGCCCGGCGGACGGTGAGCCCGGCCCGCAGCCGCGGCTGGACGACATCGAGGTGCTGCTGACGTCGATGCGGTGTGCGGGGCTGACAGTGACCATGTCGGTGTCCGGCAGCCCGAGCCCGCTGGATCCGAGTATCGAGCTGGCGGCGTACCGGACGGTGCAGGAGAGCCTGACGAACACGCTCAAGCACGTCGGTCGGCGGGCCTGCGCGACTGTTCATTTCGGGTGGCGGGAGCGGGTGCTGTTGCTGCGCGTCGACGACGACGGCACGGGCCGGGAGCCGGGCTCGGCGGCGGGACTGTCCACCGGCAACGGGCTGGCCAGCCTCGCCGAGCGGCTGGAGCGCGTCGGCGGCCGCCTGGTCGCCGGGCCGCGTCCGGAGGGCGGGTTCCGGGTGAGCGCGACGCTGCCGGTCGCGCAGCGCGGCGACCTGGTGGCGGCGTCGGGTGACGGCGGGGCACCGGTTGTCGGGTGAACGCGTGTCCGCTGTGCGACATCCGGCTGGCCGGCGGCGCCGACGTCGATGATCATGTGGTGGGGCCACTGTCACGGCCGACGACGGGAGCCTTCATGATCCGGGTGCTGCTCGCGGACGACCAGCCGCTCGTACGGGCGGGGCTCGCGATGCTGCTCACCAACGAACCTGACATCGAGGTCGTCGCCGAGGCCGACGACGGGGCGCAGGCCGTCGAGGTCAGTCGCCGGTTGCGCCCGGACGTGGTGCTGATGGACGTGCGGATGCCCGGCACCGACGGGCTGGCCGCGACCCGGTTGATGGCGGACGAGCAGCTCATCGACGATTCGGAGCGGCCGGTACGGATCATCATGCTGACCACGTACCACGTGGACGAGGCGGTGCACGCCGCGTTGCGGGCGGGCGCCTCCGGTTTCGTGCTCAAGGACGCCGCGCCCGCCGAGCTGGTGTCGGCGATCCGGGCGGTCGCCGCCGGGGAGGCGTGGCTGGATCCGGCGGTGGCCCGGCGGCTGCTCGACGACCTCGCCGCCCGGCCCGACCCGGGACTGCCCACCCCGGTGCAGATGCGCCGGCTCACCCCGCGGGAGCGGGAGGTGCTGGTGCTGATGGCGTACGGGATGTCGAACCGGGAGATCGCCGAGCATCTCGTGCTCGGCGACGCGACGGTCAAGACGCACGTCAGCCGGGTCCTGACGAAACTGGGGCTGCGGGACCGGACGCACGCGGTGGTGGCCGCGTACCAGTGCGGCCTGGTGGAACCCGGCACCGCGCCGCCGGCCCGGATGGCCGGCCTGTCCCGCTGAGACCCGCGGCGCGCCCGGGGCTCAGCGGGCGCGGCGCTCAGGCGCGGACGTAGTCGGCGAGGTGTTCGCCGGTGAGCGTGGACCGGGCGGCGACGAGATCCGCAGGGGTGCCCTCGTAGACGATCCGGCCGCCGTCGTGTCCGGCGCCGGGGCCGAGGTCGATGATCCAGTCGGCGTGCGCCATGACCGCCTGGTGGTGTTCGATCACGATGACGGACTTGCCGGCGTCGACGAGCCGGTCGAGCAGGCCGAGCAGCTGGGCGACGTCGGCCAGGTGCAGGCCGGTGGTGGGTTCGTCGAGGACGTACACGCCGCCCTTGTCCCCCATCCGGGTGGCGAGCTTGAGGCGTTGCCGTTCCCCGCCGGACAGTGTGGTCAGGGGTTG
Organism: Micromonospora sp. NPDC049203; assembly: GCF_043197215.1. NCBI lineage: Bacteria > Bacillati > Actinomycetota > Actinomycetes > Micromonosporales > Micromonosporaceae > Micromonospora > Micromonospora sp. NPDC049203. Next base: position 28,696 of record NZ_JBICSV010000013.1, on the reverse strand, counting down.
ACCGAGCGTGAGGTAGCCGAGGCCGACGTCGGCGAGCCGGTCGAGGATGGTGTGGGCGGCCGGGGTGCGGGCGTCGCCGTCGCTGAAGAACGTCTCGGCCTCGTCGACGGACATGGCGAGGACCTCGCTGATGTCGCGGCCGGCGAGGTGGTAGTCGAGCACGGCGGGCTGGAAGCGTTTGCCTTCGCAGTCCTCGCAGGTGCTGGCGACGCCGGCCATCATGCCGAGGTCGGTGTAGATGACGCCGGCGCCGTTGCAGGTCGGGCAGGCGCCTTCGGAGTTGGCGCTGAACAGGGCGGGTTTGACGCCGTTGGCCTTGGCGAAGGCCTTGCGGATCGGGTCGAGCAGGCCGGTGTAGGTGGCCGGGTTGCTGCGGCGGGAGCCGCGGATGGCGGTCTGGTCGACGCTGATGACGTCGTCGCGTTTGGCCAGTGAGCCGTGGATGAGGCTGCTCTTGCCGGAGCCGGCGACGCCGGTGACCACGACCAGGACGCCGAGGGGGATGTCGACGTCGACGTCGCGCAGGTTGTGGGTGCGGGCGCCGCGGATCGGCAGGGCGCCGGTGGGCGTACGCACGGCGGTCTTGAGGGTGGCGCGGTCGTCGAGGTGGCGGCCGGTGGTGGTGTCGCTGGCGCGCAGGCCGGCGACGGTGCCTTCGTAGCAGATGGTGCCGCCGTGGGTGCCGGCGCCGGGGCCGAGGTCGACGACGTGGTCGGCGATGGCGATGGTCTCGGGTTTGTGTTCGACGACGAGGACGGTGTTGCCCTTGTCGCGCAGTTGCAGCAGGAGGTTGTTCATGCGGGCGATGTCGTGGGGGTGCAGGCCGATGGTGGGTTCGTCGAAGACGTAGGTGACGTCGGTGAGGGACGAGCCGAGGTGGCGGATCATCTTGGTGCGCTGGGCCTCGCCGCCGGAGAGGGTGCCGGCGGGGCGGTCGAGGCTGAGGTAGCCGAGGCCGATCTCGACGAAGGAGTCGAGGGTGTCCCCCAGTGCCTTGAGCAGTGGGCCGACGGAGGGTTCGCGCAGGTCGCGTATCCAGGTGGCGAGGTCGCTGATCTGCATGGCGCAGGCGTCGGCGATGTTGATGCCGTTGATCTTCGAGGAGCGGGCTTCGGGGGCCAGGCGGGTGCCGTCGCAGTCGGGGCAGGTGGTGAACGTGATGGCGCGTTCGACGAAGGCGCGGATGTGGGGCTGCATGGCGTCGACGTCCTTGGCGAGCATCGACTTGCTGATGGCGGGGATGAGGCCGGTGTAGGTGACGTTGATGCCGTCGACCTTGATCTTGGTGGGTTCCTTGTGGAGCAGGTCGTCGAGTTCGCGCTTGGTGTAGTCGCGGATGGGCTTGTCGGGGTCGAACAGGCCGCTTGCGCGGAAGATGCGGCCGTACCAGCCGTCCATGCTGTAGCCGGGGATCGTGATGGCGCCCTCGTTGAGGGAGAGCTTCTCGTCGTAGAGGACGGTGAGGTCGAAGTCGGTGACGGCGCCGCGGCCCTCGCAGCGGGGGCACATGCCGCCGAGGCGGTTGAAGGTGCCCTTCTTGGTCTGGGTCTTGCCGGGGCCGCGGTCGACGGTGATGGCGCCGGCGGCGCGTACGGAGGGGACGTTGAACGAGTAGGCGTTGGGCGGGCCGATGTGGGGGTCGCCGAGGCGGCTGAACAGGATGCGCAGCATGGCGTTGACGTCGGTGGCGGTGCCGACGGTGGAGCGGGGGTCGGCGCCCATGCGTTCCTGGTCGACGATGATGGCGGTGGTGAGGCCTTCGAGGACGTCGACCTCGGGGCGGGACAGGGTGGGCATGAAGCCCTGGACGAAGGCGCTGTAGGTCTCGTTGATGAGGCGTTGGGACTCGGCGGCGATGGTGCCGAAGACCAGTGAGCTCTTGCCGGAGCCGGAGACGCCGGTGAAGACGGTGAGGCGGCGTTTGGGTAGTTCGACGTCGACGTTGCGCAGGTTGTTCTCGCGGGCGCCGTGGACGCGGATGATGTCGTGGCTGTCGGCGCGGTGCAGGCCGGTGGTGGCCTCGCTCATGGTCTCTCCGTCCGTGGTGTGGGTCAGCGCCGTTCGTTGATGCGGATGAGGTTGCCGGTGGGGTCGCGGAAGGCGCAGTCGCGTACACCGTAGGGCTGTTCGGTGGGTTCCTGGACGACGTCGGCGCCGCTTGCCGCGAGCCTGTCGAACAGGCCGTCGAGGTCGTCGGTGGCGAGGGTGAGCGCGCCGTAGCTGCCCTTGGCGATGAGTTCGAGGATGGTGCGGCGTTCGTCGTCGTTGATGCCGGGGTCGGCGGCGGGTGGGTGCAGGACGATGCCGGTCTCGGGCTGTTCGGGTGGGCCGACGGTGAGCCAGCGCATGGTGTCGCCGCGGCCGACGTCGTTGCGGAGTTCGAAGCCGAGGGTGTCGCGGTAGAACGCGATGGCGGCGTCGGCGTCGGTGTGCGGCAGGAACGCGTAGTGAATGGTGATCGTCATGGTGGTCACGCTAGTGCTGCCGGCCGGTGCGGGCTTCTCGATTCCTGACCGGTCGGGTGGCTTGTTTGGTCAGGCACGGGGGCGGTTCGGCGGTGTCGGGGGCGTGGCGGGCGCGGTAGGCGCTGGGTGGTTCGCCGACGAGTTCGGTGAAGCGGGTGCTGAAGGTGCCCAGGGACTGGCAGCCGACGGCGAAGCAGACATCGGTGACGCTGAGGTCGCCGCGGCGCAGCAGCGCCATGGCGCGTTCGATGCGGCGGGTCATGAGGTACGCGTACGGGGACTCGCCGTAGGTCTGACGGAACTGGCGGCTGAGGTGTCCGGCGGACATGTGCTCACCGCGGGCGAGGGCTTCGACGTCGAGGGGTTGCGCGTATTCGCGGTCGATGCGGTCGCGGACGCGGCGCAGCCGGGTCAGGTCGCGGAGGCGTTGGGCGAACGCGGGGTCGTCGGTGACCGGGGGCACCCGTGCATCTTCGCTGTTCGGCGGCGGTGTCGTCCACCTGTTCGAGCGGCGAGTCGCCGCCCGGGCGCACCTGTGCGGCAGGTGCGCCCGGGCGGGCGGTCAGCGCAGCCGGCGGGCGGTGAAACGGGTGGGCGGGTCGGCGATGGCGTCCTGGGTGGCGACGATCTGCAGTTCGCGGGTGCCGGCTTCGAGGGTGGCCTCGAGTACGGCGTAGATCGAGTTGGTGGTGTGTTCCAGGGCGGTCCGGGGTGAGCCGGTGGTGGCGAGATGGGCGAGGTAGAGGGCGGCGGTGACGTCGCCGCCGCCGTTGGGGGTGATCGGCAGCAGCGGGGTGGTGACGGCCCAGGCGCCGTCGTCGGAGACGGCGACGACCTCCAGGTGGCCGGCGGGCAGGTCGCCGTGCAGGACGCTGGTGACCAGGACGTGCCGGGGGCCGGTGGCGCGGACGGCGTCGACGGCGGCGAGCAGGTCGTCGAGGGTGTCGGTGGTGCGGCCGGCGAGGAATTCCAGCTCGAACTGGTTGGGGGTGACGATGTCGGCGCGGGGGACGACGGTGTCGCGGAGGTATTCGGGGATGCCGGGGCGGACGAACATGCCGCGGCCGACGTCGCCCATGACCGGGTCGCAGCAGTAGAGGGCGGCCGGGTTGGCGGCCTTGACGCGGGCGACGGCGTCGAGGATGACGGCGCCGACGGCGGGGTCGCCCTGGTAGCCGGAGAGCACGGCGTCGGCGGTGCCGAGCACGCCGCGGTCCTCGATGCCGGCGATGACGTCGGCGACGTCGGTGGGCGCGAGCAGGGGGCCGCGCCAGGCGCCGTAGCCGGTGTGGTTGGAGAAGTGCACGGTCAGGACCGGCCAGACCTCGTGCCGGAGGCGTTGCAGGGGGAACACGGCGGCGGAGTTGCCGACGTGGCCGTAGGCGACCGACGACTGGATGGACAGGATCTTCACCCGGTCATCGTCGCATCTCCGCTGGTGGTGACGGTTGGTGGTGGGATGATGACCGGGTGGCTGCGGCGGCGACCGTTCGGCTCAGTGTTCCGACCGTCCGGCGCTCGGCGGGTTTGGGCGCGGCGTGCGGTGGGGGCATGAACCGAGGGGTTCTCGCCATCTGGACGGAGGAAGCAACGATGCTTTCCGCACTCGATCGTCGGCACACCGTCGCGCCGCCGGGGTACAGCCGCTGGCTGATCCCTCCGGCGGCGCTGGCGATCCATTTGTGCATCGGGCAGGTCTACGCGACGAGCGTGTACAAGAACTCCCTGATCGCGCACTTCGACACGGGGCAGACGGCGATCGGGGTGATCTTCAGTATCGCGATCGTGATGCTGGGGTTGTCGGCCGCGGTGGCCGGCACGTGGGTGGAGGCGAACGGCCCGCGTAAGGCGATGTTCGTCTCGGCGTGTTTCTGGGCGGCGGGCTTCCTGGTCGGGGCGCTGGGCATCGCGACCGGCCAGCTGTGGTTGCTGTATCTGGGGTACGGGGTGCTGGGCGGGATCGGTCTGGGGATCGGGTACATCTCCCCCGTCTCCACGTTGATCAAGTGGTTTCCGGACCGCCCGGGTCTGGCGACCGGGTTGGCGATCATGGGGTTCGGTGGTGGGGCGATGGTGGCCTCTCCCCTGTCCCGGCAGCTGCTGTCGCTCTACGACTCGGGCTACGACCCGTCGGACAGCGGTTCCACGGCGTCGGGGTCGGCGCTGGTGTGGCTGTTCGTGACGCTCGGCGTCGGCTATTTCGTGATCATGATGTTCGGGGTGTTCAACGTTCGGGTGCCGGCGCCGGGCTGGCGGCCGGCCGGGTTCGACCCGGCGCAGGTGGCGGAGAAGCCGCTGGTGACGACCGCGAACGTGTCGGCGGCGAACGCGCTGAGGACGCGGTCGTTCTGGCTGCTGTGGGTGGTGCTGTTCTGCAACGTGACGGCGGGCATCGGGATCCTGGAGCAGGCCAGCCCGATGATCCAGGACTTCTTCCGGGACAACGGGACGTCGGCGGTGTCGGTGGCGGCGGCCGGCGGGTTCGTGGGGCTGCTGTCGCTGTTCAACATGGCGGGCCGGTTCGTGTGGTCGTCCACGTCGGACGTGATCGGCCGCAAGCCGATCTACGTGCTGTACCTGGGCGTGGGCACGGTGCTGTATCTGCTGCTGGCACTGTTCGGGCAGACCGCGACAGCGTTGTTCGTGCTGCTGGCCTGCGTGATCCTGTCGTTCTACGGCGGCGGTTTCGCGACGATGCCGGCGTACCTGCGGGACCTGTTCGGCACGTTCGAGGTGGGTGCGATCCACGGCCGGCTGCTGACCGCGTGGTCGGCGGCGGGTGTGGCCGGGCCGCTGATCGTCAACGGGTTCCTCGACGCGCAGGGCGAGCCGGGCACGTTGACCGCGGCGGCGTACCGGCCGGCGTTGTTCACGATGGTCGGCGTGCTGGTCGTGGGTCTGGTGGCGAACCTTCTGGTGCGGCCGGTGCCGGAGCGCTACCACGAGCCGGCGTCCGGGCGGGACGGGACAGCACCGGGTGCGACGGAGAGGAGCGGATCGTGAACGAGCGGACCGGTGGCGGGCAGGGAGCCCGTCTGGTGGTGTCGTGGCTGCTGGTGTCGGCGCTGCTGGGCTACGGGGTGGTGCAGACGGCGATCACGGCGGCGAAGCTGTTCACCGAGTAGCACAGGCGAGAAGGCGGCCCGGGGGATGTCCCCGGGCCGCCGCCGGGTCAGAGACCGCCGCCGACGCGCAGCACCGCGCCCGTGGTGTACGAGGCGTCCGCGCCGAGCAGGTACGCGATCGCGCCGGCCACCTCCTCGGGTTCCCCGGCACGGCCCATCGGGATCCGGCCGGCGGCGCTGTCGGGGCGGTCGGGCACGCCGGAGCGGGCGTGGATGGTGGTACGGATGATGCCGGGGGCGACGGCGTTGACCCGGATGCCGCACGGCGCGAGTTCCTTGGCCAGCCCGACGGTGAGGGTGTCGGTGGCGGCCTTGACGGCGGCGTAGTGGACGTACTCGCCGGGTGAGCCGAGGGTGGCGGCCACCGAGGAGACGTTGACGATTGCGCCGCCGCTGGTGAGCCGCCGGGCGGCCTGCTGGGCGCACAGCACGTACCCGATGAGGTTGACGTCGACGACCTCGCGCAGGTCGGTGACGCGCAGGTCGGTGAACGGGCCGATCGGGCTGGTGACGCCGGCGTTGTTGACCAGGCCGGTGAGCGGGCCGAGCCGGTCGGCGGCGTCGAAGATGAGGCGTACCTGGTCGGGGTCGGTGGTGTCGGCGGCGACGGTGACCGCGCGGCGGCCGGCGGCGCGCACGTCGGCGGCCACCGTCTCGGCGGCGGTGTGGTCGGTGCGGTAGCCGATGACCAGGTCGTGGCCGTCGGCGGCGAGCCGGCGGGCGGTGGCCGCGCCGATGCCGCGCCCTCCCCCGGTGACGATGGTGACGGAGCTCAATTCCTCTCCCCTACCTGGTGGTGAGGGCCGACGTTACCGTGGGCGGGACCATCCGGGGTGGAGAGGACTGTCACATGGGGCGCGCGTTGGTGCTGGGTGGCGGCGGGGTGACAGGGGTGGCCTGGGAGCTGGGCCTGCTGGCCGGGCTCGCCGGGCACGGCCTGCGGCTGGACGAGGCGGACCTGGTGGTGGGCACGTCGGCCGGGTCGGTGGTCGGGGCGCAGGTGCGCTCGGGTACGCCGCTGACGGAGCTGTACGAGGCGCAGTTGCGGCCGCCGCGCGACGAGGTGCCGGCCCGGCTCGGCGCCGGTGTGCTGTTGCGCTGGGCGTGGGCCGGTGGGCGGGGCCGCGACGCCGCGCGGGCCCGGGCGCGGATCGGCGCGATGGCGTTGTCGGCGCGTACCCCGTCGGAGCAGTCGCGGCGGGCGGTGATCGCGGCGCGGCTGCCGTCGCCGGACTGGCCGGCGGCGCGGCTGCTGGTCACCGCCGTGGACGCGGCGTCGGGTGAGTTCGTGGTGTTCGACGCCGACAGCGGGGTGTCGCTCGTGGACGCGGTCGGCGCCAGCTGCGCGGTGCCGGGGGTGTGGCCGCCGGTGACCGTCGACGGCCGGCGGTACGTCGACGGCGGGGTGCGGTCGCCGGTGAACGCGGATCTGGCGGCCGGGTGCGGGCAGGTGGTGGTGCTGGCGCCGACGCGTGCGGCGGTGGGGCCGATGCCGCGGCCGGCGGCGCAGGTCGCGGCGTTGCGGGAGGCGGGGGCGCGGGTGGCGGTGGTGTCGCCGGACCGGACGGCGCGCACGGCGATCGGCCGTAACGTGCTGGATCCGGCGCGGCGGGCGGCGTCGGCGCGGGCCGGGTTCGCCCAGGCCGACACGGTGGCCGCCGAGGTGGCCGGGGTGTGGCGGTGACCGCGATCAGGAGTCGCTGGTCAGGCGGGCCAGCCGCCGGTTGAGGTAGCGCTGTTCGGGCAGGCTGCCGGTGAGGCGGGCGGCCAGCCGGTAGTGCTCGGCGGCGGCCCGCGGATCGCCGTGGAGTTCCAGCAGGTGGGCGCGGACGGCGTGCAGCCGGTGGTGGTCGCGCGTCGCCGGGTCGGCGAGCAGCGGGTCGAGCAGCGCCAGTCCGATGGCGGGGCCGTGCGCCATGGCCACGGCGACGGCCTGGTTGAGGGTGACGAACGGGCTGGGAGCGACCCGGCTCAGCATGTCGTAGAGGACGCTGATCTGCAGCCAGTCGGTTTCCGGGAAGGCCGGCGCCTCGGCGTGCACGGCGGCGATGGCCGCCTGGAGCTGGTAGCGGCCCACCGGGCCGTGCGGCAGGGCCCGGTCGAGCAGCGTTACTCCCTCGTCGATGAGGTCGCGACGCCAGCGGGTGCGGTCCTGCTCGGCGAGCGGCACGAGGTCACCGGCGGCGTCGGTGCGGGCGGGTGAGCGGGCGTGGGTGAGCAGCATCAGCGCCAGCGCGCCGGCGGCCTCGTGGTGGCCGGGTAGCGCCGCGTGGACCTGCCGGGTGAGCCGGATCGCCTCCTCGGCGAGCTCCACGTCGACGAGCTGGTCACCGGAGGTGCGGGTGTAGCCCTCGCTGAACACCAGGTGGCACACGTCCAGCACGGCGGCCACCCGGTCGGGCAGCGCGTCCGGCGGCGGCATGGTGAACCGGGCGCCGGCCTCGCGCAGGGTCGTGCGGGCGCGGCTCAGCCGCTGCGTCATGGTCCGGGCCGGCACCAGGTAGGCCGCGGCGATCTGCTCCACGCGCAGTCCCGCCACCGCGCGCAGGGTCAGCGCGACCTGGGAGGGGCGGCTCAGTGCCGGGTGGCAGCACAGGAACAGCAGCCGCAGCGTGTCGTCGGCGCCGGTCACGGGCGTGTCGTCATCGACGGGCGGTACCACGCCGGCGCCGGGTTGCCGGGCCGCGTCGAGCCGCTCGCGGCGGGTCCGGGCCGCCTCGGCGCGCATCCGGTCGATCAGCCGCCGCGAGGCGACCTGGATGAGCCAGGCCCGCGGTTCGTCGGGCACACCGGTGAGCGGCCAGCGAGCGGCGGCCGCCTCCGCCGCGTCCTGCAGGGCGTCCTCGCAGGCGTCGGGGTGCCCGTAGCGGCGCAGCAGCGCGGCGCGGACGTGCGGCGCTTCCCGGCGCCACACGTCCGCGAGGGGCGCGGCGTCACTGATCGGAGCCGCCCGGCCACATCAGGGGCCGCAGCTCGACCGTCTCGCCCGGGCCGGCGAACTTCGCGGCGACGGCCTCCGCGCGGGCCTGGTCCTCGACGTCGACGAGGAAGAAACCGGCGAGGTGTTCCTTGGCCTCCGAGTACGGGCCGTCGGTGGCCAGGGGTGCGCCGTCGCGCCACCGGTAGAGCCGTGCGGTGCCGGGGTCGGCGAGCGCCTCCCCCATGACCAGCTCACCGTTGGCGTGCAGCTCGGTCATCACCTGCTCGAAGTCGGCGTTGAGCTGTTCGCGTACCTCGGCGGGCAGCTCCTGGTGGGCGGCGAGGTATTCGGAGGTGGGGTGGCCCCACGGCTCCGGGTTGGAGTGGATCATGATCACGTACTTCACTGGCTGTCCTTCGCGTCGTGCGGCGGTGTCTCCCCGCCGCTCGCCCGGTACGACGGAGCGGGATCGCCGATGTCTACATATCCTCGCGTCATGAGTGACGCGGTGGGTGTCGGTGACCTGGTCGAGGATTTCACGCTGCCGGACGAGACGGGTACGCCACGGCGCCTGTCGGAGTTCCTGGCCGCCGGTCCGGTGGTGCTGTTCTTCTACCCGGCGGCGATGACGCGGGGCTGCACGGCGGAGAGCTGCCACTTCCGGGACCTGGCGGCGGAGTTCGCGGCGGTGGGCGCGCAACGGGTGGGGATCAGCCGGGATCCGGTGCAGCGGCAGGCGGAGTTCTCCCGCCGGCACGGGCTCGGCTATCCGCTGCTGTCCGACGCCGACGGCGAGGTGGCGCGGGCGTTCGGGGTGCGGCGGCGGCTGCCGCTGGGCGCGCTGAGCACCCGGCGGATGACGTTCGTGATCGGCACGGACCGGCGGGTGCTCGCCGTGGTGCACAGCGAGCTGAGCATGAACGAGCACGCCGACGCGGCGCTGCGCGCCCTCGGGGGCTGATCATCGCGGTGTCGCAGCCGGCTGGTATCAAGGCTGCGTCAAACAGGTGTACGGAAGAGGGCGTGATGGCGGGTCAGGGTTTGTCCACTGACGAGGTTCAGGGAATCCGGGAGGCCCTTGCGGCGGGCCGCAAGCCCCGGGTGGTGTTCACCGAGGCGGCCGGGCAGATGGCCGGGCAGCTCGGGCAGGTGGTGGAGCTGACCGACCCGGCGGCGTCGGAGGAGTTCGTGGTGGTGCGGTTCGGCCGCGACGAGCTGCCGTTCTCCCCCGCCGACGTGGCGATCGCCCCCAAGGGCGCCGGGCGGCGTCCGGCCGCGGAGGCGAAGCCGGAGCCGGAGCAGCCGCCGGCCGCGCCGGAGCCTGCGTTCGTGCTGGACACGCCGCGGGTGCCGGCGCCGCGGCGGGAGGAGACGAAGACCGAGGCGCCGCCGGCGGAGCCGAAGCCGGCGAAGCGGGCGGTGAAGGCCGCGAAGCCGAAGACGCCGCCGGGGCTGACCGTGACGCTGGCCTACGCCGAGGGCGAGTGGACGGTGGCCGCGCAGCAGGGCACGAAGGCGCTGGCCCGGCCGTACGTGGTGAAGCCGGCCGAGGCGCTGCGGATGGTGGCGCTTGTCGACGTGCCCGGCGTGCAGGAGGCGGTGGAGCAGATCCTGGCCGCCGAGCGGGCCGAGGCCGAGCAGCAGGCGGAGAAGCTGCGCGCCGAGCTGGCCGAGATCGAGGCGCGGCTGGCGGAGCTGCGCGAGGCGCGCTGACCCTTGGACGCCCCGCGGGGCCGGTGCGACCCCCTCGCGCCGGCCCCGCGCCCCTGCGCCCACAGGTCGATCAGTGTTGCGGGATGTTCTGTACCCCGATCCGGCGGCGGAACACCCAGTACGTCCAACCCTGGTACGCCAGCACGATCGGCGTGAACACCACTGCCACCCACGTCATGATCTTCAGGGTGTACGGGGTGGACGCGGCGTTGGTGGCGGTGAGCGTGCCGGCCGCGTCGAGGGTGGACGGCATCACGTTCGGGAACAGCGCGGCGAACAGCGTCGCCACGGCCAGCGCGATCGCCACGGCGGTGCCGGTGAACGCCCAGCCCTCCCGGCGTACCTTGGCCGCGGCCAGACCGCCGAGCAGGGCGAGGGCGGCACCGACGGCGAGCACGACGGCGGCGGCGCTGGAGCGGATGCTCAGCGACCAGCTCAGGAACGCCACAGCGGCCACGGCGGTGCCGACGCCGAGCTTGACGGCGAGGGCGCCGGCGCGCTCCCGGATGTCACCGGTGGTCTTGAGCGCCAGGAACACCGCGCCGTGGGTGAGGAACAGCCCCAGCGTGGTCAGGCCGCCGAGCAGCGCGTACGGGTTGAGCAGGTCGAACAGACCGCCGACGTACTCGTGGTCGGCGTCCAGGGGCACGCCGCGGAAGATGTTGGCGAACGCCACGCCCCACAGCACGGCCGGGATCGCCGAGCCCCAGAAGATGGCCTGGTCCCAGCGGCGCTTCCAGGACGCCTCGGGCCGCTTGTGGCGGTACTCGAAGGCGACGCCGCGGGCGATCAGGGCCAGCAGAATGAGCAGCAGCGGCAGGTAGAAGCCGGAGAACAGGGTGGCGTACCACTCGGGGAAGGCGGCGAACATGGCGCCGCCGGCGGTGATCAGCCACACCTCGTTGCCGTCCCAGACCGGGCCGATGGTGTTGATCAGGACGCGGCGCTGCCTGTCGTCGCGGCCGAGCACCGGCAGCAGCATCCCGACGCCGAAGTCGAAGCCTTCGAGGATGAAGTAGCCGGTGAAGAGCACTGCTACGAGGAGAAACCAGACGGTCGTCAGTTCCACGGTTGGGCTCCGGGGTGTCAGTAGGCGAACGCCAGCGGGCGCTCGGCGTCGTCGGTGTCGTCGTCGGTCTGCGGGGTGACGTCCGGGACGCCGGCGCGGGCGTAGCGGACCAGCAGCTTGAACTCGACCACCGCGAGGACGGCGTAGATGAGGGTGAACGCGGTGAAGGAGGTGAGGACCTCGGTCAGGGAGACGCTGCGGGACACGCCGTCGCGGGTGAGCATCTCGCCGAAGACGATCCACGGCTGGCGGCCCATCTCGGTGAAGATCCAGCCGAAGGAGTTGGCGAGCAGCGGCAGCACGGGCATGACCAGGCCGGCGCGCAGCAGCCACTTGCTGGTGGGGGTGCGGCCCTTGCGCTGGCTCCAGAGCACCAGCAGCGCGATCGCGGCGGCGGCCAGCCCGAAGCCGATCATGAAGCGGAAGCTCCAGTAGGTGACCGGGATGATCGGGGCGTAGTTGCCGGGGCCGTACTGGCTGGCGTACTGGGCCTGGAGGTCGTTGATGCCCTGCACGGTGCCGTTGGGGTCGCCGGTGCCGAGGAACGACAGCAGGTACGGGATCTTGATGGCGAACAGCTCGCGGCTGCCGTCGAGGCTGCCGACGGTGAGCACGGAGAACGAGGCGGGGCTCTCGGTGGTGTAGAGGCCCTCGGCGGCGGCCATCTTCATCGGCTGCACCTCGGTCATGATCTTGCCCTGGATGTCGCCGGTGAGGATGACGAGCGCCGAGGAGACCAGGACGACCCAGGAGCCGAGCTTGGTGGCGAAGCGGTACGCGCCGGTGTCGGCGCTGTCGCGGTTGCGCATCACGTGCCACAGGCCGACGGTGACCATCAGCGACCCGGCGACCAGGAACGCACCGGCCAGGGTGTGCGGGAAGGTGATCAGGGCGACCTTGTTGGTGAGCACGGCGACGAAGTCGGTCAGCTCGGCGCGGCCGCTCTCGGGGTTGATCCGGAAGCCGACCGGGTTCTGCATGAACGAGTTGGCGGCGAGGATGAAGTACGCCGACAGGTTGGTGCCGATCGCGGCGGCCCAGATCGAGGCCAGGTGCAGGCGCTTGGGCAGCCGGTCCCAGCCGAAGATCCACAGACCGATGAACGTGGATTCGAGGAAGAACGCGACCAGGGCCTCGATGGCCAGCGGCGCACCGAAGATGTCGCCGACGAAGCGGGAGTAGTCGCTCCAGTTCATGCCGAACTGGAACTCCTGCACGATGCCGGTGACCACACCCATCGCGAAGTTGATCAGAAACAGTTTGCCGTAGAACTTGGTGAGTTTGAGGTACCGCTCGTTGCCGGTGCGGTGCCACATGGTCTGGAGGATCGCCACCAGCACGGACAGGCCGATGGTCAACGGCACGAACAAGAAGTGGTAGACGGTGGTGACACCGAACTGCCAGCGGGCGACGTCCAACGCGTCCACCTGAAAACCCCCAGCTGCGCATACTACGAGACGTAGTAGATACTACTCGTCGTCGTAGGGAGACCAGCAGGGCCGCAGGGCCCCACCCGGCCCGGGACCAATGACCCTGATCACCCTTGCCGGAGGACCTGCGGTCCCGGGCTCACCCTTGCCGGAGGACCCTGCGGTCCCCGGATCACCGTGCCCGGGTGCCGGGATCGCCCTGGCTCGTGCGACCATCCAGCGTTGATGAACAGCACCCCCTGGCGCGCGCCGCTGCTGTGGCGGGCCGCGCAGACGCTCGCCTGCGCCGCCGTCAGGCTGGTCGGCCGGCTGGAGGTCACCGGCGACGTGCCCGACGCGCTGCGCCACGGCCCGCTGGTCCTGGCCGCCAACCACATCAGCCCGTTCGACCCGGTGGTCCTCGCCGCCGCCTGCCGGGTCCGGCGGGTCGCGCCCCGGATCATGGCCACCGGCGGGCTGTTCCGCACCCCGGTGATCGGGGCGCTGATGCGCCACGCCGGGCACATCCGCGTCGACCGGGGCACCGCCGCGGTGCACCGGTCACTGGAGGTCGCCGCCGAGGCGGTGGCCGGCGGCTCGGTGGTGCTGGTCTACCCGGAGGGGCGCATCGGGCTCGACCCCGGCATGTGGCCCGAGCGGGGAAAGACCGGCGCCGCCCGGCTCGCCTTCGCCGGCGGCGCCGCTGTGGTGCCGGTCGCCCAGTGGGGCTCGCACGAGGTGCTGCCCTACCGGGCGCCCAAGGGGATGCTGCGCGCGGTCGCCCGGGCGATCGTCCGCCGGCCCGCCATCAGGGTGCACTTCGGCGCCCCGGTGCCGCTGGACGACCTGCGCTCCGGCTCCCCCGGCGCGGCCCGGCAGGCCACCGACCGGATCATCGACGCGATCACCGACGACCTGGTGGCGCTGCGCCCCGACGAGCCGGACCTGCCACGCCACGTCGACCCGGGGCGGCCCGTCGAGACCACCCGCGCCCACCGCCGCCACCGCGCCGGCTGAGGCATCCCGGCCCCGGTGGCGGGTATCAAGTCCCGCACCCTTTGGGCGGAGAGGACCTGGTCATGACCACTGTCCGAGCACTCGTACTCAACTGCACCCTGAAGCGTTCCCCGGCGACGTCCAGTTCACAGGTGCTCGGCCAGGAGGTGCTCGACGCGCTGGCCGATCAGGGCGTCGACGGCGAGATCGTCCGGGTGGTCGACCACGACGTGCGCTTCGGGGTCTCCGTCGACGAGGGCGACGGAGACGGCTGGCCCGACATCCGTGCCAAGCTGCTCGCCGCCCAGATCCTGATCATCGCCACGCCGATCTGGCTCGGTCAGCCCTCGTCGGTGACCAAGATGGTCCTCGAACGGTTGGACGCCGAGCTGTCCGAGACCGACGAGCAGGGCCGCCTGCGCACCTACGGCAAGGTCGGCGGGGTGGCCGTGGTCGGCAACGAGGACGGCGCGCACCACACCATCGCCGAGGTGCAGCAGGCCCTCAACGAGGTGGGGTTCACCTGCCCGGCCGCCGGGGCCACCTACTGGGTCGGGGAAGCGCTGCACAAGACCGACTACATCGACGCCCGCCCCAAACCCGACACGACCGGCCGCACCACCGCCGCGCTGGCGCTCAACAGCGCCCACCTGGCCCGGCTGCTCGCGGAACAGCCGTACCCGCCACCTGGATCCCGTGACGCAGGCACCGGCACCAGCAGCCACCCGGGCTGACCCGGCACACCCCAACCCCGACCTCGGCCCGCTCCCGCCCGTCGACCTTGCAGTTGGTGCCCCGGCAAACCCGGCGAAACACCCCTGACGAGGGCCGCAAGTGCAAGATCGGCGAGGTGGGGCGGGTGGGTCAGGTGGTGTTGCGCAGCCGCTCTTCGAGCGCGTCCAGGTCCGGCACGAACCACACCTGGTCGTGCCGGTTCGACTCGGCCACCAGCGCGCGCAACGCGCCGCTGCGCTCCAGGTGGGCGGAGATGTCACCGACGACGGCAAGGCGCAGCCGGTAGTTGACGAACTTCTGCATCACCTCACCGGCGAAGCGGGTGCCGAGGGTGAAGAAGGCGGGGTCGAGCCGGCCGGCCGGCACCGCGACCACTGTCGCGCCGAGGAACGCCGCGCCGATCAGGTCCAGCGCGTCGCGCTCGGTGGCGATCGGCGGGCCGTCCGGGTCGCAGACCAGCACCTGCTCGCCGGCGCGCTCCTGCATCAGGTCAGCCATGGTCGCGCTCCCCGCCGCCGAGCAGGCCGTTGCCGCCGTCGAGCACCCCGTCGAGCAGGCGCAGCAGGTCGGCGGTGGCGGTGAGGTCGCCCAGGATCATGATGGTCATGCGGTGCCGCTCCTCGTCGTGGACCGTCTGCACGCGCAGCGGACGGTCCGGGTCGTGGTGGGTGTTCACGCCGGCCAGCACCAGCGTGGCGAGCCGGTCGGCGGCGGTCCGGTCGACGCCGTCGAGGCGGACGACGCTGGACACCTCCGCTCCCGGCGCCGAGGCGGCCGGGGCAGGCCGGCCGGTCAGCGCGTCCAGGTCCGCGCGGGCGATCCGGTACTGCTTACCGATCCGGGTGGCCCGCAGCCGCCCGGATCGGATGTAGCCGCGCACGGTGCGCACGTGCAGGCCGAGCAGGTCCGCGACCTGCTCCACCGAGTACATGTCGTTACTCATCGCACCCTATGTTAATCGAGTTAGGGAACGATAGGGAATTTCATCGCCCGGCCATCTGCGGGCCACCCCGGGCGGGCATACTGCCCGCGTGCAGCCCCGTCACGGCTACCTCGACGCGCCCGCGCCGCTGGCGTTCGCCCACCGCGGCGGCGCGGCCGACGGCGACGAGAACACCACCGCCGCGTTCGCCCGTGCCGTCGCCCTCGGCTACCGGTACGTGGAGACCGACGTGCACGCCACCGCCGACGGCGTGTCAGTGGTCTTCCACGACCCGACGCTGCGCCGCGTCACCGGCGAACAGGGCCGCATCGCGGACCTGCGCTGGGCCGACCTGTCCTCGGTGCGCGTCGGCGGGGCCGCCCTGGTGCCCCGCCTGGACGAGGTGCTCGACGCCTGGCCGCAGGTGCGGTTCAACATCGACGTGAAGGCCGACGGGGGCGTGGAACCCACTGTCGCCACCGTCACCCGGGTCGGCGCGGGCGGCCGGGTGCTGCTCGCCTCGTTCAGCGACGCCCGGCTGGCCCGGCTGCGGGCGCTGGCCGGGCCGGAGGTCGCCACCAGCCTCGGCATGCGCGGGGTGGCCCGGGTGCGGCTGGCCTCGCTGCACGGGCGGCCCCTGCGGCTGCCCCCGTCCGTGGTGGCCGCGCAGGTGCCGGTCTCCTTCGGGCGGCTGCCGGTGGTCGACAGGCGGTTCCTCGCGTACTGCCACCGGATCGGGTTGCAGGTGCACGCCTGGACGATCGACGAACCTGCCCAGATGCACCACTTACTTGATCTTGGTGTGGATGGCATCATGACCGATCACGTCAGCGTGCTCCGTGACGTCTACCGCAGTCGCGGCCACTGGGCCGCCTGACCCCCCGAGGACGACCCCCGATGGCCGATACGGTCACCCCCGCCGTCGCCGACCCCGCCGGACCGGGCAGCACCCGCCGCGAGCGCACCGGCTGGTACTTCTACGACTGGGCGAACTCCGCGTTCCAGACCACAGTCATCACGGTCTTCCTCGGGCCGTTCCTCACCACAGTCACCGAGCTGGCCGCCGGCTGCGAACTGGGCGCGGACAGCTGCGACGGCGCGGTGTACCCGCTGGGCATCAAGGTCGCCGCCGGCTCGTTCTACCCGTACCTGATCTCGCTGTCGGTCTTCCTCACCGTGTTCGTGCTGCCGGTGGTCGGCGCGATCGCCGACCGGTCGGCGCACAAGAAGCGGCTGCTCGCCGCCGCGGCGTTCACCGGCGCCGGCGCGACCATCGCGTTCGCGTTCGTCACCGGCGAGCGCTACCTGCTCGGCGGCGCGCTGTTCCTGATCGCGAACATCTCCTTCGGCGCCGCCGTGGTCGTCTACAACTCGTTCCTGCCGCAACTGGGCGGCCCGGACGAGCGCGACGGCATCTCCAGCCGCGGCTGGGCCATCGGTTACCTCGGCGGCGGGCTGCTGCTCGCGCTGAACCTGGTCGCCGTCACCATGCTCAGCGAGGAGGGCAACGCCCAGCGCACGCTGGACCTGGCCCGCTGGTCGATCGTGTCGGCCGGCGTGTGGTGGGCCGCGTTCACCCTGGTCCCGCTGCGCTGGCTGCGCGAGCACCCGACCGAGGCGGCCCGCCGGGGCGGCAGCGGTGTCAACGTGCTCACCGACGGGTTCCGGCAGCTCGGGCGCACCCTGCGGGAGATCAAGACGTACCCGCTGACGCTGTACTTCCTGCTCGCGTTCCTGGTCTTCAACGACGGCATCCAGACCGTCATCACCCTGGCCAGCCAGTACGGCACCGAGGAGCTGCGGCTGGAGCAGAGCACCCTGATCGTGACCATCCTGCTGGTGCAGTTCCTCGCCTTCGGCGGCGCGCTGGCCCTCGGCGCGCTCGCCAAGCGCATCGGCGCCTGGAAGACCGTGCTGCTGTCGCTGGTGCTCTGGACCGGTGTGATCGTCGCCGCGTTCCGGCTTCCCGCCGAGGCGCCCGTACCGTTCATGATCCTCGGCGGCTGCATCGGCCTGGTGCTCGGCGGCAGCCAGGCCCTGAGCCGGTCGTTGTTCAGCCAGCTCATCCCGGCCGGCAAGGAGGGCGAGTACTACGGCTTCTACGAGATCAGCGACAAGGGCACCAGCTGGCTCGGCCCGCTGGCGTTCGGCCTGGTCTTCCAGCTGACCTCGTCGTACCGGGTGGGTCTGGTGTCGCTGCTGATCTTCTTCGTGGTCGGTTTCGCGCTGCTGGCCGCCGTGCCGATGCGCCGGGCCATCATCGCCGCCGGCAACACCCCGCCCCGGGTGCTCTGACCCGCCGTGCCCCGGCGGGTGGATCATCGCGGGCCTGATCGGGCGTCGTCGATCGGCTAGGCTGCCCCGACGTGACCGACGACGCCGTCCCGACCTGCCTGGCCCGCCCCCTGCCGGGGCCTGGTGACGACCGAGCCGCCGGCTGCGCCGCCGCGCGCGGCGTCGACGGCCGGCCGCTGCACGCCGCCGCGCTGAAGTTCTTCTGGGGGCCGATGGACTGCGGCAAGTCCACCATGGCGTTGCAGATGAACCACAACCACGCCCGGCAGGGCCGCCGCGGCCTGGTCACCACCCGCATCGACCGCTCGCTGGGCCCGCAGGTCACCACCCGCATCGGCCTGGCCCACGAGGCCGTCGAGGTCACCGACGACCTCGACCTGCGCGTCCTGGTCCGCGACGCGTGGGCCGAGGGGGTACGGGTGGACTACCTGATCTGCGACGAGGCGTCGTTCTACAACCTCGAACACGTCGAGCAGATGGCCGAGCTGGTCGACCGGTTCGACGTCGACGTCTACGCGTTCGGCCTGGCCACCGACTTCCGCTCCTGCCTGTTCCCGGCCGCGCAGCGGCTGTTCGAGCTGGCCGACGAGGTGGCCCGCATCCAGGTCGAGGTGCTCTGCTGGTGCGGCCGGGAAGGGCTGCTCAACGCCCGCGTGGTGGACGGCCGGGTGGTCCGCGAGGGCGCGCAGGTGGTCATCGGCGACACCGTCGACACCGCCGACGTGCGTTACCAGGTGCTCTGCCGCCGCCACTACCGCGCAGGCGACCTCGGCCCGCGCGCCTGAGCATCAGAAGGGATCCCCGCACACCCGCCAGCCGCCGCCCTCCGGCACCACCGGCAGCTCACGTTCCTCGCTGCCGCCGCCGTCGCGGTTGATCCGCACGAGCACCGTCCCGTGCGGCCGGCCGGACCGGGTCGCCACCGAGACGTCGACGATCTCGTAGCCGCTGACCTGCGGCGGCGTCCGCACCCAGCTGCCGAAGCCGGCCTTGCTCCACTTGCCTCGGGCCTCGGCGCACAGCCGCTCGTACGCCGCGTCGGTGTCCCCGGACGCGACGTCACGGAAGAACCCGTCGGCGGTCTCCCGCACCGGCCCGTCGGCCTGGAACACCACCTGCGCGTTCCACACCGCCAGCCCGGCCACCCCGATCAGGCAGGTGCCCACGCCGAGACCGGCGATCAGCACGCCCGCGCGTAGCGGCCGGCGACGCCGGGCCGGGTGGTGCCAATCCCGCTGCCTGCCCATCACCGACGACGCTAGGCAACCGGGCAGCGGCGCGCAGGCAGTTACGGCGCGCAGGTCACTCCGTGTAGCCCGGTTAGACGGTCGGTGCCGCGTGTCGGTGAGTCGTTTCCGCTCTCAGCTCGGCCTCGCCGTCATACCTGACGACAGGTGGCAGGTATGCACGGCAGACTCCCGGCATGACCAGTCACGCAGACATCGCCATGATCAACCTGGACAGCTCCGACCCCGCCGCACACGCGGCCTTCTACGCCCACGCGCTCGGTGGGGAGATCACCCACAGCGAGGCCGAGTACGCGATGATCACCAAGGACGGCACGTCGATCGGCTTCGGCCTGGTGCCCGGCTTCGCGCCGCCGGCCTGGCCGGACGAGAGCGGCGACAAGCGCTACCACCTCGACCTCTACGTCGACGACGTGACGGCCGCGGAGAAGGATCTGATGGCGGCCGGGGCGACCCGGCCCGGCTTCCAGCCCGGCGGTGAGCGGTGGACCGTCCTGCTGGACCCGATCGGGCAGCCGTTCTGCCTCTGCCCCCGTCCGCAGGGCTGACCGGCAGCGATGCGGGCCGCGAACCACCGCGGCCCGCATCGCTGCCGGGTCACCCGCTCCGACGGCTCAGCCGCGCCGGCGGGCCCGAGCAGCCCAGATGGTGTACGCCGGGTCGCGGTCCAGGTTGTGCCGGTCCCGGTCGTAGCGGCGGGTGGTACGCGGATCGGCGTGCCCCATCGCGTCCTGCACGTCCTCCAGCGGCACCCCCTCGGAGCGGGCCGTGGTGGCGAACGCGTGGCGCAGCGAGTGCGGCGACAGCTTCGCCCACGCCGCGATCCCGGCACGTTGCGCCAGCCGTCGCACCAGCCGGAACACGGCATGCCGGTCCAGCCGCCCGCCGGTGGCGGTGATCAGCAGCGGGCCGGTCAGCTCCGGCACCGTGACACCCTGCGCGGCGGCCCGTACGGCCAGGTAGGCGTCGACCGCGTACGCGGTGCCCGGGGTGAGCGCGCGCCGGCGTACCTTGCCGCCCTTGCCCACGAAGCGGACGCTGCGGTGACCGCGTTCCGTGCCCAGGTCGGACACGTCCAGCGCGACCAGCTCCCCGACCCGCAGGCCCAGGTCGGCCAGCAGCGCGACGGCGGCCCGGTTGCGGGCGGCGGCCGGACCGGTGTCGGCGTCGGCGGCGGCGATCAGCGCGTCGACCTCCTCGGGGGTCAGGCCGACGGTGGCGGAGTGGTCCCGGTCCACGCGCGGGCGGTCCGCCGCCGACACCGGGTTGGCCGCCATCGCGCCCAGCTTGACCAGGAAGTCGTACCAGCTCGACAGCGCGGACAGCCGGCGCGCGACGGTGGCCGGGGTGAGCGGGCGGCCGGCCCGGCCGCGGGGGGTGGACTCCAGTTCCCGGCCGTAGGCGTTGACGTCGAGGAAGGTCGCCCGCAGCGGGTCGAGCCCACGCTCGGCGCACCAGCTCAGCCAGCCGGTGACGTCCCTCCGGTACGCGTCGCGGGTGTGCTCGGACAGCCGCCGGTTGCGCAGCCACGCCTCGGTGACGTCGGCCGGGCCGGCGGGCAGGGCGGCGGTACGGGCGCGGGGCAGCACCTCGGGGCGAAGCATGTGAGAAAGGTTCTCAGTAAGTGGGGGGTTTGGCGACGAGGCGCGCCCGTCCCCGGTCACCCGGGTCCGGGTTAGCGTCACCGGGTGCGTGCCAGCCGGCTGGTCTCCCTGCTGTTGCTCCTGCAGACCCGGGGGCGGATGACCGCCCAGGAACTCGCCGACGCCCTGGAGGTGTCGGTGCGGACCGTCTACCGCGACGTCGAATCGCTCGGCGCCGCCGGAGTCCCGGTGTACGCCGATCGGGGGCCGGCCGGCGGATACCGGCTGCTGGAGGGCTATCGGACCCGGCTCACCGGGATGACCGGCCCAGAGGCCGAGGCGCTGTTCCTCGCCGGCCTGCCCGGCCCGGCCGCCGAACTGGGACTGGCGTCGGTGGTGGCCGCCGCCGAGCTGAAGGTGCGCGCCGCGCTCCCCGGTGAGCTGGCCGACCGCAGCGGCCGGATCCGGCAGCGGTTCCATCTGGACGCGCCCGGCTGGTTCCGGCACCCGGAGGCCACCCCGCACCTGGAGACGCTGGCCGGCGCGGTCTGGCGGGACCGGCTCGTGCGGCTGCGGTACCGGCGCTGGCGTGCCCCACGGGAGGTGACCCGGCTGGTCGCCCCGCTGGGCGTGGTGCTCAAGGCGGGCCGCTGGTATCTGGTGGGCCGCTGCGAGGAGCAGATACGCACCTACCGGGTCGGCGCGGTGCTCGACGCCGAGGTCACCGCCGAGCCGTGTGCGCGGCCCGACGACTTCGACCTGGCCGCGTACTGGCGGGAGTGGACCGCCCGCTACGAACGCGACGTCTACCGTGACCAGGCCCGCATCCGGCTCACCGTGGCGGCGCTGGAGTTCATGCCGTACGTGTTCCCGCCGGAGATGAGCCGCGCCGCCCGGGCCGCAGCCGGTGAGCCCGGCCCGGACGGATGGCTGGAGACCACAGTGCCGATCGAGTCGGTCCGGCACGCCCACACCGAGTTCCTGAAGCTCGGCGCGGAGGTCGAGGTGCTCGCCCCGGCGGCGCTGCGCGACCGGTTCATCGCGACCGCGCACGCGTTGGCCCGGCTCTACGGCGACGCGGGGTCGGCCGGTGCTCCGGCCTCCCCCGCGTCGGCGTGACCTGCTCAGACGGTGGTGAGCTGACGGCGGCCGTTGCCCTCGGCGGGCGTGCTGACCGCGATCCGGCGCGGCTTGGCGCGCTCGGCGATGGGGATGCGCAGCGTCAGCACCCCGTTGTCGTAGCCGGCCTCCAGCCGGTCGGTGTCGAGCGTGTCGCCCAGGAACAGCTGCCGGGTGAACGTGCCCATCGGCCGCTCGGCGGCGACCAGCTCGACGTTCTCGCCGGTGGGGCGGCGCCGCTCGGCGCGGACGGTCAGCACGTTGCGCTCGACGGTGCAGTCGATGCTGTCCGGGTCCACGCCGGGCAGGTCGAACGCCGCGTAGAAGTGGTCACCGTCGCGGTAGGCGTCCAGGTGCATCACGGCGGGCCGGGCGGTGGTGCCGAAGAACTGCTCGGCGATCCGGTCGATCTCGCGGAACGGGTCGGTACGCATCAACATGGCTCTTGCCTCCTCGGTTCTCCTGGCCCAAGGTCTCAAGTTGAGTCTTGGAGACTCAAGTTCCTGCTTCTGTTTTAGCGCGCCCCCGCCACGTCGTCAACCCGGCCCGCGAGCGCCTTCTCGAACCAGTGCTGGGCGTACGGACCGCTGCTGAAGGCGGGGATCTCCCGGTAGCCGAGCCGGGCGTACAGGGCACGCGCCTCGACCAGATCCGAGCGGGTGTCCAGCCAGATCCGCCCCGCACCGCCGGCGACCGCGTACGCCTCGATCGCGCCGACCAGCGCCGCGCCGCCCCCGGCGCCCCGGTGCTCCGGGCGCACGTACATGCGGGTCAGTTCGGCCCAGCCCGGCTGCCACCTCAACCCGGCGCACCCGGCGAGCCGTCCGTCGCGGCGGGCCAGCACCAGCAACCCGGTCGGCGGGGTCAGGTCGTCGCTCGGGTTCTCGGCCAGCGCGGCGTCCACCTCGTCGGGCTGCTCCGGGCGGCCGTACCAGCGGCGCACCATCTCGGCCATGTACTCCCGCAGCATCAGCGTGGCGTCCGGCTCGTCGGGGAGCGCGAGCTGCGTGCTCCAGCCGCTCACGGGCCGGTCCGCCAGTAGACGCCCTGCTCGCGGGTGAGCAGCATGTCGTCGATCAGGTAGCGGCGCAGCGTCACGTGGTCGGCCTCGCCGCCCTCGCACCACCGGCGCAGCGCGTCGTCCACCTCGCGCTCCGGATAGCGCCGCCCCGGCTCGAAGGCGCGTTCGGTGATGTGCTCCAGCAGGACGCGGCGGCGCCCCCGCTGCGCGGGCAGCCGGGTCAGCGCGCCGTCGCGCAGGAACGTGCGCAGGATCGTCTCGCGCGGGTTCGCGGCCGGGCCCGCCGGTGCCGCCACCCCGGCCCGGGCGAACTCGCGCAGCCGCTCGGCGTCGACCCGTAGCCCGCCGCCGCCGTCGTCGAGCACACCGGCGTCGGTGAGACGGCGTACGGCCACTGCGGCGTCACGGGCGGGCAGCCCGGTGCGGGCCACCACGGCCGGCACGTCGCGGGCACCGAGCACGATCGCGGCGAACACGGTCCGGCGACGCTCGTCGGCGAGCGCCCCGGCGAGGGCATGAGCGGTCATGGCGGGCAGCCTGTCAGCAACCGCCGGATCCGGCGAGGCGTTTTCCGGTCACCGCCGCCGCGGTTCACAGCCGCCGGTGCATGACGTGCAGCCCGACCCGTCCCCGCGTCGGGTGCGCGAACGCCTCCGGCACGGTGCCGACCACGGCGAAACCCAGCCGCCGGTACAGCTCCACGGCCGCCGTGTTGGTCTCCACCACGGCGTTGAACTGCATCGCGGCGAAGCCCTGCCGGCGGGCCCAGTCCAGCGCCTCCGCGCACAGCGCCCGGCCCACACCCCGCCCGCGGGCCTCCGCCGCGACCATGAAACTCGCCGTCGCCACGTGCGATCCCGGCCCGGGCCGGTTCGGGCCCATCTTCGCGGTGCCGCGCACCACGCCGTCGTGGTCCACCGCGACCGAGGTACGCCCCGGCGGGCGCTCCACCCACACCTCGCGCGCCGTCTCCGGCGGCCAGTCCGGGTCGTACGCGAACGTGTCGGCGGTGGCCAGAACGTCGGAGAGAATCGGCCAGACGTGAGCCCAGTCGGCGTCGGTGTAGTCACGGATCCGCATCGCGAGGGAGGCTAGCCGCCGGCCCGGCCGTCCGGCCAGCGGTTTGCGTCCACCCGGCCGAGGGTCGCGGGGCATCGACGGCACGCCGATGCGGTCCATCATGGGCAGGTGGCCGAATCAGTCGCCGGCATCGATCGGAGCGAGGCCGCCGCACCCGGTGGCCCGCCGCCCGCCGGTCCGCGTACCGTCGCGCCCCTGGTCGTGGGCCGGTCGGCACCGTCGTGCTGCTGTCGCTGGCCGGCCGCTACGACGGCGCGGCGGTGGTCCTGGTCGCCGCGATCGCCCGGCAGTTCGGCGCCGGCCGGGTCGACCAGACGGGCCGATGTGGACAACGGCGAGCCGATCTTCCTGGGCCGGGGCCTGCGGCGTCGGTGGTCCCGGATCTGGGACACCGAGGTACGCCACGGCTCCTGAGATACTTGCCGTCATGCTCTGGGGAGTCAGCGGGCCGATCTTCCTCCTCGACTACCTCGGCGCGGTCGCCGTGGCAGTCGTGATCGCCCTGGCGGTACGCGAACTGACCGGCCGCCGTACCCGGGGCGCGACGCCCGACCGGGTCGAGTTGGCGTACCTGACCGACCGGGCGCTGCTGGCCTGCCAGGTGGGGGTGGCGGCGCTGCGCCGCGCCGGCGGGGTCGAGGTCGGCGAACTCGCCACCCTTCAGGCGCAGGGGCGGCCCCCGGCCGGGTCGCCCGCGCTGGTGCGCGCCCTGCACTCCGCGCTGCGCCGCCCGCAGACCTGGGCGGCCGTGCTCGCCGACCCGGAGGTGGGCCGGGCGCTGCGCCGTACGGTCGGGCGGCTGGTCCGCGACGGCTGGCTGCTCACCCGGGCGCAGCGGCGGCGGATCGCGCTGGGCACGGTGCCGCTGTTCGCGGTGGCCGCGGTCGGGCTGACCCGGCTGGTGGACAGCGCGGTGGAGGGGCGTTCCGCCGGCGGTCCGGCCTCGGTCGCCGGGCTGCTGCTGTGCTGCCTGGCCACCGCGCTCGGCGGCTGGTGGCTGACCGAGGTGCCGGAGACCGGTGCCGCCGCCCGCGCGCTGCTGCGGCGGCTGCGCCGCGAACACGCCGACCTGGACCCGGAGCGCCGCCCGGTCTGGCAGGGCCGGGACACCGACACGCTGCTGACCGGCATGGCCCTGTTCGGCCCCCGGCCGCTGCTGGCCGTGGACCCGGCCTTCGCCGTGCAGGTCGGGGTCGACCCGGAACGCGACCGCCCTCGCCCCGACCGCAAACCCGCCCGCCGCTGACCAGACCCCCCATTCGGGCCGATCATGAAGTTGGCGGTGCCAGGTGTCCGTTTTGCCCGGCTCAACGTCATGATCGGCGGGGTGGGTGGGGTAGGCCGCGGCACCGGCCGGGTTTCCTTGTCTTGAGCGCCGGGAAGGCTCGGGCATGGCCGAGACATTCGTGAGCGAAGACCTGAAGACACTGCAGGCGATTGCGCGCGGGGCCGGCATGCAGGAGGTCGACCGCCTGTCGCCGGACCAACTGGTCGAGGCGCTACGCCGCGCCGGGGTGACGAACGGTACGCAGGACCAGTGGCCGCCCCAGCCGGTCGAGGATCCGGCGCACCTGGCCGGGCTGCCCCGCAGCTCGCTGACGCAGGGCGACGAGAGCACCGGCGGACGCGCCGCCGAGGAGGCGATCGGTGCCATGCCCGGCGAGTCCGGCACCGAGATCAACGACCGCACGCAACGCTGACCGTACGCACAAGGGGCCGCCCCCGGTGATCCCGGGGGCGGCCCCACGCCCGCTCGGACGCCTCAGTGCGTGCCGGCGGCGGCCGCCGCCTCCTCGCGGGCCCGGCGCTCGTCGCCGCTGAGCGTGTTCAGCGGCTTCTCCTTGATGAACAGCACGACGATCAGGGCGAGCAGCGCGAAGGGCGCGCCGATGAGGAACATCTCCGACGTGGCGATGCCGTAGACGTCCTGCACGATGCGCAGCACCGGCTCCGGCAGGGTGGACAGGTCCGGCACCTCGGCCGACCCGCCGCCGGCCGCGACCGGCCCCAGCCGCTCGACGGTCAGCGAGGTCACCCGGTTGGCCAGGACCGCGCCGAGCGCGCTGACCCCGACCGCGCCGCCCATGCTGCGGAAGAACGTCAGCACCGAGGTGGCCGCGCCCAGCTCGGCGGCCGGCACGTCGTTCTGCGCGGCCAGCACCAGGTTCTGCAGGAGCATGCCCACGCCGACACCCAGCACCGCCATGTGCACCGACAGCACCGGCACGCTCGTGTTCGCGTCGATGGTGCTCAGCAGCAGCATGCCGACCGTCATCACCGCGGCGCCCGCCACCAGGAACATCTTCCACCGGCCGTACTTGGTGATGAGCTGGCCCGCGACGGTCGAGGAGACCAGCAGGCCGAGCACCATCGGCAGGCTCATCAGGCCGGCCACCGTCGGCGACTTGCCCAGTGAGGTCTGGAAGTACTGCGACAGGAACACGGTGCCGCCGAACATCGCCACGCCCACGAGGATGCTCGCCACTGTGGTAAGGCTGACCGTGCGGTTGCGGAAGATGCCCAGCGGGATGATCGGCTCCTCGGTGCGGGCCTCCACGAACACGGCGAGCGCGAGCAGCGCCAGCCCGCCGCCGACCAGAAGGGCGGTCCAGCCGGAGGCCCAGTCGAACTTGTTGCCGGCCAGCGACGACCAGATCAGCAGCGTGGACACGCCCGAGGTGATCAGCAGGGCGCCGAGCCAGTCGATGCGGACCTTGCGGCGGACCACCGGCAGGTGCAGCGTCTTCTGCAGCAGCGCGATGGACAACAGGCTGAACGGCACGCCGATGAGGAAGCACCAGCGCCAGCCGAGCCAGGACGTGTCGACCAGGACACCGCCGATCAGCGGGCCGGCGATGGTGCCGACGCCGAAGACGGCGCCGAAGATGCCGGCGTACCGGCCCAGCTCGCGCGGCGGGATCATGGCCGCCATGACGATCGTGGCGAGCGCCGTCATGCCGCCCGCGCCGATGCCCTGGATGACCCGGCTGAGCAGCAGCACCTCCACGTTCGGGCTGAAGCCGGCGACGAGCGAGCCGACCACGAACAGGCCCAGGGACAGCTGGATCAGCAGCTTCTTGCTGTAGAGGTCGGCCATCTTGCCCCACAGGGGCACGGTCGCGGTCATCGCCAGCAGCTCGCTGGTGACGATCCAGGTGTAGACGGTCTGGCTGCCGTTGAGGTCGGCGATGATCCGGGGCAGCGCGTTCGCCACCACCGTCGAGGCGAGGATCGCCACGAACATGCCGACCATCAGGCCGGACAACGCCTGGAGAACCTCCCGGCGCGACATCCGCGTACCCGCCTCGGCGGGCGCGACAGTGGCGGTGGTCATCGAACTCCTTGTCGTGTGCACGTGCGAGCGGCCGCGCGACTGCGGCCGCCGGTACGAATGGGTCAGGTCGCGGCGTGTGGATCGGGCAGGCCGGCGGCGACGGCGGCGAACGCCTCGGCGGTCAGCTCGCGCAGTGTCGTGTCGGGTCGCTCGACCCACTGCATCAGGGCGGTGCGGAGGACCGCGCCAGCCACAGTGGTGACGAGCGTCGGGTGGCCATGGCACGGGTCGAGGCCGAGCCGGGCGGCCACCGCCGCGACGATCACCTGTTCCGTCTCCGCGTTGCCGCTGATCAGCCGTGGAAGCAGCGACGGGTTCGCCGCGATCACCCGCAGGCGCAGCAGCCACACCTCGCGGTCGGCCTCGACGGCCTCGACCACGTCGTCGAAGGCCAGGCGCAGCACGTCGAACGCGGACAGCTCCGGCGGCGCGGCGAGGATGCGGGCCGCAAGCACCTCGCGGTCGGTCGGCTGGTCGCCGAGCAGCGCCTCGTCCTTGCTGGGGAAGTAGTTGAAGAAGGTGCGGGCCGACACGTCGGCGGCCTCGCTGATCTCCTCCACCGTCACCTGGTCCAGGCCGCGCTCGGCGACCAGGCGCAGCGCGGCGGCGCTGAGGGCGGCGCGGGTCTGCCGCTTCTTGCGGTCACGCAGGCCGGGGCGGCTCTGATCCGAGGTCACGCCACGACATTAGGAGCGATCTTGCAGAGGGTGCAAACTTTTAGTGAGTGAAGTGACGGGCGACGCATCGCGACGGCGCCGGAAAACGGGTTGAGAGCGGTTCCGGACGTCCCGTACGTTTCCCGCACTCCTGTCGCAGCGAAGAAGGACGATTCCGCGTGACCCCTCCTGCTCTCTAGAACCTGACACGTTCCCCACGCCTGTAGCCGGCCGTTCCGCGCCGGCTCCCCGGGCTGCCCTCGCGCGCCCGGGCACAGCGTCCGAGGCCGCGCGTAATCGGCCTCGCGTCAGGTCTTCAGAGATCAGGTCTCCATGTCATCCCAACCGCATATCGTGCTGCCCTGGGTCGTACGCCGGACCCGCCTTCCGCTGCTGTCGCTGCGCTGCGTCACCTGCCGGGCGGAGTCGGCCACCGCCGCCCGGGGCAGGTTCCGCGTCAACGCCAACGGCAAGATCCTGGACGTGTGGCTGCTGGTGCACTGCGTGTCCTGCGACCGGACCAGCAAGCTCACCGTCCGGGAGCGGGCGGCGGTCAGCTCGTTCGATCCCGCCGATCTGCACGGCCACCAGCTCAACGATCCCGATCTGGTGGCGGCCACCCTGCTGGACCCGGCGTTCGCCCGGCGCTGCCGCTTCACCCTGGACTGGACCGGCGCGTGGCGCCTGGACGCGCCGGTCCTACCGCTCGACGGGTGCCCGGTCCAGGTGGACGTCACCTTCGACGACCCGGTGCCGGTACGCCCGGACCGGCTCATCGCCAACCGGTTCGGCCTCACCCGGCCCGAGGTGCTGCGCCGGGTCAAGTGCGACATCCCGCTGAACCGTCCGACGAGCACCGCGTTCACCTTCACCGTGCTGGCGGAGGACTGAGCGAGGCGGGGGGGGGGGGGGGGGGGGGGGGGGGGGGGGGGGGGGCGGCCCCCCCCCGCCCGCGCGCCCGCCCCCCCCCGCCCCCCCCCGCGCCCGCGCGGGCGCCCCGGGCGGGC
>NZ_JBICSV010000012.1:0-127785 GCF_043197215.1 Micromonospora sp. NPDC049203 | reverse complement strand
TCCCCACACCCCCCCCCCCCGCCCCCCCACCCCCCCCCCCCCCCGGCCCCCCGCCCCCCCCCCCCCCCCCCCCCCCCCCCCCCCCCCCCCCCCCCCCGTTCTCAGTAGCGCCAGGGGTTTCCGGTCTCGCGGTACTCCTCCACCGGCACCAGCGGCACACCGGGCGCCATGCGGTCGACGTAGAGGCGCCCGTCCAGGTGGTCGATCTCGTGCGCGACCAGCCGCGCCATCGCGTACTCGAAGGACGTGATCACCCGGCTGCCGTCCCACAGGGCGTGTTCCACGTCGATCCGCAGCGGCCGGGGCACCAGGCCTCTGTGGTCGAAGAAGGAGAGACAGCCCTCGTACTGCTCGTCGGTCTCGGCGGCGGCGTCCACCACCCGGGGGTTGAGCAGCACCACCGGTTCGGCCGCGCGGTCGGCCGGGCGCACGAGCGCGGCGGACCAGCCGATGCCGAGCTGCGGGGCGGCCAGGCCGACGCCCTTGCTGAACGGGTGCAGCTCGTCCAGGCGGGCCAGCATCCCCGCGAGCCGGTCGATCACCTGCCGGGCGTGCTGTTCGTCGGCCGGGAGGTCGAACTGGCGGGCCCGCTGCCGCAGCAGGTCGTCGCCGCGCTGCACGATGCCCACCGCCCGCATCCGGTCGCTGGCCCGCACCCGGGCGCCACCGGTCGGCGCGCTGTCCGGTTCGGCGTCCGGCTCGGGGCTGCGGAACCGCCACTGCATCCGGTATCGGGCGTTCAGCGGCGGGTCGTCGGTCCCCCAGTCGAAGATCACCCGGTCGCCCTCCACCGCCCGCTGGATCGGGGTACGCAACGGCCCCTCCTCCGCCGACAGCGAGGTCTCCGCGCCCCACACCTTGGGGTCGAGGTCCGCGGGCAGGTCGAGCCGCACCGCCAGGTGCCGGGTGGGCAGGCGTACGGCCCGCTGGAACCAGGGGCCCCACTTGTCCCGGCCGACGCGGTACGCGTACTCGATGGTGACCCGGTCGCCGGGATAGAGCGGGAACCGTCCCTCGTCGTTCTCGAACAGCACCCAGATCTCCTTGAACGCGTCCCGGTCGTGCTTGGCCCGCCAGTGCATCGGCTCGCGTCCGTTTCCGTCGTCCCGGTAGGCGGTGAGCTGAAGCTCGGCGAAGGTGAGCGGGTGTTCCCGGTGGTGCCGGTTGGAGCGGCCCGGGTCGTTCGGGTAGCGGTCGACGGCGACCCGGACCAGGTAGCGGGTCACCGGTTCGGTGCCCGCGTTGTACAGCTCCCGGCGGATCGCGCAGTGGTAGCCGTCCCCGGTGTGGGTGAGCGTGGCCACCTCCTGTTCCACCACCAGGCCGGTGCCCGGCGGCAGCCACTGGCCGGGGACCGGGTCACGGTGCGCCGCGCCGGCCCGGCCGTGCCGCAGTTCGTCGTACTCCCGGAAGCGTTGCCAGATCGCGCCGCCGGCCTCCAGGACGGCCTCGGCCCGGCGGGCGAAGTCCTCGGTGGGGCGGTGCCGTCGCCCTTCGACGTGGCTGACGTAGGACGGGTCGAAGCCCATGAGCGTCGCCAGCTGCTTCTTGGACAGCCCTCGGCCGGTACGGTGCTGGGCGAGTGCCGTCGCGAACGAGTCGGCGGCACGCTCGATCGGTGAGGTCGTCATCAGCTTCCTCGTACGCGGGAAGACCATTTTCACGTTCAGTGGCCGAACGTGTACGGAAACTGCCTCGTATTCGACACTCACCTTGACTTTTCAGCGACGTACGTCGATCATTACGTCGTCTGCCGCCGGGCTCCGGCGGCGTTTTTCGTCTCCCGGGCCGGGTAGTCCCCCGGCCGGAGCGGAGTGACCGGGACCTCCCCGCGACGCCCGGGACGTCACTTCCCCTCCCGCCCAGGGAGTGGTTAGGCTAGCCTTAGCTTTGGTCGACGGCCCGCGCCGACCGGCACGGCGAGCGGACAGGGGACGGCCAGGTGACTGCGGTGATGCCGGGGCGCGACGCCGCCACCCCGCTCGCCCCGGTGACAGCGACCCTGCGCGCCATGTTCGGCACCGACGACCTGCCCGGGCTCGCGCCCGGCCTGCTGGTCCACGACGAGCTGGACCGCTGGTCCCCGGCCACCCGGCTGATCGACGGCACGCTGCTGTCCGAGTTCCTGACCGCCGCCGGCCGCCGCTGGGGTGGCACCCCGCACGCCTGTGCCGCGCTGGCCTGGAAGTCCTACAGCTACTGGACCGCGCTGCCCGCCGTGCTCGGCTGGGCGTCCGCCCGCCGGGTGCCGCTGCTCGACGCGGCCGACGTGCTCGTGCACTTCGAGGACCACCACCAGCTCCTCACACTGGGGCTGCGCGCCTCGACGCCGGTGGCGGTGCTGCCCGGCGACCCGCTGGCGCTGGCCGGCGCCCCGGGCGTACTGGTGGTCCCGGACGAGGCGGCGCTGCTCGGCGCGCTGCGCGCCTCACTGCTCGACGCCCACTTCGCCCCGCTGATCGCCGCCATCCAGGGCGAGGTCCGGATCGGCACCCGTACGCTGCTCGGCTCGGTGGCCTCCGGCATCGCGCACGGCATCCTGCGCGCGTCGGACGCGCTGCCGGGCTCGTCCACGGCGACCGTCGGCACGCTGCTCGACGCGCTCGACCTGAGCGACCTGATCGAGCTGGTGCCGGGCCCGGCCGGCGAGCCGACGGTGCAGCGACGCACCTGCTGCCTGGCGTTCACCCTGCCCCGGCCCAAGGTGTGCCAGGGCTGCTGCGTCCGCCAGGCCTGACCGCTCAGCCGACCAGCGGCCGGACGTCCCACAACCACACCCCGCCGGTACGCCTCGGCGTGATCCCGCTCAGCTCCGTCATCGCCCGGCGCAGCGCCTCTGCCTGCGGCAGCCGGGGGTCGAGGATCACCGCCCCGGCCCGCCAGTGGCGCAGGTCGTCCACGGCGGCCACCCGGTCCTGCGGCGTGATCGGCGGCACCCCGTCGGTACGCCGTACCGTCTCGAAGAACGTGCTGGTGGGACGCGGCGGCGCGGTGAAGAGGGCGATCCGGTCCCCGCCGGGGCGGGTGTCCGGATAGAGGAAGTAGCCGCGCGCCAGCGGCATGTCCAGCCGGGTCTCGGCGGACCAGCGCAACGGGACCGCGTACGTGGTGTCGGGCAGCGGCAGCGTGACGATGCTCCGCCCGTCGGCGACGTACGGGCGCCAGGCGCCGGAGGTGACGAACGCCGGGGTCGGTTCGAGGCGCTTGGCGGGCAGCGGGGTCGGCAGGATCGGCACGAGCGCCATGGCGAGCACGGTGACGGTGGCGAACCGGATCTGGCCGCGCGCGTCCGGGTGCCGCACGGCGAGCCGCCGGGCCCGGTCGGCGCCGAGCGCGAGCAGCACGCCGATGATCGGGGTGAGCGCCAGCGACCAGCGGGTGGGCACCACCGAGTGCAGGACCGGCAGGTTCTCCAGCGCGGCCCAGGGGCCGGGGATGCCGGTGTCCCGCCCGTCGTAGCGGATCTCCCGGCCGAGCGAGAAGAGGGCGAACACGAGCCCGAGCGCGGCGAGCCCGAGCACCACCGCGTTGCGGCGCAGCCACCAGACCAGCGCGAGCACCAGGATCACCAGTGGCCACCCGAAGAACGCGTTCTCCTCGGTGGCGTTCTTGACGAGCGGTTCGCTGCCCCGGGCGTCGCCCGCCACCGACTCCCGGGACCAGGCCACGTACGCGGCGAGGTCGGTGGAGTAGCCCCGGATCAGCGTGGAGAGCCCGCTGTACGAGCCGGGGCCGAAGAACTGGACCCAGAGCGGGTACGCGAGCAGCGCCCCGGCGACCACTGCGGCCACCGCGAGCCCGGCGGCGAACGGGCGGGCCGCCGACCGCAGCTCGGGCCGGCCGAGCGCCAGCGCGAGCACCACCACGCCGAGTCCGATGGCGGTCATCAGCAGGATCTCCAGGTTGAGGAACGCCTGCCAGACCACCACCAGGGCGAGAAGTAGGCCGTTGCGCAGCCACCGGCCGGGCTCGGCCAGCCGCAGCGTCCGCCAGATGATCAGCGGCACCACGAACTGGCTGACGATGTTGGGGTGCGAGTTGGCGTGCGAGACCATGGCCGGCGCGAACGCGCAGAAGGCCGCGCCGAGCCAGGCCGGGCCACGGGCCCCGACCACCACGCGGGAGAGCAGGAAATACCAGGCCACTCCGGTCGCGGCGAGCCCGAGTGTGAGGAAAATCAGGAATGACCAGCGCGGCCCGGCCCAGAGGGTTATCGGGGTGAGCGGTATGGATACGGATAATACGGA
The DNA here is from genome assembly GCF_043197215.1 of Micromonospora sp. NPDC049203. Taxonomy (NCBI): domain Bacteria; kingdom Bacillati; phylum Actinomycetota; class Actinomycetes; order Micromonosporales; family Micromonosporaceae; genus Micromonospora; species Micromonospora sp. NPDC049203. The sequence goes on along the minus strand of NZ_JBICSV010000012.1, from coordinate 123,538 downwards.
CGTATTAGCCATCAGATTGACGACGTCCGGCACATTCATCCGGTCGGAGGTGAACGGATAGGCAAAATCAGTGACGACTCGCGCACCGTGCGCCATCATCCATTCGAATTGCGCCTGATCTGTCCGATTATCTCGAATGCCATTGCGGGGATCCACCCACAGGCGAGCCGTCACCCAGAGCGCGAGCAGCACGAAGCTGAGCACGGCCAGCGCGTCGATCCGCCTGCCCCGCCCCGATTTCGCCGAGTCCACGTCCGAATCCGGAGTAGTCATGACATTTCAGAGCGTAGTCACGGAATGGCGGTCAGGTGCGAGGTTCCGCAGACTCACGTAGTATGTGCCGGGTTCGCCGACCCGCCGATCCGACGCCCCTCCGGACCACAATTCGGCCCATCTGCGTCCCCCGATTTCCCCAACAGGCATCCAGATGGTTGACTCTGACGGTCCAGGCGCGGGTCAGTCATATCGTGAGGAATCGACGCATGGCAGAAATCACTGGGGATCAGCGCGTCCAGTCCGAGGTGCTCGAAGGCCTGGCGACAGCTGTCAACCACCGGCAGTGGTTCGTCGAGCTGGCGGTGCCCTACCTCGGTGACAACCCGATCGAGATCGGCAGCGGACTGGGCGACTACGCCTCCGCCTGGGCCGCACACGCGCCCCGGATCACCGCCACCGAGGCCGACCCCGACCGGCTGATCCAGCTCAAGGAGCGGCTGTCCGACCAGCCCCGCGTCGAGGTCCGCGAGATGCTGCTCCCGCACCACGAGCGCGGCGACTACAGCGCGGCCGTGTCCTACAACGTGCTGGAGCACATCGACGACCACGTCGGCGCGCTGCGCAGCATGCGGGAGCTGGTCCGCCCCGGCGGTGCGGTCGTCATCATCGTGCCGGCTTTCCAGTTCGCCATGAGCCCCGCCGACATCGCCACCGGCCACGTCCGCCGCTACACGAAGAAGACGCTCGCCGCGGCGATGACCGAGGCGGGCCTCACCGTCGAGCGGATCCACTACGCCAACGCGCTCGGACTGATCGGCTACTTCATGGCCACCAAGGTCTTCCGGCTGATGCCGAAGGAGGGCCCGATGGTCAAGGTGTACGACACCCTCGTCCTGCCGGTCACCAAGGCCGCCGAGCAGATCGTCCGGCCGCCCTTCGGCCAGTCCGTCTTCGCCGTAGCCCGCGTGTAAGGAAGGGCCCCTTGTTAACAGACGTCTGTTAACAAGGGGCCCTTCCTTACACCTCACTCCTTGATCTGGTACGTGGGGCGGATGACCGCCCGGGCCAGGGTGTGGAACGCCAGGTTGAAGCCGACGAACGCCGGGCTCGCCCCGGCGGGGATGTCGAGGCGGTCCACGTCCACCGCGTGCACCGCGAACACGTACCGGTGCGGGCGGTCCCCGGCGGGCGGCGCCGCGCCCCCGTAGCCGGTGTCGCCGTAGTCGTTGCGGACGCTGAACGCGCCGCCCAGATCGGCCTCGTCGACCCCGCTGGGAAGCTCGGTGACGGACGCCGGCACGTTCACCAGCACCCAGTGCCAGAAACCGCTGCCGGTCGGGGCGTCCGGGTCGAAGCAGGTGACCACGAAGCTCTTGGTCTCGGCCGGGAAGCCCGACCAGGACAGCTGCGGTGAGACGTTCTCGCCGCCGGTGCTGCCGTGCGCGTACCGCGCGTCCATCGGCTCGCCGTTGTGCACGTCGTCACTGGTCAGGTCGAACGACGGCACCGTCGGCAGCAGCTCGTACGGGTCCGGGGCGATCGGTCGTTCCAGGGTCATCGAAACGGTCCTTCCGGGTACGCGAATGTCCTGCGCCCCTTCATACCCCGTTGTCCGCCCCGCCGTGCTGCCGGCGCACCATCTCGTTGATCCAGACCGGCGCGTACGGCGACGTGCAACCAGGCGGCGTCGGATAGTCCCTCAGCACACCGAGCCGCTCCCCGATCCCGATCGCGCGCTCCCGGTACGCCGGGTGCTCGATCCCGATCTGCGCCAGGCAGTGGTTCATCGCCCACTGGAGGCGCTCCGGCGCGCCCGCCATCTCCGCCTCGATCACATCGAGCAGACCGGCCAGGTCCAGCCCGTCCGGAGTCCGCGCCACCCGCTCGGTGGTCAGCGCCCAGCCGGCGCTCGCCGCCACCGGATCCGGATCGGCCGACCAGGCCAGGCGCAGCGGCTCGGCGTGCGGGCTCTTCTTCACCACGTAGTTCACCAGCCAGTCGTGCACCTTCGGCGTCCGCGCCTCGCGCAGCATGGCGTCCAGCTCGTCCCGCCCGTACGCCTTCGGCCGGCAGATCAGCAGCGCCAGCAGCCGCGCCGCGCTGTCCCCGGTCGCCCACAGCTCGCGGGCCAGGTCCTGCTGGGTCTTCAGCCGCTTCGCGATCACCCGCAGCTTGCCCAGGTTGACCCCGTGGTCGTCGCCGTGCCGCTCGTTGACCGCGCGGATCTTCGGGTCGTCGAGCTCGGCCAGCTCGGCTGTCACCTCGGCCACCGTCGTCGTCTCCGCCACCAGGGCCTCCCGCCGTGTCCGTGTCCCGCAGCCTACGGCCGCACCCGGCGCTCCCGCTGTTCCGGCGCCCCGCCGTCCCTTCCCTTCGCCGCCCCGCCGCCGTCGCCCACATCCCGGCACCGCACATCCGTCGCGCTGGTCGCGACGCCGGGCTGACCGAGGGGCTACGCGACGTCGGACAGGCGGCAGAGCTCTCAGCGGGCCCTATCCCTGACGCGCTCAGGGCGCGGTGGTGGTTCCTGCCATCGACGTTTGCCCGGTACCCGGGTTTGCCTATACGTACCGCTTCGCGGGTCCGGCACGTGTACCCGTCTGTCGTCTCCTACTCTGACGCCTTCGGAGGGCATCGGGGAGGCATGGGTGACGGATGTCGATTGGTCGCGAATGGGGTACGGGTCGTGGTCGGACCTTGCCGTGGTGCGGGAACGGCTCGCGGCCGGCGCTGACCCGAACACCCTCGTAGGCGGGCGCGGGCGGCCATTGCACCACGCGGCGCAGATGGGCTCGTCCGAGGTGGTGACGGAACTGGCCCGGGTCGTGGACGACGTGGACGCCGTGGACGACGGACGCACCGCGCTCTGGCTCGCCGTACATGCTGGCAAGCCCGCCAACGCCCGCGCGCTCGTGGCCGCCGGCGCGGATCCGGAGCTGCCAATGATGGCCGGCTGGTCACCGGCGCGGCTGAGCCTGGCCGGGGCGACGCTTGCTCTGTTCGACACGAGCGTGACGCTGACGGAGGCGGAGGCCGCCACGGTCGCAGAGGCGCGCAGGCTCATCGACGCGCTGGCCGATATCGACAGCGAAGGTATGAGCCTGTGCTGCGTGGCCGGGATCGACGCTACCGAGGCGGTGCGGCGTCTGGACGCCACGGTGATCGAGGATCAGATCGTCGTCGAGGACATGTGGGACGCTGACGAGGACGAGTCGATCCGGATACTCGGGGTCACAGACGTGCCGGGCGGCTTCGTCGTCAGCCAGCCCTGGGCGTACGGCGCATCAATGCCGTTGGTCGCGCTGCTGCTGTCGGCTGACACGGTGTGTTACGGCATGTACGTCAACCCCAAGAGCGGCAACCAGGGCGCGGCCGTGCACGATGGTGTCATCACCGGCTGGGGCCTGAACCCGGGCGGCGGCTGGTCTGAGGCGAACGCCTCCACGGCCGAAGTTCTGCGCGATTTCCTGTACCGGGGCCACGCCATCGAGTACTGCTGCGCCTACGCCGCGGTGCGCCCTGCCGACGCCCGCCCATTCACCGAGCCGGACCGGTGGGTGCGGCTGCCCGCCCGCGACTGGTGGGCAGTTTCGGTGAACTAACGGGACGAAGTGAGACTGACTCGCCATTCACGGAAGCGCCCCCCGGCCAGCATTCGCGCTGGTCAGGGGGAGTTTGGCTGTCCAGGTGGGCGGAGGGTGTGGGATTCGAACCCACGAAGACATCGCTGCCTTACCGGTTTTCAAGACCAGCGCCATCGGCCACTAGGCGAACCCTCCCGGCACGCCCCCGAGGGGTGCGCGACCGGAACCAGTCTGCCACGAACCCCGTACCGGGCAAGCCGCCGTCCCACCTCCCCTGCGAGAATGGGTGCGTGTGGCAGAGCCCGGCAGTAGTGCTGATCAGCGGAATCATGGCGGCCGGCAAGTCCACAGTGGCCGAGTCGCTGGCCCGGCGGCTGCCCCGCGCGGTGCACCTGCGCGGCGACGTGTTCCGCAGCATGATCGTCAGCGGGCGGGCCGACATGACAGCCGAGCCCACCGACGAGGCGCTGCGGCAGCTCCGGCTCCGTTACGACCTGGCCGCCTCGGCCGCCGACCGGTACGCGGCGGCGGGCTTCACAGTCGTACTCCAGGACGTGGTGCTCGGCGCGGAGCTGCCAGCCATGATCGGCCGCATCCGGCACCGCCCGCTCGCCGTGGTGATGCTCGCGCCCCGGCCCGAGGTGGTCGCCGCCCGCGAGCGGGACCGGCCGAAGAACGGGTACGGCGACTGGCCGGTGGCGGACCTGGACGCCGGGTTCCGGGCCGACACGCCCCGGCTCGGGCTGTGGCTGGACACCTCCGAGCAGACCCCGGAGGAGACGGTGACGGAGATCCTCGCCCGCGCGTGGACCGACGGGCAGATCGGGTAAGACTGAGGCATGCGCGCGATCACGATCACGGAACCCGGCGGACCCGAGGCGCTCGTCTGGACCCAGGTGCCGGATCCGGAGCCCGGCCCCGGTGAGGTGATCGTCGAGGTGCGCGCGAGCGCGGTGAACCGGGCCGACCTGTTGCAGCGGCAGGGGCACTACCCGCCTCCGGCGGGCGCGTCCGCGTACCCCGGTCTGGAGTGTTCGGGGACGGTGCGCGCGCTCGGTCCCGGCGTGACCGGCTGGTCGGTGGGCCAGGAGGTCTGCGCGCTGCTCGCCGGCGGCGGGTACGCCGAACAGGTGGCGGTGCCCGCCGGGCAGTTGCTGCCGGTGCCGGCCGGGGTGGACCTGGTCGACGCGGCGGCGCTGCCGGAGGTGGCCAGCACGGTCTGGTCGAACGTGGTGGACCTGGCCCGGCTGGCCGAGGGGGACACGCTGCTGGTGCACGGCGGCGGCAGCGGGATCGGCACGTTCGCGATCCAGCTCGGCGTGGCGCTCGGCGCGACGGTGGTGACGACCGCCCGTTCGGCGAAGCACGAGCGGCTGCGCGAGCTGGGCGCCGCGCACACGATCGACTACCGCGAGCAGGACTTCGTCGACGAGGTACGCCGGGTCACCGGCGGCCGGGGCGCGGACGTGATCCTCGACATCATGGGCGCGTCCTACCTGCCCCGGAACGTGGCGGCGCTGGCGACCGGCGGGCGGCTCGTGGTGATCGGCATGCAGGGCGGGCGCAAGGGCGAACTCGACCTGGGGATGCTGTTGGCGAAGCGCGCGGCGGTGCACGCGACGGCGTTGCGGTCCCGCCCGGTCGAGGAGAAGGCGGCGATCGTCCGGGGCGTACGCGAGCAGGTGTGGCCCCTGGTGGAGGCGGGCCAGGTCCGGCCGGTGGTGCACGCCCGGGTGGACATGGCCGACGCCGCCGCCGCGCACCGCCTGGTGGAGACGAACGACCACCTGGGCAAGGTGCTGCTGGTCCGGTGAGGGTCAGCCCTGGCCGGGGCGCGGGAGCATGAGGCGCGGGCCAGGGCCCTCGGCGGCGAGCGAGTCCTCCGGGTTGTAGAGCGTGCAGCGCTGCAACGACAGGCAGCCGCAGCCGATGCAGCCGTCCAGGTCGTCGCGGAGCTTGCCGAGCAGCCGGATCCGCTCGTCCAGCCGGTCCCGCCAGGCGCGGGACAGCGCGGCCCAGTCGTCCGGTGTGGGGGTGCGCCCCGACGGCAGCGAGTCCAGCGCCGCCCGGATCTCCTCCAGCGACACACCCACCTGCTGGGAGATCCGGATGAAGGCGACCCGGCGCAGCTCGGTGCGGGCGTAGCGGCGCTGGTTGCCGCCGGTGCGGGCGGCGTGGATCAGGCCGAGCCGCTCGTAGTACCGCAGCGCCGAGGGGGCGACGCCACTGCGGTCGGCGAGCTGCCCGATGGTCAGTGTTGCTTCGTGCATCACACGGCCTTGAGTTGAAGTTCGCTTCAAGTCGGAGGCTATCGGTATGACGACCACCACCGCCAGCGACCTGGGCGCGCTCCTGGACCGGGTACGCGCCGGACGCGAGTTCGGCGCCAACGTGTACTCCACGCTCGACGTGCTCCAGGTGCTCTACGACCGGGTGCTCCGGATCACCCCGGCCACAGTGGCCGACCCGGACCGGGACCGCTTCCTGCTCTCCAAGGGCCACGCGGTCGCCGGGTACTACGCGCTGCTCGCCGCCCGTGGCTTCGTACCGCCCGAGTGGCTGGACGACCAGGGCGGCCCGGCGAGCCGCCTCGGCGACCACCCCGACCGCACGCTCGTGCCGGGCGTCGAGATCGGTTCCGGTTCGCTGGGCCACGGCCTCGGGCTGGGCGTGGGCACCGCGCTCGGGCTGCGGGCCCAGGGCCGCACCGAACCCCGGGTGTACGTGCTGCTCGGCGACGCCGAACTCGACGAGGGCTCCAACCACGAGGCGATCGCGTACGCGGGCGCGACCGGGCTGGGCAACCTGACCGCGATCGTGCTGGACAACCGCTCGGCCACGTACGGCTGGCCGGGCGGCGCGGCGAGCCGGTTCACGGTGAACGGGTGGAGCGCCGCCACCGTCGACGGGCGCGACCACGACGCCCTGCACACCGCCCTCACCGGGCACGACGAGCACCGGCCGCACGTCGTCGTCGCGGTCGTCACGGACGGGGAGTGACAATGACCAGCACCATGCGGGACGCGTTCGTGACAAGCACCGAGGAGGTTCTCGCCGATCCGCGTACGACAGTCGTGCTCGCCGACATCTCCGCCGCCGCGTTCGAGCCGGCCGCCGCCCGGTACCCGGACCGGGTGGTAAACGTCGGCATCCGGGAACAGCTGATGATCGGGGTGGCCGGTGGGCTGGCGCTGACCGGGCAGCGGCCGATCGTGCACAGTTACGCCCCGTTCCTGGTCGAGCGGGCGTACGAGCAGATCAAGCTGGATCTCGACCACCAGGACGTCGGCGCGGTGCTCGTCGGCATCGGCGGCTCGTACGACCGGGCGGCGGCGGGACGCACCCACCTCGGGCCGGCGGACGTGGCGCTGCTCGACACGCTCGACGGCTGGACGGTGCACGTGCCGGGGCACCCGGACGAGGTCCGGCCGCTGCTGCGTGACGTGGTGTGCGGGCAGGACTCGGCGTACCTGCGGCTGTCCGTCCGGACCAACGCGCGGGCGTACCCGCAGGCGGGTGACCTGCGTGTGGTGCGGGACGCCGGGCCGGGCGCGCCGCTGCTGGTGGCGGTCGGTCCGGTGCTGGACGCGGCGGTGGCCGCCGTCACCGACCGGCCGGTCACAGTGGCCTACACGCACCGGCCGCGCCCGTTCGACACCGCCGGGCTGCGGGCACTCGCCGGCACCGAGGTGATCCTGGTCGAGCCGTACCTGGCCGGCACCTCGACGCGGGTGGTGTCCGAGGCGCTGGCCGACCGGCCGCACCGGCTGCTCGCGCTCGGGGTGGGCCGCGGGGACCTGCGCCGCTACGGCAGCGCCGAGGACCACGAACGCTGGCACGGCCTGGACGCCGCAGGGCTGCGCCGCTCGGTCGACGCCTTCCTCACCTGAGCGTCCCGGACACGGCGGAACCCCGCGACCTCGGCTCGTGCCGGGCTCGCGGGGTTCCGTCGTTCAGGCTCAGTGCGCGGCGGCGGGACCGGCCGGGCGGCGGCGGGCGCGCTCGCGGGCCAGGATCCAGATCGCCTCGACGCCGTCCTTCCAGGTGATCTTCTTGCCCTCCTCGCGGCCCCGCGCGCGGTAGCTGATCGGCACCTCGTAGGGGCGGATCCGGCGGCGCAGCAGCTTGCCGGTGACCTCCGCCTCCATGCCGAAGCCACGGGAGCGGACCTGGAGCGAGCGGTACAGCTCCAGCGGCATCAGCTTGAAGCAGGTCTCCAGGTCGCCGATGTAGGAGTTGTAGAGGACGTTCGCGGCGAGCGTGACGCCCTTGTTGCCCATCACGTACCAGAAGCTGTACGAGCTGTGGCTGCCGAAGGTCCGATTGCCGTAGACGACTGTCGCCCGGCCGTCGAGCACCGGCTCCAGCAGGCGCGGAATGTCCTGCGGGTCGTACTCCAGGTCGGCGTCGAGGATGACCATGTACTTACCCTCGGCGCTGTCGACAGCCGTCTTGATGGCCGCGCCCTTACCGGCGTTGCGCTGGTGGGTGATCACCCGCAGGCGGGCGTCGTCGACCCGGCCGAGGATCTCGCCGGTGCCGTCCCGGCTGCCGTCGTCCACGACGACAAGCTCGATCTCGCAGGGGTAGTCGACGGCCAATGCCTGCTTGAGGGCATCCGCGATACGTTCTTCCTCGTTGTAGACCGGCATGAGGATCGAGAGCTTCACGGAATCTCCACGGAGGCGATGGCAGGTCGGGGCATAGCGTAGCCTGGCACATTGCTCAGGTCACGACAGGCCAGGCACTCTATTCCTGGCGAAGTGGCACCACCACGAGCCGGGCCACGCTCCTGTCGCCGTCCTTCGCGCCGGCCACCCCGACCGTCGTACCGATCTTGATGTCGGTCGATCGGATCGTGGTCCGCCGCTCGACCACCCGCAGCTTCTCGCCGAACGTCCACGTCACCGTGAACCCGTCGGTGGACTTGACGGTCATCGACCTGCCGTCGATCGCTGTCACCTCGCCGCGCTGGACCGCCACCGTCTTCGTACCGCCGTCCCTGGTCCGCACCACCGCCTCGCCGTGCAGCGTGCCGCGCCGCAGCAGCACCCGGGCCCGGTGGCGCTTGTGCCCCTCCTTCGCCCGCTCGCCCTTACCGTCCGGCCCGGCCTGGGGCGTGCCCGACGGCGCCGGCGCGGCGACCGGATCCACGTCCAGTTCGCCGGCGTCGACGCCGAGCGCGGCGAGCGCCTGCCCGTCTGCCCCCAGCGCGGCGCTCACCTCGACCGCGTCGCCGGACGCCGGTCCGGACCGGGCCGCGCCGCACCCGGCGAGCCCGAGCGCCGTGGCGGCGAGCAGTGCGGCGGCGCCGGTGACGATTCGCTGACGTGTCATCTGTGGTCCTCTCCTCACGGTGGTGGACCGAGCGTCCCGCACCGACGCGAGAGGACGGTCAAGCCGATGTTCGAGCCCGGTAAGGATCCGCGGGCACCCGGACCGTGAACGCGGCCCCGCCCTCCGGGGCGTGCCCCGCGGCGATGTCCCCACCGAGCCGCCGGACCAGCCCGGCGGCGAGCGCCAGGCCGAGCCCGCTGCCCACCTTGCGCACCCCCCGGTACCGCTCGTGCAACGCACCGCGCTCGAACGCCACCATCAGGTCGTCGTCGGTGAAGCCGGGTCCGCCGTCCCGGACCTCCAGCACCCCGCCGCCCGCCGGGCCCGCCGCCCGCACCGCGAGCACCACCGGCGCCCCCGGGGGTGCGACCCGCAGCGCGTTCTCCAGCAGCCCGTCCACCACCTGCCGGATCCGGCCCGGATCGGTGTACGCCGGCACCGGCTCACCCGGTGTCTCCAGCCGGAACGGCACCCCGAGCGCGGCGCACCGGCCGGACCAGGTGCGCTCCGCGTCGGCGGCGACCCGGCTCAGGTCGACAGGGACCGGTTCCAGCGGGAAGTCGACCGCTTCCAGCCGGGCCAGCGCCAGCAGGTCGCGGACCAGCCGGTCCAGGTGCTCGGCCTCGGCGAGCACGGTACGGCCGGTCGCCGGCACCGCGTCGGCCTCGATCACCCCGTCGGCCAGCGCCTCGGCGTAGCCGCGGATGGCGGTGAGCGGCGTACGCAACTCGTGCGAGACGGAGAGCAGGAACTCGCGCTGCCGTCCCTCACTCGTGGCGAGCGCGGCGGCCAGGCCGTTCAGCGCGTACGCCAGGTCCGCCACCTCGTCGGGCGGCTCGACCGGTACCCGGACCGCCCGGTCCCCGGCACGCAGCCGGGCGGCGGCCGTGGCGGCGGTACGGATCGGCCGGGCCAGCCGGCGGGCCAGCAGCGCCCCGGCGGCCGCCCCGGCGGCGAGCCCGGCGAGCAGCGGCAGCCAGAGCCCGCGCAGCACCTGCCGCCACGGTCCGGTGCTCCGGGCCCGGGTCAGCACCACCCCGTCCCGGCCGGGCAGCGCCCGCGCCTCGACCAGCCGGCGTTCCCCGTCGACCAGCCGCCGGCCGGAGACGTTCTCGCCGCCCGCCACCCGGGTCACGAGCGCTCTGGGCAGGCCCGGCCGGTCGGCCCGGCCGTCGCGGATCACGTACACCTCGATCCGCTGCTGGCGCAGTTGCCGCACGAGCCGGTCCCCCGCGCCGTCGCGCCGGCCGGCCGGCCGCACCCGGAGCACGTCGGCGGCGAGCCGCGCCTGGGCGGCGAGCGCCTCCTGGTCCCGGCGCTCCGCGCCGCGTATCGCCAGGGGCACCGCGACGAGCGCGGTGACAAGCACCGACACCAGCGCCACCGCGCAGGTGGCGAGCACGGCGCGGGCGGTGAGCGTCCGCCCGGGGCGGCGCCGCGTCGGCTCGTTCGGTTCAGGCATCGGCGGCGTACCCGACGCCCCGATGGGTGCGGATCACGCTCGCCGCGCCGAGTTTGGCCCGTACCTGCGCCACGTGCACGTCGACGGTCCGGGTGCCGCCGTGTGCCGCGTACCCCCACACGCCGGCCAGCAGTTCCTCCCGGGTGAACACCCGGCCGGGGCGGGCCATCAGGTGGGCCAGCAGGTCGAACTCGGTGGAGGTGAGCTGCACCGGCGTACCGGCGGCGGTCACCGTCCGGCGGCCCGGATCGAGCGTGACGGCACCGAGCGTGCGGGGCTGACCGGCGGGCGTGCCGGCGGTGCGGCGCAGCACCGCCCGGAGCCGGGCGAGCAGTTCACGGGGGCTGAACGGCTTTGTGACGTAGTCGTCGGCGCCCAGTTCCAGGCCGACGACACGGTCCACCTCGTCGTCGCGGGCGGTGAGGAAGATGACAGGTGTCCAGTCGCCGTCCGCGCGCAGCCTGCGGCAGATCTCGGTGCCGGCCAGGCCGGGCAGCGCGATGTCGAGCACGCAGGCCACCGGGCGCAGGCGCCGCGCGGCGGCCAGCCCGGCCTCGCCGTCACGTTCCAGGTGTACGCCGAACCCGTCCCGGGTCAGGTAGAGCCGGACCAGGTCGGCGATGGCCGGCTCGTCCTCCACCACGAGGACGAGCCCGGGCGGGGCGGCGATGGTCACCGGCCCATGATGACCGACCGGTGGCCGCCCGGCCGGTCACCGAATGTTCGGATCCGGTAAGGACGTCAGCGGGCCGGTGCCGGACGCAACACCGAGGGCCGGGTGCCCGCCGGCTGGTCGCCGATGGTCGCCACCACCCGCTCGGCCGGGGTACGCAGGCGGGTCCGGAAGGCGTGGTTGAGCAGGGCGTCGAGCTGCCACACCTGCTTCGGGTGGTGGGTACGCAGGACGAAGCGCTCGCGTACCCCGTCGATCGCGGTGGCCGCCAGCTCCACGCGGTGCGCGCGGGCATCCGGGCTCCACGTCACGTTGCTCAGCTCGCGCAGTTCGGTGTTGAGGTGCAGGCGCAGCCGGTGCAGCACCCGGGTCTGCCGGGTGACCACCAGGCGGCGGTGGGTGAGCAGCATCAGGTAGTCGCCGCCGACCGGGTCGTCCGGGCGGCTGCATCGGGTGACCAGGATGGTCGCGTCGCCGGAACCGACGCACCGGCGGAACACCGGCATGTGCCGGGTGACGGTCTGGGTCGCCAGGCCGGTGTCGGCGGCGGCCGGAAGGAACGTTCGCGAGAACACGTCCATGTGAGGTGCAACGAGCCGATGACCTGGGGTGATATGGGTCACGGCCGATTTCTGGAACTTCCACACCTGCAAGTCGCACCAGCGGTGCGACTCCGCCGCCGGTCGGATCAGAGCAGCTCGACGATCGTGGCGTTGGCCATGCCACCGCCCTCGCACATGGTCTGGAGGCCGTAGCGGATGCCGTTGTCCCGCATGTGCTGGAGCATCGTGGTCATGATCCGGGCACCGGACCCGCCGAGCGGGTGACCGAGCGCGATCGCACCGCCCCGGGGGTTGAGCCGCTCCGGGTCCGCCTCGGTCTCGGCCAGCCAGGCCAGCGGCACCGGGGCGAACGCCTCGTTCACCTCGTACACCCCGATCTCCTCGATGCCCAGCCCCGCGCGGCGCAGCGCCTTCGCGGTGGCCGGGATCGGCGCGGTGAGCATGGTGACCGGGTCGTCGGCGGCGACCACGGCGGTGTGCACCCGGGCCAGCGGGCGCAGGCCGTGCCGGCTGGCCCACTCGGCCGTGGTGACCGCGAGCGCGGCGGCGCCGTCGGAGATCTGCGACGCGGACCCGGCGGTGACCACGCCGTCGGCGCGGAACGGGGTGGGCAGCTCGCCCAGCTTCGCCAGCGAGGTGTCGCGGCGGATGCCCTCGTCGGCGGAGAACTTGCCGCCGTCGGCGAGCGCCACCGGCGCCAGCTCGGCCTCGAACGCGCCCGCGTCCTGCGCGGCTGCCGCCTTCTCGTGGCTGGCCAGCGCGAACTCGTCGAGTTGGGTACGGGACAGACGCCACCGCTGGGCGATCAGCTCGGCCCCGACGCCCTGGTTGAACGGCAGTGGCGAGTCCTCGGCGACGCCCTCGACACCGCGGTAGCGCTCCAGGATCGCCGGGCTGAACGGCATGCCACCGGCGACGCTGGAACCCATCGGCACCCGGGTCATCGACTCGACGCCACCCGCGACGACCAGGTCGGCCTGGCCGGAGAGGACCGTCGCGGCGGCGAAGTGCAGCGCCTGCTGGCTCGACCCGCACTGGCGGTCGAGCGTGGTGCCGGGGACCGACTCCGGCCAGCCGGCCGCGAGCACGGCGTTGCGGGCCACGTTCCAGGACTGCTCGCCGACCTGCGACACGCAGCCCCACACCACGTCGTCGACCTGGCCGGGATCGATGCCGGTGCGCTCGGCGAGGGCGCGCAGCACGTGCGCCGAGAGGTCGACCGGGTGCACTCCGGCGAGGCTGCCCTTGCGCCGCCCGACCGGGGTCCGTACCGCGCCGACGATGACCGCGTCACTCATGTCTACTCCCCGGTAACCTCGCTTGCCCCGATAGTACGTGCTGACCCGACCGCCGTCCTCCCCCGGCGTGCGGCCGGGACGGCTGGCATGCTGGGCGGATGGATCCACAGTCACCGCCGGCCCGGCAGTGGCGGGTGCCGCGCGAGGTGCCGGTGCTCAAGGCGCTCGGCGCGCTCGGGCTCGTCGCTCTGGGGCTGGTCTTCGCCGGCGGTGACCCGGTCCGTCCGGGGCTGGCCGGGCTGGCCGCCGCCGGTCTGCTCGGCTGGGCGCTGCGCGACGTGGTCGCTCCGGTCCGCCTCGCCGTCGACCCGGACGGGCTCACCGTGCTGCGGGGGTTCGCGGGGCGACGCCGGCTGCCGTGGGACGCGGTGGAGACGATCCGGCTGGACCGGCGCAGCCGGCGTGGGATCACCGCCGAGACGCTGGAGATCGACGCCGGGGAGTCGCTGCACCTGTTCGGCCGCCGCGACCTGGACGCGCCGCTGGACGAGGTGGCGGCGGCGCTGACCGAGGCCCGCCCGACGGCGGGCTGACGCTCAGCCGAGCAGCGCGGCGGTGCGGACGAGGGTCAGGCCGATCAGCGCGACCAGCACGATCGCGCAGCCTGCCACCTGGAAGACGGTCCGCCGCGACCGTGGCGCGTACGCGAGGACCAGCGCCACCAGCGCGCCGGCCACCAGCCCGCCGAGGTGCCCGGCTACCGAGATGCTCGGCACGGTGAACGTGAAGATCAGGTTGATCACCAGGATCGGCACGATCGCCGAGGTGTCCCGGCCGAGCCGCCGCATGATCACGAAGATGGCGGCGAACAGGCCGAACACGGCCGTCGAGGCACCGGCCGTGAACCGGTTCGGCTCGGCGAAGACGTAGGCCGCGACGTTGCCGCCCAGCCCGGCGAGCAGATAGAGCGCCAGGAAGCGCAGCGGCCCGAGCACCGCCTCAAGCGTCCGGCCGAGCACCCAGAGCGCCCACATGTTCAGCAGCAGGTGCAGCACGCCGTAGTGCAGGAACATGGCGGTGACCAGCCGGTACCACTCACCGTCGGCCACCCCGCCGACGTGCCCGTCGGGGAAGCGCGCCAGGCCGAGCACCGCCCCCCACTCGGTGAGCGGGGTCCCGCTGCCCATCAGGCCGCCCAGACCGCCGCCGGCCACCGCGGTCCCGCTGCGGGCCGAGAGGATGGACAGCAGCATCGTCAGCACGTTCAGCGCGATCAGCGCCTTCGTGACGTTGCCCTGGCGGCCGGCGGCACCGCCACCGAAGGCGGTACGCGCCGGCCGCACGCTGCGGCGTCCCTCGGCGACGCACTCCGGGCACTGGTGGCCGACGGAGGCGTCCCGCATGCACTCGGTGCAGATGGGCCGGTCGCACCGGCTGCACCGGATGTACGTCTCCCGACCGGGGTGCCGGTAGCAGACCGGAGTGGTCGGCACCGGGCCCCCGGTGGCGTCGCCTGGCTGGCCGGAGCGCTCAGTCATGCGAGCAAAGGTACAGGTGTGCCGCTCAGGACTGCTTGCGCTCGATCTCGACCCGCTCGATCACCACGTCCTGGACCGGCCGGTCGCTCGGGCCGGTCGGGGTGTTGGCGATCGAGTCGACCACCTTCGCGGACTGCTCGTCGGCCACCTGGCCGAAGATGGTGTGCCGGTTGTTCAGGTGTGGCGTGGGCGACACCGTGATGAAGAACTGCGAGCCGTTGGTGCCCGGCCCGGCGTTCGCCATGGCCAGCAGGTACGGCCGGTCGAAGCGCAGCTCGGGGTGGAACTCGTCGGCGAACTTGTAGCCCGGACCACCGCGACCGGTGCCGGTCGGGTCGCCCATCTGAATCATGAAACCGCTGATCACACGGTGCGAGACGGTGCCGTCGTAGTACGGACCGCTGCCCGGCTGGCCGGTGCGCGGATCGGTGTACTCCCGGGTGCCCTCGGCCAGCTCCACGAAGTTGCGGACGGTCTTCGGCGCGTGGTTCGGGAAGAGCTCCAGCCGGATCGGGCCGGCGTTGGTGTGCAAGGTGGCGTAGACAGCCTCGGCCACGGGTACTCCTCACTCGTAGTTCAGTTCCTTGCGGATCCTCCCATGTGCCCGATCTGGCCATGCGGAGGCATTCGAAGGTGGAGGATGACGAAGGAACAACTCCCAGGAGGTGGGACCGTGTTTGGAATCGGGCGGCGAAAGACCCAGGGCCAGCTCGCCAAGGTCGAGTTGAACCAGGGCATCGGTCACCTGCGGCAGGCCGCGACGCACGCGGCGAAGGGTGCCGGCGCCACTGTCGGCCCGCGGGTCCAGGCAGCCCGGGTCGCCGTCGCGCCGACCGCGGTCATGGTCCGGGACCGGGCGTCCAGCGGCTTCGCGTCGACCGCCGCGGCGCTCGCCCCGGTGATGCTGGCCGTGCGCAACGCCCGGGTCGAGGCCGCCGGCAAGGCGTCGAGCGGCCGCAAGGTGATGGCCGCGAAGCAGGCCTCGGTGACGAAGAAGGCGAAGAACATGAAGGCCGGAAAGAAGAAGCAGCGCAGGTCGCGGGGCATGACCGCGGGCCTGCTGGTGGCCGGCACCGTCGCCGGTCTGGCCGGCGCGATGGCCATGCGCCGCCGCCGCGAGCAGCAGGAGTGGGCCGAGTACGACCCGACCGGCACGCTCGACACGACCGGCACGCTCGGCGCGAGCGGGCGGGACAAGCTGGAGCCGATGCGGGAGGACGTGGACACGATCGTGGTGGAGACCCCGGACGCGAGCGCGAAGGTGACGCAGGCCGGCCCGACCGGTGCCGGTTCCTCGGCGGTGGCCAAGGGCAGCAGCGCGTCGACCGCCACCTCCGGCAGCCAGCCGGTGATCCACCCCAACGACCAGGTCCCCTCCGTCGCCGAGGGTGCCCGGGACGTCACCGGCCGTCCGGCCGACGACATCACCAAGGCCGTGCAGGCCGGCAAGAACGCCGCGAAGGCCGGCGGTCGCCGCTGACCTCGTACCGTCGGATCAGCGCCGGCACGCGGGACACCCCGCGTGGCCGGCGCTTCCGCGTATACGGCGGCCGGGCCGGCGCGGAGTGACGATGGCTACAGCCAGCCGTTGCGGCGGAACAGGCGGTAGAGCGTGAAGGACGCCGCGAGCATCAGCGCCCAGACGCCCGGATAGCCGTACGTCCACTTCAGCTCGGGCATGTTGTCGAAGTTCATGCCGTAGATGCCGGCGATCGCCGTCCACACCGCACCGATCGCGGCCCAGGCGGCGATCTTGCGCATGTCGTTGTTCTGGTCGACTGTGACCTGGGCAAGCCGGGCCTGGAGGATCGAGTTGAGCAGGTCGTCGTAGGAGTTCACCTGCTCGACGGTGCGGCTGAGGTGGTCCTGCACGTCCCGGAAGTAGCGCCGCACCTCCTGCGGCACCGCGCGGTTGACCTGCGAGGTCAGCGTCATCAGCGGGCGCTGCAACGGCACCACCGCCCGCTTGAACTCGACCAGTTCCCGCTTCATCTGGTAGATCCGCTGGATCCGGCCGCTGCTCTGCCGGTCGAAGACGTCGGCCTCCAGCACGTCGAGGTCGTCCTCCAGCCGGTCGGCCACCTCCAGGTAGAGGTCCACCACCCGGTCGGTGATCGCGTACGCGACCGCCCACGGGCCGTGCCCCAGCAGATCCCGCTTTGCCTCCAGGTCGGCGCGGACCGGAGCCAGCCGGCAGGCGTCACCGTGCCGCACGCTGATCACGAAGTGCGGCCCGATGAAGAGCATCACCTGACCGGTCTCCACCACCTCGGAGTTCTCGGTCAGCTCCGCGTGCTCGCAGTAGCGGGCGGTACGCAGCGCCAGGAAGGCGATCTCACCGAAGTGTTCCAGCTTCGGGCGCTGCTGGGCCTTGACCGCGTCCTCCACCGCGAGTTCGTGCAGGCCGAAGGTGGCGGCGATCTCGGTCATCTCGACGAGGTCCGGTTCGTGCAGGCCGAGCCAGACGAAGCCGTCCCGCTCCTGCCGGGCGGCGGCCAGGGCGTCGGCGTACTGAGGGCGGCCGGGGCGGCGCTCGCCGTCGACGTACAGCCCGCAGTCGACGATCCCGCTGCGCTCCGGGCCGGCCGGCTCGGTCGTACGCGGGGAGCCGTCCGCGTTGAGGATGCGGGACATCGCGCGCACCGGGGCCGACCAGGCGCGGGGGCGTAGTGGCCGGCTGCTCTCGGCGCCGGCGGTTCGGTCGCGTGCCACCCGGTCCGTCATCTCTCGCCCCCTTTCCCTGAAGCTGCGGCTTGCAGGTTACGCCGACCGGCGGGAAGCGCAGCGCGGGCGCGGGAAGGGCCGGTTGCGACCGGCCTCACGCGGCGGCGCCGGGCGGGCCGGGCCGCGTCAGGGGGGTGAGGGGCGACACGGCCCACCCGGCACCCCTTGGGGGCGGGAGTGATGCTGGGCGTGCCGCCGGGCCCGGCCGGGTCGTGCCGGCGCACGGACCGGTCACCGGCAAAAGGTGAGCGGCACTCGCAGCATTGTGGGGGTGCCGGCCGGTCCGGCGGGAGAGCCGAACCGGCCAGCGGGGCCCTTTTGTCAGAAACCCGACAGAAATCAGCCGCGCACGGCGGCCATCGCCTCGGCGAGACGCCGCACACCCTCGTCGATCCGGTCGGCGGTCACCGCCGAGTACGCCAGCCGCAGCGCGTGCCGGCCGCCGTCGATCATGAAGTCGCTGCCCTTCACCACCGCCACCCCGCGCTCGGCGGCGGCCGGCGCGAGCCGGTCGACGTCGACGTCCTCCGGCAGCTCGACCCAGAGGAAGTAGCCGCCGTCCGGCTCCACGAACCGGGCCTCCGGGATGTGCCGGCGCAGCGACTCGGCCAGCACCGCCGACCGCTCGCCGAGCGCCGAGCGGACCGTCCGGATCGACTCCTCGATGGCGCCGGAGACGCAGAACTGGTGCACGATCGCCTGGGCCACCATGCCGGGCGAGATGTAGAGGTTGGTGGCCCGCTTGGCGATCGCCGCGATCAGCTCGGCCGGGCCCACCAGGTAGCCGACCCGCACGCCCGGGCAGACCGTCTTGGTGAAGCTGGAGGCGTGCACCACCACGCCGCGGGTGTCCATCGACAGCATCGAGGGCAGCGGCTCGCCCCGGAAGCGGATGTCCGCGTACGGGTCGTCCTCGAAGATCGTGAAGTCGTACTCGGCGGCGAGATCCAGCAGCTCACGACGCTTCTCCAGGGAGAGGGTCACGCCGGCCGGGTTCTGGTAGTTGGGGATCACGTGCGCCAGCCGCGGGCGTACCCCGGACTCCAGCAGCTTGCGCAGCTCGGCGGTGTCCAGGCCGTCCGGCTGGATCGTCACGCCGTGCACCTCGCC
The DNA here is from genome assembly GCF_043197215.1 of Micromonospora sp. NPDC049203. Classification (NCBI taxonomy): domain Bacteria; kingdom Bacillati; phylum Actinomycetota; class Actinomycetes; order Micromonosporales; family Micromonosporaceae; genus Micromonospora; species Micromonospora sp. NPDC049203. Next base: position 105,093 of record NZ_JBICSV010000012.1, on the reverse strand, counting down.
GCCCATCTGCTTGAGGTTGAGCAGCGTGCGGTCGTACGTCGGGCGCTCGACCACCACCGCGTCACCCCGGCGCACCAGGTGGTCGAAGAGGAACGCGTCGGCCTGCAACGAGCCGTTCGTGATCAGCACCTGGTCGGCCTCGACACCGTGCTTCTCGGCGATCCACTTCCGCAACGGCGGGTAGCCGACGGAGGTGCCGTACGCGGTGACCCCGGCGGGGTCGGCGTCGAAGGCGCGGACGGCGGCGGCCTTGAGCCCTTCGACATCGACGATGTCCAGCGAAGGCGCGCCACGGGCGAACGAGATCAGCTGCTCGGCGGTCATGCGCAGAGCCTAGGGCCTGGCTCGGCGGGTCCGACCGCGATACACGCGAAGTTCAACATGCGGGCGGCCGGCCGGGTCACCGGTGCGTCCGGAGGATCCGAGAACAGCTCGCACCTGTCTACGATCCGACGGACGCTGGCGCCGGTCCGACCGGACGCCGAAGGATGACGGGTCACGGCAGACCCGGGAGAACAAGGGATGGGGCTCGTGACCGAGGACGAGGCGGGACGGCTCGACGACCAGCGGTTCGCGCAGTGGCTGGCGGCCGAGGCCGGTACGGCGCTCACCGCGCTGCGGGACCGGCAGGGCTTCGCCGACCCGAAGGCGCTCAAGGACGCCGGCGACCGCGCGTCGCACGAGGTGATGACGGCGGCGCTGGCCAGGCTTCGGCCGGACGACGCGGTGCTCTCCGAGGAGGAGGCCGACGCGCGCCGCGCGTGGGCCGACGGCGAGCGCGCGCCCCGGCACGAGGCGGACCGGGTCTGGATCATCGACCCGCTGGACGGCACGCGCGAGTTCTCCGAGGCCGGACGCGACGACTGGGCGGTGCACGTGGCGCTCTGGCAGCGCTCCGCCGCGCCCGACGGCGCGCTGATCGCCGGTGCGGTCGGCATGCCGGCCCGGACCACAGGGGACGGAACGCAGCTCGTGCTCGGCACCGACTGCCCGCAGCCGAAGCCGTCCGACGGCCCGATCCGGATCGCGGTGAGCCGCAGCCGCCCGCCGGCGTTCGTCGGCGAGCTGGTCGAGATGCTCGGCGCCACCGCCGTCCCTATGGGCTCGGCCGGTGTGAAGGTCTGCGCGGTGGTGACCGGCGAGGTCGACGCGTACGTCCACGCGGGCGGTCAGTACGAGTGGGACAGTGCCGCCCCGGTCGCCGTGGCGCTCGGTGCGGGCATGCACGCGTCCCGGATCGACGGCTCGCCGCTGCGCTACAACCGCGCCGATCCGCGCCTGCCCGATCTGCTGGTCTGCCGGCCCGAACTGGCCGACCAGTTGCTCGACGCGATCGCCCGGACCGGGGTCGAGATGCCCGCTTCGACCGTCACCGGCAGGCAGGGTGAAGCGTTCGGCTGAGTGTCACGGTACATACGGCCGGGTGGATGAGGGTTATCGTCGGGCAGGGACGCATGACGATCTGAGCCCTCGACACGGGCCGCCGACAGCCAGGGAGGGTCATGCCGGTCGACCGAGAGCCGCACAATGCCTTCGGGCAGCCGACCGGCCTGTGGCCGGGTCAGGACATTCCGCGCCAGGGAGGCGGTCCTTCGCTTCCCTGGCCGGAAGCCGAGAGCACGCCGCCGCCGGCCCGTTCCGACGGTGACCTGCCCTGGCCCGAGCGGGACCGGCCCGACGCCGGTCACCCGGACGGGCCGGTACACGACACGACGAGCTGGGAGCCCGTGCCCGCCACGGCGAACGGCTGGGCGCCGCAGCGTGACGCGCACGACGACGCCTGGCCGGCGCAGGCCGGCCACGCCGGCTGGGCGCCGCACGACGAGCCCGGCCGGGCTGGCGAGGCGGGCTGGGCCGCGGGCACCGCGGCGACCGCCACCCTGACCGGGCCGCCCCCGGTGGACGTTCCGCACGGACCGGCCGCCGGTGGGCCGGGCCAGCCGCCCGCACCACCGCTCGTCCCGGCACCGCCGCCGTCGTCCGGCGGCTCCCGGCGGCGCTGGCGCGTCGCCCTGGCGGCGGCCCTGGCGCTGGCCGTGGCCGGCAGCGGGGTCGCGGTGGCCGCGCTGCGGCCCGACGCCGCGAACCCGCAGGCCGGCGAGGCACCGGGCGCGGTCGGGCCGGCGACCTCGATGGGCCCGGGCAAGCCCGGGACACCCGGCGCCTCTCCCGGCGCCGACCAGGGTCTCGGCGGCAAGCCCTCGGCACGTCCGTCGGCCTCCGCGAACGCCGGGCCGGGCTTCACCGGTACGCGACTGACGCTCCCGGGCGCCTCGATCGGTGTGCAGAACGGGGAGACCTTCGGCCAGGCGCTGGCCCGTTCCGACCGGACCTTCGGCAAGCTGCGGATGGCCCGGATCTTCTTCCCCGGCCTGCCGCCGGCCTGGTCCGGCAGCCGCGCCGACGTGGTGGACCGAACCGTCGTGGTGTCCTTCAAGGCGTCGCCGCAGGAGGTGAACACCGGCAAGTTCGACTCCCGCCTGGCCTCCTGGTTCGCCTCGATCCCGCGTGAGCACAACGTCTACTGGTCGTACTTCCACGAGCCGGAGGACGACGTCGAGCGCGGCGCGTTCACCACGGCGGCGTACCGGACGGCGTGGAAGCGGATCGCCGGCCTGGCCGACCGGACGGGCAATCCCAAGCTGATCAACACGCTGATCCTGATGTGCTGGACGCTCGACTCGAAGTCCGGGCGCAGCTTCGACGCGTTCTACCCGGGTGGCGACGTGATCGAGGCGCTCGGCTGGGACTGCTACAACTGGGGCAAGAAGTGGAAGCGGTACGCCTCGCCCCAGGAGATCTACGGCCCGATGATCAGCAAGTCGAAGGCGCTGGGCAAGCCGTGGGGCGTCGCCGAGACCGGCAGCGACCTGGTGCCCGGTGACGCGGGCACCGGCCGGGCGGCCTGGATCCGGTCGATGACGAACTTCCTCAACGGCCAGCGGCCGGAGTTCGTGGCGTACTACAACCAGACAGTCAGTCAGGGTGACTTCCGGCTGCTCGACCAGCCGAGCATCCAGGCGTGGAAGTCCTTCTGCACGGCCTGATCACAGCGGAACGACGACGGGCGGGCGACCGAGGTCGCCCGCCCGTCTCGCGTACGGCTCAGATGCCCCGGCCGCGCTTGTGCAGCGTGCGCAGCACCCGGTCGGCCTGCACCGCCCGGCTAGCCACGGCCAGCGCCAGGTAGGCGCGCGGCTCCTTCGGGTTGCGGGCCAGCGTGCGCCGGGCCCAGCGGACCGCGTCCCGCCGGTTGCCCATGGCGGCCTGCGCGAACGCGATCTGACCGGCCACCCGCGCCTCGCCGTGCGGCACCGTGGCGAACTCCGGGTAGCGGCGCAGCAGCCACTGCAACGCGGTCGAGATGGTCTCCCAGCGCTGCGCGAAGTAGGACCGCTTGTGCCAGCGGACCAGCACGTACGGGCTCTCCACGTTCACCAGCGGGGCGTACCGGGCGGCGCGGAGCAGGAACTCGTAGTCCTCCGCGTAGCTGCCCGGGATCTGCTCGTCGACCAGGCCGATCGCGTCGAGCAACGCGGCCCGGCGGATCAGGAACGTGGACGGGTGCAGCTCGGTGAGCCGGTCGCGCAGCAGCGCCTCCAGCGAGATCCGGGCCCGGTCCAGCGAACGGTCCACCGTACGGTCGTCGTAGCTGACCCGGATGCCGCAGCTCACCAGCGCGCCGTCCGGGTGCGCGTCGAGCGCGCCGAACTGGGCGGCCAGCTTGCCGGGCAGCCACTCGTCGTCGTCGTCGCAGAACGCCACCCAGTCGCCGACGGCCGCCTCGATGCCGGTGTTACGCGCACCGGCCAGCCCGGCGGTACGGGTGTTCGTGATCACCCGGACCCGCCGGTCACCCCGGTCGGTCTCCAGCGACCGGTCCGGCTCGGACTGGTCGTAGACCACGATCGCCTCGATCAGGCCCGGGTGCGCCTGGCTGAGGATCGCGTCGAGCGCCGCACGCAGCAACTCCGGACGGTCCCGCGTCGGTACGACGACCGAGATGCTCGGCCCACTCATGCTCTCTCCACGGACTCGTCGGATCCCCGCTGGCCCAGATAGCCGTAGCGGACCCGCAGGGGAAGCGTGGCCAGGCTGACCACGGCACGGCTGCGGCGCGGCAGGCGGTCCCGCCACGCCTCGTCCCGCCGCACGGTCAGCGGTCCGCCGCTGAACCGCAGCGGGTTGCCGGCGACGCTGTGCGCGCGGAACGGCGCGGCGGGCTCGGGCGCCGCGCCGGTCCCGTCGGCCCCGGACAGGATGCGCAGCGCCGCCGGGTCGTCCGGCAGGCCGGCGAAGTCCCGTACCCGGCGTACGGTGCCGGCCGGGTCGGCGGTGAAGTCCTCGTACCGCAGCCGCAGCACCTTCGCCCGGGAGGCGAGCAGGTGGAACGCGGCGTTCTGCGCGGTCCACAGCTTGCTCACCTCGAACGGCGAGAAGGTCGGCATGAAGTCCTCGCCGTCGACCACCTCGGGGCGGCGCACCTGCTTGCCCCACGAGTAAGCCACCGCCCGGCTGTCCCGGACCAGGTGCAGCACCCGCAGGTCGAGCCCTTCGGCCCAGCGCAGCGCGAAGGCGAGCGAGGCGTGCTTGCTGGAGTCGACCACCACCCGCGCGCCGGTCGCCGACAGCGCGGCCCGGTAGATCCGGGTGTACAGGTCGGCGTATCGGCGCACGTCGGCCAGCTGGTCCGGCGGGAGCGCGTCCTTCGCGAGCCGGGGGATGTGCCGGGTCCGGTCGACCCGGTCCTTGAGGGCCAGCACGTCGTCCCGGTCGACGGCGGCCCAGCCGCCGAACGCCTGGTCGCCGACCTGCCGCCAGAACGGGCAGGCGGTGAACCGCTCACCGCAACCGCACCGCTCGTCCGCGCCGAGCGCCCGTTCCCACAGGTGCACGACCTCACCGACGGCGCACACGTCGGCACTCTGCGCCAGCAGCAGCTCCAGCAGCGTGGAGCCGCTGCGGCCGAGACCGCCGACGAAGAGGACCCGCGGCGGCGCCGGATCCGGGGCGCTCATCCGCGACGTCCGACGGCTCGCTGCCGTACCCGGCGGGCCACCAGCTCGTCGATCACGGCGCCGACCCGGGCGACCGCCTCGGCGCGCGGGTCCGGGCGGTTCGGGTCGGCGGCCAGCACGAAGCGGCTCGGGTCGGCCAGCCCCTCGTCCAGCGCGGCGACCAGCTCGGCCTCGGACTCGCACAGCCGCACCATGCCCGCCGCGCCCAGCCGGCGGGAGAACAGCTGCTGGTGGTTGTCGACGTGCTCGTCGTGCGTCGGGTCGCGGGGCACCACGATCGGCAGGTGGCCGTTGCGCCGGGCCTCGGTGATGGTGGCCGGGCCACCGTGGCTGACCACGAGCGTCGACTCCGCCATCGCCCGCTGGAGTTCCTCGTGGCCGAGGAACGGGGTGGCCTCGGGCAGGGCCGGGGTGCGGCTGTGGCCGTACTGGAGGACCAGCCGGACCTCCGGCCGGTTCGCGTGCCAGCGCTCCAGCCAGCCCACCAGCCGGTCGAAGCGGTGCACGTCGGTGCCGACAACGACGAGCACGTACGGCGTCGCGGAGCGCCGGTCCCGCTGCCGGGGGATCACAGGAGGTTCCCCACGACAGTCGCCTCCGGGTACATCCGGCGCTGCTCGTCCCACTGCACGAGCATCGCGGAGAGGAAGGGGCGGCAGAGCCGGGCGGTGAGGGTCGCGCTGTCGATCCGGTCGTACACCTCGATGTAGACCGTGGGGATCCGGCGCATCCGGGCCGCCACCACGAACGGCAGGGCGACCCCGGCGCCGGTGGTGACCACCGCGTCGACCTGACGCCGGCGGATCACCTTCAACGCGAGGAACGCGTTGCGTACCAGGTTCTTGACGTTGCGTGTGGTGGGGTGATGCGCCCAGACCACGTCCTCACCGGCGAGCAGCGAGCGGGCGTCGGGGGTGTCGAACGTTACCCACGCGCGGCGCCGATCCCGGTACCACGGTTCCAGGGCCAGGAGCTGGGCCAGGTGCCCGCCACTGGAACCCACCAGCAGGACCTGGCCCGAGTCCTCGGTTGACCCGCTCACCACAGACTTCCTCCCGTACGCGGACGACCGCGTCCGGAATTTTGTGAATGCCCCTCGGACGCGTCCTGACAACCTACTGGCGCGGCCATGGGCAACTGAAGGGGCCATTGGACGGATACTGACGCGCCGGTCGGCTCACTCCTCGATTCCCGTCACTGGGACATGCACCGATTGGCCACTGTCCAGGTCAGCCCGGTTCGCCCGGGACGCCGGGCCGGGCCACCGGGAGAAAGTGAGATGTGTCAGGATTCCGTCACCGCTCCGCACGAGAGCCGTCGGTGACGCCGGCTGTCCGGGGGCAGGTCGGGCCCGACACCGGGAAACCCGCCGAATGGTCAGCGCCGATCGACCATTTCTACGCGGGCTGCCCACACCCGGGCAGGCTTACCGGAACGTGAGCAGACTTTCCCTCGCCGTTCGGATCGGGGACACTCAAGGCCACGGTCAGGTCCAGCTGCGCCGTGGACTGCCCGGCTCGGTCGAAAGGGAGCGACAGACTCTGATGCCCTCACCCCATTTGGCCGAGAGCGACGCTGACGGTCTTGCCCTGATGGCCTACCTGGGCTGGCTGCGCCGCCGCTGGTGGATCCTGCTGCTCGCCGCGGCCCTCGGTCTTGGTGGTGGGCTGGCGCTGAGCCAGATCCAGGAAGCGCGCTACACCTCGACCACCTCGCTGCTGGTGCGCCCGCTCGGCTCGGGCGCGGAGAGCAACCCCAACGCCAAGGTCAACCTCGACACCGAGGCCCAGGTGGTCCGCTCGCTCGTGGTGGCCGAGCGGGCCAAGACGCTGATGAAGGTCGACACCGGCGCGGATCAGCTGGTCAAGTCGGTCACCGTCAAGGTGCCGCCGAACAGCCAGATCCTCCAGGTGGTGTACGAGACGAACAGCCCCGAGGGCGCCCAGTCGGGCTCGCACGCGTTCGCGCAGGCGTATCTGGACCTGCGCAAGGCCACCGCGCAGAAGACGCTGGAGAACGAGACGAACGCGCTCAAGCAGCAGATCGCCGCGTTGAACAAGGAGCTCAGCGCCGTCGCCGGGCGGATCGCGGCGGCGCCGTCCAACTCGCCGGAGCGGGAGCGGGCCGAGGCCGAGCGGAGCGTCCTGACCAACCAGATCACCGGCCTGAACAACCGGCTCAGCCCGCTGGTCTCGGCCGGCTCCGACCCGGGCGAGATCATCTCTGACGCCCGGCTGCCCGATTCGCCCAGCTCGCCGAACCGCACGCTCAACCTCGCCAGCGGCATGGGCGCGGGTCTGCTGCTCGGCATCGTGCTGGCACTGGTGCTGGACCGGCTGGACACCCGGATCCGGCGTGGCCGCGACATCTCCGACCGGGTCGGCCTGCCGCTGCTCGTCGAGCTGCCGTCGCGGACGCCTTCGCTGGCCGTCCTGCCGCCCACGCACCGGGTCTCCCGCGAGCTGGGCCGGCTGCGCAACGTGCTGCTGTCCGCCGTGCCCGAGCCGGCGCAGGGCGGACGCGGCCGCCAACTGCTGCTCTGCGACGCCTCGGCCGGCACGGCCGCCGGGTTCGTCGCCGCCAACCTCGCCGCCGCGTACGCGCGCACCGGCCAGCAGGTCGCGCTGATCACCACCAAGCCCGACTCGACGGTGGCCGCCATCACCGGCGTGGCCGAGGGGCGGCACAACCTGGCCTCGGTGCTCCGCCGCGACGTCCCCCCGCTCAAGGCGCTGGCGCCGGTGCCGGGGCTGGGCCAGCTCCGCGTGCTGGTGCCGGGCGACCTGGACGCGGAGGTCGAGCTGCCGGTCGCCGGTCTGCTGGAGATCCTGCACGAGCTGTCGGCGCGCTTCGACCACGTGATCATCGAGACCGCGCAGCCCACGTACGCGGTGGAGGCCCAGGCCCTGGGCCGGTACGTCGACGCGGTGATCATGGTGGCCGAGGCGGGCAAGACCCGGAGCGGCGAGATCACCGCCGCCCTGCAGCAGTTCGAGCAGGTGAACGCGCCGGTGATCGGCGCCGTGCTGGCCCCGCGCCTGCCCGCCCCGGCGGGCGACGCCGCCCGGCCGGCGCCCTCGGGCGGGTCGAGCGCGCCGGCGACCCCGGCGGCACCGGCGAACCGGCCCAAGCCCCGGCCGAGCCCCGGCCCGTCCGCCGAGTCGACGATGGTCCTGCCGCGCATGCAGTCCTCCCGCCCCGCCCCGGCGAAGCCGGCTCCCGGCAAGGCCGCCCCGCCGCCGCCTGCCCCACCCGCCCAGGGCAGCCAGGGCCGGCCGGGTAAGCCGGCCCCGCTGAACGGCACCGGCGGCACGTACCGCTCCCGGGGCGACGGCGACGGTCGCAGCTACGCCCTCGACTCCGGCGAGGACCTGGGGTGAACCGCCGGCAGATGCTCCGCGCAGCCCTCGCCCCGGCCGTCGTCCTCGGCGTCGGCACGGGATGCAGCGAGCCCGAGCCCAAGCCGGGCAAGATCCAGGTGGTGGACCCGGGCGACGTCACCGCCTCGCCGTCGGCGGCCAGCGCCTCGCCGAGCCTGCCCACCGGCCCGCTGACCGGTAAGCCGGTGAGCACCCCGGCCGCGGCGGCCCGCCAGGCGGTCGCGGTGCCGCTGCGGGTGAGCCCCGCCACCACCCCGGCCGGCCTGGAGGCCGCCGACCTGGTGTACGCCGAGTTCGCCGAGTCCGACACGCTGCACCTGACCGCCGTGTTCCACTCCAGGGACGCCGCCAAGATCGGCCCGGTCACCGAGATCCGGCCGGTCGACATCCGCTCGCTGTCCGTGCTGCGCCCGTTCGTCGGCTACGACGGCGGCCCCACCGGCTTCCTCACCCAGTTCGAGAACTCCGACCTCGACGGCGTCACACCCGACGACGACAGCAAGGTCTTCTCCGGCGACTACACGTCGACGGCGGCGCTGCTGAAGGCCGCCCCGAAGGGCGGCCAGCCGCCCACCCCGCCGATCGACCACGCCGGTGAGGGCGACGCGCTCGCCGTCCGCGACGTCGCGCCGGCCACCGAGCTGACCGTCACCGTCGCCGGTGGCCCGCCGATGGTCTGGCGGTACGACCAGGCGAAGTCCGTCTGGGCCGGCAAGGTCGGCAAGGTCACCGTGACCGCCGCCTCCGTCATCGTGCTGACGATGGAATACCGCACGCTCGACGTACGCAAGCCATCCCCGCGCTCGCTGCCCTCGGCGAACGTCTTCGGTGAGGGCGCCGTGCTCGCCGTGTCCGGGCCGAACAGCGTGAAGGGCCGGTGGCGCAAGCCTGGCCTGGGCATGGTCTGCACGTTCGCCGACACCGGCGGCGACCTCCTGCGTCCGCAGCCCGGCAACGCGTGGGTGATCTACGCGCCGACCACCGCCAAGGTTTCCGTGAAATGAGCACCGCCACCCCGCCCCGCACCGCGCGCGGGACGGTCCCGGTCGGGGCGGTCTCGCCGCCCGGCGGGAACCGCCTCCGGTCGGTGACGGTACGGCCGGAGAGCTGGTCGTGGCGGCTGCCGACGGCATGGCCGCTGATCTCGCTCTTCCTGCTGTACCCGCTGTGGTGGGTGCTCGGCGTGTCGAGCTTCGTCTTCGTCATCTTCGCCGTGCCGATGGTGGTGCAGATGCGCCGGCGCGGCCCGGTCCGGGTGCCGCCCGGCTTCGGGATCTGGATGGTCCTGCTGCTCTGGGTGTTCCTGTCCGTGCTCACGCTCGACCTCACCGCGCCGAACACGCTGCCCCCGGGCGGCAGCGGCAAGTACATCGGCTGGGGCATCCGGCTCGCCAACTACATCGCGATGACAGTGACCATGCTCTACGTCTACAACCTGCGGGAACGGGAGCTGTCCCAGCGCCGGATGGTCCGGCTGTTCGGGTTCATGGGCGTGGTCGTGGTGCTCGGCGGCTGGATCGGCTCGCTCTTCCCGAACCTCACGTTCGTCGCGCCGCTGCGCTTCGTCCTGCCCCAGTCGATCGCCGGCCACCCGTACGTCTCCTCGCTGATGGAGATCAAGTTCGCGCAGGTCCAGCAGGTGATCGAGGGGGAGGCCAGTTCACCCCGCCCGTCCGCGCCGTTCACCTACACGAACTCGTGGGGCGAGAACACCGCGATCCTGCTGATCTGGCTGATCGTCGGCTGGGTCGTGCTGGGCAAGCCGCTGCGCCGTACCGCCGGGGTGGCCATCGCCCTGGCGGCGATCTTCCCGATCGTCTACTCGCTGAACCGCGGCCTGTGGATCGGTCTGGGCATCGCCGCCGCCTACGTCGCGCTGCGGCTCGCGCTGCGCGGCCGGATGGTGGTGCTCGGTGGGCTCGCCCTCGCGGTCGGGCTGATCGGGGTGCTGATCGTCGCCACGCCACTCGGCCGCACCTTCGACGAGCGCCTCCAGAACGGGCACAGCGACGACATCCGCACCACGCTGTCCCAGGGTGCGGTCGCCGCGGCGAACCACTCGCCGATCCTCGGGTACGGCGGCAACCGGGCACTGATCGGCAGCAACCGGTCCATCGCGATCGGCAAGTCCGAGGACTGCAAGCAGTGCGGCAACCGGGAGCTGGGCAGCAACGGCCAGCTCTGGGCGCTGCTCGTCGGGCAGGGCTGGGTCGGCGCGATCTGCTACAACGCCTTCTTCGTCTACGCGATCTGGCGCTACCGGCGCGACCACAGCGCGATCGGGATCGCCGGCACGCTCGTCCTCATCCTCATGCTGTTCTTCCAGTTCACCTACGGGGTGATGGAAGCGACGCTCGCCTACGCCCTGATCACTGTCGCCCTGCTGGCCCGTAACGACCGGATACGCCGGTCGCTCGCACCGGCGGCACCGCAGGGCACGATCGCCGGGCTACGGGCCCGACTGGAAAAGACCGGTGACCGCTGATGGTGTTCCGCGTACCCCCGGACGGCGACGGCCGCGCCGCGTACCTCGGTGACCTGGCCGGGCTGATCTGGCCCGCGCCGGCCGAGCCCAGCCTGCGGCGCGGCGGCGCCGGCTGGGTGGTGGTGCCCTCGGCGGCCCGCCCCCGGCTGCTGGTGCCGACCGGCTCGGGCCGGGCTGCGGCGAGCGCGGTCCGGCACTCCACCGAGGCGGTCGGCCGCAAGGCCAAGCTGGTCCGGCAGGGGCTGGCCACCGCGTTCCGGCTCGGGCTGGGCCCGCTCGTGTTCCGCGACCGGCTGGTGGTCGACGGCGGCGGGCTGGACGCCTACCTGACCGAGGTGCTCGGCGAGCCGGCGCTGGTGAGCCTGCACATCGGGCCGGCGCGGGCGAACCGCAAGCCGGTGCTGCAACTGCTCGCCCCGGACGGCCGGGCCCTCGGTTACGCCAAGCTCGGCGTCGACCCGCTGACCCGTGCCCTCGTGCACGCGGAGGCCGACGCGCTGCGCCGCCTCGCCGAGGTGCCGCTCGGGCCGGTGGTAGTGGCCGGGGTACGCCATCACGGCGACTGGCACGGCCACGCGCTGCTGGTGCAGGAGGCGCTGCCGGTACGGCTGCCCCGGGCGACCCCGGCCGCCGCGGAGGCGGCCGAACGCGCCGCCATGGTGGCGGTCGCCGGCTGTCTCGGCGTACGCAAGCAGTCGTGGGCGGGCAGCGGGCACGCGGCCCGGCTCACCGCCGCGGTGGACGCGCTCGGGCCCCGGCCGGAGGCCGGGCGGCTGCGCGCGGCGCTGAAGTCGGTAGCGGACGCCGACCCGGTGGTGGCCTTCGGCGCCTGGCACGGCGACTGGAACGGCGGCAACAGCGCGGTGCTCGCCGACGGCCGGGTGCTGGTCTGGGACTGGGAACGGTTCGAGGCGGACGTGCCGGCCGGATACGACGCGCTGCACCTGGCGGTGCAGGGCGCGATGAGCCACGACGGGGTGGAGCCGGTCGAGGCGGCCCGGGCGCTTGTCGCCGGCGCCGGCGCGACCCTGGCGCCGTTCGACCAGACCGGTGGGGGCGCCGATCTGGTCGCTGTGCTCTACCTGGTGGAGCTGGCTACGCGCTATCTGCGCGACCGGCAGGCGGAGGCGGGTGCGCGGCTGGGGCACGTCGACACCTGGCTGCTGCCCGCCGTGGAGGAACACCTGGCCCGCCGGGCCCGGTGAGAGTGAGGAGTGGGGACGTGACGGTGGCCAGGGAGCAGGCGCTCCGCGCGGTGAAGTCGGTGAGCCGGACGGTCGGTCGATTGACCGCCGGCTCACGGATGGTGCCGGGATTCCTGATCGTGGGGGCGCAGCGCTGCGGCACCACCTCGCTGTTCAAGACTCTCTCGCAGCATCCCGGTGTGCTGCCGCCCGCGTACCACAAGGGCGTGCACTACTTCGACATGGACTACCACCGGGGCATGAGCTGGTACCTCGGGCACTTCCCCACCACCGGCAAGGCCGAGGCGGTGAAGGCCCAGATCGGGGTACGCGGGATCACCGGCGAATCGAGCCCGTACTACATGTTCCACCCGCTGGCCGGGCAGCGCATCGCCCGGGACCTGCCCTCGGTGAAGCTGCTGGTGCTGCTGCGCGACCCGGTGGAGCGGGCCTACTCCGCGCACTCGCACGAACTGGCCCGGGGCTACGAGACCGAGGCGGACTTCGAGCGGGCGCTGGCGCTCGAGGAGTCGCGTACGGCGGGCGAGCGGGAGCGGATGATCAGCTCCGCGTCGTACGCCAGCGAGCACCTGCAGCACAACGCGTACCTGGCGCGGGGCCGCTACATCGAGCAGTTGGAGCGCCTGGAGGCGCTCGTCGGCCGGGACCGGATGCACGTCATCGACAGCGACGACTTCTTCGCCGACCCGCGTCCCTCCTTCGACGCGGTCTGCGACTTCCTCGGGCTGCCCCGCTGGGCGGACATCGCGTTCGGCAAGCACAACTCGCGCTCGCGTTCGCCCATGTCGGCGGAGCTGCGGACCCGGCTGGAGGACCACTTCGCGCCGTACGACGAGCGGCTGGCGACGTGGTGGGGACGCGTACCGTCGTGGCGGCGGTGACCCGGGCGGACGCCGGCGGCACCCCGACGCTCACCGCACCGGCCCCCGGGCCGGGCGCGGGACTGGGCGGCGCGGCCCGGCAGGGCTTCGCCAACCTGGTCGGGGTCGGGCTGGCCGCGGTGGCCGGTTTCGGCCTGAACATCGTCATCGCCCGGGGCTGGTCGGTCGGCGAGGCGGGCATGTTCTTCGCGGCCACCAGCGCGTTCATGATCGCCGCCTCGGCGGCCCGGCTCGGCACCGACGTCGGCACCGTCTACTTCGTCAGCCGCCAGCGCACGCTCGACCGCCGCGACCAGATCCGGGGCACGATCCTGGCCGGGTTGCTGCCGGTGCTCGTGGTCGGCGCGGTGCTCGGGCTGGCCGGCTGGCTGGCCGCACCGGCGCTGGCGCGGGCCACCATGCCGGAGGCCGGTCCGGAGGCGGTGACCGCGCTGCGCATCCTGCTGGCGTTCGTGCCGCTGGCCGCGCTCAACGACTACGCGCTCGCCGCCTGCCGTGGCTTCGGGCAGATGCGCCCGCTGCTGACAGTCGAGCGGCTCGGCCGCACGCTCGTGCAGTTCCTGGCCGTGGCCGTGGCGGCCTGGCTCGGCCTGTCCGCCACCGTCGCGCTGCCGCTGGCCTGGGTGGTGCCGTACCTGTTCGCCGCGGTGGTCGCGCTGCTCTGGCTGAGCCGGCTGGTCGGCCGGGCCGGACGGCAGGTGACCCGGCCGGTGCCGGCGCGCGAACTCGTCGGGCCGTTCTGGCGGTTCACCGGCCCTCGCGCGATCAGCAGCCTGGCCGCGATCGTGGTGCAGCGGCTGGACATCGTGCTGCTCAGCGCGCTGCGCGGGCCGGCGGACGCGGCGATCTACACGGCCGCGACCCGGTTCCTGGCGCTGGGTCAGCTCTCCAGCGTCGCGCTGTCCAGCTCGGTGCAGCACCGGCTGGCCGCCGCGTTCGCCCGCGACGACCGGGCCGAGGCTCGCCAGCTCTACCAGACCGCCACCGGCTGGCTGGTGCTGCTCTCCTGGCCCGCGTACCTGATCTTCGCGGCGTTCGCCACGCCGATGCTGGCGCTGTTCGGATCCGACTACGGCGACGGCCGCCGGGTCGTGGTGCTGCTGGCGCTGACGATGCTGCTGGCCACCGGCTGCGGCATGGTCGACATGGTGCTCAACATGGCCGGGCGCACCGCGTGGACGTTCTACAACGCGATGACCGGCACCGTGCTCAACGTGGTCGGAAACCTGGTGCTCATCCCGCGTTACGGCATCCTCGGCGCGGCCCTGGCCTGGATCGTCTCCATCCTGGTCACCAACCTGGTGCCGCTGACCCAGCTCTGGTGGTCGATGCGGCTGCACCCGTTCGGCGCCGGCACCCGGGCCGCGATGGCGCTGGCGGTGGTCACGCTGGGCCTGCCGCTGGGCGCGGCGAGCCTGCTCGGCGCCGGTCCGCCGGTGCTCGCGCTGGTGACCGCCGCCGGTCTGGCCGCGTACCTGGCGGGCGCCTGGCGCTGGCGGCGCACCCTGCACCTCGACGCGCTGCGCGCCCTGCGCCGTGGCCGCAACCGGGCCGGGGCGGACCCGGCCGCCCAGTCCTGACCGATTCTGCGCACCGATGGGATCTTCGATGACAAGCGACTCCCCCCTCGCCCCGCACTCCGGCCTGTCCGCCGTGAAGGCCGCGAAGCTCGCCGCGGTCGGGCTGCTGGCGGACCGCAAGGAACGCCGCGAGCTGGAACGGCCGGTCGAGGCGGGTGGCCGCCGGCTCACCCTGAAGGTGGAGCGGCCGATCTTCATCCTGGGCGCCCCGCGTTCCGGCACCACGTTCCTCGGCAGTTGCGTCGGCGCGCTGCCGGACGTGTCGTACCACTTCGAACCGCGGCTGACCAAGGCGGTCGCCCGCTGTGTCTACGAGGGAAGCTGGACGCCGCAGCGGGCCGCCCGCTACTTCCGCGGCTACTACGGCGCGTTGCTCGCCGCGTCCGGACACGGTGGACTGCGTTTCGCCGAGAAGGACCCGGAGAACTGCTTCATCGTGCCGTTCCTGACCGAGGTGTTCCCGGACGCGGTGTTCCTGCACGTCTACCGGGACGGGCGGGACGTGGCCGTGTCGCACGCCGAGCAGCCCTGGCTGAACGCGGCGTCCACCGGGAGCGGCCGCAGCGGCCGGGGCGGCACGCCGTGGGGGGCCGCGCCCCGGTTCTGGGTGGAGCCGGAGCGGCGCGAGGAGTTCACGCGGGTCTCCGACCTGGGCCGGTCGGCCTGGATGTGGCGGCGGTTCACCGGCAGCGCGCTCACCCAGCTCGCCGAACTGCCGGCGGACCGGGTGCGGCACCTGCGGTACGAGGACGTCGTCACCCGCCCGGCGGAGGCGGCCGAGACCGTGGCCGACTTCCTGGAGGTCGGAGACCCGGCCGGGCGGGAGGCGCTGCACGCCCGCTTCGCCAAGGCGCGGCCCGGCTCGGTGGGCCGCTGGCGGCAGCGACTGACCGAAAAGGACCTTGCCGACGTGATGGCTCAGGCCGGACCGCTGCTGGCGCAACTCGGCTACCCCGCCTGAACGCCGCGTCACGGGTAGAGTGCCAGGGGTCGCCCGCCAGGCCCGGCGTGCCTCTCCGCCCCCGCGGATCGTCAGGGCCTCATGCCGTGGCCGGCGACCGTCCTGGGGAGAGGTTGCGGTGGTACGACGGTTACGACTGACGATGGCTGCCGTGCTGGGCCTGGCCCTTCTGGCTCCGGCGGTGGCGGCCTGTGACTCCGGTTCCGAGCGGTCCGACGGGACGGCGACGACGGCGGCGCCGCCCCCGCCGACAGTGACACCGCGGACCGCTCCGGTCCGCACCACCGGGCGTGGGCCGGAGCCGCCGGCGGAGGGCGCCTGGCTCGGCACCTGGGTCAAGCCGCAGAACCACAACGCCGCCGGGCGGGCCGCGGCGTTCGACGCGTTCAACCAGGCGGCCGGCGGCAAGCTCGCCATCGCGCACATGTTCCACGAGTGGAACGAGCCGTTCCCGACCAACACCGAGAAGATGTTCCAGTCCCGGGGCAGGCTCCAGATGATCTCGTGGCAGGGCACCGACACCCGGTCCACGGTCAGCGGCGTCTACGACGCGCTGATCCGGGAACGCGCGAAGGACGTCAAGGAGTTCGGCGTTCCGGTGCTGCTGCGCTACCGGTGGGAGATGGACCGGCCGAACCTGGCCGCGAGCATGCACTCACCGGAGGACTACGTCGCCGCCTGGAAGCACGTCCGCGGCATCTTCACCGAGATGGGCGTCACCAACGCCGGGTGGGTGTGGTGCCCGCACGCGGACGGGTTCGCCGAGCCGCAGCGCCGGGCCGCCGACTACTACCCCGGCGACGACCAGGTCGACTGGCTCTGCGCGGACGTCTACCCCAGTCCGGAGTGGAACAGCTTCTCCAACCGGATGGACCACTTCATGGCGTTCGCCAAGAAGCACCCGCGGCCGGTCATCATCGGCGAGTACGGCCTGACCCAGGACGGGCGGCCGGGCCAGCGCGCCGACTGGATGCGCGAGGTCGGGCCGTACCTGAAGAAGCACCCGCAGATCAAGGCGGCGGTCTATTTCGCGGCCCGGCAGACGGAGAAGCCGATCTACGACAGCACGTTCGGCGACGACCCGGAGAGCGAGAAGGTCTTCCGGGAGATGGCGACCGATCCGTACTTCCAGGCGCCCCTGCCAGACCTGAGTGTTCCCTCAGGGCAACCCTCCGTGTCCACCAGGTGATCGTCGCTCGTCTTTTCGTGTGACCCGGGCCGTTTCCTCGGCCAAAAAGGCCGAACCCGGGTGGACGGGCGATGCCCGAATGCGAGAAGGTATTGCTCTCACGTCTGCGGTCGGTCGAGTGACGCCCCGCCTCATGTCGGCACCGACCACGATCGCAGCGCCTCCGACGTTTCCCCCCGGAGTAGCCTGTGGCTTCCTCGATCCTGAGACACCGCTCGGTGTCCGCCTTCGGCGCTGCCGTGCTCGGCATCGCCACCTTGTTCACACCGGTGCCGGCGCTGGCCGCGCCGGCCTCGGCACCCGCGCCCGACCACAGCACGATGGTCGGCGAGGTGCCCTCGGACAAGACGCCGAACATCAACGACGGCAACGTCGTGGCCATCTACGACGCCGGCAGCAAGGTGATCGTCGGCGGCTCGTTCACGAACGCGCAGAACCGTGGTTCCTCGCCCACTCCGGTCGACCGCCGCGGGCTGCTCGCCTTCGACAAGGCGACCGGCAAGATCGACAACGCGTTCGCGCCGGTGCTGGACAACGACGTCACCGCCATCATCGCCGGCCCGACGCCGGGCACCGTCTACGTGGCCGGCAAGTTCAACAAGGTCGGTGACAAGAACTTCCGCAAGCTGGCGCTGCTGAACGTCGCCGACGGCACCCCCGTCGACGGGTTCAAGGGTCCGGCCTTCAACGGCACCGTCAACGACATCGCGCTCGTCGACGATCACCTGCTGGTCGGCGGCATCTTCACCACGGCGACCGCGACGATCAACCGCAACGGGCTGGCGTCGCTGAACCCGACCACCGGCGCGGTGGACGACTACCTCACCGTGTCGCTCACCGAGAACCACAACTGGACCCCGACCAACAACGGCGCCTCGGCCGGTGTCGGTACGGAGAAGCTCACCGTCTCCCCGGACGGCAAGCACCTCGTGGTGATCGGCAACTTCAAGAAGGCCGACGGGGTCGTGCACGACCAGATCGTGCGGATCAACCTGGGCGCGAACTCCGCGACCGTCGCCGACTGGAACACCGACGGCTACTCCGCGGCCTGCAAGTACACCGCGTTCGACTCGTGGGTGCGCGACGTCCAGTTCTCCCCGGACAGCAAGTACTTCGTGGTGGTCACCACCGGCGCGTCGTACCCGGGCACGCTCTGTGACTCCGCGGCGCGCTGGGAGACCGCGGCCACCGGCGACGGCCAGAAGCCGACCTGGACGAACTTCAGCGGCGGCGACACCTTCCTCTCCGTCGGCATCAGCGAGAAGGCCATCTACGTAGGCGGTCACTTCCGCTGGTCGAACAACCCGCTCGCCCGCGACAAGGCCGGACCGGGCGCGGTGCCGCGGGCCAGCATCGCCGCGCTCGACCCGGTGAGCGGCCTGCCGCTGTCCTGGAACCCGGGCCGCCACCCGCGCGGCTACGGCGTCACCGAGATGCTGGTGACCCAGGAGGGCCTCTGGCTCGGCAGCGACCAGGAGTACATCGGCAACTTCGACTACCAGCGCAAGCGGCTCGCCTTCTTCCCGCTGGACGGCGGCAACGCCCCGCACTCGACCAGCACGAAGGGCCTGCCGGGCAACGTCTACCAGGCCGGTCGGGCGGCGCAGACCGAGGTGCTCTACCGGGTCAACGCCGGTGGTCCGGCCATCCCGGCCACCGACGGCGGACCGGACTGGGCGGCCGACAGTGCCACCGAGCCCAGCCCGTACCACAACACCGGCAACCAGGTCACCAGCTACACCACGAACGCGACGTTCGACGCCACCGTGCCGGCGAGCACGCCGGCCACGCTGTTCAACACGGAGCGGTGGGACGAGGCGACCGCGCCGGACATGCAGTGGGACATCCCGGTCGCGGCCGGCACCCGGGTCGACGTCCGGATCTACATGGGCAACCGCTGGTCCGGCACGAGCAAGCCGGGCGCCCGCAAGTTCGACGTCAGCGTCGACGGTGTGCTCAAGCTGAACGACTTCGACCCGGTCGTCGCGGCCGGCGGGACCGACCGCGGCACCATGCAGTCCATCTCGGTGGTCAGCGACGGCGTGGTCGACATCGACTTCGGCCGGGTGCTCCAGAACCCGCTGCTGCACGGCATCGAGATCGTCAAGACCGCGCCCACGCCGGACGCCTCGGACGTGCTCTACCGGGTCAACGCGGGTGGCGACCAGTTGGCGGCACCGAGCGGCCCGGCCTGGGCCGCGGACACCGCCGCCGCGCCGAGCACCTACCACAACGCCGGCAACCAGGTGACCAGCTACACCACGAACGCCTCGCTCGACGGCACGGTGCCGTCGGGCACGCCGGTCGAGCTGTTCAACGCGGAGCGGTGGGACGAGTCGCCCGCGCCGGACATGCAGTGGGACTTCCCGGTCCCGGCCGGCACGCCGGTGCAGGTGCGTCTCTACCTGGCGAACCGCTGGTCCGGCACCGCCACCGCCGGCAAGCGCAAGTTCAACGTGACCATCGACGGCGTGGTCAAGCTGAGCAACTTCGACCCGATCGCCGCGATCGGCGCCACCAACCGGGGCACCATGCGCGCGTTCCCGATCACCAGTGACGGCAACATCGACATCGACTTCGGTCGCGTCCTGGAGAACCCGCTGGTGCAGGGCATCGAGATCGTCAAGCTGCCCCCGGTGCCGCCGGCCACCACCGTCGACAGCATCACCAAGCGCACGTACGACGGTGCTACCTCGGTCGGCAACGCGATGTCGGTGCCGAACGGCGACAACACCGGCTGGTCGAAGATCAAGGGCGCGTTCTGGGTCGGTGGTGACCTGTTCTACGGCGTCGGCGGCGACCTCTACAAGCGCTCGTTCGACGGCAGCGAGTTCGGCACCGCCAAGAAGCTCGACCCGTACCACGACGCCAAGTGGGACACGGTCGTCACCGGCTCCGCGCCGGAGGGCTCCACGTACGCCGGCATGACCGGCAACTTCGCCGCGGAGCTGCCGAACGTGACCGCGATGTTCTACAAGAGCGGCCGGATCTACTACTCGCTGGCCGGTCAGAGCACGCTGTTCTGGCGCGGGTTCGCGCCGGACACCGGCACCGTCGGCGCCGAGCGCAACACGGTCACCGGCACCACCGCCTTCGCCGACGCGGGCGGCCTGTTCCTGGACGGCGACAAGCTCTACGTCGTCTCCCGGAGCACCGGCAACCTGTCCTCGATGGCGTGGTCGGACGGCGTGCCGACCGGCTCCGCCACGGTGCGCAGCGGTCCGGGCGTCGACGACGTGGACTGGCGCGGCACCTCGGTCTTCGTCGGCCCCTGACGGGCGGGCACGACCGAAACGGAACGCATGACGACGATGGCCCGGCCGATATCGGCCGGGCCATCGCCCTTTCCCGGCGCCGGTAGCGCCGGGGCCGGTCAGGTGCGGGTCGGCGCGTGCTGCCCCGCCCAGACCCGCATCAGGTCCCGTACCGAGATCACTCCCGCCACCTCCCGGCCGTCAAGCACGACCAGGTGACGGAACCCGCCCCGGGCCATCGCGGCGGCTGCCTCCTCGATCGTCCAGTCCGGGCCGGCGTAGACGACGTCCCAGGTCAGGTGTGCTCCGGTGCGCTCGGCATCCGGGTCGAGCCCGGCTCCGATCGCCTTCAGCACATCGCGTTCGGTCATGATCCCGACGCCCTCGGAGTCCGGGTCGATCACGACCGCCGACCCGACACCGCGGGCCGACATCATCCGGGCCGCCTGCCGGAGCGTGTGCTCCGGCCCGACCACGAGTACCTCGCTGGACATCGCTTCCCGTACCTGCATCACACATCACCCCTGTGGGACGGCGACTGAGTACGGACATGGTGGGCTCTCGATGCGTACCGGGACAAGGACGGGCATCGCCGGAGACGGCGCGGATGGCTACTGTCGGAGGGTGCCCACCGAGCCCCTCCGCTGCGCCGGCGCGCTGATCGTCGACGACGACGGCCGCATCTTCATCCAACGCCGGTCCCCCGAGCGGCGCCTCTTCCCGAACTGCTGGGACATCGTCGGCGGCCATCTGGAGCCGGGCGAGGAGATCGACGACGCGCTGCGCCGGGAGGTCACCGAGGAGACCGGCTGGGCCGTGTCGCACGTGCTCGGCCTGGTCGGCGAATACCGGTACACCGCCGACGACGGGCTGACACGGGTGGAGACCGACTTCCTGATCCGGGTGGACGGCGACCTGAGCCGGCCCCGGCTGGAGGAGGGCAAGCACACCGAGTTCCGCTGGCTGGCCGAACGCGACATCGCCCTGCTCGACGAGCACCGGGACGTCAACGACGGGCTCATCCGGCGGATCGCTGAGGACGGCTTCGCCGCGCTGCGTTCGATCGGGCTGACGGGCTGAACCACTGCGGGTCGGTGGCCGACGATATCCTCGCCGGGTGGAATCGGGTCGAGAAGAGGAGCGTGTCGGCATGATCGGGATGGTGCTCGCCGCGGGTGCGGGGCGCCGGCTGCGGCCGTACACGGACACCCTGCCCAAGGCCCTGGTGCCGGTCGACGGGGAGACCACCATCCTCGACATCTCGCTGCGCAACCTCGCCGAGGTGGGGCTGAACGAGGTCGTGATCGTGGTCGGCTACGCGGCCGACGCGGTGCGGCAGCGGCAGGCGGCCCTGGAGGAGAAGTACGGCGTCACGCTCACCCTTGTCCACAACGACAAGGCCGAGGAGTGGAACAACGCGTACTCGCTCTGGCTGGCGCGGGAGCACTTCTCCCGGGGCGTGCTGCTCGTCAACGGCGACACCGTGCACCCGGTGAGCGTGGAGAAGACGCTGCTGGCCGAGCGTGGTCCCGGCATCCTGCTCGCCGTGGACACGCTCAAGCCGCTGGCCGAGGAGGAGATGAAGACCACCTTCGACGCGGCCGGCCAGCTCACCCGGATCACCAAGCTGATGGACCCGGGCGAGGCGTACGGCGAGTACATCGGCGCGACGCTGATCGAGCCGCAGGTGGCCGACGCGCTCGCCGACGCGCTGGAGGCCACCTGGCGGCGTGACCCGAACCTCTACTACGAGGACGGCTACCAGGAGTTCGCCGAGCGCGGTGGCGAGGTGCGGGCGGCCCCGATCGGTGACGTCTCCTGGGTCGAGGTCGACAACCACGCCGACCTGGCCCGGGCGCGGGAGATCGCGTGCCGCTACTAGCCCGCAGCGTCCTCACCCCGCTGCACATCGACGTGCGGCGGGGCGCGGTGGCCGATCTGGCGGCGATCCTCTCCGACGGGCGGATCTCGGCCGGTGGCGACGTCGCCGTGGTGGTCGGCCCGGGGCAGGGCGAGCGGATCGCCGAGCTGATCCGGCCGTCGCTGCGTTCGGCGGACGTGTTCACTGTCGCCGGGGGCACGCTCGACGCCGCCGACGACCTGGGGGCGAAGCTGCGCACCCGGTCGTACGACGCTGTCGTCGGCATCGGCGGCGGCAAGACGATCGACGTGGCGAAGTACGCGGCGACCCGGCGCGGGCTGCCGATGGTGTCGGTGGCGACAAGCCTCGCCAACGACGGCATCGCCTCCCCGGTGGCCAGCCTCATCACCGAGGGCCTGAAGGGCTCCTACGGCGTGCACATCCCGATCGCCGTGATCGTCGACCTGGACTTCGTGGAGGCCGGGCCGGAGCGGCACAACCGGGCCGGCGTCGGCGACGTGGTCAGCAACATCAGTGCGCTGGCGGACTGGGAACTGGCCCGGCGGGTGCGTGGGGAGCGGGTCGACGGGCTGGCCGCCTCGCTGTCGCGGGCCGGCGCCGAGGCGGTGCTCAACCACCCGGGCGACATGAACGACGACGGCTTCGTCACCGTACTCGCCGACGCGCTGATCTCCAGTGGCCTGGCGATGGCGATCGAGGGCACCAGCCGCCCGTGCAGCGGCGGCTGCCACGAGATCATGCACGCGATCGACGCGCTGTTCCCCGGCACCGCCTCGCACGGCGAGCTGGCCGGGCTCGGTGCGTTGTTCTGCACGTTCCTGCGCGGCGACGAGCGCCGGTTCGCCGAGATGGCTGCCTGCCTGACCCGGCACGGGCTGCCCCGGCTGCCCGCCGAGGTCGAGCTGACCGACGACCAGTTCGTCGAGGCGGTGCAGTTCGCGCCGGCCACCCGGCCGGACCGCTACACCATCCTCGAACACCTCGCGATGTCCGCTTCCGAGACGCGGGAGCGGCTGGCAGACTACGCCGGTGCCCTCCGCGACCACATTGGCTGAGCCCCGCCCCACCGTCGCCGACTTCCACCGGGTCAACCGGGGAGGCGGCCTGTTCAGCGAGTCGATCAGCCAGTGGATCGGGGCGGCCTTCGCGCTCGCCGCGCAGCGGCTCGGGTTGCGCCCGACCGCGCTGACGCTCACCAACCTGGTGCTGGGACTGGCCGCCTCGATCACAGTGGTGGCGCTCGCCGACGACGTGGCCGCCGGCACCGTACCGGCCTGGGTGGTCGGGCTGGTCGCGCTTGTCGCGTGGCAGATCGCGTACGCGCTGGACTGCGCCGACGGGCAGCTCGCCCGGGTCACCGGTCAGGGCAGCGCGGCCGGTGCCCGGATCGACGTGCTCTGCGACGTGGCCGCCCAGATCGCGCTTGTCGCCGCGATCGGCGCGACAGCGGTGGCGCAGCGCCCGTCCACGCCCGCCTGGCTGGTGGCGGTGTTCGCCGGCACCTGGATGGTCAACCTGGTGACGTCGGTGATGCAGTCCGGGCCGAACGCGGCGAGCATGGTCACCTCGACGTCGCTCCCGGTGCGCCTGGTGAAGCTGGTCCGCGACTACGGCGCGGTGATCTTCGTGGCCGGTCTGGTGCTGGCCTTCGCGCCCGCGCTGGCGTTCTGGCTGATGATCGCGTTCACCGTGGTGAACGGCGGCTTCCTCCTGGCCAGCATCGCCTTCTCCGCCCGCGCCTCCCTGCGGTAAGGAAGGGCCCCCTATTAACGCCTCGTGCATAAAAAGGGGCCCTTCCTAACACCTGGGCTCAGCGCGCGGGACGGCCTCCGGGAGCGGCCAGGCCGGCGTACACGTCGATCAGGCGCTTGGTGATCACGTCGGGGTGGAACGTGCGCTCGTAGCGGCCGCGAGCCGCCGGGGCCAGCGCGGTCGCCTCGGCGGCGGCCAGGGGCAGTGCCGCCGCCAGCGCGTCGGCCTCGGGCGCCACCACCCAGCCGGCCTCGCCGCGCCGCACCCCGGACGGCAACGCGACCCGACCGTCGCCCGGCGCCGCGGTGGCCACCTCGGCCGGTCCGGTCCCGGCGGGCTCGCGCGGCCCGTCCGCGCCCACCAGGTACGGGATCCCGCCGAGCGCGGTGCCGAGCACCGGACGACCGGCCGCCAGCGCCTCGATGATCACGGTGGGCAGCACGTCGTGCCAGGTGGAGGTGGCCAGCACCACGGAGCTGTCGGCAAGCGCCGCGCGTACCCCGGAACGGTCGAGCTGGCCCAGGTAGAGCACGTCGGGCCGTTCGGCGGCGGCCGCCTCGGCGAGCGGACGCAGCTCGCCGTCACCGGCGATGCGCAGCGGGCCGAGCGCGCCCACCGGATGCCGCCGCCATGCCGCGAGCAGCAGGTCCAGGCCCTTCTCCGGGCTGAGCCGCCCCATGAAGAGGAAGCCGTTGCCGACCGGCGCCGGGGTGCCCAGGTCGGGCACGGCGTTCGGCTTGACCACGATCCGGTCGTCCGGGATGCCGTAGTCGCGCAGGTGGTCGGCGACCGCCGTGGTGAGCGCGATGTACCGGTCCACCGACTTCCAGGTGGGGCGGTGCACGGCGAGCGTGGTCGCCATCAGCGCGCTCTGCACCCGCGAGTTGCGGTAGCAGCGGTGCACGATCGCCGGCACGCCCAGCGTCCGGCCCCGGCAGTCCTGGCAGATCACGCCGTCGCGGAAGTAGAGGCCGGAGGAGCAGACCTGCCGGTAGTTGTGCACCGTCTGCACCACCGGCACCCCGCGCTTGTGCGCGGTCCGCACCACCCAGGGCGAGAGCAGAGGGTACGGGTTGTGCAGGTGCAACACGTCCGGCCGGTGCTCGGTGAGCAGGCGGTCGAGGTCGTGCTGGGCCTTCGGGGCCCAGATCGGCGAGATCGGCAGCAGCGCCTTGGCCGGCTTGGACATCGACGGGATCTCGTCGGAGCTGCGCAGGAACGGCAGCACCTCCACGCCGGCGGCGGTGAGCTGGGCGATCTCCGCGTCGACGATGGTGTTCTCGCCGGAGGGCTGGGCTTCCCGGTACCGGTTGTGCGCCACCACGATTCTCACGGGAAAGAAGGCTACCGTTGGACGATGCCCGAACTACCGGAGGTGGAAGCGCTCGCCGGTTACCTGCGCGAGCGTGCGGTGGGCCGCCGCGTCGAGCGGTTCGAGGTCGCCGCGATCAGCGCGCTGAAGACGTACGACCCGCCGCCGAGCGCGGTCACCGGCCGGGCGGTCACCGGCGCGGGCCGGTACGGCAAGTTCCTGGACGTCCGGTTCGACGAGGGACTGCACCTGGTGGTCCACCTGGCCCGGGCGGGCTGGCTGCACTACCGGGAGGCGTTCCCGTCGGCGGCCCCGCTGCGACCGGGCAAGGGCCCGATCGCGGTGCGGGTACGCCTCGACGACGGCTCCGGCTTCGACCTGACCGAGGCGGGCACCCAGAAGAAGCTGGCCGCCTACCTGGTCACCGAGCCGGCGCAGGTGCCGGGTGTGTCCAAGCTCGGGCCGGACGCGCTGGAGGCGGACCTGCCGACCTTCGCCGAACGGCTGCGCAGCCGACGGGGTCAGGTGAAGGGTGTGCTGACCGACCAGTCGGTGCTGGCCGGCGTCGGGAACGCGTACTCGGACGAGATCCTGCACGCGGCGCGGCTCTCGCCGTTCGCGATCACCGACCGGCTCACCGACGATCAGCTCGCCGGTCTGCACGCGGCGACGCGCGCGGTCCTGGGTGACGCGGTGCGCCGGTCGATGGGGCAGCGGGCCGCCGAGCTGAAGGGTGAGAAGCGCTCGGGCCTGAAGGTGCACGCCCGCAAGGGACTGCCGTGTCCGGTCTGTGGCGACACCGTGCGGGAGGTCTCGTTCGCCGATTCGAGCCTCCAGTACTGCCCCACCTGTCAGACCGGCGGCAAGCCGCTGGCTGACCGAAGGTTGTCCCGCCTCGTACGGTGAGTAATGGCATTCGCCGGTTACCGAGCGGAATCGGCCCGCGATCACCGAAGGTCCGGTCCGCCCCTCTACCCGAGCCGTCATCCATCGGTATAGTGGCTCGGTCCCCGGCTTCACAACTGATTCGGAGCCGGCCAGATCTCACCGAGCACCAGCGGAACGGCTTCCTCGCGGGGGCCGGTCCGGGCCGGGCCCGCGTGGGAGACTGGGACGGTGAGCGACCCGGGCCCTCACGCCGAGTGAGGA
This sequence comes from Micromonospora sp. NPDC049203, assembly GCF_043197215.1. Taxonomy (NCBI): domain Bacteria; kingdom Bacillati; phylum Actinomycetota; class Actinomycetes; order Micromonosporales; family Micromonosporaceae; genus Micromonospora; species Micromonospora sp. NPDC049203. The sequence continues at coordinate 79,045 of NZ_JBICSV010000012.1, read as the reverse complement.
CGCGGGTCATGCGGGAGGACATGGGTTGAGGTGACGACAAGCCTCCAGCGCCCGGTAACCGAAAGAGGCCGGAGCAAGAGCGTGCGGCACGTCGACAGCTTTGAGATCCAGCCGCCGACTCCGCCGTCGCACAACGGCGTGCCCCGGTCGGCGTGGGCCCGCGCCCGGCGCCGGGTGTCCCGGTGGCACCGGCCCTACATCTTCTTCTTGCTGCTGCTCGACTTCGGCGCGGCCGCGCTGGCCAGCTTCCTGGCCGTGCAGATCTTCGAGCAGGCCGACTCCGGCTTCCGCAACTCGCCGCAGGCCTGGTTCTACACCGTGGCGTTCGTGCTCCTGCCGCTCGGGTGGCTGCTCTTCCTCTGGGGCAACCGGGCCTACGACCGGCGCTACCTGGGTCTCGGCCCGGACGAGTTCAAGCGGGTGACCCGGGCCGGCGTCGCGGTGGCGGCGGCGGTCTCGTTCATCGCCTTCGCCACGAAGACCTACTCCCTGTCCCGGTGGACTGTCGGCTTCGCGCTGCTCGGCGCGATGCTGCTGATCCTGCTCGGCCGCATGATCGCCCGGGCCTGCCTGCACGCGCTGCGCCGCCGCGCCGGCCACGCCGGGCACCGGATGGTGCTCGTCGGCACGCTCCCGGAGTGCCTGGAGGTCTACACCACTGTCACCCGGAACCCGTCGGTCGGCCTGGTGCCGGTGGCCATCCACCTCACCGACGGGTACGCCGCCGCGCGCGGCCTGGAGACCCCGGTGCCGGTGTACGCGGGCCGCGACGTGCTGGCCCTGGTGCGGGAGGTCGGCGGCGACACCATCGCGGTCTGCGGTTCGGCCAGCGCCGAGCCGGGCGAGCTGCGCCGGCTGGCCTGGCAGCTGGAGGGCTCCGGTGTCGACCTTGTGGTCGCACCCCAGCTCACCGACATCGCCGGTCCCCGGGTGCACATCCGCCCGATCGAGGGCCTGCCGCTGCTGCACGTCGAGGAGCCGACCCTGTCCGGGCCGGCGCTGCTGGCCAAGAACCTGATGGACCGGGTCGCCGCCGGGCTGGGCCTGTTGCTGCTGGTCCCGCTCTTCCTCGCCATCGGCCTCGCCATCCGCATCTCCGACCCCGGGCCGGTCTTCTTCCGTCAGCCCCGGGTCGGCCACGAGGGGCGGACGTTCCGGGTCTGGAAGTTCCGCACCATGTACGTCGACGCCGAGGAGCGGCTGGCCGGCCTGGTCGACCGGAACGAGACCGACGGCATGCTGTTCAAGATGAAGCAGGACCCCCGTGTCTTCCCGGTGGGCCGCTTCCTGCGGGCCACCTCGCTGGACGAGCTGCCCCAGTTGATCAACGTGCTCTGGGGCGAGATGTCGCTGGTCGGCCCGCGCCCGCTGCCCGCCGACGACGGCGACTTCCTCGGCGACGTCCGGCGCCGCCTGCTGGTCCGGCCGGGCATGACCGGTCTGTGGCAGGTCTCCGGCCGCTCCGACCTGTCCTGGGACGAGGCGGTCCGGCTCGACCTCTACTACGTCGACAACTGGTCGCTGGCGTACGACCTGAGCATCCTGTGGCGGACCGTCGGCGTGGTGCTGGCCCGTAAGGGCGCGTACTAGCGCTATCGGGCCGGCACCCGGCAGGATCGCTGCGTGGGTGGCAACCTCTCCGCCGTCTTCGCCGTCGTCTCGCTGGTCACCGCGCTGGCCGCGGCGCTCTGGGCGGTGCTGCGGCTGCGCGGCCGGCGGGGCATCGCCACCGCCACGCAACGGGCCACGTACGAGGTTCTGCACACCGCGGGGCTCGCGGCCGAGCCGCTGCGGGCCGGCCTGACCGCGGCGGACGCGGCGAAGGCCGTACGCCATCTGCGGGCCCTGGTGGGTGCGGCCGGGCTGGCGCTGACGGACCGGGACGCGTTGCTCGCGATCGACGGGCAGGGGGCGCACCACGGCGACCAGCTGGTCGCGGCGGCCCGGCGGGCGGCCGACAGTGGGCGCTCCACGGTGCTGGGCGAGTCGGAGCTGCGCTGCGACCTGGTCGACTGCCCGGTACGCGGCGCGGTGGTGGCGCCGCTGCGCGCGGACGGGCGGGTGGTCGGCGCGTTGGTGGCGGTGGCCGACGAGCGGCCGGCGCCGGGTCTGGTGCAGGCGACGCTGGAGACCGCGCACTGGGCCGGTGACCAGCTCGCGCTGGCCGAGCTGGAGTCGTCGCGGGAGCGGCTGGCCCGGGCCGAGGTACGCGCGCTGCGCGCCCAGATCAGCCCGCACTTCATCTACAACGCGCTCACCGCGATCGGCTCGTTCGTGCGCACCGACCCGGAACGGGCGCGGGAGCTGATCCTGGAGTTCGCCGAGTTCACCCGCTACTCGTTCCGGGCACACGGCGAGTTCACCACGCTCGCCGAGGAGCTGCGCTCGATCGACCGCTACCTGACCATCGAGCGGGCACGCTTCGGCGAGCGGCTCCAGGTGCGCCTCCAGATCGCGCCCGAGGTGCTGCCGGTGACGCTGCCGTTCCTCTGCCTCCAGCCGCTCGTGGAGAACGCCGTCCGGCACGGGTTGTCCCGCAAGCCGGGCACCGGCATGGTGAGCATCGAGGCCCGGGACGCGGGCGCCGAGTGTCACATCACGGTGGAGGACGACGGGGTGGGGATGGATCCGACGACGCTCACCGCAGGCATCGCCGAGGTGTCCGGCGCGGCCGGTGACCCGGCCGACGACCCGGGGCAGCACGTCGGCCTGTCGAACGTCGACGAACGGCTCCGGTCGGTCTTCGGGGACGGGTTCGGCCTGGTCGTGGAGACCGGCCTGGGTTCGGGTACGAAGGTCAGCATGCGTGTGCCGAAGTTCCACCCCGGGGTACGGGTGTCGTCATGACAGTCACCGGCACCGGGTTCCTGCGGGTGCTGGCGGTGGACGACGAGCCGCCCGCGCTGGACGAGCTGGCGTACCACCTGCGCGCCGACCCCCGGGTGGCCCGGCTGCACACGGCCGGCGACGCGACCGAGGCGCTGCGCGTGCTGCGCGACGACGACGTGGACGTGGTGTTCCTGGACATTCGCATGCCGGGGCTGGACGGCATGGAGCTGGCCCGGGTGCTGCGCCGGTTCGCCCGCCCGCCCGCGATCGTGTTCGTCACCGCGTACGACGACGGCGCGGTGGACGCGTTCGACCTGGGTGCCACCGACTACGTGCGCAAGCCGGTACGCGCCGAGCGGCTGTCCGAGTCGCTGCGCCGGGTGATCGGTTCCCGGGTGGTGGCGTCGCATCCGGCCGCGCTGGCCCGGGCGGAGGAGGATCCGACCATCCCGATCGAGCTGGCCGGCACCACCCGGATGCTGCCCCGCTCGGCGGTGCGGTGGGTGGAGGCGCAGGGCGACTACGCGCGGCTGCACACGGCGGAGGGGTCGCACCTGGTCCGGGTCTCGCTGGCCACGCTCGCCGAGCGCTGGGCCGATGCCGGGTTCGTCCGCATCCATCGCTCCTATCTGGTGCAGCTGCGGCTGATCGCCGAGCTGCGGCTGGTCAACTCCGGCTACGTGGTGGTGATCGACGGGTCGGAGCTGCCGGTGAGCCGCCGGCACACCCGGGAACTGAAGGACAAGCTGGTCCGCGCCGCGAAGCAGGACTGGAACCGCTGAGGGCCGGGTTCGCGTCCGGCGGCTCGCCCTCGCCCGACGCTGGCGTACAATGTACGGCAGACCGTACGACGGCATGGGGGACCGCATGTCCGACGCCCGCTTCGACGCCGCCACCGAATTCGACAGCCAGCTCGACCGCCTCGTGCGGCTCGGCTACCCGGCGCTGGCCGGTCAGACCGAGGAGGAGTTCCGCGCGCTGCTCAGCCCACTGCGCGACGCGGCCGTCACCGGTGCCGCCGGGCTGGCCGCCCCCACCGACGCGCGCGTGCCGTTCCTGCTGGTGACCACGCGGGAGCTGGTGCCGGTACCGGAGCGAATCGCGCTCACCACGCTCGCCGGCAAGCGCAAGACCGGTGTCCTGGACCGCAACTTCCCCGCCGACGACCTGCCCACCTTCCACCCGATCAAGGAACTGGAGGTGCCGGCCGGTCCCGCGTACCTGCTCTTCGACGTGGACCGGGGCGAGGAGTACCGCAACGTGCCGCCGTCCGCGGCGCTGGAGGACATGACCACGAAGGACCGGCTGCCGATCACCATCGACGAGGGACTGGCGTTCGTCACGCTGCACCCGGCGGCGCTGGCGAGCAACAGGTGCTTCTCGCTCGTCGGATCGCGCTGCCGCGACCGGCGGGTGCCGGCGCTCTGGATCAGCCAGGGTGCGCCGAAGCTCGGCTGGTGCTGGTTCGGCAACCCGCACACCTGGCTCGGCTCGGCGACCGCCAACCCGGTACGGGTGGGGCTGGACTGAGCGGTGGCCGGGGCGGGCCGACACCGTCCCGCCCCGGCACGGTCAGGAGGACACCAGCAGGATCCGCGTCCAGACCTGTCCGTCAGGCGTGAGGACCAGATGGTCCGCCTCCCGGGCCTCGCTCAGGTCACCGGTCACCGCGTAGAGCTGGACCACCAGCCGGCGGAAGGACCCCGCGTAGAGCTCCGCGATCAGATCACCGTCGGGCACTGTCACCCCCTCTCCCCACCTGTCCACTTACGGGACGGCGGGAAGGTTCCGGGGTTCTTTCAGAAGATCTCGCCGACCGGCAGGACGAGCGGGAACGGCCGATCGGCGCGGTACACGTCGGCCGTGGAGAGCACCACTGACTCGCGGTAACGGCCACCGGCGTTCTCCAGCACCGTCACGGTCTGCTTGCGCGGCTCCACGAGCCAGTAGTTCGCGATGCCGGCCACGCCGTACTCGTGGCGCTTGAGCACCAGGTCACGGCCGGCGTTGCCGGGCGAGACGACCTCGACCACGAGCAGCACGTCGGCCGGGGTGAGCGCCGGGCCTCCACGCTCCAACGCCTCCTCGCGGGCGACGAAGACGTCCGGCACGAAGTAGGACGAGCGGTTCGCGCTGACGCCGACGTCCTGCCCGACGAGCAGACCGGGCGGCGCCTGCCGGTCGAGGAGCCGGCGGAGGCGGTTGGCGATCGCACCGTGCCGGACGTCGGCGTGTGGGGACACGAGCAGGCTCCCGTCGAAGATCTCGTAGTCCTGACCGTCCTCGGGGAGATCCTGGAGGTCGTCCACCGTCCAGACGTCGCCGCTGCCGGGCCGTGCCGGGCTGGTCACTGTCACACCTCCTCTCTACCGGCTCACCCTGACACCCCGTCCGGTCGTCCACAACGACTCCGCGCCATCCACCGGGTTATCCACAGGCGTGAAGCGTTATCCACAGGTTGTGCACAGGGCTCGGAATTGTGCCCTTGACATTCCCGCTGAGCGGGCGAGACTGCCGGGGGTGACCGGAGCCGAGGAACAGCACCCTCCGGGCCGGGCCGCCGAGGCCGCCCCGGTTCCGGGCCCTCGCACGTCCCGCACGCCCGGCCATCGCGAGCCGGAAAGCGGGCCACAGCCGGCCGCCGCGCCGAAGCGGACCCGGATCGTGCTGGCCGAGGTCTCCCGGGTGGGCAGCCCGGCCGACCGCGCCCGCTCCGAGCTGACCCAGCAGACCCCGGTCGGCGAGACGCTCGTACGTGGGCTGATGCGCGCCCAGCTCTCGCTGGCGCTGCGGCTCAGCCTGCTGGTGCTGATCGGGCTCGGCGGCCTGCCCTGGCTGTTCGCCATCGCGCCCACCGTCGGCCGGGTGACGGTGCTCGGGGTCAACCTGCCGTGGCTGCTGCTCGGCGTCGTGTCGTTCCCGTTCCTGATCGTGGTGGGCTGGGCGTACGTGCGGCTGGCCGAACGCAACGAGCAGGACTTCGTCGACCTGATCCGACGGCCGGAACGCTGATGTCGAACGACTACGTGGTCCCGGCGATAGTCGCCGTCACACTGGTCACCGTCGGCATCGGCTTCTACGGGCTGCGGCTGGCCCGGACCACCTCGGACTTCCTGGTCGCCTCCCGGGCGGTGAGCCCCACCTGGAACGCCGCCGCGATCGGCGGGGAGTACCTGTCGGCGGCGAGCTTCCTCGGCGTCGCCGGGCTGATCCTGAAGTACGGCGTGGACGTGCTCTGGTACCCCGTCGGCTTCGCCGCCGGATACCTGGCGTTGCTGCTGTTCGTGGCCGCGCCGCTGCGCCGCTCCGGCGCGTTCACGCTGCCCGACTTCTGCGAGGTGCGGCTCGGCTCGCGCCGGCTGCGGACGCTCGCCACCGTCTTCGTGATCTTCATCGGGTGGCTCTACCTGGTGCCGCAGTTGCAGGGCGCCGGGCTGACGCTCGCCACGCTCACCGGCTCGCCGTACCCGCTCGGTGCGCTGCTCGTCGCCGTCGTGGTGACCGCGAACGTGGCGCTGGGCGGCATGCGGGCGATCACGTTCGTGCAGGCGTTCCAGTACTGGCTGAAGCTCACCGCCCTCGCCGTACCCGCGATCTTCCTGGCGTTGCAGTGGCAGGCCGACGCCCGCCCGGCGGTGACCCCGCCCGACGGGCCGACGTTCCGGACCGCGACCACAGTGGTGGTCGAGCACCGCGCGACCCTCACCCTGCCCGACGGCGACATCCGGGAGGTACGCCCCGGCGACCGCATCGAATTCGCCGCCGGTGACCCGGTGCCGGAGGTGTCCGGCGCGGCCAACGGCGCCACCGAATGGCTGCTGCCGGACACGGCCGGCGAGGACGACCGCGGGCTGTTCGCCACGTACTCGCTGATCCTGGCCACGTTCCTCGGCACCATGGGCCTGCCGCACGTACTGGTCCGCTTCTACACCAACCCCGACGGCGCCGCCGCCCGCCGCACCACGCTCGTGGTGCTGGCGCTCGTCGGCGTCTTCTACCTGTTGCCCACCGTCTACGGCGTGCTGGGCCGCGTCTACACCCCGCAACTGCTGGTGAGCGGCCAGACCGACGCGGTGGTGGTGCTGCTGCCCGGTGCGGCGCTCGGCGACGGCACCACCGGCCGGCTGCTCGCCGCGCTCGTCGCGGCCGGCGCGTTCGCGGCGTTCCTCTCCACCTCGTCCGGCCTGCTCACCAGCGTGGCCGGGGTGATCTCCACGGACGTGCTGGGGCGCGGCTCGGTACGCGGCTTCCGGCTCGCCACTGTGATCGCCGGGGCGGTGCCCGCGGTGCTCTCCCTGAACGTCTCCGGGCTCGACGTGTCGCAGGTGGTCGGGCTGGCGTTCGCGGTGGCAGCGTCGAGTTTCTGCCCGCTGCTGGTGCTCGGCATCTGGTGGCGTGGCCTGACCGACCTGGGCGCCGCCGCCGGGGTGCTGGTCGGCGGCGGCGCGGCGGTCGGGGCGGTGCTGCTCACCGTGCTCGGCCCGCCGCTGACCGGGTGGCCGGCCACGCTGACCACCCAGCCCGCCGCGTGGACGGTGCCGCTGGCGTTCACGGTGATGGTGGTGGTGTCGATGGCGAGCCGGCGGCGTCTTCCCCGCGACGTCGGCGCCACCATGCTCCGCCTGCACACCCCGGAGTCGCTGCGCCTGTGATCCGCGCCGTACCTCTCAGGGATGACGCGAGATCATCCTGCCGCCCGAGCAGCCGCTGGCCGGAGCCCGATACGGTCGGACCATGACCGATCAGCACGCGGCGCTCTCCCTTCGCGGTCTGGCCAAGCGCTTCGACACCAAGGTCGCGGTGGCGGGCGTCGACCTCGCCGTGCCGACCGGCTCGTTCTACGGCCTGCTCGGCCCGAACGGCGCTGGCAAGACCACCACCCTCTCCATGGCCGTCGGCCTGCTGCGGCCCGACGCGGGTGAGGCGCGGGTGCTCGGGTACGACGTCTGGGCCGACCCGGTGCGCGCCAAGAGCCTGCTCGGTGTGATGCCGGACGGCGTACGCCTCTTCGACCGGCTCAGCGGGGCGGAGCTGCTGGCGTACCACGGTCTGCTGCGTGGCATGGACCCGGCGGTGGTCGACCAGCGGGCGGCGGAGCTGCTCGACGTGCTGGCGCTCTCCGACGCCGGCCGCACGCTCGTGGTCGACTACTCGGCGGGCATGAAGAAGAAGATCGGGCTGGCCTGCGCGCTGCTGCACGGTCCGCGCCTGCTCGTGCTGGACGAGCCGTTCGAGGCGGTCGACCCGGTCTCGGCGGCGCTGATCCGCGACATCCTGCACCGGTACGTCAGCGGTGGCGGCACGGTGATCTTCTCCAGCCACGTGATGGAGGTGGTCGAGCGGCTCTGCTCCCACGTCGCGATCCTGGCCGAGGGCCGGATCAAGCAGGTGGGCACGCTGGCCGAGGTGCGCGGCGACCGCTCGCTGGAAGACGTCTTCGTGGAGGTGGTCGGCGGCCGGACCGCGACCGGCGAGGAGCTGTCGTGGCTGTCCCGGTGACCGTCCCCGAGCGGGCGGCCCGGCGCGTGTCACCCTGGCACTTCGTCCGGCTCAAGCTGCGGGTGCTCGGCAACAACTTCCGGGGTCAGACCTGGCGGATCGCACTGTTCGTCCTCGGCCTGCTGTTCGGGCTCTGGTTCGCCGCCGTCGGGTTCTTCCTGCTCGCCGCGCCAGGGCTGGCCGACGAGTCCCGCTACGCGCTGATGGTCTCCGCCCTCGGTGGTGGCCTGCTGACGCTCGGCTGGCTGCTCCTGCCGCTCGTCTTCTTCGGCGTTGACGAGACGCTCGACCCGGCCCGGTTCGCGCTGCTGCCGCTGCCGCGCCGCACCCTGGTCACCGGCCTGCTCGCCGCCGCCCTGGTCAGCGTGCCGGCCCTGGCGACGGCGATCACGGCGGCCGGGCTGGTGGTCACCGCCGGCGCGCTCGGCGGCTGGGCGGCCGCCCTGGCCGGCGCGCTCGGCGTGGTCGTCGGGCTGCTCGTCTGCCTGGCCGGCGCCCGCGCGCTGACGAGCGCGTTCGCCACCATGCTGCGCTCCCGCCGGGTACGCGACCTGGCCGCCGTGCTGCTGGCCGTGCTGGCCGCACTGCTCGGGCCGCTGCAGTTGCTGGTGCTCGCGGCGGTACGGCAGACCGACTGGGGCCGGCTGGACGGTGTGGCCCGGGTGGTCGGCTGGACGCCGTTCGGCGCACCGTGGACCGTCGGGGTGGACGTGGCCGAGGGCCGGGCCGTCGCGGCGGTGGCGAAGCTGCTGATCGCGTGCACGACGCTCGGCGTACTCCTGTTCTGGTGGTCGCGGTCGCTGGAGTCGGCGATGGTGGGCACGGCGAGCAGCGGCCCCGCGCGGACGCCCCGCGGCGTGACCGGCGGCGCGGTCACGCAACTCTTCCCCCGCGCGGTGGGCTGGGCCCGGCGGGACCGGTTCGGCGCGCTCGTCGCCCGCGAGTGCCGCTACTGGTGGCGGGACGCCCGGCGGCGGGCCAACCTGATCACCGTGGCGGTGGTCGGCGTGTTCGTGCCGCTGATGGTCAACCTCGGCGGCGTGTCGTTCACCACCGAGGGCGGGGCGGAGTTCGGTGGCGGTGATTCCTCCCCGGCGCTGGTCAGCCTTTCCATGATCTTCGTCGGGGCGCTCGCGTCGTTGACGCTGGCCAACCAGTTCGGCTTCGACGGCAGCGCGTACGCCGCGAACCTGGTCGCCGGGGTGCCCGGCCGGGTGGAGCTGCGGGCCCGGATGGCCGCGTTCTCGATCTACGTGCTGCCGATGCTCGTCGCGATCGCGATCGCGCTGGCCGTCATCCTCGGCCGGCCCGGATGGCTCGGCGTCATGGGTGGCGCGTTGATCGCCTCGTACGGCTGCGGGCTCGCGATCAACGCGTACGTCTCGGTGTTCGGCGCCTACTCGCTGCCCGAGTCGAGCAACCCGTTCGCCATGAACAGTGGTGCGGGTTTCACCAAGGGCCTGCTCACCCTGGTCTCCATGGTCGTCTCGGCGGTGGCGGCGGTGCCGTTCGTGGTGGCCGCCGCGCTGCTCGGCGACGTGTGGCTCTGGCTGGCGCTGCCGGTCGGCCTGGCGTACGGCGGGGGCGCGGCGCTGCTCGGGGCGTACCTGGCGGGGGACACACTCGATCACCGGCAGCCGGAGCTGCTGGCCGCTGTCACCCCGAGGCGCTGATGCCTGTCGTCGAAGCGGTCACCACGGTCCCGGTTCCCCCGGAGCTGGCGTTCGCCGTCTCCCAGACCACCGCCCCGGTGCGGTACCGCTGGGATCCGTTCGTCCGCGAGCAGCACTTCGTCGACGGCGCGACGCGGCCCGGCCGGGGCGTGCGCACGTACACCCGCTCCCGGCACGGACTGGTCATGGTCAGCGAGTACGTCTCCTGGTCACCACCGACGAACGTCGGCATGAAGATGGTGCGCGGACCGTGGTTCTTCGAGCGCTTCGGCGGCGGCTGGCGCTTCGCGCCCGGCCCGGAGCCCGGCACCACGCTCGCGACGTGGCGGTACAACTTCCGCTGCCGCCCCGCGTTCCTGCGCCCGGTCGCCGAGCGGATCGGGCAGTGGTTGCTCGGACGCGACATCCGCCGCCGGATCGCCGGGTACGCGGCCGGCTGCGCCGACCCGGAGGTGCTGGCCGCCGCCCGCCGGCTGCTCGCCGACGACTGATCCGCGCCCCCGGCCGCCGTCAGGCGGTGCGGCGCATCACCGCGTAGACGGCGGGACCCTCGGAGAGGGCGAGCACGTTCACCAGATCCCAGCCGTAGTTCGACAGGTGCTCGACCGCCGCCAGGAGCAGCGGTAAGCCGCTTCTGCCCCACCTGTGCCGGGTGACGATCATCAGGTGCCGGTACGGATAGGCCCGGAGATCGACCTGGCCGCCGAGGACGGCGTCGGCGTCGACCGTCCGTTCCTGGGCGATCTGGTGCGGGGGGATCAGCGACATGCCCGGCAGGGTAGGCGCCGGCGTCGAGCCGCGCCCGGGCCGGACCGGGCGGCACAATGTTTCACGTGAATCCAGAGCCGGGCGCGCAGATCCATTCCACCGACCCGTTCGCGGCGCCGGCCGCGCAACGTTCACCGGTACGCCGGCTGCGCGGGCGGCTGGCCGCCCCGGTGACGCTCTGGACCGCGCCCGGCCCGGCCGGGCTGACCGTCTCGTCCACGCTCGTCGCCGAGGGCGAGCCGGACCGGCTGCTCGGGTTGATCGATCCGGAGTCGGACCTGTGGGCGGCGGTCGAGGACGCCGGGCGGTTCGCGGTGGCCGCGCTGGGCCCGCGGCACCGGCAGCTCGCCGACCGCTTCGCCGGGCTGTTCCCGTCCCCCGGCGGCCTGTTCGCGCTGGACGCCTGGACCGAGACGCCGTACGGCCCGGTGCCGGCCGACGCCGGCGGGTGGGCGGGCTGCCGCCTCGACACCGCCCGGGAGTACGGCTGGAGCCTGCTGATCGAGGCGACCATCGAATCGGTGGATCTGCCCCGGGACACCCCTCCGTTGCTCCACTACCGAGGCCGCTACCACGACCTCCCCGGCTGACCCCCCAGCTCCGTCGATCATGAAGTTGACGGCGCTCGGCGTCCGATTTGTCGCCGTCAACCTCATGATCGGCCGGGTGGGGGTGACCGGTTAGCGGAGTGATGTGGGTCACTGGGCGCAGTGGGGGTGCCGTTCGGCGCAACCGTTCGCCGCCGGGCGGCGGAGCCTTCCGGGGCCGGGAGCGCGCTCTCTACGGTGCGCGAAACTCCCCACGCCTTGCGAAGGTGGTGATCCACAGATGTCCACGGACACACCCGCGTCCGCACCCGCCGAGTCGGCGGCGGAACGGTACCTCGCCGTCCAGCGGTCGGACGAGTTCGCCGGGTTGCGGCGCACGCTGCGCGGCTTCGTCTTCCCGATGACCGTCGCGTTCTTCCTGTGGTACGCGCTCTACGTCATCCTCTCCGCGTACGCGCGGGGATTCATGGGCACGAAGCTGATCGGCAACATCAACGTCGCCCTGGTCTTCGGCCTGCTCCAGTTCGTCTCCACGTTCCTCATCGCCTGGTTCTACTCGCGGTTCGCCAACCGCCGGATCGATCCGGTCGCCGACCGGATCCGCGACGAGATGGGGGAGGTGACCCATGAACACGGTCCTCGCGGCTGAGGCGGGCAGCACCACCGCCCGGAACCTCACCATCACGCTGTTCCTGGTCTTCGTGGCCATCACGCTGGCGATCACCGTCTGGGCCAGCCGGCAGACCAAGACCGCCACCGACTTCTACGCCGGCGGCCGGTCCTTCTCCGGCTTCCAGAACGGCATGGCGATCGGCGGCGACTACATGTCGGCCGCGTCGTTCCTCGGCATCGCCGGCATCATCGCGCTCTACGGCTACGACGGCTTCCTCTACTCGATCGGCTTCCTGGTCGCCTGGCTGGTGGCGCTGCTGCTCGTGGCCGAACTGCTGCGCAACTCCGGCCGGTACACGATGGCTGACGTACTCGCGTTCCGGATGCGGCAGCGGCCGGTGCGGACGGCGGCGGCGGTCTCCACCATCACCGTGTCGATCTTCTACCTGCTGGCCCAGATGGTCGGCGCGGGCGCGCTCGTCGCCCTGCTGCTCGGCATCAAGCCGGACACCACGTTCCTCGGCATGGACGCCGACACCGCCAAGGTCGCCACCATCATCATGGTCGGTGCCCTGATGATCATCTACGTGACGGTCGGCGGCATGAAGGGCACCACGTACGTACAGATCGTCAAGGCGTTCCTGCTGATGGGCGGCGCGCTGGCGATGACGCTGCTGGTGCTCGCCAAGTACAAGTTCAACCTGTCCTCGCTGCTCGGCGACGCGGCCAGCGCCTCGGGCAAGGGAGCGGCGTTCCTCGAACCCGGGCTGCGCTACGGCGTGGAGACACCCGGCGACGCGCTGAAGACGTTCTACAGCAAGATGGACCTGCTCTCGCTGGGCATCGCGCTGGTCCTCGGCACGGCCGGCCTGCCGCACATCCTGATCCGCTTCTACACCGTGCCGACCGCGCGGGCGGCCCGCAAGAGCGTGCTCTGGGCGATCGGCATCATCGGCACCTTCTACCTGCTCACCCTGGCGCTCGGCTTCGGCGCGGCGGCGATCGTCGGCGGGTCGGAGATCACCGCGCAGGACAAGGCGGGCAACACCGCGGCGCCACAGCTCGCCGAGAAGCTGGGCGAGCAGTTCCTCGGCGGAGACCTGGGCGGCGCGACACTGCTGGCGATCATCGCGGCGGTCGCGTTCGCCACGATCCTCGCGGTGGTCGCCGGGCTGACCCTGGCGTCGTCGTCCAGCCTGGCGCACGACTTCTACGCCAACGTGATGAAGAACGGGCAGGCGTCGGAACGGCAGGAGGTGACTGTCGCCCGGGTCTCCGCGCTGGTGATCGGCGCGGTCTCGATCGTGCTGTCGATCTACGCGCAGAACCTGAACGTGGCGTTCCTGGTCGCGCTGGCGTTCGCGGTCGCCGCGTCGGGCAACCTGCCGGCGATCCTCTACAGCCTGTTCTGGAAGCGGTTCAACACCTCGGGCGCGGTCTGGGCGATCTACGGCGGCCTGCTCGCCGCCGTGGTGCTCGTCTTCTTCTCGCCGGTCGTCTCCGGCGTGCCGACGGCGATGTTCCCCGACCACGACTGGCACTGGTTCCCGCTGTCGAACCCGGGCATCATCTCGATCCCGTTCGGCTTCCTGTGCGGCTGGCTCGGCACGATCCTGTCGAAGGAGAGCGACGAGGAGAAGTACGCGGAGCTGGAGGTGCGCTCGCTCACCGGAGCCGGCGCGCACTGATCACCACCGTCGAGCGGGGTCCCTGCCTTACGCGGGGGCCCCGCCTCGCGTGTATAGGCTGACCGCCATGAAGGTCGCTCCCCGCTTCGGTACCGGACACCGCATCCTCGTCACCGGCGGCGCCGGTTTCGTCCCGTCACACCTGGTCGACCGGCTCGTCGAGCGCGGCTGCACCGTCGTGGTGCTGGACAACTTCGTCACCGGGTCCAAGGACAACGTGGCCCACCTGCTGGACAAGCCGACCTTCACCCTCGTCGAGGCGGACATCTCCGAAGGCCTGCCGCAGCACCCGGCGATGGCCGAGCGGTTCGACGCCATCCTGCACATGGCGTCCCCGGCCAGCCCCACCGACTTCGAGAAGCTGCCGGTGGAGATCCTCCGGGTCGGCTCGGTAGCCACGCTGGCGCTGCTGGAGCGGGCCACCGACGACGGCGCGCGGTTCCTGATGGCCTCCACCTCCGAGGCGTACGGCGACCCGAAGGAGCACCCGCAGCGCGAGACGTACTGGGGCAACGTCAACCCGATCGGCATCCGGAGCGTCTACGACGAGGCGAAGCGGTTCTCCGAGGCGGCCACCATGGCCTACCACCGCAGCCGGGGCACCGACACGGCGATCGTGCGGATCTTCAACACGTACGGCCCGCGGATGCGCCCGGACGACGGCCGGGCCATCCCGACGTTCGTCTCCCAGGCGCTGCGCGGGGAGCCGATCACGGTGCACGGCACCGGCAACCAGACCCGGTCGATCTGCTACGTCGACGATCTGGTGCGCGGCATCCTGCTGCTGCTGGACTCGACCGAGACCGGGCCGATCAACTGCGGCACCGAGCACGAGATGTCGATGCGGCAACTGGCCGAGACGATCGTGTCACTCACCGGAAGCACGTCCGAGGTGAGCTACATCACTCGTGCTTCCGATGACCCGGAGATGCGCCGCCCGGACCTGACCCTCGCCCGCGAACTGCTCGGATACGAGCCGAGCGTCACGCCCGAAGACGGCCTCCGACGCACCATCGAGTACTTCCGCGAGCGTCTCGGGTACTGAACCCGCCGAGGACGCGGCTGACATCGGCGCGCGTACGAGGGCGTCGGTGGCCCGGCCGACCTACCCTCGGTTACATGTCAGCGACCTCGTCTGCCGGCGCCCCGCTCCCCCGACACCTGAACCGGGGCGCGGGCCGCGCCCCGGTTCCCGGCTCCGGCCGGGCCGCCACCGGGCGTGCCCGGCCCTCGGAAACCAGGTGGTACCCCGCGCACGACGAGGCGCCCCGCTCCGGCGGTCCCGGCGGCCCGGCGGGCCCGGCCGGTCCCGGTGGTCCGGGCGGCGGCGGTCCGGGTGGGTCCGGCCGCCGTGGTCCCCGGCCGCGCTGGGGGCGCATCGGCCTGGTGGCCGGCGTGGCGGTGCTGGTGCTGGCGCTGCTCGGCGGCCTCGGCGCCTGGTTCTACGCCCGCAACCTGGACGACGACCTGGCGCGTACCGACCCGTTCGCCGGGATCACCGGGGGACGGCCGGCCAAGCAGGTCGAGGGCGCGTTCAACATCCTGCTCGTGGGCAGCGACTCGCGGGACCCGGACGCCCCTGTCGACGGCTCGGGCAAGTGGCGCGCGGACACCGTGATCGTCATGCACATCCCGGCCGACCACAAGAGCGCCTACCTGGTCTCGGTGCCGCGCGACCTGTACGTGCCGATCCCGGAGAGCGCCGGCGCGTCCTGCGACTCCGGCTCACGCAACAAGATCAACGCGGCGTTCGCGTTCGGCGGCCTGCCGCTGGCGGTGAAGACCGTGGAGTGCTTCACCGACGTACGCATCGACCACGTCATGGCCATCGACTTCGGCGGCTTCAAGGAGGTCACCGACGCGCTGGGCGGGGTCGACCTCAAGGTGGAGCGGACCATCACCTCGATCCACAAGCCGTACCGGACGTTCACCAAGGGCGTGAACCACATGAACGGCGCCGAGGCGCTGGACTGGGTCCGGCAGCGCAAGCAGTTCCCGGACGGCGACTTCGCCCGGATGCGGCACCAGCAGGAGTTCCTGAAGGCGCTGATGGACAAGGCGGCGAGCACCGGGACGCTCACCAACCCGAAGAAGCTGAACGACTTCCTCAAGGCGGTGACCGCCGCCGTCACGGTCGACCAGGGATTCTCGTTGACCGACATGGCAGTGCAGTTCCGCAGCCTGCGGGGCGAGAACCTGACGTTCGTCACCAGCCCGCACCTGGGCGGCCAGACCATCGACGGCCAGTCGGTGGTGGTGTCCGATCGGGAGAAGGCGCTGGCGATGTACAAGGCGATCGCCGCGGACCGGATGGCCGAGTGGATGCAGGCCAACCAGAAGGGTTCGGGCGACAGCGCGGGCGGCTGACGCCGGCACGGCACGACCTGTGTCGCGTGCTGGATCCTCGCCACCACGGAGGCCAACCGCCGACCGGCTCCTTACTCCTGCCCGTTCGGCCACACCCCGAGGATGTTGGCCGGGATTGACGGGAATTGCCGCCCGACGAGGTCGCAGAAACGAGAACCAGTACGTAAAGTGGTCCCGCCCCCGATCCCCGAGCTGGAGCACGCATGTCGGTCCAGACCAGCCGTCGCACCCACTCACCGGCACCCGGGTCATCCGGGCGGGTTCCTCCGGTCATCCCCACACAGCCCGGTTCCGGCGGTCGCGGTCCCGGCGGTGGCAAGAAGAAGCGCACGAAGCGCAAGGACCCGCTCTGGGCGAAGCTCACGCTCGTGCTCGGCGCCGTGCTGATGGTGACGAGCGGCGTGGCGATCGTCGGCAGCAAGGCGGTCATCGGCCAGGCCACCAACAACATCGCCCAGCGCAACCTGCTCGGCGAGGCGGGCAAGACCGAGGCCGAGGGTGGCAACAACCTCGAAGGCCCGATCGACATGCTGCTGCTCGGCGTGGACGCGCGGGCCCGCTGGGCCGCCGACGACGTCCGGGCCGACACGATCATCGTGCTGCACATCCCGGCCAGCCACGACCAGGCGTACCTGATCTCGATTCCGCGTGACACCGAGGCGCACATCCCGGCGTCCAGCAACGGCTTCAAGGGCGGCACCGACAAGATCAACGCCGCCTTCCAGATCGGCGCGCGCAACGGCGGCGGCTGGGAGGGCGGCGCCCAGATGATGGCCAAGACCATCAAGGGGATGACCGGGATCAGCTTCGACGGCGCCGCGATCATCAACTTCGGCGGCTTCAAGAACGTCATCGACGAGCTCGGCACGGTGCGGATCTGCGTGACCGAGGAGGTCTCCTCCCTGCACATGTCGTACGTCGACGGCAAGCCGATGTGGAACGCGGACGCCAAGAAGACCGGCAAGGCGCGCAAGCCGGTGACGTACAAGAAGGGTTGCCAGGAGATGGAGGGCTGGCAGGCGCTGGACTACTCCCGGCAGCGCAAGACCCTTCGCAACGGCGACTACGACCGCCAGCAGAACCAGCAGCAGCTGATCAAGGCGATGGCCAAGAAGGCCTCCGAGAGCGGCACGCTGACCAACCCGATCAAGCTGAACGGGCTCATCAAGGCGGCCGGCAAGGCGTTCGTGCTGGACACCGGCGGCGTGTCGATCGAGGACTTCATCTTCACGATGAAGGGTGTGACCGGCAACGACCTCGTCACCCTGCGGACCAACGGCGGCACCTTCAACGGCAACGGCAACAACCGCGAGGTGCTCAACCAGCTCAGCATGGACATGTTCCAGGCGGTCAAGGACGACAAGCTGGCCGAGTTCGTGGTGAACAACCCGGACGTCCTCTCCACCCGTAAATGACGCTCTGACCTGCGCGAAAGCGATACCGGTCGGCCGATCCCCCCGTAGCCTGACGTGAGCGGGTCTCATGTCGCGGCTACGGGGGGATCGTCACGTCCAGGCCAGCACGGAACCGACGCGGGCGGGGTGGACCCGCCCGCCGGGCCCGGTTCCTGCTCGGCGCCGGGCTCGCCCTGGTACTGCTGGCCACGCTCGGCGTCGCCGGTCTGCACTGGCTCACCTCGCGCTACGACCGCACCGTCGCCAAGGAGCAACTGCTCGACCCGGCCGCCCGGAAGAAGCGGACAGACCTGGACGGCGCACTCAACTACCTGCTGATCGGCTCGGACCACCGGCCCGGCGCGAGCCCGGAGGACCAGCGCTCCGACAGCATCCTGATCGTGCACGTACCGGCCGGGATGCGGCAGGCGTACCTGATCTCCGTGCCGCGCGACCTGCTGGTGGCGCTCCCCGCCGCGCCCGGATTCCCCGGCGGCCAGGACAAGGTGAACGCCGCGTACGAGCACGGCGGCGGCGGTGAGGGCGGCGCGCGGCTGCTCAGCACCACCCTGAGCCGGCTCACCGGGATCCGCTTCGACGGCGCGGCGCTCGTCGACTTCTCCGGCTTCAAGCAGGTGATCGACCAGCTCGGCGGCATCCGGATGTGTGTGGACACGCCGGTGCGCTCGATCCACACCCAGCACCAGTTCGACGCCGGCTGCCAGCAGATGGACGGCGCGCGGACGCTGGACTACGTACGGCAGCGCTACGACCTGCCCGGCGGCGACTACGACAGGCAGCGGCACCAGCAGCAGATGCTGCGGGCGATGGTCGACCGGGCCGGCCAGACGCGGCTGCGCGACGACCCGGTCAAGCTGGACCGGGTGCTGCGCGCGGCGGGCGGGGCGCTGACCGTGGACACCAACGGCGTACCCCTCGGCGAGCTGCTGTTCGCGCTGCGCGGCCTGCCCGCGGACGCCCTGCGCGGGGTCCAGGTGCCCTCCTACCCGCAGACCATCGACGGCGTCTCGTACGTGGTGCTCGACGACGGTGGCGCCGGGCTGTTCGCCGCGCTGCGCGACACGCGGGTGCCGCAGTGGGCCGGCGCGAATCCGCGCTGGGTCAACCGGCTGTGAGCGGCTCGGGCGACTAGGCTTGGTTACCGTGTTCGGAGCCTCACTACCCAGCGTCCCCGCGTCGGCCGTGCCCGACGACGTCTACCTGCTCGACGTCCGGGAGGACGACGAATGGGCCGCCGGCCACGCGCCGGCCGCCCATCACCTGCCGATGACCGAGCTGCCCGCCCGGATCGCCGAGATCCCGCAGGACCGCGACGTGGCGGTGATCTGCCGCTCGGGCGGACGGTCCGCCCAGGTGGTCGGTTACCTCATGCGCAACGGCTGGGACCAGGTGCGCAACGTCGACGGAGGGATGGGCGACTGGGCCGCCGCCGGCCGTCCGGTGGTAACCGACGACGGGCAGCCGGGCCGGGTCGCCTGAAGTCGGTGACGCGTCCGTGACCGCCCCCCTGGTCTTCGCCCATCGCGGCGCCTCGTACGACCTGCCGGAGCACACGCTCGCCGCCTACCTGCGCGCCCTCGACGAGGGCGCGGACGGGCTGGAGTGCGACGTCCGGCTGACCCGCGACGGGCACCTGGTCTGCGTCCACGACCGCCGACTGGACCGCACCAGCAACGGCCGTGGGCTGGTCAGCGCGCGTACGCTCGCCGAGCTGGAGGCGCTCGACTTCGGCTCCTGGCACCGCGCCGCGACGCTCGCCGAGGACGACGTGCGGCTGGACGAGTCGCACACCCGGCTGCTCACGCTGGAACGGCTGCTCGACGCGGTGCTGGCCGCCGGGCGGCCGGTCCGGCTGCTGGTCGAGACCAAGCACCCGTCGCGCTACCGGGGCGACGTGGAGCGGCGCCTGGTCGAGATGCTGCGCCGGTACGGGCTGGCCGAGCCCCGCCCGGACGATCCGGTCCAGGTGACCGTGATGTCGTTCTCGCCGCTCGCCGTACGCCGGGTCCGGGAACTCGCGCCGGCGCTGCCCACGGTGCTGCTGCTGGAGGTCCTGCCCCGCCTGCTGCCGCTGGGCCGGCTGCCGTTCGGCGCCCGGATCGCCGGTCCCGGCGTGGATCTCGTCCGGGCCCGCCCGCGCCTGGTCCCCGCGCTGCGCGCCGCCGGCAATTCGGTCTACGTCTGGACCGTCAACGAGCCGGAGGACCTGGAACTCGTGCTGGAAGCGGGCGTGGACGGGGTGATCACGGACCGGCCGGCCCGCGCGCTGGCCCGGTTGGGCCGGTGAGTCCCGTCGATCGGTACGGGGGACGGTCGACCGGCCGGGGGTGTCCCGGACGCGGACGGCGCGGCACACTCGGGACATGCCGGAGCGAACCGACTACCCCGCCTTCATCGCCGGCCACACCGCAGTGATCAATATGATCAACTCCGGCGAGTCCGGTCTCGCCGTGCTCACCCGACTCCTCGGCGAGGTCCAGCCGGCGGTCGGCGCGGCCGGCCTGGTCTTCGTGGAGTTCACCCCGGCCGGCGGACGGGTCGTCGCCGCGACCGGCAGCGCCGAGTTCGTCCTCGGCCGCCCGCTGCCCGCCACCGACCCGGCCACCGTCTGCCTGCTCGCCGGCCCGCCGGTACGGGAGGTCCGGGTCGACGCGATCCCCGGTGCGCTCGCCGACGAGGTCGCCGGCCGGGGCCTCTGCCGGATGATCGTGGCGCGCGCCGAGATCGGCGGGCTCACCGTCGGCAGCCTGCACGCGCTCTACCCGCTGGGCGAACCGCTGCAACCCTCGCAACGCGCCGTCATCGGCTACATCGCCGCCTGCGTCGCCCACATGTACGGCGACCAGACCGGCCTGCCCGTACACGGGGACGGCCCGGTCGTGGCGGCGCTCGCCGACGGCCTCGCGGTGGTGGACCGGGACGGCCGGGTCCGGCTCTGGAACCCGGCCGCGGTCGAGGTGACCGGCCGGCCGGCGGACGAGGCGCTGAGCCGCCCGCTGCCGTTCCCGCTGCCGCCGCCCGGCCAGGTGCTCGACCACCGGCTGCCGGACGGCCGCTGGCTGCGGATCACCTCCGGCGAGCTGCCCGGCCCGAACGCGCTGCGCGTGGTCACCTTCCGCGACACCACCGACCAGCAGCGGCGCGACCACGACCGGGACCTGTTCGTCGCGGTGACCAGCCACGAGCTGCGTACCCCGGTCACCGTCATCAAGGGGTACGCGGACACGCTCACGGACCACTGGGACTCGCTGAGCGACGGCGACCGCAGGCAGGCCGCCCGGATCATCGGCCAGCGCGCGAACGAGCTGGCCCGCCTGGTCGACCGGCTGCTGACCGCCGCCACCGAGAACCGTCCCGGCGGTGAGCCGGCCGCGCCGTTCGACCTGGTCGACGCGCTGCGCGCGGCGGTGACCGACCTGCCGGCCGACGTCCGGCACCGGGTCGTGCTCGACCTGCCCGCCGACCTGCCGAAGGCGCTCGGCGACCGGCACAGCCTCGCCACTGTGCTCACCGAACTGGGCACCAACGCCGGGAAGTACTCGCTGCCGGACACGCCGATCGAGATCACCGCCGAGGCGAACGAGCGGACCGTCTCGTTCCGGGTGGCCGACCGGGGCATCGGCATCCGCCCGGAACACGTGGAGCGGGCCTTCGAACGGTTCTGGCAGGGGGAGTCCGGCGACCGCCGCCGCTATCCCGGCGCCGGGCTCGGCCTCTATCTCGTCCGCCAGATCGTTGAACAGCAGAATGGATGGGTATCCCTCCGGCCCAGAGCCGGTGGCGGTACGGTCGCAGAGGTGCGGCTGCCCCGGGGCTGACCCGGGGCGCTCACGGGCGGGGAAGGAACGACGTGTCGACTGGTCCGGCCGAACGGTCGTGGTGCGTGGTGGTGCCCCACGACGCCACCGGCGCGCGCCTGGCCCGGCACCGCCTCGCCGACGAGCTGACCGGCGTCGTACCCCCGGTCCTGATGGCCGACCTGGTCGCGGTCCTCGCCGAACTGGTCGGCAACGCGGTCCGGCACGCCGACGCCCTGCCCGGCGGCGTGGTGCGGGTCGCCTGGCGGCTGCGCCCGACCGAGCAGGGGCCGAGCATCGAGCTGCGGGTCACCGACGGCGGTGCCGGTGCCGGCCCGTGCATGCGTACCGCCTCGCCGGACGCGGCCGACGGGCGTGGGCTGCACATCGTCGCCGGGCTCGCCAGCGGCTGGGGGGTGGAGCGCGACGGTCTGGGCCAGAGCGTGTGGGCCCGGTTCGACCCGGTCCCGGCGCATCGGACGGACCTGGTCGCCGCGGGCTGACCGGCGCGACAGCCGGGTCCGGCCCCCACCGCCGGGGCCCGGCATCTAGGCTGTCTCGCCATGGGCGAGCGGAGCGGAGCGGGCGCATGAGCAAGCGTCGGAAGAACCAGCGGGCCGTCGAGGCCACCCCGAAGCGGGAGAAGGTGCGCGACGTCTTCGTGCCCCGGCCGTTCGAGGGCCTGGCCGACGAGCCGGAGTGGATCGCCCTGCGCGAGCTGGTCCCGGCCGCGTCCGCGCCGCTGCGGCTGACCCCGGAACTGATCGAGGAGTACGGCGACCGGCCGGTCACGCTGGCCACCGTGCTGCCGATGGCCGCCCCGGCGATGACCAAGCCGGACGGGCGGGTCTTCATCGGCCTGCAGCGGCACCAGCAGTCCGGCGACGTCTCCCGCGACCTGGCCGACGCGCTGATCTCCGCGCTGCGTACCGAGCCGGGCGGCCAGGTGAGCGTGCCACCGCTGCCCGGGCCGGGCCCCCGCCTCCAGGACATCCTGGTGGACGGCCCGCTGGAGATCACCATGCACGACGGGTTCGACTTCTGGCTCGACCCGGGCGCCGCCGACGACCCGAACGTGCAGGCGTCCCTGGAGCGGGCCAACTCGGCGATCTACCCGACGGTCAAGCTGGCCGCCGCGCGGGCCGCGTACTGGTGCCAGGTGCCGGAGAAGGCCCACGTGCGCCTGGTCCTGCCGGAGGACGAGGACGCCGCGCTGGACGCGCTGTCCCGGCTCGCCGCGGCGGGCGCGCTGACACTCGGCGACGACACGAAGTTCGCTGGCATGTTCCGGGCACACGGACGGCTGGCGCCGGTCTGGGACCTGCCGGAGGACACCCCGGCCGCCGAGTGGGAGGCGCCGGTGGCGGAGTTCGCCAAGCGCTACGCCGAGGCGGTGGCGGAGCGGGAGCCGCTCGACGCGGCCGGCCGCCGGGCCCGCCAGGGCCTGCTCGGCCGCCAGCTGACGCTGCGCTGACGGCTCCGGGTCAGGCGGCCCCGCCCTTCTCCCGCACCAGCGGGCAGGACATACAGCGCGGGCCGCCCCGCCCGGAGCCCAGTTCCGACCCGGCGATGGCGATCACCTCGATGCCGGCGCGTTCCAGTTGCGCGTTGGTCTCCACGTTGCGCTCGTAGCCGACGCAGAGCCGGGGCGCGAGCGCGAGCGTGTTGTTGCCGTCGTCCCACTGCTCGCGTTCGGCGGTGACCGGGTCGAGGCCGGTGTCGATCACGCGGAGCTGGTCGAGGTCCATCGCGTCGGCGGCGGCCCGCAGGAACGGCGCCGGCCCGTCGACCCGCAGGTCGTCGCCGTCCGCGCCGGCGATGACCGTGTACGCGGACAGCTCGTGGGCGACGTTCGGGTACATCAGCACGGCGTCCACGTCGACCATCGTGCAGATCGTGTCCAGGTGCATGGTGGCGCGTTCCTGCGCGATCGGCACCACCAGGATGGTGTGTGCCAGTCCGGCCGCGAACACCTGCCGGGCCAGCCGTTCCGCACCGGCCGGGGTGGTGCGCTCGCCGACACCGACGGCGAGCACTCCCGGCGCGAGCAGCAGCACGTCGCCGCCCTCCAGATGCTCCAGCCGGGGGTGGTAGACGAACTCGGTGCCGGCGAAGCGCGGGTGGTGGCGGTAGATGGCGTCGGTGAGCGTGGTCTCCCGCCGCCGGGCCGGCATGGCCAGGCTGGTCACACCGACCCGGTCGCCGATCCAGACCGACGAGTCGCGGGTGAACAGCAGGTTCGGCAGCGGGTCGATGACGAAGTCGTGCCGGTTCATGAGCGTCCAGACCAGACCGCCGGGGCGGTCGGCGCCGATCCGCAGTTCCTCGTGGGCGAGCCCGGCGGTGAGCACGTCGGCCAGCCCGGCCGGGTCGAGGTACGTCAGATGGTCGGCGACCCGGCGCCGCAGGGTGTGGCCGAGCCGGCGGGACCGCAGCACCTGCTCGGTCAGCTCGGCCCGGGCGTCTGCCACGGCGAGCGTCTCGACCAGCAGGTCGACCAGATAGAGCACCTCGACCCCACGGGACCGCAGCGCCGCCGCGAACGCGTCGTGCTCCTCCTGCGCGCGTCCCACCCACGGGATAGCGTCGAACAGGAGACTGTCGTTGTTGCGTGGGGTGAGGCGGGCCAGTTCCGGTCCCGGGCGGTGCAGCAGCACCGTCCCGAGTCGGGCGACTTCGCTGTCCACATAGTGGGTCACTCCCGCAGCCTAGGGCAGGCTTGCGCAGCATCCGGAAAAGAAGTGTGAATGAATATGGCATTCATCCGCACTCACTCCGGCGGTCCAACTTGCCGAGCCCCCGGGGGCGCAACGTAGGGTAGTGGAGACATAACTTCGAGAGACCTTTTGCCGGAGGTCGCGATGACTGTCTTTCCCGCTCGTCGAGCCGTACCGAGCAGGGCACTGCCGCCCCGCACGGTGCCGCACTCCCGGGTCGAGCCCACCTCGGTGCTCGAGCCGGCCCGACCGACTCCATTGGAGTGGGCCCGGCGTCGCCGGGCGGAGCGGGGGGCCCGCCGGTTGGAAGCGGCAGGGGCCCGCGCCCTGGGCCAACTCGACCACCTCGGTCCCGCCTGGCACGTCATCGAGTGGCCCCGGACGGATCCGGCCGACATGCTGCTCGATCGCGACGGCGACGACCGGGCCGGGTTCCTGGCCATCGGCCCGAGCGGCTTGTTCGCGGTCACCATCGCCGACCACGGCCGGGCCCGGGTGCTGGTGGCCGGAGACGTGGTCCAGATCAACGGCAAGCGCCCGCCGTACGTGGCGGAGGCACGCCGGGACGCCAAGCGCGCCAGCAAGGCCCTCTCCGACGCGGTCGGCCTGCCGATCCCGGTCACCCCGGTGCTGACGTTCGTCGGCTCCGGGGTGATCAGCGTCTACGGCCTGCCGAAGGACTGCCTCATGGCCACCCACCGCGAGCTGGACCGCCTGCTCGTGGCCGGCGGGAACCGGATCAGTCCGGCCACCGCCGAGAAGCTCTCCCGCGTCGCCCAGGCGCCGGCGACCTGGTTCAACGGCACGTACCGTCCATCCGCCGACTACCGGTGGTATGACGAGGGCCGAACGGCCGCTGACAAGCGGGCCGCCCGCCGGTAACGTCTCCGGCGACGCCACGCGGCCCCCGGCACCGCCCCCGACTGGTTCCGTCGGTCCGCGCCGTCGCCGGCCGCCCGGGCAGCCGATGCTTCCGCCGCACCGACCGGCTAGCGTGGACAGACCGTCGGTGTACATAGGAGGCGCGGTGGCCCACGTCGAACTCTCACTCTCGGAAGTGTTCGCGCCCGCGGCATCCACCGAGCAGGAGTCCGACAACTTCGGGCAGTGGTCCGGCATGGTCTCCCGGGCCGCCGAGCCGTGCCTGCTGATCGACGCCGGCACCACTGTGGTGGCGATCTCCTCGTCCGGCTGCGACCTGCTCTGCCTGGGCGCCCCGGAGGACGTCATCGGCCTGCCGCTGCTGGAGGGTGGCCTGCGCCTGGTCGACTTCACGGCCAGCCCGAGCGAGCTGACCGAGCAGGAGACCGACAAGATCCCGCCGTTGCTGGCGCTGCACTCCGGGCGGCTCGCCCGCGGCCTGCTGCGCGTGCAGGGGCCCGGCTCCGACGCCGGCCGGACGGTCGACGCCATCTCCACGCCGGTGCTCACCGACGGCGCGGTGGCCGGCTCGCTCACCTTCCTCTCCGCGGTCTGACCGGCGACGAGAGCCACGCCCTTCACCCGGGCCGGTCATCATCCTACGATGGCCTCGGCCCCACCACACGACGACACCCCTCGATGCCCGAGGACGCCCCCGTGCCCCGCACCCCACAGCCCCGACGCCGCCACCGCCCGCTGGCGCTGCTGACGCTGCTCGCCCTCGCCGCCTGCGGCACACCACCCGAACTGCGCGCACCACCACCCGCCGCGGCCACGCCCGTACCGGCCCCGACGGCGTCCGCCACGCCGACCCCGAGCGCCACCCCCACCCCACCGGCGCCCGTCCTCCCGCCCACGCTCTCCCCGTCCGTGCCGTCGTCGGCGGTGCCCTGCCGGGGGCGGCCCTCCGGCGACCGGATCGTCGCGCTGCTGCGCGGCTCCGCAGGCGTGCTGCCCCGCGACGTCCGGGTCACGGTGGCGACCGGTCCGCTCTGCGCCGACGGTTGGCAGTACACCGTGCTGACCGTCCCCGGGCACGAGGAGTTGCAGGTGGTCACGCGCGGCGAGACCGGCACGCCGAGGCTGGTCACCGCCGGCACCGACGTGTGCGGCATCGAGGTGCGGACCGTGGCACCGGCCGGCATCCGTACCCTGGCCTGCGACGGCACGCCGGGTGCGTAGGCTGGTCGGCATGCCGGGAACACCGCCGACCCGCTTCGTCTACCTGGGCCCCGAGGGCACCTTCGCCGAGCAGGCGCTGCGCACGGTGCCCGCCGCCGAGCGCGGGGACCGCACACCCGCCCGCAGCGTCGGCGAGGCGCTCGACGCGGTACGCGCCGGAGAGGCGGACGCGGCACTGGTGCCGCTGGAGAACTCCATCGGCGGCGCGGTCGGGGTGACGCTCGACGAACTGGTCGAGGGCGACCCGCTGGTGATCACCCGCGAGGTGGTCCTGCCGGTGGAGTTCGTGCTGGCCGCCCGCGCCGGCACCACGCTGTCCGACGTCCGCGCCGTCGCGGCCCACCCACAGGCGTCCACCCAGTGCCGGGGCTGGCTGCGGGAGCACCTGCCCGACGCCACAGTGGTCGACGTGCTCTCCAACGGCGCCGCCGCGGCCGGGGCGGCCGGTGGCGAGTACGACGCCGCCATCTGCGCCCCGATCGGCGCGAGCCGGCACCGGTTGGCGGTGCTCGCCGACAAGATCGCCGACCACTCGGACGCGGTGACCCGGTTCGCGCTCGTGGCCCGCCCCGGGCCGCCCCCGCCGCCCACCGGCGACGACCTCACCTCGCTCGCGGTGTTCCTCGCCCACGACCGGGTGGGCGCGCTGCTCGCGGTGCTGATGGAGCTGGCGGTACGCGGCGTGAACATGACCCGGATCGAGTCCCGCCCGACCGGCGAGGCGCTCGGCCGCTACGTGTTCTTCCTGGACTGTGCCGGGCACGTCGCCGACGTACGCCTCGGCGAGGCGTTGCAGGGGCTGCGCCGGGTCTGCGCGGACGTTCGGTTCCTGGGGTCGTACCCCCGGCACCGCTGGAGCACGGCGGCGGGTGACCAGCAGACGCCGGTGCCGCCGGGGCTCACCGACGCCGACTACGCCGACGCGGCGGCCTGGGTGGCCCGGCTGCGGGCCGGTGAGCTGAGCTGACCGGCCCGGGGCGACCTCGGCGGACGCCCCGGGCACCGGGCGGTCACTGCAACAGGCCGCCGAGCACGCCGCCCTGCTGCTGGGAGCCGCTGCCGGCCACCGGAGGCTCCTCCGAGGGCTGGACCACGACGAAGCCCTGACCGGCGAAGCTCATCGTGAACGCCTCACCGGTGCTGCGGCCGAGCAGCGTGCCGAGGCCGAGCTGCTCGGCGCGGTGGTAGCCGGTCTGGAGGTTCGCCGACCAGCAGACGGCCGCCTGCGGGTCCACGTACGTCGGGGCGTCCACGTTGAGCACCACCGGAGTGCCCTTTGTGGTGATGGCGATCCGGCCGTGGCCGGTGAAGACGCAGTTGAACAGGCCGGACGAGGACGCGAAACCGGCACCGCCGACCATCTTGATGTCGTACTGGAGCGTCGAGTCGAACGCCAGCACGCTGGAGCCGTTGATGGACAGCGCGTCGCCGGGCTCCAGGTCGATGACGTGCACGTCCTTGGCGAAGTCGGCGAGGAAGACGTCACCGCGCCCGGAGACCTTCATCAGCGGCACGCCCTCACCGGTGAGCCGCTGCTTGATGAACTTGCCGATGCCGCCGGAGCCGAGCGCCTGGAACTGCACCTGCCCCTGGTAGGCGACCATCGAGCCGACCCGGGCCATCGCCTCGCCGTTCAACTCGATCTTCAGCATCTTGGAGTTCTGCAACCGCATGCCCGGCTGCTGGGACTCCTTCTCAAGGTTCTCCGCGGAGAACAGCGCGCTGCGCATGGGTTTTCCTCCTGCATCAGGATCTGCCTGATCCGCAGGTTAGGGGACCGGCGCAACCGCCGGGATCAGCCGGGCGGGGACGTGCCGGAGGCCGGTCAGCCCCAGCCCAGGGCGTGCAGGCGCTCGTCGTCGATGCCGAAGTGGTGGGCGATCTCGTGCACCACTGTGATCGCGACCTCGTCGACGACGTCGTCGTCGGTGTCGCAGATCGCCAGGATCGGGTTGCGGTAGATCAGGATGCGGTCGGGCAGCACGCCGGAGTAGTCCCAGCCGCGAGAGGTGAGCGCGTGCCCCTCGTACAGGCCGAGCAGGTCCTCACCCGGCGGCGGGTCGTCCTCCACCAGGATGACCACGTTGCTCATCAACCCGAGCAGTTCCTCGGGTACCTCGTCGAGCGCCTCGCCGACCAGTTCCTCGAACCGGTCCCGGCTCATCTCCACGGCCACGCGGCCCGGTCACTCCCTCCGGATCGGGCACACCGCACGGCGAGGGCGTCCCGCAGGACACCCCCGCCGTGCCGTACGCGATGTCAGGCCAGACGGGCGTTCAGCGTGATCTGCGCGCCCGGCGACAGCAGCCGGGAGATCGGGCAGTTCTCCTTGGCCGCCTCGGCGAGCTTGGTGAACTCGGCCTGGTCGATGCCCGGAACCTGCCCCACGGTCTCCAGGTCGATGCGGGTCACTGTCATGCCGGCGTCGGTCTTGTCGAAGTGCACCTTGGCGGTGGTCTCCACCGCCGTCTCCTGGGCGCCGGCGTCGGCGAGCTGCTTGGAGAGGGCCATCGAGAAGCAGCCGGCGTGCGCGGCGCCGATCAGCTCCTCGGGGTTGGTGCCCTCGCCCTCCTCGAAGCGCGACTTGAAGGAGTAGTTGCCGGACAGGCCGCCCTTGCCGGTGCGGACGGTGCCGGACCCCTCGGTGAGGTTGCCCTGCCAGCGAGCGGATGCGGTACGGATAGGCATGGCACCGACGCTAACCGAAAGCGGGCCGCACCGCACCGGACCTCGGGTCGCGATCCCGGCCGGCGGGCGCGGGCTGTGCCATGATTCGACCCAGGCCCGCGTACGGGAAGGGTGGCCATGTCGCAGGATCTCCCCGTTCCCCGGCAGGACAAGCGGATCCCCATGCAGGACAACAGGTCCGACGACACCACGATCGTCGAGTGGGGCGACGCCGAGCCGGAGTCGTCCGGCCGGGCCGGGCGCTCGCTAGCCGCGCTGAGCCGGGACCGTCGCCTGCCGACGGTGCTCACCGGGCTCGGCGCGGTGGCCGCTGTCGCCTCGCTGATCGGCGAGTGGCTGGTGATCGCGGTGCCGGCCGAAGTCCGGGGCGGCGAGACACCCACCCGGCTGACGAACGGCATCTCCGACATCGGCGGGTTCGGGACGGCGTACCTGGTGGGTGTGCTCGGGCTGTCGGTGGCGGTGGCGCTGGCGCTGCGCGGCACCCCGGCGGTACGGCAGCAGGCCCGGCTGGCCGGGCTGGGTCTTGCCGCGGGCGTGCTCGGGGTGCTCGTCGCGACCGCCGCCTCCCTCGAACAGATCGCCCGGCGCATCCTGTTCTTCGTCGGTGAGCAGCGCCTCCAGGTCGAGCACGGACGCGGCCTGGTCAGCGCGTTCGTCGCCGTCGCGCTGCTGGCGGGCGCGCTGTACCTGGCCGGCCGGGCGGCCGGCGGTGTGACCGGCGACGCGGAGCCGGACGGGGAGCGGCCCGGCCGTGGCCGCCGGGCGGACGAGGACGATCTGCCCCCCGCCCCGGCGGACCTGACTGTGCAGCCCACGACGCCGTTCGCCGACCCCGACCGGTCCCGCTGAGCCAAGCCCCGGCAGGGCGTACGCCGGCCACCGGGGCTTCGCCGCCGATTCGCCGGAAAGCCGTGGTTGCCGCCCGTCGCGCGAGATACGGTTGCTGCCCGCCGTCCCATGGTCGCGGCACCGAGGACCTGGTCGGCCGGCGTGACGGCGGCGGGCGAAGGAGGAACCATGACCCGCCCGGGACTGCCCAAGCTGATCGCCACCGACCTCGACGGCACGCTCGTCCGCAGCGACGAGACCGTCTCCGCGTACACCCATCGGGTGCTGGACCGGGTGCGGTCCGCCGGGATCCCGGTGGTCGGCGCGACCGGCCGCGGACCGCGCCTGACCGAACTCACTCGCAACGACATCCGGGCCGCCGACTTCCTGGTGATGGCCGGCGGCGGCCGGGTGGTGGACCAGAGCGACCCCGAGGGGCCGCTGGTGCTGCGCGACGAGCGCCTGCCCGGTGAGGTGCTGGCCCGGATCCTCACCGACCTGGAGGCGGCGGTCGGTCCGCTGACGGTGATGGTGGAGGCGTCGGACGAGCACGACGCGCCGCTGTGGGGCGACTACCACCCGAGCTGGCCCTACCCGGACCGGTTCGAGGCGCGCAGCCGGATGGAGTGCCTGTCCTGCGACGTGATCAAGGCGTTCGCGCGGACCGCCGACCACCACGTCGACGAACTGCTGGCGGCGGCCCGCGCGGTCGTGCCACCGGAGGTTGCCACGCTCACCCAGGCCGGGCTCGGCTTCATCGAGATCTGCCCGCCGCGCACGGACAAGGCCAGCGGGCTGAGCGTGGTCGCCGAGCGGCTCGGCGTGGACCCGGCCGACGTGCTGGTCTTCGGCGACCAGCCGAACGACCTGCCGATGTTCGGCTGGGCGGGGTGGGCGCGGGTGGCGGTGGCGAACGCCCACCCGGAGGTGCGCGCCGCGGCGGACGAGGTCACCCTGCGCAACGACGACGACGGCGTGGCCGTCTACCTGGACCGACTACTGTCCCGGTGATGCAGGAAACCCCTCGCCTCGTCGCCAGCGACATCGACGGCACGCTGCTGCGCGACGACCGGACGCTCAGCCCGCGTACCGCCGCGGTGCTGGCCCGGGTCGCCGCCGCCGGCACACCGGTGGTCCTGGTCACCGGCCGTCCGATCCGCTGGCTCCAGCTCGTGTACGAGCAGCTCGCCGAGCCGCTGCCGGCGATCTGCGCCAACGGCGCGGTGGTGTACGACCCGGACACCGACCAGGTGCTGCGGGCCGACCCGCTCGCCCCGGAGTTGCTGGCCGAGGTGGCCCGGCGGCTGCGGGCCGAGGTGCCCGGCGTGAGCCTCGCCGTGGAGATCGTGGACAGCCGGCAGATGCGGCACGAGGCGGACTACCCGCTGCGCTGGGACGCCGACCACGACGCGATCCGGGCAGTCGAGTCGCCGGAGGAGCTGCTCGCCGCGCCCGCGGTGAAGCTGCTGGCGCGGGCCGGTGAGCAGGACCCGGACGTCTTCGTGCGGGTGGTGGCGGGCGCGCTGGAAGGGCTGGCCGAGGCGACGCACTCGTCGTACAGCGGGCTGATCGAGATCTCCGCCGCCGGCGTGACGAAGGCGGCCGGCCTGGCCTGGTACGCGGAGCGGCTGGGCGTCGACGAGCGGGACGTGCTGGCCTTCGGCGACATGCCGAACGACGTGCCGATGCTGGCCTGGGCCGGGCGGGCGGTGGCGGTCGCCAACGCCCACCCGACCGTACGGGAGATCGCACACGAGGTCACCGGGCCGAACACCGAGGACGGTGTGGCGGCGTACCTGGAGAAGGTCTTCGGGGTGGACTGAGCGGCCGGGGCGCCTCACGCGCCCCGGCCGGCGGGTCACAGGTACTGGCCGGGCGCGTGGCCCTCGGCGCTCCCGGGCATCCCGGGCATGCCCGGGATCACGCCGCCCGGGCCGCTGGGCAGCGCCTGACGGCCGGAACGCATCTGCTCCAGCTGGACGCGGGCGGCCATCTGCTGGGCCACGAGCGCGGCCTGGATGCCGTGGAACAGCCCTTCCAGCCACCCCACGAGCTGGGCGTGCGCGATGCGCAGCTCGCCCTCGCTCGGCGTCTGCTGCTCGGTGAACGGCAGGGAGATCCGCTCCAGCTCCTCGCGCAGCTCGGGGGCGAGGCCCTCCTTCAGCTCGACGATCGAGCGTTCGTGGATCTCCCGCATCCGGTTCCGGCTGGCGTCGTCCAGCGGCGCGGCCTTCACCTCCTCCAGCAGCTGCTTGATCATGCTGCCGATCCGCATCACCTTGGCCGGCTGCTCGACCAGGCGGGTCGGGTCCTCGCCCTTGCCCTCGTCGGTCTGCACCGTGCCGACCGGGCGGCCGTCCGGCCCGACCACCACCACGGTGCCGGGGATGCCATCGTTGCCCTGTTCGTCGTCGTGTCCGGCAGAGTGCGCTTCGGTCATGGCACCCATCTTTACCCACGCGAACCAGGTGCACGCGGCCGGACCTCCGGGGCGCTACCGTCGCCGCATGCTCTCCGACCCGCGTGAGGTGCTGACCCGCCCGTCCCCGCCCCCGGATGCCACAGTCGCCTACGGCGACCACCCGGACCAGTGCGCCGACCTGCGCCGGCCGGCCGGCGACGGGCCACCCCGGCCGCTGGTGGTCGTGGTGCACGGCGGCTTCTGGCGGGCGGAGTACGACCGTAGCCACACCGGTCCGATGGCGGCGGCGCTCGCCGCGCTCGGACACCCCGTCGCGCAGATCGAGTACCGCCGGACCGGCCGGCCGGGCGGTGGCTGGCCGCACACGCTCACCGACGTCCGCGCCGGGATCGCCGCGCTGCCGGAGCTGGCCGCCGCCGCGCTGCCCGGCCGGGTGGCGCCGGTGCCGCCGATCCTGGTCGGTCACTCCGCGGGCGGGCACCTGGCCCTGTACGTGGCCGCGCAGGCCCCGGAGACGGTCGGCGGGGTACTCGCGCTGGCACCGGTTGCCGACCTCGCGCAGGCGTACCGGCTGGACCTGGACGGGGGTGCGGTGGCCGCGCTGCTCGGCGGCGGCCCGGAGGAGGTGCCGGACCGGTACGCGGCGGCGGATCCATCGGCATTGGTGCCCGTTCGCACACGTACGGTAGTCGTTCATGGTGAGGCGGACGTCCAGGTCCCGGTGGCGATCAGCCGGTCCTGGGTGGCCGCCGATCGGGCCGCCGGCGGCTCCGCCACGCTCGTTGAGCTGCCCGAATGCGAGCATTTCGGACTCATCGCCCCGGGCTCCACCGCCTGGCCCCTGGTCATCGAGGCGTTGCGGTCGCTTCACGATGATCTTCAAGGCATTGACGCAGCGTCGCCGAGCAGGTAGAACGCCGAAGGGGTGTGCACCATGGCCACCCCGTCGGGAAGGAAATCGGTGGCACAGATGAACCGCAGGCGGGCGCTGCAACTGCTGGCCGCGCTGGGTACCACCGGACTGGCGGCGGGCTGCGGCTCCGGTGACGACGACTCCGGAGAGCAGGCCGGATCCGGCAGCCCGATCAAAGTCGGGCTGATCGTGCCCGGCAGCGGGGCGAACAAGGCCATCGGCGACGAGATCACCAACGGCTTCCAGCTCTTCCTCAGCATGCGCGGCCAGCAGATCGCCGGCCACCCGGTCACGCTCGTGACCGCCGAGGAGGGCGACACCGCCGCCACCGGCAAGGCCGCCGTCGACCGGCTGCTCAAAGAGGGCGTGCTCGCGCTCACCGGCGTGGTCAGCCCGACCGTGATGACCGGGATCAAGGACGCCGTCGAAGAGGCCCGGGTGCCGCTGCTCGGCTCCAACGCCTCCCCGTCGACGCTCCAGGGTGTGGTCTACATCTGGCGCACGTCGTACGTCCTGACCGAGCCCGGCGAGGCGCTCGGCGAGTACCTGCGCCAGAAGCTGGACGCGTCGAGCCGGATCGCCATCTTCGGCACCCGCGGCCCGGGCAGCCAGGACGTCGTCGAAGGGCTGCGGCGCGCGTACGAGCGGGGCCGCCGGCTCACCGAGGACCCGATCTTCACCGACGACGACCCCAACCCCTCCCGGACGCTCTACTCCGGGCCGATCCGCAAGGCGCTCGGGCGCAAGCCGGACGCGGTCTTCTGCCACTACTCCGGCGCGCAGGCCGTGCAGTTCGTCAAGCAGCTCTACGCCCAGGGCTACCGGGGACCGATCTACGCCCCCGGGTTCCTCACCGAGGGCACCGCGCTCGACCAGCTCGACGACGGGGAGAAGGGCCGCGAGCGCAAGCTGATCCAGTCGTACGGCATCGAGACCGCGCTGAACTACTCGGCCGACCTCAACAACACCGCGAACCGGATCTTCGCCTCCGCGTACCGGAAGACGTTCAACTCGGCGCCGACCACGTACGCGATGGCCTCCTACGACGCCGCGCTGGTGCTGGACAAGGCGATCCGGCTGGCCGGGGCTAACCCGTCGCCGCAGCAGGTCAACCTGGCGCTCGGCAAGATCGGTCAGGTGGACAGCCCGCGCGGCACCTGGCAGTTCAACCAGACGCGTACCCCCCAGCAGAAGTGGTACCTGCGCCGGGTGCAGACCGACGGCCGGCTGCTCTCCAACGTCGTGATCAACGAACTGGCCACGCTGGGCTGACCGGCGCCCGTACACGTCGAAGGGCGGTCTCCCCGCGGGGAGACCGCCCTTCGTCCGCGCCGGCTCAGTGCCGCAGCTCGGCGACGCAGCACTTCACGCTGCCGCCGCCCTTCTTCAGCTCGGCCAGTTCCACTCCGACCGGGTGGTAGCCGGCCGCCTTCAGCGTGCCGGCCAGCCGGGTCGCCTCGTTGTTCAGCACCACGTTGAGCCCGTCGCTGACCAGGTTCAGGCCGAACGCCAGCGCGTCCTCGTCGTCCGCGACGATCGCGTCCGGGAAGAGCTGGGCCAGCACCTGCTGGCTGGCGTGGGAGAAGGCGCCCGGGTAGTAGACGATGTTCTCGTCGTCGATCGAGGCCAGCGCGACGTCCAGGTGGTAGAAGCGCGGATCGACCAGGTGCAACGAGACCACCGGCCGGCCGAGCGCCTCCTGCGCCTGGGCGTGCGCGGCCGGCTCGGTCCGGAAGCCGTAGCCGGCGAGGATCAGGCCGCCGTGCGCGTCCGGCAGGTACGCGAAGTCACCCTCGCCCTCGTTCGTCTCGCTCGGCGCGATGAACCGCCAGCCCCGCTCCTCGTAGAACGCCCGGTGCGCGGCAGCCTCGGCGGACCGCTGCTCGTGCTTGAACCGGGCGCCGTAGGCGGTGCCGTCGACCACGAAGGCGCCGTTCGCGGCGTAGACCATGTCCGGCAGGCCCGCCTCGGGGGTGAGCAGGTGCACCTCGTGCCCCAGCCCGACGAGCGTCTCCCGCAGCCGGTCCCACTGCTTGACCGCCAGGTCGGCGTCGACCGGCGTGGTCACGTCCATCCACGGGTTGATCGCGTATTCGACCGTGAAGTGCTCGGGCGAGCACATGAGATATGTCCGCTTTCGCGGGACTCGCTGCTGGTTCACGGTCACCAAGAGTAGGTACGGTACAACTTTGGTAACAGCCACAAGCATTGCTTCCGGGGAGCAGAACGTTGCAGATTGACGCGGTTGACCAGCGAATCATTGCGCTACTCGTCGCGGATGCTCGCGCCTCGTACGCGGACATCGGCAGCCGGGTGTCACTCTCCGCCCCCGCCGTCAAGCGACGGGTCGACCGCCTCCGATCCGCCGGGGTGATCCGGGGGTTCACCGCCGTCGTCGACCCGGCCGCGGTCGGCTGGACCACCGAGGCGTTCGTCGAGCTGTTCTGCGCCGGCCGGACCACACCGGCGCAGATCGGCGCCGCCGCCCGCCGGCATCCCGAGGTGGTCGGCGCGTACACCGTCTCCGGGGAGGCGGACGCGCTCGTGCACCTGCGCGCCGCGGACATCTCCCACCTGGAGGAGGCGCTGGAACGGCTGCGCGCCGAATCGTTCGTCACCTCGTCCCGCAGCACCATCGTGCTCTCCCGGCTGGTCGAGTCCCCGGGCGTCGGGCCGTCCACCCCTTGACCTCAACCTCGCTTCATGTCGTGCACTCGTGTCCGGCGGAAGACGAGGAGGCGGTATGCGTGCGGTGTGGCTGCGGGAGTTCGGCGGACCGGAGGTGCTCGTGCCCGGGACGGCACCCGACCCGGCACCCGGACCGGGCCAGGTGCTCGTCGACGTGGCACACGCGAACATCACGTTCGTCGAGACGATGTTCCGGGCCAGCGGCTTCGGGCCGTTCGGCGCCGAACTGCCGGTGATCCCCGGCAACGGGGTCGGCGGCACGATCACCGCGCTGGGACCGGACGCCGACCCGGCGCTCGCCGGCCGCGTCGTGGTCACCGCCACCGGCGGCACCGGCGGGTACGCCGAGCGCGTCGTGGTCGACCAGGCCGCGCCGGTCCCCGTACCCCCGGGGTTGCCGCTGGACGCGGCGGTGGCGCTGATGGCCGACGGCCGGACCGCCCTCATGCTGGCGCGGGCTGCCGGGCTGCGGCGGGGTGACCGGGTCCTGGTCGAGGCGGCGGCCGGTGGCGTCGGGTCGCTGCTCACGCAGTCGGCGGCGGCGGCCGGGGCGACGGTGGTGGCCGCCGCCGGTGGCGCCCGCAAGGTCGACCTGCTCCGCGCCGCCGGCCTCGACGTGGTGGTCGACTACCGGCAGGCCGGCTGGACCGACCGCGTCCGGGACGCCGTCGGCGCGGTCGACGTGGTGTTCGACGGCGTCGGCGGGTCGATCGCCCGGGAGGCGTTCGGCCTGCTGGACCGCGGCGGGCGGATGCTCAGCTTCGGGCTGGCCGGCGGCACCTGGGCGGACATCCCGGCCGAGGCGGCCGCCGCACGCGGCGTCACGCTGCTGAGCCCACGACCCGGCCCGGACGAGCTGCGCGCCCTCACCGAGGCGGCGCTCGCCGAGGGCGCCGCCGGACGGCTACGCCCCCTGATCGGGCAGCGCTTCCCGCTGGACCGGGCCGCCGCCGCGCACGCCGCGATCGAGGCGCGGGAGACCGTCGGCAAGACCCTGCTCGACGTACGCTGATCCGGCTCAGAGGTACATGCCGGTGCGGTGGTCCTCGGCCCGGGCCGGCTTGTCGCCCTCGCCGAAGAAGCGCTTGCCGCCGAACTCGCCGTGCAGACGGTCGTCCAGCTCGTCGGCGAGACCGGTCATCACCTGCACCGCGAGCATCAGATGGGTGGCCTGGAAGTTGCGGCCGAAGACCGGGATCGACGCCCACACCGTGTCGTCGGCGCAGTAGAGCCGGCCGATCGGCATCCGGTTGGTCAACTCGGAGAGCTTCACATACAGGCGCTCGGTCGGCTCGACCTCGGTCAGCACCGGCGAGAAGACGTCCACCAGCGGCGGGTTGTCCCGCACCCGGACGAAGACCATGGCCGACCCGGCCCGGATGTTTATGTCACCGTCGGAGTCGACCTGGAGCTTGTCGGACGTGGACTTCAGCATCGTCGACACGACGGTGCGGACCCGCTCCGCCAGCGCCAGCACGTCGTTCTCGCCGGCCTGGGCGGCCGCCGCCGCGGCCAGCGCCTCGTCCAGGTCGGCCTCGACGTCGCGGTCCGGGCCGAACTCGCTGCGAGCGGTGCCGAGCGGTTCCACAGGCAACGGCTCACCCTCGGTGTCGTGCACCAGGTAGACCAGGAAGGCGGGATGCGGGGCGCCGTAGACGTCGCGCAGCGTCCGGGACAGCACGGCGGCCAGCCGGGTCGCCTCGTCGGCGCCGCAGTCCAGCCCGAACTGCTCGCCGGAGCCCGGCACCACACCCGGCGGTGACCAGCCGAGCGCCACCATGTCGGCCACCGCCGCCCGGTCCAGCCGGTAGCCCTGCGGCAGCGTGGCGTTGCCGACCGCGCGGGCCGAGAGGCGTCCCTCCTCGCCGGCGTCCACGCTCACCGAGTAGACGGCGTCCCCCGTGCCCGAGGCGGTCGGGTCGAGCGTCACCTCCAGATGCCCGCCCGTGGGCAGCCCGCGCAGCCGGTCGGCGAGCGCCCGGGCGAACTCGCGCCAGGCCTCGGTGACCTTGGCGCGGAGATCAGCAGTGGTCGGCTCGTCGAGCAGGATCGGCTCGTGGTGCTCCGGCGTGGCGCCGGTGGCGTGGTGCTCCGGCGCCGAGGGGTGGTCTGCCGTCATAGATCGCCTCCGTCCGTTCCCGCCACCCTACCCAGGCGCGAGGGGGACCGAATCCCGCGCGAGGCGCTATTCCTTCGGTGTGGAACCGCCCAGGTCCACCGGCCAGGAGCCGGCCAGGGCGATGAGCCGCTCGGCCGCCGCGGCCGGGTCCGCGCCGCGCCCCACCGCCACCCCCAGCAGGTACGCGGTGACCGGCGCACCGGGCCGGACCACCTGGTGGGCCACGTCCCGGGCCACGTCGAGCACTGCCGACACGGGCACCCCCGCCGGGTCCAGGTCCAGTTCGGCGCAGACCGCCGTCACCCAGTCGTCAAGCACCGTCATCTCGTCCACTCCTCCGCCCGGCGTACGTCCTCGTCAGTGTCGCAGTCGAACCAGGGCGGCGGCCCTGAGCCGGACCAGGACACCTCCCGTACCGGAACCCCGGCGAGCAGCCCGCGTACCGGCGCACCGTCGAGCGAGCCGTCGCGCGTCGCGGCGAGCCGGTCGAGGGCGGCCCGCAGAGCGGGCACCCGCCAGAGGGCACAGAGGTGCTGACGGCGGCCGTCCCCGTCCACATAGCAGGCGAGCGCGACGGCGGGCCCATCCAGCGCCTGCCGTCCGGCGGCCAGCGCGTCATCCGGCCCGGCGATCAGGGCGTCTTCCGGCCCGGCGATCAGGGCGTCTTCCGGCCCGGCGGTCGGGGCGGCGAGGGCGCGTCGCAGCTCGGCCACCGCCGCGGCGGTGAGCAGCGGCAGGTCGGCGGCGAGCAGGGCGACAGTCGTCGTACCGGGGTCGAGCAGCGCCAACCCGGCCGCCGTGGCGGCCACCGGACCGCCACCCGGCGGCTCCTCCCGGGTCGTCCGGACTCCACTGGGCACCGGGCCGGACGAGCCGACCACGATCCGCTGGTCCGCGTCGGTCACGGCGTCCAGGACCCGGTGCAGCATCGGCCGGCCGCCGACCGCACGGGCCGGCTTGTCCACCCCGCCCATCCGCCGGGCCGCGCCACCGGCGAGCAGGATCGCCGCGTACCCCGTCACCGCCTCACAGTAGCCACAGCCACAACCGCCGCTTCCCCACCCGGGCCGGCGCCCGGCGTTGTCCGGCGTTCATCGACTGTTCCTCACCGAAGTGGTGGGGAATCAAGGCCTCCGGTACCGCCACTTCACCGAACTGGTATCGATCATCGGGCCGAGGGCTGGCCGGGGCCGGCCGAGGGCCGGGGAAGGCGGGAAGACCTGGGGCGACGTGCGGGCGGCGGGGCGCCCGGGGAGGATGGCGGCATGGGACGGGCGACGGATCGGCGTGGTGTGCTGCGGATCGACCTCGGCGCGGCCGGGGACGGCAGGGGGCGGATCCGGCGGCAGGACACCCTGGCCGTGGAGGAGCCGCTGGAGATCCGCGTCGGTGCGGCCGGTCCGGGCCGGCGCCGGCCGCTGGCGGTGACGATGCGTACGCCCGGCGACGACCTGGACCTGGCGATCGGCTTCCTGCTCACCGAAGGGCTGATCCGGTCGGCGGAGGACGTGCACACCGCGCAGCTCTGCGCCGGGGTGGAGACCCCGAACACCTACAACGTGGTCGACGTGGTGCTCTCGCCCGGCGTGCCCGAGCCCGTCACCGACCCGTCGCGCAACTTCTACACCACCAGCTCGTGCGGCGTGTGCGGCAAGGCGAGCATCGAGTCGGTGCGGACCCGCTCGCAGTTCCCGGTGCGGGACGACCCACTGGTGGTCACCGCCGAGCTGCTGGCCGGGCTGCCGGACCGGCTGCGCGCCGCGCAGCGTGCCTTCGACCGCACCGGCGGCCTGCACGCCGCCGGCCTCTTCACCGCCGACGGGGAGCTGGTCGTGCTGCGCGAGGACGTCGGGCGGCACAACGCGGTGGACAAGGTGCTCGGCTGGGCCACCCGGGAAGGGCGGCTGCCGCTGGCCGGGCATGTGCTGCTGGTCTCCGGACGGGCCAGCTTCGAACTCACCCAGAAGGCGTGGATGGCGGGTGTGCCGCTGCTCGCGGCGGTGTCCGCGCCCAGCACGCTCGCGGTCGAGCTGGCCGAGGAGGCGGGGATGACGCTGGTCGGCTTCCTGCGCGGGCCGACAATGAACGTCTACACCGGCGCGGCGCGCATCGGCTGACCGCTCACCGGGGCGTGCGTCTCGGTGGCTGACCGCTCAGCGGGCGCGCACGGCGGCGGGTGGCGGCTACCGGCGTGGCCGGCGTCGGCGGCGTCGCAGGACCGCGCCGTCGTCGGAACCGGGCCACCCGTCCAGCGCGGACGGGGCGACTCCGCGCCGGAGCGCCTCGTCGAGCAGCACCGCGAGCGAGTAGCCGGGGTGGGCGG
Source organism: Micromonospora sp. NPDC049203 (assembly GCF_043197215.1). Lineage (NCBI taxonomy): Bacteria > Bacillati > Actinomycetota > Actinomycetes > Micromonosporales > Micromonosporaceae > Micromonospora > Micromonospora sp. NPDC049203. Next base: position 39,045 of record NZ_JBICSV010000012.1, on the reverse strand, counting down.
ACAGCACCCGTTCCAGGGCGACAGCCGCGAGGGCCCCGTGTCCGGCTCGCCAGGCGGCGAACGCGAGCAGACATCCCGGCGCGGCGGTCAGGTCCGGCTCGGCGCGTCGCAGCACGTCCGTCCAGAGGCTGATGTCGTCGTCCCGGCCATCGGTGCGGGACCAGGCGTGGTCGCGCACCGCCACGTGGGCGAGGAGCACCGTCAGCCAGGCCACCTCGTCGTCGTCCAGCCGCTCGCCGCGCCGCTGCCTGCGGAACGCGGCTCGCACAGCCGCCGTGCCCGCCGTCCGCACGGCCCGACGCTCACCCCCCGATCCGGCTCTGTCCGCCGGAACCGACGGCTCGCCGCCCGGACCCGCACCCTCGGCCGGAACCAGCGACACCTCGTCCGACGCGGGACCGTCCTCCAGGACCGGCGGCTCCCCGTCCGACGCGGGACCGTCCTCCAGGACCGGCGGCTCCCCGTCCGACGCGGGACCGTCCTCCAGGACCGGCGGCTCCCCGTCCGACGGGGGACGGTCGGCCGGGACCGGTAACTCCGGGGTCGGTCCGGTTCCGCCGGCTGGTGCGCCGGCCGGCGGCGGACTTCCGGTCGTCGGCGCGGACGGCCGTCCGGTGAGCGCGGCCAGGCGGAGACGGGCCCGCGCGGTGGCCCGGCGCATGGCGAGCCGGACCGGCCCGCCGAGCGGGGACACCTGCGCCGCGAGCGCCGCCCGGTCGGGCAGCGCCACCTGACCGGCGAACACCGCCGCCGCGCTGACCTGACTGGCGGCCGGGTCGTACGGGGTGCCCTCGGGCGGGCAGCAGGACGGCTCCGCGCACAGGTAGGAGAACCAGCGGCCCTCGGTGACCCGCAGCGCGTCGAGCACCACCAGGCCGGTGGCGGTCAGCGCCTCGCCGAGCGCGTCCACGATCACCGTCACCCGGGCGGCCGGACCGTAGCCGACGACAGTGGCGGCATCGGCGTCCTGCCGGGCCACCACCTGCGCCAGGTGCCGGGCCGCCGGACCGGGGTCGGCACCCGGTGCGGGCAGGTCGCCACGGGCGGCGAAGACGACGCGCCGGCCGCGTACCGCGACCACCACGACGCTGTCGGCGGGGTGGAAGCCGAGCAGGTAGGGCACCGCCGCCACCATGTCGGCGGGCGAGCGGACGGAGAGACGCGCTGGCTCGGTGGAGTTCATGACGGGAGCGTGGGCGGCCGGGCGCCACCGCGTCAGCCCCTGTGGACGACACGCGGTCCATCCACAGATACGGAGCGTATCGGTGCAGGTCAGCGGCGATCGGCAACGTCGCACGGCACACGGATGTCCGGGGTACCCGCTACCTTGCGCACATGGACCTGGCGTACCTGCGGGCACACCCGGAGCACCTGCCGACCTTCCTGACCCACCAGCGGATCCGGGAAACCCCGGTCTCCGGCGGTGACATCTGCGCCGCCTCCCGGCTCACGCTCGACGACGGGCACTCGGTGTTCGCCAAGACCTGGCCGGAACGGGCCGCGCGTCCGCTGCCGGAGGGCTTCTTCGCCGCCGAGGCGTCCGGGCTGCGCTGGCTGCGCAAGGCCGGTTCGGTGCCCGTACCGGATGTGCTCGTCGCCCTGCCCGGCCTGCTCGCGCTCGACTGGGTGGAGCCCGGCGAGCCGACGCCGGAGGCCGCGGAGGCGTTCGGCCGCGACCTGGCCGGGCTGCACCGCGCCGGGGCGCCCGCCTTCGGCGCGGACTGGGCCGGTTTCATCGGCGCGCTGCCGCAGGACAACACGCCTGCCCCCGGTCCGTGGGCGGGCTGGTTCGCCCGGTGCCGTCTCCTGCCCTACCTGCGCATGTCGGTCGACGGCGGCGCGCTCGACCACGCCGGTGCGGCGCTCGTCGAGCAGGTCGTCGACCGGATCGGCGAGTTCGGCGGGGACGAGCCACCGGCCCGGCTGCACGGCGACCTCTGGCCGGGCAACCTGCTCTGGGGTGCCGACGGGCGGGTCTGGCTGGTCGACCCGGCCGCGCACGGCGGGCACCGCGAGACCGACCTGGCGCAACTCGCGCTGTTCGGCGGCCCGCCGCACCTGGACCGGATCATGGCGGCCTACCGGGAGGCGTGGCCGCCGGGTGACGGGTGGCGGGAACGTGTGCCGCTGCACCAACTGCACCTGCTGCTCGTGCACACCGCGATCTTCGGAGCGGGGTACGCGGATGCCGTGCGCTCCACCGCTCGGGCCGCCCTCCGAGGGCTCGACCGCGCTACGGTCGACGGATGAGCGCCCCCCGGACGACGACCGACGGCCCTCTCGCCGACCGGTACGGCCGTGTCGCCCAGGACCTGCGGGTCTCGCTCACCGACAAGTGCAACCTGCGCTGCACCTACTGCATGCCGGCGGAGGGCCTGCCCTGGCTGGCCAATCCGCAGCTGCTCAGCGACGACGAGGTCGTCCGGCTGGTGGGTGTCGCGGTGAGCCGGCTCGGCGTCACCGAGGTGCGCTTCACCGGCGGTGAGCCGCTGATCCGGCCGGGCCTGCCGGGCATCGTGGCGGCGGTCGCCGCGCTCACGCCCCGGCCGCGCATCTCGCTCACCACGAACGGCATCGGCCTGGCCCGGATGGCGACGGCGCTGCGCACGGCCGGGCTGGACCGCGTGAACGTCTCGCTCGACACGCTGGACCGGGACCGGTTCACCGCGCTGACCCGCCGTGACCGGCTCGCCGACGTACTCGCCGGGCTGGCCGGCGCGGCGGACGCCGGGCTGACCCCCGTGAAGATCAATTCGGTGCTGATGCGGGGCACCAACGACGACGAGGCGCCCGCATTGCTCCGGTTCGCCCTCGCGCACGGCTACGAGCTGCGGTTCATCGAGCAGATGCCGCTCGACGCCCAGCACGGCTGGGACCGCTCGACCATGGTCACCGCCGACGAGATCCTGACCTCACTGCGGGCCGCGTTCGCGCTGACGCCGGACCCGTCCGAGCGGGGTGCGGCACCGGCCGAGACGTGGCTGGTGGACGGCGGGCCGGCCCGTGTCGGCGTGATCGCCAGCGTGACCCGGCCGTTCTGCGGCGACTGTGACCGCACCCGGCTCACCGCCGACGGCCAGGTGCGCAACTGCCTGTTCGCCACCGAGGAGTCGGACCTGCGCGGCGCGCTGCGCGACGGCGCGGACGACGAGGAACTGGCCCGGCGCTGGCGTGCGGCGATGTGGGTCAAGCGGGCCGGGCACGGCATCGACGACCCGGCGTTCCTCCAGCCCGCGCGTTCGATGTCGGCGATCGGAGGCTGAGGGTGGAGCTGACCGTCCGCTACTTCGCCGGCGCCCGCGCGGCCGCCGGACGATCCGAGGAGACCGCATCCGCCGGCCGGTCGCTGGACGAACTCCTCGACGAACTGGCCGCCCGGCACGGCGAACGCCTCGGCGTGGTGCTGAAGGCGGCGAGTTTCCTGGTCGACGGCGTCGCCTGTCATGATCGACGGGCGCTGTTGCCGGCCGGGGTGACGGTGGACGTGTTGCCGCCCTTCGCGGGCGGCTGAGGGGGGCACACGTGCTGGCCATGGCGACATTCCTGGGCTTCGTCGTGCTCGTGATCGGCCTGATCCACTTCTACCTGTGGAAGCGGCTGGTCCGGGACACCACGCGCCCCGGGCGGTGGCGCCGGGCCGGCACGGTGGCGATCGCGGCGCTGGCGGTGCTCGTACCGGTGACCCTGGCCGGCACGCGCAACGGCTGGTACTGGCTGGCCTGGCCCGGCTACCTCTGGGTCGCGCTCATGTTCTACCTGCTGGTGCTGCTGCTGGTGCTGGAGGTGCCGACCGCTGTGGTCCGGCTCGTGCTGCGCCGGCGGGCCCGATCGGCGGCCACCGCCGGCCTCGAGCCCGAGCCCGCGCCCGCGCTCGTCGGCGCGGCCACCGCGGATGGTCCGCCGCCGCCTGTCGACAGCACCGAGGCAGCGCCAGCCGGTACCGACGCGCCGGACCACGACCCCTCCCGGCGGCTGCTGCTCGCCCGTGGGGCGGCGATCTTCGCCGGGCTCACCGCCGCCGGCATCACCGGGTACGGCGTACGCACCGCGATGGGTCCGCCGCAGCTCGACCGGGTGCAGATCCCGCTGGCCAAGCTGCCCCGCGGCATGGACGGGCTGCGCATCGCCACCGTCTCCGACATCCACCTCGGGCCGTTGCGCGGCCGGGCGCACACCGAGCGGATCGTCGCGATGATCAACCGGATGGACGCCGACCTGGTCGCGGTGGTGGGTGACCTCGTCGACGGCACGGTAGCCGAACTGGGCGAGGCCGCCGAGCCGCTGCGCGACCTGCAGTCCCGGTACGGCAGCTTCTTCGTCACCGGCAACCACGAGTACTACTCCGGCGTGGAGGAGTGGGTCCGTGAGGTGGACCGGCTCGGCCTGCGGGTGCTGCAGAACGAGCGGCAGGAGATCCAGGCCCGGGGCGGTGTGCTGGACCTGGCCGGGGTGAACGACGTGAGCGCCGTCGGCACCGGGGTGGCCGGGCCCGCCGACTACGCCGCCGCGCTCGGCGACCGTGACCCGAGCCGGCCGGTGGTGCTGCTGGCGCACCAGCCGGTGGCCGCGCAGGAGGCGGCGAAGTTCGGCGTCGACCTCCAGCTCTCCGGGCACACCCACGGCGGCCAGATCGTGCCGTTCAACCTGGCGGTGAAGCTCCAGCAACCGGTGGTCTCCGGTCTCGGCGAGGTGGATGGCACGAAGGTCTACGTCACAAACGGCGCCGGTTTCTGGGGCCCGCCGGTGCGGGTGGGTGCACCGCCCCAGGTGACGCTCGTCGAGCTGCGCGCGCAATAGCGTGCCGGGGCCGCCGAGTCCAGCACCGCATTGCTCAGGTCACCCGTACGCGTGGCGGCGGGCGGGCGGGGGACCGGACGTGACAGGATGCGGCGTGCCTCCGTTCAGCGCCGCACCCCCCGGTGGCCTCCCGCCATACGTCGCGGATCTGCACATCCACTCGAAGTACTCCCGCGCGTGCAGCCGCGACCTGACCCTGCCGAACCTGGCCTGGTGGGCCCGGCGCAAGGGCATCGGCGTGCTCGGCACCGGCGACTTCACCCATCCCGCCTGGTACGACCACCTGCGGGAGACGCTGCACCCGGCCGAGCCGGGCCTGTACCGGCTCTCGCCCGACGCGGAGCGGGACGTCGCCCGGCGGCTGCCGCCCCGGCTGGCGAGCGAGGCGGAGGCCGACCCGGTCCGGTACATGCTGAGCGTGGAGATCTCCACGATCTACAAGCGCGACGACCGCACGCGCAAGGTGCACCACCTCATCTACCTGCCGGATCTGGACGCGGTGGCCCGGTTCAACACGGCGCTGGGCCGGATCGGCAACCTCGGCTCGGACGGCCGGCCGATCCTCGGGCTGGACTCCCGCGACCTGCTGGAGATCACGCTGGAGGCGAGCCCGGACGGCTTCCTCGTGCCCGCGCACATCTGGACGCCCTGGTTCTCCGCGCTCGGCTCGAAGTCCGGCTTCGACGCTATCGCCGACTGCTACGCCGACCTGGCCGGGCACATCTTCGCGGTGGAGACCGGCCTGTCGTCCGACCCGGAGATGAACTGGCGGGTCGGCAGCCTGGACCGCTACCAACTGGTGTCGAACTCGGACGCCCACTCGCCGCCCGCGCTGGCCCGGGAGGCCACGGTCCTGACCGCCGCCCGCGACTACTTCGCGATCCGCGAGGCGCTGCGTACCGGCGACGGGCTCGCGGGCACCGTGGAGTTCTTCCCGGAGGAGGGCAAGTACCACGCCGACGGGCACCGGCTGTGCGGGGTGAACTGGTCGCCGGAGCGGACCCGTGAGGCCGGCGGGCGCTGCCCGGAGTGCGGCAAGCCGCTCACCGTGGGCGTACTCAGCCGGGTCGAGGAGCTGGCGGACCGCCCGGCCGGGCACCGTCCGGCGCACGCGCGCGAGGTGACGCACCTGGTGCCGCTGGCCGAGATCCTGGGCGAGCTGAACCGGGTCGGCGCGCGGTCGAAGAAGGTCGAGGGCAAGCTCAACGAGCTGATCGCCGCGCTCGGCCCGGAGCTGGAGATCCTGACCCGTACCCCGATCGAGGAGATCGGCCGGGTCGGTGGCGAGCTGCTCGCGGAGGGCATCGGCCGGCTGCGCCGCGGCGACGTGCGCCGGGTGCCGGGCTACGACGGCGAGTACGGCGTGATCACCCTGTTCGACCCGGCGGAACTGGGCGGACCGGGTGCCGGGGCGGGGCAGGAGACGCTGTTCGACGTACCCGTGCCGGTGCAGCGGCGGCCGGCGGAGCCGGCGCCGAAGCCGAAGGCCAAGCGCCCGGCGGCGGCCCGGCCGGAGCCGAGGCGCACGCCGCCGCCCGCGCCTCCGATCGCGCCGTCACCGTCCCCACATGAGCCGTTCGAGCCGATGCTCGCCGGGATGGAGGAGGTCGGCACCGGCCTGCTGGACCGGCTGGACGCGATGCAGCGGGTGGCCGCGTCCGCGCCGGGGGGTCCGCTGCTCATCGTGGCCGGTCCGGGCACCGGCAAGACGCGGACGCTCACCCACCGGATCGCGTACCTGTGCGCGGAGCTGAACGTCTTCCCCGACCAGTGCCTGGCGATCACGTTCACCAGGCGGGCGGCCGAGGAACTGCGGCACCGGCTGGACGGGCTGCTCGGCCCGGTCGCCGAGGACGTCACAGTGGGCACGTTCCACTCGCTCGGCCTGACCGTGCTGCGGGAGAACGCGGCGGCGGCCGGGCTGCCGGCGGACTTCCGGATCGCCGACGACGCGGACCGGGCGGCGGCACGCGCCGAGGCCGGTGCCGACGACGAGCGGTACGCGGCGCTGCTGCGCAAGCGGGATCTGGTCGACCTGGACGAGCTGCTGACGCTGCCGGTGGCCCTGCTCAAGGGCGACCGGAAGCTGGTCCGGGAGTACCGCGAGCGCTGGAAGTGGATCTTCGTCGACGAGTACCAGGACGTCGACGCGGTGCAGTACGACCTGCTGCGGCTGCTCAGCCCGCCGGACGGGAACCTGTGCGCGATCGGTGACCCGGACCAGGCGATCTACTCGTTCCGGGGCGCCGACGTCGGCTACTTCCTGCGCTTCTCGCAGGACTTCACCGACGCCCGGCTGGTGCGGCTGAACCGCAACTACCGCTCTTCGGCGCCGATCCTGGCCGCCGCGGTGCAGGCCATCGCGCCGTCGTCGCTGGTGCGCGGCCGTCGTCTCGACCCGGCCCGGCTCGATCCGGAGGCGCCGCTGGTCGGCCGGTACGCGGCGAGTTCCGCCTACGACGAGGCCGACTTCGTGGTCCGTACCGTGGACGAGCTGGTCGGCGGCCTGTCCCACCGCTCGCTGGACTCGGGGCGGATCGACGGGCGGGCCACCTCGCTGTCCTTCTCCGACATCGCGGTGCTGTACCGCACCGACGCGCAGGCCGCGCCGATCGTGGACGCGCTGGCCCGGGCGAACATCCCGGTGCAGAAGCGCTCGCACGACCGGCTGCGTGACCGCCCCGGCGTGCCGGCCATCGCCCGCGAGCTGCGCCACGCCGGTCTGGACGGCTCGCTCGCCGCCCGGGTACGCCAGGCCGGGCAGATCCTGGCCGAGCGCTTCGCGGTGCCCACGCTGGACGGCTCCGGCGCGGTACGCCCCGAGGACATCCGCACGGCGGTGGACCTGCTCACCCCGCTGGCCCGGCGCTGCGACGACGACCTGGAGCTGTTCCTCAACCAGCTCGCCACCGGCGCGGAGGTGGACGCGCTGGACCCGCGCGCCGAGGCGGTCACGCTGCTCACGCTGCACGCCGCCAAGGGGCTGGAGTTCCCGGTGGTGTTCCTGGTCGGCGCCGAGGACGGCCTGCTGCCGCTGCGCTGGCCCGGCTCCGAGCCGGACGACGACGCGGTGGCCGAGGAGCGCCGGCTGTTCTTCGTCGGGCTGACCCGGGCACAGGACCGGCTCTACGTCAGCCACGCGGGTCGCCGCGCCCGGCACGGGGCGGAACGCGACACCCGCCCGTCGCCGTTCCTCGACGTGATCGACCCGGCGTTGTTCGAGCGCCTGGACGCGACCGAACCCCGCCGCCCGAAGGACCACCAGCTCCGGTTGATCTGAGCGGCGCGCGTCAGGTCAGCACGGCGGCGAGCCAGGCGCCGCCGAGCAGCGCCGGGCCGAACGGCACCGGCGTGTCAGGGCGTACCCGGCGGGCGGCGAGCAGGAGAAGGACCGCGACTCCGGCGAGCACGTGCGGCAGGAGCAGTCCGAGGCGCAGGGCCGGCCAGCCGAGCCAGCCCAGCGGCAACCCGAGCGCGGCGGCAAGCTTCACGTCGCCGAAGCCGAGGCGGGCGCGGGGCAGCAGCGCCAGCACCGCGTACCCGGTGAAGGAGAGTGCGGCCCCGGCCACCGCGACGGCCAGGCGGCGCGGCTCGCCGGTCGCCGCCGTGGCTGCGGTGAGGCCGAGCCCGCCGCCGAGCGCGGCCACGCCGACCAGCGGGTCGGGCAGGCGCAGCGCGGTCAGGTCGGTGACCGCGAGGACCAGCCCGGCGACGGCGACGAGCAGCAGCGCGGGCAGCACCGGATCGGCACCCCGGGCGGCGGCGAGCCCGCCGAACGCCACGACGCCGGCCAGTGCGAACGCACCCCGGCTCGGCGCGTGCCTCCCGGCGATCCGATCCGTGCAGAACGACCGGCCGACCGGGACAGCAGCCCATCCGGCCGCCGCGCCGAGCAGCGCGACCCCCGTCACCAGCAGTGCCGACACGGGCGGGACGCTACCGCCCGGCGGGTTCTCCGGCCGTCCCGTCGACGGCTGGTGGCGGGGACCGGCGCGGGCGTTCGGTGCTGACCACCACCGCCACGCCGACCACGATGACCGCGCCGCCCATCAGCACCTGCGAGGTGACGGGTTCCGCGACGAACAACGCGCCGAGCGCCACCGCCACCACCGGATTCACGTACGCGTACGTGGACACCAGCGAGATCGGCGCGTGGGCGAGCAGCCAGACGTACGCGGTGAAGGCGACCAGCGAACCGGCCACCATCAGGTACGCCATCGCCGCCCAGGACCGCCCGGTCACGTCGGCGAAGGAGAAGCCGCGCAGCTCGCCCCGGGCCACGCCGACGAGCGCGAGCACCGCCGCGCCGGCCACCATCTCGTAGACGGTGGCCACGAACGGGTCGGCGGGCATCGGGATCTTCCCGGACAGGTACGAGCCGACCGACCAGCTCACTGCCGCGGCGACCACCGTGAGCGCCCCGGCCACCGGCACCGCGTCCACCCCGTCCCGGGGCAGCACGAGCAGGACCAGTCCGGCGAAGCCGAGCGCCACCCCGACGAACGTCCACGGCCGCGGCCGGTCGCCGCCTGCCGTACGCAGCAGCACCAGGAGCAGCGGCACGGTGGCGACGAGCAGCGCAGCCACACCGGACGGTACGGCGGTCCCGGCCGGGCCCGACTCGGCCAGCACCACCAGGCCGTTGCCGCCGGCCAGCAGCAGCACGCCGATCAGCGCGGCGGAGCCGACGCGGCGCGCGGGTACCCGCAACGCTCCCGGTCCGCGCCGCAGGCGCAGCACCACGGCGAGCACCACCGCGGCGGCGGCGAACCGCATCGCCGAGGAGACGAGCGGCGGCAGGGACTCGACAGCGACCCGGATGCCCAGGTAGGTCGAGCCCCACAGCAGATAGACCAGCACGAGGGCGGCCCAGATCAGTGCGGTGCGGGCCGGTGGCATCGCGGAATCGACAGCGTTCGTCGCACTCGTGGGGCGTGAGCTCATCGTGGGACCACGCTACGGTGACCACGGCGTCGGCGTCGCCAGTTGGTGGCCGGCCTCTCAGCACTGGCGTACGCAGGAGGCGTTCATGTCGAACTTCGGTCCACCGGGCGGCGGCTCTCCCGAGCCGTGGGGACGGCGCGACGACGGCTACGCCCCGCAGCCCGACCCGCGCTACGCCCCGCAGGGCGACCCGCGCTACGCCGCACAGCCCGATCCGCGGTACGGCCCGCCGGACGCGCGGCCGTACGGCCCGCCCGCCGATCAGTACGGGCCGCCCGACCAGTACGGAACGCCCACCCAGCAGTACGAGCCCGCCGACCGGTACGGCCCGCCGGCCGATCAGTACGGCCCGCCGACGCAGCGATACGAGCCGGGTCCGGCCTGGTCCCCCGGCCCGCCGCAGGGCCACCCGGCCGGCCCGTACGCCGGGCCGCCGCCCTACGCCGAGCCGACGCCGCCGAAGCGCGGGAAGGGCCCGCTGCTGGTGGTCGTGATCGTGCTGGCCGTGCTGCTGCTGGGCGGCGCCGGGGCGTACTGGATGCTGGGCCGGGACGAGCAGACCCCGACCGGCGGCACGACCGCCGCCACCGCGCCGGCCGCGGATCCGACCGGGGCGGCACCGAGCGAACCGGCCGACACGACGCCCACGACGGCGTCTCCGGCCTCGTCGACCGATCCGCGTTTCGTCAAGGCGGGCCAGTGCGTCGCCAACGAGGGTGGCGGCGGCCAGCCCAAGCTGGTGATCGCCGACTGCGGCCCGAAGACGTACGAGGTGCTGCGCCGCATCGACGGCGCGACGAGCGGCAAGAAGGACGCGGAGGCGAAGTGCGGGAAGGTGGCCGGTTACACCGACTGGTACTTCTTCGACAGCGAGCTGGACACGCTCGACTTCGTGCTCTGCCTGAAGCGCCGCTGACGCTCCACGAGAGCCGGTAACCAAAACTAGGGCTGTCTAGCATCCACGCTAGACAGCCCTAGTTTCAGGTCGAGGCCGACACGCGGTAGCCGCCTCTACGTGCATCTAGCCTGGTCGCTAGAGAACCCGATACTGTGCGATTCGTGGATCCGGTCCGCAACCCGTACGCGCCGGGCGCCGGCCAGCGCCCGCCCGAACTCGCCGGGCGGGGGCGGGAACTGGACGTCTTCGACGTGGTGCTGGAACGGATCGCACGCGGCCGGCCGGAACGCAGCCTGATGCTCACCGGCCTGCGTGGAGTGGGCAAGACGGTCCTGCTCAACACGCTGCGCTCGGAGGCGATAAACCACCTCTGGGGCACCGGCAAGATCGAGGCGCGGCCCGACCAGTCGTTGCGCCGGCCGATCGCCGCCGCGCTGCACATGGCGGTCCGTGAGCTGGCGCCCCGGCACCGCGCCCCGGACCGGATCGACGCGTTCCTCGGCGTCCTCAAGGCGTTCGCGCAACGCTCCGCGCCGACCGGCCGGGGCGGCGCGGCGCCCAAGCTGCGCGACCGCTGGCAGCCCGGCATCGACGTACCGGCGAGCAGCGGACGCGCCGACTCCGGCGACATCGAGATCGACCTGGTCGAGCTGCTGAGCGACGCGGCGGCGGTCGCCACCGACGTCGGCACCGGTATCGCCGTCTTCATCGACGAGATGCAGGACGTCGGCGCCGAGGACGTCTCCGCGCTCTGCGCCGCCTGCCACGAGCTGTCCCAGCTCGGCGCACCGCTGATCGTCGTGGGCGCGGGCCTGCCGCACCTGCCGGCCGTGCTCAGCGCCGCCAAGTCCTACTCCGAGCGGCTCTACCGCTACCAGCGCATCGACCGGCTCGACCGGATCGCCGCCGACCAGGCGCTCTGCGCGCCGGCCGAGCGGGAGGAGGTCGAGTACGAGCAGAAGGCCCTCGACCTGCTCTACGAGAAGTCCGGCGGCTATCCCTACTTCGTCCAGGCGTACGGCAAGGCCACCTGGGACCACGCGCCCCGCTCACCGATCACCGCGGCGGACGTCCGGGTGGCCGCGCCGGAGGCGGAGGCCGAGCTGGCGGTGGGCTTCTTCGGCTCCCGGTTCGAGCGGGCCACACCCGCCGAACGCGAGTACATGCGCGCGATGGCCACGCTGGCGCTGGTGGACGGCGAGGAGGGTGGCCGGGACGACATGGACGCGGCGGTGCCCACCGCCGAGATCGCCCGCGCGCTCGGCCGCAAGCCGGCCAGTCTCTCCCCGGCGCGGGACGCGCTGATCAAGAAGGGGCTGATCTACTCCGGTGAGCGGGGAACTGTGGCGTTCACGGTGCCGCACTTCGGCCGCTACCTGCGCACCCAGCCCGCCTGAGGGGCCGGATCGCGTCGGCTCAGACCGTGTCGGCCCGGATCGCGTCGGCTCAGACCCGCGACCAGGGCGCCGGGAAGACCACCTCGCCGGCCGGCGGCGGTGGCTCGTCGCTCGCCGACGGCGGCAGCACCAGCGCCTGCCACGGCTCCCCCAGCCCGGACCAGGGACTGGTCAGGCCGAGCCGGACCGCCGGGCCGAACCCGAACCGCCGGTAGTAGGCCGGATCGCCGAGCACCACCACCAGCCGTTCCCCCAGCTCGGTCGCGGCATCCAGTGCCGCCTGGACGGCTGCCGTGCCGTGCCCCAGCCGCTGCCGGTGCCGGGCCACCGCCACCGGACCCAGTGCCAGCGCCGGCCAGGTGCCGCGCCCGGTGCGTACATCGACGCGCGTGAGCAGCGCGTATGCCACCACCTCGCCGCCGTACTCGGCGACCATGGCCAGCTCCGGGATCCACGCCGGGCTGTGTCGCAGCTCCTCGACCAGACCCACCTCCGGTGGGGCGGCCACGTCGGGCCGGGCGAAGGCGGCGGCCAGCACCCGGGCCACCGGCGCCTCGTCGGCCGGGCCCTCCGGGCGCAGTCGCAGCGTCGTCACCCGCGCGACCTTACCGAACGCGACGGGTCCATCCGCGACTGTCGCTGAAATCGATACCGTTCGGACGTCCACGCCGGCCGATACCTTTCGTGTGTTGCGGGGATGACGACGCCCTCGACGGGGTAAGACTGAGCCATGAAGCCCGTGCGTTCCCTCGCCCGAGTCATGTTGAGCGGCATCTTCGTGGTCAGCGGCGCCCGTAACCTGCGCAACCCGGAACGCGTGGCGCAGGCCGCGGAACCGGTCACCGGGAAGGTCGCCCCGCTGATCCGGAACGTCCACCCCCGCATCCCCACCGACACGGTCTCGCTCATCCGCGCCAACGCCGCCGCCCAGCTCGCCGGCGGCCTGATGCTCGCCACCGGCCGGTTCACCCGGCCGGCCGCGCTGGTGCTCGCGGGCACGCTGATCCCGACCACCGCCGCCGGTCACCCCTTCTGGACCAACGACGACCCGGCCACGCGAACCAGCAACCAGGTCCACTTCCTGAAGAACCTCGGCCTGCTCGGTGGCCTCCTCCTCGCCGCCGCCGACACCGAGGGCAAGCCGGGGCTGCGCTGGCGCGCGGGCCACCGGATCGACCACTCGCGCCGGTCGGTGAAGCGTGCGGTCCGCACCGCGCGACGCGAGGCGAAGATCGCCGTACGCTCCGCGGCGACCGCCCGCCGCATGCCCGGCTGACCAGGCGTTTCGTACGGCCCATCACCCCCCGCAAGGCCATCAATCACCTGAACCGTCCGACACCCGTTAACGCGGTGGAAATGTCGCAAACACGTGTGGGATCGGACACGGTCGCGTAACGCGGGAGGCAGCAACGTGAGGCGCCGTTCTAGGCTCCGTTCTGGACCTGAACGGGTACGACGACCTTGGTACGGGGGTGGCCACGCCATGCCGACGACAGTCGGTAGACGGACCAACCGCCTCGCCCCGGCCTCCCGCGTCGACCGCCGGATCGCGATGCGTCTCGGCGTGGTCGCCGCCGTGTCGTACGCGGCGTGGCTCGCCATCGGCGCCTTCGGACGGCCCTACAACTTCTTCGACATGAAGATCTACCACGGCGCGGTGCTGTGGTGGGCCGGCGGCAACGAGCTGTACGACTTCGTCGCGCCCTCGACCACGCTGGGCTTCACCTACCCGCCGTTCGCCGCGCTGGTCATGCTGCCGATGTCCTGGCTCCCGGTCGACGGCGCCGGTTTCGTGAACGCGCTGGCCAGCATCGGCGCGCTCGCTGTCGTCCTAGCGGCGCTGCTCCGTCCCATCGTGGACCGGCTCGGCTGGCCGCTCTGGTTCAGCGTCGGCATCGCCACCCCGCTCGCCGTCGCCATCGAGCCGTCCCGGGAGACGCTCGGCTACGGGCAGGTAAACCTGCTGCTGTTCGCGCTGATCATGGCGGACATGGTGGGCCTGCGCTGGCGGGCCAAGCGGGGCACCCACCACGAGACGGCCGACTCGCCGCTGGCCCGGTTCGTCTACAGCGGCGCCTGGGCCGGTGTGGGCATCGGGCTCGCCACCGCCGTCAAGCTCACCCCGGCGCTGTTCGTGGCGTACCTGATGCTCACCCGGCAGTGGCGGGCCGCGCTCACCGCTGTGGCCACCACGATCGGCGTGACGATCGCGACGTTCGGCGTGCTCGGTGAGGAGTCCCGCGCGTACTTCACCGGCGTGCTCTGGCAGACCGAGCGGGTCGGCGCGGCGGACATGACCGCCAACCAGTCCCTCGCCGGCCTGCTGGCGCGGCTCTACGACTCGATCGAGACGCCCGGGCTGCTCTGGTTGGCGTTCTCGGTGCTGGTCCTGGCGCTGGGCCTGTCCCGGGCGATGAGCGCCCGCGCCGACGGCGACGAGCTGACCGCGTTCACGCTCGTCGGGCTCACCGCCAACGTGATCAGCCCGATCTCCTGGTCGCACCACCTGATCTGGGTCATCCCGGCGATCATCGTGCTGGCCGACGCCGCGGTACGCCGCCGCGAAGCCAGTCGCGGCCTGCCGCCGCGCGGCACCGGCAGCCCCTCGGCCACCGGCGTGCCGGCACTACGCCCGCCGATCTGGTATCCCACGCTGACCGGGCTCCGCCACGGTGCCGGCGCGCTGGTGCTCTACCTGCTGTTCCTGATCTCACCGATCTGGCCGTACGAGCACCAGCTCCCCGAGGTGTCCCACTACCAGGACGGCCTGTTCGGCGCGCTCATGGAGAACTCCCTGGCCATCGCCCTGATCGTGCTCGTCGCGGCGCTGCCGTGGCGCCCTGGCGCCGAGCCGGCGTTCTACCACGACCGGTTGGGCCGCACCGCCGCGCTCGCCGCCCGGCGCTGAGCCTTCAGGGGCAGTTCACCCACTCTTCGGTGCCGTCGTCGAAGACCTGGCGCTTCCAGATCGGCAGCCGCGCCTTCACCTCGTCGACCAGCCGGGCGCAGGCGGCGAACGCGGCCGCCCGGTGCGCCGTGCTGACCGCCGCTACCAGCGCCACGTCCCCGATCTCCAGCGGGCCGATCCGGTGCGACACCGCCACCGCGTAGACCAGCGGGTCGGCCGCGATCTCGGCCGCCACCTCGCGCAGCACCGCCTCGGCGGAGGGGTGGCCCTCGTATTCCAGCCGGGTGACCGCCCGCCCGTGGTCGTGGTCGCGGACGACGCCCTGGAAGGACACCACCGCCCCGGCCCGGCGGTCGGTGACCGCCGCCTCGTGCGCGGCCAGGTCGAGCGGCCGGTCGGAGACCGTCCCGATCGTCACGCCTGCTTTCACGGTCACGGCGTCTCCCGTCGGCTCGTTCGTCGCGCTCACCCGAATCGCTCCCCCGGGGTCAGCGGCAGCGGCACGAACGGCACCCGGTCGCCGGCCGCGCCGCTGGTGCCGGGCCGGATCACCGCGAAGCCGTCCGCGCCGGCCAGCCCGCGCAGCATCGCCGAGCCCACGTGCCGCACCGGGTACGCCGTCCCGGCGACCCGGTCCCAGCGGGCCAGCGCCAGATGGGTGTAGCGACCGCGCCCGGCAACCGGCTCGGCGAGCGTCACGTGTGGCAGCACCGGCATCGGCCGGCCGGTGAGACCGGCGAGCAGCGGCGCGACGAGCGACACGAGCGCCACCACGGCTGACTGCGGGTTGCCGGGCAGGCCGGCCACGAACCGGACCCGCCCGTCGCCGTCCACCAGCCGGGCGAGCAGCATCGGGAAGCCCGGGCGCACCGCCACCGTGTTCACCACGTAGTCGGCGCCGAGCGCCTCCAGCGTCGGGTGCAGGTGGTCGACCGGGCCGTGCATGGTGCCGCCGGTGGTGCAGACCAGGTCGGCGTTGGCGAGCGCGCCCCGCACCGCGGCGACGTGCGCGGGCAGCGTGTCGGCGACCGGGCCGACCACGTCGGCCGCGCGCACCTGGCAGCCGTAGCGGCGCAGCCAGCCCGGCACCGACGGGCCGAGCGCGTCCCGGACCCGCCCGGCGCCGGGCGGACCCGAGGTGAGCAGTTCGTCGCCGAAGACCAGCAGCGCGGCCCGGGGTGGGCGGCGGACCCGCAGCGTGTCGTGCCCGCAGGAGGCGGCCAGGCCGATCACCGCCGGGTCCACCGGCGTGCCGGCGGGCAACAGCTCCTCCCCGAGGTACGCCTCCTCGCCCGGCTCCCGCCACTCCGGCGCCGGGCGGGGTGTGCCGGACACCAGGCCGTCCGCCGTACGTGTCGACTCCTCGATCCGCAGGATCGCCGTCGCGCCCTCGGGCACCATCGCACCGGTGGCGATCTCCACGGTGCTACCGTCCGCCTCCAGCGGCGGCGCGGTGTGCCCGGCGAGCACCCGCCCGACCACCCGCCACGGCCCGGGACCCCGCACCGCCCAACCGTCCACGCTGGAGGTCGGGAACGCCGGCAGGTCGGTGCGCGTGCCCAACGGCTCGGCCAGCGTGTGCCCGTCGGCCTCGGCCAGCGGGCGGGCGACAGCGGGCAGCGCGGCGGACAGGCCCACCGCGTACACCCGGGAGCGGGCCTCCTCCCACCCGGCCGGGGGTGGCGTGCCCGCCTCGGCTGCGGCGGCTTCGGTTTCCGTGCTCATCCGGCGAGCCTAGCGCCGGGGCACGTGCCTCGCGGGTTCAGTGGTCACCGCCGCGAAGCTGGTCCACGGCATGGCGCAGGATCGGCCCGAGCACGGCCAGGCCGTCGCGGGCGCCGCCGCGCGAACCGGGCAGGTTGACCACGAGCGTCCGGCCGGCGACCCCGGCCAGCCCTCGGGACAGCGCGGCGGTCGGCACGCTGTCGCGGCTGTGCGCGCGAATCGCCTCGGCGATGCCGGGGATCTCGTAGTCGAGCAGCTCGCGGGTCACCTCGGGCGTGCGGTCGGTCGGGGTGATGCCGGTGCCGCCGCTGGTCAGCACCACGTCGACGCCGTCGGCGCGGGCCGCCCGCAGGGCGTCGCCGACCGGTTCGCCGTCCGGCACCACCACCGGAGCGTCGACCTCGCACCCCAGCTCGCGCAGGCCGGTCACGAGCAGCGGGCCGCTGGTGTCCTCGTAGACCCCGGCGGCGGCCCGGTTGGACGCCACGATCACCCGGGCCCGGATCACGGCCGGTCCTCCGGCCGGACCCACTCGCCGGTCTTGCCGCCCTCCTTGCGGAGCACCCGGACGGCGTCCACCGAGGCGGCCGGGTCGACCGCCTTGACCATGTCGACCAGGGCGAGACCGGCGACCGCCACCGCGGTCAGCGCCTCCATCTCGACGCCAGTGCGGTCGGCGGTCCTCGCGGTCGCGGTGATCTCCACCGTGTCGGCGGTGAGGTCGAGGTCGACGGTGACGCCGTGCAGCGCGATCGGGTGGCAGAGCGGGATCAGGTCGGGTGTGCGCTTGGCCCCCATGATGCCGGCGAGGCGGCCGACGGCGAGCGCGTCGCCCTTGGGCAGGCCGTCGCGGCGCAGCAGCTCCACCACCTCGGCCGTGGTGCGGAGGCGGCCGGCGGCGACGGCGAGCCGGCCGGAGACCGGCTTTGCGGAGACGTCGACCATCCGGGCCGCGCCGGCCGGATCGACGTGGGTGAGCTGCGCGGGTTCGGTCACGGCCCGACCCTATCCGCCGGGTACGACACGACGCGGCACCCGACCGGTGGCGGGGAAGGGCGCCGCAGCGGCTGCTGGTGCACGACGCCCCTCCCTCGCCTGCCCACCGCCGATTCGTCTGGGAATCGGCGGTGAGGGTCCCGTCCGGCCGGGTCCGCTCCCCCGGGATGAACCCTCCCCGTGGCCGTTGCGGGGGACGCTAGCGAACGCCGCGATAAGAAATCGATAAGCCGCGGTCAGGCCGAGACGGAGAGCTGTCGGCGCAGGTCGTGGCGCTCGGGAGCGCCCGTCCGTTCGAAGATCGCCATCGCTCGCTGCCGGTAGCGGTCCGCCTCGGCGGGGTCGGTGACGGACAGATGGTCGGCCAGCGCGTTCAGGGCCCGGGCCTGCTCGTACGGATGCGCGATGCGGTTGGCGAGGGCGAGGGCCTCCAGGTGCATGGACCTGGCCTGGTCGGCGTGCCCGGCGGCGCTCAGCGTCAGGCCGAGGTCGTTCAACGCGGCCGCCCGCAGATGTCTGTCACTGGAGTCCCGCGCCAGGTCGAGCGAGAGTTCGTGCTGGACGCGGGCTTCGTCGAGCCGGCCCAGACGGCGGTACGCGATGCCGAGGTCGTTGCGGGCCTCCGCCTCACCGAACCGGTGCCCGGTCTCCTCGCGCAGCCGCAGCGACGCCTTGATCAGGCGCACCGCCTTGCGGTGGTTCCCGAGTCGGTTCTCCACCGAGGCGATGTGCCCGAGCGCGTTCGACATGTGGAACAGGCTGCCCTGGCACCGGGCCAGGAACAGGTGCTGCCGGTGAGCCCGGAGCGCTTCGGGATAGCGCCCGACCGCGGTCAGCGCGTACCCCAGGTTGGGCAGGGCCGAGATCGGGTCGACGGCGCCTCGCGTGTCCTCCCGCAGCAACTGCCGCCCGAGGCTCACCGCCCGCTCGGAGTTGCCGGTGAGCCAGTTGACGACCACGAGGTTCGCCCGGTAGCGGTACTCGCCGCGCCGGTCGTGCAGGTCGCGGGAGATGGACACCGCCACCTCGAGGTGGCGCAGCGAGTCCAGGTAGCTGCCGGTCCGGGTGTACGCGGACGCGAGGTAGTTGTGCATCACCGCCTCTGCCGCGCGGTCGCCGGTGCGCTCGGCGGCGGTCAGGCCGGCCTGGTGGGTGGCGACGATGTCCTCGAAGTACCCCCGCATGTAGCAGAACCGCCACATGGCCCGGGCCAGGCGCCACGCGTATCCGGGGTGCTCCTCGTCGAGGGCGAATCTGATCAGGGCGATGAGGTTGGGCCGCTCCCGTTCCAGCCATTCGACGTCGGCCCGGTCGGTCTCGTCGACCAGGTCGGGACGCAGCGGCGCCCCGAGGCGCAGGTGGGTGGCCAGCACCTGCTGGTCCAGTGAGCCGGCCCGGACGGCCACCTGGTGCAGGACGTGGTCCAGCAGGCGCCCGGCCGCCTCGCGGCGTCGCTCGGCGTCCGTCGACTCGCGCAGGAGTTCGGCCGAGTACTGACGCATCAGGTCGTGCATCCCGTAGTGCCCGGGAGTGACCTCCTCGATCAGGTGCCGGTCGAGGAGGTCGTCGAGCATCCGTTCGGTGCCCTCGAGCGGGGAACCGGCGAGCGCGGCGGCCGTACGCGCGTCGAAGGAGTCGCCGGGATGCATGCTGACCAGCCGGAACAGCCACTTCACGGGTTCGCTCAGGTGCTCGTACGAGGCGGAGAAGGCGCCACCGACGGTCTGCTGCTCCACCGCCAGCTGCCGCAGCACCGTACCGCCGGCCTCGAGCCGCCGGGCCAGGTCGGCGACTCGCCAGGCCGGCCGGTGGGCGAGCCACCCGCCGGCCAGCCGGACGGCCAGCGGCAGATGCCCGCAGCGGCGGACCACCTCGGTCGCGGCCTCCGGTTCCCCGCTGATCCGCTCCGCACCGGCGGTCCGCGCCAGAAGCTCCACCGCCTCGTCGGAGGTCATCACGGGCAGCGAGACGGGCGGCCCGATGTCGCTGACCGACAGCCTCCGGCGGCTGGTGACCAGGACGGCCGGTCCCGGGCCGGCGGGCAGGAGCGGGCGCACCTGGCGGCTGTCGGCCGCGTTGTCCAGCACCACGACCACGCGACGTCCCCGCAACTCGCGCTGCCACAGTTCGGCGCGTTCCTCGTGATCTCCGGGGATCCGCGCGGCCGGCACCTCCAGCTGGCGCAGTAGCACCGTGAGCGCGTCACCCGGTTCGACCGGCGCCCCTTCGGTGTGGCCCCGCAGGTCGATGAAGAGTCGCCCGTCCGGGTAACGGTCGCCGAGCAGGTGCGCCAGGTGCAGCGCGAAGAGGGTCTTGCCGCTGCCCGCCATACCGTCGACCACCCGTACGGCCGGTCTCCCGCCGGCCGCCGAGCCCATCTCCGCCAGCGTCCGCTCGACGAGTTCCCGCCGTCCGACGAAGGGGGCGCCGCCGCGCGGCAGGTGGCGGGGGCGCACCCGCCGCGTGTCCGGGGCGTCCACGCCCGCCCGGCCCGACCCGGCCGGGGAGACCGCGCGTGCCGCGGCCGTGCCCAGCAGGGACCGTCGCAGGCTGAGCAGTTCGGGTCCCGGCTCGACGCCGAGTTGCCGGGTGAGGATCGACTCGGCCCGGTGGATGGCGGCGAGGGCGCCGCCGGCGTCCCCGTCCGCCTTCAGCGCGCCGGCCAGCAACGCGTGCGCCTGCTCCCGGTAGGGATGGCTGGTCACGTGGTCGGTGAGGAGGGCGATGGCCGCTCTGGTGCGGCCGAGTGCGACGTCGAGCCGCGCGCGGAGTTCGATCGCCGCCAGCCGCTGCTCCTCCAGCGCCGCCCGGCGTGCCGACAGGACCGGCCCCACCCGCAGGCCTGCCACCAGAGGGCCGCGCCACAGGCATTCGCCCTGGCGGAGCAGTTCGTCGGCCCGCTCGTGCCGCCCGTCCGACCAGGCCGAGGCCGCGTCGCCGGTCAGGTGCTCGAACCGACGTACGTCCACCCGCTCGTCGGCCACGTCCAGGCGGTAGCCGCCGGCGAGCCGCACCAGGATCGGCCCGTGGTGCCGGTCGAACGTCCGCCGGAGGTTGCCCACGTAGGTCCGCACGTTCGCCAGGGCGGAACGGGGTGGGTCGTCGGGCCACAGTTCATCGACGAGGGTGTCGACGGTGACCAGGTGACCGGCGTGCAGCACCAGCACCGCCAGCGCCGTCTGCTGCTTGGGCGTGCCGAGCGGCAGGGGATCGGAGCCCTGCCACACCTCCGGCACACCCAGCAGCCGGATATCCACCAACTGTTCCCCCCGCGCGACGAACGCGGCGAATCCCTTTACCCGCACCCGTGTGGACCATGCGAAATGCAGACTTACGGAAGATAGCACCCAATACTCTGCCGACGTTCCGGTGCCGGAGAGCGACGAGGCTTTTTCTGTGAGTTGTCGTGGCGGATGTTACGCAAGGGGAAACCGAACGGCTACAGACACCCGGTGAGGAAGAGCTTGATAATCCCACTTGAAAGCACGCACTGAATATGCGTTCAGTCTCCACTCAAAGACCGAGCGTAACAAGAACCAGGTGCATTGGCGCAATATGCGCATATGGACATCTAATGGATGTATCCGGGCCTAAAAGCCATAACATGTTCGACGTCGGATGGGCCGGCTGGCGCCGGTTCCGGGGGTCGAACGAAGGGGCGAGGCCATGCGCGGCAACGACTGGCTGTGAAGCGAACTTCCGAGGGCGCCTGAGCGGGCCGTACAGTACGGACACACGCTCAGCTACGAACGAGCGCGGTGGAGGCAGACCACGTGACTCGCGCCCACGCACGCGACAATGGGACCGATCGGCGGCTCTTGCTGCTTGTCGGTCTCGTCGTGTTTCTGGCCGGGCTGGCCACGCTGGTGAGCATCCACCTGATCGGCGCCGGCGACCTGGCCACCCGGAAGGACGTCACCCGCGCGGCGACGATCACCTTTCTGGTCGCCGCGGCCGCGACGGTGAATGTGCGAATCCGCATTCGTGCCACCACCCACGGCGTTTCCTGGACGGACGCGGCCACCGTGATCGGGCTCGCCGTCGCACCCGTGCCATGGGTCGTCATCGCCACCGGCGTCGGTGTCGCCATCACCCGCCTCATCGGCCGCCTCCCCCCGATCAAGCTGGTCTTCGGCATCGCCAAGGAGATGACGCTGGCGGCGGCCGGAGGCCTGGTCCTCGTCGCCGCCGGCTGGTCCTGGCCCTGGTCCGGCCCGATCAGCCGCTCGCTGCCCGCCCTGGTGCTGGCCTACGTGACAGTCGTCGCCCTCGACGAGCTGCTCACCTTCCCGGTCCTCGCCTTCGCGACCGGAACACCGATCCGCAAGCGCTTCCGGGAGCAGTGGGACCTCCGGCTGGCGAGCGTGCTCGCCCGCTTCTCGGTGATCCTGTGCACGCTGCTCATCCTCCGGATCGACCCGACCTTCCTGATCGTCGTACCGCCTCTCGTGCTGAGCCTGCATCTCGCCTACTCCAGCCGGCTTCGCAATCGCGCCGAACGGGAAGCCTGGCAACGGCTGGCCCGGACGACTGACGCATTGAATGTAGTCGATCTCAATCGGGTGCTCACGACAGCCGTCACACAGGCGACCGAGCTGTTCTCCGCCGACGAGGTGGAAATCGAACTACGTGAGGAAGCGCTGGTGGTACGCGGCGTCGGCGGAGCGATCACCTACCGTGGCCCGGCCGGCGAACCCAGCACAATCGAAGGTTCGGTACTGACCAACCGCCTCGAAGGCCACGACCGGACCGTCGATGTCGGCGTGCTGCGGCTACGGTTCGCCGGGCCGGTCGAACTCTCCGAACGAGAGCAGTACACGCTGCGCACCTTCGCCTCCGCCCTCTGCACCGCCGTCCGCAACGCCCAGGCGTACGCCGAACTCGCCCGCATCGCCGAGGACCACGCCTACGCCGCCACCCACGACGCCCTCACCGGCCTGTCCAACCGCCGCCACCTGCTCGACGAGGGCGGCGCCCAGCTCACCACCCGGCACGCCGACGGCGTCACCGCCCTGGTGCTGATCGACCTCAACCACTTCAAGGAAGTGAACGACACCCTCGGCCACGGCGCCGGCGACCGGGTGCTCATCCAGGTCGCCGAACGGCTGCGCGGCGCGGCCCGCCCCGACGACCTCGTCGCCCGGCTCGGCGGCGACGAGTTCGCCGTACTGCTGCGCGGCCTGCCCGCCCCGGCCGTCGCCGCGCACCGCGCCGAAGCCCTGCTCGCGGCGCTGCACGACCCGCTCGACCTCGACGGCATGCGGATCAGCGTCGAGGCCAGCGGCGGCATCGCCGTCGCCCCCGCCACCGGCGGCATGGCGGAACTGCTACGCCGCGCCGACGTGGCCATGTACCAGGCCAAACGCGCCGGCCAACGGGTCGCCACCTACGCCCCCGCCCGCGACACCGCCGACCTGAGCCGGCTCACCCTCGGCGGCGAACTGCCCCGCGCCGTCGCCGACCACGAATTCACTGTCAACTTCCAGCCCATCGTCGACCTCGGCAGCGGCCAGGTGATCGGCGCCGAAGCCCTGGCCCGCTGGCACCACCCCACCCACGGACTCATCGACCCGCTGCGGTTCCTCGAAGCGGTGGAACGCTCCGGGCTGCTCCCCGCGTTCGCCGAGGCCATCCTCGACCAGGCGCTCATCGCCGCCGGCTCCTGGCGCGACGCCGGCTTCGACCTGCCCGTCTCGGTGAACGTGTCCCCGCGCAGCCTCCTCGACGCCCGCTTCCCCGGCGCGGTGCTGGCCCGGCTACGCGCCCACGACCTCCCGCCGGACCGGCTCGTGCTGGAACTCACCGAGACACTCACACTCAGCCAACTCGACGTCGTCGACCGCGTCCTCAGCCGGCTACGTGACTCCGGCGTCCGGCTGGCACTCGACGACTTCGGCACCGGATACTCGTCGCTCTCCCTGCTCTCCCGCATCCCCGTACACGAATTGAAGATCGACCGCAGCTTTGTCGGCGCGATGGAGACCGCCCCCGAAGCCGCCGCCGTCATCCGCTCCACCCTCGACCTCGGCCGCAGCCTCGACCTCACAGTCGTCGCCGAGGGCGTGGAGAGCGAACCGCAACGCCGCGCGCTCTGGGAACTCGGCTGCGCCGCCGGGCAGGGCCACCTGTTCGCCCGGCCACTGCCCGCCGCCGCGCTGCTCGCCACCCTCCAACGCGGCCACGGCGGCCGGACCGGCGCGCTCGCACCGGCACTGCACGACGCCGGCGCCGTGATCCGCCTCCCCGGCCGCCGCACCGGCCGCACCCGCCCGTCACCCCCCGCCGCCACCGGCGACGCCCGGCAACCCTGACCCGGCCGGGACACACCACAGGTCTGCCAGACTGGCCCGCGTGACCGCCCTCGCCGACCCACCGACCGCCCTCTCCCGCCGCTGGTCGGCGCTCGACACCGCAGCCGGCGGCCTCGCCCTCGACCTGGGCCTCTACGCCGCCGCCACCGCCTTCGCCGCGATCACCGCCGCCACCTCCACGCTCCCGCCGCACCGCGCCTGGGGAGCCGTCGCCACCATCGGGTACGCGCTCGCCGCGCTCGCCGCCACCACCCAACTGCTCGCCCGCCGCCGCGACCCCGGCACCACCCTGGCCCGCCTGCCCGCACGGTGGGCCATCACCGCCCTCACCTGGGCCACCACCGCGCTGCTGCCCGTCGTCACGCAGAGCGTCGAACGCGCCGCCGGACGCACCGACCGCGCCCAGGAGGAGGTGATCGTCGTCGAACACGCCGGCACCCGCCTCGCCGAGCACGGCACCCCCTACCTCGGACCCGACGCCATCGCCGCCCTGCCCCCCGGCGAGCAACTCCTCGGCTACACCCCCTACCAGCCCGGCATGGCACTGTTCGGACTGCCCAGAGCCGCCGTGGACGCCTGGTGGACCGACTCCCGCGTCTGGTTCGCAGTGGTCACCGCACTCACCCTCGTCGCCCTCGTCGCCACGCTGCGCGCACACGGCGGCCCCGCCGCACCCCGCCGCGACGCCGCCGTCCTGCGCGCCGTCCAGGCCGCCACCGTCCTGCCCGTCTGCGCGCTCACCCTCGCCACCGGCGGCGACGACCTCCCCGTACTCGCGCTCTGCCTGCTCGCCCTCGCGCTCGCCGCCACCGGACGACCCGGCCGCGCCGGCCTCGCCGTCGGCGTCGCCGGCGCGCTGAAACTCCTCGCCTGGCCGGTCGCCGTCGTCCTGATCTGCTGGGCCGCCACCCGCCGGGCCGCGCCCCGCACCGCCCTCGGCGCCCTCGGCCTCCCCGTCCTCGCCCTGCTCCCGGTACTGCTCGTCGACCGCGACGCCCTCGTCGAGAACGTGCTGCGCTTCCCCCTCGGCCACGGCCTCGTCACCAGCCCCGCCCAGTCACCGTTCCCCGGGCACCTCATCGCCGAGACCCTCCCCGCCGGACGCGCCGTCGCCGCCGCACTGCTCGTCGCCGCCGGACTCGCCATCGCCGCCCGACTGCTGCGCCGCCCGCCCCGCACCGCCGCCGCCACGGCGCTCATCTGCGGGTACGGGCTGCTCGCCGCGATCCTGCTGATGCCCTCCACCCGCTTCGGCTACCTGCTCTACCCGGCCGCCCTGCTCGTCCTCGCCCCCGCACTGGCGCTCACCCGACCGGGCGACCCGGCGGCATTCCCGGCAACCGCCCCGCGCGAGGGGGCCCGAAGGCGTACACCTGAGGAATGACCACCTACCGCGACCGGGCCGAGGCGGGACGGGAACTCGCCGAGCGACTCACCGACCTCGCCGGCCGGCCCGACGTCATCGTGCTCGGCCTGGTACGCGGCGGCATACCCGTCGCCCGGGTGGTCGCCGACCGGCTCGGCGCACCACTCGACGTGCTCGTCGTCCGCAAGCTCGGCGTGCCCTGGGCGCCCGAGGTCGCGTACGGCGCACTCGGCCCCGGCGGCGTGCAGGTCCTCAACGAGATGGTCGCCGGCCGGATCAGCGAGAACGACAGGGCCCAGGTCCGCCGCCGCGAACAGGCCGAACTGGAACGCCGCGAACAGCGCTACCGAGGCGGCCGGCCACCACTGGACCTCACCGGACGCACCGCCGTCATCGTCGACGACGGGCTCGCCACCGGCGCCACCGCCCGCGCCGCCGTCCAGGTCGCCCGCCACCTCGGCGCCGCCCGCGTCCTCGTCGCCGTCCCGGTCGGCTCCGAGCAGGCGTACGACATGCTCGCCGCCGACGCCGACACGGTCGTGAGCTGCCAACTCCCGCACGACTTCGCCGCCGTCGGCGCGTACTACGAGGACTTCCACGAGGTCTCCGACGACGAGGTCACGCAGGCGCTGACCGCCCCCGCGTGAGAACACCCGGTACCTTCGTTGTCATGCAGATGACCTGTCCCAAGTGCCGGGGAGAAATGCGCCAGTACGAGCGCAGCGGAGTAGTCATCGACCAGTGCGGCGAATGCCGCGGCATCTTCCTCGACCGCGGCGAGCTGGAGAAGCTGTTCGACGCCGAGGCCAACTGGAACCGGCAGCACGGCGGCGCTCCGCAGCAGACCGCGCCGACCGGTGCCGGCTACCCACCGCCCCCGCCCCCGCCCGCCGCCGCGCCGCACCAGCCCGGCTACGGCGCCGTCCCCCCGCCCCCTCCGCCGCCGCCCGGCCACGGCTACGCGCAGCCCGCGTACGGCCACGGTCAGCAGCAGCACTACGGCTACCACGGCCACTACCGGCGCAAGAAGAAGCACGGCTTCCTCGGCGAACTGTTCGACTGACCGCCGACCACACGCACGCCGGGCCGGTGCACCGCATCGACCCGGCGCGCTCGTCGCCGTGCCGCGCCTGCCACACCGTGGCAGGCTGCTCGGCATGAGCCCGATCCGGCAGCACGAGGCGCTGGCCCAGGCGTACGACGGCATCACCGCCGTGGTCACCCCGCTCGACGACGCCGGCCTGCAACGGCCCACCCGGTGCCGCGGCTGGCTCGTCGCCGACCTGCTCTTCCACGTGCTCTGCGACGCCCAGCGCGCACTCGTCGCCCTGGCCAGCCCCGCACCCGGACCGGCCGACGTGGACGACGTCAGCTACTGGCGCGCCTTCACCCCCGGCGACGACGACGCGAGCGCCGGGCACGCCTGGTGGGCACGCCGCTCCGCCGTCGCCTTCGACCGGCCCACCGGCGTGGTCCGCCTCTGGACCGACACCGCACCCGCCGCCGTCCGCGCGGCGACCGCAGCCGACCCCGACGGGTACGTGACCACGCAGGGCCACGTGCTGCGCGTACCCCATCTGCTCGCCACCCTGACCACCGAGGCGGTCATCCATCACCTGGACCTGGTGGTGGACCTGCCGGACGCGCCGCGACCGGCGGCGGACCCGACGCGGGTCGCGGCGACCACCATGGACGGCCTGCTCAGTGACGACGCGGTGCGTCCGGCCGGCTGGGACGACCACGAATACCTGCTGAAGGCGGCGGGACGGGTGCCGCTCACCGACCGGGACCGGCTGGAGCTGGGCGAGGCCGCCGGCTGGTTCCCGCTGCTCGGCTGACGCCGGTCAGACGATCGCCATGTCCACGAAGCGCGACAGGTGGAGCTGCGCCGCGACCGTCACGGTGTCGGTGGGCCCGTTTCTGTGCTTGGCGATGATGAAGTCCGCCTCGCCCGCTCGCGGCGACTCCTTGTCATAGTAGTCATCTCGGTGCAAAAGAATGACAACGTCTGCATCTTGCTCAATAGACCCGGATTCCCGCAAGTCGGACAATTGCGGCCGCTTGTCAGTGCGCTGCTCGGGACCACGGTTCAGCTGACTCACGGCGATCACCGGGCACTCGACCTCCTTGGCCAGCAGCTTCAGGCCACGGGACAGGTCCGCGACCTCCTGCTGCCGGCTTTCGGTGCGCTTCGGCGAGGTCATCAGCTGGAGATAGTCGACGACGATCAGCTTCAGGTCGTGCTTCTGCTTGAGCCGCCGCGCCTTCGCCCGGATCTCCATGAGGTTCATGCTCGGCGTGTCGTCGACGAAGAGCGGCGCCTCGCTGATCTCGCCCATGCAGCGGGCCAGCTTGGTCCAGTCGTCGTCGGAGAGCTGCCCGCTGCGCAGCACGTGCAGCGGTACGCGCGCCTCGGCCGAGAGGAGTCGCATGACGATCTCGACCTTGCTCATCTCCAGCGAAAAGATCGCCGACGCCTGGTTGGCGCGGATAGCCGCATTTCGGGCGAAGTCCATACTCGCCGTGCTGTTGTGCGTCGGGATCATCGAGCGGCCCGCCAGATACAGATGGTCGGGATTGTCGACAGTCACACAGCGCACCGGAACGCTCGGCACCGGACGGACGTCCACGATGAAACGCGAGTGGGAGCGGACGTCCGAGAGCGTCCGGCGCCGGGCCGCATGGGCGGTCCGCTTCCGGTCCAGCCGGAAGACCGGGTCCGGCGTGGAGAAGTTCAGCGTGTACGCGATCGACGATTCCTCGGTACGGCCGCGCACCTTGCGCTCGGTCATGGTGCACCGATAGCCCAGGCTGACGACGAGTTCCCGTACGCCGTCGATCAAACGCCGCGAGGTGGACGTGTACCGCAGGTTCCCGGTCGGCGCCACCGTGCCGTCGGTGTCCATGAGACCGGCGAGCAACGCCCGGCGCTGGGTCTCGGAGGCGCGTAGATAGTCGTCCGGAATGTGCTTGTCGTAGGCCACCCCGACTTCGCGGAGCAGGGCCAGGAAGGAACCGTTCCGTTCGTAGCACTCGGCGCAGCGGCGGGTTCCGGGGTTCTCCCGCAGGGCACGGGTGGAGCCGCCGCAGTCGACGCAGGTGCGGTCCGCCGTCCTGGCCGACGTGGGCAGATGCACGCTGTAGACCATGGGCCCGCTCGGGCGCACCAGGAAGCCGTCCTGGGCCACGAGGTCGAGCATCTCCGCGTCCGCGGTGGTGAAGCGGCTGGCCCCGGTGTGCCCGTCGCCGAGCCACACCCCGAGGGTGTACGGCGGGACGGCCAGGTCGCGTTCCGGAAGTCGGAGCGGTGCGCAGTTCCGCACGGCGTGGTTGAGACGGCGGTCGGCCGTCTCGGTACGAAGCGTGGCCGCGATCTGCGCCGTCGTGACGATCCCGTCATGCTCGGCGCGGCTGCCGGCGTTCACCGGTCGTTCCGCGCGTGCACCGAGGCCGGAGATCAACGCGCCCACCGGGTAGCCCGGAGCCGTCCAGTTGCGTGTCTTGCCGGCCCGGGTCACCGGGCGGGCGACCTTGCCGTTGGAACCCACCGTCTGCGCCACCGTGTGAAGCACGTTGCGGAATTCCGGGCCGACCTGTTCCAGGGTTTCCGCGAGAGTGACCAGGCGGTGCGGTTCGGCGGATGCGGTCGCCTCGGCCGACCGTACCTTCGCCAACGCCGGCTCGGCCCAGTGGTGCCGCCGGCGTGCCTCCGGCTGGCGTCGGCCGGCGCGGGTGTTGGTCTTCCACAGGTGCTCGGCGTCCGCCACGATGACGCTTCCGTCGGAGAACTCGACCTCGTAGCAGGGGCGGTCGTACATCACGTCGAAGACGTTGGTGATCGTCGTCGGGGTGCCGTCCGCGGCGAGGAGCTGCTCACCGACGCGCACCTCACCCATGGTTGTCCAGCCCTGCGGGGTGGGCAGCGGGGTGTCGAGTGCGAGCGCCTTACCGAGACCAGGCCGGCCGGCCACGATGATGAGCTGGCCGGCGTGCAGGCCGTTGAGCAGGCGGTCGAGGTCGGTGAACCCGGTCGGCACGCCCGTCATCACCCCGCCCTGGGCGCCGACCGCCTCGATCTCGTCGAGCGTCGGCTGGAGCATGTCGGCCAGGACGGCGAAGTCCTCGCTGACGCGCTTCTCGGTGATCTCGTAGACGGCCTGCTGAGCGAGGTCGACGATGTCGTCCACGTCGCGGCTGCCGCTCGGGCCGGTGCCGTAGCCGAGCTGCACGATCCGGGTGCCGGCCTCGACCAGCCGGCGGAGCACTGCCCGTTCGCCGACGATGCGGGCGTAGTAGGCGGCGTTCGCGGCAGTGGGCACGCTCGCGATGAGCGTGTGCAGGTAGGGGGCACCGCCGATCCGGGCGAGGTCGCCGGAGTCGGCGAGCGCGGCCGCCACGGTGATCGGGTCGGCCGGTTCGCCGCGTCCGTAGATGTCGAGGATCGCGTCGAAGATGGTGGCGTGGACCGGGCGGTAGAAGTCGTTTGTCTTCAGGATCTCCACGACGTCGGCGATGGCGTCCTTGGACAGCAGCATGCCGCCGAGTACGCACTGCTCGGCGGCGACGTCCTGGGGTGGTGTCTTTTCGAACGCAGATTCGCGCGGCGGTGGCTCGGGCGATTGTCCCCCGGTCCGTTCCGCACGCGTCTCGTCGGTGACCGACACGGGTTCCCCCCTCGCTGCGTCGGATCGAGTCCAGCTCTATCGCCGGGGTATGACAACTCTGCGCCGACCCTCCGGTCGATCGGGGGTCATCGCCCGGCGGTCGGGGGCCAACGATACGGAACCCGAGGTCAGCCGCTCAACAAGGCCGGTGGATGAGCCTTGGGACAACCTGTGGACGCCTGGGGACAGGCATGTGCGCAGGGTGTGCACAGGGGTGTGGAAAAGTGATGGGGAATTCTGGGCGTATCGCCTCTGACCTGGGCTTTTCCTATCCCCACCCTGTGGACGGAAGATTTCCGGTCGAGCTTTGTCGTCGTTCGTCCCGTACTATCGCTGCGAACGGCGACACCTGGGACAGCGGGTTTACTTTCGGGTTGAGAGAGGTCACGCTCCGGCCGTGAGACACCGGGACTGGGCAAGCGGAGAGGA
Source organism: Micromonospora sp. NPDC049203 (assembly GCF_043197215.1). Lineage (NCBI taxonomy): Bacteria > Bacillati > Actinomycetota > Actinomycetes > Micromonosporales > Micromonosporaceae > Micromonospora > Micromonospora sp. NPDC049203. Next base: position 8,610 of record NZ_JBICSV010000012.1, on the reverse strand, counting down.
CAGCCCGCGCGAGCGACGGCCGAGCGGTTCCTGGGACGAGCCCGCCGGGCCGCGCCGGGTCGACTCGTACGCGCCGGAGGGCTACCGCACGGCGAGCCGGCGGCGGGCGATCGAGCGTGGCCAGGACGAGCCGGTGGAGACGTACCTTCCGCGGTGGGCGCTGGAATCCGGGGTGAGTCGCGCGGACGGCGGCGGGCGGCATGCCGCGCCGGACGACGACGAGGTGGAGCCGCCCACCTCGGGAAGTGCCCGGCGGGATCTGCGCGCGATCGGTGCGGGTCCACTGTCGGATCACACCGCCGAGTGGACGATGGACGCCCCGCAGGAGCGGGGGTACGTGGGTAACCGGCGGGCGGACCAGGACGACGAGCCGGTGTCGGGGGCGGTGCCCCGGAGTCGTCCGCGTCGCGCGGCGACGCGCCGGCCGCAGGTGACCTGGTCGGGGCTGCCGGAGCCGGCGGGTTCGGGCGAAGGGCCGGCCGGGCCGGAGGGTGGGCTGCCGACGGGTCGGCGGCGCCGGCCGGCGTCGGGTTCCTCCTGGCCGCCGCCAGCGGGGTCGGACTCCGCCTGGTCGCGGTCGGCGGCTTCGGATGGCGCGTGGTCCCCGTCGGCGTCGGATGCCGAGTGGCCGGCGGCGCCGGATGCGGGCTGGTCGCCGTCGAGGGCCGCGGAGCGGGAGGCCACCTGGGGACGGGCGACGGAGACCGCGAAGGCGGCGGAGCCGGAGGCCACCTGGGGACGGACGGCGGCGTCCGCGAAGGCGGCGGAGCCGGAGTCGGCCCGGTCGCGGCCGGCGGCGGATCCGTGGCAGCGTCGCCGGGCGGCCGGGCGTGAGCCGGTGGACCCGCCCGCTGTGGATCCGTGGGACGCGTCCGGGCTGCATGCCTGGGACCGGCCGGTGCCCGCGAGCGGCCGGGGCCGGGCGGAGAGCCGGTGGGACCGTACCGAGCACACCGGTGAGTGGGACCGGTTCACCGACACGGGTTTCATGGAGCCGGTGCGGGACACCGACGACCGGTACGCGGATGCCGATCCGTGGGACCGTTCGGTGCCGCCGGTGCGGGAGGGCTGGGCGTCGCCGGAGCGGGCCGAGGCGTTCTGGTCGGGTACCCGCCTCTCGGGTGACGATCCGCGCTGGATGGAGACGCCGTCGACGGCCCCGCGTTCACCTGCGGTGGCGTACTCGGCACCGCGTCCGCGTACCGCGCCTCGTCGTCGCCCGGTGGAGCCGGCGCCGTCGACGTTGCGGCGGCGGGTGGAGACGATCGGCGGCGGTTCGTGGGGCCGGCGGCTGGAAGACGACCTGCTGGATCCGGATCCGGGTGGCCCGTTGCGTCCGCTGGTCTACACGGCGGCGTGTTATCTGGTGCCGGCGGTGCTGCTGGTGGTCGGTCTGCTGCTCCTGAGTGGTCAGCCTCCGGCGGGGTGCGTCACGGACATCACCGGTGGCGGCTGTGATTCCCCGCGCGCGCACGCGCTGGAGTCGTTGCTGTCGGCGGCACCGCGGTTCGGGTTGGCGATGGTGAGCAGTCTGGTGGTGGCGGTGTTGTTGCGGCAGGTCGGGACGACGTGGCGGTCGGCCACGGTGGCGCTGGCGGCCGCCGTGGTGGGTGGTGGGCTGTCCACGGTCGTGATCAGCGCGGTGACGGGCAAGCCGCTCGGTTGAGCGGCTTGCGTCGAGCGACTCCGGCCGAGCGCCGGGGATGCTGAAAGGCCCGCACCGGCAAGCGGTGCGGGCCTTTCACGTCGTGCTTCGGGTGTCAGCCCTTGACCACGTTCAGGTCGAACTTGGCGGTCACCTCGGGGTGCAGCCGGATGCTGACCGGGTAGGAGCCGAGCGCCTTGATGTGGCCGGGCATCTCCAGCCGGCGGCGGTCCAGGGTCGGGCCGCCGGCGGCCTTGACGGCGTCGACGATCTCGGCCGGGGTGACCGAGCCGAAGAGCCGGCCGCCGTCGCCGGCGCGGGCCTTCAGGTTGACCTTCAGGCCCTCGACCTGGGTCTTCACCTCGGTGGCGTGGCCGAGGTCGCGGATCTCGCGGGCCGAGCGGGCCCGCTTGATGACCGTGACCTGCTTCTCCGCGCCCTTGGTCCAGGCGATCGCGAAGCCCTGCGGCAGCAGGTAGTTACGGCCGAAGCCGTCCTTCACCTCGACGATGTCGCCCGGAGAGCCGAGGCCGGACACCTCCTGAGTCAGGATGATCTTCATGTCCGTGCCTCCTCTCAGCGGGCCGTGGCCGTGTAGGGCAGGAGCGCCATCTCACGGGCGTTCTTGACCGCACGGGCGATCTGCCGCTGCTGCTGCGAGGTCACGCCGGTCACCCGCCGAGCGCGGATCTTGCCGCGGTCGGAGATGAACTTGCGCAGCAGCGCGGTGTCCTTGTAATCGATATAGGTGATCCCGTCCTTGTCGAGCGGGTTCACCTTCTTCTTCGGCTTGCGCAGTGCCGCAGCCTTCGCCATTGCTCTTGCTCCTGGTTTGCGATCGCGGGCGCTCGGCGCCATCAGAACGGGGGCTCCTCGTCGAAGTTTCCGCCGCCCGAACCACTGCGGGAGGGGGCAGGGGCAGCAGAGGCCCAGGGGTCGTCGAAGTTGCCTCCGCCGCCACCCTGGCCGCCACCACCACCGAAGCCGCCGCCACCGCCACCGGAGCGGGACATCTTCTGCACCTTCGCCGTGGCGTAGCGCAGCGACGGGCCGATCTCGTCGACCTCCAGCTCGATGACGGTGCGCTTCTCACCCTCACGGGTCTCGTACGACCGCTGACGCAGCCGGCCGGACACGATCACGCGAGCGCCGCGCTGCAGCGACTCGGCGACGTTCTCGGCGGCCTGGCGCCAGACCGTGCACGAGAGGAACAGCGGCTCGCCGTCCTTCCACTCGCCGGAGGCCTTATCCATGAAGCGGGGCGTCGAAGCGACCCGGAACTTGGCGACCGCCGCGCCGGAGGGGGTGAATCGCAACTCGGGGTCATCGGTCAGGTTGCCGATGACCGTGATGGTGGTGTCTCCTGCCATGACCATCTCCTCGCGCACTCATCGTTGTGCCGTACAGGCTCTCAGAGCCGTACGACAGCGTGGATGAGGCTTGATCCGGACGTGCCGGGTCTAGATGCTCAGCGCATCTCCGGACGGATGACCTTGGTGCGCAGCACCGACTCGTTGAGTCGGAGCTGACGGTCCAGCTCGCCAACGGCCTCCGGCGTCGCCTGGAGGTCGATGACGGCGTAGATGCCCTCGGCCTTCTTGTTGATCTCGTACGCGAGGCGCCGGCGGCCCCACACGTCGGTCTTCTCCACCGAGCCACCCGCGGTCCGGATCACGTTCAGGTACGTGTCGAGCGACGGGGCGACGGTGCGCTCCTCGAGGCTGGGGTCGAGGATCACCATTACTTCGTAATGACGCAAGACGTGCTCACCTCCTGTGGGCTAAGCGGCCACGGTCCTTCCGTGGCAGGAGGTCGTGCGTCGCTGCCGCGGCCGGTGCCGGGGGAACCCGGCCGGACACGGACAACCGCACCAGGATAGCCGGTCCGGACGATCATGGCCGGGCCGGTGGCCCCGGTGCGCCGGATGCGTGACAGGGGTCCACCTCCGGATGAGAGGTGGACCCCTGTCCACGAGACCGCGGGGCGTCCCGTCCGCATTCCTTGGGTGGGACCTGGGGAGGAACGACCACACCGATGAGGTTGGATCGAAGACGCCCCGCGGAGCTTTATCGTGTTGTCACCTGGTCTGACCATACAATGGCTCTCGTCACCACTTGGGGTAAATGGAAGAATTGGTCCGACTGCTGGTCTCCCGTACCGGAATGACGAGCGGATCCCGCCCCGTCGCGCCGGGCCGCACGGCGGGGCGTCCCGTTGCCGGGGGTCCACCCTCGCCCGTCCGTGCTGTGGACCACGTTCGGGCGGAGCGTCGACCATCGATCCCATCTCGGACAACGACCGCCGGGCCCGGTGGTGACGCGTCCGACCCGCCGGGCACCCCGCGCGAGCGCGCCGACCGTCGCAGGCGCGACGTAGGCTGCCCAGCATGCGAATCGGAGCCCACGTCGATCCGACCGACCCGCTGGCCGAGGCGACCGCACGGCAGGCCGAGGCGGTCCAGTTCTTCCTGGCCGACCCGCAGGGCTGGAAGGCCCCGAAGCCACGCGAGGACGCCGAGCGCCTGCGCTCCGCCGACGTCGACCTCTACGTGCACGCGCCGTACGTGATCAACGTAGCCACGCTCAACAACCGCATCCGCATCCCCAGCCGCAAGCTGCTGCTCGCCCACGCCGCCGCGGCGGCCGACGTCGGGGCCAGCGGGCTGATCGTGCACGGCGGCCACGTCAACGCCGGCCACGACGTCGCCGTCGGCTTCGACAACTGGCGCAAGACCTTCGCGTACGCGGCGGACTCCGGCGGCTTCCCGCTGCCGGTGCTGATCGAGAACACCGCCGGCGGTGACAACGCCTGTGCCCGGCACCTCGACTCCCTGGCCCGGCTCTGGGACGCGCTCGGCGACTACGAGGTCGGCTTCTGCCTGGACACCTGCCACGCGTACGCGGGCGGCGAGGAACTGCTGGGCCTGGTCGACCGGGTGAAGGCGATCACCGGCCGGATCGACCTGATCCACGCGAACAACTCCAAGGGCGCGTTCAACTCCGGCCAGGACCGGCACGACAACCTCACCGGCGGCACCATCGACCCGGAACTGCTGGTGGCGGTGATCCGCGCGGCCGGCGCACCGGTGATCGTGGAGACCCCCGGCGGCGTCGAGGGCCAGGCCGCCGACATCGCGTTCCTGCGGGGGCAGTTGGGCGCGACGGCGTGACGACCGAGCAGTCCGGCACGACCGGCCGCCGGTCCCGCGCCGAGAACCGGCCGGACGACGGCACGAACGCGCCGGACCGGCCGGATGACACGGCCGGGGCAGCCCTGCCCGGCGAGGCCGACACGGAAACCGCCGGGGCCGACAAGACCGCCGGGGTCCGGGACGGGGCCGCCGCCGACAGGGACGACGCCCGGCCGGACGACGGCGACGCCGGCACCGCCGATGACGGCGAGAGTGCCGACGCCGGGGACGAGAACACAGCGGGTACGGACGGCGACAAGCCCACCGACCCCTGGTCCGCGTTCGGGCCGGCGCCGGAGCCGGTGCTCGGCCGGCCACGCCGGGCGATCCGCGCGGTCGGCCGCTTCCTGGCGCACGAGTGGACGCTCGCCGCCGTCGCCGCGCTCGCGCTGGCCGCGGCGATGACGTGGCCCACGCTGCGCTATCCGCGGCACACGCTGCCGCAGGACTACTGGGACCCGAGCCTGCAGGCGTGGCAGATGGCGTGGTCCGGGCACATCCTGCGTACCGACCCGGCGATGCTGTGGCACGCCAACGCGTTCTATCCGGAGAACTGGAGCTTCGCGTTCTCCGACACGCTCCTCGGGTACGCCCCGGCCGGCCTGATCGGGGTCGGCCCGGAGCACGCCGTGCTGCGCTACAACATCATGTTCGTGCTGGCCCACGCGCTCGCCGCGTTCGGCGCGTACGCGCTGGCCCGGCAGCTCGGCGCGGGCCGCATCGGCGGTGCGGTGGCCGGGGCGAGCTTCGCCTACGCGCCGTGGCTGCTGGCCCAGGCGGGACACCTGCACATCATCTCCAACGGGGGCATCCCGCTGGCACTGGCCATGCTGGCCCGGGGTCACGGCTGGTCGCTGCGGTACGGCTACCGGCCGCGTCGCCGGCACGCGGGCTGGGCGCTCGCCGGGTGGCTGGTGGCCGCGTGGCAGCTCAGCCTCGGCTTCGGCATCGGGCTGCCGTTCGCGTACATGCTGGCCGGGGCCGTGCTGGTCTCGGTGGTGCTGTGGTTCGTACGGCGGCGCCGGGTGAGGCGTCCGTTCGGCCGGCGGCTGTTCCTGGCGGACGTGTTCGGCGGGCTCGCCTTCGCCGCGGTGGGCGCGGCGCTGGCGGTGCCCTACTTCAAGGTCGCCGAGCTGCACCCGAACGCGGAGCGGACACTCGGCGACATCGGGCTCTACTCACCACCCGCGAGCGGGTTCTTCACCGCGCCGGCCGAGTCGCGCGTCTGGGGCGGGCTGCACGAGGGCGCCCGCGCCGTGCTGCCCTGGCATCCGGAGATGACGCTGCTGCCGGGCTTCGCGCTCTACGCGCTCGCCGCCGGTGGCCTGTTCTTCTCGGTCTGGCGGGTCCGGCACCGGATCTTCCTGCTCGCCGGGGTGCTCGTGACGATGGCGCTGGCCATGGGAACGCGGTTCTTCGGCGGCCGGTTCACCTACGTGCCGTTGTTCGACTACCTGCCGGGCTGGAGCGGGCTGCGGACGCCGGGCCGGATGATGCTCTGGGCCACGCTGCTGCTGGGCCTGCTCGCGGCGGGCGCGGTCACCGCGTTCTGCATGCGGGTACGCGAGCTGGCCGCCGAGCGGGTGCCGCCGTGGCCGGGCCCGTGGCTGCGCCTGGCCACGCTGCTGCCGTTGGCGCTGGTGCTCGTCGAAGGGCTGAACGCCACGCCGCAGCCGGTGGTGCCGCGGCAGCCGGCGGCGCTGCGCACTGTGGACGGCCCGATGCTGGTGCTGCCGAGCAGCCAGAACCTGGACCAGCCGGTGATGCTCTGGTCGACCGACCGGTTCCAGCCGATGGTCAACGGCGGCAGTGGCTTCACGCCGCGCTCCCAGGCGCAGATCCGGGAGGCGACTGTGAGCTTCCCGGACTACGCGAGCGTCGACTACCTGCGGCAGATCGGCGTGAAGAACGTGGTCGTGTTGCGCGACGAACTGGCGGGCACCCCGTGGGAGGGGATGCTCGACCGGCCGGTCGACACGCCGGGAGTGACCCGCGAGCAGCACGGCGAGGCGGTCGTGTTCCGGCTGTAGACCGGAACACGACCGTCTCGGTCACACCGGGACGGGTTGGTCGGATCGTTCGGCGGCACGCGCCCGCCACCGCTGATGCCAGGGCGCGTCGGGGGCGCCGTCGAGCACCCCGCCGTCCGGGTCGTCGGCGTAGGTGTGCCGGACGACGTCCAGTTCGGGTCGCAGGACGTCCCGGATCACGAACCCGCAGAGCACCACGACGGTGATCAGTCGCAGGCTCGACGCCAGCACGAAGACGCCCTCGGGGAAGACCGGCCGGGACATGGCGGTGCCGAGCAGTTCGCCGTAGAACGCGGCGAAGTAGCAGACCTCGGCGATCTGCCAGGCCAGGAACGCGCCCCAGCGCGGCCGGGCGAGCACCGCGAGGGGCAGCAGCCAGAGCACGAACTGCTGGGACCACACCTTGCTGAAGATGAGGAACGCGGCGACCACCAGGAAGGCGAGCTGGGCCAGGCGAGGGCGGCGCGGCGCGAGCAGCGCCAGCCCGGCCACGCCGAGGCAGGCCAGTCCGAAGAGCAGGTACGACAGCCAGTTGAGGGTGGGGATGTTGGCGTTCAGCCACTCGAACGGCCCGAGTTCGCCGGGCGAGGACGGGCTGATCCGGCCGTCCAGGTAGCGGCCGATGTACCAGAGCGTGCCCCAGTCGATCGGGCGCGTGGTGTTCAGGTCGAAGAAGCGTTCCCAGTTCTCCCGGTAGGGGATCGCCACCGGCAGGTTCACGGCCACGAGCGTCACCAGGGCGGTCGTCGTGGCGACGAGCCCGGCCAGCAGCTTGCCGGCGCGCAACGCGAGCACCAGGATCGGCCCGAGGAGGAACAGCGGCCACATCTTCGCCGCACCGCCCAGTCCGATGAGGACTCCGGCCACTGCGGGCAGCAGCATCCCGTACCGGTCGGGTCGGGCGCGTGCCCAGGCCAGCAGACCGAACGCGGCCAGGCCGATGGCGAGCAGGTCCCAGTTGACGGTGGCGGTGAGCACTAGCGCCGGGGAGAGCGCGAACAGGGCGGCGTCCCAGGGTCGTCGTCGGCGCAGGCTGAGGATCACGGCGACGGTGGCGACGGCGAGCGCGCCGAGCACCAGCGCGTTCAGGTTGTAGAACCACTGACCCTGGTTGATGGCGGGGTTGTCGCTGCCGAGGGCGTGCACCGGCAGGCCGAGGGCGCCCATGAAGTAGCCGGTCAGCACCGGGTACTCCACCGGGTGGTCGGCGTAGGGCACCTTGCCCTCGTTGAGCCCTTCGGCGTAGTAGAGCGCCAGCACGTCGGTGTAGCACATCCGGGTGTACTGGACGTTGTTCTGCCAGGCGCCGTCCTGGCAGGGCGACTTCTGCACCCAGTGCAGGGCCAGCGTGAGGCAGACGAGCGCCAGCACGATCCGGCCGGCGGTCCAGAACCGGCTCTCGCGGTCGGCGGGCCGGTCCAGGGCGGCGGCGTGGTCGCCGAGTGGCCCGCCGATCAGACCGGAGGCACCGCGGACGAACCAGTCCGAGCGGGACGGGTGGTCGACCGTCTCTGCGGATCGTGGCGCCGCCTCGGACGCGCCGGGCTCATCGATGCCTGCGGGCGACTGGGTGCTCATGAAGACGCATCCTGCCGTACACCGGGGGTCGCCGTCCCGTCGCGCGCGGAGAAATTCCGGTACGCGAAACGCGGGGGGGGGGGGGGGGGGGGGGGGGGGGGGGGGGGGGGGGGGGGGGGGGGGGGGGGGGGGGGGGGGGGGGGGGGGGGGGGGGGGGGGGGGGCGGG
>NZ_JBICSV010000011.1:0-169816 GCF_043197215.1 Micromonospora sp. NPDC049203 | reverse complement strand
GTCACCCTGGCCCTGGCCCGCTCCACGGAGTGTGGGTCGGCGGCAGACGGGATGGCATGAGGCGGACGCGCGTAGGTGCGCAGTCTTGATCTTTGTGTGGCCGGGCGCGGGCTGCATTAGCTTCGGACGCTCTACGCCTCACTGGGCGTTGGCGGCGCCATCTCGGACATGGCCCGAGGGTTGGTCAAGGCTTTGCTCGCGCTTACGCTGCTCGGACTTCAGCTTTTCGACTTCTTCCACGAGGGATGCCAGTTGCTCATCCTCGCCTAGGTTCCTATAGCGAAAGATCGAAAGCTGGGCGGCTGCCCACTCCTGCTCAATCGCGTCGGCGGTCTGCTGCAAGTAAAAGCCGCGCTCTCGGTACTTGAAGTATCCGGTGAACCCCGCAGCCAATCCGACGGAAAAGCTGGTAGCCACAACGACCCATTGCAAGGGGCTGCTATCGAGCGCTATCCCTGACGCCGTCGTCGTTGCAAGTGAGCCGACAATGATGATTGCTTGAAAGGCATTGTGAATTCGGCGGTAATATCTACTCTCTCGCCTAAGTCGCTCTAAGTCGCCCGCTATCTCCTCTTTATATGCGCTCCGGGTGTAACGAGCCTCTAAGGTCAGGTCGGCGGCCCTCAGTCGTCGGCGCTCGCGAAGCAGTGCGAGCTGAAGCTTCAGGCCGCTGGCACCGTTTCTGAAGTGCTCTAGGCGGTAGATGCTGCAGGCGAGGCCGCAGGCGGCGGCAACGATCATGAGGGGGGCAGCCGTTTTGTTTGCGCGGCCTAAATCGAAAGTCTCATACGTTGCGATCGTGGCAATAATCATCAACAGAAGCGCGGCCGGTCCTAGCAGGACACCGACTAAGACGCCGGCATTCAAGAGTCGAATCGTTCTAATATCGCTCTCAAGCTTTAGAATCTGACTTGTGAGGGATAGGAGTTGTTCAACTCGGCCATGCGCCGATTCAGGATGCCGCTCGGAGCCTGAAGGTGATGTCGTCGTCATAAGGACCCCGGTGTCTTGATCGCTACTGCCGTCACGCGGGTATACCAGCGGTGCCCAGCCACCTCGACTGGCCTGTCTGCAATCTGACACAGTCCCTTCTGATGCGCGGCGCCGTTGCTGGCTTGCGGTGAGAGTCCATGGGTATCCCAAGGCCGCCCCCGCCCGGCGGCGCCCGCGCTTGACAACCGCCATTGAGACTTGGCCGGTAGGGCGCTCCACCTTGTCACCCTGGCCCTCGCCCGCTCCGCGGTGTGTGGGTCGGCGACAGACGGGATGGCAACAACGGGGTAGGCGAAGGTGTCCTCTACAAGCCAGCCGATTTGCCAAAATCGAAGCTAAGTTGCACGTCCTCATCCAAACCTGGGATGGAATTAAGCACAGCTTGCTCGGCTGGATCGTTTCCGCGGAGAAGCATAATTGCCGCATGGAGTAGCTCGGGAATCTTGGGCTTACTCGTAGTACGGCCAGTAATCGTATTCGTGGTGAAGTCGCATGAGAGGCGGCGGCCGTTCTTCAACGTAACGCTCGCCCTCTTGATCAAAACATCACCGTGCAGTGATCTCTCAATCTCTTCGATTGCCGCGTCATCTGCAATATCCTCCTCCGACTCTGAGGAGTACTTGACGACCCTGCCTCCTGCCGAGAAGTCCAAGGCATTCAAGGCGATGCCATCGGCGCGGCGTCTGAGCTCCTCCACCAAGATGCCAGCATTATGGTCCGGCGTGACTTCGTCCAAGTGTTCAATGCTCTCGGCCAGGTATGCAGCGTAGAGCGAAGCGCGATATGCTAACAGTCCACGGTCGACTGCCCAGTGCGGAGCGCTACGTTGGCGAGTGAAAAGTGCCGTCCCGTGCCGCCTAATACGACACGCGCGAGACCAGTAGGTCTTAGCGTTTACACCCATTAGGCGGTCGAGGTTCCGTGAGCCATCCGGAATTGCTAGCCTGCAAAGTTGCCCAACTGTTACCCGCCTACCGAGCCTGCGCCAGAAGTCATCATCCGGGATCTCCTCGTAGTCGAGTAGAAACTGAAGGATATCGTCCGGAAGCTCTGCCGTCTCGTCGCGGCGTCCTGGGAAGTCTTCGAGACGCCCTCCGGATCCAATCCAGACCGCCTGCAGCAGGCGATTCAGCCGATCCGCATGGGTTGGATCAAAAAGTAACTCTACTGTGCTGGTCGCTCGTCGAGTCAGGAGCCTGTCGGTATGGCGCGCACCTTCGAACCCCTCGGCCAGGTTCTCGACAGCACTAGCAGCCATGGGAGCATCTACAAGGCCCCGGCCGCCTTGCGTCAACGTAGAGGTGGCCAGGTCCAGAAAACGGGAATTGCCGCGGTCTATGAGTGTCTCGACGCCAGCCGCGTCCGTCACCAAGGTATTACTCTGTGCGGATGTCTCGAAAAGGTCCTGGGCAGAACTCCCGTTTTGTTCGCGAGGCGTATTGCTCAAACCGAAAATGATGGGTTGGCTGTCCTTGACAAGGGTCATGTCATCAAGGAGGTAGTCAATTTCATCATTGAATTTGAGGTAAATGTATCGTTCGCCTGCCCGAGCGTTACCGGGCCAAGATGCCACTAGGTCTGGAATGAACGAGTGATTGAAGTACTCGGTTCGTCGGATGACCATTCGGGGGTCAAGTGTAGTGAGCTCACGAATGACGGCCTCTTTGACACCCTCAACGCTATCGCTGGGCTGCTCCAGAGAAAGGGCCTGCGCAATCTGACCTGCATATTCGAGCTGTCTCACTATAACCCCCTCTCGGTGTCAAACTTTCGGATTACGCCGAGGTGCTCCCGAGTAAGCTGGAGCTTCTCTTGTCGATCCGTCAAGACTATCATCCACAGCCTGTTTGCGACATCCTTACATAGATCGTCGCTCACCTGAGCTCTGGCTTCCTCTGCGTTTGCCGTGCCAAATACCTTCTGGTGATGTGTAAGCACAGCCTCGCGAACGTAGCTCGCCGTCAGCAACTCATCCCAGCGAGTAGAGCTGAAGGGCGACCAGGTGATCCAAAAAAAATTGTCGCAACGATCGGGACGTTCACTGTAAGCTCGATAGCACTGCGCCAGATACTTGACGTATAAACTTCCCTGATCTGATGGCTTTTCATATTTCTTGCATTCGGCAAGAAACTCTTGCCCATGAAGGTCTTCACCTAGAAGCACGCCGCCGAGATCAAACGAGAAAGGTGACCCGGTGTGCCACTTGAATGTAAGTTTCGGCACGGCGACGGGATGAGGGTTGACCCACTGAACGTTTACGCGCGTGGTTGACTCTAGCCAGAACTTCGCGCGTCGGGCGCCATCTGCCCCCTTGGCTTGAGTCTCTTCCCCCGACACGTTTCGTAGCGTACCGATCACGGAAGCCTCGGGCTAGTCGGGGAACCACGTGGCTTCCAAGTCTGGCCGGGCGCTTGGCGAACCTGACGGACTGGCCCAGGTGGCCCTGCGTACGCTAGCCGCAGGGGACGAAACGGACCGGCGGAAGGTCCAGGTGGAGGCCACCATCTACCATCTCGCCGTGGGTCTTCGTGACGTGACGCGATCTGATGTTCTCGCTGCCGTCGATGAGTTCGACAGGTTAGGTCGAGATGCGTTCCTGGATAGATACGGCTTCGGGACGGCCCGGACGTACTTCCTAGAGGTCAACGGCCGCACGTACGACTCGAAGCCGATCATGGGCTATGCGCACGGCGTGAGCCAAGAGATGTTCCTGCGCGCTGGTGATTTTACTGGAGGAGAGGCGAGCGTCGTCCATCACCTCCGACGGCTTGGCTTTGCCACCCGAACCCACCGCAACCCACCGTGGACGTGGGACGAGGTTGTACTGGCCTGCGCGCTTGTGCGGGACAACGGCTGGCGGTGGCTGACGCGCAACGATGCCCGGGTGAGCGAACTGTCTGAGCTACTCCAGCTCTACACAGCGCACCCGATGGAGGACCGTAGGCAGGACTTCCGCAACCCTAACGGTGTGGCCCGCAAGACTGCTGACATCGCTACCCAGCATCCGGACTACACCGGGAAGCCAACCAATGGAGGCCGGCACGACCGTGAGGTGCTCATGGCCTTCCTGGACCGACCGGATGAGATGGAGCAGCAGGCCCTTGCAATCCGGCAAGCGATCCTGAACGGGTCAGCCGAACCAGCGGACGTGGCAGACGTGGACCTAGACGGCCTCAGTGCGGACGAGGGGCGAGTGCTCCAGCGGCTGCACCTTCGGCGCGAGCGGGACCCGAAGCTTCGCCGGAAGGTCATTGAGGCATACAAGCGCCGACATGCGGCGGTCGCCTGCGAAGCCTGCGGTTTCGATTTTCAGAGGATGTACGGGGATCGCGGCGCCGACTACATCGAGTGCCATCACCGCACACCCCTGCATGCCAGCGGCCCCACTCGCACCCGGCCGGAAGACCTCATGCTGCTGTGCTCCAACTGCCACCGGATGATCCACCGATCCTCGCCCTGGCTTACTCCCGATGAGCTCATCGCGCTGATCAACCACCACCGGCCGTGAGATGGGCTTGACCATTCGCGGGTAGTCGAGGCGACTGGCACGAAAGGCTGTATAGCCATCCGACCGAAGTACAGCAACCGGGCGGCCCCCAGCATCCCGCGAGGGACTGCCATCCACCGGTCAACGGCACGAGCAGCCCGACCGGACTCCATCGCCCGGAGCTAGGGATCAGAGGGTGGCTGTACAGAGCCTCGAACAGGCCGGGCTTAGAGGGAAGGGCTGCCCTCTACCCGACTCCCGGTCACGAGAGCCGAGGCGATGTTGATGAGTAGGTTGCAGATCATCGCGTCAACTCCTCCCACAAGAGCAGAGACCGTCAGCAGCAGCACGAATGCAAGGGCGGGCAGCGCGGCCTTCATGATCTTGGCGAACTTCTCGCGACCGGTAGGCACCAGCCGCCCCAAGGGGTTCGGGAATCGAGTACAAGGCAGCCCTTCGCTCTCCATTCTACCTGCGCTGTCACACGGACCTTGTCGGCGATGATCGGCGCGGACGGCAGGACCCAGCGAACCTGGCCTCTGGGCGGGAAGAGCAGCCAGAAGGCGGCCGGCGCGTCGTCACTGGGCGCCGGCGGACCGCACGAGCAGGGGCAGCGCAGCTATGGCCAGCTGCACGAGACGGCACCGGATGACACTCGATGATCGAGACGAAGAGGTCTGGCTGTACAGCCATCAGTACAGCCAAGCCCGCCGACGAAGCCAGCCTAGGGCCGACGGCAGGCGACAAGACGAGCACGTCAGCAGTAGTCACCGACACCGACCGACAGAAGTCTTGATCTTTGCAAGGCAGGGGTTAGGGGTTCGAGTCCCCTGGGCTCCACCAGCACTTTCCCCGGTTGGTGGCTGTCGAGCATGACCATGGCTAGGCGGGAGCCGTCGGCATCGCGCGAGCGGGCCGACCGCCTGACGCTGATTGACCGCTGGCGCCACTTCGTGCCGGACCGCCCAGTCCTCTTGAACGCCGGCGAGACGATCTGGATCGAAGACGGCCGCCTCCTGGTGCATCGGATCGATGGGCGGCTGGATACGTACCCCGGCTTGATGAACCGCTGCGATTGCCGAGATCGGCGAGACGATTGACAGCAGCCGGGGCACGGACAGAGACACGACAGTCCGCTGGGCTCCACCACATCACGTCGTCTGATCACCAGCGGCTGTTGATGCGGCCGTGTCGAGTGCCGCCTGGGCAGTCGGCTTCCATCGATCAGCGAAAGCCTCGGCGAACCGTTCATGATCTGATCGGCGTCGCACCCGGCCGACCTTCCGGCTGCGGTGTTGGAGCACGTGATGCCCGAGCTCGTGCAGCAGTACGTCGAACCGCATGAAGTCCCGCAACGATGCGGCTTTCGATAGCGGTTGCTCGTAGAGGACGATCTCGCCTGGCACTCGGGTCCTGCCGTAGACGACGAATCCGGGCCGGAAGTCCTCGGTCTGCCGCAGCTCGACAGCGCGCAACCCGTACCACGCCCAGGACCCGAGGGTCTCCAGCACGTCGCGAACGTCTTGTCCGCTCGCCGGGTGCGCGAACCCGGGCCGCGGTGCGTGAACGTGGATCCGCACCCGGTCGAGCCGGGGCGCCCGCCGGAGTGCCTGGCGGGAGCGGGAATCTGTTCGGAGGCTTCGGCTCACAGCGGCCATGCTCGACGGGCGGCACTACCTACGACAACGGGTTTCTCCGCACGTACTGCCGGTGAGGACGGAATCGGAGCCGGTGCCCTACCGATCGGTACAGAACATGATCCTGATCATGGACCGATCGGTACAGAACCCTGGTACGGTCGTTGCAGAACCGAGCGGTACAAAAACTCGCTCCAGTGATCGGCCCGGGGACACGGGCCGGCATCAACAGATGAGGAAGACCGATCATGAGCTCCACCGCGACGGATGCAGGCATGTCCACCCAGGAACTGCGGGACTTCTACCTGCGGTACGTCGAGCTGGCCAACAAGCGGGAGTTCGCCCGCATGGCGGACTTCGCCCACGAGGAGGTCATCATGAACGGCACCTCGGTCAAGATGGCCGACATGGTGGCCGAGTTCTACAAGCACGTGGAAGCGGTGCCGGACCTCCACTGGGAGATCCAGGACGTCGTCGTCGAGGGTGATCGAATCGCCGCTCGGCTCGTCGACACGGGCACCCCGGTCAAGGAGTGGAACGGTCTGACGGCCACCGGCAAATCGGTGTCGTTCACCGAGACCGCCTTCTACCGGGTCCAGGACGGCAAGTTCAAGTTCATGTCGTACCTGATGGACACCGACTCGGTGCGGCGTCAACTCGCCGGCTGACGCTTCGCGGCTCCAGCAGGCGGGGAATCCTGAAACGCGGTGCGCCCAGCCGATGAAGCATCGAGCTGGGCGCACCCGGGCAACTATGCGACGAAGCGGGAACGACGTCGGCGTCCGATGACGTAGCTGGCGCCACCGAGGAGCAGAAGCGCCCCGCCGACGCCGGCCACGGTCGCGATGTCGGTGCCGGTCACGGGTAGCCCGCCGCCCTCACCACCACCGGGCGCGCCGAGGCTGGCGGAGGGAGTGACGGGCGGTACGACGGTCGACGTGGCGCTGGGCGTCGCGGTCGGTGTGGGCGTGGGCCGAGACGGCGTCGGAGTCGGAGTCGGCGTCGGCTGGGACGCGCAGTCGAGCGCACGAGCCTCGTACAGGCCGTTGTTCAGGTACGCGAGGTATACCTCGACCGACGGGTTGTCGAGTACCTTCTGCGCGGCGCTGCGGTTTGCGCCGCTGCCGGCGCCGCCGGAATCAAAAAGGCCAGCGCCACCAGGGCACCGGCCGGAATCTTCCATTGCATGTGGACTTTTCTCCCCGTGTAGATCAAAACATGGAGATGTTACCGGCGTCGGTCCGGAAAGCAAGGGCATTGACGTGGTCGATCGTGTGCGAATTCGCTAAGGGCACAGCCGATCAACTGCCTCTTTTATCGCCGCCATCCGGTTCGCCAGTGGGCCCGCCAGCACGTCGACGAGGTCGAATCCCGCCTCCCGGTACGTCAGTTCATGGACGCGTTCGAAGACGAGCGACTCCTCGAAGGTGATCCGACGCGCGGCGGTCGCCTCGACGAAACCCTGATTCCGTATGAAGAAGACGGTCCGCTCCGTCGTCATACCCTCGATCTCGTCGAGCAGGGCGGGTGGCGGCGTCAACCCTAGGTGACGGCACAACGCGAGCGTGCAAACGGGTGAGCGATCGTGGAACACCACGTCGCCGCCAAACAGCTCGGCTCGGCGGCAGCGCTCCCGCTGGAGATCCAGCACCTGCTCGGCGAAGTCCGGCTCACGCCACGGCTCCGGCCGCCCGAGTGCCTGGCGCAGCGCGATCACGTCGGTCGCGGCCTCCTCCACGATGTGGTACCCGTCGACCTCCAGGTGGCGCAGGATCGCTGTCTTACCGGAGCCGGGAGCGCCGGTGAGGATGTATCCGGGCATGACGTCCTCCGATTGCGGTAAACCTCTTGATAGGCAAGCCGCTGCTTGCCTATCGTGGGTGCCGTGGGCGACCTGTACCAGGCGCTGGCCGATCCCACCCGCCGCCTGATCCTCGACGAGCTGACCGAGCGCGACGGTCAGACCCTGTTCGAGATCTGCGGCCGGCTGGCCACCAAGCACCAGGTCACCTCGTCCCGGCAGGCGATCTCCCAGCACCTCGACGTCCTGGAGGCCGCCGGCCTGCTCGTCACGCGGCGGCAGGGCCGCTACAAGTTCCACCACCTCGACACCCGGCCGCTGCGATCGATCACCGAGCGATGGCTCAGGTCCGCCGCACCCACCCAGGAGAACCCATGAGAATCAACCTCACCAGCGTGTACGTCGACGACCAGGCGAAGGCCCTGCGCTTCTACACCGAGGTGCTCGGTTTCGTGAAAAAGACGGACGTGCCGACCGGGGAGTACCGCTGGCTGACTGTGGTGTCGCCGGACGCCCCGGACGGCGTGGAGTTGCTGCTGGAACCCGACGCGCACCCGGCCGCCAAGGCGTTCAAGGAGGCGCTCGCCGGCGACGGAATCCCGCTGACGCAGTTCGCCGTCGACGACGTGGCCGCCGAGCACGACCGGCTGCGCGGCCTCGGCGTGCTGTTCACCCAGGAGCCGGTCGACATGGGCCCGGTGACCACCGCCGTGTTCGACGACACCTGCGGCAACCTGATCCAGATTGCACAGTACCGGTAGCGGGCCGACGGTGGCCGGTTCGTGGCGGAGCCCGGAGTTGGCGGCCGCGGTGACCCGCCTGGAGGGCGAGATCCGGGACGCCTGGGCACGGCTGCGCGATGAGCTGGACGTCGCCGCGGGCTCACCGGAGGAACGCGAGCTGGCCTGGCTCGTCGTGGACGACCCCGGGGCGTACGACTGGCGGACCGTTGACGGTGCGGTGGACCGGCTGACCTGTCCCGACTGCGGGGCGCGACTGGCCGCCGGACCGGTGACGTGTGCGACGTGCGAGTTCCGCGACCGGATGCGGTTCGGCGCCCGGGAGCGGGACCGCCCGCAGGTGCCGCCCGGCAACGAGCACGCGCTGCGGGTGGCAACGGCGGTGACCCGAAACCGGCATCGCTACTCGCCACGGGCCCGGGCCGGCTACGAGCTGGTGCTGCCGGACCTGCTGGCCGGCGCCCTGCCCACGACTCCCCAGGCCCAGGCGGCGAAGGCGCTGATCAACAAGCTGACCGCCGACGAGTGTGACCGGGTCGCGAGCCTCGCCGAGGTGGAGGAACTGGCGAGAGGACGTTGACTCGGCGGGAACCGCTGGACACGGTCGGTCACCCTGACGGCATGACGGTGTGGCGGCGCCCGTACTCGCTGGACCTGACCACCTCCGGCGCGATGTGCGCGGTGGTGGGGACGGCCGCTTTCCTGGTGTTCTTCGTGGTCACGGGCGTTCGCGGCGTCTATCCGGTCCCGATGGCGGCGTTCGCTGCGGCTTGGACCGCCGCCGGTCTGGTCGTCTGGGCCCGCCGCGCGATGCTCGGCGTCTGGGTGAGCCCCGTCGGCGTACGCTCGCGCTCGCTGTTCCACACGACCACAGTGCCGTGGGCGTCGGTCGTGGAGATCCACAGCGGTACGGGTTCGATAGTGGGCCTGGACATGGGCCGCGACGCGATCGTCATCGAGCGGATCGACGGCGCGCCGGTGCAGACGCCGATCCAGTCCGGCGCCATCATCCGGCCGTTCCGCCTGGAGCTGACCCGGCTGGTCACCTGGCCGGAGCACTACGACGAGATCCTCGCGACCCTGCGGGAGTGCCACCGCAACGCCCGGCCCCCGGAGCGGCGCGGGCCGGCGGGCCCGGCGCCGGACCAGGTCCGCGCCGACCGTCCGGGCCGGACCCGCCCGCCCGCGCCGAGCGCCGGGCGGCGGCGCGACATCCACGCGCTGACCCGGCAGTACGAGCGTGGGGCGCTGACCGACGCCGAGTACGCGGCCCAGTTGGCGCGGCTGCGGGGCGACGGGTAGGCGTCAGCCGAGCCGGTCGAGAAGTTCGCGGCTACGGCTGATCACCAGAGCGGTCGCCTCGGCGTCGTACGAGGGCAGGGAACTGTCGGTGAACAGGTGCCGGTCGCCGGGGTAGACGTACAGCTCGCCGCGCTCGGGACCGACGATCGACACCAGCTCACGGGCGGCGTCCACGTCGCCTTCCAGCCCGAAGAACGGATCCTGCTCCATGCCGTGCACCTGTACCGCCACCCCGTCGGGCCACGGACCGATCGCCCACTCGCCGGTCACCGGCAGGCAGGCCTCGTAGAGCAGCGCGGCCCGGGCCCCGGCCCGGGTCTGGGCGAGCCGCTGGGCGGTCGCGGCGCCGAAGGACACGCCCGCGTAGACGAGGCCGGCGGGCAGGTCGGCGACGAACGCGTCCGCGCGCTGGTCGAGGACGTCGCCGCCGATCCGCTTGGTCAGCGCGGCGCCGTCCTCGATGGTGGCCGGCTGTTCGCCGTCGAACAGGTCGGGGGTGTGGACGGTGTGCCCACCGGAGCGCAGCGAGTCAGCGAGCGCGCGTACCCCGTCCGTGAGCCCTTGAATGTGGTGGAAGAGCACGATCTCGGCCATCACTACACTCCTGGATTGTCGAACCAGAGTTGTCGAACGAACCAGAATATTAGAACGGTCGAGAAATGTCGGTCAATCAGCGGATCCCGGACTACGACCTCGACGACCTGCTCGTGGTCACCGCACCGGAGCAGTTGCGCGCGCTCGCCGACCCGCTGCGGAGCACGCTGCTGGAGCTGCTCCTGGAGCGTGCCGCCACGGTCAACGACCTGGCCGTCGCCGTCGGCCGGCCCAAGAGCAGCGTGGCCTACCACGTGAACCAACTGGTGGACGCCGGTCTGCTGCGCGTGGTGCGGACCCGCCGGGTACGCGCCATCGAGGAGCGGTTCTACGGGCGTGTCGCCCGCACCTACTACGTCGGCGCGCTCAGCCGGCCCGAGGACAAACGGGTGGCCGCCGGAATCAACGGGCTCGCCGAGGCGGCCGCCGAGTCCGCCGCCGCGCACGCCGCCGACGAGCTGCGCTGCACGCTCGTGCACGCCCGTATCCCGATCGAGGACGTCCGGGAGTTCTGGGCGGAGGTCCAGGCGCTGGCCCGGCGGTTCACCCAGATCCCCCGGGCCGGCGACCAGGTGTACGGCTTCGCCGCCGGCCTCTACCCGACCGACGCGCCCACGCTGCCGGACACGGACCCGGACACGGACCGCGGCCGGACCGACTGAGCCCGAGCCGTTGAGCTGTCACCGAGCCGGGCTGAGGCCGCCGACGGGGTCTTGCCGGGGCGGCGAACCCGGCAGGCTAGCGTCGGAAGCGTGAGCACCGGATCCCCGCGCGTCCTGCCGGCCGAGAGCGGCATCGACGAGGCAGCCGCCGTCCTGCGCGCCGGCGGGCTGGTCGCCTTCCCCACCGAGACGGTCTACGGGCTCGGCGCCAACGCGCTCGACGCCCGGGCCGCCGCGCGGATCTTCGAGGCGAAGGCCCGGCCCAGCTTCGACCCGCTGATCAGCCACCTCGCCGACGCCGCCGACCTGGCCGCGCTGGTGGGCGAGGTGCCGGCGGCGGTGGCCGAGCTGGCGAAGCGCTTCTGGCCCGGTCCGCTCACCCTGATCGTGGACCGGCCGGAGACCATCCCACCGATCGTCACCTCCGGCCTGGACACCATGGCGGTACGGGTGCCGGACGAGCCGTCGGCGCGGGCGCTGATCGCGGCGGCCGGTGTGCCGGTGGCCGCGCCGAGCGCCAACCGGTTCGGCCAGCTCAGCCCCACCCGCGCCGAGCACGTGGTGGCCGGGCTGGGCGGCGCGGTGGACGTGGTGCTCGACGGCGGTCCCACCCGGTGCGGCATCGAGTCGACGATCGTGGACGCCCGGGGCGAGCGGCCGGTGGTGCTGCGGCTGGGGGCGCTGCCGATCGAGGCGCTCGTCGAGGCGGTCGGCCCGGTCGAGGTGCGCCAGGGCAGCTCCGGTCAGCCGGTCGCGCCCGGGACGCTCGCCGCGCACTACGCCCCGCGTACCCCGTTGCGGTTGGGCGCGGCGGCCGAGCCCGGCGGTGGCCGGCGGGGGTTCCTGGCCTTCCGGGAGCCACCGGCGGAGGGTGACTGGGCGGCGGTGGAGGTGCTGTCGCCCGACGGCGACGTGACCGCGGCGGCGGCACGCCTGTTCGACGCGCTGCACCGGCTGGACGCGGCCGGGGTGACCGAGATCGTCGCCGAGGCGGTGCCGGAGACCGGCGTGGGTCGGGCGGTGAACGACAGGCTGCGCCGGGCCGCCGCCACCTGGCACTAAGAACCGGGCTGCGGCAGGCGGTCCATCAACTTGGTCAGCGTGCCGTTGGCGAACGTCGCGCCGAGCGCCGAGCCGGTGGCGATGGTCCAGCCCACCGGGCCGAGCGGGGTGCAGCCGAAGAACTGGCTGACGCCCGGCGTCTGCACCACCGCCACCAGCACGCCCACCGACGCGGCGGTGGCGGCGAGCACGCTGGGGCTGGTGCCGCCGGCCAGCACCGTCTGCCCGAGCTGGGTGCCGATCAGGGAGGCGAGCGCGACGGTGCTGGCGCGACGCTGGGTACCGGTCCACCTGGCGATCGTCCAGCCGGCCGTCGCGCCCAGCGTGGTCGACGCGGCGCGTAGCCCGATCTCCCGGGTCATGGTGACGCCGAGCGAGGAGTCCGGCCCCTCCCGCAGCAGGTGGTCGGCGCTGTCGTCGGCGGGTGGGCGGACCGCGATGGCGAGCGCGGGTGCCAGGTCGGTGAGCAGGTTGACCAGCAGCAACTGCCGGCCGCCCAGGGCGGACCGGCCGGTCGCGGCGGCGCTGAGCACGCTGAACGCGATCTCGCCGAGGTTGCCGCCGACCAGGATGCTCAGCGCGTGCCGGACGGACGACCACATGGCCCGGCCCTCGACCAGCGTGGCGATGATCGTCTCCAGCCGGTCGTCGGTGACCACCAGGTCGGCGGCGGCGCGGGCGGCGGGAGTGCCGCGCTGGCCGAGCGCGATGCCGACGTCGGCGAGGCGGATCGCCGGGGCGTCGTTGGCGCCGTCACCGGTCATCGCGACAGTGCGGTCCTGGCGCTGCAACGCCTGGATGATGCGTACCTTGTGCGCGGGCGTGCAGCGCGCCACCACGTCGGTGGCCATCAGGCGCTCGGCGAGCGCGGCGTCGTCCAGCCGGTCCAGGTCGGTGGCGGTGACGACGCGCTGGCTGCCGTCGTCCGGGCTGATGGTGGCGGCGATCGCCTCGGCCGTGGCCGGGTGGTCGCCGGTGATCATGACGGTGTGCACGCCCGCGGCGCGGATCCGGGCCACCGCCGGCCGGGCGCTGTCCCGCACCCCGTCGGCCAGGGTCAGGAAACCCACGAAGACCAGGCCGTCGACCTGCTCGTCGCTGACCTGCTCGGTGGCGACCGGGCACTCGGCCACGGCCAGGACGCGGTGCCCGGCACCAGCCCGCCCGGCCAGCATCGCCTGCACCTCCTCGCGCCCGGCCGCGTCAAGCGGCCGGTCACCCTCGGCGGTGCGCCGGGACGCGCAGCGCGGCAGCACCGACTCGGGTGCGCCCTTCACGCTCAGCAGCAGCCCGCCGGCGGTCCGGCCGACGGTGGCGCTGTAGCCCCGGGACGGCTCGAACGGCAGCCCGGCCGTGGCGGCCCAGTCCGCCGCACCGGTCCGCTCGGTGACCCCGGCGGCGTCCGCGCCGTGGCGTACCGCCCGGTCGGTCTGCTGCGGCAACTCGTCCGGGTCGTCCGCGGCCGGGGTGGCCCGCACCGCGGCGGCCAGCGTCGACCGGAGCGGGTCGTCCAGTTCGTCGAGCACGGCGTACCGGCCGTCGCCAGTGCCCACCCCGGCCAGCAGCAGCTTCCCCTCGGTGAGCGTGCCGGTCTTGTCGAAGCAGAGCACGTCGACCCGGCCCAGCGCCTCGATGGTCCGGGGGTTGCGGACCAGGGCGCCGTGCTCGGCCAGCCGCCGCGCCGCCGCCAGCTGCGCGGCGCTGACCAGGAACGGCAACCCCTCCGGCACCGACGCCACGGCCAGGTTCGCGGCGGTCGCCGCCGTTTCGGCAAGGGGTACGCCCCGAAGCAGCCCCGCCCCGGCGACAGCGATCGCCGAGGCGGCCGCCAGGGGTACGGCGCTGCTTGTCAGCTTGCCCAGCCGCGCCTCCACGCCACTCGCGGGCGGGGCCTGCCGCGCCATGGCGAGACTCCGTCCGGCCTCGGTCTCCGCGCCGGTCGCCACCACCACAGCGGTGCCGTGCCCGGCGGCCACTGTGGTGCCCTCGAACAGCATCGAGTGCCGTTCCGCGACGGCCGCCGCCACCACGGGTTCCGGGCTCTTGCGCACCGGCAGCGACTCGCCGGTCAGTGACGACTCGTCCGCCTCCAGTCCGTCGCTCGTCAGCACCCGGCAGTCCGCCGGTACGGCGTCCCCGGAGCTGACCGTGATCACGTCACCGCGTACCAGTTCCTCGGCGGGCACCACCCGCTCGGCGCCGTCGCGCAGCACCCGGGCGGTGACCGCCGAACGGGACAGCAACTCGGCCAGCGACCGTTCGGTGTTGCGCTGGTGCACCGCGCCGACCAGCGCCGACCCGCCCACCACGCCGCCGACCAGGGCGGCGTCGACCAGCGAGCCGAACGCGGCGGAGAGCACCGCACCGGCGGCCAGCACCGGGGTGAGCGGGTTGGACAGCTCCTCCACGAACGCGCGGAACAGCCCGGCCGGGCCGCGCTCGTCCCCGACCTCGACCCGGCGGCGACGGACCGCCTCCTCCTCGGCCAGCCCTGACGGGTCGGTGGCGAGCTGGTCCAGGACGGTCTGCGCCGGCATGAGATGCCAGGCGGTGAGCGCGGGCATCGGGGCGCCGGTACGGTCCGGCAGCCGGTGCGCCCGGAGCACGCCGTGCGCGAACGCGAGCGCCGCCGCGCCGTTGACCGCCGCCAGGGTCGGGCGGGGCAGCCGCCGCCGGTCCGCGGTGAACGCGCCGAGTGCGCCGAGCCCACTGCCGGCCATGGCGATCCGGACGTTCTGCGCTGTCATCCGGCGGGCCACCCCGGCGGCGTCGACGAGCAGGGCGGGTATCCGCAGGTCGTCACCGACCAGCAGGTGCGCGCCCCACGGCGGCAGGTCGTCCGGGCCGTACACGCCGAGGCCGCAGTCCGAGGCGGCTAGTGCCGACCGCTCACCGGAGACCACCATCACCACGGCGCCCTCGCGTTGCAGGTCGTGCACCGCGTCGGCGAGCCGGGAACCACCGGGTACGAGCAGGTCCGCGAAGTCGTACCGGCCGTCGTCCGCGCCGCCGACCACGAGCCGCAGGCCCGCCTGCCGGGCGGCCGACGCCAGCGCGTCCACACCCGGCGCGGGCTCCGGCTCGACCCGCAGCACGGCGGCGAGCCGGCCGTTCTCGGCGAGCCCGAGCAGCCGTCCACCGTCGGCGCGCAGCCGGGCGCTGTCCGGGGTGTCACCGGGATCGTCGGCGCCGAGGCGGTCCAGCGGGCCGATCCGCCAGCCCTCGGCGGCGCGTACCGCGTCCGGCTCGGCCGGGTCGAACAACGCGAACGCCCGGGCGGCGACCTGCCCGGTGTCGGCGTCGGCCAGCGGCGCGAGGTCGGCCAGGACACCACGGTCCGAACCGAGCACCGCCGCGTCGAGCACCACCGTGTCGATCCGGTCCAGCTCCCGCAGCACGCTACGGTCCATCGCGATCACGCCGCGCCGGGCGAGCATCCGGCCGAGCTGGGCGCCGTACCCCTCGCGGCCGGAGCCGGGCGCCTTCGGCAGCGAGGACAGCGCCAGCGCGGCGGCCCGCTTCGGCCCCAGCACCGGCAGCGCCGCCGCTCCGGCGACCGCGCCGGCCGGGAGCACGCGCTTGGCGTACCGCTCGGGCTGCCCGTCCGGCACCGGGCAGGGCCGCTCGCCGTCAGGCACCCGGGCCACAGCCCGCTCCGGGTCACCGGTCAGGTGCGGTTCGGCCCGCCGCCACGCGGCCAGTTGCGCGGCGCCCTCGCCCCACTGCACCACGCGCTGCGCGCCGTCGAGCACGATGCCCGCCCAGCCGCCGGTGAGACCCTGCACCACCGCCTCGGCCAGCGGGAACAGCACCTCGGCGCGCGGGTCGGCGCGGATCCCCAGGCCGGCCAGCGCGTGCAGCTTCGGGTGCAGGTCGACAGCGCCGAGCAGCCCGGCCACCTCGGCGGGGATGGGAGTGAGCGGCAGGACACGGGTGGCCGCGGAGATGCTCAACCCGAGCACGTCGGACAGCAGCGCGCCGAACGTCCGCGCGGTACGCGGACCGTCCTCGGGCGGCTGCGGCGGTTCGATCTCCGGGTCCGGCTCGTACGGGCAGGTCCGCTCGACGCGCGCCACCGTGGCGATCAGGTCGCGCAGCTTCGGCGCCGGATCCCCGGTGGCCACCACCACCCGGCCCGACGGCGCGTTGACCCGTGCCCAGGTCACACCCGGCATCGACTCCAGCGCCGCCTCGACCTGGCGGGCCAGCCGGTCACCGCCGTCCTGGCAGACGCCGTGCACCTCGATGTGGTGCCGGCCGTCCTGCGACCACACCCGGCGACTGGTCAGCCCGGTGAGGCGGGCCAGCCGGGCCGCCGCCGTACCGACGCTGCCCGCGACCTCGGTGACCTTGGCGGGCACGGCGTCGGTGGGCAGGGCCGACCCGACGGTACGCGCGACGCGCGCGGCCGCTCCCGGTACGGCCGTCGGCGACAGCAGGAGGCCGGCGAACCGTCCCAGCGCCATCTCGCCTCCCGGTCTCGTCCCGGCGGCCCGACTTCCCGGCGCGGCGTCCGTCATGCCACCCCGACGGCAGAAGTTTCCGGTCGTGCGCCGCCGCTCCCTCCGTTCCGGGTGTCCCGCCGTGTCCGGCGTCCCGGGGGACGAGACGCGCGACACAGTTGACCTCAACCGGGGGTGAGGTCCGAGGCTGAACGCCATGACCAGCACCGCCGCCGTACCGGCTGATCCACCCGTCGACCTCTGGTCGCCGCGCCTGCGGGCGATGACTGTGGGCAGCGTGGCCCTGGTGTCCCTGCTCGCGTTCGAGGCGTTGGCGGTGGGCACCGCCATGCCGACAGTGGCGCGCAGCCTGGACGGGCTCGGCCTGTACGCGCTGGCGTTCGGCGGCCCGTTCGCCTCCGGCGTGGTGGCGATGGTCGCCTCCGGCATCTGGTGTGACGCGCGCGGACCACGTCCGGCCATGTGGCACGGGGTCGTCTGGTTCGTCGCCGGGCTGGTGGTGGCCGGTGCCGCGACGACCATGGAGGTGCTCGTCGTCGGGCGGGTGGTGCAGGGCTTCGGCTCCGGACTGGTCTCGGTGGCGCTCTACGTGGTCGTCGGTCAGGCGTACCCGGAGCAGTTGCGACGGCGGATCTTCGCCGCGTTCGCCGCGGCGTGGGTGGTGCCGTCGCTCGTCGGCCCGGCGCTGGCCGGGCTGATCGTGGAACACCTGGGCTGGCGGTGGGTGTTCCTCGCGGTGCCGGCGGTGGCGATCCCGGCGGCGCTGCTGGTCCAGCCGGGGCTGCGGGCGCTGACCGGAACCGTGGCGACCCGCCCGCCGGCGGGCGCACTGGCCCGGATCGGCTGGGCCTGCGGGGCGGGGGCGAGCGCCGCACTGCTGCACTACGGGGGGCAGCAGCGCGGCGTGCTCGCCGCCGGCCTGATCGCCGTGGCGCTGGCCGGGCTGCTCGCCTGCGTGCCGCACCTGCTGCCGGCCGGGTTCCTGCGTGCGGCACGGGGGTTGCCGACGGTGATCGGGCTGCGCGCGCTGGCGTCGGCGGCGTTCGTCGCCGCCGAGGTGGTGATCCCGCTGATGTTGTCCCGGGAGCGCGGTTTCTCGCCCACCGGGGCCGGCCTGGTGCTGACCGTCGGGGCGCTGTCCTGGTCGGTGGGCTCGTGGATCCAGGGCCGGATCAGCTCACCCCGCTCGGCGGCGACGCTGCCCCGGGCGGGGCTGGCCTGCATCACGATCGGTACGGCGGGCGTGGCGTCCGCGCTGCTCCCGGGACTGCCGGTGCTGCCGGCGGTGCTGAGCTGGTCGGTGGCCGGGCTGGGCATGGGCCTGCTCTATCCGTCGCTGTCGGTGCTCACCCTGGCCCAGTCCGCCCCGGCCGAGCAGGGCCGCAACAGCTCCGCGCTGCAACTGGGCGACTCGCTCGCCGCCGCCACCGTGCTGGCGCTCACGGGCGCGGTCCTGGCCGCCGGTTCGTCCCCCGGCCCGGCCGGCTACGCGACCACGCTGGCCGTGGCCGCCGCCTGCGGCCTGCTCGGCCTGGCTGTGGCCGGCCGAGTCTCCCCCCACCCCACCCCCTGACCCCCCGCCTACCGTCTCCCCTCATCCGTCCTCACCGGTTGATCAAGGAGTTTGTGTCAGAAGGTGGGCCGAGATCCGACACCAACTCCTTGGTCAACAAGGCGGACGAGGTCGGGGAGAGGGCGGGTGGGTGGCTCGGACGGGGTGATCCGGGCCGAGCGGGCCGCCGGATGGCGCAGGATCGGGTGAGGGCGCTGCCGGGCGGGCGGCTGTCACGATCCGGGTCGGCATTCCGTCCCACCGTGGAGCCGCTGTGTGGCGGCTGCGCGTGGGCGGGAGGAGTGGCGATGCGGGTGCTGGTGACCGGGGCGACCGGACGGCTCGGGCGGGTGGCGGTGCCGCGACTGCGGGACGAGGGCTTCACGCTGCGGGCGGCCAGCCGCCGGCCGCGTACCGGGGACGGGGTCCAGTGGGTGACCGCCGACCTGGCCACCGGTGCCGGGCTGGCCGAGGCGGTCGCCGGGACGGACGCGGTGCTGCATCTGGCGTCGTCGCCGCAGCGGCGTACCCACGACGTCGACGTGCTCGGCACCCGCCGTCTGGCCGTGGCCGCCGGGCACGCCGGGGTGCGCCACCTGGTCTTCGTCTCGATCGTCGGCGTCGACCGGGTGCCGCTCGGCTACTACCGGCACAAGCTGGCGGCCGAGCAGGTGGTGGCCGCCGGGCCGGTGCCGTGGAGCGTGCTGCGGGCCACCCAGTTCCCGGAGTTCCTGGCCGGGCTGCTGAGCGGCGCGAGCCGGCTCGGCCCGGTGGTCGGGGACCGCGCGGTGCTCGCCCAGCCGGTCGACCCGGTCGACGTGGCGGACCGGCTCGCGGTCCTGCTGCTGGCCGGGCCGTCGAACCGGGTCGAGGACTTCGGCGGACCGCAGGTGCTGCGCTTCGACGAGGCGGCCCGCGCCTGGCTGGCGGCACGCCGGGTACGGCGTCCGCTGCTGCCGGTCCGGATCCCCGGGCGGCTCGGGCGGGAGCTGCGCGCGGGCGGCCTCACCACCACCGCCACACCGACCGGCAAGCGGACCTGGGCCGACTACCTGGCGGACACGTACGGGGGAACCGGCGGAAGATGAGAACCGGTCGGGTCCACACCGGCCTACGGTGACCGCATGCTGGTCTTCGTCGCCACAGTGGTCCTCTACGTCTTCGGTTTCGTCTTCCTCTACGGCGTGATCCGGGTCGGCGTCCGGCACGGCATCGAGGACGCCGAGGCGAACCGTCCCGAGGCGCTGCGCCGCCGGCAGCTCACCACCACCGAGAGCCGGGACTTCGCCCAGGAGAACGCCTTCCTCACCAATCCCAACTGAAGGGCGCGGGCGGGGTCCGGCCGGTCGATCCGCGAGGCGGGTGCGAGGATCGCGGCATGATGGGGACGCTGAAGACGGAGCCGGCCCGGACCCGGCTCGACCTGCTGGCCCCGCCGGTCGCCGCAGCCCTGCGGGAGTGGCCGGCCGAGGCCCCGGTGGACGTGGACGACGTGCTTGTCGCCCCGATCGACGCCGACCTGGCCGACACCGCCGCCTTCTGCGAGGCGTACGAGGTGGGGCTGTCGGAGTCGGCCAACTGCGTGGTGGTCGCCGGTAAGCGGGGCGGCGAGACCCGGTACGCGGCCTGCGTCGTACTCGCCACCACCCGCGCCGACGTGAACGGCGTGGTCCGCAAGCTGCTCGACGTACGCAAGGCGAGCTTCGCGCCGATGGCCGAGGCGGTCGAGTCGAGCGGCATGGAGTACGGCGGGATCACGCCGATCGGCCTGCCGGCGGACTGGCCGATCCTCGTCGACTCCCGGGTGATCGCCACGCCGCACGTGATCATCGGATCGGGCGTACGGCACAGCAAGATCGCCCTGCCCGGGCCGGCGCTCGGCGCACTGCCCGGGGCGAGGGTGGTGGAGGACCTGGCCAAGCCGGCCTAGGTCGTCATCCGCATCGATCTTGTTCCACGTGAAACATCAGGCTGCCGCTTCGCGCTGCGCCACCTCGCGCAGCGCGGCGAGCAGCGTCTCCGGCTCCTGGGCGCCGGTGACCGCGTACTTTCCGGCCAGCACGAACGTCGGCACGCTGGAGACGCCGAGCTGGTGGGCGGTGCTCAGGTCGGCGGCCACCTCCCGGCGGCCCAGGTTCGACTCCAGGTACTGCCGCGCCTCGGTCTCGTCCAGCCCGGCCTCGCCGGCCAGCGTGACCAGCGCGTCGATCGAGCCGACGTCGACGCCGTCGTGGAAGTGCGCACGGTAGAGCCGCTCGACCACCTCGGCGGAGCGGCCCTGCTCGGTGGCGAAGCGCACCAGCCGGTGCGCGTCGAACGTGTTCGCCGCCACCGCGCGGTCGAATCGCAGGTCGAGGCCCGCGCCCGCGGCGACGCCGGTGACGTGCGCGGCCATGCCCTCGGCCTTGTCCCGCCCGCCGAACTTGTCGCCGAGCGCCTCCAGCAGCGGCTTCGGCTCGGTGACCGGCGTCGGGTCCAGCTGGAACGGCCGGAACCGGACGTTCACCTCGCCGTCGTACGACTCCAGTGCCTGTTCCAGCCGGCGCTTGCCGATCCAGCACCAGGGGCAGACCACGTCGGCGTAGATCTCGATGTCCATGACCAGCGACAACCCGCGGATCAGGAGATCTGTTCCCGGACCTGGCGCTTGAGCCGGGCCAGGATGGCGGTGCCGCCGCGTACCCGCAACGGGCTGATCGCCTGCGCCAGGCCCATCCGCTGGTAGAGGTCGTCCGGTACGGCCAGCACCTCCTCGGCGCTCGCCCCGGCCAGCCCTTCGGCGAGGATGCCGGCGAACGCCCGGGTGGTGGGCGCCTCCGGCGGGCAGTCGAAGACGGTGCTCACGGTCTTGTCCGCGTTCACCTCGGCGCGCAGGAAGAACGCGGTCTGGCACTCGGGGACCTGCTCCAGCTCCTCCCGGCTCACGCCCTCGGGGAGGGGCGGGATCACGTCGGCGAACTCCAGCAGCATCTCCAGGACGACGTCGCGGGGCGCGGCGGCGAACTCGTCGACGATCTCGGCCAGCTTGGTCGGCATCTCGGGCATGAGTCGAGGCTATCCGCCAACCGGCGGTGCCGAGCGGGCCCCGCGCCACGCGAGCGGGGCCCGCCCTCACACGTTCGGTGCGGCCTCGCTGATGTCGCTGAGCGCCGACTGGGGGTCGAGCTGCATGGCGAGGTCACCGAGGGAGACGATGCCGACGAGCTTGCGCTCGTTGTCACACACGAGGACCCGGCGGATGTTGCGCTCGCGCATCAGCGCCGCCGCCTCGTTCGCCGTGCAGTTCTGCTCGATCATCACCACCTCGCGGGTGATGATCGAACCGATGGTCGTGCTGCCGGGGTCGGCGCGCTCGGCCACCGCCCGGACCACGATGTCGCGGTCGGTCAGCATGCCGGCGAGCGTGGCGCCGTCGGTCACCACCACGTCGCCGATGTCCGACTCCTTCATCACCCGGGCCGCCTCGTCCAACGGGGTCTCCGCCGGGAGGTAGACCACCTGCCTGGTCATGACGTCACTGACACGGAACATGAGAGCCTCCGAAATGCTTCGGTCGATCCGTCTGCGGTACCCGGTGGCGCGATTGCTACACCCCGTCGCGGTGCGTCGCGCGTACGTCGTCGCGCAGTCGCTCCACGATGGCCTCCACCGGCAGTTCGGTGCGCTCACCGGTGGCCCGGTCGCGCAGTTCCACGTACCCCTCGGCCAGGCGGCGGCCGACCACGACGGCGCGTGGGATGCCGATCAGCTCGGCGTCGGTGAACTTCACCCCGGCGGAGACGTGCGTGCGGTCGTCGACCAGCACGCGCAGGCCGGCGGCGGCGAGACGCCCGCCGAGGTCGAGCGCCGCGTCGAGCTGCGGCCCTTTCCCGGCGGCGATCAGGTGTACGTCGCACGGCGCGACAGCGGCCGGCCAGACCAGCCCTCTGTCGTCGTGGTGCTGTTCGGCAACGGCGGCGACCGCCCGGGACACGCCGATGCCGTAGCAGCCCATCGTGGGTCGCACCGGCTTGCCCTGAGGGCCGAGCACGTCGACGGTGAACGCGTCGGTGTACCGGCGGCCGAGCTGGAAGATGTGCCCGACCTCGATGCCCCGCCGGAGGGTCAGCTCGCCGTCGGCGCAGGCCGGGCAGCTGTCACCGGGCCGCACCTCGGCCGCCTCGATCGTGCCGTCCGGTACGAAGTCGCGCCCGCACACCACGTCGGTGGCGTGCCGGCCCGGCTCGTTCGCGCCGGTCAGCCAGGTGGTGCCGGGCACCACGCGGGGGTCGACCAGATAGCGGATGCCGTGCTTGGCCAGGATCTGCGGCCCGATGTAGCCGCGGACCAGCTCCGGGTGGGCGTCCCAGTCCTCGAAGACGGTCACGGTGGCCGGGGCCAGCACCGCCTCGACGCGCTTGAGGTCCACCTCGCGGTCGCCGGGCAGGCCGATCACCAGCGGCTCGTGCTGCTCGGCGCCGGGCCGGCGGACGGTGAGGACGACGTTCTTCAACGTGTCGGCGGCGGTCCAGCCGGTGCGCCCGCCCAGCTTCCGTGCCTCGGCCAGCTCGACCAGGGCGGCGATGGTCGGCGTCTCCGGGGTGTCGTGCACCTCGGTGGGCGGGTGGGCGTCCGGGTCACCGGCGGCCGGGGCGCGGGTCACCACCGCCTCGGTGTTCGCCGCGTAGTCGCAGGCGGTGCAGCCGACGAACGTGTCCTCGCCGACCGGCGTGGCGGCCAGGAACTCCTCCGACGCTGACCCACCCATCGCGCCGGACATCGCGTGGACGGTGGTGAAGTCCAGCCCGAGCCGGGTGAAGACGCGCGTGTAGGCGGCCCGATGCCTGTCGTAGGCCGCCTGGAGCCCGGCCTCGTCGAGGTCGAACGAGTAGGCGTCCTTCATCAGGAACTCGCGCCCGCGCAGCAGACCGGCCCGGGGCCGGGCCTCGTCACGGAACTTGGTCTGGATCTGGAACAGCGTCACCGGGAAGTCCCGGTACGAGGAGAACAGGTCCTTCACCAGTAGCGCGGCCAACTCCTCGTGGGTCGGCGCGAGCAGATGGTCGGCGCCCTTGCGGTCGGCGAGCGTGAAGATGTCGTCCCCGTACTCGGTCCACCGCCCGCTGGTCCGGTAGGGCTCGGCCGGGAGCAGCGCCGGGAAGTGCACCTCCTGGTCGCCGATCGCTGTCATCTCGTCCCGCACGATCGCGGTGATCCGGTCCAGCACGAGCTTGCCCAGCGGCAGCCACGTGTAGCCACCCGGCGCGGCCCGGCGGACGTATCCGGCGCGCAGCAGCAGCCGGTGGCTCGGCACCTCCGCGTCGGCCGGGTCCTCGCGGAGGGTCCGGAGCAGCAGGGTCGACATGCGTAGCAGCATTGCCGCAGCTTATGGCGCGAGCGGACGGCCGGGCGACCCCTTTCGGTGTCCGTGCCGGCCGATCGTCGCAAGCTCGGCGAGGTGGCGGTATCGACACCAGCGGGATGCCGCCACCCCGCCGAGGTGGCGCGGACGGGCCGGAAAATGTCGCGGGGGTCGGGTAGGAATGCGGCATGGCTGAGCGACCGCTGATGAAGCTGACGACCACGGTGCTGGACGCACCGTCCGCAGAGGACCTGGCCGCGTTCTACGAGCGGCTGCTCGGCTGGACCCGGCGCGAGCAGGAACCCGAGTGGGTGGTGCTCGCTCCGCCGGAGGGCGGCCACTGGCTGGCGTTCCAGGACGAGTCGGCCTACGTGCGGCCCGTGTGGCCGGCGGGTCCCGGTGACCAGCAGATGTCGGTCCACCTGGACATCAAGGTCGACGACCTGGAGTCGGCCGTGGCGTACGCGGTGTCGGTGGGCGCGACGCTGCCCGACTTCCAGCCGCAGGACGACGTCCGGGTGCTCCTCGACCCGGTGGGTCATCCGTTCTGCTTCTACCTCTGATGACGGGTGGCGTCACCGCGTCGGCTCGCGCGACCAGCCAGTACGCGACGACGACGGGCAATCTGACCGCCCGGATGGCATTGCACTCGTACGGCACCAACCCGCACGGCTGGTTCGGCTGGCTGGGCGAGCGGCTTCCACTGGGCGGGGACGTGCTGGAGGTCGGTGCCGGCACCGACGAGCTGTGGCAGAGGGTGAGCCATCGTGGCCGGCTGATCCTCACCGACTTCTCACCCGCCATGTGCGCGCGGCTGCGCGAGGTGCCCGGCGCCGGGGTGCTGCGCTGCGACGCCGCCCGCCTGCCGTTCCGTGCCGGAGCGGTCGACGCGGTGATCGCCAACAGCATGCTCTACCACCTGGATGACCCGGACGCCGCACTGCGCGACTTCGCCCGGGTGCTGCGCCCGGGCGGGCGGCTGGCTGTCGCCGTGAACGGCCGCGACCACATGGCCGAGCTGAACACGCTCGGCCCGGTGATCGGGTGCCCGGACCTGGCGGTCCGGTTCCACGATCAGAACGACGTCACCGCCGAGACGACACCGGCCCGGGTCGCCGCCCACTTCACCGATGTGACGGTCGAGCGCTACCCGGACGAGCTGGCAGTGCCGGCCGCGGAGCCGATCCTGGCGTACATCGCCAGCATGATCGGGCCGCTCACGGCCGCGCAGGAGTCGGCCGCCCGCACCGCGATCGAGGCCCGCATCGACGCCGAGGGCACCTTCCGGGTACGCAAGCACACGGTGCTGATCAGCGCGACGCGTGGCTCCCGCTGAGGCGGACGAAGGCACGCCAGGCGTCAGGTGTGAAGGTGAGTACCGGCCCGGCCGGGTCCTTGCTGTCCCGCACCCCGACCACCCCGGCCAGGTTGTCCGCCACCTCGACACAGTCGCCCTGGGTGCCGCTGCGGGTGGACTTTCGCCAGACCGCTCCGGTCAGCTCCACGAGGTCATCACGTCCTTCATCAGCTCGACCGACTGTCGGCGTGGTAGTGCCTCGCTGCGGACACTCTCCCATCTGGACAGCAGGATAGCCACGTCCTCGTCCTTGTCGACCACGACTCCGCCGAGTTGGTTCTCCAGGTGACCGACCCAGCCGCCGTCTGTATCCCGGGCCAGTGCGAACGGTCCGACCAGGCCGACGTGCATGGTGACCGAGGCCGGCACGATGTGGATGTCGATGTGCGGGCGCTCGGCCCATTCGGCGAGGTGTGCGATCTGCTCGGCCATGAGTCCGCGATAGCCCTCGTCGGCGCGGCGCAGGACGGACTCCTCGATGACGGCGATGTACTTCGGGTGACCGGCGTCGGAGAGAATCGACTGCCGGTCCAGCCGCACTGCGAGACGCCGTTCCACTTCGTCATCGCTGATGAGGTCATCTGTGCGGATCATCGCGCGGGCGTAGTTCTCGGTCTGGAGCAAGCCAGGTACCAGGGTCGGCTGGTAGGTGCGCAACTGCTGCGCCTGGCGTTCGGCTTCGAGCCAGGGGCGGAACCAGCTCGGCTGGCCGTCGCGCTCGGCGAGCTTGAGCAGCGACATCAACAGCCCGCCGGTGCCGAGCACGTCGTCGGCCCGGCCGAGGAAGAACCGGTCGAGCGGCCGGTGGCCCAGCTCGACCGCCGACACCTGGGAGCCGGAGAAGTGCACCAGCTTCCCGAACTCCTCCTGGCTCAGCTCGGCCCGCAGCCGCAGCCGCCGCAGTTGGGCGCGGATCAGCTCGGCGGTCGGCTCGTTCTCCACACGCCCTCCCCGGTCGGCCGCCGGTCTCCCGGACTCTCCCCGGACTCGCCGGGACGACTTCCGAGCGTAGTGGTGTCCTTAGCAGACTGTCACGCATGAACCTTCCCGTACCCCGGCTCGGGCCGTACCCCGATCGGCCCCGCCCCTGCCCGCCGGGCCAGCCGGCCCACCTGCCGATCCGGCCGCTCTGGCTCTGCCGCGCCTGCGGCGGGCCGTGGCCCTGCGCGCAGGCCCGCCTGCTGCTCAAGGCCGAGTACGCGGACCACCCGGTCGACCTGGCCGTCTACCTGTCCGGGCTCTACCACGAGGCCACCCACGACCTGTTCCGCCTCAACCCGCAGGACGGGCCGACGCCGCGTGAGCTGTTCGAGCGGTTCGTCGGCTGGGGCCCTTACCGGCGGGGCAACGCCGATACGATGCCCGCGACATGACAGCACCGGGGGACTTCGACCTGACCGTGGACGAGCTGCGCGAGGTGGCGCGGTACGCGGTGCGGCACGCGGAGGACGTCCTCCCGGTCTACGAGCGGGCGGTTCCCGGTGACGGGCGTCCCCGCGCGGCTGTCGACGCGGCCTGGACGTTCGCACGCGGAGCCGCCCGGACGAAACTCCAGCGGGTCACGTCCCTCGACGCGCACCGGGCCGCCCGGTCCGCGCCCACCGAGGCCGCGCGCCTGGCCGCCCGGGCTGCCGGTGACGCCGCGGCGGCCGCGTACCTGCACCCGATCGCGAAGGCCACCCAGGTCGGCCACATCCTGCGGGCCGCCGCCAACGCGGCGCGCGTCGCCGAACTGGAGGCCGGCGGCGACGAGACCGTGGGCGAGGCGGCGCTGGACCGGTACCGGCGGCTCGCCACACCCGTGCTGGTCGACGTGCTCCGCCGCTACCCGCCGGTGACCGGTGGCGGCAGCCGGGTCGCCCGGCTGATGAGCACTCTGGACCACGACCTGCGCCACGCCGGACCGGAGGCCGCGTCGTGATCCTGCCGAAGATCCGGGATCCCCGGTTCATCACGATCCGCCGGGGCGGCACGCTCACCGACGAGCACCACCACCTGCTGGCGCTCTGGGCCGCCACCTGCGCCGAGCACGTCCTCGGCCTGTTCGAGGCGGTCCGGCCGGACGACAGCCGTCCGCGCGAGGCGATCGAGCACGCCCGCGCCTGGGTGCGCGGCGAGGTCGGGATGATGCGGGCACGGGCGGCGGGCGGGCACGCCATGGGCGCGGCCCGGGACCTGCGCGGGGCGGCACGCAACGCCGCGTACGCCGCCGGTCAGGCCGCCGTCGTGGCTCACGTCGCCGCCCACGAACTCGGCGCCGCCGCGTACGCGATAAAGGCGGTACGCGCGGCGGCGCCCGACGGTCTCGGCGAGGTGGCCGGGCGCGACGAGTGCCGGTGGCAGCGCGACCGGCTCCCGGTGGAGATCCGCGAGCTGGTCCTGGACGACCAGCGCCTGCGCAACGACATCTGCTGGTCGGTCTTCGACTGCTGACGCCGGCCGGCCCGGCGAAAGAGTCACCGCCGGCGGCAACCATGGCGCGGGCAGGTGGCGTCTCGGAAGGCGTCACGCTGATGCACCACCTGACCCCAAGGACCGGCTCGTGTGGACCCTCTCCTGAATGAGTTCGACTTGTTCGTCCGAACTCGCACCCCCGCCTTACTGCGATCCGCATACCTGCTCACCGGCGACCAGCATCTGGCCGAGGATCTCGTCCAGTCCGCCCTGGCCCGTACCCACCGCGCCTGGAACCGGTTGCACGAGACCGGCAACGCGGAGGCGTACACCCGGAAGATCATGTACCACCTGCAGGTCTCCTGGTGGCGGCGCCGCCGGGTGGCCGAGTCGATGCCGGGCGACATGCCCGAGCCGCGCGGAGGCGACTCGGCCCCCGACCACGCCCAGCAGACCACGCTCCGGCTGACCCTCCGGGTCGCGCTGGCACGGTTGTCCGCCAAACAACGGGCCGTCCTGGTCCTGCGGTTCTTCGAGGACCGCACCGAAGCCGAGGCCGCCGACCTGCTCGGCGTGACAGTCGGCACCGTCAAGAGCCAGACGTCCAAGGCGCTGGCGAAGCTGCGCAGCGTGGCCCCGGAGCTCGCCGAGCTGTACGTCACGGAAGGAACCGCCCGATGAACCAGGACCGACTGCGTTTCGACCTGTCCGACCTGGCCGAGGAGGTCACCCCGGTCGACCTGCGGGACCGCGCGCTGCGTACCTCGCGGCGACTCGGCATCCAGCGGGCCGTCGCCACCTCCGCCGCCGCGCTCGTGGTGCTGGCCGCCGCGACCGGAACCGCGCTGGCGATCCGGCCGAACAGCCAGGCGCCCGAACCCGCCGGGCCGTCGGTGACCGTCACCGCCCCGCCGGTCGAGCCGTCCCGTACGCCCTCCACCGACGCGAGCACCGCCACCGGCCAGTCGCAGCCGGCGCTCACCGGTACCCGCTACTACCTGGAGCACACGTCTACCCGATCCCGGATCCACGAGGTCCGCGGCACGCGGGACCGGGTGGTCCACGAGGTCGTCCACGAGGCAGCCTCTCGCTGCGAGGCCAACAGCGTCAGCATCTCCCCGGACGGCAAGCGGGTGGTGTGGGTGCAGGACAGCGCCGACAACGCCAACGGGGTGCTGCTGATCGCCACCGTCGGAGACGAGGGGGCGACGACCCTCGCGGAGGGGATCAGTTGCCTCGGCGCCCGGCCGCTGCGGTGGAAGGGCGACGACCATCTCATGGTGCAGCGGAAGAACCGCCAGTCCGTGCTCTACGACGTGACGGCCAACAAGCAGGTCGTCGGCGACCCGGGCCAGGAGGTCAAGCGCTGCTGGTCCGCCGACGGCACCTGGCTGGCCGCCGAGTCGGACGGCAAACCCTACGTCACGGACGGTGAGAGCACCCGGCAGTACACCTACACGCCACCTCAGCAGGAGGCCACGAAGTGGGGCGGCTGGGAGGCCCGCAGCGTGTCCGCCGACGGCCACTACGTGGCAGTGGGCTGGATCGGCACCGACCCGTCCCGCCGGGACGGCAGCTTCGCGGTGGTCGACACCAGGACCAGCAAGGTCGTCGACCTGCCCGGCACGGGCGAGGTCCGCGGCATCCTGTTCAGCGCCGACGGCAGGGTGTTGCTGCGGCGCGGTACCGGCATCACGGTCCTCGACAGTGAGTTCAAGCCGCTCGGCACGGTGACCGAGCCGGCACCGACCCGGAACCGGGCACTGCTGGCGTACGTGCCCGCCTGATGACGGGCGACGCGGGGCGGGTCACCGACGGGTGGCCCGCCCCGCGTCGTTCAGCGCAGGACGGTGATCGCCGCGTCCGCGCTGACCTGTTTCCACGGCACCAGCACCACGGTGCCGTCGCGTTCCAGCACCTTCGCGTCGCTGCCCTCGGTGCCGGCCGAACGCGGCGCCTCGGCCAGCACATCCACCTCTCCGGTGGCCGGGTCGATGCGGACCAGCCGGGGGGCGAGATCCCGCCGGTCGCCCACCTCCCACGCCAGCACACCCTGATCGTCGAGGCGGATCAGTTCCACCTCGCTGTCGGTGTGCCCGGCCGACACCCAGCGCCGCTTCCCGGTGGCCAGGTCGATCGCCACCACCTGATCGGCCTGGCGCATGTCGTCGCCGACCGGTGAAGGCTCGGTGGGCAGGTAGAGCGTTTCCGTGTCGGCCAGGTACGGCCGGATCTCCGGCCCCTCGACCGTGTTGGATCGGTTGACGGGCAGGTCGCTGAACCGCGTACCGTCGACGGGGTTGCCGAACGTGGCCCGCTCCTTGCCGGTGGCGTCGCGCGCGACGAACGTCTCGGTGCTCAGGCCGGGCAGGCTGACCAGCGGGTCGACGCTCAGCACGCCGCCGCTCTGCTGTGCGGCCGGCAGTTGTTGCTGCCAGCGCGGCTTGCCGGTGGCCGGGTCCAGGCCGAGCAGCGCCCCCCGGTCGCCGTCGCAGAGCGCGGTGACCACGGCCTGGTCCCCGGCGGCCTGCGCGTCGGCCACGCGGCAGTCGCGGCCGGGCAGCAGCCGGTCCGCGTCGGTCTGCCACAGCCGCTTGCCGTCGGCCAGCGAGTATCCGAGGACGCTCTCGCCGCTGCGCACGACGACCTGCCCGTTCGCCACCGACAGGTCCGGCGCGGTGACAGTGGACCGGCCCTTGCGGCGTTCGACGGGGAACGTCGCCCGCCAGGTCTGGCTGCCGCCGGCCGCGTCGAACCCGACGAGCGTGTCGCAGGATTCGGCGGATCCGAGCGCCACCACACCCCGCCCCTCGGCCAGCGTCTGCGCGGCCGCGCACAGCGACGTCGCCTGTGGCGCGGGCACACCCCACGCCTGGGCGCCGTCGTCGAGCCGGTAGGCGATGATGCCGTCCGGCTGGGCCCGGACCACCGCGTCGCCGACCAGCCAGGCACCGAACATGTCCTGCCCGTCGTACGTCTTCAGCCCGTTGCGCTGCAGTTCCGGGAAGTCGAGCACCCACGCGGTACGCAGCTTCCGCCCGTCGCCGTCACCGCCGCCGACCAGCCGGGACACGCCGTAGGCGGTGCCGGCGGCGACCGCGAGCACCGCCACCAGGCCGCCGGCCACCAGTAACGCCACGCGCCCGCGCCGCTTCGGCGCCGCCGGCGGCGCACCGACCGGACCCGGCGGGCCCGCCGGTGGGTACGCGGGCGGCGGGTACTGCTGGTGCTGATACGTCATCGGTCGTCTCCCGTTTCCGTCAGCCGTCCAGTTCGCGGACGTAGTCGGCCCAGCCGGCCTGGAACTCGTCGAGCGACACGCCGAGCACGTCCCGGGCGGCGCGGTCGGTCGGGGCGCCGGCGTAGACGGCCTCGACGAAGCGGAACAGCTTCGGCTCGCCATGCTTTTCGGCGAGGTGGCTCATCGCGGTGTGCCCGAGCCAGTAGTGGAAGCTCAGCCGGTCGGGGTTGTCCCACTCGCCGTTGCCGGGCAGCTTCCCGTTCCACCCGTTGCGGACCAACTGCCGGGCCGGCGCGGTGCGTTCGCTGGCGGTCAGCGGAAGGCCGCTGAAGGCGATGTACTCGGCGAAGCCCTCGACCACCCACTCGTCGAGCTTGCTGAACTCGTCCACGGCGGACAGGTCGGTGCGGAGCGTCATCAGCGAGTGCGCGATTTCGTGCCGCAACACCATGCGGGCGTCGTTGTCGCCGCCGGAGCGGGTGAAGTAGCGATCGGTGGTGTCCACCACGATGCGGGTGCCGCCGATCGTGGCCTTGCCGTCCTTGCGCTCGGCCGCGACCATGCCCACCGAGAAGCCCGCCGCGGTGGCCTTCTCGGTGCCGATCCGGTAGAGCGAGGTCATCTCGTCCTTGCCCGCGGCGAACGTGACGACGAACTTGTCCGTCATCGGTTCGGGCGGCGCGTTGGCCCGCCACACGGCCAGGTTGTCCGTCACCGACCTGTCGACGGCCAGGGCGTACCGCACCGCCAGGTCGGCCCGGGCCGCGTCGGTGATGATCAGGGCGTACGCGGTCCGCTCGACATGGATCTCCTGCCACTTGTCCCACGGCCCGGGGTAGTAGACGGTCTTCGAGTCGCCGTTGCCGCCGGCAGGTGCGCCGGTCACAGCGGTGACCCGGATCGGCGCGTCCTTGCCGGCGCGGACGATCGTCCAGCGGTACCACTCGGCGACCGGGGCCAGGTCGAAGCCGTCCAACTGGTGCACGAACGAGACGTCGAGCTGGAACGTGACGCCCTGTCCGAACGCGTCGCTGGCGCGGCCCTGCTTCTCGACCGTCTCGTAGCGGGCCACCGACAGCGGCAACTTCGCCAGGTTGCGGAAGAGCTGGGTCTGCCCGGCGATCAGCTCCTCGCGGGCCGGGTCGAACGCGGCCAGGTAGCCGTCCAGGTCCTTCGCCGCCAGCGCCTTGGTGTGCCGGTCGAGCAGGGCGGACAATTCGGCGTTCGTGACTGTGACACCGTTCGCGCCGGCTGCCGCCTTCGGCGCCGGGCCGTCCTCGTCGTCGCCGCGCAGGCCCAGCCCGACGCCGACCGCGGTGCCGGCGCAGACCGCGAGCGCGAGCGCGCCGGCCGCGAGCCCGATCCAGAGCCCACGGCGGGACCTCGGTGCCGGGGGCGGCGGCCCCCACGGGACCGGCTGCGCGGGCGGCGGTGTTCCGCCGTGCCGGGAGTCGGCGTTGCCGGGCGGCGGCCAGCCCGCCGCCGGAGGGTGCCCCTGCGTCATCTGGTTCCTCGCTCGTGCCGTGTGCGGGACCGGCCGGACGTTTCCGCGCGGCCAGGTGACGGCAGTCATCATCTCCGGTCCGGATGACGGATTCTGCCCCGGCAGGCGTGTCTGGTCGATTCGTCCCCGAGGTGCCGCTCGGGAACAGGACGTCGAGACATCCGCCACGTCCGGCGTGCAGGGCCAGCGGGACCGGTCCGCGCGGTGACAGACTGTGCGACGCACTTCTGCCGGGACGTCTGAGGGAGGCGCCGTGCGCTGGCGCAGCTACGTGGCGGTGGGCGACAGCTTCACCGAGGGCATGGACGACGCGTATCCGGACGGCAGCTACCGGGGCTGGGCCGACCTGGTCGCCACCCGCCTCGCCGCCGAGGCCGGTCCGGACTTCGGCTATGCCAACCTGGCCATCCGGGGCCGCCTGTTCCCGAACGTGGTGGCCGAGCAGGTGCCGTCCGCGCTGGCCATGAAGCCCGACCTGATCAGCTTCGCGGCCGGCGGCAACGACGTGCTGCGCCGCAGCTTCGACCCGGACGTGTTCGTGCCGCGCTACGACGCCGTGGTCCAGCGGCTCCGGGGCGGCGGCAGCGACGTGGTGCTGTTCCGGTTCGCCGACGTGATGGCCCGGCTGCCCGGCCAGCGACTGGTGGCCCCCCGGGTGGCAGTGCTCAACCGCGCGGTCGGCGAGGTGGCCGAGCGGCACGGCGCGATCCTGGTCGACCTGTACGCCGACGACACCTACCTCAACCCGCTGCTGTGGAGCACCGACCGGCTGCACCTGTCGGCCGCCGGGCACCGCCGGGTCGCCGCCCAGGTGCTCGCCGCGCTCGGCGTCGGCTGCGACGAGGAGTGGCTGCTGGTTCCGCCGCACCCGGCACCCAGCCCGTGGCTGGCAGCCCGCGCCGCCGATCTGCGCTGGGCGGGCAAGCACCTCGCGCCGTGGATCAAGCGACGGTTGACCGGGCGGTCCTCCGGGGACTTCGTCACCGCCAAGCGGCCGGTGCTCGGCCCGGTCGACGCCGACTGAGCGTGCGTACCGTCCACGCCGCCGACCTGCTGCGGCTGACACCCGACGACCCGCCCCGCGCGGGGTTGGCCGTCGTGGTCGCCGGTGACCGGGTCGAGGCGATCGTGCCGACGGCCGAGCTGCCCGGCGCGTACCCCGGTGTGCGGGTGCGGCGGTGGGCCGGCACGCTCGGGCCGGCGCTGGTGCACGACGGCCCGCTGCCTCCCGCGCCCACGCCCCGCGAGCGGGTGCACGCGTTGTTCCGGCTCGGCGTCGCCGCCGTGGTCGGGAAACACGTCACCGATCCGGCGCTGCGGTCCGCCGCGGCCCGCAACGACGTGGCGGTGCTGCCCGCCGCCAGGCCGCCCGCGCTGGTGGCCGGCGGGCGGGCCGACCTCGCCGTCTTCGATCCGGACGGCTCCTGCCGCGCCACTGTGGTCGCCGGGCGGCTGGTGCACCGCCGCGCCTGACCCAGCCGGACGGCTCGACGGCGTCCACCGGACGTCCTATGTGTCCCGCGCCTCGCCTATTGGGATCGCCCGATGTCCGCCCGCCTGGGTAGCATCCGCTGCCCCCGTCGATCAAGTACGGGGTGACACAGGGGAAAGGTGGATGGGGTTTGACCCTCATGCCTGACAGAAATCCACGTCGGACCGGCCGGCGAGGTCTGCTCGCCGCCGCGCTGGCGACAGTGGTCGTGGCCGGGACGGTGACCGCCACCGCGGCGCCGGCCGCCGCGTACGACATCCGCTACGAGACGAACACCTCCTGGGCCTGGACCGACTCGCGCTCACCCGCCAAGATCAATATCGATCAGCCCGGCGACGTGCCGGTCGGCACCTGGACGGACGCGAAGGGTCGCCCGCACACGTCGCGTGCCTACTTCACGTTCGACATCTCCCGGTACCGGGGAGCGGAGATCGAGACGGCCAAGCTCGACGTCACGGAGACGGCCGGGGCGGACTGCACCAAGCGCCCGAAGATCGAGCTGTGGCGCACCGCCGCCTACACCGCCCGGTCGAGCTGGCTCAAGCCACCGGCCGACCTGGCCCTCGTCGACAGCCGCCAGCTCACCGACCGGACCGTCTGCCCGGCGCCCCGGGTGGAGTTCGACGCGGTCGAGGGGCTGCGCCAGGCGCTCGCCGAGGGCCGGTCGACGCTGACCCTCTCGCTTCGGCTGCCCGCCGACGTCGAGCGGGATCCGGCGCTGGCCCGGAAGTACGCCACCAAGGTCGGCATCTCGATCGACTACAACTTCCGCCCCGGCGTGCCGACCGACCTGCGGACCACCGACGGAACGGCGTGCACCACGGCCGAGCCGTACCAGGTGATCCGCTTCCCCGCCCTCTCCGGGGTGGTGCACGACCGGGACCGCAACGACGGCGGCGGCACTGACCATCTCACCGTCTCCTTCGCGGTCTGGCCGGTCGACGAGCCGGAGGCGCGCATCGAGCAGACCAACAACGCGCGCGACGGCCAGCGCGTCGTCGGCCGCTTCGACCACATCTATCCGTCGCCGTTCGAGCACGACCGGACGTACGCCTGGCAGATGCGTGCGGCGGACAGCCGGGCCACCGGCGAGTGGAGCCCGGTCTGCTACTTCCGCCTCGACATCCGTGGCCCGGCCACCCCGCCCACCGTCACGTCCACCGACTTCCCGGACGACCGTGAGTGGCACCCGGCTCTGCCCGGCGAGTTCACCTTCACCGCCAACGGCGCCGCCGACGTGGTGCGGTACGGCTACTCGTTGGACTCCGGCGTCGAGAAGACGGTCGACGCCGACCGGACGGGCGGTGCGGCCACCGTCACGCTCACGCCGGACCGCGGCCTGAACACGCTGCGGGTGTGGAGCCTGGACGCGGTCGGCAACCGCTCGACGACCACCGCGTACGAGTTCCTCGCCGAGGACGTGTCGCCGGTCATCGAGGGACGGCTGAACGAGATCGGCGTGCCGGCGACGTTCCAGCTCCGTCCGCAGATGGACGGGGTGGTGCGCTACCGCTACGCCCTGGACGGCGACCCGGAGCGGACGGTCGACGCCGCCGCCGACGGCTCCGCCGCGATCACCGTCACCGCGACCCGTGGTGGCTTCCGCACCCTCACCGTCACCAGCGTCACGGCGGGCGGCGTGGAGGTCAGCGGCATCCGGGAGTTCCACCTGCCGACCGAGCCGGTGATCTCGGCCACCGTCTACGAGGAGTGGACCGGCGGCGGCGGACAGGGCATACCGGGTGTCTTCACCTTCACCCCGCGTATGCCGGACACGGT
The DNA here is from genome assembly GCF_043197215.1 of Micromonospora sp. NPDC049203. Lineage (NCBI taxonomy): Bacteria > Bacillati > Actinomycetota > Actinomycetes > Micromonosporales > Micromonosporaceae > Micromonospora > Micromonospora sp. NPDC049203. Next base: position 134,415 of record NZ_JBICSV010000011.1, on the reverse strand, counting down.
CAGCTACCGCTACCGCTTCGACGACGAGCCGGGCACGGTGGCCGCGAAGGCCGACGGCACCGCGTCGGTGACCTGGACGCCGACCGGTGAGGGATGGGTCAACCTGGCCGTGTGGAGCGTGAGCCGGGACGGCACCGAGTCCGAGCCGGCGACCTGGTTCTTCCGGGTGTGGGACCTGCGTCCCGCCGTCTCCGCCGACCCCTACCGGGCCGACTGGCCCGCCGGTGGTCCGGGCCAGCCGGGCGAGTTCCGGTTCACCTCGGAGGTCCCGGAGACGGTGGCCTTCCTCTACCGGTTCGACGACGGCGCCGAACAGCGCGTCGAGAGCGGCGCCCGGGCGACGGTGAGCTGGACGCCCACCGAGGGCGGGCAGCACACGGTCACCGTTCGCGGGGTCACCGCGGACGGCACCCGCTCGCCCGAGACCGTCTGGACGTTCCTGGTCGACGACGCCCCGCTGGTCCGGTCGGCGGAATATCCGGAGGGCGGCAGCAGCGGCCTGCCCGGAGTCGCCGGGACCTTCACCTTCACGCCGCAGCGGTCGAACGTGGTCCGGTACCACTACTCGTTCCAGGGCGCGGAGCCGACGACAGTCGACGCGGCGGCCGACGGCACCGCCACCGTCACCTGGACCCCGGAGCAGGCCGGCTGGCACCAGTTGACGGTGATCGCGGAGACCGCTGACGGCACGCGCACCGGGCAGCGCGAGTACCAGTTCACCGTCCGCGATCCCAAGCCGCGGGTCATCTCGTACCTGTACAGCGAGTGGGGTTCGAGCGGTGGCATCGGCGTACCCGGTGGCTTCCGTTTCGACTCCGACCTGCCGGACACGGTGGCGTTCGTCTACCGGCTCAACGACGGGCCGGAGCAGACCGTCGACGTCACCGACGGCACCGCCGCCGAGCTGACGGTCACCCCGGACCGGGCCTTCCGGAACACGCTCACCGTCCGGGCCCGCTCGGCGTCCGGCGAGCTGTCCCCGGAGACCAGCTACTCGTTCCTGGTCAGCAGCGTGCCGGGCGTCAGCTCGACCACCTACCCGCTCGGCGGGTCGGGTGGCGGTCCGGGCGTGCCCGGTGTCTTCACGTTCACCCCCGGGATGCCCGACGTCGACAGGTACGTCTACCAGTTCGACTACGCCCCTGAGGTCACCGTGCCGGCCGGCGCGGACGGCTCCGCCTCGGTCACCCTCACGCCGGCCGAGGCCGGCTGGCACACCGTGACGGTGTACGCGATCGACAAGGCCGGCAACCGGTCGGACCTCGCGTACCAGTGGTTCATCGTCGAGGGCTGATCGTCTGATCGCACCGGCCCCACCACCTTTCCGAGGTGGTGGGGCCGGTGTCACATCCGCGGCTCCGGATCGGGCGTACCTTGGGGCTCATGCCTGTGCCGAGTGATCCGCATCCACACCTCCAGTCGTACGCCGACCCGCAGCGCCTGGTCACCACCGAGTGGCTGGCCGAGCACCTGGGCGACGAAGGGCTCGTGGTGGTCGAGTCCGACGAGGACGTGCTCCTCTACGACACCGGCCACATCCCCGGCGCCGTCAAGGTCGACTGGCACACCGAACTCAACGACCAGGTCACCCGCGACTACCTGGACGCCGCGAGCTTCGCCGAGCTGTGCGCCGCCAAGGGCATCGGGCGGGACGACACAGTCGTCTTCTACGGCGACAACTTCAACTGGTGGGCCGCGTACGCCCTCTGGGTCTTCTCCCTCTTCGGTCACCAGGACGTGCGGCTGCTCGACGGCGGCCGGCAGAAGTGGGTCGCCGAGGGACGGGAACTGACCCGGGACAGGGTGAGCCGGCCCCGCGCCTCGTACCCGGTGCCGGAACGCGACGACGCGCCGATCCGCGCGTACCGGGAGCAGGTCATGGACCACGTGGCGGCCGGCCGGCCGCTGGTGGACGTGCGTTCGCCGGGCGAGTACACCGGCGAGATGCTGCACATGCCGGACTACCCGCAGGAGGGCGCGCTGCGCGGCGGGCACATCCCGGGCGCGGTGAGCAAGCCGTGGAAGTCCGCCGCGAACGACGACGGCACGTTCAAGTCCGCCGACGAGCTGCGCGCCATCTACGCCGACCAGCTCGGGCTGAGCCCGTCCGACGACGTGGTGGCCTACTGCCGGATCGGTGAGCGGTCCAGCCACACCTGGTTCGTGCTGCACCACCTGCTCGGGTACCCGCAGGTGCGCAACTACGACGGCTCGTGGACCGAGTGGGGCAACCTGGTCCGGGCCCCCGTCGTGAAGGGCGACCAGCCCGGCGGCCTGATCCGCTGAGCCGTCCCGGCCGGTCCCGCCGTGGTCGCGGCGGGACCGGCCGGTTTTGTACCGGTCAGCGGGCGGCGATCGACAGCAGGCCGGGGACGTCGCCCGCCACCCAGTCGACTCCGCCGGTCTCCGGTCGCCACCGGGCCAGCCCGGCGTCGTAGCGGAACAGCAGCGCGCCGTCGGCGGTCCAGCCGTACACCTCGCAGCAGCCCTTGGACCGGCCCTCGCGTCCGAGGTCGAGCAGGCGGGTCACCGCGCCGGTACGGGCGTCGAGCACCGCCACGCCCTCGGCGCCGCTCGTCGTGCCGGCGGCGCCCGCTGTGGTGGTCCACCCGGCCTGGCCGATCCGGTCGCCGCGCTGCCAGCCCCGTCCGTAGACCTCGTCCAGCCGGTAGCCGGGCGGCAGTTCCCCGGTGGTCACCGGCCGCCGCTCCGGCTCGCCACCGGAGGCGGGGAACCGGCGTACGGCCAGGCCGCCGTCCCCGGACCAGCCGCCGACTGTGAACAGGTCACCGGAACGGGCCGGCTCGGGCACGACGAGCGTCCAGGGATCGACCGGCAGCTTCCGTGCCGCTCCGGTGCGCCGGTCCAGCTCGTACGCGGTGTCGTTGTCCCCGACCAGCAGCCGGTCCCCGGCCCAGAGCACGTGTTCCAGGTAGCCGGCGAGCGGGTAGCGGCGGACCGCGCCGTCGGTCAGGCCGACCACGACCACCTCGCCGGTCTGCGCGAACGCGGCGATCCGGCCGTCCGGCGACAGACTGCCCGGCTTGAGCGGAGCGGCCTGGTTGCCCCCGGCGTCGCGGGTGGGCGCGAGCGTGACGACGTCGAGTTCCCGGACGATGCCGTCGTCACCGAGCACCCGGACCGGGCCGGCCTCGCCGGTCTCCGGGTCGACCGGCTGGTAGAGCGCCTGAGCCCGGCGCACCGGGCGTTCGGAGAGGCCGGAGGCGACCCGGTCGCCGAGCCGGGCCAGCGGGCCGCCGGCCTGTCCGAGCCGGTCCGGGGGCCGCTGCACCACCGGCGCGCTCGGTGCCGACGTCACAGTCGGGCGGGGCGGTGCGGCCGGTGGCGGGCCGGAGCGGTGCAGGAGCGCCGTCGTACCGCCGCCGAGCAGGACCACGGCGACGGCCGCGGCGCCGGCGGCCCGGCGGGCGCGACGGACCCGGCGGGCCCGGTCCCATCCGGCGGCGGCCGGACGAGCCGGCCGGATCTCCTCGGCGGCCCGGGTCAGCAGCCGGGTCAGCTCGGTCTCGGTCACGGGTTCGCCTCCATCCCGGTCATCAGGCCGTCTCCGGGCGCGCCCGGGGCGGGTACGACGTCGCGCAGCTTGCGCAGCGCGTCGTGGCACTGGCTCTTGACGGTGCCGACGGTGACGCCGAGCGCCTCGGCGGTGGCGACCTCGGTCAGGTCCTCGAAGTAGCGCAGCACCACGACCGCCCGCTGGCGTGGCGGCAGCCGGTCCAGCGCCGCGCGCACGGTGAGCCGCAGCGCGGCGTCGGCGTCCGCGCCCGGCCGGTCCGGCGGATACGCGCTGAGCCATTCCCGCCGTCGGCGTCGCCACCACGAGACGGCGTCGCGGTAGAGGATGGCGCGCACGTACGCGGCCGGGTCGCCGTCACGCACCGACGACCAGCGCAGCGCCAGCTTGAGCAGCGCGTCCTGGAGCAGGTCCTCGGCCTGGTGGCGGTTCCCGCAGATCAGGTACGCGGCGCGCAGCAGCCGGTGCTGGTGCGACTCGACGAAGGCGAGGTAGTCCGCCCGCCCGTCGTCCATCCGGCCTCCCTCTCCCGCGCGTTCCACCCCCCAGACGCCCCCGCACACGCAAAAGGTTGGCGGGGTTGACGGGACGGACACTGTCGGCGCTGACCGGTACGGTGAGCGCCGAAAATCCGAACCGGGAGCGCGATTGGACCGCACCTTCCAGGTCGACCTCCGTGGCGTGGTCGACCTGCTCAGTCATCACCTCTACGGCAGTCCGCGGGTGTACGTGCGCGAGCTGCTCCAGAACGCCGTCGACGCGATCACCGCGCGGCGGGCCGCCGAGCCGAAAGCCCCGGCGCGGGTCCGCATCGAGCCGCCGGAGCTGACCGGCGACGGCACACTGCGCGTGCACGACACCGGCATCGGGCTGACCGAGGCGCAGGTGCACGAGCTGCTCGCCACCATCGGCCGCAGCTCCAAGCGCGACGAGCTGGGCTTCTCCCGGCACGAGTTCCTCGGCCAGTTCGGCATCGGCCTGCTCTCCTGCTTCCTGGTCGCGGACGAGATCCGGGTGGTCACCCGGCACGCCGACGAGCCCACTGTGCTCTGGACGGGCTGGTCCGACGGGCGGTACGCGGTGCGCCTCGCCGATCCGGAGCAGGCCCGGGACGAGCCCGGCACCACAGTCACGCTGGTGCCCCGGCGCGACGCCGACCAGTGGCTCGGCGTACCCACAGTCACCGAGCTGGCCCGCCTCTACGGCAGCCTGCTGCCGGTCGACGTCCGGGTCGGTGACACGCCGACCACCGCCGGCCCGCCGCCGTGGCCGACCACGCCGGGAGCGCCGGTCGACCGCGCCGCCCTCCAGCGGTACGCGCAGGACCTGCTCGGGGTCGTCCCGTTCGACGTGGTGCCGCTGTCGGTGCCGGAGGCCGGCCTGACCGGCGTGGCGTTCATCCTGCCCACAGCGGTGAACCCGGCCGCCCGGGCCGGGCACCGGGTCTACCTGAAGCGGATGCTGCTCAGCGAGCACGCCGACGGGCTGCTGCCCGAGTGGGCCTTCTTCGCCCACTGCGTGGTCGACGCCGGCGAGCTGCGTCCCACCGCCAGCCGCGAGGCGCTCTACGAGGACGCGCTGCTCACCTCCGTCCGGGAGGCGCTCGGCGACCAGATCCGGGGCTGGCTGGTCCGGCTCGCGAAGCACGATCCGCGCCGGCTCGGCGAGTTCCTCCAGGTGCACCACCTGGGGGTCAAGGCGCTCGCCATGCACGACGACGAGATGCTGCGGCTGGTCGACCAGTGGTGGCCGATGGACACAAACGTCGGCACGATGACGCTCGCCGAGTTCCGGGAGCGCCACGGCGTGCTCCGGTACGCCGCCAGCCTGGACGAGTTCCGCCAGCTCGCCGCCGTGGCCGCCGCGCAGGATCTGGCCGTGGTCAACGGCGGCTACACGTACGACACCGAGCTGATCGAACGCCTGCCCAGTGTGGATCGGTCGGTGCTGATCGAGCGGCTGGAGCCGAGCGACCTGACCACCCGGTTCGAGATCCTCGACCCGGCGACCGAGCTGGCCCTGCGGCCGTTCCGCACCGCCGCGCAGCGGGCCCTGGAACGGCTCGGCTGCGAGGTGGTGATCCGGGCGTACGACCCGGTCTCGCTCCCCGCGCTCTACCTGCTGTCCCGCTCGGCGGCGTTCCACGACCAGCTCGCCGCCAGCCGGGACAAGGCCGACGAGCTGTGGGGCGGCGTGCTCGACGCGCTCGCCGCCACCGCCCCGCCGGACCGCCCGCAACTGGTGCTCAACCACCGCAACCCGCTGGTCCGCCGGGTCACCACGCTCGCCGACCCGGAGCTGGTCGGCCTGGCCGTCGAGGCGCTCTACGGGCAGGCGCTGCTGCTCGGGCACCACCCCATCCGGGCGGCCGACGCCGCACTGCTGAACAGTTCCTTCCTCGGCCTGCTCGGCCGGGCCGTACCGGGAGAGATCCGTGACTGACGACGACCTCTGGCGCATGCACCGCGAGATCGAATCCATGCCGTACGGCCCGGGGCAGATCGCCGCGCTGGAGCAGCTGCTGCGCCGCGCCGACGCGGGCGACGACCGGCACCTCGCCTTCGCCGCCCGGATCATCGGCACCACCGCGTACGTCTACGGCGGCGAGCCGGCGAAGTCCTTCGTCACGTTCTCCTGGTGCCTGTCCGAGTACGACAAGGATCCGCAGCCCTACCACCAGCGCTACACGCACCAGCTGCTGTGGTTCTTCAAGTACATGGTCAACGCCATGGTGAAGTTCCCGGAGCTGCCGCTGGACCGGACGTACGCGGTCCTCGACGACATGGAACGGCGCTACCGCGACTCCGGGCACTCGCTCCAGGCGGTCTACAAGCACCGCTACCTGGTGGCCGCGCACCTGGGTGACGAGGAGGCGGCGGACGGGTGGTACCGCAAGTGGATGACAACGCCCCGCGACACGCTCTCCGACTGCGCCGGCTGCGACCCGACCACGCAGGTCACGCACCTGGTGCGGCTTGGTCGTCACGAGGAGGCGGTGGCGCTGGCCGAGCCGGTGCTCGCCGGCCGGCTGACCTGTAGCGAGCAGCCACAGGGGATCCTCACCGCGCTGCTCACGCCGTACCGGGAGACCGGCCGGACCGACGCCGCGCGGGACGCGCACCGGGAGGCGTACCGGCGGGTGCGCGGGCACCTCGCCGACCTGTGGGACATCGCCGACCACGTCGACTTCTGCACCGTCACCGGCAACGAGGCGCGCGCGTTGGAGCTGGTCGAGCGGCATCTGGACTGGCTGGACCGGGCACCCACGCCGGCCGCCGCGATGCACTTCGCGGCCGCCGCCTCGGCGGCGCTGCGTCAGGTGCCGGCCGAGCTGACAGTGCACCGCCGCGCCGCAGGCGACCGGCCGGCCGCGGACGTGCCGGCGGGCGCGCTCGCCGACGAGCTGGCCGGTACGGCGACCGCCCTGGCCGAACGCTTCGACGCGCGCAACGGCACCACGCACCAGTCCGGGTTGATCGCCCGCAAGCTGGCGGCCGGGCCGGTCGGCGAGCACCTGCCGCTCTCCGCGAGCCTGCGCCGCCCGGCGGTGCCCGCGCCGCGTACCGGCCCGGATGCTCCGGTGGCCGCCGCGCAGCCGGTCACCGTGCCCGCCGACGCCGGTACCGACGAGCTGCTGGGGCTGGCCGAGGAGTCCTGGCGCACCAACCGCCGGGACGGCCTGGCGGCGGCGCTGCGCGCGTACGACGAGCGGTTCGGTGACGCCGACGTGCCCGCGAACACCCGGGCCTGGCGGCTGGAACTGCGAGCCGGTGAGCTGTCCCAGGACGACGACGGCGTGCCGGCGGCGATCGCCGTCAACCAGGAGGCGCTCGCCGCGTGGCGGGAGGTGCCGGATCCGCTGCGCGCGCAGGTGGTGGCGGGGCGGCTCGGTGTGCTGCTCAGCATGGTCGACGAGAGCGCGGACGAAGGGCTGGCCCTGGCCCGGGAGTCGGCCGACTACCTGGCCGAGAACGGCGAGCCGCGTGACCGGGCCGCGGGCTGGGACCGGCTCGCCCTGGCCCATGTGCACCGCGGGCGGTGGGCGGAGGCGCTCGACGCGCTCGACCGGGCCGAGCCGGACGCCGACGCCGATCCGTGGCTGGCCGGCCGGGTCGCGCTGCACCGCACGCACGTGCTGGAACAGTTGGAGCGGGCCGACGAGTTCCGGGACGCGGCGGCGCGGTCCCGCCGGCTGGCGGGCGAGCTGGGCGACGCCGACATGCTCATCGGCGCCTGCCTGGCGTACGCGCGTGCCACCGACGACCCGGCCGACGCGGTGGCCGCCTGTGACGAGGCGCTGTCGGTCGCCCCGCCCGGCGTCCACCTGCCGCTGCGGGTGACCCGGGGCCGGGCGCTGATGGCCGCCGACCGGGCCGCCGAGGCGGTGGAGGATCTGGCCGAGGCGGTCACCCTCTGCGTCGAGCAGGGGCTCGACGGCGACGCGCTGCTGCGCTGGGAGCTGGCCGACGCGTACCGGGCGGCCGGGCGGCTGGCCGAGGCCGCCGAGGTGGCCGAGGAGGCGGTGCTCGGGCTGGACCGGGCCGGCGCGCAGGCCGAGGCGGACCGGTGCCGGCACCTGCTGGCCGGCATCTACGCGGGGCTGGGCGAGACGGACCTGGCGCTCACGGTGCTCGACAAGCTGGCCGAGAACCTGGACGGGCCGGACAATCTCCCCCATCGGGCGCAGGTGCTGGAGGAATCCGGTGGCCTGCTCTACGACGCCGACCGGGACGCCCTGGCCGCGCAGCGGTTCGCGGCGGCGGCGACCGCCTGGCGGCTGGCCGGGTATCAGGTGGACGAGCTGCGGGCCCGGCGGCGGGAACTGCTCGCCCTGCACTGGTCCGGCGACCTGCCGGCGGCGGTGGCCGCGATCGAGCGGGTGGACGAGGCGGTGGCCGCGCTCCAGGGCGAGGCCGACGAGCCGCCGGTGGTCACGTACGAGCGGGCGATGGCCGCCGACGCGGTGGCCCGGGTGCTGATCGGCGAGGACCGCCTCACCGCCGCGCTGGACCGGGTGGACGGCGTGCCGGAGCGCCTGCGGTCGATCGAGGCGTTCGGCGAGGCGGCGCAGGTCGAGGTGCTGACCGGTGAGCTGCTGCTGCGCGACGGGCGGCCGGAGCAGGCCGAGGGGCTGCTGCGCCCGGTCCTCGCCGGGCTGCCCGCCGGTTCCCGCCCGGCCACGCAGGCCGCCTGGCTGCTGGCCCGCGCGCTCGACGAGCAGGGCCGGGAGGCCGAGGCGGCGAAGGTCCGCGCCGACCACGGCATCGAGGAGGACTGAGACGGCGAGCCGGGGCAACGGTGGGTCAACCGCGGCTGCCCCGGCTCGTACGCGAGGTCTAGGCTGGGCCGGTGGCGGTGGAACAGCAGGCACGGGGGGCGGCGGGTGCGGCCCGGCGGCGGTCCCGGCGGGACGAGATCCTGGAGATCGCGGTCGGCCTCTTCGCGGCGCGCGGCTACCACGGGGTGTCGATGGACGACATCGGCGCGGCGGCCGGGGTCACCGGGCCGGCGCTCTACCACCACTTCGCCGGCAAGGAGGCGATGCTCGCCGCCGCGCTGATCCCGGTGAGCGAGGGGTTGCTCGCGGGCGGGCGGGACCGCGCCGCCGGCCACCCGGGTGATCCGCGTGCCGCGCTGGAGTCGCTGATCGACTTCCATGTCGAGTTCGCGCTGGCCCATCCGGCGGTGATCGCGTTGCACCTGCACGAGCTGGACCGCCTGCCGGACGAGCCGCGCCGCCGGATCCGCCGGCTCCAGCGGATGTACGTCGAGGAGTGGGTGACCGTGCTGACCGCGCTGCACCCCGGCCTGCCCGACGGGGCGGCCCGGGTGCTCGCCCACGCGGCGTTCGGCCTGATGAACTCGACGCCGTTCCTCGGCGGCGAGGTGGACCGCCGGCGCCGGGCCGAACTGCTGCGCGGCGCGACCCTCGCGGCCCTGCTCGCGCCCACCGATCCGGCCTGACACGCCGCGCGCACCTTAACGCGTGTTAAGAAGAGACCCCGGCTTTGCGTCGAGAAGGGGTCACGTCCGTGCAGAAGATGATCGAATCGTTGTTGGTCGCGAATCGGGGGGAGATCGCGCGGCGGATCATCCGTACCGGCAGGCGGCTCGGGATCCGGACGATCGCCGTCCACTCGGAGGCCGACGGCGGGCTGCCGTTCGTGACCGAGGCGGACGAGGCGGTCTGTGTCGGCCCGGCGAACCCGGCGCAGAGCTACCGCAACGTGGAGGCGATCCTCGACGCCGCCCGTAGCACCGGCGCGCAGGCGATCCACCCCGGCTACGGCTTCCTGTCCGAGAACGCGGACTTCGCCCGTACCGTCGAAGGGGCCGGCCTGATCTGGGTCGGGCCCGGCGCGGACGCGATCAGCGCGATGGGCGACAAGATCAACGCTCGGAACCTGATGGCGGCGGCCGGGGTCCCGGTCGCGCCCGGCACCACCGAACCGGCGACCGACCTGGCCGCGGCGGTGGCCGCCGCGGAGATCGGCTACCCGGTGATGGTCAAGGCCGCCGCCGGTGGCGGCGGCATGGGCATGGGCGTGGCCGCCGACGAGACGGCGCTGCGCACCGAGTACGACAAGGTCCGTGCGTTCGCCGAGCGGATGTTCGGCGACGGGTCGGTGCTGATCGAGCGGTACTTCCCCCGGGTGCGCCACGTCGAGGTGCAGATCCTCGGCCTGGCCGACGGCCGGGTGGTGGCGCTCGGCGAGCGGGAGTGCTCGGTGCAGCGGCGCAACCAGAAGCTGGTCGAGGAGTCGCCGTCCCCGGCGGTCTCGCCCGAGTTGCGCGAGCGGTTCCTGGCCGCGGCGGTACGGGCGGGCGAGGCGGTGGGCTACCGCAACGCCGGCACCGTCGAGTGCTTGCTGGTCCCGCGTCAGCGGGATCTCAAGGACGGCAGCCCCCTCTCCGAAGAATTTTTCTTCCTGGAGATGAACACGCGGCTTCAGGTCGAGCACCCGGTCACCGAGTACGTCTACGGCGTCGACCTGGTCGAGGAGCAGTTGCGGGTGGCGTCCGGCCTGGCGCCGACGTTCGACCCGGACGCGCTCACCCCGCGCGGCCACGCCATCGAGCTGCGGATCAACGCCGAGGACCCGAAGCGGTTCCTGCCCGGCCCGGGCGCGATCACCACCTGGAACGAGCCGGCCGGCACCGGCGTACGTGTCGACTCCGGCTACGTCGCCGGCAACACCGTCACGCCGTTCTACGACAGCCTGATGGCCAAGCTGATCGTCAGTGGCGCTACCCGCGAGGAGGCGGTCGAGCGGGCCCGGGCGGCGGTCGCCCAGTTCGAGATCGCCGGCCCGAAGTGCAACCTGCCGTTCTTCGCCGAGCTGCTGGAGAACCCGGAGTTCCTCTCCGGCGACTACGACACCGGCATCGTCTCCCGGATGCGCTGACGCCATCTCGGTGTCACGCTCGACTGAAGTGAGGTGAACCTGATGGCGCAACTTCCGGACTCCGTCAGCATCCGTGAGGTCGGCCCCCGCGACGGCCTCCAGAACGAGGAGCCCATTCCCACCGACGCCAAGGTGCGGCTGCTCGACGCGTTGTCCCGCACCGGCGTGCGGCGCATCGAGGCCGTCTCCTTCGTCCACCCGAAGGCGATCCCGCAGATGGCCGACGCCGACGAGGTGTGGCAGCGGGCGGAGAAGGCCGACGGCGTGCGTTACTCCGCGCTGGTGCCGAACACCCGTGGCGCGCAGCGGGCGCTGGCGGCCGGCTTCACCGAGATCGAGGTGGTGGTCTCGGCCAGCGACACGCACAACCGCCGCAACGTGAACCGCTCCACCGACGAGTCGCTCGACGACATCGCCGAGCTGATCGACCTGCTGCACGGCGCGGGCGCCACCGCCGAGGTGATCGTGGCGACCAGCTTCGGCTGCCCCTACGAGGGCGACGTGGACCCCCGCCGGGTCGCCGCGATCGTCGACCGCGTCGCCCGCGACGGCGCGGACCGCGTCGCCTTCGGCGACACCACCGGCATGGGTACGCCCCGGCGCGTCCGCGAACTGGTCACGGCGGTCCGGGACCGTAACGCCCACCTGCCGGTGCTGCTGCACTTCCACAACACCCGGGGTACCGCGCTGGCGAACATGCTCACCGCGATGGAGTTGGGCGTCACCGAGTTCGACGCCAGCGTCGGCGGCCTGGGCGGCTGCCCGTACGCCCCGGGTGCCAGCGGCAACCTGGCCACCGAGGAGGCGGTGCACATGCTGCACGACATGGGCATCGACACCGGCATCGACCTGGACGCCCTGATCGAGGCCGCCGAGCTGGCCGAGGCCCTGGTGGGCAAGCAGCTCCCGTCCGGAGTCCTCCGAGCCGGTCCTCGCTCCCGCCTGACCCCCCTCCCCACCTGACCCCGACCCTGCCCCTGCCTCTCGTTGATCAAGGAGTTCGCGTCCTCCGGGAGCCCGGATGAGGACACGAACTCCTTGATCACGGGGGAACGTCGGGGGCGTGGCAGGGTCGCCGGGAGCCGGGCCGGTGGGGTAGCCTAACGATCGTTCAGGTCGGTGGCGCCCTGCGCGGGCGGTGGCAACGGGGAGTCGGCGTGACGCTCGACGGTGAGGCTCTGGAGCAGCTACGCAAGCGCGCCCGCGCCGGCGGCGCGGACAAGTACCACGCGGCAAACGCCGCCAAGGGCAAGCTGTTCGCCCGCGAGCGTGTGGCCTACCTGGTCGACGAGGGCTCCTTCGTCGAGGACGGGCTCTACGCGAACGCCATGGTCGACGGGCTGCCCGCCGACGGCGTGGTCACCGGCACCGCCACCATCGACGGCCGCCAGGTCTGCCTGATGGCGAACGACTCCACGGTCAAGGCCGGCAGCTGGGGCGCGCGTACCGTCGAGAAGATCATCCGGATCATCGAGCGGGCGTACGCGACCGGCGTCCCGATGGTCTACCTGGTCGACTCGGCCGGTGCCCGGATCACCGACCAGGTCGACCTGTTCCCGGGCCGGCGCGGCGCCGGCAAGATCTTCTGGAACCAGGTCCGCGCCTCCGGCTCGATCCCGCAGGTGTGCGCGCTGTTCGGGCCGAGCGCGGCCGGCGGGGCGTACATCCCGGCGTTCTGCGACGTGGTGGCCATGGTGGACGGCAACGCCAGCATGTACCTCGGCTCCGACCGGATGGTCGAGATGGTCACCGGCGAGAAGACCACGCTGGAGGCGATGGGCGGCGCCAAGGTGCACTGCGCCGAGTCCGGCGTGGGGCACTTCCTCTGCAAGACCGAGAACGACGCGCTCGACGTGGTGCGGACCTACCTGTCGTACCTGCCGTCGAACTGGAAGCAGGACCCACCCGCCGCCGAAGCGGTGGGCGCACCGGAGAAGGTCGACCTGGCCGCGCTGGTCCCGGCCAGCGAGCGGCAGGCGTTCGACATGCGCCGGTACGTCAAGGGCCTGCTCGACTCCGGCAGCTTCTTCGAGATCCAGGCGCTGTGGGCCAAGGAGCTGACCATCGGGTTCGGCCGGCTCAACGGCGAGGTCGTCGGCGTGGTCGGCAACAACTCGATGTTCAAGGGCGGCGTGCTCTTCGTCGACTCGGCCGACAAGGCGACCCGGTTCGTGCAGCTCTGCGACGCGTTCAACGTGCCGCTGCTGTTCCTGTCCGACGTGCCCGGCTTCATGGTCGGCAGCGCGGTGGAGAAGCAGGGCATCATCCGGCACGGCGCGAAGATGATCACGGCGATCTCCGAGGCGACCGTACCCAAGATCTGTGTGGTGGTCCGCAAGGCGTACGGCGCGGGTCTCTACGCGATGGCCGGTCCCGGCTTCGAGCCGGACGCCACTATCGCGCTGCCCACCGCGAAGATCGCGGTGATGGGCGCGGAGGCCGCCGTCAACGCGGTCTACGCCAACAAGATCGCCGCCATCTCCGACGAGGCCGAGCGGGCCGCCTTCGTGGCCGCGAAGCGCGAGGAGTACGAGCGCGACATCGACGTGGTCCGCCTCGCCAGCGAGCTGGTGGTGGACGCGATCGTCGAGCCGCACGAGCTGCGCGCCGAGCTGGTACGCCGGTTCGCCGCCGCGCGCGGCAAGGAGCGGCACTTCTCCCGGCGCCGCCACGGCGTCACCCCCGTCTGACCCGGCAAGGAAGGGCCCCCTCTTAACGCCTGGTGCATGTAAAGGGGCCCCTCCTAACGCTTCAGCCGCTCCCGGCGTCACGAGCGCCCGGCGGCCCGCCCTTTCCAGGAGGATCGACATGGACTTCCGGCTCGACGAGGAGCAGCAGGCGCTGCGGGAGAGCGTCCGGGAATTCGCCCGCGAGGTGGTCGCGCCCACCATCGCCGAGCACTACGAGCGGCACACCTTCCCGTACGAGATCGTCCGTCAGATGGGGAAGATGGGCCTGTTCGGGCTGCCCTTCGCGGAGGAGCACGGCGGCATGGGCGGCGACTACTTCGCGCTCTGCCTGGCGCTTGAGGAGCTGGCCCGGGTGGACTCCAGCGTGGCGATCACGCTGGAGGCGGCGGTGTCGCTCGGCGCGATGCCGATCTACCGGTTCGGCACCGAGGAGCAGAAGGCACAGTGGTTGCCGAGGCTGCTCAGCGGTGAGGCGCTGGCCGGGTTCGGGCTCACCGAGCCGGGCACCGGCTCGGACGCGGGCGGCACCCGGACGCGCGCGGTCCTGGACGGCGACGAGTGGGTCATAAACGGCTCGAAGGCGTTCATCACCAACTCCGGCACCGACATCACCGCGCTGGTCACCGTCACCGCCGTCACCGGTACACGGCCCGACGGCGGCAAGGAGCTGTCCACGATCATCGTGCCGTCGGGTACGCCCGGCTTCACCGTCGCGCCCGGCTACTCGAAGGTCGGCTGGAACGCCTCGGACACCCACGAGCTGACGTTCGACGACTGCCGGGTGCCGGCGGCCAACCTGCTCGGCGAGCGCGGCCGGGGCTTCGCCCAGTTCCTGCGCATCCTGGACGAGGGCCGGATCGCCATCGCGGCGCTCGCCGTCGGCCTGGCCCAGGGCTGCGTCGACGAGTCGATCAAGTACGCCAAGGAGCGCCAGGCGTTCGGTCAGCCGATCGGCAACTACCAGGCCATCCAGTTCAAGATCGCGGATATGGAGATGAAGGCGCACACGGCCCGGCTGGCCTACTACGACGCGGCGGCCCGGATGCTCGCCGGTGAGCCGTTCAAGCGCCAGGCGGCCATCGCCAAGCTGCACGCCAGCACCGTGGCCGTGGACAACGCACGCGAGGCGACGCAGATCCACGGCGGGTACGGCTTCATGAACGAGTACCCGGTGGCCCGCTTCTGGCGCGACTCCAAGATCCTGGAGATCGGTGAGGGCACCAGCGAGGTGCAGCGCATGATCATCGCGCGCGACCTCGGCATGTGACATTCACCCGCGTCCTCGTCCTGTCGGATAACGGCGATGGACGGTCGGGTGGTTGACGATGGGCTGTGGAGCGTCGGAGTCCATCCGTACTCTTCGTGCCCATGACTCCGGATCATGACCGTGCGCGGGGCCCGGGCGGTCGCGCCGGTCTGTCCGAACTGTTACGCGGGCACCGGCTCGCCGTCGGCCTGACCCAGGCCGAGCTGGCGGACCGGGCCGGCGTCGGCGTACGGACGGTCCGCGATCTGGAACGGGGCCGCGCCACCCGGCCGCAGCGCACCACAGTCGACCTGCTGGCCGACGCGCTCGGTCTGACCGGTGAGCGGCGGCGGGAGTTCGTGGACACCGCCCGGCCCGCGGCGTCCCGCCCACCCGCCACCGGTGCCTCGGACGATCCGCCGGTCGCGCTGCCCCAACCCGTACCCCTGCTGGGGCGCGAGCGGGACGCGGCGGAGGTGTCCGGCCTGCTCGACGCGTACCCGGTGGTGAGCCTGGTGGGTCTCGCCGGGGTGGGCAAGACCGCGCTGGCCGTCTCGGTCGCGCACGCGGTGGCGGCCCGGCATCCGGCGGGCGTGGCCGGAGTGCTCGTGGGCGAGGGCTCGGACACCGCCGACGTGCTCGCCGCGTCGACCTCGATGTTC
Source organism: Micromonospora sp. NPDC049203 (assembly GCF_043197215.1). NCBI lineage: Bacteria > Bacillati > Actinomycetota > Actinomycetes > Micromonosporales > Micromonosporaceae > Micromonospora > Micromonospora sp. NPDC049203. Next base: position 118,876 of record NZ_JBICSV010000011.1, on the reverse strand, counting down.
GGCGTGAACCGGCTGGCCGACCTCGCCTGCCGGATCGGCGACCGGCGGGCGTTGCTGGTCGTCGACGCGGTGGACCGGGCACCGGCTGCGGTGGCCGGGGCACTGCGCGCGCTGACCGCCGCCGCGCCGACGCTGCGGGTGCTGGCGACCGGCCGTCGCCCGGTCGGCCTGCCCGGCGAGATGGTCCGGCCGGTCGCGCCGCTCGACGTGCCGCCGACCGGCGTGGATCCCGAGCACGCCACCGACCTGGACGGCTGGCCGGCGGCGGCGCTGTTCGCCGCCCGGCTCGCCCAGGTCCGCCGGGAACCACCCACAGCGGCCGAGCTGCCGGCGCTCGCCGCGCTCGTGCGCCGGCTCGGCGGACTGCCGCTGGCCATCGAGCTGATGGCGGCACGGGGACGCATCCTGGACGTCACCGAGCTGCTCGACCGCTACGGCGACCGCGTCCTGGACCTCACCGGCGTGCGCCCCGGCTGGGAGCCCGCCGGCCCGTCCACCGGCACGGTGACGCTGCGCGACGCGGTGGCGACCAGCTATCACCTGCTCGCGTCCGCCGACCGGGCGGCGCTGCGGCGGCTGTCCGCGTTCCGTAACCGCTGGTCGGTCGAGCTGGCCGAGGAACTGCTCGCCGACGGCGGCCGGCGGTGGGACGCCGCGCCCATGCTGGACCGGCTGCGCGAGCTGGGCCTGCTGAGCGTCCGGGGCACCGGCCGGTTCCGGTTCCGCCTGCTGGACGCCGTCCGTGACTTCGCCGCCGAGCAGGCCGATGTCGAGGGTGAGACCCACCGCATCCGGTCGCGCCACGCCTCGGTGATCGCCGGTCTGGTCAACCGCACCGCGCCGGGGCTGGTGGGCCCACGGATGGCCGGCGCGGTGCACGTCCTCGACGAGGCGACGAGCGACATCACCGCCGCGCTGGCGTACGCCGCGGAGCACGCGCCGGAGACGGCTCTCCTGCTCGCCGCCTCACTGCCACGATGGTGGCGGTTGCGCGGGCGGGACGTCGCCGGCCGGCAGCGGCTGCGCGGGCTGCTCGCCGATCCGCGTACCGCGGACGCCCGGCCCACGCTGCGGGCCTGGGCCATGCTCGGCGCGGCCCGGCTCGCAGTCGAGCACGGCGCGGGCGCGGAGGAACTGGCCGCGACCCGGGCCGCCCTGGTCATCTTCACCGAGGCGGGCGACGTGACCGGCGAGCTGTCCGCCCGGTCGGTGCTCTGCGCGCTCCTGCCCCGGCTCGGCGCGCACGACGAGGCCCGCGCGCAGGCCGAGGCCGCGCTGGCGGCGGCCACCCGGCACCACCGGGTACGCGAGATGGCTGTGGCCCAGGCGCACCTCACCTGGCACGACGTACGCGAAGCGAGGCTGGCCGGCGCCCGGCGGCGGCTGGCCACCGTGGACCGCCTGGCGGCGCAGTGCGGTGACCAGCGCCTGCGGGTGCTGGCGCGGGCCGATCAGGCCGAGCTGACCCGCCTGGAGGGCCGGTACGCCGAGGCGGTCGAGCAGGGGCGCCGGGTGGCTGCCGCGCTCGCGGAGCTGGGCGATCCCGGGCGGCGGCGCCGGACGATCGGCGCGGTCGGGTTGGCCCTGGCTCATGCCGGGCGGGCGGACGAGGCGCTGGCCACCGTGGCCGAGCTGTGGCCGTCGGGCGCGGTGCCGGACCGTCGCCGGCCACCGGCGGTGGAGACGCTCGACGCGCCCGGCTCGGCCGGGGACGCCCGCACCGGCGACGCGCTGCGCGGGTTGATCGAGGGACATGTGGCGTTGCGCCGGGGGGATCGGGAGCTGGCGGCGGAGTGGTTCGCCGCGGCGGCCGACGCGGCCGAGGGTGTCGCCGACCGGCGGGATCTGGTCGAGGCGCTCGTGGGGCTGGCGGTCAGCACCGCCGACCCTGGTGTGCTTGACCGGTTGGACGCGGCACGGCGGGTCACCGGCGTGAGCCTGCTGCCGCAGGAGGAGGAGTTGCTGTTCTCCCTGATGGCCCGCCGGGGGCGATGAGCGCTGCCGGCGTGGGGCGGTGGAGGGCGCGGGGGTGGCACGAGCGAAGTAGCCCCCTGGTGCTGCCCCTCGCTCCACGCTCGCGCCAGCACCCCCCGGTGCCCCCCGCGCTGCGGGAAGACTATCGAGGTCTGACCGCCGATTCGCGATACCTTGTGCTGCTTTGTCCGTCCGCTCGGCTGATTCTGCCGGTCATTCTGCCGGTGACCGACGGGTAGCCGTCGAACGGCCGCAGGCGGTCAGGCGACGTCCTGGGCGAGCTCGGTGCTGCCGGCGGTGGCGCCCGGATGGACCGCGTCGCGTACCCGGCGCAGCCCGTCCAGCAGCCCGTCGAGCTGCTCCGGATCGAGCTGGCTGGTGAACCACTGCTCGATGATCCGCAGATGGCCGGGAAGGACGGCGTCCAGCCTGCTCAGCCCCGCGGCGGTCACCACCGCGAAGGAGCTGCGCCGGTCCGACGGGCAGGCCCGCCGGCGGATCAGCCCGTCCCGTTCCATCCGGTCCACCACGCGGGTGACACCGCTGGTGGAGAGCGAGGTCTGTGCGGCCAGGTCGGTCATCCGCAACTGGTTGTTTGGTGAGCGGGCGAGTCGGGTCAGCACCTCGAACTCGACCGGTGAGAGGCCGTGCTCCTCGAACTGGGCGGCGAACCGGGCGGCGAGCCCGGCGTGCGCCTCGACGAGCAGGCCGACGGCAGTGATCCGGGGGTCGTCGAACACGTTCTGGTCCACGCCACCATCCTAGCAACACTTGACACAGGGAATATTGCCTAGACTATAGTTGCTTAGTCAGTCGTTGGGCACCTAAACATTCTTCTCCGGAGGAGAGCATCATGACCAGCAGCACCGAGGCGACTACCCGCGACTGGGAAGGTCTCACCATCCCCACCCCCGGCACCTACGTGCTGGACGCCGCGCACAAGCGCGTCGGCTTCGTCGCGCGGCACATGATGGTCAGCAAGGTACGCGGTGAGTTCGCGGACGCCACCGCCACCATCACCGTCGCCGACGACCCGATGCAGTCCTCGGTCACCGCCAGCATCCAGGCGGCCAGCATCAACACCGCCCAGGCGGACCGTGACGCGCACCTGCGCAGCCCGGAGTTCCTCGACGCCGAGCAGTACCCGACGCTGGAGTTCCGCAGCACCGCTGTGAAGTCCCGCGAGGGCAACGAGTTCGTGCTCGCCGGCGAGCTGACCATCAAGGGCGTGACCCGCCAGGTCGAGCTGGAGGTGGAGTTCGAGGGCGTCGGCCGCAGCCCCTTCGGGCAGGACATCTTCGGCTTCTCCGCCTCCACCGAGATCGACCGGGAGGACTTCGGTCTGACCTGGAACGTGGCGCTGGAGACCGGCGGCGTCCTGGTCGGCCGCAAGATCAAGATCGAGATCGAGGGTGAGGCCATCCGCCAGGGCTGAGCCCGGCACCGGCCCGTGGGGCCCGCACCGTCCGCCGACGGTGCGGGCCCTTCCCGCGTACGCCCCGGCGGTGCGAATCGTCACGTGAAGTTCTCCGGACGGATGTGCTGGTGACGGCGTTGACGGGGTACAGGTGCAGACCTGTCGCCCGTCCAGCAGGACGACGGCACGGGCGCACTTACGCCCATCACGCGAATGGTTCACAATGCGTTGCGGAACGGTACGGTTCCGTCGCACCGGCGCCGGGAGGACACATGGGCAGAGACGTCGAGCAGGGCGCCTTCTCCCGCGAGGATCGGGTCCGCTACCGGCAGAAGGTGCGGCGGTGCCTGGACGTCTTCGCGCTGATGCTCGACGACTTCGGCTTCGACGCCGACCGCCCGATGACCGGGCTGGAGATCGAGCTGAACCTCATCGACGCCGCCGCCGAACCGGCCATGCGCAACGACCAGATCCTGGCCGACATCGCCGACCCGCTGTTCCAGACGGAGCTGGGACAGTTCAACCTCGAACTGAACGCCTCGCCCCGGCTGATCGAGGGCAGTGGCTTCGCCGACTACGAGCAGGACCTGCGCAGCAGCCTCAGCCGCGCCGACGAGCGGGCCGCCAAGTCCGACGCGACGATCATGATGGTCGGCATCCTCCCCACGCTCACCGAGCGCCACCTGGTCGCCGACAACCTCTCCACGAACGAGCGGTACCACGTCCTCAACGACCAGATCGTCGGCGCCCGGGGCGAGGACATCGAGCTGGACATCAACGGCGTCGAGCGACTGCGTACGCACACCGACTCGATCGCGCCGGAGGCCGCCTGCACCAGTCTCCAGTTCCACCTCCAGGTCGCGCCGGACAGCTTCGCCGACTACTGGAACGCGTCCCAGGCCATCGCCGGCGTGCAGGTCGCCGTCGGCGCCAACTCGCCGTTCCTCTACGGCCGGCAGCTCTGGGCGGAAACCCGGATCGCGCTGTTCCAGCAGGCCACCGACACCCGCCCGGACGAGCTGAAGGCCCAGGGCGTACGCCCCCGGGTGTGGTTCGGCGAGCGCTGGATCACCTCGATCTTCGACCTGTTCGAGGAGAACGTCCGCTACTTCCCCCCGCTGCTGCCCATCTGCGAGGAGGAGGACCCGGTCGAGGTGCTGCACGCCGGTGGCGTGCCCCAGCTCGGTGAGCTGAGACTGCACAACGGCACCGTCTACCGCTGGAACCGCCCGGTGTACGACATCATGAACGACCGCCCGCACCTGCGGGTGGAGAACCGGGTGCTGCCCGCCGGGCCGACAGTTGTCGACATGCTCGCCAACGCGGCGTTCTACTTCGGGCTGGCCCGGGGTCTCGCCGAGTCGGACCGTCCGATCTGGAGCCAGTTGACGTTCAGCTCGGCGGAGGAGAACTTCCACGCCGCCGCCCGGCGCGGCATCGAGGCGGTCCTGCACTGGCCCCGGCTCGGCGACGTGCCGGTCACCAAGCTCGTCCTGGACACGCTGCTCCCGGTGGCCGCCGAAGGGCTGGACCGGTTCGGTGTCGCCCCGGCCGAGCGGGACCGCCTGCTCGGCGTGATCGAGGGCCGCTGCCGTACCGGCCGCAACGGTGCGGTCTGGCAGACCGAGACGGTGTGGACGGCCGAGCGGCACCGGGGCCTGGACCGGGAGGCCGCGCTGCACCACATGGTCAAGCGGTACGCCGAACTCCAGCGCGGCAACGAGCCCGTCCACACCTGGCCGGTCGACTGACTCCCCCCGCCCCGCCGCGCGTCCCCCGCAGCCCGCGATGTTGCACTTGCGGCCCTCGTGTTGCCCGATTCGCGCAGTTGACGAGGGCCGGAACTGCAAGATCGCCGGGAGTGGTGGGGTGACGTCGGTGCGGCTGGGATCGGTGGAGATCTTGGTAGAAGAGCGCCCCTATGGGGGCCGTTTCATACCAAGATCTCGGCGGGCGGGGACTGGGTGCGTCGATCTTGGACTTGTGACGCCTCGAACCTCCCGAATGCGAGGTCTGTGAGGTACCACAACTCCAAGATCGCGGTGAGGGTCAACGGCCCCGGCGGCGGGGGGTTCCGGTGGCAGGGGGTGGGTCGGTCGGGCCGGGTGAGGCCGACGGGGACGGGCCGGTCGGGTCCGGCTCGTCGGTGGACGGTTCGTCGCGTGACCGGGTGGGGCCGAGCGGTGTCTCGGGTTGCCGTTGCGGCGGGACGGCTCGGCTGCGGCGGCCGGTGCTGGTGGACCGGGTCACGCGACCCCGCTCCGACTCGGTCCGGGCGGACGTCACGTCCGGTCCGTCCTGCGCCGCCGCATCCCGGCTCGGAACGGGCGACGGGTCGGGTGCCGGCCCGGCCGCCTCGTCCGAGGGCGGCGACGTCGACCGGTCCGACGTCAACGTGGCCGACGTTGAGCGGTCCGGTGCCGACCTGGCCGACGCCAATGCCGACCTGTCCGGCGGCGCGTCCGGCGCGGCCGGGTCCGCGCTGACCGGCTCGGCCTCCGCGCTGATCGGGTCCGGCTCGCCGGTGCGCTGGCGGGGCACGGCCGTCCGCTCGGTGCCACGACGCTCGGAGCGCTGGGCCAGCGCGGCCATCACCATCGAGCCGCCGACACCGGCGATCACCGCGTACGGGGCGATCAGATGGGCCGACAACTGCTCCGCGGCGATCCCGGCCAGGCGCGGTACGGCAAGCAGGTACGCCAGCGCGACGAGCAGTGGTCCGGCCGCCCCGGAGGCCGCCGCGCCGACCCGGATCTCCGGCGCGCGGGCGGCTCGCCGCGCCGCCACGAGGCCGATCACCAGGGCGGAGAGCACCGACAGCAGCGCACCGGGCCAGTAGAAGTAGTCGCGGATCCAGAACGCGCCACGGTCCGCGCTGATCTGCCAGATGCCGAGCTGGGCGGTGGTCAGGCCACGGCCGGCCACCACACCGTCCACCACGGACACCACGGCGAGCAGCCAGAGCCAGCCGGTGGTGGCGATCAGGTTGGTGGCGGCGGCACGGGTGTGCAGTGCCCAGACGGCCAGCAGCACGCCGAGCACCAGCCCGGCGCCCGCGTACGCGGCGGCGACGGCCTGCGGCGAGGAGACGTCCGGCACCCGGGCCGCCCGCGCCGGAACCGCCACCAGCAGTACGGTGACGAGCGCGCCGGCACCCGCGGCGAGCGCCAGGCCGAGCCGGGGCAGCGCGCCCTGGGGCTCCTCGTCGTGGCCGCGCAGGCGCTGGGCGCAGACCGCACCGACGATGACCGAGGTCGCCGCGATCCAGGTCGCCCACGCGAGGCTCGCCACCCACGCCGCCTCGTCCCGTACCGCACCGGCCGGCGACCAGTCGATGATGCCCAGCCCGTACCCGAAACCGAGCTGCGCGGCGCCCGCGCCGGCGGCGACGCCGAGCGCGGCGGCTGTCGATCCTCCCCAGCCCCGTCTGACCATGCCGGGGAGCGTAACGTCCCGAGGTCGGCGCGGCGAGTCGTAGCGACGGACCGTGACCGCTTGGCGGCAACGGATACGGTCGTCGATGATCGGGCGGGGGAACATGACGGACGAGCGGCAACCGGCAGACGACGGCACCCGGCCGGGGCGGCCCAGGCTGCTCCTCGGCGGTGGCCTGGCCGTGGTCCTGCTGGCGGTGATCGGCGCCAGCGTCGGGTGGATCCTGGCCGGCGAACCGGAGCGCCAGGCCGCGCCCGGCACCACACCACCGGTCGGTGCCACGCCCACGTCGGCCTCAGCGTCGCCGACCGCCACCGCCTCGCCCACCGGTACGCGCACGAGCGCACCGGCCGGGCTCACGGTGCCCGAGGTGGTGGGTGCCGACTTCGAGCAGGCCCGCCGGGACCTGCGCGAGCGCCGGCTCGGCTGGCGACTGGTCTTCGGTACGGGCACCGGACGAACGGTGGAGCGCGCCTCACCGGCGCCCGGCACCCCGGTGAAGCGCGGCATCACCGTCACGGTGTGGGTCTCCGGCCCGGCGCCGGCTGTCGCCGTGCCCGACGTGGGCGCGCTGTCCTGCTCCGACGCCGCAGACGATCTGGTGGACGCCGGGCTCTATCCCCGGTACGCCACCGGCCGCGAGGGTCCGGTCACGGCCCAGGATCCGGTGGCGGGCGGCGCCGCCCGGTGGAACGACCAGGTCACGCTCACCTGCGGCGGCACGGCGTCCACGTCGCCGACGGCGTCCCCGTCGCCGACTCCCTGACGAGCGCGGCGCGCTGATCCCGGCCGGGCGGGCCGGGGCCCGCTACGGTGGACGATCGAGGGCCGTGCGCCCCGTCCCGGTGGGGAAAGGACGTGCCATGAGCGACGACCGTCAGGAACCACCCGCCGGTGACGCGGACGCGACCCGGGCGTTGCCCCGGGATGCGGGCGATGCCACCCGCCCGCTGCCCCAGGACGCGGGCGACGCCACCCGCCCGCTGCCCGGCGGCCCGGCCGGACCGGGCGGGCCACCGGCGCCGGGCCGTCCGCTCGACGCCACCACTCCGCAGGAACCGGTGGGTGCCTGGTCCGGCCGGGCCGGGGTGCCGCCACCACGGCCGGCGGGCTATCCCGAGCCCGGGAGCGAGTGGTACGCCGAGGAGCAGGCCGGGCGCCGCTGGTGGATGCCGATCCTGCTCGGCGTCCTGGCGCTGCTGCTGCTCGCGTTGATCGGGGTGGGGGTGTGGCTGGCGTTGCGCGCCGCCGACCGGGACTCCGATCCGGGGCCGCCGCTGCCGAGCCCTCCGGCGCAGACGAGCGCCGCCCCGACGACCGCCGCCCCGACGAGTGCCGCGCCGAGCAGTTCACCGCCGAGCACGCCGGCCACCACCGCGCCGGTCGAGGTGCCGATGCCGCCGCTCGTGGGGCTGCCGGAGGCCGCCGCCCGCGCGGCGCTCGATCGGCTGGACGTGGACTACCGGGTGCAGCGGCGGGCGTCGGACCGCCCGGCCGGCACGGTGATCGCCACCGATCCGGAAGCCGGTTACCCGGTGGGTGAGGACGATCGGGTCACCATCGTGGTGGCCGTACCCGCTCCGCCGACGAGCGGCCCGAGCACGCCGGGCTCCGCTCCGGCGACGACCACGACGCCCTGATATCCACGGCGCCGAGGCTCGGCACGGTCACCACTGGCGTCTGCGGGTGCCGACCAGGCCCAGCCCGGCCAGCGAGATGGCGAGCCCGAGCAGCCCGGAGTAGAACAGCGACCGGCTGAGGTCGTCGGTGCCGGCGGCCGGCCGCTCGGCCAGCGTGCCCTCGCCGCCTCCGGTGCCCGCCGGTGGATCGTCCTCGTCCTGCGAGGTGTCGGTGGCGGCCCAGCCGTCCTGGTCGTCGGCCGCGTCGGAACCGGCCGCGTCGGACTCTGTCCGGGCGCCCTCACCGGCAACGGTGATCTCCGGGGCCGGCACCGGCTCGGCGAGCTGCTGGGTGGCGGAGAAGGCGGGGTGGCGTACCGCGAGCGCTAGTGCTGTCGCGGTGAAGAGGAAGAGGAAGAGCCCGAGGGCATAGCCGACACGGGAGCGGTGGTGCCGCCGCGCGGCGGGCAGATTGACCATGACCATCCCAGGTTCGGGGTCCATGGCGCGCGGGGTGGAACGTGCCGGGGTGGGCGTACCGATTCTATGGCGACGGCACGCCCTCCCGGCCGGGAATCGTCAGGTCAGCCGACCCGGACCGGAGTCCGGACCACCGGGCGGCGGGCCGTCCGCACGGTGTGCTGACGCGGAGCCGGCGCGGCCTGGAGCTGCCGCAACCCCTCCCCGAGTACGAAGATCGACCGCCGGCTGACCGCGTCCCCCGCCGCGTTCAGCTCGTAGCCTTCGAGCCAGAGCCAACCGTCGTAGGTCGGCCAGTCGAGCACCCGGATGACCCGGAACATGATCGGTCTGAGGAACTGGACACTCGCCGCGCGAGTCACGTGCAGTACGTCACCGGAGCGGGGAAGCACATGGGCTCCTGGGAGGGTCGGCCGGCCGGGACCGGCGAGGCGGATCGGGTCGGTGCGGTCCGGTGACGGGGGTCTGCCTCGTGGACCGGCGGTCTGTGGGTCGGTGGTGGTCGGGCCGTACCCGCGGTGGCGGACCGCCACCCGACCATCACCCGGCTGCTCCCGGTTACCGCTCCCGTCGCCGCAGCCAAGCTGGCGTGCAGCGACGGGGTCTTCATTCCGGGGCAGGTCGCACGGCGCGGGACGGCCCCCCTCCGGCTGTCCCGCGGACCGTGGTGCCACCACGCCCGGAGATCAAGCGAAGACGGTGAGTGACCCGTGCCATACGGACAGCCTGCATCAGGGACGTGCGACATGCAAGTTGCACGTAGAGTTTTGCCGATAAGTGAGTCGGACACGCAATCGGCGATACTTGAAGCGTCAGGTACCAGAACGGCACACTGGACGCCGGTTTCGCCCGTCGCGGCCGGTCGACGACCGGCACCACCCTGCCGCGAACGTTCGCCCGCCGCCCCCGGTCGCGCCCGCGGTGGGTGTCGAACCGGGGCGCGACCGACCGGAGGTAGCCGGGTGACTGTGAATCGTGGTCCCGCCAGCCGATATATGGCGCCGTGACGGAACGGCGTAGCCCCACCATCCGGCGACGGCGGCTGGGTGCGGAACTCCGCCGGCAGCGGGAGGCGGCGGGCATCACCATAGAGGTGGTCGCCGAGCAGCTGGAGTGCTCCGCGTCCAAGATCTCCCGGATCGAGACCGGCCACACCACCGCGACCCCGCGCGACGTGCGCGACATGCTCCGGATCTACGGCATCGTCGGCGCGGAGAGCGACGAGCTGGTGCAGATCGCCCGGGAGGCCCGGCAGAAGGGCTGGTGGCATCCGTACAGCACGGTGCTCGTCGGCGCGTACGTCGGCCTGGAGGCCGCGGCCGGCTCGATCCGCACGTACGAGCAGCAGGTGGTGCCGGGGCTGCTGGAGACCGAGGAGTACGCCGGCGCGATGATCCGCGCGGCCCGGCCGGACATCACCGACGATCAGGTCGACCAACGGGTGCGTGTCCGTCTGGGCCGTCAGTCGTTGTTGACGCAGGACGATCCGGTCGATCTGTGGGTGGTGCTCGATGAGGCGGTGCTGAGCCGGCCGGTTGGCGGCGACGCGGTGATGCGTGGTCAGCTCAAGCGGTTGGTGGAGGTGGCCGAACTGCCGAACGTGACGGTGCAGGTCCTGCCCTTCGAGGTGGGAGCGCACGCCGGCATGGACGGGACCTTCACCATTCTCAGTTTCCCCGAGCCGAGTGATCCCGATGTCGTGTACGCGGAGAACGCCACGGGTGGGCTCTTCCTGGAGAAGAGCGACGAACTTCAGAAGTACAGCTTCATCTTCGATCACATTCGAGCAGCGGCCATGCTTCCGGAGGAGTCCGTCGCACACATCGCGAGACTGGCAGAGGAGCCACTGTGGAAATGGCGACCAAGGAGTTCCCCGTGGACCTGACGCAGGCGACGTGGTTCAAGAGCTCGAAGAGCGGGCCGAACTGCGACAACTGCGTCGAGGTCGCGTACGTGACCGGGGCGGTCGGAGTGCGGGACTCGAAGGACAAGGCCGGCCCGGCCCTGGTCTTCGCCCCGGGTGACTGGCACGCCTTCGTCGCCCGCGCGCGCAACGGCGCGTTCAGCCGGAGCTGACCGGCACCGAAGTGTGGTCCCGCCCGGCAGCGCCGCCGGGCGGGACCATTCGCGTTCGCGGGCCCGCGCGGTGGCGGGCACCCGTCGCCAGTTCCGATCCGCCTCGTTGAACCGCACAGATCGGCAACCGAACGAGGCAGGCGAGACGGATGACGACGATCGGTTCAGAGAACCTCACCAGCGGCCCGGGCAAGCCGGAGCGGTTCGGTGGCAAGTACCGGGGGGCCCGCCGGGACACCGTCCTCACCGAGGTGGTCTCCGGCGACGGCGACGACCCGCGCGAGGGTGGCGTCCCCGAGCAGGCCGCGGCGCCGCTGTCCCTGCCGTCGCTGGACCCGAACCCGCTCACCGAGCCGTCCTTCCCGCCGAGCGGCTGGCCGGTCGAGCAGCAGGAGTCCCTGGTGGACCACCCGCTGCTGCGCGGCCTGCTGATGGAGCTGCCCCCGAAGGGCAGCGTGCCCCCGCCCGGCTGGCTGGACCGCTGGTTCGAGGCGACCCGCGCGATCCTGGAACTGCTATACGTGCAGGGCGCGAGCCGGTCGCGCTGACACCGTCTCGGCGGCCGGCATCGCCCGCTCGGCGAGCCGGTTGTGCCGCAGCGCGTGGCGTACCCCGATCGCGCAGACGCCCAGCACTCCGACGGTGATCACCGGTCCGGCGACGCCCGGCGCGGCGAACAGGTCGATCCCGACCGACGGCAGCACCGCCACCAGCACCGCGATCGCCGTCGCCTGGAGCGGCAGCGCGATCAGCGGGTGCGCCGCCGCCGCGCGCAGCCCGTGCGGGGCGGGCGTGCCCGGCGCCGCCGCGAACGCGCCCGCGCCGGACCGCAGCCGCCGGACCCGCCGTACCGTGCAGACCGCCACCACGGCCGCCGGCAGCGCCGCGACCCCGAGCGCGGCGGCGGCCCGGTCGACAGTGGTGCCGTCGGCGCGTTGCAGGCCCGCGGCGAGGACCGCCGCGGTGAGCGCGAGGCCGGTCAGCACCAGGGCGGACAACCATCCGGTACGCCGGCGCAGCGCCCGGGCGCGGTCGAGCCCGGGCAGGCCCTCCGCGACCAGTCCGGCGGCGAGCCAGACGGCGGCGACGGGAAGCAGCACGGCGAGACGGTCATCCATGCCCCCTAGCCTTGCCCGTTCCGGCGCTCGCCGAATCCGGGACGGCACCCCGGTTCGTCCCGTACCCGGGCCCGTAGGGGTCGAGGGCTCAGACGTCGAACGTGGTGGGACGCCCGGTGGCCGGCGCCGGCGGGGTGGCCTTCCACAGCCCGGTCTTCTGGGCGGCGAGCCGGGCCAGGTAGGCGGGGTTGAGGATGACGTACCGGCGCCACAGGCGCTTGGGCTCCAGACCGAGCCGCCAGAACCACTCCAGTCCGGCGCGCTGCATCCACGGTGGCGGGTTGCGCAGCAGGCCGGCGTGGTAGTCGAAGGCCGCGCCGACAGCCATCAGCGGCATGTCCAGCAGCGGGCGCATGGCGTACGCGAAGACCTCCTGGCGCGGGCAGCCCAGCCCGACCAGGACGAGGCGGGCGCCGCTGGCCCGGATCCGGTCGGCGATCTCGGCGTCCTCGCCCGGTGCGACGGCCCGGAACTTGGACGGCTCCACCCCGGCGATCTTCAGCGCGGGGAACTTGCGCTCCAGCGCCGGCACCAGCCGGGACAGCGTCTCCTCGGTGGAGCCGTAGAGGTAGACCGGCAGCCCTTCCTCGGCGAACCGGGCGAGCACCCGCAGGGTCAGCTCCGGGCCGTAGACGCGGTCGGTGAGCCCGGCGCCGTGCAGCAGGTTGAGCGCCCAGCGCACCGGCTGCCCGTCCGGGGTGACCACGTCGAAGGAGTTGAGCCGGGCGTTGTGCGCCGGGTCGAGCACGCCTGTCATCACGCCGTGCACGGCCAGCGCGGTGAGCGCCAGCGGGCGGCGCTCGTGCGCGGCGGCCACCACCGCCTCGGTGGCCCGGGCGTAGTCGGTCGCGTCGACGCCCACGCCGAGCACGTTGCGCTTGGTCCCGGTGGTCATGCCTTCGGTACCCACTTGTCGGCGTTCGCCTCGTAGATCTCGCGGAGGATCATCGGCACGTCGTACGTGATCTTCCAGGACGGGTAGTGCTCCTCGAACCGGGCCATGCTGCTGACGTACCACTGGTGGTCGCCGGTGCGGGCCTGCTCGACGTAGTTGATCCGGGCCTCGCGGCCGGTGATCTCCTGGGCGACCCGGAACGCCTCGATGTGCGAGGTGTTCGAGTGCCGGCCGCCACCGAGGTTGTAGACCTGGGCCGAGCGCGGTTCGCGGAAGAACGCCTCGAACGCGGTCAGCACGTCGTGCGAGTGGATCGCGTCCCGGACCATCTTCCCCTTGTAACCGAAGAGGTTGTACGTCCGGCCCTCCATCACGCAGCGCATCAGGTACGCCAGGAAGCCGTGCAGCTCGGCGGCGGAGTGCGCCGGGCCGGTCAGCGTGCCGCCCCGGAAGCAGGCGGTCTTCATGTCGAAGTAGCGGCCGTACTCCTGGACCATCACGTCGGCGGCGACCTTCGAGGCGCCGAAGATCGAGTGCAGCGACTCGTCGATCGACATGTCCTCGGTGATGCCGTCGTACCAGCGGTGGTCCTCGGGCAGCTCGTAACGCGTGTCCAGCTCGATCAGCGGGAGCGAGTTGGGCCGGTCGCCGTAAACCTTGTTGGTGGAACAGTGGATGAACGGCGCCTCGATCGCGTGCCGCCGGGTGTTCTCCAGCACGTTGAGCGTGCCGCCGGCGTTCACGTCGAAGTCGGTGAACGGCTCCTTGGCGGCCCAGTCGTGGCTCGGCTGGGCCGCGCTGTGGATCACCACGGCGATGTCCTTGCCGTACCGCTTGAAGACCTGCTCCAGCCCGTCGCGGTCGCGGATGTCGACGGCGTGGTGGGTGTACGCGGAGCCGAGGTCGGCGGCGAGCCGGTCCAGGCTCCAGGCTGTGGAGCCGTCCTCGCCGAAGAAGTACCGCCGCATGTCGTTGTCGATGCCGACCACGTCGAGACCCAGTCCGGCGAAGTGCCGGGCCGCCTCGGAGCCGATCAGACCGCCGGAACCGGTCACCAACGCGACAGTCACACGCCACTCCTGGTCCGTGGGAGGCAGGGAAACCATCGGAGCATAGCGTGACGTCCGGAACGCCCCGATACGAAGCAAGGGCCCCGCGATGCGCGGAGCCCTTGTTCTGGTGGGGATGGGGGGAGTTGAACCCCCACGTCCTTTCGGACACACGGACCTGAACCGTGCGCGTCTGCCATTCCGCCACATCCCCGTGGCACGACCCGGAACACCATATCGCATCCCGCGCCCGCCATCTGCGGCGGGTGCCGGGACATATTACGCTGTCCACTGGCCACGCCACGAACGATCACCGCTCGTGGCGGGCGAAACTTTAGCACGTCCGCGGGCCTGGTCACGAACGGGCCGACGGCAGCCGGCCGAGCGGCGTGTGAGCTGCGGAGGCGGTGTCCGGATACCATCATTGCCTCGGGACCCGAGGAGGAGCCGGTGAGCGTGCTGCAACGCTTCGAGAAGCGTCTGGAAGGCCTGGTCGAGGGGGCCTTCGCCAAGGTCTTCAAAGGGGTGGTCCACCCCGTGGAGATCCTCAACGCCATGCAGCGGGAGGCCGAGGCGCACAAGGCGATCCTGGCCGGTGGGCGCACCCTTGTGCCCAACCGCTACGTGATCGATCTCTCGCCCTACGACCACAGTCGGCTGGCGCCGTACGCTGCCGCGCTGGCCCAGGAGCTGGCCCAGTCGCAGGCCGAGTTCATCGGCGAGCAGGCGTGGACGGTCTACGGCGACGTGATCGTCGAGGTCGAACGCGGTGAGGGCCTGGACACCGGCATGTTCCGGGTCACCGCCGAGGTCTACACGGGCGGGGACGTCGCCCCCGTCTCGGCGCCCGGCGGCTACGACGCCGGCCCGGCCTACCCGGCGTACGACCAGGGTGGCGGCTACGGCCCCCCGCCCGGTCACGGCGGTGGTCGCAACGTCCGCCTGGTCTCCGGCGACGGCCGCACCTACCCGCTCCAGATGGGCTCGACCGTGATCGGCCGCGGCGACCAGGCCAACCTGCGCCTGCCCGACGTCGGCATCTCCCGGCGCCACGCCCGGCTCGACTTCGACGGCGGCCAGGTGGTGCTGACCGACCTGGGCTCCACGAACGGCACCATGGTCAACGGCCAGCGGGTGTCGGCG
The DNA here is from genome assembly GCF_043197215.1 of Micromonospora sp. NPDC049203. Lineage (NCBI taxonomy): Bacteria > Bacillati > Actinomycetota > Actinomycetes > Micromonosporales > Micromonosporaceae > Micromonospora > Micromonospora sp. NPDC049203. The sequence goes on along the minus strand of NZ_JBICSV010000011.1, from coordinate 103,670 downwards.
GTCGCCCTCAACCCCGGCGACATGATCCAGCTCGGCACCACGACGCTGACCTTCCGCGTGGACGGCTGATCCGCGTTGCCGGAGCTCGTCATCACCGTCGCCCGGTTCGGGTTCCTCATCCTGCTGTGGATCTTCGTGTTCACGGTCGTCGGTGTGATCCGCCGGGACCTCTTCGCCGGTGCCCGGTCGGGCAAGCTGGTGGCCGCGCCGCGGGGGATCGGCGCGTCGACCGGGCAGCCGGGGAAGCCGGCCAAGGCCAAGCGCGGCCGGGCCGCCCACCAGTTGGTGGTCACCGCCGGTCAGCTCGCCGGCACCCGGATCACGCTCGGAGAGGCCCAGATCACCATCGGCCGGGCGGAGGACTCGACCCTGGTGATCACCGACGACTACGCCTCGGCGCGACACGCCCGGCTGGTGCCCCGTGACGGGCAGTGGTACGTCGAGGACCTCGGATCGACTAACGGCACCTATCTCGATCGCGCTAAGGTCACCGGACCAACCCCCGTCCCCCTCGGCGTGCCGATCCGGATCGGCCGCACTTCCCTCGAATTACGGCCATGACTCTGACCCTGCGCTACGCGGCCCACAGCGACCGCGGTCTGATCCGAGACGGTAACCAGGATTCCGTCTACGCCGGACCGCGGCTGCTCGCCGTGGCCGACGGCATGGGCGGCATGGCCGCCGGTGACGTCGCCAGCAACATCGTCATCGGTGCCATGGCGCCGCTCGACGAGGACGTCCCCGGGGATGCCCTCGTCGACGCGCTCCGCTCCGCCGTGGGCACCGCCAACCAGCAGCTCCGCGACACCGTGGACGCCAACCCGCAGCTGGAGGGGATGGGCACGACGCTCACCGCGACCCTCTTCTCCGGCAGCAAGCTCGGCATGGTCCACATCGGTGACTCCCGGGCCTATCTCCTGCGCAACGGCGAGTTCGCGCAGATCACCAAGGACGACACGTACGTCCAGATGCTCGTCGACGAGGGCCGGATCAGCGCGGAGGAGGCGAGCAGCCACCCCCAGCGCTCGCTGCTCACCCGGGCGCTCGACGGCCGCGACATCGACCCGGAGTACAGCGTCCGCCAGGTGCTGCCCGGTGACCGCTACCTGATCTGCTCCGACGGGCTCTCCGGCGTGGTCAGCGCGGAGACCATCGCGGACACCATGCGGGAGTACCCCGACCCGCAGCGGTGCGTGGAACGCCTGGTGCAGCTCGCGCTGCGCGGCGGCGGCCCGGACAACATCACCGTGATCATCGCTGACGCCACCGACCAGGACATCGTCGAGGCGTCCCCGATCGTCGGCGGTGCCGCCGCCCGCGACCGGGGCATGGCGACCTCGGCCGACGACTCCACCCCGGCGGCCCGCGCCTCGGCGTTGTCCGCACCCCGGCCGCCCGCGCCCGAGGAACCGGTGGACAACCGCGACGACGAGCCCGAGCGGCGTCGCCGCCGGCCGCTGCGCACCGTCGCGATGGTGCTGGCGCTCGCGGTGATCGTCGGCGGCGCGGCGTTCGGCGGCTGGACGTACACCCAGCGGCAGTACTACGTCGGCGCCACCGACGACGGCCAGCTCGCGGTCTTCCGCGGGGTGCCCGGGCAGATCGCCGGGCTGGACCTGTCGGACGTTCACGCGCGCAGCGACGCCCGGCTCGACGACCTGACCCTGGCCGCCCAGGAGCGGGTGAAGCAGGGCATCCAGGCCCGCGACGAGCCGGACGCGGAGCGTCGGCTGGCGGAGCTGACCAGCGAGGACCCGGCGAACCCGAACCTCAAGCCGCTCTGTCCGCCCGACCCGTCGCCCGGCCTGACCAGCCCGACCACGGCGGCGACGCCGAACGCGCTGACCCCGCAGCTCAGCGGCAGCCCCGTACCCTCCGCGCCGCCCGCCGGCACGCCGACGTCGACCATCACGCCCGACGCCGTACCCTCCGACACCGTTCCGCCGGCCGACCCGGCGGGTTGCCGGTCGCCGGAGTGAGTGCCGGCTCGATCCCGAGGACGTATCCGTGACCGCAGCCGCCGTACCGGCCGCCTCGCCCGCTTCGACGGGCGGGGAGTCCGGCGACCGCCTGGCCCGGTCGCGGCGTAACGCCGAACTGTCCCTGCTCCTGCTCGCCATGGTGCTCGTGGCGGCGTACGCGGCGATGGTCGAGGCGAAGGCGCTGGACACGATCACGCCCGACTTCTGGATCCCGGCCGCCGCGCTGGGGCTGGTCTTCCTCGGCCTGCACCTGGTGATCCGCTGGCTCGCGCCGTACGCCGATCCGGCGCTGCTGCCGGCGGTGGCCCTGCTCAACGGCATCGGCGTGGGCTTCCTGCGCCGGTACGACCTGGCCAAGGCCACCCCCGCGGAGCGGGAGGACCTGGCCATCTTCGCCGGCACCGGCGGCCGGCAGCTCGCCTGGACGCTGGCCGCCGTGGTGCTCGCCGCCGGGCTGCTGGCGATCCTGCGCGACCACCGTTCGCTGTCCCGGTACGCGTACACGCTGGGCCTGGCCGGCATCGTGCTGGTGATGATCCCGGCGGTGCTGCCGAGCCGGTTCTCCGAGATCAACGGCGCCAAGCTGTGGATCAAGTTCGGCGGGTTCTCCATCCAGCCCGGCGAGTTCGCCAAGCTGGCCCTGCTCACGTTCTTCGCGTACTACCTGGTGCGCAAGCGCGAGGTGCTCTCGCTCGCCAGCCGGCGGGTGCTCGGCATCGACTTCCCGCGCGGGCGTGACCTCGGCCCGGTGCTCGTGGTCTGGCTGGTCAGCCTCCTGGTCCTGATCTTCGAGAAGGACCTGGGCACGTCGCTGCTCTACTTCGGCATGTTCGTGGTGACGCTCTACATCGCCACCGAGCGGGTCAGCTGGCTGCTCATCGGCCTGATCCTGTTCTTCGGCGGCGCCTACCTGGCGTACGTGCTGGGCAGCACCGTGGGCGGCCCGTTCGCCAACTTCTACGACCGGGCGCAGATCTGGCTGGACCCGTTCGCCGAGCCGTACGACAGGGGCTACCAGCTGGTGCAGGGCCTGCTGACGCTCGGCACCGGCGGCCTGTTCGGGGCCGGCCCGGGCGGGGGCCAGCCGGCGCTGCTGCCCGAGGTGCAGACGGACTTCATCTTCGCCGGCATCGGTGAGGAGATCGGCCTGTTCGGTCTCTCCGCGCTGCTGGTGATCTACCTGCTGATCGTGGAGCGGGGCCTGCGGGCCGCGCTCGCGGTGCGGGACTCGTTCGGCAAGCTGCTCGCCGGTGGTCTGGCGTTCACGCTGGGCCTCCAGGTCTTCGTGATCGTCGGCGGCATCAGCAAGCTCATCCCGCTGACCGGTCAGACCACCCCGTTCCTGTCCGCCGGTGGCTCCTCGCTGATGGCGAACTGGCTGCTCATCGCCGTGCTGCTGCGGGTGTCCGACGGTGCCCGCCGTCCGGTGACCGGTGGCGGCGGTCCGGCAGCCCGGCCGGCCGGCGGTCCGCCCGAGCAGTTGCACGGCGCCCCGACGGAGGTGATCCGGCCGTGAACGCCCCCCTGCGCCGCGTCGGCGTGGTCGTGATGGTCCTGTTCGGGCTGCTGTTCGCGAACCTGAACTGGATCCAGGCCTACAAGGCCGACGAGTACCGCAACAGCGACTACAACGGCCGGGTCCAGGTCGCCGAGTACGACCGCAAGCGCGGCAACATCGAGGTCGGCGGCACCGCGTACGCGCTCAGCAAGGAGACCGGCGGTGAGCTGAAGTACCAGCGCACCTACCCGGGCGGTGAGATGTACGCGCACGTGCTCGGCTGGAAGCCGGTGAACGGCAGCGCGAGCGGCATCGAGCGGGTGGAGAACGACTTCCTGGCCGGCACCAGCGACGCGCTCATCGCCAGCCGGATCAAGGACATGTTCACCGGGGACGAGACCGGTGGCGGCAACGTGCTGCTGACGCTCTCCAAGCGGGCCCAGGAGACGGCGTACAAGCAACTGAACGACAACCAGGTCGGCGCGAAGAAGGGCGCGGCCATCGCGATCGACCCGCGTACCGGCGCGGTGCAGGCGCTGGTGTCCATGCCGAGCTTCGACCCGAACCCGCTGGCCAGCCACAACAGCACCGAGGCGGACCGGGCGTACAACACGCTGGAGAAGGACAAGGACCGGCCGCTGGCGAACCGGGCGCTGTCCGAGACGCTGCCGCCGGGCTCCACCTTCAAGATCATCATGGCGGCGGCGGCGCTGGAGAACGGCGTCGGGCAGCAGACCCGCATCCCGGCCGGTTCCAGCTACACCGCGCCCGGCGCCGGCCAGCCGATCCGCAACGCCGCGCCGTCGATCTGCCCCGAGTCCCAGGTCACGCTGCGCGAGGCGGTCACCGAGTCCTGCAACACCGGCTTCGCCCAGCTCGGCGTCCGCCTCGGCGCGGACAAGGTCAAGGAGAAGGCCAAGCAGTTCGGCTTCGAGCAGGAGGACCTCAACGTCGGCCAGCTCGGCGAGGGCGGCCTGCCGGTGGCGGCCAGCCGCACCGGCGACATGCAGAACCCGGACGGCAGCACCGACCCGGCGGCGCTGGCGCAGTCGTCGATCGGCCAGAACAACGTGCGGATGACGCCGCTGCAGGGCGCGCTGATCGCCGCCGCGGTGGCCAACAAGGACGGCAAGCAGATGCGTCCCTACCTGGTCAAGCAGCTGCTCGGGCCGGACCGCACCACCGTCTACGACGCCGCCCAGCCGCGCGAGCTGCGCCGCCCGATCAGCGGCCAGGTCGCCGCCGACCTGCGCGACATGATGCAGAACGTGGTGAAGGAGGGCACCGGCCGCCGGGCCGCCGTCGACGGCTTCGTGGTGGGCGGCAAGACCGGTACCGCCGAGTCCGGCCCGAACACCCCGGACCACGGCTGGTTCATCGGCTTCGCGCTGGACAAGGACGGCACGCCGCTCTCCGCGGTCTGCGTCGAGCTGGAGCAGGCGGGCAGCGGCGGCAGCGCCGAGGCGGCCCGCATCGCCGGCCGGATCATGGCGGCGGCCATCGCGGACTCCGGGAGGCGCTGACGTGCTCGCCCCGGGAGTGAAGCTGGGCAACCGCTACCGTCTCGACGAGCGGATCGCCAGCGGTGGCATGGGTGACGTGTGGCGCGGCACCGACCAGGTGCTGGGCCGTACCGTCGCGGTCAAGAGCCTGCTCCCCGCGCTGCTCGACGAACCGGGCTTCGCCGAGCGGTTCCGCGGTGAGGCCCGGACCATGGCCACCATCAACCACCCCGGCGTGGTCGACGTCTACGACTTCGGCAGCGACCAGCACATCGCGTTCCTGGTGATGGAGTACGTCGAGGGCGACGCGCTCTCCGCCACGCTCAGCCGGGTCGGCCGGCTGACCCCGGCCCGCACGATGGCCCTGCTGGCGCAGGCCGCCGACGCGTTGCACGCGGCGCACGAGAAGGGCATCGTGCACCGCGACGTGAAGCCCGGCAACCTGCTGGTCCGGCCGAACGGCACGCTGGTGCTCACCGACTTCGGCATCGCCCGCTCGGACCTGATCGGCCAGCTCACCGCCGCCGGGTCGGTGCTCGGCACCGCGTCGTACATCTCGCCCGAGCAGGCCACCGGTGCGGTCGCCACCCCCGCCTCGGACGTCTACGCGCTGGGCGTGGTCGCGTACCAGTGCCTGGCCGGCCGCCGCCCGTTCGAGGGGGACAACCCCCTCGAAATCGCCATGAAGCACGTGCGGGACGCTCCGCGTGCGCTTCCGCCCGACATCCCGCCGCAGGTGCGTGCGATCGTCGAGCGGTCCATGGCGAAGGATCCGGCCGCGCGCTGGTCCAGCGCCGCCGCGCTGGCGAGCATCGCCCGGCAGGCCAAGCTCGCGCTCTCCCAGGCGGCTCGTGCCGGGCACCCGATCTCCGGCGTGCCCGCCTCACCGGCCGCGCCGGTCGCGCGGGCGCAGGTGCCGGCCGCCGTGCCGCGCCCGCAGCCGGCCCCCGCCCCGCGCCCGCAACCCCGGCCGCCCGTGTCCCCGGCCCGCCCGCCGGTCACGCCGCACCCCGCGGTGGTCGCGCACCCCGTCCCGCAGCCCCGCCCGCCGGTGGCGCCGCGCGGCGCGGCCCCCGTCCCGCAGCCCCGCCCCATGCCCCAGCACAACCCCATGGGGTACGCGCGACCGCCCGCCCCCGCACCGCCCCGGCGCTCCCGGTCCGGGCTGTGGACGACGGCGATCGTGGTGGCCGTACTGGTCATCCTCTGTTCGGGCGTGATTTCGTTCCTGTACCGGAAATACGGTGCTACCGCATCCGCTCCGGCGAGTGTGAGCGTGACCTCCGGCGCGGTGCGGCCGTACGGAGGCGACTATCCGGTCCGCACGTCGTACCGTCGTGAGGTACGCCTCCTGCCGGCCGACGGCGGTACGACGACGAGCGAAGGACGAGAGACGCGATGACAGCGCAGGCCCGCCTGCTCGGTGGCAGGTACCAGGTCGGCGAGCTGCTGGGCTACGGCGGCATGGCGGAGGTGCACCGCGGCCGTGACCTCCGGCTCGGGCGGGATGTCGCGATCAAGATGCTCCGTACCGACCTGGCCCGGGATGCCACCTTCCAGATGCGGTTCCGCCGTGAGGCGCAGAACGCCGCCTCGCTCAACCACCCGGCCATCGTCGCCGTCTACGACACCGGCGAGGAGACCGCCCCCACGGGCGAGACCCTGCCGTTCATCGTGATGGAGTTCGTCAACGGCCGGACCCTCAAGGAGGTTCTCGGCGTCGAGGGGCGGCTCCAGCCGCGCCGGGCGCTGGAGATCTGCGCCGACATGTGCGCGGCGCTGGAGTTCAGCCACCGGCACGGGATCATCCACCGGGACATCAAGCCCGGAAACGTGATGCTCACCCAGACCGGCCAGGTCAAGGTGATGGACTTCGGCATCGCCCGGGCGCTCGCCAGCGGCGCCACCACGATGACGCAGACCAGCGCGGTCATCGGCACCGCGCAATACCTGTCTCCCGAGCAGGCGCGCGGCGAGGCGGTCGACGCCCGCTCCGACGTCTACGCGGCCGGCTGCGTGCTGTTCGAGCTGCTCTGCGGCCACCCGCCGTTCGTCGGGGACAGTCCGGTCAGCGTCGCCTACCAGCACGTACGGGAACAGCCGCCGACGCCGAGCACGATCAACCCGGACGTCAACCCCGCTGTCGACGCGATCGTGCTCAAGGCGCTGTCGAAGAACCCGCTCAACCGCTACCAGAGCGCCGGCGAGATGCGGGCGGACCTGCTCCGCGCCGCCGCCGGGCGTCCGGTGCTCGCCACCCCGGTGATGCCGGCCGACGAGACCATGGCGATGGGTGCCGCCGCGGGCGGCGGCTACCAGCAGGCGCAGCAGACCCAGATGATGGGCCCGCAGACCCGCCAGCAGCCGGTGGCGCGGGTCGGCGACCCGGGCAAGCGCAAGACCTCGTCCTGGGTCATCGCCGCGTTCGCCACGCTCGGTGTGCTCGCGGTGATCGCGCTCGGCACCGCGCTCTGGCTCAACCAGGCCGGCAACGAGAAGGTGTCGGTGCCGCAGTTGGTGGACCGCACGCAGGCCGACGCGCAGGCCGCGCTCAGCCAGGCCGGGCTGCGTTTCGCCCCCGGGGACCCGGTCAAGAACGCCGAGTGCAAGAAGGGCACCGTGGTCGAGCAGAACCCGCCGTTCGGCCAGCGGGTGGAGAAGAACAGCGAGGTCACGGTCCAGATCTGCGCCGGTCCGGACGACGTCACCATCCCGCAGGCCCTCAAGGGTGGCACCTTCACCAGCGTGAAGGCGACCCTGGAAGGCCTGGGGCTCACCGTGGTCCGCAAGGACGTCACCGACAGCGCCCCGAAGGAACAGGTGGTCAACGTGTCGCCCGACGAGGGCAGCACGGTGGCCCCGAACACCAAGGTGACGCTCGAGGTCTCCAAGGGCAACGTCGCCGAGGTGCCGGACGTCCGCGGCTTCACCGAGGACCAGGCGAGGAAGCAGCTTGAGAACGCCGGCTACCGGGTCAAGGTGGTCGACGGCGAAGAGGTCGAACCGGCCCAGGTGGGCAAGGTCAGCGGTCAGTCCCCGTCGCCCAATAGGAAGCTGGCCAAGGGCGAGACGGTGACCATCGAGGTCGACGTGCCGCGCGAGGAGGAGCCCACGAGCCCGACGCCGAGCGTCACCCCCAGCACGTCCCCGAGCACGCCGGGCAACGGCGGCGGCAACGGCGGCGGCAGTGGCTTCCCGTTCCCGACCATCGCGCCGACACGTACCGACCGCTGACCTTCACCTGACCGACCGACGCGGCGGCGTCCCCGATCCCGGGGCCGCCGCCACGCTCGCATCTCCGCCTTGCTTCTCCCGTTGACCATGAACTTAGCGGCACTGAGCGTCCGATTTATCCCCGCCAACTTCATGATCGACGGAGAGGGAGGCGGATGGGGGGCGGGCGGGAAGCGGCCGTCAGGCTGGGGAGAAGGCCGCCTGGCGGCGGGCGTCCACCTCGGCGGCCAGCTCCGGGGCGCGCTCCAGCGCCGCCGGGAAGCCGCAGGCGGCCAGCCAGTTCGCCAGCATCAGGTGACCGCCCTCGGTCAGCACCGACTCCGGGTGGAACTGCACACCCTCGATCGGCAGCGAGCGGTGCCGCATCGCCATCACCACGCCGGAGGCGGTCCGGCCGGTGACCTCCAGCTCGTCGGGGAGCGTCTCGGGCAGTACGGCAAGCGAGTGGTAGCGGGTGGCGGTGAACGGGTCGGGCAGGCCGGCGAGCACGCCCACGCCGTCGTGGCGTACCTCAGAGGTCTTGCCGTGCAGCAGTTCCGGCGCGCGGGCGACGGTCGCGCCGAACGCCTCGCCGATCGCCTGGTGGCCGAGGCAGACGCCGAAGATCGGGAGCTTGCCGGCGTACTCGCGGATCACGTCCAGGCAGATGCCGGCCCGATCCGGGCTGCCCGGACCGGGTGACAGCAGGACGCCGGCGGCACCGGCGCGGCCCACCTCGGCGACGTCGATCTCGTCGTTGCGCCGCACGTCGCATTCGGCCCCGAGCTGGCCGAGGTACTGCACGAGGTTGAAGACGAACGAGTCGTAGTTGTCGATCACCAGAACGCGCATCGGGTCACCTGTTCGGGGTGGAGGGTGGGGCGTTGTTCGTCTCGGTGCTGTACGGCAGCTCCTCGCCGGGCGGCCCGCCGTCGCCCGGCACGCCGGAGTCCTGGGTGACCTGCACGTCGTCGAAGGGCAGCAGCGGCTCGGCCCACGGGAAGACCACGAACCAGAGCAGCGCGACGGTGGCGGTGGCGAGCAGCAGCGAGCCGATCAGCTTTCCGGGCAGCCCGAACGGCAGTTTGCGCCAGATCCACGCGTACACGGATCACGCCTCCAACTCGGCCGGGCGGCCCGCCGACTTCGCCTGCGCGTGGTCCAGCCGGGCATGGATGATCAGCCGCTGGTAGTTGTCGAACTTCGGGTTGCAGGTGGTCAGCGTGAGCAGCTTCTCGGTGGCCTTCTGGTCCGGCTTGCCCGGCACCGGCGCGACCACCTCCACCTGGGACGGCTTGACGATCCGCTGCTCGTAGACGCGGTAGACGAGCCAGTCGGACCTGGTCTCGACCACTATGGCGTCGCCGGTCGTCAGCTCGTCCAGCCGCCAGAACGTGGAGCGGATGCGGTGACCGGCGACGGAGAAGTTGCCGACCCCGCCGGGCAGGGCGCTGTCCGGGTAGTGGCCCGGGGCGTACCGGATGTCCTCCGGGTCGACCCCCTCGACCACTACCCAGTGCTTGTCGAACTTGGGGATGTAGAGGCCGGCGACCGGCTGTCCCTTGGCCGGTGGCTTCGGCGTGGCGGCCGGGCGGCTGGTCGGGCCGACAGTCGGGTCCGCGGGAGTGTCCCACTGCTGGGCGAGCTGGCTGCTCAGGTCGTTCTGGTGGGCCTCGACGAGGACCGACTTGCCCCAGATCTCGTACCCGACGAAGAGGAGCACTACGAGGCCGAAGGTGATAAGCAGCTCGCCGGTGCCGCGCACGACGGTGCGCACCCGGGAGCCGACTGTGGGACGGGTCAGCTCGGAGTGGACGCTGCGGTAGCCGTCGCCGGTCTGCTCCGGCCGCAGTCGCACCACCCGCTCGCCGCGGCGGGGACGGGGCGGCTCGGCCGGCGGGCCGTCGTCACCGGCGTCCGGCGCCGGGGGCACCGCGCCCATCAGCCCGGTCGCGTCCAGGCGGGGATCGGCGGGCGGGCGGGGAACGGCGGGCAGCACCGTTGTCGCTCCGGGGTCGACCGGCGGATTGCGGTCCGCGCCGGTCGGCCCGCCGAAACGGGGTACGCCGGGCGGCCGGGGCGAACCCCCGGAAGGCTCGCGCGCCGGTGGGCGGCGCCGGGGGCCGGCCTCCGGGTGGGAGTCGCCGATCGGCTGATGTGCCCGGCTGCCCGGCCACGGTGGCGGCGGGCCGGGCGGCGGAGTGGCCCGGGGCGGTGCGGGCGGTGGGCGGTGCGGCCGGGCGGCCGGGCCGCGCCGGACCGGGGCGGTGTGTGCGGGGCCGGCCTCGGGCCAGGGCAGGTCGAGCGGCCGTGGCGACGCCGGGGCGGGTGCCGGACGCTCGACCCGGGGAAGGAACGCGGTGGGTTCCTCCTCGCGGTCGTGACCGGCGCGTGCCCGCGGGTCGCCGCCGGTCACCGGGGCACCGTCGCCGACTGCAACGCGGTGGAGTCCTCGAAGGCGGGCACGGTGACCGTGGAGACGCGTTCGACGTACCCGAGTTGGTAGTGGTCGGCCACTTCCTTGAACACCCGCACTCCCTCAGAGGCGGCGAGCGCCCGCTGGAGTTCCGCGGGATCGCCGATTGCCACGATCTTGAAAGGAGGGGAGTAAACCCGGCCGTGCAGCAGCAGGGTGTTACCGACGCAGCGTACCGCGCTGGTGCTCAGCACGCGGACGTTCATGATTGACATGGCTTCCGCGCCGCCGGCCCAGAGCGCGTTGACCACGGCCTGGACGTCGCCCTGGTGCACCACCAGGTCGTCGTTGCTGGCACCCTTCGGCAGCGGCTGGTCGGGCCGGCGGTCGGCGTCGTTCAGCTCGACTGTCACGCCGCTGCCGGTGAGCGCGGTGAATCCGGCCGCCTGCCGGCTGGCGGCGGCCCGGTCCCGCTCGGTCTTGATCGGCCCGTCGGCGCCGGCGAGCGCTTCGGTCTGTTCCTCCACCTCGGCGCGGAGCCGGGCGGCTTTGGCCTCGCTGGCGGCGACCTCCTCGCGGCGGTCCTCGATCAGCTGGGTGAGCTGGGGCCGTCGGTCCTCACGCAGCGAGGTGCCGCCCGCGGTGGTGGCGGTGGTGGTGAACAGCAGACCGGCCGCGGCGGCGATCAGGGGTACGCCGACGGACCAGCCCGGGCGGCGCTGGCGTGCGCGCCGGGGCAGCAGGGCGGCTGCCGCGCGGCGGAGGACCTTCTGCCAGGAGGCGGCACCGGACGTGTACTCCACCGGGCGTTCCCTTTCCCGTCGTCTCGTTCCGGCCCGCGCCGGTGCGAGCCGACCTGCTCGACCCGGAAAGTCCGCTCTTTCCGGTTACTGAGTGCACCGTCCTGGCCCCATTCATGGCCTGGACGGTCCGTCGGGACTACGCTAGCTGTCGAACATTATTGGCCATGGACCGTCGCCCTCGCGCCCGGTTGTCAGGCCGGACGAGGTCGTACCCCCCTCTGGAGAGCGTCGTGCCCAAGTCTCAGGTCCGCAAGAAGAAGGTGTACACCCCGCCGACGGACGTTCGTCCGACGGCGACGGCGTCGACGCGCAAGCCTAGCCCGATCTGGCTTCCGGTCACCGCTGTCGCGTTGATCGTGGTGGGCATCGGCTGGCTGGTCGTCTACTACCTCTCGGAGCAGGCGTATCCGGTCGCCACCTGGGGTTACTGGAACCTCGCTGTGGGGTTCGGCGCGATGGTCTCGTCGCTGATCCTGCTCTCCCGCTGGCGCTGATCGGGCGCTGCCCCGCCACGGCGTAGGTCACGCCACGCCGCCCCTGCCCGGCACTTCGGTGCCACTGCACCTAAGGTGTGCGCAGGGCGGCGTGGCCTGGTGCGAGAAGACTCACGTTACTGCTGGGTAACCTTGCGCGTAGGCTGCACGGACAAAGCAGCAGACCGGGAGGCCAACTCGATGGGCAGCGTCCAGATCGTCACCACGATCCTCGCGGCCGCCATCACCGCCGTTGCGGTGTGGCTTGCGGTGCGCGCGGTCATGAAGATGACCGCCGTCATCCGGCTCGGCCAGCCCGCGCCGGAACGGTTCGGCGACAAGGGCGCGCGTACGAAGCAGATGCTGGTGGAGACCGCCGGTCACACCCGCATGTTGAAGTGGAGCGTGGTCGGGGCCGCCCACTGGTTCGTGATGGTCGGCTTCATCGTGCTGTCGCTGCTGGTGCTGGAGGCCTACTTCGAGGTGGTCTCGACCGGCGGCGGGCTGCCGATCATCGGGCACTGGACGATCTTCGGCCTGGTCACCGAGTGGATCGGCATCCTCGGCCTGATCGGCATCGTCGTGCTGATGGTGATCCGGCTGCGCAACCGGCCCGGCCGCGCGGAGAACCGGTCCCGGTTCACCGGCTCGACCATGTGGCAGGGCTACTTCGTCGAGTGGGTCGTCCTGCTGGTCCTGATCTTCGGGTTCGTGATCCGGGGCTTCAAGGTCGCCACCGACCACTTCGAGTACCCCGTCTGGGCCGCCCCGCTCAGCCACGCGGTCGGCTCGGTGCTCCCGAGCTGGGAGGCCGGCGTCAGCGTCGCCGCGCTCATCAAGATCTGCATCTCGATGACCTGGCTCATCGTGATCTCGCTGAACGTCACGATGGGCGTGGCCTGGCACCGCTTCCTGGCCTTCCCGAACATCTTCTTCAAGCGCGACCCGGAGAAGCCGGCCGGCTCCGGCCTGGGCCCGCTGCGCCCGATGACCAGCGAGGGCAAGCCGCTGGACTTCGAGGAGGCCGACCCGGAGAAGGACCAGTTCGGCGTCGCCCACGTCGAGCAGTTCACCTGGAAGGGCCTGCTCGACTTCAGCACCTGCACCGAGTGCGGTCGCTGCCAGTCGCAGTGCCCCGCCTGGAACACCGGCAAGCCGCTGTCGCCGAAGCTGCTGGTGCTGAGCCTGCGCGACCACGCGTACGCCAAGGCGCCGTACCTGCTGGCCGGCGGCGGCAAGGACCTGACCGGCGAGGAGAAGGCCACCCAGGAGCAGTTGGCCGGGGTGGACGTGCTCGCGATGGCCGAGGCGGACCGGCCGCTGATCGGCACCGCCGAGGAGGGTGGTGTCATCGACCCGGACGTGCTCTGGTCCTGCACCACCTGCGGCGCCTGCGTCGAGCAGTGCCCGGTCGACATCGAGCACGTGGACCACATCGTCGACATGCGCCGCTACCAGGTGCTGATCGAGTCGAGCTTCCCGTCCGAGGCCGGCGTCATGCTGCGCAACCTGGAGAACAAGGGCAACCCGTGGGGCGCCCCGCAGAACACCCGCGAGGACTGGACCAAGGGCCTCGGGTTCGAGGTGCCGCGCGTCGGCGAGGTCGACGACTTCGAATACCTGTTCTGGGTCGGCTGCGCCGGCGCGTTCGAGGACCGGGCCAAGAAGACCACCCGCGCGGTCGCCACGCTGCTCAACGAGGCGGGCGTCAAGTTCGCCATCCTGGGCGAGGGCGAGACCTGCTCCGGCGACCCGGCGCGGCGTATCGGCAACGAGTTCGTCTTCCAGATGCTCGCCCAGCAGAACGTCGAGACCCTCAACGAGGCGTTCGAGGGCCGGGAGAAGAACAAGCGCAAGATCGTCGCCACCTGCCCGCACTGCTTCAACACCCTGGGCAACGAGTACGGCCAGCTCGGCGGCGAGTTCGAGGTCGTGCACCACACCCAGCTGCTGGCCCACCTGGTCAGCGCCGGCAAGCTCACCCCGGTCCAGCCGGTCGACGGCGGCGTGACCTACCACGACCCGTGCTACCTGGGCCGCCACAACCGGATCTTCGCGGCCCCGCGCGAGGTGCTCGGCGATTCGATCCAGGGCGAGCTGACCGAGATGCCGCGTAACAGCGAGCGCTCCTTCTGCTGCGGCGCCGGCGGCGCCCGGATGTGGATGGAGGAGAAGATCGGCAAGCGGATCAACGTGGACCGGGTCGAGGAGGCCATGTCCACCGGCGCGAAGACCATCGCGGTCGGTTGCCCGTTCTGCTCGACGATGCTGAACGACGGCGTCAACGGCAAGGGCGCGGGCGAGCAGGTCGAGGTGGTCGACGTGGCGAGCGTGCTGCTGCGCTCGGTCAAGCCGGAGGCCCCGGCCGGTGAACCGGAGGTCGCACCCTCCGCGAGCTGAGGCGTACCCCGGCAGGAGCCGGACCACGACGGCGGCGGCACCAGTGCGGTGCCGCCGCCGTCGCGTCTCAGCCGGACGAGGCGGCGGCCACCGCGGCCGTGCTGGCGACCAGCAGCGCGGCCTGCATCTCCTCGATGGCCTTCCTGGCGGCGTCCGAGGCCCAGTCACCGGCGGCGATCTCCTCGATCCGCGCCTTGACCCGCTGCCTGGGCAGCTCACGGAAGATCTTGCGGTCCAGGCCGACCGCGCGGGTCAGCGTGAGCAGCGCGGCGGTCCGGGCGTCGACCGGGCCGTCGGTGGTGAGCGCCGCCGCCATCCGCTGCCGGGCCGCCGTCTCCGCCGGCGGCTGGGCGCCGGTCGGCGAGGGATAGCGGGTACGCGGGAAGACCAGCAGCACCTTGCCGGACTCCCGGCGCAGCACCCCGGCGTCGACGAGCCCGCCGAGCACCCGGTCCGGCAGGCCCCGGGCGAGCTTGCCGATCCAGTCCTTCGGCTTGCGCGCGCGGCCGGTTCCCACGGTCGCCAGCGCCTCGTCCAGCAGCGGTACGCCGGTCGGGGCGGGATCGGTCACCACGAGCCGCTTGTCCGCCACCTCCACCCGGCCGGCCAGGGCCAGTTCCAGCAGCACCGCCCCGGCGAGGCCGTAGCCGAGGTGCGGGCTGCCGAGCCGGTTGACGCCGTCGTCGTCGTACGCGAGCAGGACCAGTTCGTCGGTGAGCAGCAGACCGTCCATGCACACCACGCTACGGGGGGTCCACCATCGCCGTCCGCGTGCCACAATCACGCGCATCGACGGCCTTCTGCTTCTGACGCTGTTGCCACTGGTCGGTTTCGTGCTGCTGACCGCCGGCAACGCCTTCTTCGTCGCGGCCGAGTTCGCCCTGGTCACCGTCGACCGGGCGGAGATCGACAGGCGGGCCGACGAGGGCGACGGCCGGGCCGCCACGGTACGCCGCGCGCTGCGCGAGCTGTCCTTCCAGCTCTCCGGCGCGCAGCTCGGCATCACGCTCACCGCGCTGCTCACCGGCTACCTGGCCGAGCCCGCCCTGGCCCGCCTCTTCGCGCCGCTGCTGCACCCGTTCGGCGGCGCGGAACGCTTCACCGGCCTGCTCGCGCTGGCCCTGGCCACGCTCATCTCGATGCTCTTCGGCGAGCTGGTGCCGAAGAACCTCGCGCTGGCCCGCCCGATGCCCGCGGCGCTGGCCACGGCCGCGCCGATGCGGGCCTTCTCGCGCACCTTCGGCTGGCTGATCCGGCTGCTGAACGAGTCAGCGAACCGGCTGGTGCGCCGCCTCGGCGTGGAGCCGCAGGAGGAGCTGGCGAGCGCCCGTTCCCCGGAGGAGCTGGGCCTGCTCGCCGCCATCTCCGCCCGCGCGGGCGCGCTGCCGCCGGACACCGCGATGCTGCTGCGCCGGACCATCCGCTTCGGCGACAAGCGGGCCGCCGAGGCCATGACGCCCCG
The DNA here is from genome assembly GCF_043197215.1 of Micromonospora sp. NPDC049203. Lineage (NCBI taxonomy): Bacteria > Bacillati > Actinomycetota > Actinomycetes > Micromonosporales > Micromonosporaceae > Micromonospora > Micromonospora sp. NPDC049203. The sequence goes on along the minus strand of NZ_JBICSV010000011.1, from coordinate 87,921 downwards.
GGTCGACGTGACGGCGTTGCGCGCCACCGCGACGGTGGCCGAGCTGCTGGAGGCGTCCCGGCGGACCGGCCGGACCCGGTTCCCCGTCTACGAGGAGACGCTCGACCTGGTCACCGGTGTCGCGGGGGTGCCGGACGCGCTCGGCGTGCCGCTGGCCCGCCGGGCGGCCACCACTGTCGCCGCCGTGGCCCGGGAACCGGTGTACGTCCCGGAGAGCCTGAACCTGAACGGGGTGCTGGCCGCGCTCAAGGCCGCCGGGGCGGACCTGGCGATCGTGGTGGACGAGTACGGCGGCACCGACGGCGTGGTGACCGTGGAGGACCTGGTCGAGGAACTGGTCGGGGAGATCGCCGACGAGTTCGACCCGGACGCGCTGGACGGCTTCGGGCCGGTGGAGCTCACCGTGCCCGGGGGCGAGCGGACCGTCCTGGCCGACGGCGTGCTGCGCGCCGACGAGCTGGTCGAGCAGACCGGTTTCCGGCTGCCTGACGGGCCGTACGAGACGCTCGGCGGCTTCCTCATGGCGCGGCTCGGCCACATCCCGGTGCCGGGCGAGACGGTGGACGAGGCCGGGTACGAGTTCACCGTGGTGGAGGTCGACCGGCACCGGATCGAGCAGGTGCGGGTGGTGCGCCCCGAGGAGCCCGACGACGGTGCCTGAGTTACTCGTCGCAGTGGGCCTGCTGCTCGGCAACGGGTTCTTCGTGGGCAGTGAGTTCGCGCTGATCGCCTCCCGCCGTACGGTGATCGAACCGCTCGCGGCGACGTCGAAGCGGGCCCGGTGGGCACTGGCTGCGATGAACCAGATCCCGCTGATGATCGCCGGGGCGCAGCTCGGCATCACCGTCTGCTCGTTGGGCCTCGGCGCGATCGCCGAACCGGCGCTGGCCCAACTGCTGGAGCCCTCGTTCGCCGCGCTGGGACTGCCCGCCTCGGCGGTGCACCCGGTGGCGTTCGTCGTCGCGCTGGCGGTGGTGGTGTTCCTGCACACGGTGGTCGGCGAGATGGTGCCGAAGAACATCACGCTGGCCGGCCCGGAGCCGTCGGCGCTCTGGCTCGGCCCGGCGATGCTGGCGTTCTGCCTGGCCACCAAGCCGCTGCTGCTGGCGATGAAGTGGGCGGCGCGGCAGGTGCTGCGGTGGTGGCGGGTGGAGGCGACAGACGCCGTGAAGACCGTGTTCACCGCCGAGGAACTGGCCGGTCTGGTCTCCCAGGCGCGTACCGAGGGGTTGCTCGACGCCGAGGTGCACGCCCGGATCACCGGCGCGCTGGCCCTGCACAGCCGTACCGCCGCGGACGCGCTGCAACCCTGGTCCACGGTGACCACAGTGGCCGAGGACGTCTCACCGGCGTCGCTGGAGGTGCTGGCGACCCGTACCGGCCGGTCCCGCTTCCCGGTGGTGCAGCGGGCCACCCGCCGGGTGCTCGGGTTCGTGCACGTCAAGGACGTCCTCGGGTACGCGGGGGCGAGCCGCCGGGCGCCGGTGCCGGCCGCCGTCTACCGGCCGCTGGCGGTGGTGCCGCCGGACCGTACGCTGGCCGACCTGCTGCTCGCGATGCGCCGCGAACGCCGCCACATGGTGCTGGTCAGCGACGGGCGCCGGCCGATGGGCGTGGTCACGCTCGACGACGTATTGACGGCCATCGTCGGAAGATGAAACGAATACCCTTGGTGTGCAAACGATTGCGGAAACGTGATTGAGTAAACGGTCGCCTTGATTCCACCGGACGCCTTCCCTAATGTGAGGCACCGACCGCTGTGGGTCGTCTGCCTCGACCTTCCCTCTCGCGAGGCGCCCGGCGGTCGGTTGCAAAGGAGTCCGTGCCGGTGGCAACCACGCCCCCTCAACGTCACGCCCCGAGCGCGCCACCCGGCCGGCGGGCCGGGTTCCGACGGGTGGTTCACCGTCTGGTCACCCTGGTCGCGGCCGCCGCGGTCGGCGCCGGAATGCTGACGGCCCCGGCGCACGCGGCGCCGTCGGTGGACGAGATCGACGCGCAGATCGACAAGCAGTGGCAGCAGCTCGAACCCACCATCGAGCAGTTCAACAAGGTCCGCTCGCAGCTGCGCGCCAACCAGAAGAAGTCCAAGGCGCTGAAGGACAAGATGGTGCCGCTGGAGCTGGCCTCCACGCTCGCCATGAACAAGGTCGGCGACATCGCGGCCCGCTACTACATCCAGGGCCCGTCGCAGGAGCTGGGCGCGTTGCTGGTGAACTCCAAGCCGGGCGCGCTGGCCGAGCAGCTGGTCATGCTGGACCGGATCGCCGAGGACCAGCGCCGCCAGATCGCCGGTGTGCTCAAGGTGCGTGACGAGTACAACAAGCAGAAGGAGAAGCTCGACGCGCTGATCGCGCTGGAGATCAAGCAGCAGAACGATCTCGCGGCGAAGAAGAAGCAGATCGACGCGGAGATCAAGCGGCTGACCGCCATGCTGCCGGTCACCTCGATCCGCCCGGCGGGCTGCCCCGCCGTCGACGGTGTGGTGAGCAGCGCCGCGCGGACCGCGATCAAGACGGCGTGCGCCCAGGTCGGCGACCCGTACGTGTGGGGTGCCACCGGCCCGAACTCGTTCGACTGCTCCGGCCTCACCCAGTACGCGTACAAGGCGGCGGGCATCTCGCTCACCCACTTCACCGGCGCGCAGTGGAACGAGGGCCGCAAGGTGTCCCGCTCCGAGGCGAGACCGGGTGACCTGGTGTTCTTCGGCTCCGATCTGCACCACGTCGGGCTCTACCTCGGCAACGGCGTGATGGTGCACGCGCCACGTACCGGTAAACCGGTCCAGGTGTCGAGCATCAGCACGATGCCGATCGCCGGCTTCGTCCGGGTCGCCTGACCGTATCCCGTACCACCGAGAGGCCCCCGGTCCGTCACGGACCGGGGGCCTCTCGCCGTGCGGTGACGGGTCAGCGCGGCGCACCGACCGGGGACGGCAGGATCAGCACGTCGTCCAGGTTCACGAACATGATCCGGTGGCCGAACTGGACCTGCACGTAGCGGTTCTCGCCGCGTACCACGGTCCGGTCACCCGGGGCCGAACCGTCGAACGAGACGGCCCGGTAGTACTCGCCGGGCAGCACCCCGCCGACCGCGTACCGCTGGCCGGCGGCGAACGTGTACTGAAGCGGCGAGATGGTCTGGTACGGGATGGTGTCCGGGTAGGCGGCCTGCTCCGGGTAGGCCCGCCCGTACACCGGGATGGTGGCCTTGCCGGGCCGCGGGGTCACCACGAAGCCGGTGGCCCACTTCGCGGTCGGCGCGGAGGCCGGGTTGAGGAACCACGCCTTCTGGCCGAGATACCAGATCGCCGTCCAGTCACCCTGCCGGCCGGCGAGCGCGTACGTCTGACCGGCCGAGGCGCGGGCGCCGTGGTCGGAGATGTACATCGTGTCCGGCGTGCCGTCCGGGCGCAGCCCGAGGTCGTTGACGAGCGGGGCGTCCGGGCTCGGCGCGGTCCGCAGGATCACCGACGAGGAGCCGCGCGACGGGCACGGCTCGGCCGGCGGCCTGGGCGTCGGGACGCCCGGCGGCTGCTGGTTGCAGCCGGTGAACGCCGGCCGGTTGGTGGCGAAGTCCGGGTCGATGGTGACCAGACCGGTCCGCGCGGTGCCGGTGGTGCGGAACGGCGCCTTCATCAGGTCGAAGTAGTGCGACCAGTCCCAGTACGGTCCCGGGTCCCAGTGCATGCCGCCCACCGCGCCGGCGTTGATGCCGGGCACGTTGTCGTGGCCGATGATGTGCTGCCGGTCCATCGGGATGCCGAGCTTCAGCGCCAGGTGGCGCACCAGCTTGGCGGAGGTGCGGTACATCGCCTCGGTGTACCAGGTGCCCTGACCGGCGAAGCCCTCGTGCTCCAGGCCGATGGACTTCGCGTTGACGTACCAGTTGCCGGCGTGCCAGCCGACGTCCTTGGTCTTGATGTGCTGGGCGATGTAGCCGTCCACCGAGCGCAGCGTGTAGTGCCAGCCCAGGTAGTCGGCCCGCTTCACCAGGTCGACGCTCGGGCCGAAGTAGCCCTCGGTGTCGTGGATGACGATGTACTCGATCTTCTGCTGCTTCGGCCGGTCGCCAAGATCGTGGTTGCCGTAGTCACCCGGGTCGTCGCTGAGCTGCTCGTACGGCGCGGGGATCCACTCACAGGCCAGCCGCACCGGGCACTCCAGCCCGTCCGGCCGCTCGGCGTTACGCAAACCGAGCCGGGCCAGCCGGGAACGGTCCGGCGTCGCGGCGGTGGCGGCGAGCGTGACCCGCTGGCCGTCGTCGGTGGTCCGGCTGGCGCCCTGGCCGAGCTGGTCGTACACCTCGTCGGCGAAGGCCGCCGCGCCGTCGGTGGTGTCCGCGCCGGAGTACCGGGCCACCGCGCCGTACCAGGCCGCCGGGTCGGTGCCGGCGCCGACCGGCCCGCCCAGAGCCTTCTGGTACGACGCCAGCAGCGCCGCGCCACCGCGGATGTTCGCGGCCGGGTCGGTCCGCAGCGTCCCGGCGTCGAGCCCGGTGAGCGCGGCGGCGGCGTCGAGCGTCTGGAGCGAGGCGGGCGGCAGCGGGGCCTCCCGCTCCGGCGTGGCGGCCGTGGCCGGGTCGAGCTTCAGTGGACGGGAGTCGTCGCCGCGCGGGTCCTCGTCCTCGTCGACGTGGGCGCTGCCCGGCATGGCGAGGATGTGCGCGGCGTCGGTCAGGTGCATCGGGCCGTAGCCGCCGCTGGTGCTCGGCTGCCCGGTGTGGGTGTCCCAGCGGGACTCCAGATAGGAGACACCGAGCAGCACGTTCTGCGGGACGCCGTACTCGGCGGCCGCGGCGGCGTATTGTTGTTGCCTGTCGCTCGCGGGCGGGGACGTGTCCGGCGCGGCGGTCACCGGGCCGGTCGTCGCCAGCGCGGTGGCGGTGGCCACGGCGGCGGCGAGCAGTATCCGTCTGCCCGACGGCGGGGCGGAGAGGTGCATCGAACCTCCTGGACAGGGATGGGGGTCACTGCGTCTCCACCCTCACTCCGCACACCCGTGACGGTCAATACCTTTCCAGTAAGTAATCAGCCGTGAAAGAAAATTTCACTTCCGTCAGTGGTTCGCCGCCGGATCGCGTACGGAGTGTCACGTCGCTGGAAGTTGCGGATCGATAACGGTGGTCCCTACTCTGGTGAATCGTCGGCCGTACGTCTCACCGTCCAACCCGGTCGGTGACGGACCGGCACCGCCGAGTCGCCCGCGGGCGAGCCGGGGAACCAGGTACCTGGGGTGAATCCGCAGCGATGCGGTAGGGCGGCTCCCTTCCCGCCCGAATCCGTCAGCTAACCCGGTAGGCGGAACTGAAGAAGGAGTACGGACGCCGGTGGCACTCCATGCCCCGCGGCCGTCGTCGAGCCGGTCTGTCGACCGGTCCACGGCTGTGCCGCGTACCCGCTGGTCCCGCTTCACCACCGCCCTCGCCGCCCTGGTCGGCACCGCTGTCGTCCTGACCGGTGGCGCCACCGCGGCACACGCCGAACCCTCGGTCGCCGAGATCGAGGCCCAGATCGACCGCGACTGGAACAAGCTCGAACCGGTCATCGAACAGGTCAACGCCGTACGCGAACAGCTCGCCGCGCGGCGCGAGCAGGCCGACGCGCTCGGCCGGCAGATCGCGCCCCTCCAGGCCCGGGTGGACGCCGCGCTCGGCCAGGTCGGCGGGCTCGCCGCCGACGCCTACAAGGGCGACAACCTCTCCACCGTCAACGCGCTGCTGGGCAGCCGCTCACCGGGTGACCTGGTCAACGGCCTGGAACTGCTCGACCGCTTCGCGCACCGGCAGCACGAGCAGGTGCGCTCCGTCGCCGCGCTGCGCGACGAACTGGCGGCGAAGAAGAAGCCGCTGGACGAGATGATCGCCGGGCTGGCGCGCACCGAGGCCCAGCTCGCGGCGAAGAAGAAGCAGATCGACGCCGAGATCGCCCGGCTGCAGAAGCTGCGGCTCAAGGTGTACGGCAAGGGCGGCGGCGGCCCGCTGCGCCCGGCGCCCTGCCCGGCCGGTTACCCCGGTGGCGCGGCCGGTGCGGCGGTCAAGTTCGCCTGCGCCCAGATCGGCAAGATCTACGTCTGGGGCGCGGCCGGGCCGGACCACTTCGACTGCTCGGGCCTGACCATGGCGGCGTGGGCCAAGGGCGGCGTGTCGCTGCCGCACAACGCACGCCAGCAGCACGGCGTGACGAAGCGGATCGGCCGTGCCGAGCTGCGTGCCGGTGATCTCGTCTTCTACTACGGCGACCTGCACCACGTGGCGATGTACGTGGGCGACGGCTGGGTGGTGCACGCCTCCCAGTCGGGCAAGCCCATCACGATGAAGCGGGTCGACGACGGCGACATCAACAGCTACGGCCGGGTGTAAGGAAGGGCCCCCTCTTAACGCCTCCGGTAGAGGAGGGGGCCCTTCTTAACAACTGCGGGCGTCCGTCAGCGCGTCGGCCAGGTGCGCCAGCTCTGCCAGGACCGGCTCGGCGTCGGGCCGCGCTGCCCCTGGTAACGCGAGCCGTAGACGGCCGAGCCGTACGGGTGCTCGGCCGGCGAGGAGAGCCGGAAGATGCAGAGCTGGCCGATCTTCATGCCCGGCCAGAGCGTGATCGGCAGGTTCGCCACGTTCGACAGCTCCAGCGTGACGTGGCCGGAGAAGCCCGGGTCGATGAATCCGGCCGTCGAGTGGGTCAGCAGCCCCAGCCGCCCCAGGCTCGACTTGCCCTCCAGCCTCCCGGCGAGCTGGTCGCCCAGCGAGATCACCTCAAGCGTGGAGGCGAGCACGAACTCGCCCGGGTGCAGCACGAACGGCTGTCCCTCCGGCACCTCGACCATCGAGGTCAGGTCGTCCTGCTGCTTCGACGGGTCGATGTGTGTGTAGAGATGGTTGTTGAAGACCCGGAACAGCCGGTCCAGGCGTACGTCGATGCTCGACGGCTGCACCAGCGTCGGCTCGAAGGGCTCCAGCGCGAGCGTGCCGGCCTTGATCTCGGAGACCAGGTCGCGGTCGGAGAGCAGCATCCGAACACCATAGCGACCGGTATGGGTGACCTGCGTGTCGCACTACATCTTCGTACACGTGTTCGATAGAGTGTCCACATGGCTTCCTGGTCCGAATTCGCCGCCGACGAGCCCCGCCTCGCCGACGAGATCCGCCTCCTGATGCAGCAGTATGGGCCGGGCTTCGGCTACCTCGCCACGGTCCGCGCCGACGGCGGCCCCCGGGTCCACCCGGTCTCCCCGGTGATCACCGCCGACGGGCTCTGGTGCTTCGTCGTCGACTCGCCGAAGCGCCGCGACCTCGAACGCGACGGCCGTTATGCGCTGCACTCGTTCCCGCCGGAGGAGAGCGACGACGAGGCGTACATCGCGGGGCGCGCGCGGCAGGTGACCGACCCTGCCACGGTGACGCGGCTGGCCCGGATCGCCCGCGCGGCGCCGCAGGGCGACTGGCGGCTGTTCGAGTTCACTGTCGAGGCGGCGATGCTGACCCGGCGCGACCCGGTGGCCCAGCCCGGCGCCGCCCCGCCGCAGGTGCGGGTGTGGCTCGATCCGCGCGGGGTCGAACCGGCCCGGCGTGACCCGGTTGCCGCCGAGGGCCTTCGCGGCCGGCACGGCTTCGACACCCGCCGCCCGGCCGCCTGACCCGGCCCACGACGAACGGTGCCGGCCCGTCCGAGGACAGGGCCGGCACCGGTGTACGCGGTACGACGGTCAGGCTGCGCGGTAGGCGTTCCACGCGGTGAGCATGCGGCTCGCCTGGCCGGCGGTGAACTGGTACATGCAGGAGTCGTACGTGTAGTCCATGAAGTTGGTGATCGGGTCCTTGCCGGCGGTCGAGCAGGTGTCCCGGCCGGTCGGGCACTGGTACGCCGGGGACGCTTCGGCCGGGGTGTCGGAGACGCTGTCGCCCGAGCCGGAGCAGCCGCCCTGGAAGGTGTGGTAGAGGTTCAGCCAGTGGCCGACCTCGTGGGTGCCGGTGTCACCCTGGTTGTAGTTGGTCGCGGTGCCGCCGGGCAGCGACTCGTTGAGCACCACCACGCCGTCCATCTTGTCCAGCGTCCGCTTCGGGAACGTCGCCCAGCCCAGCAGGCTGTCGCTCAGCTCGCCCAGGTAGATGTTCAGCGTGTTCTTGCCGCCCTCACGCAGCGAGGTCTTCATCGAGCGCTCGGCGGAGGAACCCTGCACGATCGGGTACCACGACGGGTTCGTCACCCGGTTGATCTTCGTGAGCTGGAACCCGAACGCGGTGGCGGCGCCGCCGGTCGAGCCCGCGTACGACTGGTTCAGCACGGTGATCTGCTGGTTGATCATTGAGTCGGTGATGTTGCCACCGGCCCGGGTGCTGTTCTCCTGGATGACGTGCACGACGACCGGGATCGTCACGGTGGCCAGCGGGGCCACGGCGCCGGTCCGGAAGTTGGCCCGCTCGCGCTGCGCGGCGGCGAGGTCGGCCTCACGGTCACGGACCTGCTGGGCGGTCAGGTGGTTGGGGTCGAGCTTGGCGTTGCCGCCCTTCGCGACGCGGGCGTTCGCGTGCTCGTCGGCGTGGGCGTCGGCCGGCTCGGCGCAGGTGCCGGCCGGGGCGGCCGAGAAGGCCGAAGCAGCGGGGACGACGCCGACGGCGGCGGTGCTGAGCAGCAGCGCGAGGGTCGACGTCGCGACACCGGCGGTACGCCGGGTCAGCAGGTTGGGACGGAGTCCCATGGGCCCACCTCTTTCTGACGGCGTGCCAGGGGGTGTGTCACGCCGGTTCGGAAACGTGGGGCAGACGTTACATCCCATCGACGCATTTGAGAACGCCCATACGTTTCCGACGTGCAACTTCGCGCGTGGGGGGTACCTGGGTGCACGGGCGTGGTGACCTCAGGTAGAGTGATGCCGCCTGCGGGTGTAGTTCAATGGCAGAACATCAGCTTCCCAAGCTGACAGTGCGGGTTCGATTCCCGTCACCCGCTCCAACGTGAGGCCCCAGCTCAGGACGTGTTTCCTGGCTGGGGCCTCAGTCGTTCCTACTGCTTCTTGCGCTGGCCGTACCGGTCACGGCCCTTCTTGATCTGTTCGCTGAGCCCGCTCGCCGCAGTCGCCCAGGTTCAGTGCGGCGATGAGTTGCGGGTCGTGGCCGGGTCTACCGGTTGACGGAGCGGCAACCGGAGGAGCAGACCCATGGGCAAGTTGATCGCGACCGAGTTCCTGACCCTCGACGGCGTGGCGCAGGCGCCCGGCGAGCCCGACGAGGACCGTGAGGGCGGCTTCAGTCACGGCGGCTGGCAGATGCCGCTGCTCGACGAGGCGTCCGGCGCGGCGATGTTCCAGCAGGCGAGCGGCATGGACGCGCTGCTGCTGGGCCGCAAGACGTACGACATCTTCGCCGGCTACTGGCCGAAGGCACCAGCGGACATCCCCTTCACCGGCCTGCTGAACGGCGTACCGAAGTACGTGGCCAGCCGTACGCTCGCCGAGCCGCTGACCTGGGCGAACTCGACTCTGGTGGACGGTGACCTGGCCGAGCGCGTCGCCGAGATGAAGGACCGTCACGCGGAGGTCCACGTGATCGGCAGCCTGGACCTGATGCGGTCGCTGCTGCGCCACGGCCTCGTCGACCGGCTCAACCTGTGGCTGTACCCGGTGGTGCTCGGCACCGGCAAGCGCCTGTTCGGCGAGGGGACGGTGCCGACCGCGCTGCGGCTCACCGAGTCGGTCATCCATGCCCACGGCGCGCTGCGACTGACGTACGAGCCGGTCGGCGCGCCCACCTACGGGGACGCGGCCGCGTAGGGCGCGTCAAGGGCGAGGACGTGCCGGTCTCCGATGCGGGAGACCTTCTATGCCGTGTTCGCGCCGGACGGGAGCCGGTAGCGACGCCGCTGTGGCTCCGGCGTCGCCCCCACGGTCGGCGGATCGACTGCCACAATGCGGCGTGCGTTCACGTCTGCGGATGATCAGGGTGACGACCACGCCGGTCCAGGTGCGGGAGACGGCCACCGTCGACCTGCCCACCAGTGCGGAGGCGGCCTTCGACTTCATGTGGGACCCGGCGTCGTCAGTGGTGCTGCACGATTCAGTGGAGCTCGGCGTCACGCTGCCCGGCCCGAAGGGAGTCGGCGAGATCCAGGCGTTCGTGCGCCGGACCCCCATGGGCCGGATGGGCGACATCCTGGAGGTCGTCGAGATGGAGCCGGGTCGTCGTGCCGTCACCCGTACCCTCATGGCTGCCTGCCCCGGCGGTGCCGAGCTCACAGTCGTGCCGCTCGGACCTGACTCGTGCCGTCTCACCCAGGCGCTCTGGGTGGAGCTTCCGGCGGGCATGCCGGTGGGGACCGGAGCGCGGGTGCGCCACGAGTACCGGACGCACCTGGCGGACCTGACACGAGGGCTCGCGGCCTGGGCCGCTCACGCGCCCCGGGTCGCCGGCCCTTAACGATCGGGCCGCTCGCGGAGGTCTAGTACGTGCCGCAGGCCGGGCTCCCCGTCGAGATCCACCTCGCAGTCGGACACCGCGCCGTCGAGCACGAACCCGGCACGCCGGAGCACCGCCAGCGAGGCCGGGTTCGCCAGCGCCGCCGAGGCGACCAGCCGGCGCAGGCCGTACTCGGTGCGGGCCAGTTCGCAGACGCGCCGTACGCCCTCACTCGCGAGCCCGCGCCCGGCGGCGCGCTCGGCCACCCGGTAGCCCAGCTCGGCGCTGCCGCCTGCGACGTCGACCAGGTTGAACCGCCCGAGCACGGTGCCGTGGTCGCCGACCAGTACGTGGAAGTGGCAGGTGCCGCGTTCCTGCTCGTCCAGCAGGGCCGCGTGCCGGGCGGCGTACCCGGTGAAGTAGTCGTCGCCCCGGTCGGGGACGTACCGGGCGAAGTACGCCCGGTTCTCCCGCTCGAACCGCAGCACGGCGGGTGCGTGGTGGGCGGCGAGTCGTTCCAGCTGCGGCATCGGGCCAGGTTAGGCGTCGGCCGGGTAGGAGCGCAGTTCGATTGTGTTGCCGTCCGGGTCGCTGACGTAGATCGAGGTGCCGGTGCCGCGCGCGCCGAAGCGCGGTACCGGGCCGGTCAGCACGGTGAACACGCCGGAGTCGACCACCCGCTGCCAGTCGACCGGCTCGACCACCAGGCAGAAATGGTCCACGTTGGACCCGATCGGGTCGCCCTTGATCAGGTCGATGATGGTGCCGGCGTCGACGCGTACGGACGGGAACGGCACCTCGCCGGCCCGCCACCTGTCGACCCGCACCGGGGCCAGGCCGAGCGTGCCGCAGTAGAAGCCGAGGGAGCGCTCGACGTCGCTCACCGAAAGCACGAGGTGATCGAATCCGGTCACCGTCACGAGATGGTTCTGCATGCCGTCAACCCTGGTCCGCCGGGTGAGCCGGGCCAAGCCCGTTCCGGACTACGATCGTTGACCCGCAGGCAACGACGGAGGTGCCCGGTGCTGGAGCGGTACGAGGTCGAGACGTTCCTGACCCTGGCCGAGGAACTGCACTTCGGGCGGACCGCCGCGCGGCTGCGGGTGAGCACCGGCCGGGTCAGCCACGTGGTGCGCAAGCTGGAACGCCGGATCGGCGCGCCGCTGTTCGAGCGCACCAGCCGGGTCGTCCGGCTCACCCCGATCGGCGCCCGCCTGGCCGAGGAGATGCGCCCACTGGTCGCAGGCATCGAGGCGGCGGTGCGGCGGGCCGTGGATGCCGGGCGCGGGCTGACCGGTGAGCTGCGGGTGGCGTACGTCGGCGAGTCGACGGCACCCGTGCTGCTGCGCGCGGTGGCCCTGTTCACCGAGCGTCACCCGGACTGCGAGGTGCGCGTGCACGAGGCGCCCCTGGCCAGCACCCGGTCGAGCCTGATGGACGGCACGATCGACGTGCTGATCGCCTCGTACCCCTTCGACGGCATGGCGAACGGCCCGGTGCTGGTGCGCGAGGGCCGGGTGCTCGCGGTGCCCGCCGATCACCCGCTGGCCCGCGAGGAGTCGGTGTCGCTGGAGGTGCTGGGTGACCATCCGGTGGTGCGGTACCCGGCGGTGACCTCGGCCGCGTTCAAACAGGACCGCACGCCGGACCGCACCCCGTCCGGCCGTCCGGTGCCGAAGGGTCCGGCAGGTGGCAGCTTCTCCGAGATGCTGGCGCTCGTCGCGCTGGGGCGCGGGGTGCTGCCGGTGGGCGAGCAGGCCCGCCAGTTCTACGCCCGCCCGGACGTGGCCTACGTGCCGATCCACGACGCGCCGCCGATCTGTCGCGGTCCGGTGTGGCCGGCCGGGAACACCACCTCCCGGGTACGCGAGTTCGTCCGCGCGGCTGCCGACGCCAACCCGCTGCCGGAGGACTGACGTCGCACCCGGCTGGCAGCATCGGCGGGATGCGGGACGAGATCCGGGCACTGGTCGAGGAACTGACACCTGGCGACGAGCAGGAGGCGCGGCACCGGGAGGCGGCGCTGACCTGGCTCGCCGCCACGGAGGACATCTTCCGCCGGGCCAAGCCGCGTACGCCGTCGCCGCATCTGGTCGCGTACTTCCTGCTCCGCGACTCGGCCGACGGCGCGGTGCTGCTGGTCGACCACCGTCTCGCGGGCATGTGGCTGCCGAGCGGCGGTCACGTCGAGCCCGGCGAGCACCCGGCCGACACGGTGCGCCGCGAGTTGCGGGAGGAGTTGGGCGTGGCGGCGGTCTTCGCGCCGCCGTTCGGCGAGCGCCCGGCGTTCCTGACCGTCACCGAGACGGTCGGCCCGCCGGAGCAGCGGCACACCGACGTGAGCCTCTGGTACGTGCTGTCCGCTCACCGTGACCAGCGGTTCACGCCCGATCCGGTGGAGTTCGCCGGCATCCGCTGGTGGACGCCGGCCGAGGTGACCGAGGCGCCGGCCGGCACGATCGAGCCGCACCTGGGCCGGGTGCTGACCAAACTGGCGGCAGCGACGCCTTGACCCGTCCCCCGCGGCAAGGCCCAGCGTGGTCGGTGCCGGTCGCGGTGACCGGCACGAGGAGCGCGAGGGAGGCACGGTGCGACTGCTGACCATCGGCGCGTTCGCCCGCGCGACCGGCCTGAGCGCCAAGGCGCTGCGCATCTACGACGACTGCGGGCTGCTGCCCCCGGCCGCGGTGGACCCGCACTCGGGCTACCGCTACTACGCGCCGGAGCAGGCGGACCGGGCGCGGCTGATCGCCGGGCTGCGCCGGGCCGGGATGCCGCTGGCGGAGATCCGTACCGTCTGCGGTCTGCCGCCCGCTGCCGCCGCCGAGGCGCTCGACGCCTGGTGGCGGCGGGTCAGCGCGGACACCGCGGCGCGCGGCCGGGCCGTCGCGCTCCTCGTCGGCACGCTCAGCGAGAGGGGCACCACCATGTCCGAGACCACCTTCCGGTACGCGACGCGCTGCGAGACCGGCGCGGTCCGCGACTCCAACGAGGACACCGCGTACGCGAGCACGGCGCTGCTCGCGGTCGCCGACGGCGTACGCGGTCCCGCCGGGTCCACTGCCAGTGCGGCGGCGGTGGACGCGCTGCGGCCGCTGGAGCAGGCCGACGCGCCGCAGGCCGATCTGCTCGCCGCGCTGGCCGACGCGGTGAGCCGGGCCGATCAGGCGGTACGCGCGCACGCCACCGACGCCGACCAGCCCGCCACCACGCTCACCGCGCTCGTGCGGCGCGGCACCCGGCTCGCGCTCGCGCACGTCGGGGACAGCCGGGCGTACCTGCTGCGCGGCGGCGAGCTGTCCCGGCTCACCCAGGACCACACGTACGTGCAGACGCTCGTCGACCAGGGGCGGCTCACCCCGGCGGAGGCCCTGGCGCATCCGCGGCGGGCGCTGCTGGCCCGGGCGCTCGGCGTGGGCGGGGAGGTGGAGGCGGATCTGGCGCTGCGTACCGCGCTGCCCGGTGACCGCTACCTGCTCTGCTCCGACGGCCTGTCCGCGGTGGTGGAGCCGGGTGCGCTGCACGCCGCGCTGACCGAGGCGGGCGATCCGGAGACCGCCGTCGAGCGCCTGGTCGAGCTGGCGTACGCGGCCGGCGCGCCGGACAACATCGCCTGCGTGGTCGCCGACCTGGCGGCGTGATCCCCGCGACCCGGGTCGGACTGTCCGACCCGGGTCGTACCCTGGCGCTCATGCGAATCGGCATCGTGATCCTGCCCGACCAGCGCTGGTCGGAAGCGCGCCGGCGGTGGGCGCAGGTGGACGAGTGGGGCTTCGACCACGCCTGGACCTACGACCACCTGGGCTGGCGTGACCTGGTCGACGGGCCGTGGTTCGACTCGTGGACGACGCTCACGGCGGCGGCCGGCGTGACGTCCCGGGTGAAGCTGGGGACGCTCGTGGCCTCGCCGAACTTCCGGCACCCGGCGGCGTTCGCCCGGCAGGTCACGGCGCTCGACGACGTGTCCGGCGGCCGGGTGCTGCTCGGCCTCGGCGCGGGCGGCATCGGCTTCGACTCGGCGGTGCTCGGCGGCGAGACGCTGCCCCCACGGCAGCGCGTCGACCGGTTCGCCGAGTTCACCGAGCTGCTCGACGCGATCCTGCGGGAGGACGGCACGACCTGGCGCGGGGAGTGGTTCACCGCTGTGGACGCCCGCAACAACCCGGGGTGCGTCCAGCGGCCCCGGGTGCCGTTCGTGGTCGCCGCGAACGGTCCCCGTTCGATGCGGCTGGTCGCCCGGTTCGGGCAGGGCTGGGTGACCACCGGGCTCGGCGGCGACGACATCGAGGCGTGGTGGGGCACCGTGGCGGAGCTGTCCGACCGGATGACGCGGACGCTGGAGCAGGCCGGCCGTGACCCGGCGACGCTCGACCGCTATCTGTCGCTCGACTCGGCGCCGGTGTTCTCGCTGACCAGCGCCGACTTCCTCGCCGAGCAGGTCGGGCGGGCGGCCCGGCTGGGCTTCACCGATGTGGTGACGCACTGGCCCCGGGCCAGCAGCTGGTACGCGGGCGACGAGGCAGTGCTGGTGGAGGCGGCGGCGCTGCTGCCCGAGCTGCGCCGGGCCGGTTAGGTGCCGACGCCGCCTTCGGTGGAGACGAGCCGGAACCGGAGGCAGACGACGGCTGTGTCGTCGGTGACCGGCGTGCCCTGCCGGGCCCAGTAGGCGGCGTGGCCCTCGCGCCACTCCTCGATCGACCGGTCGCCCTCGCCCTCGGCGCGGGCGAAGTCCCACGGCACGTCGGCGAAGCGCACCACCCCGACGCCTGTCACCTCGATCACGGCGACGAACCGGTCGTCGTCGTCGACGAGCACCTGCCGCTCGCCGACGGTCTCCAGTTCCTCGCCCTCCTCGTCGTACTCCCGCACGAGACCGGCGGTGGCGGTCTTCACGCCGGAGAGCACGAGGGTGTTGAGCCGGGTACGCAGCTCGCCGGGCGTGCCGAGGGCGAGTGCGCGCAATCCACCGATGCGGGGCCACATGCCGCCGACGCTACGGCACCGTACCGCCGGCCCTCACCCGGTTTCCCGGCGTCTCACGGCAGGTCGTCGCCGGTGAGCAGGGCCCGCAGCCTCAGCCGCCCGGCCACCTCGGGTGGGCAGGTCGCCACGAGCGCGGCTGCGCCGATCAGGTCGGCTCCGGCGTCCGCGACGACCCGGCGCAGCGCGTCCAGTTGCGCGCCGGTGTCGACCCAGTCGTCGACCAGCAGCACACGGTCGCCGGGGCCGAGCCGCCTCCCGGCCACGCCGACCCGCAGCCGCCGTCCCCGGTAGTCGGGGGGTGTGTCGGCCCAGCGCGTCGGCCCGGGCCGGCGTCGCCCGCCACCGTCCTTGTACGCGGGCAGGAAACCCGCGTCGGCGGCGACCGCGACGAGCGGGCCGAGCAGCAGCCCGGTCACCTCCGGCGCGATCACGACGGTCGGACTGGTGCCCGGGAACAGCCCGGCCAGGGCCGGCCCGACCTGGGCCAGCACCTCCGGGTCACGCCACCAGCCGGAGATGTCGCTGACCAGGTGGGTGCTGCCCGGCCCGGGGTCGATCCACCGGAACAGCTCGACCAGGCGACGAGTCAGCACGGGTTCCATCCTGGCGGATCGGTGGGCCGTTCGGCCGATCGACTCTGGCGTGATCGGCTACACGTACCAGGGTAAATGCGGGCATAGCGCCATGATCACGTTGACTTCGGAAGTGCTTCTCTCGTTACGGTCCGGGCCGGTTTGTTCAGTTGACGAAAGGACCGGGCCGGTGGCTGCTAGGCACCTTCGTACCCGCAAGTTCTCCTCGCCCGCCGCCATCGCCGCGACCGCCGCGGTCGGTGTGGCCCTCGCGGTCGGCGGCACCGTCGGCGCCGTGCGGCTCACCGCCGGCGAGCCGCCGGCCGAGCCGGTCGCGGTCGAGGCCCTGCCCAGCACTCCCGCCCCCACCTCGGCCGCCCCCTCGCCGAGCGCGTCTGCCTCGCCGAGCGCGAGCCTCAGCCCGTCGCCGAAGGCCACCCCGAGCCCGAAGGTGAGCCGTACCCAGGCGGCCTCCCGGAGCAAGCCCCGCACCACCGCGCCGTCGCCGACGGCGAAGAAGACGAGCGGCCCGAAGGTCGTGGACAGCGGCTCCTGCGGCGCCTCCTTCTACGCCGAGGGCCAGATGACGGCGAACGGCGAGACGTTCAACCCGAACGCGCTCACCGCGGCGCACAAGACGCTGCCGTTCAACACGAAGGTCCGGGTCACCAACCCGGCCAACGGCAAGTCGGTGGTGGTGCGGATCAACGACCGCGGCCCGTTCATCGACGGACGGTGCCTGGACCTGTCCCGCGCCGCGTTCGCGACCATCGCCGCTACCGGCCTCGGCCACGTGAACGTCCGGTACGAGGTGCTGGGCTGACCGGCCACTCGGGCAGAACTTCCACAACCGACGGGCCAGGTTCATTCTCCCGCTCACATCCATCAGGCATGCTGTCCGATGTACGCACGCAACCCTTCCAGCCGGGCCGCGGCCCGCTGAGTCCCGGATCCCGCGCCGGCCTCGGCGCGGCCCTCGCGCTGCTCGCGATCGTGGTGGCGGTGGAGCTGGCCGACGGCCGCCCGGCGCACTACCTCGCGCTGATGGTCGTCGCGCCGTTCCTCGCGGCGGCGCTGGCGTCCTGGCGGGTGGTGCTCGCGGTGGGCGGCCTGGCCACCGCCATCGGGATCGCCTTCGCCTTCGCCGAACGGGGTAGCCCGCTGGTGACAGTCGTCAACGTGACGGCGGTCGGGGCGGCCACCGCGATCGCGGCGGCCACGGCGGCGATACGCCAGCGCCAGGCGGAGCGGATCGCGGAGCTGACCCGGCTCGCCTCGGTCGCCCAGCAGGCGGTGCTGAGACCGCTCGGACCGCAGGTCGGCACGCTGGCGGTGGCGGCGCGGTACATCTCCTCCACCGCTACCGCCGAGATCGGCGGCGACCTGTACGAGGTGATGGACACCCCGTACGGCGTCCGCATGATCATCGGTGACGTACGCGGGAAGGGGCTGGACGCGGTCCGCCTGGCCAGCATCGTGCTCGGCTCGTACCGGCACGTCGCGTACGAGCGGGCCGACCTGCGCGCGGTGGTGACCGACCTGGACCGCGCGGTGGCCCGCAACGTCGGCGACGAGGACTTCGTCACCGCGGCCCTGGTCGAGGAGCGCGGCGGCACGCTGACCATCGTCAACTGCGGGCACCCGCCACCGCTGCTGCTGCGCCGGGGCGCGGTGATCCCGTTGGAGCCGCCCGCGCCCGCGCCGCCGCTCGGGTTCATGCCCGTGGTCCGGCCCCGGGTGGAGCGGCTGGAGCCGGGTGACCGGCTGCTGCTGTTCACCGACGGGCTAGGTGAGGCACGCCGGGACGGCGAGTTCTTCCCCACCGCCGACCGGGCCTGGCGGCTGCTCGGCCACGGCACCGTCGCCGACGGGCTGGCCTCGCTGGAGACCGCCCTGGTCGAGTGGGTGCACGGGCGGCTCGACGACGACATCGCGCTGGTCCTGATGGAGTACGTCGGCCCGCGCAGCGCCCCCGCCGCGGCGGTGCCGAGCTGGGAGGTCGGCGCCGCCGACGGATGAACGGGAAGTGTGTAATCGCTGTCACTTCCGAGATCCGCTTGTCGTTGCCTACCGGCGAGTAATACAGTCTGGAGTTACTGATCGGTAACACCTGTCCGGAAGCGGGGCCAGCGAGCATGACCCACTACAAGAGCAATGTGCGGGACCTCGAGTTCAACCTGTTCGAGGTATTCGGGGCGGACCGGACGCTCGGCCAGGCCCCGTTCACGGACCTGGACGTCGACACCGCCCGCAGCTTCCTCGGTGAGGTCGACCGCCTCGCCCGCGAGGACCTGGCTGCCAGCTACTCGGACAGCGACCGCAACCCGCCGGTCTTCGACCCGGCGACGTTCACCGCGCCGCTGCCGGAGTCGTTCAAGAAGTCGTACAAGGCGTTCATGGACTCCGAGTTCTGGCGCCTGGACCTGCCGGAGTCCCTGGGCGGCACCAACGCCCCGCGCGCCCTCTGGTGGTCGCTCGCCGAGCTGGTGCTCGGTGCCAACGCACCGATCTGGATGTACGCCTCCGGCCCGTCCTTCGCCCACGTGCTGCACGTCGAGGGCACCGAGGAGCAGAAGAAGTGGGCCCGGCTGTTCATCGACAAGCAGTGGGGCTCGACCATGGTCCTCACCGAGCCGGACGCCGGCTCGGACGTGGGCGCCGGCCGTACCCGCGCGATCCAGCAGCCGGACGGCTCGTGGCACATCGAGGGCGTGAAGCGCTTCATCACCTCCGGTGAGCACGACCTGAGCGACAACATCGTCCACTACGTGCTGGCCCGTCCGGTCGGCGTCGAGGGCGTCGGCGGCCCCGGCACCAAGGGCCTGTCGCTGTTCGTCGTGCCGAAGTACCACTTCGACCCCGAGACCGGCGAGCTGGGCGAGCGCAACGGCGTCTACGCCACGAACGTCGAGCACAAGATGGGCCTGAAGGTCTCGAACACCTGCGAGGTGACCTTCGGCGAGCACGGCGTACCGGCCAAGGGCTGGCTGCTGGGCGAGAAGCACGACGGCATCCGCCAGATGTTCATGATCATCGAGTACGCCCGGATGCTGGTCGGCACCAAGGCGATCGCCACGCTCTCCACCGGCTACCTCAACGCGCTGGAGTACGCCAAGAACCGGGTGCAGGGCGCCGACCTCACCCAGATGGCCGACAAGACCGCGCCGCGGGTGACCATCACCCACCACCCGGACGTGCGCCGCTCGCTGCTGCTGCAGAAGTCGTACGCCGAGGGCCTGCGCGCGCTCGTCTGCTACACCGCGACCTGGCAGGACAAGGTCTCGATCGCCGAGGCGGCCGGTGACGAGAAGGCCACCAAGCTGGCCAAGCGGGTGAACGACCTGCTGCTGCCGCTGGTCAAGGGCGTCGGCTCGGAGCGGGCGTACGAGCTGCTCGGCCACGAGGCGCTGCAGACCTACGGCGGTTCCGGCTTCCTCCAGGACTACCCGCTGGAGCAGTACGTCCGGGACGCCAAGATCGACACCCTGTACGAGGGCACCACCGCGATCCAGAGCCTCGACCTGATCTTCCGGAAGATCGTCCGGGACAACGGCAAGGCCCTGATGGCGGTCGCCGCCGAGATCCAGGAGCACATCGCCTCCGAGGCCGGCAACGGCCAGCTCAAGGAGGAGCGTCAGGCGCTCGGCAAGGCGCTCGCCGAGATCCAGAACATCCTCGGCGTGATGACCGGCTGGCTGGGCGAGGCCCAGGGCGGCGACACCCGGGCGCTCTACAAGGTCGGCCTGAGCAGCCGCCGGTTCCTGCTGGCGATCGGCGACCTGGTGGTCGGCTGGCTCCTGCAGAAGCAGGCGGACGTGGCGCTGAAGGCGCTGGCCGGCGAGGTCTCCGCCGCCGACAAGTCCTTCTACACCGGCAAGGTCGCCGCCGCCCGGTTCTTCGCCCGCGAGGTGCTGCCCCGCATCGGCGCCGACCGGCGGATCATCGAGGGCACCGACCTGGAGATCATGGACCTCCCGGAGGACGTCTTCTGAGCCCTTCCGGGGGCTTTCACCCCTGAAGCGTCACTCTCCCCCTCATGACGACGGCCGGC
This sequence comes from Micromonospora sp. NPDC049203, assembly GCF_043197215.1. Taxonomy (NCBI): domain Bacteria; kingdom Bacillati; phylum Actinomycetota; class Actinomycetes; order Micromonosporales; family Micromonosporaceae; genus Micromonospora; species Micromonospora sp. NPDC049203. The sequence continues at coordinate 67,932 of NZ_JBICSV010000011.1, read as the reverse complement.
GGGCACCAGCCCGCCGGCCGTCGTCGTGCGCGCGCCAGGGGGGTGGATAGGCGGCCCGGTGGCGGGTAACCGTCGCGGACCACGACCGAGTACGCCCAAGGCCATCGCACGGGGGAGTGCAGCGCACATGGGCATTGGTAGCGCCATCTTTCTCATCGCGCTCGGCGCGATCATGACCTTCGCCATCCGGGCCAACGTCTGGTGGATCGACCTGCGTGCGGTCGGCTGGGTCTTCATCCTGGCCGGGCTGGGCGTCCTGCTGACGACGCTGTGGTTCTGGCAGGACCGCCGCAAGCGGGCCCGCACGCTCATCGTGGAGGAGAACCGGCTGTCGCATCCGACAGCGATGATGCCGCCGCCGCCCGACCCGCCGCCGCCGACCGCCCCGCCGTCCTGACGCGTCTCAGCGGCCGATCCGGTCCAGCTCGGCGAGGTCGTCGGCGGAGAGGGCCAGGCCGGCGCCGGCGATGTTCTCGCGCAGGTGCGCGACGGACTTGGTGCCGGGGATCAGCAGGATGTTCGGCGAGCGCCGCAGCAGCCAGGCGAGGGCGACGCCCATCGGCGTCGCCCCCAGGCGCTCGGCCACCGCCGACAGCGCCGAGGACTGCAACGGGGTGAACCCGCCGAGCGGGAAGAACGGCACGTAGGCGACACCCTGCCGGGCCAGCTCGTCGATCAGGTCGTCGTCGTCGCGGTGGGCCAGGTTGTACCGGTTCTGCACGCAGACGATCGGTGCGATGGTCTGTGCCTCGGCGACCTGTTCCGGCGTCACGTTGCTCAGGCCGAGGTGGCGGATCACGCCCTCCTGCTGGAGCGCGACGAGCGTCTCCAGCGCCTCGGCGAGCGAGCCGGGCTGCGGCCCCGTGGCGTCGCCGAGCCGCAGGTTGACCAGGCCGAGCGCGTCCACGCCCAGCGTCTCCAGGTTCTCCCGGACCTGCCGGCGCAGGCTCTCCGGATCCCGGGCCGTGGGCCAGCCGCCCTGCTCGTCCCGGTCCGCGCCGACCTTCGTGACGACGTGCAGCGATTCCGGGTACGGGTGCAGCGCCTCCCGGATCAGCCGGTTGGTGACGTGCGGCCCGTAGGCCGCGCTGGTGTCGATGTGGGTGATGCCGAGCGCGACCGCCTCGCGCAGCACCGCCAGGGCGCCGTCGTGGTCGGCAGGTGGTCCCATGACCCAGGGGCCGGCGAGTTGCATCGCGCCGTAGCCGAACCGGGTGACGGTCAGGTCGCCGAGCGTCCAGGTGCCGCCGGGAAGGGTGGTGGGGGCCATGATGCGTGTACCTCTGGCTCTCGTGGTCGTCACTGGCTCCGCCGGGTGGCGATGCCGGTCTCCACTATCGGGGTGTAACTTCCTGTTGGGAAGTACGCACCTGAAGGTGTGTAGCTCACCGGACGGCAGGAGCAGGCATGAGCAAGGCGGAGTACGACACGTTCGTGGCACAGTGCCCCAGCCGGCAACTGCTCGACCGGATCGCCGACAAGTGGGTCACGTTGGTGCTGGCCGCGTTGCGCAGCGACGGCTCGCACCGGTTCGGGGCCGACTGCGCCGGTGAGCCGCGCCCGATGCGCTACTCGGAGCTGTCCCGCACGCTCGCGGGCGTCAGCCAGAAGATGCTCACCCAGACGCTGCGCAACCTGGAACGCGACGGCCTGGTCACCCGTACCGTCGAGCCCACGGTGCCGGTGACGGTCACCTACGAGCTGACCGCGCTCGGGCTGTCGCTGCACGAGACGATCCGGGGCCTGAAGCTCTGGGCGGAGACGCACATGGACGACGTGCTCGCCAACCGGGAGGCCTACGACAGCCGGGTCTGAGTCGTACCGTTCAGGCGCGGGCGGTGTGCCGGGCGGTGAGTGGCGCGCCTCCCGGGGCCAGGTCGGCCCACCCGGTCGTCGGCAGGTGCACCACGAGATCCGTGGTACGCAGCCCGTCCGGGTCCGCCCGCTGCGGGTCGAGCAACGCCGAGAGCAGCGAGACGCCCGGGTTGTGGGCCACGAGCAGCACCGTGCCGGCGGTCGGGTCGACCGTCCGCAGCAGATCCAGCAACTGGGCCGGGTGCGCGTCGTACGCGGTCGTCTCGTACCGCACCGCCGGGAGCGGTCCCGCCGGGCCGCCCTCCGGCGGTGAGCCGGTCATGCCCGTCGCCACGTCGTGCCAGGTCTGCCGGGTACGCCGGGCCGGTGAGCAGAGCACCACGTCGGGAAGCAGCCCCTGCCGGGCGAGCCAGGCGCCGGCCACCGCCGCGTCGGCGTGTCCCCGCGCGGTGAGCGACCGCTCCGCGTCCGGACCGTTCGCGGACTGCTCGGCCTTCGCGTGCCGCAGCAGCACCAGCGTCCGCTGCCCGTTCCTGCCGTCCGTCATACCGCCCAGCTTGCCTGATTGACGATCAAAGCGCCTGGGTATGTCGATGGGTGCCGCTACCTCATCCATGGCCGCGGCGGGCAGGAAACGCCAGCAGGACGCCAAGGAGGCGACGTCATGGGCATCGGTGCCAGCATCTTTCTCATCGCGCTCGGCGCGATCTTCGCGTTCGCCGTGGACGCCGACCTGGGGTGGCTGAACCTCAACGTGGTGGGCTGGGTGCTCATGCTCGCCGGGGTCGCCGGCCTGCTCACCACGCTCTACTTCTGGAACAGCCGCCGCCGGGTGGTGGCCGCCCCGGTGCGCGAGCAGGTGGTCGCCGAGCCGGTGGTGCCGGTGCGCGACGACCGCGTCGTGCGCGAGGAGTACCGCGAGGTGCGCCGTCCGGGCTCGGGCTACCCGGCCTGACCCCCCGAGAACCCGAGGGCCCCGCAACGGCGCGGGGCCCTCGCGCATGCCCGGGGAGCCGCGCCGGTGACGCGGCCCGGCTCAGGCGAACAGGGCGAAGTAGATCGCGATGTGGTGGCAGATCGCCGCGACGAGCGTGCAGGCGTGGAAGAACTCGTGGTGCCCGAAGACGGTGGGCCACGGATTCGGCCGGCGCAGCGCGTAGAACACCGCGCCCACGCTGTAGATCGCGCCGCCCACGCTCAGCAGCACCAGCGCGGTGACGCCGCCTTCGCGCAGGATCTGCGGCAGCATGGCCACCGCGACCCAGCCGAGCGCCAGGTAGAGCGGGGCGGACACCCAGCGCGGCGCGTGCGGCCAGATCAGCTTGACCGCCACGCCGGCGATCGCGCCACCCCAGACCAGGCTCAGCATGATCGTGGCCTGCCGGGTGTCCAGCAGCAGCGCGCAGAACGGTGTGTAGGTGCCGGCGATGAACACGAAGATCATCGAATGGTCCATCCGGCGCATGATCTGGTAGCCGCGTTCGGACCAGACCCGCCGGTGGTAGAGCGCGCTGGTGCCGAACAACCCGCACACGGTGAAGCTGTAGATCAGGCAGCTCACCAGCGGCGCCCAACCGGGACGACCGGCGGCGATCGAACAGAGCACGATGCCGCAGACGAGAGCGGCGAAGAACGCGTACGCGTGCAGCCAGCCGCGCATACGCGGCTTCCCGATGTCGGCCGGCCGGAGCCGGAACGGTGCGGAGGTCGTCACCTCAATAGGTTACGACGGCGTAGGTTACTTGCAAGTAGTGTGGACCGTCACCTCACCCGACGGGAGGATGACCGGATGCGGATCCGGCCGGTCGGGGCGTACGCCCTGCTCCTCGACTGTGACGACGCGGCCCAGGCGCAGGCGTGGCGGGCCGAGCTGTGGCACCGGCGCGAAGCGGGCGAGCTGACCGCCACCGAGATCGTCCCCGGCGCGGTCACCGTGCTGCTCGACGGCGTACCGGACCCGGAGGCGACCGCAGCCCGGATCGCCCGCTGGCACCCCCGCGCCACCGGCTCCGGCACGGCCGCCGCCGAGGTCCGGGTGCCGGTCGTGTACGACGGCGAGGACCTCCCACTGGTCGCGGAACACTGGCACGTCGACGTGCCGGCCGTCGCCGACCGGCTCCGGCGCACCGAGTTCCGGGTCGCGTTCTGCGGGTTCGCGCCCGGATTCGCGTACCTGACCGGGCTGCCGCCCGAGCTGGCGGTGCCCCGGCTCGCCACGCCGCGTACCCGGGTGCCGGCCGGCTCGGTCGCGCTCGCCGGCCCGTACGCGGGCATCTACCCCACCGCGTCCCCCGGTGGCTGGCTGCTCGTCGGCCGCACCGACCTGCCGCTGTTCGACGTGCACGCCGACCCGCCCGCCCGGCTCACCCCCGGCACCCGGGTCCGGCTGGTCGACGCCCCGTGATCGAGGTGCTGCGGGCCGGGGCGCTCACCACCGTCCAGGACCAGGGCCGCCCCGGGTGGGCGCACCTCGGCGTCCCCCGCTCCGGCGCCCTCGACCCGGCCGCCCTGCGCCTGGCCAACCGGCTCGCCGGCAACGACGAACGCGCCGCCGGCCTGGAGATCACCATGACCGGCTGCGTACTGCGGTTCACCCGGGCCGTCGCCGTCGCGCTCACCGGCGCCCCGGCCGACGTGACCGTCGAGTGGCGGGCCGGGGACACACAACCGCGCCCGGGGGACGTGGGACGGGCGCTCTCGCTCCCGGCGGGCGCGGTGCTGCGCGTCGGACCGGCCCGCGCCGGGGTGCGGACCTGGTTGGCGGTCAGCGGCGGGATCGCCGTCGAGCCGGTGCTCGGCAGCCGCGCCACCGACACGCTCTCCGGCCTCGGGCCGCCGCCGCTGCGCGACGGGGACCGGCTGCCGCTCGGCACCCCGGCCGGTCCACCCGCACCCGTCGACCTCGCCGTCACCGGGCCGGTCCCCGACGAACTGCGGCTGGCCGTGCGCCCCGGGCCCCGGCAGGACTGGTTCACCCCCGAGGCGCTCGACCTGCTGTGCCGCGCCGCGTACACGATGAGCCCGGACAGCAACCGGGTCGGCGCGCGACTGGCCGGCGCGGCGCTGCCCCGCGCGGCCGCCGGTGAACTGCCCAGCGAGGGTCTGGTGCTCGGCGCGGTGCAGGTGCCGCCGGACGGCCGGCCGCTGGTCTTCCTGGCCGACCACCCCACCACCGGGGGGTACCCGGTCATCGGGGTGGTGGACGACGTGACAGCGCTCGCCCAGGCCCGGCCAGGCACTACGGTGACGTTCCATGGACCTCAACGCTGACCTGGGCGAGGGATTCGGAAGCTGGCGGCTGGGCGACGACCACGCGCTGCTCGACCTGATCAGCTCCGCGAACGTCGCCTGCGGCTTCCACGCCGGTGACGCGGCCACCATGCACCGGGTCTGTGCCGGCGCCGCCGAACGCGGCGTCGCGGTGGGCGCGCAGGTCGGGTACCGGGACCTCGCCGGCTTCGGCCGGCGGCACATCGCGTACGACTTCGCCGAGCTGCGCGACGAGACGATCTACCAGCTCGGGGCGCTCGACGCCTTCTGCCGGCTGTACCGCACCCGGGTCCGCTACCTCAAACCGCACGGCGCGCTCTACCACGCGGCAGCCCGCGACGAGGGCCAGGCCGCCGCGCTGGTGGCGGCGATCAGCGGGTACGACCACGAGCTGCCGGTGCTCTGCCAGCCCGGCACCGTGCTGGCCCAGTTGGCGGCCGGCGCGGGCCTGCGCGTGGTGGCCGAGGGCTTCGCCGACCGCAACTACCTGCCAAACGGCACGCTGGTGCCGCGCGGCTCACCGGACGCGCTGGTGACCGACCCGGAGCAGGTGGCCGCCCGGGCGGTACGGATGGCCGTCGAGCAGACCCTGGTCGCTGTGGACGGCACGGTGATCCCCTGCCCGGTCGAGTCGATCTGCCTGCACGGGGACACGCCGGGGGCGGTGCGGTGCGCGGAACTCGTGCGGGCCGCGCTCGTCGACGCGGGGGTCACGCCCACTCCGTTCGCGTGAAAGGAAGGGCCCCCTGTTAACGCCCTCGGTAGAGGAAGGGGCCCTTCTTAACACGCGCCGTCAGGCGTCCATCCCGCGCAGGACCAGCGGCACACGGGTCGCGCCACCGGTGACCACCCGGACCGGCACGCCCCAGTCCTGCCGCGTCAGGTGGCAGGCCGCGTGCTCCACGTCGGCGTCGCAGGTCGCCGCCTGGGCCGTCACCTGAAGCACCCCCTGCGCCACGTCGCCGCTGACCACCAGCCTGCGGGACAGGTCGGTGGTGGTGCCCGCGCCCTCGATTAGCAACTCCGGCGGGGACGCCGAGACCACCAGCCGGGTCGACGGCCCGTACGTCTCGTCGAGCTTCTGCCCCGGCGCCGGCGTGAAGATCACGTCCAGGGTCAGCTCCCCGGCCGCCACGTCGGTCGGTTTCCGTTCCAGCCGGTGCCGGGGGCCGTCCACCGTGTTCGCCCCGGCCGACGTCAGCGCGCCCGGCGCCAGCCGGGTCAGCCGGTGCGCGGCCGACTCGACCACCAGCACGTCGCCCTCACCGGTGAGCACCAGGTCGCTCGGCTCGGCCAGCCCGTCCGCCACGGTGCCCACCCGCCCGGTCTCCGGGTCGAAGCGGCGCACCGCACCGTTGTACGTGTCGGCGATCAGCACCGAGCCGTCGGGCAGCGCGCACACGCCCAGCGGGTGCTGGAGCAACGCCTGGTCGGCCGGGCCGTCCACGTGCCCGAAGTCGAACAGGCCCTGCCCGACGGCGGTGTGCATCACGCCGCCGGAGACCCACCGGATCGCGCTCGTCTCGCTGTCCGCGACCCAGAGCCGGCTGCCGTCGGCCGACACCGACAACCCGGACGGCTGGGCCATCCACACGTCCGGCAGCGGGCCGTCCCGCAGCGCCTCGACGGTGGTGCCGGCGTACATGCCGGCGGTCCGCTTGATCGGGTCGAACCACCAGAGCTGGTGGATGCCGGCCATCGCGACGACCACCCGGTCGTCGTACCAGGCCACGTCCCACGGGGACGACAGGTCGACAGCGCGGGCGTCGTGCGCGTGGTCGTCGACGGTCGAGCGCCACTGCCGCCCGCTGCCCGCCACCGTGACCACCTCGCCGGAGGACAGCCGTACGCCGCGCAGCAGGTGGTTGACAGTGTCCGCGACGACCACGTCGTAACCGGCCACCTCGGCCACGTGCGGCGGCAGCAGGCAGAGCCCCTGCGGCTCGGCGAACGTGGCGGCGGAGGGCGGGCCGTCGGTCCGGCCCCGGGCACCGGTGCCGATGCGGCGGACCACCGTCTCGCCGTCGGCGGCCAGCTCGACCAGGGAGTGCCGGGCCGAGTCGCTGACCAGTAGGTTCCCGCCTTCGAGAGGTACGGCCTTGCCGGGGAACCGCAGCACGGTGTCCGGCTCGGCGGGAGGCACGTACGGGCCCTCGCCCCGGTGCAGCGTGCCCTTCGCCTCGTGGGTGGCGATCAGCTCGTCGACCAGCCGGGCCAGCCCTTCGGCGTGCCCCTCGCCGGCCATGGTGGCGACCACGTACCCCTCGGGGTCGACCACGGCCAGGGTCGGCCACGCCTTGGCCGCGTACTGCTGCCACATGTCCATCTCGGCGTCGTCGAGCACCGGGTGGTGCACGCCGTACCGCTCGACGGCCGCGGCCAGCGCCGCCGGGTCCTTCTCGTGCTCGAACTTCGGCGAGTGGACCCCGATCACGACCAGGACGTCGCCGTACTTCTCTTCGAGCGGGCGCAGCTCGTCGAGCACGTGCAGGCAGTTGACGCAGCAGAACGTCCAGAAGTCGAGCAAAACGATCTTGCCGCGAAGATCGGCCAGCGTGACGGCCTTGCCGCCGGTGTTCAGCCAGGCCCGACCCCGCAGTTCCGGTGCCCGTACGCGTGCGCTCATGCCCTCCATCGTGCCGCACCGGCGCGGCGCGCTCCCGGCGATCCGGGGGTGAACAGACGCACACCGGAAACGGCGGAGCGCCCACCCCGGCGAGGGATGGGCGCTCCGCGTACGTGCGGTTACTGGCCGGCCGGCTTCAGGCAGAGCACCCGGGTGGTCCCGCCGCCCTCCACCGAGACCGATGGCTGCGCCTGGTCGGCGCACTTGTCCTTGTTGTCCACTTTCGACACCACGCTGAACGCGCCCGGCTCGCCGCAGTCGGCGGCCACGGCGCTCGTGCCGGACTGCTTCACGCAGGAGCCGACCGCCGGGTCGAAGCCCGCCGACTTGTCGTCGCCGACCTTGCCGAGCAGCGTCAGCAGACCCAGCGGCACGGCGAGGATGAGCACCGCCGCGATCAGTACGGCGGCGAGCACCCGGCCGTTGCGCACCTTCGGCGGGGGCGCCTCGGTCTGCGACTCGACGGCATCCGGCTTGAACGCGTCGAAGCGGCCCTGCTCCGGCTCGCCGCCGGGGCCGTCCTGCGCCCAGGCGGGCGGGGCCTGCTGGGGCGGGGGCGGGAAGGCGTTCATCCCGCCGGCTGGGCCCTGGCCGGGCACGGCTACCGAGGCACGGCCCCCGGCCGACGGCCCGAACCGGTCCGGCTCGCCGAACGGCTCCGGCCGCCCGGCCGGGCTGCCGAACGCATCCGGCCCGCCGAACGGCTCGGGCCGCGCGGCCGGGCTGCCGAACGGTGCCTGCTGCCCGCCCGGCCCGTCGAACGTCTCCGGCCGGCCGCCCGGGCCGCCGAACGCGTCCTGGCCGCCGGGAGCGCCGTACGAGTCCGGCCGGCCGCCCGGGCCGCCGAACGCGTCCTGGCCGCCGTACGGGCTCTGCGGACCGCCGAACGGGTCACGCACGTCGGGCTGCTCGCCGCCCGGGTGCACGCCGTTTGCGGGACGGGTGTTGCCGGGCGGGTCCACGAAGGACGGCACGCCGACCGGGAACGACGGCGGCGCGGCCGGCTCGGAGGGCGCTCCGGCGTACCCGTGCGGGCCGTCGGCGTCCTCGGACCTCGCCTGCCGGCCCGGCCCAGGGAAGCCGTTGCCGTGCGGCCCGTCCTGGCCGGGGTACCCGGTCTCGTCGGGCTCGTGGGCGTCCTCGGGCTCCGGGCGGGCGGGCCGGCCGTACACCCGGGGCTGCGGCGTCGGGGCGCTGGTCGGCAGCGGCTGGTCGGACGGCGGGGTGACCCGGCTGGCCACCGGGACCGACGCGCTCGCCGAGACCGGGCCGCCCTCCGGGGAGGTACGCGGCGTGGGAACGGCGGGCGACTGCGGCTCCTCCGGGCGGGACGCCCCCCAGGCGCCGTCGCCGCGCTCCGGCTCGTACCCCTGGGGTTCGGTGCCCGGCTGGTCGGCGGGCGGCGCGGCGGCCAGCGCGGCGCCCGGCACCCGCTGCTGCTGCGCCGGCAACGGCACCGCGTTGCCGGGGGAGATGCCCGGCGCGGGCGCTGGCTGATAGGCCGGAGCGGAGTCCTCGGACCGGCCCCACGCCTCGGCCGGCGACCACGGCTCGGGCGACGGTGCGGCCGGACGCTCGTCCTGGTTGCCGCCCCAGCCGGAGGGCGCGTCGGGAGACGGTGCGGGCACGCTCGCGCGGGCCTCGGCCGGCGCGGCGGCACCCCAGGCGGGCTGCGCCGGTTCGTCAGCCGGCCGCCCGCTCTCGTGCTGCTGCGGTACGGCGGCGCCACCCCAGGCACCGCCCTGCTCGCCGGAGTCACGCTGCTGCGGTGCGGCGGGGCCGTCGTTCCAGCCACCGGCCTGCCGGCTCTGGTTCGGCTCCCAGCCGCCCGGCTGCGCCTCGGCCGGGCTTGCGGCGCGACCGGCGGCCCAGCCGCCGGAACGGTCCGGGTCCTCGCTGCGGGCCGGCTCGTCCCAGCCGCCGGACCGGTTCTCGGCCTGCGGGGCGGGCCAGCCGCCGGACCGGTGTCCCTCGTCGTGTTGCGGCGCACCCGACTGCCGCCAGCCGCCGCTGTCCTCCGGCGAGCGGCCGTCCTGATCGGACTGCTCGGCAGCGGACCAGGCGTTGTCCGGCCGGGCGGCGCCGGGCACCGGGACCGCGGCGGCGGCCCGGGCGGGCGGCGACGGGTCGGCCGGCGGCCAGGTGGCGCCGGTCTGCTGACCCGGTGCCCAGGCCGGCTGGCTCTCCCGTGGGTTCCAGCCGCCCGAGCGGTTCGGGTCGTCGGACGCGGCGGGCTGCTCGTCGCGCGGGTTCCAGCCGCCGGAGCGGTTCGGGTCGTCCGGCGGCGGCGCGGCGGCCCAGCCACCGGCGCGGCCGGGAGCGTCGTCGTGCTGCCCGCCGGTGGGCGCGAAGCCGCCGGAGCGGTGCGGGTCGTCCGCCGGGCTGGGCGTGACCCAGGTCTCGTTCGGCACGGTGGCCGGGGCGGGCACGTAACCGGTGCCGCGTGCGGCCTGGTCACCTGCCGGCGACCAGCCCGGCTGATCGCCGGAGCCCCGGCCGGGACGGTTCTGCTCGGCGGTCCAGGGGGCCTGCGCCGGCTCGGCCGGGCTGCCCGGCGGCGTGGCGGCCCAGGCGGGCGGCGACGGGTCGGCGGCGCGGTCCGGTCCGGGCTGCTCCTGGTTGCCCCAGGCGGGGCCGCCGGAACCGGCCCAGGCGGGGTTGCCCTGGTCGTTGCCGCCCCAGGCGGGCTGCGGGACCTGGGCGGTCGCCCGCCCGGTCACCGGCTGGCCGGCGGGCGGGGCCCACGCGGGTGGCTGGTCGTCGTTCGCGGCCCAGGCAGGGGCCGGCTGCGCGGGCCGGCCGGCGGGCGGGGGCGGTGCCCAGCCGAGGTCGGGTGCGCCGTTGTACCCGTTGTCCTGCTGCGCCGGCTGATCGCCGTACGGCACCGGTCCGCCGGTGCCCGGCGACACCTCGCCCGGCTCGTGGCCGGGGCGGTGCGGAGCCTCGGACGTCATGGGTGCGCCTCCTCCATCACAGGTCGGCCGCCGATGCCGGTCGGGAGACCGTCGGCACGGCTGCCGGCGTCGCCGGCGGGTACCGGCCGTGCGGGCTCCCCGCACCGTATCCGGTGGTCGCCCGAGGCCGCTCGGGGGAGCATCAGCGGTCACCGAATGTCACCGGACGACGTCGATGGGTTTCGCTGTCTCTCGTGCGTCCGGAGTCAGCCGGTTGGCGACCGTGCCAACCGTACCGGGCGGTGGAGCGAGGTGGAATCCCGGTGCCGAGCGATACCGATACGCCGAAGACCCGCCCGGTGCCGGGCGGGTCTTCGGACTGGAGGAGGTGAGAAAGGTGTGTGGCGTCAGCTCAGGTGACGCTGGGCGATGGCGAGAAGCTCCTCGCGGACCGCGGGCGAGTTGGCGGACCGCAGCGCGTGCTCGATGGCGCGGGCGCGGCGGTTGGCGTCGCGGCGGGTGCGGATTCGCTCGATCATGCTCATCTCGGGTCTCTCCTCCTGGCTATTCGGTTGTCAGCCCCTTGATGTCTCTATTTAAGCGCACCGGGCCGCCGATCGCCATCGATTATTAGGTGAGCTGAACCACGTACCTAAGGATCGTAGGTCCACACGACTGCGGACCCTTTGATTCTGTTCCCTCAACGGCCGCGGCCGGTGTGCCGGGCGTTCACCCGTGGCACACCGGCCGTGACCGGAGCGGTGGTACGTCAGGTCCAGGCGAGCAGCGCCGCCTCCGGGTCGGCCAGGAAGTCCCCGATGTCGCGGAGGAACTTCGAGCCCAGCTCACCGTCGATGATCCGGTGATCGAAGGACAGCCCCAGCGTGGTCACCAGGCGCGGCTTGACCTTGCCCTTGTGCACCCACGGCTGCTCGCGTACCGCGCCGAAGGCGAGGATCGCCGACTCGCCCGGGGGCAGGATCGGCGTACCGGTGTCGACGCCGAAGACGCCGACGTTGGTGATGGTGAGCGTGCCGCCGGACATGTCCGACGGGGACGTCCGGCCCGACTTCGCGGTCCGCACCAGCTCCGTCATCGCGTCCGCCAGCTCGCGTAGCGAGAGTCGCCCGGCGTCCTTGATGTTCGGCACGATCAGACCGCGTTCGGTGGCCGCCGCGATGCCGAGGTTGACGTACTCCTTCACCACGATCTCGTCGCCGGCCCAGGTCGAGTTGACCATCGGGTGCCGCTTGACCGCCAGCAGCACCGCCTTGGCGACGAGCAGCAGCGGTGAGACGCGTACGTCCCGCCACTCGCGCCGGTCACGCAGCCGGTCCAGCGCCTTCATCGCCCGGGTCACGTCGACGGTCAGGAACTCCGTGACGTGCGGGGCGGTGAATGCCGAGCGGGCCATGTTCTCGGCGGTGAGCTTGCGTACCCCCTTGACCGGGATGCGCTGCTCGCGGTCCGCGCCGAAGCTCGCCGCCGACGCGGCCGGTGCCGCGACCGTCAGCGGCTCGGCCGCCGCCGGGGTCGCCGTCGCCGCCCGCTGTACGTCCTCGCGGGTGATCGAGCCGAGCGGACCCGAGCCGGTGAGCGTGGCCAGGTCGATGCCGAGATCCTTCGCCAGCTTGCGGACCGGCGGCTTGGCCAGCACCGGACCGGAGACCCGGCCGTTGCCGTTCACCGCCGGCGTCACCGGCGCGGGAGCGACAGGCGCGGGTGCCGCCGGGGCGGCGGCCTGAGCCGGTGCGGCCGGCTGCGCCGGCACGTCGCCCCTGCGCGGACGGCGCTTGGCCGGGGCGTTGCGCGGGCCGTAGCCGACCAGCACGGCGGTACGCCCACCCGGGGCCACACCACCGATCAGGCCCGGCTCGACCATGCCCTCGGCGGGCGCGACCTGCACCGCCGCCAGCGACGCGGCCGACGGGGTGGGCAGCTCCGACGTGGGGACGGCGGTGGTCGACTCCTCGATCGGCCCGGCGCCCGGGTCGGTGTCGATCGCGATGATCGGCACGCCGACCTCGACGGTCGACCCCTCCGGGTGGAAGATCGCCTGCACCCGGCCGGCCCACTTCGCCGGGATCTCGACCGCCGCCTTGGCGGTCTCCACCTCGACGATCGGCTGGTTCAGCTCGATGTCGTCGCCGACCTTGACGAGCCAGGCGAGGATCTCGCCCTCGGTCAGGCCCTCGCCGAGGTCGGGAAGGTTGAACTCCTTGATCCGGGACATGCCGCTCACCAGCCGAAGGTGCGGTCGACGGCGTCGAGCACCCGGTCCAGGTCGGGCAGGTACTCCTCCTCCACCCGGGCGGCCGGGTAGGGGGTGTCGAAGCCGGTCACCCGCAGCACCGGGGACTCCAGGGAGTAGAAGCACTCCTCGGTGATCCGGGCCGCGATCTCCGACCCGAGACCCAGGTTGCCCGGGGCCTCGTGCACCACCACGCAGCGGCCGGTGCGCCGCACCGACTCGTACACGGCGGTCAGGTCCAGCGGCGAGATCGTGCGCAGGTCGATGACCTCCAGCTCGCGGCCGTCCTCGGCGGCGGCGGTGGCCGCGTCCAGCGCGGTGCGGACCATCGGGCCGTACGCCAGCACCGTCGCGTCGGTGCCGGCCCGCACGACCCGGGCCGAGTGCAGCGGGTACGCGTCGGCGACCGGCGCGTCCAGGTCCACCGGACCCTTCTCCCAGTAGCGCCGCTTCGGCTCCAGGAACACGATCGGGTCGTCCGACGCGATGGCCTGCTGGATCATCACGTACGCGTCCTGCGGGTTCGCGCAGCTCACCACCTTGAGACCGGCGGTGTGCGCGAAGTACGCCTCGGGCGACTCGGAGTGGTGCTCGACAGCGCCGATGCCGCCGCCGAACGGGATGCGGATGACCATCGGGATCCGCACCTTGCCCTGCGAGCGGTAGTGCATCTTCGCCACCTGCGACACGATCTGGTCGTACGCGGGGTAGACGAAGCCGTCGAACTGGATCTCGCAGACCGGCCGGAAACCACGGATGGCCAGGCCGACGGCGGTGCCGATGATGCCGGACTCCGCCAGCGGGGTGTCGATCACGCGCTGGTCGCCGAAGTCCTTCTGGAGGCCGTCGGTGATCCGGAACACGCCGCCGAGCTTGCCGACGTCCTCGCCCATGATGACGACCTTGGGGTCGTTCTCCAGGGCCCGCCGCAGGCCGGTGTTGAGTGCCTTGCCGAGGGTGAGCGTCTCCGTGGCCATCAGTGCGCGCTCCCCTCGAAGGACTCCATGTACTGCGTGAACCGGGCCCGCTGCTCGTCCAGCTCGGGAGAGCCGTTGGGGTAGACGTGGTCGAACATGGTCACCGGCTGCGGGTCGGGCATGGCGAGCACGCGCTCGCGCAGGTGCACCGACTCGGTGCGGGCCTGCTCGTCGACCTCGGTGAAGAACGACTCGTCGGCGATCTTCTGCTTGGTGAGGAACGCCTTCATCCGGGCGATCGGGTCCTTGGCCTGCCACGCCTCGACCTCGCTGGCGATGCGGTAGCGGGTCGGGTCGTCCGAGGTGGTGTGCGCGCCCATCCGGTAGGTGTACGCCTCGATCAGGCTCGGGCCCTGGCCGTTGCGCGCGTTGTCCAGCGCGTGCCGGGTCACCGCGTACGACGCGAGCACGTCGTTGCCGTCCACCCGGACGCCGGGGAAGCCGAAACCGCCGGCCCGCCGGTACAGCGGCACGCGGGTCTGCCGCTCCAGCGGCTCGGAGATGGCGTACTGGTTGTTCTGGCAGAAGAACACCAGCGGGGCGTTGAAGACGCTGGCCCAGACGAACGACTCGTTGACGTCGCCCTGGCTGGTGGCGCCGTCGCCGAAGTAGGCGATGACCGCCTCGCCGTCCTCGCCGCCGGTCTTGCCGTCCATGGCGACGCCCATGGCGTACCCGGTCGCGTGCAGGGTCTGCGCCCCGATGACGATCGTGTACATGTTGAACTTGAACTCGTTCGGGTCCCAGCCGCCCTGGTCGACGCCACGGAACAGGCCCAGCGGCATGATCGGGTCGATGCCGCGGCAGTAGAGCACGCCGTGCTCGCGGTAGGTCGGGAAGGCCATGTCCTGCGTACGCAGCGCCCGGCCGGAGCCGACCTGCGCGGCCTCCTGGCCCAGCAGGCTGGCCCACAGGCCCAGCTCGCCCTGGCGCTGCAGGGCGGTGGCCTCGGCGTCCAGCTTGCGGACCAGCACGAGGTCGCGGTAGAGCCCGCGGTACTCCTCGTCGGTGAAGTCGACGCGATACTCGGTCCCGTCCGGGCCGAGCGCGGTCTCGATCCGCTCACCCTCGGGGGTCAGCAGCTGTACGAGTTCCGGTTCACCGGTCGCGGCGGCGCGTCTGGTGCGGGGTGCGGCCCGCTTGCTGCGGGTGGCGGCCCCGGGGTCGCCCTTTGCCATCCGTCTCTCCCTGTCTGTCTGCGCCGGCGCCGGGGGTGACCCGAGCCGAGCACCTCGTGCGCCGCCCGGCTGGTGCCGGGTCGGTCCCTGGCGACCGCGCCTCACCCCGGTAGGGGTTGCCGCGCGGCGTGAGCCGGAGTCAGTCGGGGACGGACCCTGGCCCGGGAGCGCCGGCATCGTTCCGCACCAGCCGCGGGGTACGCGGAGGTGCCGGCTGCGTTGCCGTCATGCCTGAATGATTGCAGAGGAGGTGAGCGGGCCCACAGTATGGCCTCCCTCGCAGGTGAGGTTCGGTCGGGTTGACGACGGATAAGCGGGTTTGTCCGCAGTGGCGGGAGGGCCCGACGTACAAAATGTGTGTCGACACGCGGTTGCGGCTGGTGAACTGAGCGTCACTGGGTCAAGCTGACGTCGAGCCCTAGCGCGGCATTTGTCCTAATATCCGCGCGCGCTCTCCCGTCCTGTCCGCACGTGAGGAGTGTGCCGGTGTCCGAACCAGAGGGTCCGCCCGGTACGCCCCTCCTCGGCCGGCACCGGGCGCTGCCCGCCTCGCCGTACCGCCGGATCGTGGGCGCGCACCGCGCCTCCGGAACCGGCGGTCCCAGCCGCGGCTACCTGCTCACCGTGGCCCTGCTCGCCGGCACCGCGTCGATGCCGATCCTCGCCGCGATCAGCACCGGCTCGGCCACCGTCGGCAACAGCGCGCTCCCCGACACGAGCACCCCGTTCCTGCCGACCCCCTCCGTCGGACCGGTGGTCATCCCGATGCCGCACGGCACCCAGGCCCCCGTGCCGTCCACACCCACGCCCGCCGTCGACGTGACCTCGGTGCCCCCGGCGCGACCGTTCATCCCGGTACTCCCGGCGGCGCCGGCCCTGCCCGACGACAGCGACCTCGGCTCCCGGCGCCGGTCCCGCCCGGTCGCCGTACCGCCGCCGCCGTCCACGCCGGTCCGTCCCACGCCGGTACGCCCGCCGCGCCCGTCTCCGGTGCCCTCACCGTCGCCGTCGCACCCGGGTACGCCCGAGCCCAGCCGGACCCCGAGCCCCAGCCCGAGCCCCGAGCCGTCCGTCACGACAGTCGAGCCGACCTCCGAGCCCTCGGACACCGCCGAGCCGACGTCCGAGCCGCCCTCGGACCCCACCACCGAGCCCACCGCCACGTCGTCGTCGGGTTCCACCGCCGAGCCGACAACACCAGCCGATACGCCGACGCCCACAGCGACCGCCTAGGGGCGTGGCCACGCGACGACGGGGCGCCTCGGGTCAGGCCGGGTCGTCGGTGAGGCGGTGACGGTTCGCCTCGATCCACGCGTTCAGCGCCTCCGGGTCGTCCGGGTCCACCCCGTCCGCCATCAGCTGGGCCACCGCCGCGGTGGCCGGACTGCGCCGCTCGCCGGTGCTGTAGAGCCGGGCGAACTCCGGGACCATCTCGGTGATCGCCTCGTCCGTCCGGGCGGCGGCCGGCTGCGACAGCCCGCGTTGCCGGGCCGCGTACGCCGCCCAGGCGCGCAGCACCCGGGGAAGCATCGCCGCGTCGTCCATGTCCAGCACGGCGCGGCGGTGCACCCAGTCGAGCAGGAACAGCTCGGCCACCATCGGGCTCCACCGCATCGGGTCGGCATCAGGGAAGCTGGCCGCGTGGTCGAGCAGCAGGCCGAGGCAGAAATGCAGCGAGGCCAGCTCGCCGTCGGCCACCTCGGGCAGGCCGAACCGGGCCGCCTCCGGCGAGTCGAGGAAAACCCGGACCAGGCGGGTGCGTTCCTCGTCGGTGGGCGGCGGCACGACCGCCGGACCGGGCGGCGGCGTCGGCCCCGGCAGCGCGGCCAGCCGGGCGCCCACCAGCGCCCGGTCGGTGGCGAGCGAGCCCTGCGCGGGCAGCTCGGCGAGGTCGTCGGTGACCGCCAGGTGACGGCTCACCTCGGCGTGCATCCGGGCCGGGTCCTCGGTGCGGAACCAGGTGAACTCGTCCTCGGTGCAGATCTCCCGGGCCTGCTCGACGATCCGTCCGGCCGGACCGCCGACGAAGACGTCCTTGGTGATGCCGATGTTGTGGTCGACGAGGGCCACCAGGGCGTGCTCCGGGCCGCCTTCCTCCTCGTCGTCGTACGCGAAGGTGGCGAGGTAGGAGGTCTGGTCGCCGTACACGTCGCCGTAGGCCCAGGCGCCCGTCACGCGCACCCGGCCGAGCTGGCCGGCCCACGACGGGGCGTACGCGCCGGGCCGGACCCGGGCGGCGCCCTCGGCGTCGGGCACCAGGGCGGCGAAGACGGCCCGCAGGGTGGTCGCGGCGGCGCTGCGGCGCCGGGACGTGGCGGCGAGGAAGCCGCTGACGAACTCGCGGACGGCCTGCTCCCGGTCGTGCTCCGCGACGGCGTAGACGCTGCCCAGCAACGCGGCGCCGAGCATTTCCGCGTCCAGGGCCGAGTCGAGCCTCGTCACGTCGCGCGCGGCGTGCAGCACCGCGTCGTAGGGGGTCTGTGGCGTGGCCATGCGTCGACCCTACGCCGCACGCGCCGCCCTCACACCGGTCAGCACGCCGGGCTCAGCGCCGTCCCGCCTCGCGCAGCGCGTCCCGCGCCGTGCCGTAGCGCGCCAGCACCGCCCAGACCGGGTCCAGCACGTACTTCTCGCTGACGCTGCCCACCGACGTGAGCAGGCGTTCCTCGGCCCGCGACCGGGCCCGCCGGGCCGCCCACCGGACCACCGGCCGGGTCACCGCCGCGATCAGCAGCCCGGCCAGCAGGCCGCCGAGCAGCAGGACGGTCGGCCACGGCACCACGCCGAGCGTCGGGTGCTCCAGCGGCGGCAGGCCGAGCAGGCGCACCGCGTACCCGAGGAGCAGCCAGACCAGGCCGGCCAGCGCGGCGAGGGTGACCACCCACTGGAGCGCGCCCACCACCCGCCACCAGGCCGGTCGCCGCTCCATGCCCAGGTCGGTCGCCGCGACCGCGTGGTCGAGCGCGCCCGGCAGGTCGGCCTGCCGGGCCCGGGCCGCGGCGGTCACCGCGGTGGGCCACGGCACCGGCAGGCCGGCCCCGGACCGCTCGGCCACCGCGCGGATCGCCAGCGTGACGGCGGAGCGCTGCGCGGCCGTCGGATCGGGTACGGAGGTGGCCGCGACCAGGCTCTCCGCCGGCGCGTCCGGATCCCGGCCGGACAGGTGCAGCCGGCGCAGCGGATCCGGCCGCAGCTTGCGCCAGCTCCGCAGCAGCGGCCAGCCGGTGTTGCCCACCGCCCGGTGCCGGTACGCGCCCTCCACCGCCGCCGCCACCGTCGGCACCCCGGCCGCCCCGGCGAGTGCCCGGGTCAGCTCCTGTGCCGAGGCGTCACCGGGCCGGGTGCGCGGCGGCTCCGGCCCCACGAGCGGTTCGAGATCGGCCACCACGGCGTCCACGTCGCCGGAGAGCCGGCGCAGCGCGGCCTGCCGCTCGGCGACCGTGCGCTCCAGCTCGGCCCGCAGCCCGTCCAGCCCGTTCGGGTCCACCGCGACTGTGGGCAGCAGCGGCACCCCGTCCAGCCCGTCGGCGTCGAGCAGCCGGCGCAGGTCGTCGAGGACCTTGGGCAGCTCGGTCGGGTGCAGCCGGTCGGCCTGGTTGAGCACCACGACCGTGACGTCCCGGTGCCTGTGGAACTCGCGCAGGTAGCTGGTGTGGATCACGCGGTCGGCGTACTTCTGCGGGTCGACCACCCAGACCACCAGGTCGACCAGGCCGAGCAGGCGGTCGACCTCCAGCCGGTGGCCGTGCTGCACCGAGTCGAAGTCGGGCAGGTCGAGCAGCACCAGGCCGTGCAGGTTCGACTCGTCGTCGCCGTCGAGCGGGCTCTCCCGGACGAACCGGTGCCGGGGCAGCACCCCCACCCAGTCGAGCAGCCGGACCGCGCCGTCCAGCGGGCCCCACACGCAGGCGTGCGCGACACCGGTGGTGGGCCGGCGCACGCCGACCGGGGAGAGGTCGAGCCGGGCCAGCGAGTTGAACAGGCTCGACTTGCCGCTGCCGGTCGCGCCGGCGAGCGCGACCACCGTGTGCCGGCCGGAGAGCGCGAGGCGGTCACCGGCGCGCTCGACCACCGTGTGGGCGGGGACGAGCTGGGCGTCGGGCACGTGGCCGTCCACCGCGCCGAGGAACCGCTGGATCGCGGTCAGCCGTTCGATCAGGACGTCCGGGTCGACCCGCTGCTCACCCCGCATCGCCTCGCGTATCCGTCCCACGATGTTGCTCACGGTGCCGTCCTTGCCTGCGCTCACGGGCGGCCGTCCTGCTCGGGGGTCGGGAACAGACCGCTGCGGTGCCGGGCCCGCTCGACCTCGACGGCGGCCCAGCGCAGCGCCGCGCCGGCGTTCGCGGCCGGGCGTTCGGCCTCGGTGCGGGTCAGGTAGCGCGCGGCCTCCTCGGCCAGCAGCTTGCCGACCCGGTCGAGCAGGTCGACGCGGGCCGTGCGGGCCAGGTTGCGGACCGCCTGGTCGCCGAAGATCGCCTGGAGCACCGTCTGCCCGGCCACCGCGGTGCCGGTGCCGGCGGCGACCTCCAGCCCGGTGGGGATGAACGCGGTGGAGGCGAACACGCCGATCATGACGGCGAGGCCGGTGGCGTTCACCGCGTACGCGGCCGTGCGGGCCACGAACCGCCGGTCGCCGCCCTCGACCCGGACCAGCTCCAGCACGCCGCGCTGCCAGTCGCGGACGAGCTGCTCGGCCCGCTCGGGCAGGTCGGCCGAGGGGTGGGCCAGGTCCGGTTCCAGCAGCGCCGCGCCCGCCGGGTGCGCCTTCCAGCTGGTGTACGCGTTCTCCGCCGCCTCGGCGGTCACCCCGCGCAGCAGCGTGACGAGCTGGGACTCGATCGCGGTACGCAGTTCCGCGGCGGGTGCGGGCCGTCCGGTGACCGCGGCGACCACCCGGTCGCGCAGCCGCCCGATGCGGGCCTCCAGCCCACGGAAGAACTCGCCGGTGCCGACGAACTCCTGCCAGCGGGCCAGCACTTCGCCGCGCAGCAACCGGCCGTCCTTGAGCCCCTGGTCGACGCTCCGCTCCGCGCCGCGGTACGCGGCCCGCACCCGCTCGTCCAGCGCGTCGGCGGCGGTGACCTGCTCGTCGGCGGCCTCGGCCAGCACCTCCACCACCGGGTGCAGCGCGGCGAGCGCGCCGTCGAGCGTCTGCCGGACCACCGCGGCGCGGGCCTCGGCGTCGGCGGCCAGCCGGGTGAACCAGTCGCTCAGCGGTGCGGTGATCCGGTCCGGCAGCAGCCCCTGCCCGTCCACCCAGGTCTCCGGCAGCACGAACAGCGGCGCGGCGCCCAGTTCCTGCTCGGCGAGCATCTCGGACAGGTGGGTGGCGATCTCGTCGGCCGCCTCCGGGGGTACCCGGTCCAGCACCATCGCCACCGCGGTGCCCCGGGCGCTGGCGCTGCGCAGCAGTTCCCAGGGGACGGCGTCGGCGTAGCGGGCGGCGGTGGTGACGAACAGCCAGAGGTCGGCGGCGGCGAGGAGCTGGCCGGCGAGCGCCCGGTTGGCGTCGACCACCGAGTCGATGTCGGGTGCGTCGAGGAAGGCCAGGCCGGGCGGCAGCGCCGGGGCGGTGACCAGGTGCAGGGTGCCCGGCTGGTCGCTCGGTTCGGTGGTCCGGGTCAGGCCGGGCAGCAGCTCGCCCTGCCGGAACCAGGAGGCGTCGGCCGGGCTGCACACGAGCACCGGGGAGCGGGTGGTCGGGCGGAGCACACCGGCCGCACTGACCCGCGCCTTCACCAGGCTGTTGACGAGCGTCGACTTGCCGGCACCGGTGGAGCCGCCGACGACCACCAGGAGCGGGGCGTCGAGGCGGGCCAGCCGGGGCAGCAGGTAGTCGTCGAGCTGGTCGGTGACGCTCGCCGCGGCGTGCCGGGCCGGCTCGGCCGAGGGCAGGGCGAGCGGGAAGCGGGCCGCGCCGATCGCGGCCCGCAGGCCGGTGAGCGCGGCGGGCAGGCCGTCGGCGGCGTGAGCAGGCTGGTCGTCGCCGGTGGTGGCTCCGGTGCGGGCTGCGACGGCGGGCGCGCCGGCACGGGTGGCGGAATCGCCATGCGTCGTCACCGCTAAAGCGTGCCCGACCGACGCAAGGTAAGACAACCGGACGGTAGTAACGGTCGGGTTGCGCCGGGTCGGCTCAACCTCGACTTGCGGATTGGCGAACGCGTGGCACTATTGAGTCAAGTTCACTCAACTTGTGGTGCGGTCGCTTCCGGGCGGCCCGCCGGGCAGGCCGTCTGACCTGCTCACCCGTTACGAAGCGAGGAAGCGAACATGGCACGTGCGGTCGGCATCGACCTCGGCACGACGAACTCCTGCGTCAGCGTTCTCGAGGGCGGTGAGCCCACCGTCATCGCCAACGCCGAGGGCTCGCGTACGACTCCCTCGATCGTCGCGTTCGCCCGCAACGGCGAGGTGCTCGTCGGTGAGGTCGCCAAGCGCCAGGCGGTGACCAACCCCGACCGGACCATCCGGTCGGTCAAGCGTGAGATCGGCACCAACTGGACCGTCGACATCGACGGCAAGAAGTACACCCCGCAGGAGATCTCGGCGCGCACGCTGATGAAGCTCAAGCGGGACGCCGAGGCGTACCTGGGCGAGCAGATCACCGACGCGGTGATCACCGTCCCGGCCTACTTCAACGACGGGCAGCGCCAGGCCACCAAGGAGGCCGGTGAGATCGCCGGCTTCAACGTGCTGCGGATCGTGAACGAGCCGACCGCGGCGGCCCTGGCGTACGGCCTGGACAAGGGCTCCAAGGAGCAGACCGTCCTGGTCTTCGACCTCGGTGGCGGCACCTTCGACGTGTCGCTGCTGGAGCTGGCCGAGGGCGTGGTGGAGGTCAAGTCCACAAGCGGTGACAACCAGCTCGGTGGTGACGACTGGGACCAGCGCATCATCGACCACCTGGTGAAGACGTTCCGCGGCGAGCACGGCATCGACCTCTCGCAGGACAAGATGGCGATGCAGCGGCTCAAGGAGGCGGCCGAGAAGGCCAAGATCGAGCTGTCCGCCGCCACCACCAGCAACATCAACCTGCCGTACATCACCGCCGGCTCGGCCGGTCCGCTGCACCTCGACGTGACGCTCAGCCGCGCCGAGTTCCAGCGCATGACGCAGGACCTGCTGGACCGCTGCAAGGGCCCGTTCGAGCAGGCCGTGAAGGACGCCGGGATCAAGATCTCCGACGTCGACCACGTCATCCTG
The DNA here is from genome assembly GCF_043197215.1 of Micromonospora sp. NPDC049203. NCBI lineage: Bacteria > Bacillati > Actinomycetota > Actinomycetes > Micromonosporales > Micromonosporaceae > Micromonospora > Micromonospora sp. NPDC049203. The sequence goes on along the minus strand of NZ_JBICSV010000011.1, from coordinate 45,715 downwards.
GTCGGCGGCTCGACCCGTATGCCGGCCGTGACCGACCTGGTCAAGCAGCTCACCGGCCGCGACCCGAACAAGGGCGTCAACCCGGACGAGGTCGTCGCCGTCGGCGCGGCCCTCCAGGCCGGTGTGCTCAAGGGCGAGGTCAAGGACGTCCTGCTGCTCGACGTGACCCCGCTGAGCCTGGGCATCGAGACCAAGGGCGGCATCTTCACCAAGCTCATCGAGCGCAACACCACCATCCCGACCAAGCGCTCCGAGGTGTTCACCACCGCCGACGACAACCAGCCGTCGGTGCTGATCCAGGTGTTCCAGGGCGAGCGGGACATCGCCGCCTACAACAAGAAGCTCGGCACCTTCGAGCTGACCGGTCTCCCGCCGGCCCCGCGCGGCGTGCCGCAGATCGAGGTCACGTTCGACATCGACGCCAACGGCATCGTGAACGTGCACGCGAAGGACCTGGGCACCGGCAAGGAGCAGAAGATGACGATCACCGGCGGCTCCTCGCTGCCGAAGGACGACATCGAGCGGATGCGCCGGGACGCCGAGGAGCACGCCGACGAGGACAAGCGTCGCCGTGAGGAGGCCGAGACCCGCAACGTGGCCGAGGCGCTCCAGTGGCAGACCGAGAAGTTCCTCGCCGAGAGCGGCGACAAGCTGCCCGGCGAGAACCGCGACCAGCTCAACGAGGCGCTCGGCGAGCTGCGCAGCGCCCTCGGCGGACAGGACATCGAGAAGATCAAGTCCGCGCACGAGAAGCTGGCGCAGGTTTCCCAGCAGGCGGGCTCGCTGCTCTACGCCCAGCAGCAGGAGGGCGAGCAGACCGCCCCGGGTGCGGCCGGGCCGGGCGCGGGTGCCGGCGCGGGTGCGGCCGGTGGCCCGAAGGCCGGTGGCGCCGACGACGTGGTCGACGCGGAGATCGTGGACGAGGACAAGAAGTGACATCCGGTCCCGGACACGATTCGCACGGCAGAGGGATGAGGTAACCGCATGACGGACAAGCCACGAGCGGCCGACCCGGGTGCCACCGGGTCGGCGCCGGGCGCCGGCAAGGACACCGGCGACGAACCCCGGGTCGTCATCCGCGACAAGCGCAAGCTCGGCAAGGCGACCGAGCAGTCGGCGAACGACGCCTCGGCGGCCGACGCGGCCGCCGACGCGCCCGCCGAAGGGCTGGTCGAGGAGGCCGAGGTCGTGGTCGACGAGATCGGCGGCGAGGCCGAGGTCAGCGGTCCGGCAGTGGTCGACTCGCCCGCCGAGCCGAACGGCGGGACCGGCACGGACGCGCCACTCGGCGCCGAGCTGGAGTCGCTGCGCACCGACCTGGAGGAGCGCACCCGCGACCTCCAGCGGGTGACGGCGGAGTACGCCAACTACCGCAAGCGGGTCGACCGGGACCGCAACCTGGTGCAGGAGCAGGCCACCGGGGCGGTGCTGACCGCGCTGCTGCCGATCCTCGACGACCTGGACCGGGCCCGCGAGCACGGCGACCTGGTGGGCCCGTTCGGCAGCGTGGCCGAGCAGCTCACCGGTGCGCTCGCCAAGTTCGGCCTGACCGCGTTCGGCGAGAAGGGTGACCCGTTCGACCCGACCCGGCACGAGGCGGTGGCGCACCAGACCTCCGCCGACGTGACCGAGCCGACCTGCGTACAGGTCATGCGCCGGGGTTACCAGCTCGGCGAGCGGCTGCTGCGGCCCGCCATGGTCGCGGTCGCGGACCCGGAGTAGTGCCGACCCGTGACGTCCCGCCCGCCCGCACCGGGCGGGCGGGACGACCGGGATTCGACCCGTGGAAGGGGGTGGACCGGTGAGTTCCAAGGACTGGATCGAGAAGGACTACTACGCCGCGTTGGGCGTGGACAAGTCCGCCTCCTCGGACGAGATCAAGAAGGCGTACCGCAAGTTGGCCCGGGAGTCGCACCCGGACCACAACCCCGGCGACAGCGGGGCCGAGGAGCGGTTCAAGACCGTCTCCGAGGCGTACGCGGTGCTCGGTGACGAGAAGAAGCGCCGCGAGTACGACGAGATGCGCTCGCTGTTCGGCTCCGGCGCGTTCCGGCGCAGCGCCCGCGGCGGGGGCCAGCCGGGCGGCATGCCGTTCGACGTCTCCGACCTGTTCGGCGGCGGCGCCGGCGGCGGCGACAGCCGGTTCAGCGGCGGCGGTTTCACCGACCTGTTCAGCACGATCTTCTCCGGTGGCGGCGGGGGCGGTGGCCCGGCGCGTCCGCGCGGCCCGGCCCGTGGCCGCGACGTCGAGGCCGAGGTGGCGCTCGACTTCACCGACGCGGTGAACGGCGTCACGCTGCCGCTGACGCTGCGCGCCCCCGGGGTCTGCGAAACCTGCCACGGCAACGGCGCCAAGCCCGGCACCCAGCCGGTGGCCTGCCCGGTCTGCCACGGCGCCGGGGTGACCACCCGCAACCAGGGGTCGTTCAGCTTCTCCGAGCCGTGCCGCAACTGCCAGGGCGTCGGCACGATCGTCGAGGAGAAGTGCCCGGAGTGCCACGGCACCGGCGGGGTCACCAAGACCCGCACGCTGACCGTGCGCTTCCCCGCCGGGGTGGCCGACGGGCAGCGGATCCGGCTGGCCGGCCGGGGCGAGCCCGGCGAGCGGGGCGGTCCGGCCGGTGACCTGTTCGTGCAGGTGAAGGTCCGTCCGGACGAGCTGTTCGGGCGTACCGGGGATGACCTGACCCTGAACGTCCCGATCACGTACGCCGAGGCGGTTCTCGGCACGGACCTGCGCGTACCGACCCTGGACGGGACGGTGACCCTGCGGGTGCCACCGGGTACGCCCAGCGGGCGGGTGCTGCGCGCCCGCGGCAAGGGCGTCGTACGCAAGGACGGCCGCGCCGGTGACCTGCTGGTCACGCTCGACGTGGTGGTCCCGGCGAAGGTCTCGGACGAGGCGCGGGCGGCGCTGGAGACCTTCGCGGCGCAGACCCCGCCCGCCGCGCGGGAACATCTCGAGGCGCGGGTACGTCGATTCAGTTGACGGCGGCAGCGGAGGTGAGCGGGCATGTCGGAGGAGTACGTCGGCTCGGGTGACCCGGCCTACGAGGCCAAGGTCTTGATGATCTCGGTAGCCGCGCGGATGGCGGGGATGCACCCCCAGACGCTGCGCCAGTACGACCGGCTGGGCTTGGTGCAGGCCGGCCGGGCGTCCGGCGGCGGTCGCCGGTACAGCGTCCGGGACGTGGTGCTGCTCCGCGAGGTGCAGCGGCTCAGCCAGGACGACGGGATCAACCTGGCCGGGGTCAAGCGGATCATCGGGTTGGAGCGGCTGCTCGAAGAGGCGCAGCAGCGGGTGGCCCGGCTGGAGGCGGAGCTGGACGCCGCGTACCGGCGGATCGCCGAGCTGGAGTCGCTCGGCGGCTTCCCCCGCGGTGACCTCGTGCCCACAAACCGCACGTCCACAGCGCTCGTCGTCTGGCGTCCACGCCGCGCTCCCGACCGCTGACCTCCTCGTACCGGAAGGCCGGCGCGCCCCGCTCCCCCGGGGCCGCGCCGGCCTTCGTCGTGCGCGGGCCGGTCGGCGGAAACCGGGGTGCGGCAGGGTGGGGTCCACTACGCTTTCCGCAGGGGTAAAAGCCTCAAAGCGGACTCCGGACTGGCGGGGGGAGTCATGACGGAACCGGCGAAGAAGGTGGCCGAGCGCGCGGAAGAACGGCTGGAGAAGGTGGCCGAGAACGTCCGCGAGCGGTTCGACCGGGTCACCGAGGGACGCTTCAGCGACAAGGTCAAGGAAGGGCGCTTCGCCGACCAGACGGACCACGGCGTGGACCGGGCGCGGGACGACGAGCGGCGCCGTAAGCAGGGCGGATCGACCTGACGATCCGCCGACGTGCGGGCCGGGATCCACGGGGGATCCCGGCCCGTTCGTATCCGGGGGATCGCGGCCCGTTCGTATCCGGCGGCGAGGGTCAGAGGCGGCGGTTCTCGCGGACCAGGCCGCCCTCGCACCAGTCCCGGTAGACGAAGAGATCCGGTCGGGCCAGCAGCACCCGGCTGTTGTGCGCCCAGTTGCGCATCAGGTCGTCGCCGGACTTCTCGGCCTGCTCGACCAGCTTGCGGAACCGGCGCTTCGGGTGGGCGCGGAAGTTCGTCCGGATGCCGTCGGCGGCATAGATGTAGAGGCAGTGCAGGGCGAACCGCCGGGCCGGGCAGCTCTGGTCCATCGCCAGGTCGAACAGCGTCTGCACCAGGTGGTCACCGGCGACCAGCAGGTCCCAGTCCGGCGGCATCGAGGTCAGCGGCACCGAGTCCGGTTGATAAGCCCACGCCCGCAGTTCGGTGGGCGAGGGATCGACGGGGTTGGCGAAGCCGCGGAACGTACCTTCCTGCACGCTCACCGGCCGACCTTCCGCTTGCGCTGGCGGGGGGCGCAGGCCACCCGCGGACCCTGGCTGCTGGGCCGAAACGTTAACGCGGTTGGACGGAGCAGTGGTAGACCTTCCCGGGATCAATTTGACAACGCCGGGCCGGATCTGCCCTGCGGCTGATCCGGCCCGGCACCGGGGTCAGTCGCCGGAGCCCAGGGGTAGCGGCGCGGGTGGCCGTACGGCTGCGGCGCGGGTGCGCAGCCACTGCTTGAACCACCGGGTGTCGGGCAGCCGGGCGAGCAGCGGCCCGGTCACCACCGTGATCAACACGTACGCGGTGGCGAGTGCGGCGAGCTTCGGCTCCACCGGGTAGACGGCCGCGACGGCCAGTCCGGCGATGACGATCGAGAACTCGCCGCGCGGGGTCAGCGCCAGCCCGGCCCGCCAGCGTCCGGGCTCGGCGATCCCGACCCGGCGGGCGGCCAGGTAGCCGGTGGCCACCTTCGTCGCCATGGTCACCACTGCGAGCAGCAGCGCGGGCAGCAGCACCGGAGGCATGTCCAGCGGGTTGGTGACCAGCCCGAAGAACACGAAGAAGACCGCGGCGAACAGATCGCGCAGCGGGGAGAGCAGTTCGGTGGCGTGGTGCGCCACCGGCCCGGACAGTGCGATGCCCACCAGGAACGCGCCGACCGCCGCCGACACCTGGAGCTTGGCCGCGACGCCGGCGACGAGCAGGGTCAGGCCGAGCACCCCGAGCAGCAGCGCCTCCGGATCCTTCGCGGAGAGCGCGGCGGAGATCAGGTGGCCGTACCGGATCGCCACGGCCAGCACCACGACGACGGTGAACACCGCGATGGCGAGCGCGATGCCGCCCTTCATCAGGCCGACCCCGGCGAGCAGCGCGGTGACCAGCGGCAGATAGAGGGCCATCGCCAGGTCCTCGATCACCAGGACGGAGAGGATCACCGGGGTCTCCCGGTTACCGACCCGGCCCAGGTCGCCGAGCACCTTGGCGATCACGCCGGACGACGACACCCAGGTCACGCCCGCCAGCACCACGGCCGCCACCCAGCCCCAGCCGAGCAGGAGCGCGAAGGCGAAACCGGGCAGCGCGTTGAACACCGCGTCGATCACCCCGGCCGGCGCGGCCGAGCGGAGGTTGCCCACCAGCTCGTTGGCGCTGTACTCCAGACCGAGCATGACCAGCAGCAGGATCACGCCGATCTCCGCGCCGACGGCGAAGAACTCCTCGCTGGCGTTGAGCGGCAGCAGGCCGCCGTGCCCGAACGCCAGGCCGGCGAGCAGGTACAGCGGGATGGGCGAGACGCCGACGCGGCGGCTCAGGCGGCCGAGCAGGCCGAGCAGGAGCAGCAGCGCGCCGACTTCGATGAGCAGGATTGTGGTTTCGTGCATACGCGTCAGCCGTCCGGATCGGTCTCGGCGAGGATCGCGGTCACGCCGTCGAGGCCCTGACGGGTACCGACCACGACGATCACGTCGCCGGCTTCGAACCGGAAGGTGGGTTCGGGCGAGACGTTCACGGCGCCCTGACGCAGCACGGCCACGATGGACGCGCTGGTCCGGGTGCGTGCCTTGGTGTCCGCGAGCCGCCTGCCGACGTACTTCGAGCCCGCCGGGATGGCGACCTGTTCGGTCAGCAGCCCGGCGGCCTGCTCGCGCAGCCCGGAGAGCTGACCCAGCATCAGCGACGCGCCGAGGATGTCGGCGAGCGCCTCCGCCTCGTCGTCGGTCAGCGGTATGTCATGTTGGCAGGAGTCGGGATCGTCCGGGTCGTAGAGGACCAGGTCGCGACGGCCATTGCGATGGGAGACCACGCCGAGCCGGCGGCCGGACTCCGTCATCAGATCATGACGTACGCCGATCCCGGGCAGGGCGGTCTGTTCGACACGTACTCGCACGCCGGTGAGGCTACCGCTGCGGCGCACGCGCCGATCCCGGGGCCGAACTAAAGATCGGTCGATACGGCTCGTCTAGACCCGCTCGGCCACGAACACGCCGACGCCCTCGAGTGTTTCGGTGAGGCCGGTCGCGCGGAGGATCATCATCGCCTTGCCGACGACCGTGTCCGAAACGCCGTACTCCTTGCACAGCTGGGCGCGGCTCGGCAGCTTGGTGCCGGGTGGCCACTCTCCCGAATCGATCTTGCTCTTCAGCTCGTCTGCGAGCACTTGGTACTGCTGCTTGGGCATACACACTCCCCGGATGGCACGCCCATTCGACCACGCACCCACCTCCAACCTCAAGCAATTGTGGGTCGGTCGTTGACCTACAACTGGTACCGATTGTAGGTTGCTGAGGAACGCTCCCGGATGGCACCTGGAGCTTTCCAGGGTCGGGGCGGGCATCCCCGTGGCTCGTCCCGACCCCCGGTCCTCGGCGAGAAGGGACAGTGTCGTGCGTAATCTCCTGCGAATACGTTCGCGGCGGCGGAACGTCGGTCCGCCCAACTCCGCGCCGGTCGGCGCCTACCGCTCCACGTCGTACCTTCCGCTCCGGCCCTGGCAGGTGCGGGGCCACAGCTTCACGACATGCCGTCGGGGGTTGGACCCCGCCGAGGTCGCCGCGTTCCTCGACCGCGTCGCGGGGGACCTTGCCGCCGCGTACGCCGAAATCGCCCGGAGCCGGGAGGAGACGGCCCGGATCAAGGGTGCGTTGCGCGAGTGGCAGTCCCGTCAGGCTCCGTCGATGCGCGACCTGGCCGGGCGGCAGTGACCGGGCGGTACGTGATCCATCTGCCGGTGCGCGCGGCGGACCTGGCCCGGGCGAAGATGCTCGGTCGCACGGCCGGCCGGTCGTTGGCCTTCCTCGCGGTGGTGGAGCTGGGCGGGATCACCGTGTCGACGGAGGACGACCAGTCCGTACGCCATTGGGTGTTCTGTGACCGCAAGCTCGACGGTGGCCGGCGTTGCGTGCTGCGCGCCGACCACGAGACTCCCTGCCTCGCGCGCCTCCCGCGTCGCTGATCCGTCAAAGGTAAAGGGTGACTCAGGTCACAGGGGTGGAGTTGAGCGGAATAGACTCAACTCTGGTTGTGTCATGTCCAGTGGACACGCCGATCCGGGGGAGCCCATGAACACGGAACGTCTCACCACCAAGAGCCGCGAGGCCATCACCGGTGCCGTCGCGCTGGCGAACCAGCGCGGTCACGCCACCGTGGAGCCCTGGCACCTGCTGCTGTCACTGCTGGACACCGAGGGTTCGACCGCCGCGGGCCTGCTGCGCGCCGTCGGTGCCGACCCCGCCGAGCTGCGCCGCGTCGCGCTGCGTTCGGTGGACGCGCTGCCCGCCGCGCGCGGATCCAGCATCGCCGAGCCGACGCTGGCCCGCGAGTTCGTCAACGCCATCGGCGCCGCCGAGCAGATCGCCCGGCCGCTGGGCGACGAGTACACCTCCACCGAGCACCTCCTGGCCGGGCTGGCCCGGGTCGGCGGCGCGGTCTCGGTCGCGCTGAAGAACTCCGGCGCCACCGAGGAGAACCTGGTCGCCGCGTTCCCGACCGTGCGCGGCGGGGACCGCCGGGTCACCACCGCCGACCCGGAGCAGACCTACCAGGCCCTGGCCAAGTACGGCGTGGACCTCACCGCGAGCGCCCGCGACGGCAAGATCGACCCGGTGATCGGCCGGGACTCGGAGATCCGCCGGGTGATCCAGGTGCTGTCCCGGCGTACCAAGAACAACCCGGTGCTGATCGGCGAGCCGGGCGTCGGCAAGACCGCGATCGTGGAGGGCCTGGCCCAGCGGATCGTGGCCGGCGACGTGCCGGAGTCGCTGCGGGACAAGAAGCTGGTCTCGCTCGACCTCGGCGCGATGGTCGCCGGCGCGTCCTACCGGGGGCAGTTCGAGGAGCGGCTGAAGTCCGTGCTGGAGGAGATCAAGAACTCCGACGGCCAGGTCATCACGTTCCTCGACGAGCTGCACACGGTGGTCGGCGCCGGCAAGGGCGAGGGCTCGATGGACGCCGGCAACATGCTCAAGCCGATGCTGGCGCGCGGCGAGCTGCGGATGGTCGGCGCCACCACGCTCGACGAGTACCGCGAGCACATCGAGAAGGACCCCGCGCTGGAGCGGCGCTTTCAGCCGGTGCTGGTCGGCGAGCCGACCATCGAGGACACCATCGGCATCCTGCGCGGGCTCAAGGAACGCTACGAGGTGCACCACGGCGTACGGATCACCGACGCCGCGCTGGTCGCCGCCGCAGCGCTCTCCGACCGGTACATCACCGACCGGTTCCTGCCGGACAAGGCCATCGACCTGGTGGACGAGTCCGCGTCCCGGCTGCGCATGGAGATCGACTCGCGGCCGGTCGAGGTGGACGAGATCGAGCGGGCGGTACGCCGCCTGGAGATCGAGGAGATGGCGCTGGCGAAGGAGCCGGACGCCGCGTCCGCCGAGCGCCTGGAGCGGCTGCGCAAGGAACTGGCCGACAAGCGCGAGCAGCTCACCGCGCTGTCCGAGCGCTGGCAGACCGAGAAGAGCCACATCACCAAGCTCTCCACCGCCAAGGAGGAACTGGAACGCCTCGGCGGCGAGGCCGAGCGGGCCGAGCGCGACGGCGAACTGGAACGCGCCGCCGAGCTGCGGTACGGCCGGATCCCCGCGCTGCGGACCGAGCTGAAGCAGGCCGAGGAGGAACTGGCCCGGCTCCAGGCCGACGGCGCGATGCTCAAGGAGGAGGTCGGCGCGGACGACATCGCCGCCGTGGTCGCCTCCTGGACCGGCATCCCCGCCGGGCGGCTGCTGGAAGGCGAGACCGCCAAGCTGCTGCGGATGGAGGAGTCGCTGCGCGCCCGCGTGGTCGGCCAGGCCGAGGCGGTCGGCGCGGTCTCCGACGCGGTACGCCGCGCCCGGGCCGGCGTCGCCGACCCGGACCGCCCGACCGGCAGCTTCCTGTTCCTCGGCCCGACCGGCGTCGGCAAGACCGAGCTCGCAAAGGCACTCGCCGAGTTCCTCTTCGACGACGAGCGGGCCATGGTCCGCATCGACATGAGCGAGTACGGCGAGAAGCACTCGGTGGCCCGCCTGGTCGGTGCCCCGCCCGGATACGTCGGCTACGAGGAGGGCGGCCAGCTCACCGAGGCGGTACGCCGCCGCCCGTACTCGGTGATCCTGCTCGACGAGGTGGAGAAGGCGCACCCGGACGTCTTCGACGTGCTGCTCCAGGTGCTCGACGACGGCCGGCTCACCGACGGTCAGGGCCGTACGGTGGACTTCCGCAACGCGATCCTGATCCTCACCTCGAACCTGGGCTCGTCGGTGATCAGCGACCTGACGCTGACCGAGAACGAGCGCCGGGAGGGTGTGCTGGCGGTGGTCCGGTCGCACTTCAAGCCGGAGTTCCTCAACCGGCTCGACGACATCGTGGTGTTCGCCGCGCTCCAGGGCGAGGACCTGCGGTCGATCGTGGACATCCAGCTCGACCGGATGCGAACCCGTCTTGCGGACCGCCGGTTGGCGCTGGACATCAGCGACGCCGCCCGGACGTGGCTGGCCGAGCACGGGTACGACCCGATCTACGGCGCCCGCCCGCTGCGCCGGCTGGTGCAGTCGGCGATCGGCGACCAGCTCGCCAAGGCGCTGCTGGCCGGTGACATCCGCGACGGCGACACGGTCCGCGTCGACCTGTCCGACTCCAAGGAGTCCCTGGCGGTCACCGCCGCCTGACCCGTCCCACCCGCGAAGGCCCGGCCGTCCCTGGCCGGGCCTTCGCCGTCCCCGGCCGCGCCGGCCCGCGTGCCGCCGGCGCTGCATGCCGTGGGTGCTCCGTGCTGCGGGTGTTAACAAGGGGCCCTTCCTCTACCGGAGGCGTTAACAGGGGGCCCTTCCTTGTGGTTGGAGGGGTTGGTGGGGTGGGCACATAGTGGGGTATGAGCGGGACGTGGGAGCGGGAACTGGACGAGGCGGCGCGGGAACTCGACGGCGCGGACACCCTCGCCTTCGGCGGGGTGGGGCTGGCCGGGCAGGTCCTGCCCGCGACCGAGGCGTACCGGCGGCTGGAGCAGGGGCTGCGCGAGCACCCGGAGGCGGCCCGCAAGCGGATCGACAGGTTGCTCCGCAAGGGGTCGCCGGCCGGGCGGGCGTACGCGGCGACGCTGCTGGAGGCGGTCGATCCGGCCGCCGGGCGGGCGGCGTGGACCCGGCTGCGCGACGACGACGGCGAGTTCACCACGTTCTCCGGCTGCCTGATGGGCCGGGCCACGCTGGGCGAGTACGCGGCCGACCGGCTCGCCGGCCACGCGGGTAACTGAGCGACCACTCAGCGTCCGGGACTTCAGCAAGCTTGTGTGCGGTTGTTACCGTTCCCGCCGAGCACGTTGGGGAGGCGGCTGTGAACGGTTCAGTGGCGTGGCTGGTGACGACGCTCGGGTGCCTGGTCGGGGTGGCCGGTGTGGTGATCGCCGTGATCGCGGTGCGGAAGTCCCGGTCCGCGTCCGGCCCGAAGACCAAGGCGGCGCCGGGGGACCCGTTCCGGGACCGGGACGCCGACGCGCTGCGCGGCGACCCGCGCGGGCTCAAGCCCGGCGACATCGTCGAGATCCGCACGGTGCCGTACACCGTGCGCGGCTCGGTGCACCTGGTCGAGGGCGGCTGGAGCTGGGCGGAGCACCTGCTCGACGACGCGGGCGGGGTGAAGCGCTGGCTCTCCGTCGAGTCCGACCCGGACCTGGAGCTGGTGCTCTGGACCAGCGAGCCGGGGGCCACCGTGACGCCGGGCGCCCCGACGCTGGAGATGTCCGGCCGCCGCTACAACTGGGACGAGTCCGGCCAGGCGCGGTACACCGCGACCGAGGGCACCGGCCTCGATCCGCACGGCACCATGCGCTACCACGACTACCAGGCGCCCGGCGGGGCGCGGCTGTCGTTCGAGGCGTACGGGGAGGCCGGCTGGGAGGTCAACCTCGGTGAGGAGCTGCGCCGCGCCGAGGTGATGATCTACCCGCAGGGCGGCCCGGAGACGGTGCGCTGACGTGCTCGTCTGCCTGGACGCGCCCTACGTCGACACCAGCGCCGCCGACCTGAGCCTGGCCCTCGGCGGCCCGGAGCTGCCGGCGCTGGCCGTACGCGACCTCGACCTGCCCGGCCTGCCCCGGCTGCGGCTGCGCCTGCTCGGCGCCTCCCATCAGGTGGTGCTCGGCGGGCTCACCGAGACCGTCGCCTGCCTGCCCGGCCGCCCGCCGCACCTGCCGGACGCGCTGCACGACGAAACGGCCGGCTACCGGTTCATGGCCACCGTGCTCCGGCCCGAAGGCGACGGCCTGCGTAGCCGGGTCGCGGCGCTGCGCGCCGAACTCGCGGGCGACCCCTACGCGCTGATCGGGGTCTTCCCCGGCGACGAGGACGCGGTCACCGCGCTCTCCGTCCGGCCCCGGCCGCCGGACGGCGTGCTCGCCTGGCGCACCTGGCACGTCTATCCCCAGACGAACGAGCTGGTCCTGACCGAGACCGTGGTGGAGGAGCTGTGACGTACCGACGGTGGTTCGTGGTGGGCATGGCGGTCGCCGTCATCGGCGCGCTCGTCGCCGCCTTCACGATCTTCTACGGCAACTTCTCGCCCCGGGGCTACGTGGAGGACAACTTCTCCCGCGCCTCCGGGCGGGACATCGGCTCGAACGCGATCGCGTACACCTCGAACAAGACGCCGAGCCAGGTGTCCAAGCAGATCACCGACAAGTGGAAGCCGGCCGACCAGTATGTCGACGGCAGCGGCGTCTACCTGCGCTACGACGACGACTCGGTGGTGATCCTCCCGCTCGCCGTCGGCTCGGTGATCCTGCTGGAGAAGATGACCACCGCCTACCCCCGCTACCACAACGTCGTCGGCAACAGCTGGGGCTGGGGCCGAGGCAGCACGGTGCGGGGCGGCGGCCCCGGTTCCGGTAAGTAGCCCTCTTCGATTCCCTCACCCCTGGAGTCTTCTGTGGAGAACCTCCTCACCGATCTGCTGGTCACGCTCGCGTACGGCGTGGTCGGCATCGCTCTGATGGCCATCGGTTATGTCCTGGTCGACGTGGCGACGCCGGGCAAGCTTCACGAGTTGATCTGGGTTGAGCGCAATCGCAACGCGGCGGTGTTGCTTTCGTCGAACCTGGTCGGGGTGGGCACGATCGTGGTGGCGGCGATCGTGGCGAGTGCCGATGATTTCCGGCTGGGTCTGATCGGGGCGGGCGCGTACGGCATTCTCGGTCTGGTGATCATGGCGGTGGCGTTCGTGCTGCTGGACGCGGCGACTCCGGGCAAGCTCGGTGAGTTGCTGGTGGATCCGCAGCCGCATCCGGCGGTGTGGGTCTCGGCGACGGTGCACCTCGCCACCGGCACGATCATCGCCGCCGCGATCATCTGATGGACGACTGGAATGCCGCCTCGGGGGAGAAGAAGGAGAAGCGCAACCCGGCGTTGACCTTGGCCGGGGAGATGCTGGACGAATGGTTCGTCTCCGCCTCGTCGGACGAGAAGGAGGCGAAGCGCCGGAGGATGGTGGGCCGGTTCACGGGAGCGGCCGACGGCTGGGCTGCCACACCGGAGGACGTGAAGGAGAAGCGCAAGAAGGCGTTCTTCTGGGTCGTGGTGGTGAGCGTGCTCGCCATCTGCCTCCTCGGCGTCTTCGGCCCCGACTCGGACACCTCAGTCCCCGCCCCGGCGGCCGACGAGCGCTCCGGCACCGTGCCGATCCTCAAGGCGGCCACCGACAGCCAGGGCATCTGCTACGGCTGGAGGCTGTCCGACGGGTGGAACGACGTGAGCGTCGGCTCCAGCCACGGTGACGGCATGCCGGCCCCCGGCGCGCCGGGCTGCACGCGCTGGATCGAGGTGACCGCCGAGGTCAGGTACTCCTCCATGACGGGCGAGAGGGAGGACGACGACGTCCTCATCCGGATCGAGGGTTCGGACGGCATCACGTTCACCGACCTCACCGAGATCCGAACCGGGCTGCGCCGCTTCGGGCTGGACGAGGAGACGTTCCTCGACGAACCGGGCTGGGCCGTCACCCGGGCCGCCACGATCCTGCCGCTGCTCGCCGCCGAGCGCGGGCTGGCCGGACCGGCCGCGGCGCCCACCGCCGCGCCGTCCAGCGCCGCCGCGCCGCTGCCGGACGCCGGCAGCGACTTCTGGCGGGACCGGTGGGGTTACATCCTCACCTCGGCCGGGTTCTTCCTGGTCGCCGCACTGTTCCTCGTCGTGGGCCTGCGGCAGCGCCGCAAGCAGCGGGGCGAGGCGACCGCGCAGCGCGCCCGCGGTTCCGGTAAGTAGCCCTTCGCTCGATCCCCTCACCCTGGAGTCTTCTGTGCAACATCTCGTCACCGATCTGCTGGTCACGCTCGCGTACGGCGTGGTCGGCATCGCTCTGATGGCCATCGGTTATGTCCTGGTCGACGTGGCGACGCCGGGCAAGCTTCACGAGTTGATCTGGGTTGAGCGCAATCGCAACGCGGCGGTGTTGCTTTCGTCGAACCTGGTCGGGGTGGGCACGATCGTGGTGGCGGCGATCGTGGCGAGTGCCGATGATTTCCGGCTGGGTCTGATCGGGGCGGGCGCGTACGGCATTCTCGGTCTGGTGATCATGGCGGTGGCGTTCGTGCTGCTGGACGCGGCGACTCCGGGCAAGCTCGGTGAGTTGCTGGTGGATCCGCAGCCGCATCCGGCGGTGTGGGTCTCGGCGACGGTGCACCTCGCCACCGGCGCGATCATCGCCGCCGCGATCATCTGATGAGCGGCAAGCCCGCCAGGCCCGGGGTGGGGAAGGACAAGCGCACCCAGACGGTGATCTGGTCCGTGGTCGGGGGTTTCGTGGTTTTCGTCTGCGCCATCGGCGTGTTCGGCGGCGACTCGGACACCTCCGTCCCCGCCCCGGCGGCCGACGAACGGTCCGGCACCGTGCCGATCCTCAAGGCGGCCACCGACAGCCAGGGCATCTGCTACGGATGGGAACTGCTCGACGTGTACGACGACGTGAGCGTCGGCTCCAACCTCGGCGACGGCACCACAGTCATCGACGCGCCCGGCTGCGCGCGCTGGATCGCGGTCTCCGCGAACGTCAGGTACACCTCGTCCAGCAGCGAGTCGGAGGATTCCGCCACGATCCAGATCAAGGGCTCGGAGGACATCGAGTACTCCGAGCTCTACGCGATCGAGACGGGGCTCGGCCGCTTCGGGCTGGACGAGGGCGCGTTCCTCGGCGACCCGGGCTGGGCCGTCACCCGGGCCGCCACGATCCTGCCGCTGCTCGCCGCCGAGCGAGGGCTCGCCGGACCGGCCGCGCCGCCTGCCGCCGGCCCGTCCACCCCGTCCGCACCGCTGCCGGACGCCGGCAGCGACTTCTGGCGGGACCGGTGGCTCTACATCCTCAGCTCGGCGGCGTTGTTCCTGCTCGCCGCGCTGTTCATCGCCGTGGGTGTGCGGCAGCGCCGCAGGCACCGGGGCGGGGTGCCCGCGCAGCGCGCCGGGGCGGGAGCCGCCGGACGTACCCGGAGCATCCGGTGACCGCCGACGTGGCCGCACGGCCGCGGTGGCGCCTGGCCCGCGCGGCGGTCCTGCTCGCGGTCTTCGTCTGCGCGGCCTGCGGCCTGGTGTACGAGCTGGCGCTGGTCGCGCTCGGCAGCTACCTGATCGGCGACACGGTCGGCCAGGCGTCGATCGTGCTCGGCGTGATGGTCTGCGCGATGGGCGTCGGCGCGCTGGTGGCGAAGCCGTTGCAGTCCCGGGCGGTGGTCTCGTTCGCGGTGATCGAGCTGACCCTGGCGCTGCTCGGCGGCCTGTCCGTGCTCGGCCTCTACGCCGCGTTCGCCTGGCTCGACCTGTACGGCCCGGCGCTCGTCGGCACCGCGTTCGTGCTCGGCCTGCTGATCGGCGCGGAGATCCCGCTGCTCATGGTGATGCTGCAACGCATCCGGGAACAGTCGGCGGGCAGCGCGGTGGCCGACCTGTTCGCCGCCGACTACGTGGGCGCGCTGCTCGGTGGGCTGGCCTTCCCGTTCCTGCTGATCCCGGTCTTCGGCCAGCTCAAGGGCGCGCTGGTGGTGGGCGCGGTGAACGCGGTCGCCGGTGTGGTGCTCGTCTTCACCGTGTTCCGCGCCGACCTCAGCCGGCGGGCGCGGGCCGCGCTGGGCGCGGCCACCGTCGTGGTCGGCCTGCTTCTCGGGTACGCGTGGGTGACCGCCCACGACTTCGAGGTGACCGCCCGCCAGCAGCTCTACCGGGACCCGGTGGTGCACGCCGAGCGCAGCCGCTACCAGGAGATCGTGCTGACCCGCTCGATGCGCGAGCCCGGCCACTCCGACACCGACCTGCGGCTGTTCCTCAACGGCGACCTCCAGTTCAGCTCGATCGACGAGTACCGCTACCACGAGGCGCTCGTGCACCCGGCGATGCGCGGGTCGCACGGCGACGTGCTGGTGCTCGGCGCGGGCGACGGACTGGCCGCGCGGGAGATCCTCAAGTACCCGGACGTGCGCTCGGTGACGCTCGTCGACCTCGACCCGGCAGTGGTGGAGCTGGCCCGCCGCGAGCCGCAGCTGCGCGAGCTGAACCGCGGCTCGCTCACCGACCCCCGGGTACGGGTGCTCAACCTGGACGCGTTCGCCTGGCTGCGTACCGCCACGGACCGCTTCGACGTGGTGATCGCCGACCTGCCCGACCCGGACGAGACGGCCACCGCGAAGCTCTACACGATCGAGTTCTACACGCTGATCCGGCCGGTGCTGGCCCCCGGCGGGCGGCTCGTGGTGCAGTCCGGGTCGCCGTATTTCGCACCCCGGTCGTACTGGTCGATCGAGCGGTCGGTCCGCGAGGCCGGCTTCGCCACCGTGCCGTACCACGTCGACGTGCCGAGCTTCGGCGACTGGGGATTCGTGCTCGCCTCGCCCGGCGACGCCGCGCCGGAACTGGCGCTGCCGGACGACCCGCCACCGCTGCGGTTCCTGACCCCGGCGGTGCTGGCCGCCGCCGCCACGTTCCCCGCCGACCGGGCCCGGCTGGACGTGCCGGCCTCCACCCTGTTGCGACCGAGGGTGCTGGACTACGCCCGCGAGGAGTGGCGCGGCTACTAGGTTTCGGGATATGCCACCCGAATCGCCGCGCCACCGACCGGGGATCGGCTGGCTGGTCCGCCGGCTGCCGACCCGGGCGATCGAGGCGGCGTCCTACCTCCAGGGGTTCGTGCTCTCCGGCGTGGTCACCGTGCTGGCCGTCCGGGCGTACCTGGAGGCCACCGGCTATCCCCAGCTCGGTGGCGGCGGGCTGCACATCGCGCACGTCCTCTGGGGCGGCCTGCTGCTCGCCGTCGGCCTGGGCATCCCGCTGGTCTTCCTCGGCGACGCGTCGCGCAGCGCCGGGGCGGTGGTCGGCGGCATCGGGTTCGGGCTGTTCATCGACGAGGTGGGCAAGTTCGTCACCACCGGCACCGACTACTTCTACGCCCCGGCCGCCGCCATCATCTACGTCGCGTTCGCGCTGCTGGTCCTGCTCACCCAGGCGGTACGCGGGCGCACCGGACGATCCCGGCTGACTCCGGCCGAGCGCACCGCGAACGCGCTGGACATGGTGCTCAGCGGCCTGCCGGCCGGGCTGACCGATCGCCGCCGGGCCGCCGTGCTGCGGCTCGTGCAGGGCACCGGACCGGCCACCGAGACCGCTGTGGCGCGACTGCTGGACGCGGTGCCGCACCGGGAACCGCCGCCGGTGCGGCTCTGGCAGCGGGCGGCGGACCGGGCCCGGCGTCTCGCCGTCTGGGCGGCCGGGCGCCGCTGGCTCATCTGGCCGGTGGTGGTCTACCTGGTGGTGGAGCCGGTGCTCACCGTGCTGGCGGTGTTCCTCGACGGCGTGACCGGGCACCTGGGCGAGGAGCGGGAGTGGGGCGCGATCCTGGGCGTCAGCGCCAGTGCGCTGATCACCGCCGTGCTCGGCCTGTGGGCCGCCTGGCTGCTGCGCCGCAACCGGACCGAGGCGTTCCGCCTGTTCAAGCTGGCGCTGCTGGTCGACCTGCTGTTCGGGCAGGTCTTCAACTTCACCGTCAACCAGTTCGGCGCGGTCGCCGCTGTCGCGCTCGATCTCGCGCTGCTCGGCGTGGTCACCGCCGAGCACCGCCGGTTGCGCCGCGCCGAGAAGTGAGCCGGTCCAGGGTGCTGAGCTGGTCGGAGATCGCTACGGTGGGCATCTGATCTAGGAAGGGAGAGTCATGGTCGATGCTCCGGGCACCCCGCCCCGCGCGCGTCCCGGTGTGGTGACGCTTTCCAGTTGGCTGCTCATTTTCGTCGCCGCGATCCAGGTGGTGAACCTGATCGTGGCGCTGACCGTCATCGGCAAGATCCGTGACGTGCTCAGCGACGCGTACGCCGGCACGGGCGCCGAGTCGGTCGGCGACATCGCGTACGCGTTCAGTCTCATCTCGGCTGTCGTGTCGCTGCTGATCGCGGCCGGGCTCGTCGTGCTGGCCCTGTTGAACAACCGGGGCAAGAACGGCTCCCGGATCACCACCTGGGTGCTGGGCGGCATCCTGTTCTGCTGCACCGCCGGCGGGCTGGTCAGCGGCATCTCCGGCGGCATGACGGGCGGCACCACCACCGGTGACGCGCCCAGCCCGGAGGAGATCCAGCGCCGGCTGGAGGACGTGCTGCCGTCCTGGTACACGCCCGTCAACCTGCTGCTGGGCCTGGTCGCGCTGCTCGCCCTGCTGGCCGCGCTGATCCTGTTGGCGCTGCCGCAGGCGAACGAGTTCTTCCGCAAGCCCAAGGCCGGCTGGGAGCCGCCGGTGCCGGGTGGCGCCTACCCGGCGTACCCGGGCCAGTCGGGGGAGCCGGCTTACCCGTCGTACCCGCCCCCGCCCGGCACGCCCCCGCCCGGCGGCCAGCCTCCGTTCCCTGGCGGTGGCCAGCCGCCCTTCCCGTCCGGCGGTCAGCCGCCGTCGACGCCTGGTGGTCAGCCGCCGTCCGCACCCGGCGGCCAGCCGGGTGAGCGCCGCGATCCGGAGCCGCCGTCCGGAAGTTGACCTCCGGATTGCGGCGACGCCGACGATCCCTCCGAGTAGGTTGCAAGCCGACGCCTACCGGAGGGATCAGTCGTGTCGTACCCCGATCGGGCCGCACCCCGTCGGCCGGGCACCGTCCTCGCCGCGGCGGCGCTGCTGCTGGCGATGGCGGTCGGCGCCGTGGCGTACGCGGTGCTCAACCTGGCCGTCAGCGGCGGCACGGTGGACCGGTTCCGGGTTGCGGCGGCCCAGCGGACCGGCGCGGGCGGCGGTGACATCGACCAGGTGGCCGGCCTGCTGCGCGGCTCCACAGTGCTGGCCGCCGTGCTCGGCGTGCTCGCCGGGTTGCTGCTCGCCGGGCTTGCCCTGGGCCTGCTCGCGGGCCGTTCCGGCGCCCGGACCGGGACCTGGGTGGTCGCCGGTACGGGACTGCTCTGCGGCTGCTGCGGGCTGGCGGTGCTGGTCGGCCAGCGGGCCGTCCCGCTGCGGCTCGGCGCGGACGACCGGGTCACCGCCGACCTGCTGGAACTCGTCGGTGACGCCTACCCGTCGTGGTGGATCCCGGTGAACGCGACGCTGTCGGTGGCGCAGGTCCTCGGCTACCTGGTGGTGGTCGCGCTGCTCACGCTGCCCTCGGCCGGCGCGTTCCTGCGCCACCGCACCGCACCGCTGCGGCTGTCCGGTTACGGCTCGACCGTGTCCGGCACGCAGGCGCCCGGTCCGACGCCCTGGGGCCCGCCGGCCGGCCTGCACGCGCCCTCCGCGCCGCCCGCCTCCGCGCCGCCCGCCTCCGGGCCTACGCCGCCGCCGGATGGTCCGTCGCCGTACGAACGGCCCGCACCGCCCCCGTCCGGCCCGCCCGCGCCGCCGCCGGATGGGTTCCCGCCACCCACCGAGGACCGCCGATGACAGGTGACACCCCCTCCCGGCGCCGAGCCCTGATCACCGGCGCCAGCCTGGGCATCGGCGAGGCGTTCGCCCGCCGGCTCGCCGCCGACGGCTGGGACCTCGTCCTGGTGGCCCGCGACGGCGCCCGGCTGGACGCGCTGGCGGCCGAGCTGACCGGCCGGCACGGCGGCGACGCGGAGACGATCTCCGCCGATCTGTCCACCGAGGACGGCTGCGCCGCCGTCGAACAACGGCTGGCCGCCGGTACGCCGGTCGAGCTGCTTGTCAACAACGCCGGCATCAGTCTGAACACCTCCTTCGTCCGCTCGTCGGTGGCGGACGAGGCGCGGCTGGTGCGGCTCAACGTGCTCGCGGTGCTGCGTCTGACCCATGCCGCGCTCGGTCCGATGATCGAACGAGGCCAGGGCGCAGTGATAAATGTCTCTTCCGTTGCGGGCTTCGGTGTCCCCATGCCGGGATCCACGTACTCGGCCAGCAAGGCGTGGGTGACGAATTTCAGTGAGTCGATCGGCCAGTCCGTCGCGCCGCTCGGCGTACGCGTGATGGCGCTCTGCCCCGGCTACACACGAACCGGAAATCACGAAAGGGCGGGCATCGACATGTCGCGCCTGCCCGCCTGGGCCTGGCTACGCGCTGACGACGTGGTCGCCGAAGGGCTGCGTGACCTGCGCAAAGGCAAGTCGGTGAGCGTTCCGGACTGGAAGTACAAGGTGGCGGTGGCCGGGCTGCGGCACGCGCCGAAACGCCTGCTGCGCGGCTTCGGGCGGGACACCAGGGGTGCGGTAGGCCGGCAGCGCGGCTGACCGCACCTGCCCGGCTGCGGGCCGCTGTCGCGGTCGACCGGGATGGACGGTCGCACAGCGTAGCCGCTCATCGCCACCGATCGGTCGCCCGCAGGGTTGACCAGGGCGGACCCGAAGGACGGCGCTCAGACTTGCGAAGTACGCTCTATCGCCATGGGCGACCGCGACGACCTGCGCAAATTCATCACTGACCTCGCTGTGGTGCACGGCCGGGTGGTGCTCTCGTCGGGCCGCGAGGCGGACTGGTACGTGGATCTGCGTCGCGTCACGCTCCATCACGAGGCGGCTCCGTTGATCGGCCGGGTCATGCGGGAACTCACCGCCGACTGGTCGTACGACGCGGTCGGCGGGTTGACCCTGGGCGCCGATCCGGTGGCCGCCGCCATGCTGCACGCCTCGGCGGGCACGGGTCGCGCGGTCGACGCCTTCGTTGTCCGCAAGGAGGGCAAGGCTCACGGTCTTCAGCGCCGGATCGAGGGGCCGGACGTCTCCGGGCGACGGGTGCTCGCGGTCGAGGACACCTCCACCACCGGTGGAAGTGTGTTGACGGCGGTCGAGGCATTGCGTGAGGCAGGGGCCGAGGTGGTGGGTGTGGCGGTTATTGTTGATCGAGGTGCCGGCGACACGGTGCGAGCCGCCGGATTGCCCTATCGGGCGGCCTATACGTTGGCTGACCTCGGCCTTGTGGCGTAAAAGTTTGCCGATTCGGATCTGCTGATATGCAGGCGGATCGATGCTGCTGGTGGAAGGATGGAATACGTGGGAACTGCGTTGGCTGAAATGACCATGCCTCAGATCTCGCCGCTTGCCGGCGAGCCGATCGAACGTGCCGACGCCGAGCGGCTCGCGGGGGTCCTCAAGGCCCTCGCGGACCCCGCCCGGCTGCGGCTGCTCAGCCTGATCCAGTCGGCTCCCGAGGGGGAGGCGTGCGTGTGTGACCTCACCGCGCCGCTCGGCCTCTCGCAGCCGACGGTCAGCCACCACCTGCGTATCCTCACCGAGGCCGGCTTGCTGGAGCGGGAGAAGCGCGGGGTCTGGGCGTACTACCGGCTGGTGCCGTCCGCGATCGCCACGATCGCGGATCTGCTCACCCCGCCGCGGAAGCGGGCCACCAAGAAGGCTCGCTGAAACCTTCCGGGCCGGCCCGCGAGGGTCGTCCCGACCGGGTGACCGGTGGCGTGCGAGGGGTGGCGCCATCAGTGCGCGGGTGACGGCTGCCGTCGTCCCGTGTGACCCGGCTGGAGCAGTGATGTCCGAAGGCCGGTCCTCGTCCGAGGGCCGGCCTTCGGTGTCCGTACGTGCTCAGCGGCGGTGCTGACCGCCGTGCCCGTCGCCGTGCCCGGGCCGGTGCTCCTCGATGCCCTCCCGGGCGGCGTCCACAGTGCCGGCCACGGTCGCCGCGGTGATCACCGCGACCGCCTCGCCGCGCTTGCGTGCCCGCCGGTCCCGCAGGAACTCGAAGAAGATCGGCAGTACCGAGATCACGATGATCAGCGCGACCACCGGCAGGATGTACCTGTCGATCTTGTCGCCGATGGCGTCGTAGATCTGCCGGGCCAGCAGGTAGCCGATCAGCAGGATGCCGTCCACCCAGAGGACCGCGCCCACCACGTTCCACACGAAGAACTGGCGGGCCGGCATGCCGAGCACCCCGGCCACCGGGTTGAGGAACGTCCGCACGATCGGGATGAAGCGGGCCAGCACCACTGCCTTCGCCGGGCCGAACTTCTGGAAGTAGTACTCCGCCTTCTCCACGTACTCCCGCTTGAACAGGCGGGAGTTGGGCTTCTCGAACATGCGGCGGCCGTACCGGGCGCCGAGCCAGTGGCCGAGCTGCGCGCCGACGATGGCGCAGAGCGGCCCGCCGATCATCAGCCCGGCCAGGGAGAGGCGGGTGCCGTCGCCGAAGATGGCGTCGGCCACCGGTGAGGCCGCCACCCCGGCCAGGAACAGCAGCGAGTCGCCCGGGAAGAAGAAGCCGACCAGCAGCCCGGTCTCGGCGAAGAGGATCACCCAGACGCCGATCATGCCGAAGGTGTGGATGAGGTCCTTCGGGTCGAGCGGGTTCAGCGCCACGCTCTCGGAGAACATCCGGGTCTTCTCTGCTGTGTCCACGGCCACACAGGGTACCCCGGCCCGGTCCGGCATATCGGCCGGACCGGGCGTCATCGTCAGAGGCGGGGGTCCACCGGCTCGGACTCGCAGGCGAGGATCGCGAACACCAGCTCGTGGCGGCGCCACAGCGGCGCGTCCTCGGCCAGCGCGTCCAGGGCGGCCAGGCCCAGACCGTGCTCGCGCAACGCCATCCCGCGCTTGCGGCCCAGCGAACGGCTGCGCAACGCGGCGAGCTGAGCCGGGTCGGTGTACCCGGGACCGTAGATGATCCGCAGGTACTCCCGCCCACGGCACTTGATGCCCGGCTGGAGCAGCGAGCCCCTCGGTGACCGGGCGGCCAGGCCCGCGTACGGCTTGACCACCATGCCCTCGCCGCCGGCCGCGGTGAGCGCCAGCCACCACTCGGTGGCGTCGGCCACGGCCGACTCGTCGGCCAGGTCCACCACCCGCCGCCGGGTCGGGGTGAAGAACCCCGGGTCGGCGGCGCAGAGCCGGTCGGCCAGGGCCAGGTGCCAGCCGTGGTCGCGGTCGGCGTAGCTCACCCCGGCCCCGGCCAGCACCGCGAACGGCGCGAGCGTCACCCCGCGCAGGCCGTCGGTCGGGCGGACGTACGCCCGGTAGGCCGCCGAGTAGGCGGTGACCTCGGCGGCCCGCCCGGCCATCCGGTCGCGCAGCCCGGCCACCGGCAGCCCGCGCCCGGCGGCCGTGTCCAGCGCGGCGAGCACCGCCGGCAGGGCGGCCCGCCCGGCCGCGCCGACCCCGGCGTACTGCTCGCGGATCAGCCCGCCCGCCTTCGCCGACCAGGGCAGCAGCTCGGTGTCGAGCAGCAGCCAGTCGGTGTCCAGCTCGGCCCAGAGACCGGCGGTGGTGACCGCGGCGCGCACCCGCGCCAGCAGCTCGCCGTCGAGCGGCGGGCCGAAGAACGGCCGGCCGGTACGGGTGTGCACCACCCCGCCGCCGAAGCGGCCCGGCTCCCGCTCCACGAGCACCACCGCCCGCGAACCCATGTGCTTCTCCTCGCAGACCACCCGGTCCACGCCCGCGCCGCGATAGTCGGCGAACGCCTCGGCCGGGTGCTCCAGGAAACCGTCCACGCTCGACGTGGAGCAGGGCGCCATGGTCGGCGGCAGCCACACCAGCCGGCCCGGGTCGACCGCGAACCGGCTCATCACCTCCAGCGCGGCGGCGGCGTTCTCGGCCGGCACGGTCAGCGACCCGTACGCGTGGGTGAGGTGCCGCCGCCCGGTCACGTCGGCCAGGTCCAGCACGGTGTCCGGACGCGCGGGCGCGACCGGGACCAGCGGACGGGCCGGGGCGTACCACTCCTTGACCGCCGGGACGGCGACCAGCTCCTTCTCCGGGTAGCGCAGCGCGGTCAGCTGCCCGCCGAACACGCAACCGGTGTCCAGGCAGATGGTGTTGTTCACCCACTCCGGCACGGGCGTCGGCGTGTGCCCGTACACGACCATCGCCGAGCCCCGGTAGTCCCGCGCCCACGGGTAGCGCACCGGCAGGCCGTACTCGTCGGTCTCGCCGGTGGTCTCGCCGTAGAGCGCGAACGACCGCACCCGGCCCGACGCCCGCCCGTGGTACGCCTCCTTCAGCCCGGCGTGCGCCACCACGAGCCGGCCGCCGTCGAGCACGTAGTGGCTGACCAGGCCGTCGATGAACGTCTCCACCCCGGCGACGAACTCCGGCGGCTCGGCGGCCAGCTGCTCCATCGTCTCGGCCAGGCCGTGGGTCAGCCGGACGTCCCGCCCGCGCAGCTTGCGCAGCAGCTTCTGCTCGTGGTTGCCCGGCACGCAGATCGCGTTGCCGGCCGCCACCATGCCCATCACCAGGCGGAGCACGCCGGGGGAGTCCGGGCCGCGGTCCACCAGGTCACCGACGAACACCGCGGTACGCCCCGACGGATGCGCCGCGTCCACCGGGCGGCCCGCGTCGTCGCGGCTCAGCACGTAGCCGAGCCGGGACAGCAGCGCCTCCAGCTCGGTACGGCAGCCGTGCACGTCCCCGATCACGTCGAACGGCCCGGTCAGCTCCCGCCGGTCGTTGAACAGCTTCTCGTAGCGGACCTCCGCGGCGTCGATCTCCTCCACCCCGCGCAGGACGTGCACCTTGCGGAAGCCCTCGCGGGCCAGCCGCCCGTACGACTGCCGCAGGTCGCGGCGCATCCGGTTGAGCACCTGCCGGCCGTGCGTGCGGTCGGCGCGCGCCTCGGTACGCTCCCAGGCCACCGCCTCCGGCACGTCCAGCACGATCGCCACCGGCAGCACGTCGTGCTCCCGGGCCACCCGGATCAGCCCGGCGCGGGCGTGCGGCTGGAGATTCGTCGCGTCGACCACAGTGAGCAGCCCTCGGCGGAGCCGGATGGCGGCGACGTGGTGCAGCGCGTCGAACGCGTCGGCGGACGCGGACTGGTCGTTCTCGTCGTCGGCCACCAGACCGCGAAACGTGTCCGAGGAGAGCACCTGGCTGGGCGCGAAGTGCCGCCGGGCGAACGTGGACTTGCCGGAGCCGGAGACGCCGACGAGCGCCACCAGTGCCAGCTCGGGGATGTCCAGGACGGTCATCGGTTCGTCGCCTCCTTCCGGTCGTTGCTGTTGTTCCGCTCTTGCCGGGTGAACACCGCGATCTGGGTCGGCGTGCCCACCTCCGGGTCGTCGTCGCCCACACCGCCGAGGACAGCCGTGTAGCCGTGCGCCGCCGCCACCCGCTCCACCCAGGCGGCGAACTCGGCCCGGGTCCACTCGAACCGGTGGTCCGCGTGCCGGAACCGGTCCGGCCCGAGCCCCTCGTAGCGCACGTTGTACTCGACGTTCGGCGTCGTCACCACCACCGTGCCGGGCCGGGCGTGGCCGAACACCGCGTCCTCCAGCGCGGGGAGGCGCGGCGGATCGAGGTGCTCGATCACCTCCATCAGCACCGCCGCGTCGTACCCCCGGAGCCTGTCGTCCCGGTAGGTCAGCGCGGACTGCCACAGCCGGATCCGGTCCCGCTGCCGCTCCGGCAGCCGTTCCAGGCGCAGCCGCCGGGCCGCCATGCCGAGCGACCGGTCGGACACGTCGACGCCCACCACCTCGGTGAACCGCCGGTCGGCGACGAGCGCGGTGAGCAGCGCGCCGCCACCGCAGCCGAGGTCCAGCACCCGGCTCGCGCCGCTGTCCCGCAGCGCGGCGAGCACCGCCTCCCGCCGCCGTACCGCGAGGGAGGCCCGGCGGGCGTCCTCCGACGGCGCGACGCCGGACGGCTCGATGCTGTCGTCGGCGGGCGGCTCGTCGGCCAGGCGCAGCTCGGTCAGCCGGGCCATCGCCTCGCCCGCGAGCGCCCGGCGGTGTGCCAGGTAGCGCCGCGTGATCAGGCCCCGCTCGGGGTGCCCGGCCAGCCAGCCGGCGCCCGCGCGCAGCAGCTTGTCCACCTCGTCCGGCGCCACCCAGTAGTGCTTGGCGTCGTCCAGCACCGGCAGCAGCACGTACAGGTGGTTGAGCGCGTCGGCGAGCCGCAGCGTGCCGGTCAGCGTCAGGTCGACGTAACGGCTGTCACCCCACTCCGGGTACGTCTCGTCCAGCGGGATCGGGGTGGCCGTCACGGTCCAGCCCAGCGGCGCGAAGATGCGTACTGCCAGCTCGGCGCCGCCCCGGCAACGCAGCACCGGCACCCGTACGGCCAGCGGGATCGCGCTCGCGGCCAGCTCGGGACGATCGCGCGACTCGCCCCGCAGGGCGGAGCGGAACACCTTCGACAGCGCCGACGAGAGCAGGCTCGACGCCGCGTACGGGCGGTCGTTCACGTACTGCCCGAGCGCGAAGCCCTCCGGCGCGCGGTTCCGGCGGCCGCCGCCCAGCTTCAGCGCATCGACCTCGACCAGCAGCGCCGCCGTGCAGCGCGCCTCGTCCGCCTCCGGGTAGAACACATGCGCGGCACCGGCGGGCAGGTCGAAGCTCTGCACCCGGTCCGGATGCTTCACCAGGAGGTGGCCGAGGTCGGTCGCGGGGCGGTGAGTCGTGGTCAGGGTCAGCAGCACCCGTCGATGATCTCGTGAGTCTCCGGCTCCTGTCGTGGGGGTTTCCGGGCATCCGGCACGCCACCGCAATGTTCCGGCCGCCCGGGACCGTCCATCTATGCGGGACACCCGGGAGGTGCAGTGACGTACGAGGAGTTCGCCGACGCGCGGTTGGGCGCCCTGCTGCGGTACGCGGTCATGCTGACCGGAGATCCGCACCAGGCCCAGGACCTGGTGCAGGAGACCATGGTCCGGGTCCAGCTCAACTGGCGGCGGGTGGCCCGCACCGACGCTCCGGAGCGGTACGTGCGCCGGATGCTCACCAACCAGTTCGTCGACTGGCGGCGCGGATCGTGGGCGCGGCGGGTGCTGCTGCGCGGCGAGGCGGACGAATCCGTGCCCGCGCCGGCCGACCACGCCCAGTCCGCCGTGGACCGGGACCAGATCCGGTCCCTGCTGTCCCGGCTGCCCCGGCGGCAGCGCGCCGCGCTGGTGCTGCGCTACTACGAGGACCTGCCGGACGGGGAGATCGCCGAGGTGCTCGGCTGCGCCGTGGGCACGGTCCGGTCCAGCATCTCGCGGGCGCTGGCCACCCTCCGAGCCGAACACGTGGAGGTCTGCTGATGATCGAGGACGAGCTGCGGGCCGCGTTCGCCCGCCTCGAGGAGTCGACCCCGCCCGTGGGCCCGGTCCGGGCCGCCGTCGACCGGATGGTGATCAGCCGCCGCCGGCGCCGTCGGCGCGTACGCCTGGCCAGCACGGCGCTCGTGGTCGTGGCCGTCGCGCTCGTCGGATTCACGGTGATGGCGCCCCGGCCGCCGGCGCCGGCGCTCACCAAGCCGGTGCCGGAGCCCGGCGGCGCGCTGAACCTGCTGCTGCTCGGCGTCGACGAGCCGGTCGGCAGCAGGCGTGCCGACTCGGTGCTGCTGGTGCACGTGCCGGCCGACCGGAGCCGGCTCTACCTGGTGTCGCTCCCGCGCGACCTGCTGGTGCCGGTGCCGCCGCAGGGCGGGACGGAGAAGCTCAACGCGACGTTCTCCCGCGCCGCCGGGTCGGGCACCGACCTGGCCGCCGGATACCGGGCGACCCGCCAGGCGGTCGCCCGGCTGACCGGGGTACGCGTCGACGCCGGCGCGGTGCTCACGTACCCGGGAGCGCGGGAGCTGACCGACGCGGTCGGCGGCGTACCGGTCTGCCTGCCGGAGCCGGTGCGCTCGGTGCACACCGAGCGGCGTTTCCCGGCCGGATGCCAGCGGCTCGACGGCGCGGCGGCGGTGGACCTGCTGCGGCAGCGGTACGACCTGCGCGACGGCGGACTGGACCGCGACCGCAACGCGGCGCGCTACGCCGCCGGCCTGCTCCGCCAGATGCGCGAGCGGGGAACGATGACCGATCCGGCGCAGCTCAGCCGGCTGCTCGTCCGGATCAGCACGGCCGGCACGATCGACGCCGGTGACCTGTCGTTGCCGGCGCTGGTGGGCGCGACCGGCCGGGCCGGCGCCGCCGAACCGGTCGCGCTCGCTCTCCCGGTGCGCGACGAGTGGACCGGCCGCGGGTTCGAGCCGGACCCGGCGCTCGCGCCGGGATTCCTGGACGCGTTGCGCGCGGATCGGCTGGCGCAGTGGGCCGCCACCCACCCGGCCCGGGTCACCGCCCTGCGGTGACCCGGCACCGGATCAGCGGTACTCGTCCTCGTCGGCGGTGACGACGCGGGCCTGCTCCATGGCGTCCCAGTCGTCGACCTCCATGCCGCGGTGCGGCTCGCCGTCGGTGTCGTCGGTCACCGTGGTGGCCTGCTCGACCGCGTCGGCCGGCTCGGCCTCCAGATCCCGCTCCTCCGGGGCGAGGTGGTCACCGGGCGCGAAGTCCTCGTCGGGCTGACCCATCGTCCCTCCCTGATCTCCGTGCGGGCATCGTCCCCACCACCGTACGGGCTGGTCCGGGCCGCCGCTGGGTGGCGGGCGGAACGCGGAGTCGGCGATTGTCCCGCTCCCGGCGCGCGGCCGGTGCCAGGATGTTTGGCATGGGCTTTCTGATCCGACTGGCGATCACCGCGGTCGCGTTGTGGATCGCGACGCTGATCGTGCCCGGGGTGGACGTGAGCGGCCGTAACACCGGCAACAACGTGCTCACCCTGATCGTGGTGGCGCTCGTCTTCGGTGTGGTCAACGCGGTGCTCAAGCCGCTCATCAAGGTGTTCGGCTGCGTGTTCTACCTGCTCACGCTCGGCCTGTTCGCGCTCGTGGTGAACGCGCTGCTGTTCCTGCTGACCGACTGGATCGCCGGGGTGCTGAAGCTCCCGTTTCACGTCGACGGTTTCTGGGCCGCGTTCTGGGGCGCCATCGTGGTCGCGGTGGTGAGCTGGCTGATCAGCGTCGTCGTACCGGACCGGCTGGAGAACAGGTGAGCGGCGTCCGGGCCGGTTGCGCCCCGCTCACGCTCCTGCGGGATACTGCCCGCGGTGGACAGCGCGGTCCGGCGCACCGTGGACGTCAGCGACCGGAACGGTCGGCTCCGGGGAAGATCCGGGGCCGGAACGGCCGCCCTCCATGGAAGACAGCGGCCTGCACGGCCGAGAGCGGTAAGTAAGGAGCGTTCGACATGCCCATCGCTTCCCCCGAGGCTTACGCGGAGATGCTGGACCGGGCCAAGGCCGGCCGGTACGCGTACCCCGCGATCAACGTGACCTCCTCGCAGACGCTGAACGCGGCGCTCAAGGGCTTCGCCGACGCGGAGAGCGACGGCATCATCCAGGTCTCCACCGGCGGCGCGGAGTACCTGTCCGGCCCGTCCGTGAAGGACATGGTGACCGGTGCCGTGGCGTTCGCCGCGTACGCGCACGAGGTCGCCAAGAAGTACCCGGTCAACATCGCGCTGCACACCGACCACTGCCCGAAGGACAAGCTGGACAAGTTCGTCCGGCCGCTGATGGCCATCTCGCAGGAGCGCGTCAAGGGCGGCCAGGAGCCGCTGTTCCAGTCGCACATGTGGGACGGCTCGGCCGTGCCGGTGGCGGAGAACCTGGAGATCGCCGAGCAGCTCCTCGCCGAGGCCGCCAAGGGCAAGATCGTCCTCGAGATCGAGGTCGGCGTCGTCGGCGGCGAGGAGGACGGCGTCGAGAACGCCATCAACGACAAGCTCTACACCACCGTCGACGACGGCCTGGCCATGGTCGACGCGCTCGGCCTGGGCGAGAAGGGCCGCTACATGGCGGCGCTGACCTTCGGCAACGTGCACGGCGTCTACAAGCCGGGCAACGTCAAGCTGCGCCCCGAGGTGCTCAAGCAGATCCAGGACGCGGTCGGCGCCAAGTACGGCAAGGACAAGCCCCTCAGCCTGGTCTTCCACGGCGGCTCCGGCTCGCTGCTGTCGGAGATCCGGGAGGCGCTGGACTACGGCGTGGTGAAGATGAACATCGACACCGACACCCAGTACACCTTCACCCGCCCGGTCGCGGACCACATGTTCCGCAACTACGACGGCGTGCTGAAGGTCGACGGCGAGGTCGGCAACAAGAAGATGTACGACCCGCGCGTCTGGGGCAAGGCCGCCGAGGCCGGCATGGCCGCCCGTGTGGTCGAGGCCTGCGAGCACCTGCGCTCCACCGGCACCACCATGAAGTGACACCCCGCGTGTAAGGAAGGGCCCCTTGTTAACGCGTCGGCGTTAACAAGGGGCCCTTCCCCTACCGGAAGCGTTAAGAGGGGGCCCTTCCTTTCACCGCACCAGCACCCGGACGGCGTCGCGGACGTCGTCGGTCAGGTGGACGGTGTGCGACAGGTCGCCGAACGGGGACGCGGCGAACAGCGGCCGCAGCAGCGACTCCACCGGCAGCTCGGTCGTCCAGTACGTGCGGTCCAGGAACACGTACGCCCCGCTCGCCCCGTCGGTGCCGTAGAACGTCTTGGTGGCCGCCTGGAACACCTCCTGCACGGTCCCGGCCTTGCCGGGCGCGAACACGATCCCGCCCCGGGCCAGCCGCAGGATCGTGTCCTCCCGGATGGCGTTGGAGAAGTACTTCGCGATCCGGCCCGCGAACAGGTTCGCCGGCTCGTGGCCGTACAGCCAGGTGGGGATGGCCAGCCCGCCGGAACGGGCCCACTCGGTGCCGGGTGCCGACGGGCGCGGCGAGGGCAGCGACGGGCCGCCCGAGTACCGCTCGCGCACCGCCAGCGCCGCCGCCGTGTACCGGTCGTGGTCGGTGAAGTCCGGCGCGACGGCGAGCACGTCGATCGCGGCGGTCAGCTCCTCGGCCGGCCAGGCCGCGAGGAACGCGCCGAGGTTCGCCGCCTCCATCACGCCCGGACCGCCGCCGGTGACCACCAGGCGGTCGGCCCGCGCCAGCTCCCAGCCCAGCACCGCGGCCATCCGGTACGCGACGCTGCCGCGCGGCACCGCGTGCCCGCCCATCACCCCCACCACCGACTGCGGCCCGTGCGCGGCCAGCCACGACCGGGTGGCGTCGGCCAGCGCGTTGTCCACGCCGTGGTCGTGCAGTCGCTGCCCGAGCGCCTCGCGTACGTCCGGCAGCGCGCCGCCGTGCGCCCGGAAGTGCGCGTACACCCGGGTGTCGTACATCCCGGCGAAGCCGCCCTCGGCGAACCCGGCAGCCAGCTCGTCGGCGGTGTATAGGTGCGACGGCTGCGTCGGGTAGGGCAGCCCGGAGAACGGCGGGACCACGTTGGCGCCCCGGCGGAC
The DNA here is from genome assembly GCF_043197215.1 of Micromonospora sp. NPDC049203. NCBI lineage: Bacteria > Bacillati > Actinomycetota > Actinomycetes > Micromonosporales > Micromonosporaceae > Micromonospora > Micromonospora sp. NPDC049203. The sequence goes on along the minus strand of NZ_JBICSV010000011.1, from coordinate 14,890 downwards.
CAGGTCCGCGCCCACCTCGCGGCCGGCGAAGCGGCAGCCCACGAAGAGGGTGCCGGTGACGTCGACGTCGCGCAGGTCGGGTACCGGGTCGAGGTCGAGACGCAGGCCCTGCACTGTCAGCCCGGCCAGGGTCCCCCCGGCCAGCCGCTGCTCGAACGCGGTGCGGGTCTCGATCTCGTTGACGTGGGGCGCGTGCGGCTCGATGACGTCCGCGGGTGGTGGGGTCGGCACCAGGCCATCCTGCCCCCGCACGGCAAGTGCCGAAACCGGGGGCGAAGACGACAGAAGCCCGGCGGGCACGCCGCCGGGCTCCTGCGTAACCGGGTCCTGGGGAGGCTCCGGATCTGTATTTGTAGTGCAAGAACCACTGCGGCGGCATGGGCCGCGGGTACGTGTGCTCCCGCCGCAGGCGTGACGAAACCCTCAGCCGTTCAGCCAACCGTACGGGCGGGCCCTCTCGCGTACCCGAGGGCGAAGCGGGTTGAATGGGGCGATGCATAACCTGTTGCCTGAGCCACCGGCCACCCTGCTCCCGGCCCACGAGGAGGCCGACGCCGCGCTCGCGGTGGCGGCCGAGCAGGGCACCGACGAGGCGTACGCCGAGGTCGCGGCCCGCTTCCCGACCTACAGCGCGGCCTGGGCCGCGCTGGCCGGCCGCGCGTTCGCCGCGGATCAGGTCGTCACCGCCTACGCGTACGCCCGCACCGGCTACCACCGGGGCCTGGACCAGTTGCGCCGCAACGGCTGGAAGGGCCACGGCCCGGTGCCCTGGTCGCACGAGCCCAACCAGGGCTTCCTCCGCTGCCTCTACGTGCTGTCCCGTGCCGCGGGGGAGATCGGCGAGGCGGACGAGGCGGCCCGCTGCGCCCAGTTCCTCCGGGACTGCGACCCGGTCGCCGGGGACGCGCTGTCCGGCGAGTGACCACCGCCGCGACGGCCGGCCCCGACCCGGGTGCCGGCCGTCGCGCCCGTCCTACAGCCCCTCCGCCACCGACGCGGCGATCTTCAGCCAGGCGTCGCGGGTGGCGGAGGAGAGCTGCCCGTACCGCAGCGGCTCGCCGGTGTCGATGAGCCGCTCGTACGGCGCCAGCAGCACCGCCCGGGTCCGCGCCGCGAAGTGGGCCTGGATGGCGGGCAGGTCGATCTCCTTGCGCGACGGCGGCATCGACACCACGGTGACCGCCTGCCGGACCAGCCGCTGCCGGCCGCTCTGCTCCAGGTGGTCGAGCATCCGGGCGGCGGTCTCGGCCGAGTCGTTACGCGCCGACATGGTCACCACGAGCTGGTCGGTGGCGTCCATCGCGGCCTGCCAGTTCTGCGCCCGGACGTTGTTCCCGGTGTCCACGAAGATCAGCTTGTAGAACCGGCTGACCACCTCACGGATCTCCGCGAACGCGGCGGCGGTGAGCATCTCGCCGCCGGTCGCGGACTCGTCCGAGGCCAGCACGTCGAACATGCCCTCGCCCTGTGAGCGGACGTACTGCGACAGGTCACCGACCCGGCCGTGCGGACCCTGGAACTGGGACAGGTCGCGCAGCATGTCCCGCACCGTACGGGCGTGGAAGTCCTGCTGGGCCCGCATGCCGAGGGTGCCCTGGGTCTCGTTGTTGTCCCAGGCCAGCACGTACCCGCCGCGCTTCTGGCCGAACGTCATGGCGAGCAGCAGGATGGCGACCGTCTTGCCGGCGCCGCCCTTCGGGTTGACCACAGTCACCTGGCGCAGCCCGCCGAAGTTGCGGCGGACCATCTCGATGTCGCGCCGCACCTCCTGCTCGTGCCGCCCGGGCGCGAGCCGGACCAGCCCGATCTTGTTGACCACCGCGCGTACGCCCATGGTGGCCACCGGGTCGACCGGCCGGGCCTGGCGGCGGCGGGCGAAGTCCTCGGCGGTCGGCGGCACCGCCTGCTGAGGCGTCCAGCCCTGCTCCGGCTGGGCATGCGGTGGAGGGGGCACGACGGGGCCGGACACCGGCGCCTGCGGAGGCACCGGGACGCCCGGCTGGGGCGGGCCGGCCTGGGGCGTCCAGCCGGGCGGCGGGTACCAGCCGGCCTGACCGGGCTGCGGCGGGTACCCGGGCTGCGGGTAGCCGTTGCCGTAGGGGGACGGCTGCGCCGGCACGCCCGGCGACGGCGGGAACGGTCCGAGCCGGGGCGGCTCCGGGGTGGGATCGCCCGGCCCTCCCGGCCCCGCGCCGGATTCCGGCGACGGCGGCGGGAGCGCTGCCCCGGCCACCGTGGCACGCCCGGAGACGGGGCCCTCGGCCTGGAAAGTGTCGGGTGGCGGTGGCGCGGTGACCGTGGCCCGGCCCTCGGCCTGGAGGGCGTCGGGTGGCGGTGGCCCGGCGACGGTGGCGCGGCCGGAGACGGTGCCGTCGGCCTCCGGTGCGCCGGGCCACGCAGCCGCGCTGGCGTCGGAAGCGGGATCAGGCGTGGTGGCGCTCTCCGGCGTGGTCCGCTGCGGCGGCTGCGCCCAGGGGGAGGTGGTCCGCCCGTTCCCGGCACCCTCGCCACCGGCCCCCGGAACCGGCGGGGTCTCCGGAACCGGCGTGGCCTGCGGGACCGGCGTGGTTTCGGGGACGGGCGTCACCTGCTGCTGCGTTGGCGAAGGCGGGCTCACCGGCGCCGTGGCCGGCGAGCCGGACGCCGCCGGTTCGGCCGGGCCGGAAGCCGCCTGGTCGAGCGTGAACGGCCGGTCCAGGTCGACAGCGGGCGCCGGGACGTCCGCCGCCGGCGTGGGAGCGTCCGCCGGCGGGAGCGGCCAGGGCACCGACGCCCACGGCGGGATCGCGGCCGCCGCCGCGTCGGTCTCCTCCGGCGGCCAGAGCGGCTCGACGTCCCGCTGCGGCACCTGCGGTCGGCCCGGTACGTGGGCCCGGTCGTCGTTCTCGTGCACCACGGTTCCTCCCCATTCCCTCCGCCGAGGATAGGCGGTTCGGCCAGCGGCGCGAGCCGGGTGGGAATCGACCGAGGTCAGCCCGTCCAGACCGCCCAGGCGCCCGGCTCGGTCCACCAGGAGCGCTTGCGGCTCAGCTCGCCCTCGACGCCGTCGTCGAGGAAGGGGACCTTCTCGTCACGGGGCACGACCGCCACCGCGCGTCCCCGCGCCCGGCGTACCTCCAGCCGGACCTTCTTCCGGCCCAACGCCGACCGGGTGACCACCGGTACGGCGACGCCCACCGTCACCCGCCCGTCGGCCGGATCCGGGTCGGCCAGCAGGTCCACCTCGCCCAGGCGCCCGTACCCGCCCGCGTTTCCGATCGCGCACGCGGTGATCGGCTCGGAGCCGTCGCTGAGCACCGCACCGTCGACCTCGACCCGGGCCCGCCAGTGCAGCGGCCGGCCCGCGTCGTCGGCGGCGCCGAGCAGCGCGCCGTCCAGCGTCACCGAGCCGCCGTCGTTGCGCAGCAGGTCCAGCCGCCGTGCGGTGCCGTCCAGCACCGCGGCGGCCACGCCGGCCGGATCCCGGGGCAGCCCGAGCTGCGCGGCCAGGTCCCGCGCCGTCCCGGACCGGGCCGGATCGAGCGGGAGTACGCCGACCGGCGGCAGGTCGGGCACCGTACGGTTGTCGGCCAGATCGTCGGGGCGGCGGCTCGGCGGCGGAGCGTACCGGCGCACCAGCCGGCGCAGGACGGCGCGCAACTGACCGTCACTGGCGGTGGCGACGATCAGCCGGGTCTTGCCGTCGGAATCCGGCCAGGTGAGGCCGTCGGCACGCGGCGGGCCGTCGAGGCGGGCCAGCACCTCGTCGATCTCCTTGTCCGACCGGGCGGTCACGGTGGTCACCCGCGCGCCCCGGGCGGTCAGCTCGTCCGCGCAGGCCAGCACCGGTACGCGCGGCGTCTCGCAGCGCTCCTCGCCGCTCTCGGCGGCGGTGTCGTCCGCGCCGCCGCAGCAGGCGCCGCCGCTGCCGCAGCCACCGCCGGGAGCGTCCCGCTCCGAGCCGAGGGTGAGCAGCACCACGTCGTACACGAAGGAGCCTCCTGGTTCTTGACCAACCCCTGCTGGTCCCACCGTCACTACTTGTTAGCCTGACACCCCGGGCTCGCTGACCGGTCGCCACCTGGCACCCGAGCCTTCTGGAGGCGAGAAGATGCCAGCGATCGTGCTGCTCGGCGCCCAGTGGGGCGACGAGGGCAAGGGCAAGGTTACCGACCTGCTGGGTGAGCGGGTCGACTACGTCGTGCGTTACTCCGGCGGCAACAACGCAGGCCACACGGTGATCACGCCGGACGGCCAGAAGTACGCGCTGCACCTCATGCCGTCCGGTGCGCTGTCACCGAGCGCGATGATCGTGATCGGCAACGGCGTGGTGGTCGACCCGAAGGTGCTGCTGCAGGAGATCGACGGGCTCGCCGAGCGCGGCGTGGACGTGTCCCGCCTGCGCATCTCCGGCGACGCGCACCTGATCATGCCGCACCACCGGGCGCTGGACCGGGTGGTCGAGCGCTACCTCGGCAGCTCCCGCATCGGCACCACCGGCCGGGGCATCGGTCCCGCGTACGGCGACAAGGTCGCCCGGATGGGCATCCGGCTTCAGGACCTGCTCGACCCGGGCATCCTGCGCAAGAAGCTGGAGCTGGCGCTCCGCGAGAAGAACCAGCTCCTGTTCAAGATCTACAACCGTAAGGCGATCGACGTCGAGGAGACCGTCGAGGAATACCTCCGGTACGCCGAGCGGCTACGCCCGTACATCGCCGAGACCCGGGTGATGCTCTGGGACGCGCTCGACCGCGGCGAGACCGTGCTGCTGGAGGGTGCCCAGGCCACCATGCTCGACATGGACCACGGCACCTACCCGTTCGTCACCTCGTCGAACCCGACGGCCGGCGGGGCGTGCGTGGGCGCGGGCATCCCGCCGACCGCCATCACCAAGGTCATCGCGGTGAGCAAGGCGTACACGACGCGGGTGGGCTCCGGCCCGTTCCCGACCGAGCTGTTCGACGACAACGGGCAGCACCTGCGCAAGGTCGGTCACGAGTACGGCACCACCACCGGCCGGGAGCGCCGCTGCGGCTGGTTCGACGCCGTCGTGGCCCGGTACGCGTGCCGCCTCAACGGCGTCACCGACCTGGTGGTCACCAAGCTGGACGTGCTGACCGGCCTCGCGAAGGTGCCGATCTGCGTCGGCTACGAGATCAACGGCGAGCGCTTCGACGACATGCCGATGACGCAGACCGACTTCCACCACGCCACGCCGATCTACGAAGAGCTCGACGGCTGGTGGGAGGACATCACCAAGGCGCGGACCGAGGACGAGCTCCCCGAGAACGCCCGCCGCTACATCGCCCGCATCGAGGAACTGACCGGCACCCGCGTGAGCGTGGTAGGCGTAGGCCCAGGCCGAGAGGAAAACGTCCTCCGCCACCCCCTCCTCCCCTAACCCCCACCCCTCACCCCCCGGGGCGAGGGCGGTTGCGGGCGAGGGCGGCCGGGGGCGGGGCGGAGGCGGGCAGGGCGTTCTCGTTATCCACAAGGTTGTCCACAGGGGTGTCGGCTGTGGGGTAGCGCGGGAGAGCCTGCGCGGGTGGGTGAATTCGACGAGCTGACGCGGCTGGCCGCGACGCAGGGCGGGTTCGTGACGGCGGGGCAGGCGTTGCGGCTGGGCCTGGGCCGGGAGCGGATCCGGTACCTCGTCCGCTCCGGGCGATGGACGCGCGTCTCACGTGGCTGCTACCTGCCGTTTCCCGCCGTTCCGGCACCGGTGGCGCTACGACAGGCCGTGATCCGGGCGACGATTGCGAGCCTCGGGCCGGGCGCGGTCGCCGTGCTGGGCACCGCCGCCGAACTGCACGGCATCGCCGGCCTTCCGCAGACGGAGGCGATCCACGTCTCGGTGCCGCCGGATCGACCGCACGTGCAGCGGCGGGGGGAGCCCGGCCTGACCGTGCACCAGTTGACGCTCGCCGACGCGGACGTGTGCCGGGCCGGCGACATCCCGGCTACGACCCCGGCGCGCACGGTCGCCGACGTGTTGCTGCGGGCTCGGCGCTACCCGGCGGTGTGCGTTCTCGACTCCGCGCTCAACCAGGGGATCCTGGCCGAGAGCGACCTCTCTGGTGCTCGCGCACCTCACGGGACGCCGGGGGCGGTTGCCGCGCGGGGATTCCTGGCCGAGGCGGACGGCCGGGCCCCGCACCTGACGCCCGAGGCCGTCTACGCGGACCGCTTCCGGCAGAACCGCCTGGTGAACGCCGGTTGGCGGATCCTCCGCTTCACCTGGTCCGACACCCTGCGCCCCGACTACATCCCCCAGACGGTCAAACACGCCCTGAAGCGCCGGTGATCAAGGAGTTTGCGGACCTCGGCACGCGAATCTGAGACGCAAACTCCTTGATCGACGGGGAGGGGTGGGGTGGTCAGTAGGATGCCGGTCGTGCGCGTACTTCTTGTGGGTGGTGGTGGGCGGGAGCACGCTCTCGCGCTCGGGCTCGCCGGGGATCCGGCCGTCGAGGCACTTGTCGCGGCTCCGGGGAATCCGGGGATCGCGGCCGTGGCGCAGCTGCGGGAGGTGACACCCACCGACCCGGCAGCAGTGGCGGCCCTCGCCGTCGAGGTCGCGGCCGACCTGGTTGTCATCGGGCCGGAGGCGCCGCTGGTGGCGGGCGTCGCCGACGCGGTACGCGCCAAGGGCATCGCGGTGTTCGGCCCGAGCGCGGAGGCGGCCCGGCTGGAGGGCTCGAAGACGTTCGCCAAGGACGTGATGACCGCCGCCGGTGTGCCGACCGCACGCGCGTACACCTGCGAGGACGCGGGGGCCGTGGCGCACGCGCTGGACGAGTTCGGCGCACCGTACGTGGTGAAGGACGACGGGCTCGCCGCCGGCAAGGGAGTGGTGGTGACCGACGACCGGGCGGCCGCCGAGCGGCACGCGGCGGAGTGCGGCCGGGTGGTGATCGAGGAGTACCTGTCCGGTCCCGAGGTCTCCCTGTTCGTGGTGACCGACGGCGAGGCGGCCGTGCCGTTGCTGCCGGCGCAGGACTTCAAGCGGGTCGGCGACGGCGACACCGGGCCGAACACGGGCGGCATGGGCGCGTACGCGCCGCTGCCGTGGGCCCCGCCCGGCCTGGTCGACGACGTGATGCGCGACGTGGTGCACCCGACGCTGGCGGAGCTGCGCCGCCGGGGCACCCCGTTCGCCGGTCTGCTCTACGTGGGCCTGGCGATCACCCCGTCCGGCCCACGGGTGATCGAGTTCAACGCGCGCTTCGGCGACCCGGAGACGCAGGTGGTGCTCGCCCTGCTGGAGACGCCGCTGGGTGGGCTGCTGCACGCCGCCGCCGCCGGCACGCTGGGCGCGCACCCGCCGCTGCGCTGGCGCGACGGCGCGGCGGTCACCGTCGTGGTGGCGGCCGACGGCTACCCGGCGGGCCCGCGTACCGGTGATGTGATCACCGGCGCGGACCGCGCCGGGATCATCCACGCCGGCACCCGCCGGGACGCCGACGGCACGTTGCGCTCCGCGGGCGGCCGGGTCCTCTGCGGTACGGCGACCGGGCCGGATCTGGCCGCCGCGCGCGACGCCGCCTACGCCCTGGTACGCGACGTGGAGCTGGCCGGTTCCCACCACCGCACCGACATCGCCGCCGCGGCGGTCGGCGGACGGGTCACGATTCCCCGCTGATCCGGGCAACCCGGCCGGTCGCTTCCTCCGTTTGAAGGGGGAAGCGAGGAGGTGGCCGGGTTGCCGGTGGACATCGAGGGTTACCGCGCGTATGTCGTGGCGCGCATGGAGCCGCTGCGGCGTACCGCGTACCTGCTCTGCGGCGACTGGCACACCGCCGACGACCTGGTGTCGGCCGCGTTGCTCCGACTGCTCCGGCACTGGCGCCGGGTCTCTGCGATGGACGATCCCGACGCCTACGTCCGGCGGATACTGCTGCGCGTGTGGTTGGACGAGCGTCGCCGACCCTGGCGGCGGGAGCGCTCCTGGGCGGAGGTGCCGGACACCGGAGTCCACACCGTGTCGGAGGACAGCGCCGAACGTCTCAGCCTCCTCGCTCTGCTGGCCGAGCTGCCACCACGACGGCGAGCCGTCCTGGTGCTGCGCTACTTCTGCGACCTGTCGGTCGAGGAGACGGCGCGGGAACTCGGCTGCTCCCCGGGGACAGTGAAGAGCCAAGCCGCGCGAGCGCTCAAGACGCTGCGAGGCCGTCTGGAGGTGCGGACCGATGGATGAGCTGATGCGGGAACTGCGGGCGGCGACAGCGGAGGCGCCACCCAGCCGAATCGACCTGGACCGACTGATCACCACCTATCACCGGGATCGCCGGAGGCGTGGATGGATGACGGGTGGTGCCGTGGTGGCGGTGACGCTGGCGTCGGTGCTCGTCGCCCCGCCCGTCCTGCGGGGCCTGGGAGGAGGCGACCCGTCCTCGGGCCGCCCAGCCCCAGGATGGCCTGGGCCCGTCGGCTCTCCCACGACGCCCGCCTGCGCACCGGTGACGCCGAGGCCGAGTGGACCAACCGCGCCGATGCAGTCGGATCCGACGGTGCGGACGCTTCCCACCGAAGCGCCGGCGGCGGCCGTGCAGCGCCTGTCGGCGGAGTTGCGCGAGGCGTTGAAGAACGACGTGCCGTCCGGCGTCACCGTGCGCGGGGTCCTGCCCGGTTGCACCGCGCCGCAGTTCCAGTACGAGCGGAGCTACCGGGAGTACACCGCGGGCGGGCGACTGGCCACGGCCACCGAGCAGGGGCCCCTGCACGTCTCGGTCCGACCCACCGGGGCGGGCGAGCGGCTCGACTGCGAGCAGTACACCCTCGCCCGCGACCGTTGCACGACGACCGAGCTGCCCGACGGCGGTGCGCTGCTGGTCATCGAGACGCCGTACGGGGTGCCCGGGGTGGTGCAGCGCCAGGCGGTCGTGGCGCGGACGGACGGCACCACGGTGACGGTGACCACCAGCAACGCGGAGGTCGGTGCGAACCGCGAGCCGACCCGCGGGGCCCGGAATCCACTGCTCACCGTCGGTCAGTTGGCGGCTCTGGCGCAGGCACCAGGGCTGACGCTCTATCCGTGAATGATGTTCTCCCGCTCGGCGGACAGGGTGGCGGGCGGCCGGAGCCGGTAGCGGCTCGGATCAGGTCGATGTCGTGCGACGCCGGCCGGCCATCCGGTCGAGCACGTTCTCCGTGGCCCGCTCGATGCGCGGGTCACGGTGCCCCTGCCGGTCCAGTGCCATGGTCCAGCCCAGCGTGCCGCTGGCGAAGACCACAGCGCCGCGTGCCGTCTCGTGGACGTGGCTGTTCTGGACCCGCCGCCCGCCCTGCTGGGCCGGGTACGGCGACGAGCTGAGCGTGGTCCCGGCGGGCCGGGCGAGGGCGGTGTGCACCCCGTCCGCCTCGCCCGCGACCACACCCGGGATGCGGTCGCCGTCGGCCACGCCGGTGCCGGCCCACACCCAGTGGTCGGCGCCGCGCACCACGAGCGGCTGCGGGGTCAGCACGATGCCGTTGTACTGCACGCCGAGCAGCGCCTGCTCCGGCTGGTCGAGGTTGCGCCAGGTCAACGTCGGGTCGCTGCCGTCGGCACCCCGGCGGGGGTCGGTCTTGGCGCACTCGACGACCCGGTCGGGCCGGCCGTCGGCGGCGGGGTGGACGCGGGCGTGCCAGTAGACGCTGTTCGCGCCGAGGAACGCCAGGCTTGTGCCCCCGGCCAGGCCGACCTCGGTGGCGCGGCGCATCTCGGCCGACCAGTACTCGTCGTGCCCGCAGAACACCAGGCCCCGGTACCGGGCCGGGTCGAGCCGCCCGGAGTGCAGGTCGAAGCTGGTGGCGTAGGTGACGTCGTAGAGGTTGCGTTCCAGCCACCGGATCGCGTTCTCGTCGCGGTCGGAGTGGAAGGGCCGGCCGGCACCGGAGTAGGGACGGTCGAACGTGACAGCGCGGGCCCGCAGCTCGGGGTCGCGCCGCCCGTCGGGCCGGTAGCCGCCGTAGAGGCTCTTGCCGTTCCGCCGGTCGCGTGGCCACTGGTTGTACGCCTGCCAGGTGGTCACCGGCAGCACCACGCAGAGCGCGGCCGGACGCCTGTCGTCGCGCACCACGAACGGCGTGCACGCCCGCCAGCCGTCGGCCGAGGTGAAGACCGCCTGGTAGAGGCCGGAGGCCCAGCCGTGCGGGACGGACAGCCGCCAGGACACCGGCCACCGGCAGTCGAGCACGCCGGTGTCCGGGTCGGCGTCCGGCACGGGCTGCGGTACGCCGCGCAGCTCGGGGCTGGTCAGCATCGTGCGGGCGCCCGCGCCGCCGTACCAGCCGAGGCGGTGCACGCTGATCCGGAACCGGCCGGCCGGGTTGACCGCGACGTGGAACGTGATCTCCTCGCCGGGGGCGACGCTCGTCGTCGAGGCGTACCCCTGGATCTGGCGCCGCCGGTCGTCGGCGGCCTGGCCGTCGTCTTCCGGCCACCACGGCTCACCGGCGGCGCGGTTCTCCCGCTCGACCGGCGAGACCGGCGGGATCGGCAACCGGTTGGGTGAGTCGCCGGGCCGGCCGCCGAAGACCGGGTCGAGCGGGCCGAGGGCGGCGGCGGACGCGCCGCCGACGAGAAGGCCGAGAGCGGTACGACGCCGAAATCGGTCCATTGTGGCACACCCCGTCTCCCCGTTCGATCGGGGGAGACCGTAGCATCGGGAGGCACCGGCTGTCTGACCGATGTGGATCAGTCGAAGTAGCGGCGCAGCTCCCGGCTGAGCACCTTGCCGGTGGCGTTGCGCGGTAGGTACTTGACGAACACCACGTCGCGCGGCACGGAGAAGCGGGCCAGGTAGCGCCGGACGTACTCGCGGACCGCCTCCGGATCGAGCGTCTCGCCGGTGTGCAGCGCCAGGAACGCGGCCAGCCGCTGACCGTAGTCGGGGTCCGGTACGCCGATCACGGCGACCTCGCGGACCTGCGGCAGCCGGGCGATCAGATCCTCCACCTCGGACGGGAAGACGTTCTCGCCACCCGAGACGATCATGTCGTCGGCGCGGCCGTCGACGAAGAGGAGCCCGTCGGCGTTCAGCCGGCCCAGGTCCCCGGTGTCCAGCAGGCCGTCGCGGCTCTCCCGCCCGGCGCCGGACGTGTAGCCCTCGAACAGCATCTCGTTGCCCACGAAGATCCGCCCGACCTCGCCGTCGCGGACCGGGCGGCCGGTGCCGTCCAGGATGGCCAGCCGGGTGCCGTGCGGCGGGCGTCCCGCCGTGGTGGGCGCGGCACGAAGCTCGGCGGGGCCGGCGATGGAGGCCCAGGAGACCTCGGTCGAGCCGTAGAGGTTGTAGAGCACGTCGCCGTAGCGGTCCATGAACGCGGTGGCCAGGTTGCCGGGCAGCGCGGATCCGCTCACCGCCACCACTTTGAGCGGCGGCCGGGGCTGCGGCGGCGCGACCTCCATCAGCCGTTGGAGCATCACCGGTACGGCGAACATGGCGTCGCACCGCTGGGCGGTGAGCGCGGCGAGCGTGGCGGCCGGGTCGAAACGGCGGTGCAGCACCACTGTGGCGCGCAGCGCGAACGAGACCTGGAGCGCCGCGTACCCCCAGGTGTGGAAGACCGGCGCGGCGATCATCACGGTGTTCCGCGCGTGCAGCGGGATGCGGTCGATGATGGACACCAGCGGGCCGAAGCCGTGCGGGGTGGGCCGGCGGGCGCCCTTCGGCGCGCCGGTGGTGCCGGAGGTCAGCACTATGGTGCGGCCGTCGCGCTCCGGCGGCTGGAGCTTCTCGCCGGGCACGGCGGCGGCGATCAGCTCCTCCTGCCGCCGCTCGTCGACCCGGTACAGCTCGGGCGGGAGGCCGAGGACCCGTTCGGTGAACTCGCCGTCGTGCACCAGGACGCGCAGGCCCTGTTCCTCGGCCACCGTCACGAGTTGCGCGGCGGACAGCCCGGTGTTTACCAGGACGGCGTCCGCGCCGAGCAGCATCGCGGCGACTATCGCCTCGATCAGGCCGTGGTGGTTGCGGCAGAGCACGCCGACCCGGTCGCCGGTCCGCACGCCGAGGTGGGACCGCAGCGACCGGGCCAGCCGCTCGGAGCGGTCGAGCAGTTCCTGGTACGTCATGGTGGCGCCGCGCTCGTCGACCACCGCGACGCGGCCGGGGTCGCGGGCGGCGGCCTGGCGCAGCTCCCCGGCGAGGCTCCAGCCCCACCGGCGTAGCGCGTTCAGTTGGGAGACCACGCGGATCGGTCCGCCCGGGGCGAGTAGTCCACGTCGGGTCAGCGTGGCGGCGATGAACGGCAGGTCCAAGGCGCAACTCCTTCGCGTTCGTGGTTCGTCGACCAGGCTCCGGACGGTCTGCCGTCCGGTTCGGCGTGATCTTGTGCCCGATCGCGGTTCGGGTCGGCCCGGGAGCGGCGGCCCGGCCCGTGACGGCACGAGGCGTCGTCACGGGTCGGGCCGCGGCCCGCCGGCGGTCAGCGGATCTGCATCCCGGAGATGGCCCGGGAGATGACCAGCCGCTGGATCTCGGAGGTGCCCTCGAAGATGGTGTAGATCTTGGCGTCGCGGTACCACCGCTCGACCGGGTGGTCGCGCAGGAAGCCGGCGCCGCCGAGGAGCTGGACCGCCTTGTCGGTCACCGAGACGGCGACCTCGCCGGCCTTGAGCTTGGACATCGAGCCCTCGCCGGCGGTGAACGGCCGGTTGTTGCGGCCCATCCAGGACGCGCGCCAGACCAGCAGCCGGGCCGCGTCGATCTCCATCTTCATGTCGGCGAGCGCGAACGCTACCGCCTGGTTGGAGATGATCGGGCGTCCGAACTGGACCCGCTCCTTGGCGTAGTCCAGCGCGTACTCGTAGGCGGCGCGGGCCACGCCCAGCGCCTGCGCGCCGACTGTCGGGCGGGACAGCTCGAACGTCCGCATCGCCGCCTGGCCGGAGGCACGCTGCCCGGACCGGGCGCGGGCCAGCCGCTCGTCGAGCGCGTCCTTGCCGCCGAGCAGGCAGCGGCCGGGCACCCGGACGTCGTCGAGGAAGACGTCGGCGGTGTGCGAGGCGCGCAGGCCCAGCTTGCGCAGCTTGCGGGTCGCGGTCAGGCCGGGCGTGCCAGGGGGTACGACGAACGCGGCCTGCCCGCGCGAGCCCAGCTCGGGCTCGATCGAGGCGGTGACCACGTGCACCCCGGCGATACCGCCGTTGGTGGCGTACGCCTTCTGCCCGTTGAGCACCCACTCGTCGGTGGCCTCGTCGTAGACGGCGCGGGTACGCATCGACCCGACGTCGGAGCCGGCCTCCGGCTCGCTCGTGCAGAACGCGGCGACGGCCGGGGAGTCGACGTCGCCGAAGCACTGCGGCACCCATTCGACGAGCTGGTCGGGGGTGCCGGCGCCGTAGATCGCGGCGACCGCGAGGGAGGTTCCGAAGATGCTCAGGCCGATGCCGGCGTCACCCCAGAAGAGTTCCTCGCTGGCGATCGGCAGGGAGAGGCCGGTGGGGTCGGCCCAGCAGGTGGCGAGGAACTCGAACCCGTACAGGCCGACCTTCGCGGCCTCCTGGATGATCGGCCAGGGGGTTTCCTCCCGGGCGTCCCACTCGGCCGCGGCCGGGCGCACGACCTCGGCGGCGAAGCCGTGCACCCAGTCGCGAAGGTCCCGCTGTTCCTCGTTCAGGTCGAGCGAGAACTCGGCCATGTCAGGCCTTGGGGATGTCGAACAGGTTGGCGATGTTGGCGGCCAGGCCCAGGTCGCCCTTGGCCTTCAGCTTGCCGGTCATGAACATCATCACCGGGTTGGCGCCGCCGGTGATGATCTTCAGGAACTCGACCGGGCCCATGGTGAGGCTCAGCTTCGGGTCGCGGGTCGGGGTCTCCGAGGCGGTGCAGGTGCCGTTCTCGATGACGACCTCGTAGGTGTCGGTGCCACCGTCCGGGCGGCCGGTGATGTTCCAGTGGATGACCGCGTTGGTGGCGCCGGCACGGTCGGCACGGAACAGCGCGGGCATCCGGTTGAAGACCTCGCTGAGGATCTTGCCGCGCGACTCGCCGGACATGATCTCGGCGATCTTGGCGTCCGGCGTGGACTTGACCAGCTGCGCGAACTCCTTCGGGCCGACGTTCGCGAAGTTGGCGGGGTCGAAGTCAGTCATGGGGGATTGCACCTCTCGGGCGGGGCCATTTTGGTTACTCTGGCGTAACCTTACGCACGGGTAGGTATGCTCGCAAGGGTGTCCAGCACGCCGACCTTCAAGCGCCTCCCCCGGGCCGTACGCGAGCAGCAGATGCTCGACGCGGCGGTGAAGGTGTTCTCCCGCCGCGGCTTCCACGCCGCCAGCATGGACGAGATCGCCGACGACGCCGGCATCTCCAAGCCGATGGTCTACGCCTATCTCGGCACCAAGGAGGAACTCTTCATCGCCTGCCTGCACCGGGAGAGCACCCGGATGATGGAGGCGATCGCCGGCGCCGCCGCCCCCGACCTGCCCGCCGACGAGCGGCTCTGGCGCGGGCTGCGCGCGTTCTTCGGCTTCGTCGGCGCACACCGGGACGGCTGGGCGGTGCTCTACCGGCAGGCGCGCGGCTCCCAGCCGTTCGCCGCCGAACTCGCCGCCATGCGCGGCCGGCTGGTCGAGGTGGTCGCCGGGATGCTCGACCACGCGCTGCGCGCGTCCGGCCGTGAGATCGGCGCCACCGACCTGGAGGTGGTCGCGTACGGGCTGGTCGGCGCCAGTGAGTCGCTCGCCGACTGGCTGGCCGACCACCCCGAGGCCGACGCCGGGAAGACCGCCACGCGGATGATGAACGTGGCCTGGCTCGGCGCCGACCAGCTCCTGCGCGGCGTCACCTGGCACCCACCCGCCGCTGTGTAAGGAAGGGCCCCTTCTTAGAACTCCTAACGTTGGAGTTGGCGCCAGCAGATGAGGGCGCAGGCGAGGCTGAGGAAGGCTTCGTGGATGTCGTCGCGGATTTCCCAGCGGATG
>NZ_JBICSV010000010.1:0-179085 GCF_043197215.1 Micromonospora sp. NPDC049203 | reverse complement strand
TTGTAGGGCACCACTGTGAAGTCCTTCAGCGACACCCAGCCCGACCGGGGCTGCGCCAACGCACCTGTGGACGACCACCGGTACGACGACGGCAGACTGCACGTGTTGCCCGGCGGCGGTGTCGTGGGCGGTGCGGTGGTCGGCGGCGCCGTGGTGGGCGGCGCTGTGGTGGGTGCGCCGGTCGGGCCGCCCGTCGGCGTGGTGGTGCCGCCGGTGCAGGTCACCCCGTTGAGCGCGAAGCTGCTCGGCACCGGGTTGCTGCTGGTCCAGGAGCCGTTGAAGCCGAACGACGTGCTGCCGTTGGTCGGGATCGACCCGTTGTAGTCGACGTTGCGCGCGGTGACCGCGGACCCGCTCTGGGTCAGGCTCGTGTTCCACGACTGGGTGACCGTCTGCCCGGCGCCGAACGACCACGTCAGCGTCCAGCTCGACACCGGGTCACCGAGGTTCGTGACGGTGACGTTGGCGCCGAAGCCGCCCTGCCACTGCGACGAGATCGCGTAGTTGACCGAGCAGCCGGCGGCGGCTGCCCCGGCGGGCAGGGCCACGGCGACGGTCCCCGACGCCAGCAGCGCGGCGCCTGCCGACGCCAATATGGCATTGACTGACCTAGATCTGGACATGGAATGACCTCCTGCGGGGGCAGCGGCTCCGACATTGGCGGTGGCGATTGTTTTGTGAGCGTTAACAGCCGCGTCAGGGATGTTACGGGAGCGCTCCCATGCACTCAACAACCCATTTCCGCACCCACCGCACTGGCACCCCCGCCCGCCCACGCCCCATCCGCCCACGCCCCACCCGCCCGGGATGCGGCGATCATGACGTTGGCCGTCGTGAATGCGGACGAATCCACGGCCCAACTTCATGATCGACGTGGTGAAGCCCTCAGGCGGGGGTGCAGGGGGTGTTCTCTGTGGCGCAGGCGGCGGGGGCGTCGTGGCCCGGGTCGGGGTCGCGGACGTCGAAGCGGATGGTGGCGGTCTCGCCGCCCGGCAACACGCCGCCGGTGAACGTCACCACGGCGCCGTCCTGTTTCGCCTCGGCCCCGCTCACGCTGCCCACCGTGGCGCCGTCGTGCAGCGTCACGGTGACCGTCCAGCCCGGACGCGGCGACGGTCCGGGATTGCGCAGCACCACCTGGCCCCGGTAGCCGAAGACCCGGTCGGTGACCGTCTCGTAGGTGGCACTCAGCGGCGCCGCCGCGACAGTCGAGGGCGTCGGGCTCGGCGTACGGCTGGGGGTGGGTGATGGTGTCGGCGAGGGCGACGCGCTGCGGCGGCTCGGGCTGGGCGTGGGCCGCGCGGTCGTGGGGCGGGCTGACGGCGTGGCGCTGGACGGCATGACGAGCGACGTCGTCGGGAGCGGCGCGGCCGGCGCGGGCGGGTCGTCGCCGGTGGCCCACACCGTCGCCCCGGCCGCCGCGGCGAGCAGCGTCACAGCGCCGGCCGCCAGCAGCACCCGGCGCCGCCCGGGCCGGCGGTGCTCGTCGCCGAGCAGCCGGACCACCGGCAGTTCGGCGGTCAGCCCGCCCTCGGCGCGGCGCAGGTCGACGTTCTGGAACGCCAGCCAGTCGAGGATCGCCGGCAGCCGTCCGGTGACTGCCTGTTCGTGCTGCTCGGCGCGGGCGTCGGCGTCCCAGTCGCCGTCTTCGAGCACCTCGCGTACGGACAGCCGGGTGCCGAGCGCGGTCGGGGTCAGGTCGCAGGCGAGACGGGTCGCCCGGCCGTCCTCCCGGCAGCGGACCACCAGCCGCTGCGGCGCACGCACCTCGACGGTCTCCACCTCGGTGTCGCCGTCGTAGCCGGGCAGCGCGGCGGTGGCCAGGATCCACCGGTCGGACCGGGGCGCGCTGTCGGCGAACCACTTGGCAAGCAACGCGCGTTCCGTGAGCGCCCGCCAGACCCGGGCGGGCGGGTGGAACAGGTCGACCTCGGTGACGATCTCGATCACGCGGAGACTCTAGGTCCTGTGTCAAGATCGGCGCGGGGCGCTGTCGCCGTCCTCGCGCCAGCGGGCCCGCCAGGCCGCCTCGCTCTCCTCGGCGCTCGTCTTCTCCTCGTGCATGAGCCGGCGCAACGCGACCCGGGAATCGGCGAAGATCACCAGCTCGGCGCCGACGAGGGCCACGCAGATCGCGGTGAGCAGGCCCAGCGCGGCGAGCGCCGGCAGGTGCCGGCCGACCGGCAGCGCCGCGGCGAGCAGCACCACAGTGCCGAGCCGGGTCCAGGACAGCGTCCGCAACGCCCGCCACTGGAACGCCATGTTGGCGGCGAGGTAGACCAGAACGCCACCGAAGAGCAGCGGCACCGCCGGCCCGTGGCCGCGCTCCGCCGGGCCGCCCGCCGGGTCGGTGACGATCCGGACCAGCTCCTCGGCGCCGATCGCGAACAGGATCACCCCGGCGATCATGGGCAGGTAGAGATACGCGTACGCGTCGCGGGCCAGCGCGACCCGCGGACGGCCCTGCGCGGCGTGCAGCGCGATCCGGGCGGCCGGGCCGATCATGTCGAAGTGCGCCCACCAGAGCGCGGCGGTGAACAGGATGCCGAAGATCGCCGCCGGGATCGCGGGCCAGGTGACCGGCTGGCCGAGCAGGTTGCCGCCGACGCCGACCGAGATGACCGACTCGCCGAGCGCGATGATCAGGATGAGGTCGTACCGCTCGGTCCAGTGCTCGGCCGAGGTGATCTTCCAGCCGTCGGCGCCGGCGAGCAGGCCGCTGCTGTACTGGATGGCGACGACCGCGATCCAGAGCCCGTCGCGCAGCCACGGGCCGACGTCGGGGGCTACGCGCGGCGGCAGCAGCGCCGCCACCAGCAGCAGGGTGGCGGTGACCAGCGCCTCGGGCAGGAACAGCCGCAGCTTGCGCCGGGCCGGCGGGTCGTCGCGGGTGGCGTACCAGTACAGGGCGGTGTGCACGAGCCGGATCACCACGTAGCTGATCGTGACCAGGATCGGCCCGGCGCTGCCCTTGTCCAGGTCGCCGAACGTCTGCGGCAGCGCGAGCGCGAACGTGAACAGCGCGATCATGCCGACCACCATGAGGATCGGCACGAAGCCCTCGCCCAGGCGCAGCCGGGCGGCGACCGCGCTGTGCACCACCCAGCACCACCAGAGCACGGCGAGCACCAGCAGCGCGTGCAGCAGCTCCCGCGGTGTGACGTTCGCGGCGGTGGCGCGCGTGATGATGAAGAAGGAGACCACGAAGACGAGGTCGAAGAAGATCTCGAACCGGTCGACCCGGGTGGCGGGGGCGACGCCGGTCGCCGGCCCGAGCCCTTTGCGCCACCGGTCGCCACCCACCGGGCGAGTGTGTCAGCCCAGGTCAGGCCGGGTGCTGCTTTCGCCGGCCATTCCACCGGTCCGATGGGGAGCGGCGCGCTCAGCCCCCCGTGGGGGCGGCCAGGGCGAGCACGTCGCGCAGCACGTCGCGCGACGACCGTCCGGGGTGCTCCAGCCACTCGTGGGCGGCGATCCGCAGGGATGCGAGGAACGTCGCGGCGACGATCCGGGCCCGTAGCGCCGCGTCCGGTCCGGTCAGCCGGCGGGCCAGCTCCGTGGCCATCTCCCGCTCCAGGGCCGCGTACGCGCCGACCTGGTGGGCGGCCAGGCTGGGGTGGCCGTGCAGCCGGCGGCGCCGGTCGAGCCACGGCTCGGCCGGGTCGTCGTAGCCGTCCTCGGCCTGGGCCAGGGCGGCCCGGGTCAGCGCGGCCCACGGCGACAGCTCGGCCGGTTGTTCCGCGACGAGGGTGAGGAGCCGGCGCAGCCGCACCGTGTCGCCGTGGAAGAGGGCCTCCTCCTTGCCGCCGAAGTAGTTGGAGAACGTCCGCCGGGAGACGTTCGCGGCGTCGGCGATCGCTTCGACGGTGATCCGATCGGGGCCGTGCTCGGCGGCGAGGGACAGCGCCGCCTCGTGCAGCGCCAGGCGGGTGGCCGCCTTCTTCCGCTCCCGCAGCCCGGTGCACTCCTCCATGACAGCCAGCGTAGGTGACCGACTTCTCAATGGGCAAACTTGCCTACCGGGCAAGGTTTAGTGTTGATTGCTTGAAGCAACGAAGCGGCCACCCCGTATCGACACACCTGGAGGACGCGCGCATGAGCGCACCCACCATGACGGCTGAGGCCGCCCCGATGAGCAAGCGCAAGACGCTGGAGGCACTCAGCGGTCTGCTGCTGGTGCTCTTCGTGGCCATGCTGAGCAGCACCGTGGTCTCGACGGCCCTGCCGAAGATCATCGGAGCGCTCAACGGCTCGCAGACGCAGTACACCTGGGTGGTCACCGCCACCCTGCTCACCGCCACCGCGACCACCCCGATCTGGGGCAAGCTGGCCGACCTGTTCAACAAGAAGCTGCTGATCCAGATCGCCATCGTGGTGTTCCTGGTCGGGTCGGTCGCGGCCGGCCTCGCGCAGAGCGCCGGGCAGCTCATCGCCGCCCGCGCCTTCCAGGGCATCGGCGTCGGCGGCCTCCAGGCGCTGGTGCAGGTCGCCATCGCGGCCATGATCCCGCCGCGCGAGCGGGGCCGCTACAACGGCTACCTGGGCGGCGTGATGGCGCTGGCCACCGTGGGCGGCCCGCTGCTGGGTGGCCTGATCGTGGACACCTCGTGGCTCGGCTGGCGCTGGTGCTTCTTCGTCGGTGTGCCGGTCGCCGCCGTCGCGCTGTTCCTGCTCCAGATCACCCTGAACCTGCCCACCGTGCGTCGGCAGAACGTCAAGATCGACTATCTGGGCGCCACGCTCATCGCCGCCGGCGTCAGCGTGCTGCTGATCTGGATCTCGTTCGTCGACGACTCGTTCGCCTGGCTGTCCTGGCAGACCGGCGCCATGGTCGGCGGCTCGGTGCTCCTGCTCGCGCTCGCCGTCTGGGTGGAGGCGCGGGCCGCCGAGCCGGTGGTGCCGCTGCACATCGTCCGGGAGCGCACCACCGCCCTGGCGATCCTGGGCAGCCTCGCGGTCGGCATGGCGATGTTCGGCGGCGCGGTCTTCCTGGGCCAGTACTTCCAGATCGGCCGCGGCTACAGCCCGACCGAGGCCGGCCTGCTCACCATCCCGATGATGGCCGGTGTGCTGATCTCCTCGATCGTGACCGGCCGGATGATCACCGCGACCGGGAAGGTCAAGCCGTACATCGTGTTCGGGGCGGTCGTGCTGGTCATCGGGTTCGTCATGCTCGGCACCATCGACCACGAGACCTCGCTGGTCTTCGTCGGCATCGCCATGTTCATCGTCGGCGTCGGCGTCGGCATGACCATGCAGAACCTGGTGCTCGCCGTGCAGAACACGGTGTCGCTCAAGGACATCGGTGCGGCCAGCGCCAGCGTCGCCTTCTTCCGCTCGCTGGGCGGCACCATCGGCGTGTCGGTGCTCGGCGCGGTGCTCGCCCGCCGGGTCACCGACCGGATCACACACGACCTCGCCGCGGCCGGCATCCCCACCTCCGGCGGAGGCGGCGGCAGCACGCTCAACCTCGACGCGCTGCCCGAACCGGTCCGGCAGATCGTCCGGGCCGCATACGGGGACGCGACCGGGCATATCTTCCTGATCTCGGCCGCCATCGCGGTGGTGGGTATCGTGGCGGCGCTGCTGCTGCGTCCGGTCACCCTGCGTTCCAGCCTCGACCTGCCGGACACCGGCCGATCGGTGGCGGTGGGAGCGGACGCCGTCGACGGCGCGCCCGCCTTCGACGAGGTGAGCGTGGACTCGGCCGGCCGGGAGGAACGCGCCCGCCGCTGAGCCCGTACCCCCAGGGCCGTCGCCGACCCCGGCGGCGGCCCTGGCCCATGCGGGGACGAACCGAAGGAGGAGCCGTGGACGTCACGCGGACCGCGCCCACCCGTCTCGCCGTATGGCAGCGGGCCGCGCGTGAGCTGGCGCTGGTCGCCGTGCTCTTCCTGGCCTACAAGGCGGGCCGGCAGGTGGTGGCCGGGCACGCCGAGGTGGCCCTGGCAAACGGCGAGTGGGTCTGGCGGCTGGAACGGCTGCTGCGCCTGCCCGACGAGATGCTCGTGCAGGGGCCGCTGCTGTCGCAGGAGCTGCTGGTACGCGTCGCCAACTCGTACTACGCCTACATGCACTTCCCGGCCACCGTGCTCTGCCTGGTCTGGCTCTGGCTGCGCCGCCCGGCCCACTACCTGCGGCTGCGCCGCGCCCTGGCGTCGCTCACGGCGGTGGCGCTGGTGCTCCACGTCTGCATTCCGCTCGCGCCGCCCCGGCTGACCGCGCTCACCGGGATGGTCGACACCGGCACCCGGTTCGGCCCGAGCGTCTACGGTCCCCCCGACACCGACCAGCTCAGCAACCAGTACGCGGCCATGCCGTCGCTGCACGTGGGCTGGGCGCTGGCGATCGCGCTGGCGCTGATGGCGGTCACCACCGGACGCCTCCGCTGGCTCTGGCTGCTCCACCCCCTGGCGACAGCGCTCGTGGTCGTGGTCACCGGCAACCACTACTGGCTCGACGGTGTCGTCGCGGTGGTGCTGCTCGTGGCGATCCTGGCCGTCCTGCCGACGGCCGTGCCGGAACCGCCCACGCTCCCGTCCGGACCGGTGCGCCCGCACGTGGTGCCGGCGCCCCGGCGAGCCGGCCACCGCCGGAACCCGAAGGTCCCGGCGGCGGCCGACGTACGGCTGCGGCCACCCGGCCGCGGCTGAGGACTCCTCAGCGCAGCGTGCAGACCGTGCCGTTGAGGCGGAACGCCGCCGGCGGCACGTTCGGCCCGCTGTACGCGCCGACGAAGCCCACAGTCGTGCTCCCGCCGTCGGCGGCGAGCCGCCGGTTGTCGGCGGTGGGCGTCACCCGGACGTCGCGGCCCTGCTGGTCCCAGGTGGCGCTCCACCCGCTGCTCACCTGCTGCCAGGCCGTCGGCCAGGTCCAGGTCAGCGTCCAGCCGTCGACGGCCTTCGCGCCCGTGTTGATCACCTCGACGTTCGCCACGTACCCGTTGCCCCAGTCGTTGTCGTCGTTGAACCGCACCGCGCAGGAGCTCTCGGCCGGGCTGCCGGTGGCGAACGTCAGCGGTGGCGACGACCAGGAGACCTGTCCGGCCGTGTCCCGGGCCAGCACGTTGACCGTGTAGCGGGCGCCCGGTTCGAGGTTGCCCACCGTGAGGGACGTTCCGGCGGTCTCGCCGAGCTGCTCGCTCACCGCGCCGTACTGCCGGTGCACCTCGTACTTGGCGATCGGCGACGCGCCCGGCGTGGCCGCCGGCCAGGAGATGGTCGCCGCGCGGTCGGTCACCGCGCTCGCCGTCGGCCGGCCCGGGGCGCCGGGCCGCCCGGCCGAGCTGCCGGCCGGTCGCAGCACGAGCGTGGTGAGCGAGTACGGCGGCAGCGTCCGCGCCGCCGCGCTGCCGGCGCGGGCGGTGCTGATCGCGGTCGCGCCGTTGGTGAACGTGTGCACTGTTGGCGCCTCGTCGGCCGGGGTGAACCCGGCGTAGTCGAGCGCCACCGGGTGTGCGTTCTCCGGGTCCTTGTTGAGCAGCAGGACCGCGAGGCTGCCGTCCGGCCGGCGGACCGCGTGCGCGGCCACCAGCGGCTGGTCGGTTCCGGCGCGGACGAGCTGGTCACCGGGCCGGGCGAACAGGTTCATCATGGACAACGCGTGGTACGGCGCGAACGGCGTGTTGAACGCCGGCTGGCACACCTCGCCGTCGTTCGTGCAGTTGCCGCTGGACAGCAGCCCGAAGTCGCCGTAGTCGGTCTGCCCGGCCACCTCGGAGACCGTGCCGATGCCGTTGTGCACGTTCCACCACTGCACCGTGAACACGCCCTGCTCCAGCAGGCCGCTGTAGGCGTCGGCGAGGAACAGCGCGCCCGGCGCCGTGGTGCGGCCGGCGTCCACGTTCAGCTCGGTGAAGCTGATCCCGATCCGGTCCGCCCCGGGGCCGGCGTACCGGGCGATCTGCTGGCGCAGCAGCCAGGCCGCGTCGGGCAGATGGTTGGTCCGGGCCAGCGAGTCGGCGGCGTTGCCGCCCGGGTACCAGTGCACGTCCACGAAGTCGATCTTCGGACCGGCGAGGGAGAGCACCGTCTGGTTCCACGGCCCCGGGTCGGATCCGGCGGTGATCCCGTCCGGCCAGTTGCCGGGCATGGTGAGCACCGCGCCGACCTTGATGCTCGGGTCGACCGCCTTCATCGCGTCGGCGTACTCGACCACCAGCCGTGCGTACTGGGTGGCGCTCTTGTCCGGGTGGTCGTCGGCCTCCCAGGCCGAGCCGTAGTGGCCGTTGCCGTAGTTCTCGTTGCCGACTGTCCACCACTTCGCGCCGTAGCCTTTTGTGACGTTGGCGTAGCGGACCCACGCCGCCGCCTCGGCGGGCGTGCCGGTGCCGTAGTTCGCGATGATCATCGGCTGGGCGCCGATGCGGCGGGCACCGGCCATGAACGTGTCGAAGTCGGTGTTCGGGGCGACGTAGCCGCCGGGCGCGGTGTGGGTCTCCCAGTGGTAGATGTCGGCGTACGAGCCGCCGGGGTAGCGCAGCATCTTCACGCCCGCGGCCTTGAGCAGGTCGGACGTCTCGGCGCTGCCGAGCTGCGAGTCCCAGATGGCGTGGTTGACGCCGAGCGCGGTGGCCGGGACGGTGGCCAGCCCGGCGCGGGTGTTCACCGTGACGGTGACCGGGTCGGCGGGGTCGGCGGCGGCGACCGGCCCGCCGACGGTGCTGAGCGCGGCGGCGACAAGCAGCAGGCTGGCCGCGAACGCGGTGGATCTCCTCATGTGGGGGTGTCCTCCGGGGAGTGGGACGACGAGGCGATGCCCGGTCTGCGTCGTCCTCCCGGACGCCTTGCGGCGGCGGGATGCCCAGGAACGACGGTCGGCTCCGCGCGGCGAGCCATCGATCAGGATCATACGCCCGGCGCCGGTCGTGCAGGACTTAATTTATAGATAGGAGTCTTTACTGTTAAGAATGTTTAATTTATGTTCGGGGCACCTTCCGTTCCGCCCGAAGGAGTTGCCACCATGCGTCGAAGAATCACCCTCCCGCTGCTCACCGCCGGTGCCGTCACCGGCACGCTCGCGCTCGCCGCACCCGCGCAGGCCCACGGCTACGTCTCCTCGCCACCCAGCCGGCAGGCGCTCTGCGCGCAGAACCGGGTGCCCGACTGCGGCCAGATCAAGTACGAACCGCAGAGCGTCGAGGGCCCCAAGGGTCTGCGGAGCTGCCACGCCGGCATCGCCCAGTTCGCGGTACTCAACGACGACAGCCGCAACTGGCCGGCCACCTCCGTCGGCAGCACCGTCACGTTCACCTGGGTCAACACCGCCCGGCACGCCACCGCCAACTGGGAGTACTGGATCGGCGGCACCCGCGTCGCGGTCGTCGACGGCGGGGGCCGCCAACCCGGCGCGACCGTGTCCCACACGGTCGGCCTGGGCGGTTTCTCCGGCCGGCAGAAGCTGCTGGCGATATGGAACATCTCCGACACCGCCAACGCGTTCTACTCCTGCGTCGACCTCCAGATCGGCGGCGGAGGCGGCAACCCCACCCCGTCGCCCACCCCGACCGCGGCGCCCACCACGCCCGCGCCGTCGCCCACACCCACCCGGACCAGCACCCCGGCGCCGGGCGGGACGTGGACCGCTGGGCGGGCGTACCAGGTCGGCGACACGGTCACCTACGACGGCCGCGGCTACCGCTGTCGCCAGGCGCACACCGCCATCGCCGGCTGGGAACCGCCGAACGTTCCGGCGCTGTGGCAGCAGATCTGAGCCCGCGTACCCGCGCGGCGGAGCCGGCCGTTCCCCGGCTCCGCCGCGCGCCCGCCGTCGGCCCGGCCACGGCACTGCTCGCGGCGCTGCTGGCCCTGACCGGTTGCGGCGGGCCGCCCGCCGCCGATCCGTCCCCGCCGGCCCCGTCCGCCACGGCTTCGGTCCCGTCCGGCCCGGATGCCACGGTGAGTGGGATCGACGCGCTGTTCCTGGCCATGATGGTGGCGCACACCGAGCAGACGCTGGAGATCGTCCGGCTCGGCCTCGACCGCGCCGGTGACCCGCGGCTGCGCACGCTCGCCGCCGCCGTCCGGGCCACCGAGACCGACGAACTGGCCACCATGCGCCGATGGCTGCGCGAGGCCGACCCGTCAGCCGCCGCTGCCGCCCGGCACGACCACTCCGGACACAGCGACGCCGCCGCCGGACTGGCCCGGCTGCGCGCCGCCGCGCCCGCCGACGCCGACCGGGTGCTGCGCGACGTGCTGAGCCGGCACCAGCGCACCGCCGCCGACCTGGCCCGCGCCCAGGTCACCGCCGGGACCAGCGAACGGGTACGCGACCTAGCTCGCCGCATCGACCGCTCCCGTACGGCCGAGGTCGAACTGATGGCCGGGCTGGGCTGAGCGGCGGTCCGCGTGGGGCATGACCTTCGTCACGGTCGCCGCCGCCGGCCCCGTCCCGACAAGGTTCACGAACCGGCGCGCACCAGCCCTTTCCGCGAGCCGCCGGAGCGCCCGGGGCCGCCGGGGCGGCCGCCTGCCGCAGCACCGCGGTTCGCCTCTGGGCAAAACCGGCCGCGTGCTGTCCCAGGTCATCGCTACGCTGTCGCCCGGACGTCGCCCCGCCGCGCGTTCCGCCCGCGCTCCGCCCACGGCGCGCGGCGCCGCCACCGCCTCGAAGTGCCGGACCGGATCCCCAGGAGACCGTCAGTGACACACCAACCCGTCGCGACGTCGACGAAGCTCGACGCCGCCGTACTCAAGGTGGCCGGCGTCGTCGTGCTCGGTGCGATCATGTCGATCCTCGACGTGACAGTCGTCAGCGTGGCGCTGCCGACGTTCCAGAGCGAGTTCGACGCCTCGTACGCCCGCGTCGCGTGGACCATGACCGGCTACACGCTCGCGCTGGCCACCGTCATCCCGCTCAGCGGCTGGGCCGCCGACCGGTTCGGCACGAAACGCCTCTACATGGTGGCGCTGGCGCTGTTCACCATCGGCTCCGGGCTCTGCGCCACTGCCGACTCGATCGGCGAGCTGATCGCCTGGCGGGTCGTCCAGGGCCTCGGCGGCGGCATGCTCATGCCGCTCGGCATGACGATCATGACCCGGGCCGCCGGCCCGCACCGCATCGGCCGCCTGATGGCGGTGCTCGGCATCCCGATGCTGCTCGGCCCGATCACCGGCCCGATCCTCGGCGGCTGGCTGATCGACGTCGCGAGCTGGCACTGGATCTTCCTGATCAACCTGCCGATCGGCCTGGTTGCCCTGGTCTACGCCCAGCTGGCGCTGCCCAGGGACAACGCCGAGCCGTCCGAGTCGTTCGACTTCCTCGGCATGCTCATGCTCTCGCCCGGTCTCGCGCTGTTCCTCTACGGCATCTCCACGCTGCCCGAGACCGGCACCGTCGCCGACACCAAGGTCTGGCTGCCGATGCTCGTCGGTGGCGCGCTCGTGGTCGCCTTCGTGCTCTACTCGTTCCGGCCCCGGCACCCGCTGCTCGACCTGCGGCTCTTCCGCAACCGCAACCTGACCATCGCCGCCGTCACCATGTTCGTCTTCATCATCGCGTTCATGGGTGCCGGCCTGCTGTTCCCGAGCTACTTCCTCCAGGTGCGCGGCGAGACGACGCTGACGGCGGGCCTGCTGATCGCACCGCAGGGCATCGGCGCGATGCTGACCATGCCGATCGCCGGCATGCTCGCCGATCGCGTGCCGGTCGGCCGTACGGTGCCGTTCGCGCTCGTGCTCATCGCGGCCGGGTTCTTCACCTTCACCCAGCTCGGCACCGACACGTCGTACTGGCTGCTCTGCGGCTCGCTGTTCGTGATGGGCCTCGGCATGGGCGGCACGATGATGCCGATCATGACCTCGGCGCTGAAGACGCTCAGCGCGGCGGAGGTGGCGCGCGGTTCCACGCTCGTCAACATCCTCCAGCAGATCGGCGGTTCGGTGGGCGCCGCGGTCATGTCGGTCATCCTCACCAGCGAGCTGAACGGCTCGCGGCCGATCCCCGGCGCCGTCGACCCGGGCACCGGCGCCACGCTGACCGAGGCGCAGCTCGCCATCGCCACCCAGCAGCGGCCCGAGTTGCTCCAGCAGTTCCCGGTTCCGCCGTCGCTGATCGAACGCGGGCTCGACTACGCGGCGAGCTCCTTCTCCACCACGTTCTGGGTCGCCTTCGGCCTGGTGCTGCTGACGTTCGTCCCGGCTGCGTTCCTGCCCCGCCGCCGGGAGCCCTCGCACCTGCTCGACGGCGAGACGGGGGAGGACAAGCGCCCCGCGCCGATCCCGATCCACTGACCGCCGCCGTGACACCGGGGGCCGGACGCGTCAGTGTCCGGCCCCCGGCCGTCGTGATCCGCTGCCCCGGCGGTGACCAGCGCCTAGGATCGGAAAAACGGAGCCGGGGAGAGGCGGACGGCGTGAGCGGACACGACACGCAGCGGTCGGCGCGACGGCGCAACCGGCTGTTGCTGGCGGGACTGCTCGCCGTCGTCGGGCTGATCCTGCTGTTGCTCGGTCTCACCGTCGCCAACGGCACCATCGCCGGTGTCGAGGTGGCGCTCGCGCTGTTGCTGCTGGTCGCCAGCTACGCGATCCAGCGCGTGGCCCGCCGCGAGACCGTCTACCGGGACGAGCGGCGCTGACCGGTCCGGCGCTCCGGCCGGGCTAGGCTGCCAGTGTGGATCACGAAGACCGGATCGCGCTGTTCCTCGACTACGAAAACCTGGCCCTCGGCGTACGGGACCATCACGGCGGCCGGCCGTTCGACTTCCGGCCGATCGCCGACGCGCTCGCCGAGCGGGGGCGCGTGGTGGTGCGCCGGGCGTACGCCGACTGGTCGTACTTCGACGAGGACCGCCGGATGCTCACCCGCTCACACGTCGAGCTGATCGAGATCCCGCAGCGGATGGGCGCCTCGCGCAAGAACGCCGCGGACATCAAGATGGCGGTGGACGCGGTCGAGCTGGCGTTCGAGCGCGGCTACATCTCCACGTTCGTGATCTGCACCGGCGACAGCGACTTCACCCCGCTCGTGCACAAGCTGCGCGAACTCAACAAGCGGGTGATCGGCGTCGGGGTGGAGAAGTCCACCTCCGCGCTGCTGCCCCCGGCCTGCGACGAGTTCCTCTACTACGACCGCCTGGAAGGTGTGGACGTGCCGCCCCCGGCCGCCCGCCGGTCGCGCCCGGCCCGGCCCTCACCGGCGGAGCCGGCGCCCGAGCCGGCGGTGGAGACCGTCCCGGCCGAGGACGAGTCGGCGCGGGACGTCGACACGCTCGCCGTGCAGCTCGTGCAGACGGTGGCCGGCATGCAGGGCAGCTCCAGCGGCGACGTGACCGCGTCCGCGCTCAAACGTGCGCTGCTCCGCAAGGACCCGACGTTCAGCGAGTCCGACTACGGCTTCCGTACCTTCGGCGAACTGCTGCGTCATCTCGCGGCGCACAACGTGGTGGAGCTGGCCGCCGGGCCGGCGAAGGGCGATCCGGAGGTGTCGCTTCCCGAACAGGGGGACCGGGAGGTCGCGTTCGGGCTGCTCCGCTCCGTGGTGGTGGACCTCGCCGCGGACGGTGGCGCGGTGGCGCTGTCCGGCCTGAAGGACCAGCTCCGGCGGGCCCGGCCGGACTTCAGCGAGAAGAAGCTCGGCTACCGCAGCTTCCTCCAGTTCTGCAAGGCCGCCGCCACCGGCGGCGCGGTGGAGCTGCGCTGGAGCCCCGAAGACGGCGACTACCTGCTGACCCCCCAGCCCTCCTGACCCTTACCCCGCCCGTCCCTCTCCTCGCGATCTTGCACTTTCGGCCCCCCCATATGGGGCGAATCCGGCGTCCTGGGGGCCGAAAGTGCAAGATCGACGGGGGACGGGGGACGGGGGACGGGGGACGGGGGAGCAGGTCGGGAAGGGGTCGGGTTCACCGGGGATCTGAGGCCGGGGCGGCGGCCGGGGTGATCGGCGGGGACATCAGGGTCGGGGCGGCTCGGGTGAGGGGGTGGGGCTCGGCTCTGCTGTCGGGCTTGGCGCTCCGGTCGTGCCCGGATCACCCGTGGGGCTCGCGGTCGGCGCCGAGGTCGCCTGGGCGGCCGGCGGGGTGGACGGATCGGCGCGTGCCGGCGGGCGGTTGCCGGGGTGCGACGGTGGCGGTCCGGCTACAGGTGGCGCGGTGGTGAGGACTCGCGTACCCGGCCGCGCTGCCGGATCCGACCACGTCGCGGGATTCGGGAAGGGCTCCGGTCGCGGTGCGGGCCGGGTCGGCGGGGGTGTCGAGGGCGACGCCGGACCGGCCGGAGTGGCCGTGGGCTGTGCCGGCGGCGCGGCTGCCGTGGTGGACGTGCCCGCCGGGTGGGACGCGGGCCGGCGCGCCGGGTCGGTCTGCCCGGCGGTGGCGCTCCAGGTGCCGGCGGACGTGACGCCGAGCAGCACGGCCACCGCCGCGACGCCCGCCGCCACCAGCCGCCGGGGGAGTGCCGGTTCGGCCGGGGCGTCCCACGGACCGAGCGGACGGGGTGGCCGGGGACGGGCGGCCCGGTGGGCGGACCGCAGCGTGTCGATGTCCTCGACGACCGCTTGCCGTGTGCCGGTGGCGTCGGCGTGGGCCAGGGTGAGGTAGAACCGGGCGTTCGCCGCGCCCGGCGCCGGTACGCGCAGTCCCGCCGGTGCGCCGCCGTCGGTGCCGTGGAGCAGGGTGACCGGGCGGTCGCTGTGGTGCCCGAGGCCGTGCAGGTCCCGCAGGGGCCAGTCCCGCCGGACGTCGCGCCCGGCGAAGGTCACCCGCCGGTCGGTCACCACGGCGGCACCGCTGTCGACCACGCGCAGCCCGGCCGGTGGCGGGCCGTCGGCCGGGCCGAGACGGCCGGTGAGGGTGCGGCCGGGCGCGGGTAGTCCGGGCACGTGCCGGGCGGTGGCCTCGACCAGGTCGACGGCGGACAGGATGCGGTAGACGACCTCACCTTCGTCCAGCGGCACCGGCAGTGCGGTGCCCGGCAGCGCGCAGCCCCGGAAGCCGGCCGCCTCGATCGCCAGCCGGTCGAGGTGCTCCGCGCGGCGGCGCCAGGTCCGGGCCGCCGTCTCGTACGCCTGACGCCGGCGCTCGTTCTCGCGCCGCGCCCAGGCCAGCCGCCGTCGCGGATGAGCTCCGATCGCTTCTGGTCGCCTCGCCGTCACACCCGGTACAACGGGCCGTGACCAGGGCGGATACGTGAACGTGGCTATCGTCCGCTTTGGCGATGTTATGCCCGCTACTACACTTCGGGCATGCCGAGGATCGTCCAGTTGCTGGCCTCGCCGGTGCACCGGTACGTGGGCCGTCCGGCGGACGGACCCGCCCCGGCGCCACCCGGCGAACTGGTCGACCAGGTGCGGGTACGCGCCGGACTCGGCATCGTCGGTGACCGCTACTTCGGCCGTCCCGCGCACCGGGAGGCGAGCGTCACGCTGATCGCGCGGGAGTCACTGCCGCCCGGCACAGACCTCACCCAGCTGCGGCGCAACGTGCTGACCGAGGGCATTCCGGTGGACGACCTGGTGGGCCGGGTGCTCACGCTCGACTCCGGCGACGGTCCGGTCCGGCTGCGGGCGCATCGGGCCGCGCCGCCCTGCGCCTGGCTGGACGTGGTGGTCGAGCCCGGTACGTGGAAGGCGATGCGCCGCCGCGCCGGCATCCGGTGCGCCCCGCTCACCGACGGCGTGCTGCGGGTCGGGCCGGTCACAGTGTCCGTCGAAGACTGACGATGTCCCGGGAACTTTGTCCCTGCGACGGCCGACCAACCGAGGGGCGGCCGGTACCGCCGCGCCGGCAGGAGGGACGCCACTGATGAACCGAGCGGGGCTCTTATCCGTACCGTCCGGCATGAGCATGCCGGACCGGCGGACCGGCCGCGGATGAGACCGGACGCCGACGACGAGCAGGTCACCGGCTGGGCGCGGCGCGCCGCCCGGGGTGACCGGCTGGCCGCCGCCGCCTTCGTCCGGGCCCTCCAGGTGCCGGTGTGGCGTTTCCTCGCCCACCTGGCCGGGCCGGCCGAGGCCGACGACCTCGCCCAGGAGACGTTCCTGCGGGCGCTGCGCAGCCTGCCGGGCTTCGCGGGCCGGTCGTCGGCGCGTACCTGGATCTTCACCATCGCCCGCCGGGTCGCGGTGGACCACGTGCGGACGGCGACCACCCGGCCCCGGCTGGCGGCGCTGCCGGACTGGCAGACCGCCGCCGAGGCGGCCGGCGCGGTGACCGGCGGCGGGGACGACGGGGTGGTGTTGCGTGGTCTCATCGCCGCGCTGGCGCCGGACCGGCGGGAGGCGTTCGTGGCCACCCAGGTGCTCGGCCTGTCCTACGCCGAGGCGGCCGAGGTGTGCGGCTGCCCGGTGGGCACCATCCGCTCCCGCGTGGCCCGCGCCCGCGAGGACCTGGTCGCCGCCTGGTCCGGCGACGCCCGCGACCGCCGGGCCCGCTGAGACCGCGACCCGCCGCCTCGACCGCTGGCACAGCCCGCCGGCAGGCTCGCGCGGCGGGTCGTCAGGCGGCGCGCCGGTCGCGGGCCTGTGCGGGGTACGGGCCGGGCGGCACCAGCCGCAGCGGCGCGGGCGCGGGCGGTTCCTCGATTCGCAGCGCCCACCGCGAGCCGTCCGACCGGCGCTGCCCGGGTGGCGTGTCGCCGGGACGGCGGCCGAGCCGGGACAGCACCAGCATCACGGCCCAGCCGACCAGCAGGAAGCCGTGGCTGACCAGCCGGGTCATCTCCACCTGTCCGATGATCAGGTCGTTCACCGACAGCAGCACCAGCGTGGCGACGAACGCGCTGAGCATCGGCAACAGGCCGGACGGGGTGGACCGGCGCGTCGCCACGTAGAGGAATCCGGCGCCGACCGCCACGTTCCACGCCGCCGACTCGTGCCACAGGTGCTGGCCGGAGGCGTGCGCGTGGGTGACGACCGCCTCCCGGCCGATCTGGGTCAGGCCGAGCACGAGCTGCACCGCGCCGAGCAGGCCGAGCGCCCCGCGCAGCCCCAGCGTGATCCGGTGGCGGCGGCTGGGCCGGGGCGGCGGCGCGGCGGCCAGCACCGCGTCGACCAGGTCGGGCACCCGCGGGGCGAGCTGCGTACGGACCCGCCGGATCACCGACGCCGCGGAGTCGAACCAGCCACGGCAGCCGGCGCAGCCGGTCAGGTGGGCCTCGGCCGCCTCGATCTCCGACGCGGACGCCTCACCGTCCAACTGTGCCGACAGGATCTCCCGCCACTGCTCACACGCCATGTAGGGATAGTCGTCGGGAGCGCCGCGCTGGTTCCCGGCGGGGTGCGGGTCACGCCCCGGTCAGCCGGGACTTCTGCACCTTGCCCATCGCGTTGCGGGGCAGCGCGCTTACCAGCCGTACCTGCCGGGGGCGTTTGTGCGCGGACAGGTGCCGCGCCACGAAGTCGATCAGCTCCGCCTCGGCCACGCCGTCGCCCACCACGTACGCGGTGACCTGTTGCCCCAGGTCGGGGTGGGGCGTGCCGACCACCGCCGCCTCCCGTACCCCCGGATGCGCCAGCAGCGCGTCCTCCACCTCACCGGCTCCGATCCGGTACCCGCCGCTCTTGATCAGGTCGGTGGCGGCCCGCCCGACGATCCGGTGGACGCCGTCCCGGCCGACGAGCGCGACGTCGCCGGTGCGGAACCAGCCGTCCGCCGTGCGGCTGGCCGCGTCGGCGTCCGGCCGGTTCAGGTAGCCGTCGAAGAGCGTGCCGCCGCGCACCTGAAGCTCACCCATCGCGGCGCCGTCGGCCGGCAGCGGGCCGCCGTGCTCGTCCACCACCCGCGTCCGCACGCCGGGCAGCGGCACGCCCACGGTGCCGGGCCGCCGGGGACCGTCGGCGCGGGCGCTCACCGTGACGAGGGTCTCGGTCATGCCGTACCGCTCCAGCGGCCGGTGCCCGGTCAGCCCGGCCAGCGCCGCGAAGACAGGTTCGGGCAGAGCGGCGCTGCCGGACACGAGCAGCCGGGCACCGCGCAGCGCCCGCGCCGCCGCGGGGCGCGCCGCGATCCGGGACCAGATCGTGGGTACGCCGAAGTACAGCGAGGCGCCTGCCGCCGCGTACCGCTCGGGGTGGGGCCGGCCGACGTGGTGCAGCCGGCTGCCGACGCGCAGCGGGCCGAGCACGCCGAGCACCAGCCCGTGCACGTGGAACAGCGGCAGGCCGTGTGCCAGCACGTCGTCCGGGGCCCAGGCCCAGGCGTCGGCGAGCCCGTCCAGGCAGGCGGCGACCGCGCGGCGGGACAGCACCGCGCCCTTCGGCGCGCCGGTGGTGCCGGAGGTGTAGAGGATCAGCGCGGTGGTCGCCGGATCGGGCTCGGGGAGTGTGGTGTCCGAGCGACGCGCCAGGTCCAGCGGTACGACCGGCGGCGTAGCGGCGTCGGTGTCCGGTGCGTCCGGCGGCGCGAGCAGCAGTTCCGCGCCGGAGTCGCGCAGGATGTGATCGCGTTCCATCGGGCCGGCGTCCGGCGGCACCGGTACCACCGCCGCGCCGGCGAGCAGCCCACCGACCACGCCGACCACGGTCTCCAGGCTCGCCGTGGCGGGCACCGCCACCCGGGTCGCGCCGCGCAGGTCGTCGGCGACGGCGGTGGCCGCGCGGCGCAGCTCCACCCGGGACAGCGAACGGTCGCCGACCCGGACCGCCCCGGGTCGCTCGTCGGTGGTCTCGGCGAGCCGGCTGAGCAGCGACACGGGCACCCCTTCCCGGTATGTCCGCCGATGTACCGCGACCCTAACCGGCCGGGCCACCCCCGCCGGGCACGCCGTCGGGTATGTGTCATCGTGGGCGGCGGCGAGGGAGGTGCCGCATGTCGGGTCCGTTGCGCGGGGTGCTGGTCGCCGACTTCTCCCGGATCCTCGCCGGGCCGTACGCGACGATGCTCCTGGCCGATCTGGGTGCGGACGTGGTCAAGGTGGAGCCCCCGGGCGGCGACGACACCCGCGACTGGCGGCCCCCGGTCCGCGACGACGTCTCCACCTACTACCTGGCGGTCAACCGCAACAAGCGGTCACTGGCGCTGGACCTGACCGACCCGGGCGACCTGACGCTTGCGCACCGGCTGGCCGACCGCGCCGACGTGCTGATCCAGAACTTCCGCCCGGGCGCGCTGCGCCGCTTCGGCCTTGACCACGACACCGTCACCGCCCGCAACGCCCGCCTGGTGTACGCCTCGATCAGCGGCTTCGGCGACGCCGGGGGCGCCGACCTGCCCGGGTACGACCTGATGGTGCAGGCCGCCGCCGGGCTGATGAGTCTCACCGGTGACGCCGACGGCCCACCGTACAAGGCGGGGGTGGCCGTCTTCGACGTGATCGCCGGACTGCACGCGGCGGTCGGCATCCTCGCCGCGCTGCGGCACCGGGAGGAGACCGGGCGCGGTCAGCACGTCACTGTGGACCTGCTCTCCTCGGCGCTGTCCGGGCTGGTCAACCACACCAGCGCGCACGTCGCGGGGGGAGCGGCGCCGCACCGGATGGGCAACGCGCACCCGAGCATCGTGCCGTACGAGCCGCTGCCCACCGCCGACGGCGAGCTGGTGGTGATCGCCGGGAACGACGCTCAGTTCCGTACCCTCTGCCGGGTGCTCGGCGTGCCGGGGCTGGCCGACGACGCGCGGTTCGGCCGCAACGCCGACCGCGTCGCGCACCGCGACGAGCTGCGCCCGCTGCTGGTGACGGCGCTGTCCCGGCGCGGCAGCGCGGACTGGTTCGCCGAGCTGCGGGCGGCCGGTGTGCCGTGCAGCCCGATCAACTCGGTGGCCGAGGGAGTGGCGCTGGCGGAGGGGCTGGGCCTGGAGCCGGTGGTGACGGCCGGTGGGGTGCCGGGGATCCGCAACCCGATCGGCCTGTCCGGCACCCCGCCCCGCTACGACCTGCCGCCACCGGAGCTGGACGAACACGGCGACCAGCTGCGCGCCTGGCTCGCCGCCTCCTGAGCCCGGCCGGCCGGGCCCGCGGTCAGAGCGTCTCGACCAGGCGGAAGCGTTCCAGCACCGCCGGGGTGTCGTCGTCGACGGTGAACGTGGGGTCGCCGAGCCAGCCGCGGTAGTCGTCGCCGTGCCAGAACCGCTCGTGGCCGGCGCGCCAGGCGGCCACCGACTCGTGGCCCTCGCCCTCGTCGCGCGCGTGGTCGAGGTCGACGTCGCCGAGGCGGGCGACACGGACCTCCACCAGCTCGATCACCGCCACCGGACGGTTGTCGGAGTCGAGCACGGCCGAGCGGGCGCCGACCGCCGGCAGCGGCTCACCGTCGATCTCGTAGTCCTGGAGCAGACCGGTGGTGGTGGTCTTGCTCCCGTCGAGCACAGCGGCGACGAGCTTGTCGCGCAGCGGGCCGGGAAAGGCGAACTCGAACGTGGGCAGGTCGGCGTCCATGCCCGGCAGGCTAGCGGTCAGCGGCGGCGCGGCGCGCGGACAATTGGAGCCGGAACCGGCCGCCCGCTCAGCCGGCCGCCCGCTCAGCCGGCCGCCCGCTCAGCCGGCCGCCGGCAGCAGCCGGTCCAGCCAGCCCAGCAGCACCCGCTCGTACTGCGGGCTGACGCTGTCCAGATCCTCGCCCTCGCCGAGCGTGGGGGCGTGGTCGCAGCCGGCCAGCCGGGCAACCGTCAGCTCCGCGTCGCACGCCGCCCGCCGCCACACCGCGAGGCTCTCCTCGATCGGGATCCACGCGTCCGTCTCGCCGTAGCAGAGCAGCACCGGGCCGGTCAGCCGCGCCAGCACCGGCGCCGGGTCGTAGTCCATGTCGGTCCAGGTGCCCGGCGTGGCGGGCAACTCGTCGGGCAGGAACGCCAGCGGGAACCAGCGGCGTCGCGCCGCCGCGTCCAGTGCCGCCTGCGCCACCGGCCGCGGCACCTCGCCGCGCTGGAAGCCCTCTGCCAGCCGGCGCAGCTCGGCCAGCTCGGTGAGATCGGCCGGGCCGTAGCCGTGCCGGCGCAACTGCTCGGCCGTGCCGTAGCGCATCTGGACCGCCGGGCTCACCGCGCTGCACCCGACCAGGACCAGGAAGTCGACCGGATGCCGGGTCGCGGTCAGGGCCGCCGCCCACGCGCCCTGGCTGAAACCCCACAGCCCGAGCGGGACCGCCCCGACGTGCCGGCGCAGCTCGGTGAGCGCCGCCGTCGCGTCCTCGGCCTGCTCGGCCAGTGGCACGTCGCGCCCACCGGGCCGTGGGCGACGGTCGTAGCGCAGCACCGCCACCCCGGCCGGAGGCAGCAGCCGCGCCAGATGCTCGTAGAGGAAGTACGAGCGCTCGCCGGCGTGCGAGCCGTGCAGCACCACCAGGCCGCCGCGGACCGGCCCGGCCGGCAGGTCGAGCATCGCGGGCAGGCCCGCCGCGCCGACTGCCGTCTCCATGCCCGGCAGTGAACCACGAACCGTCCCGCCCGGTGGTCCCGGCCGCCGTCCGGGACACCCGCGTGCGTACGCTGAGCAGGTACGTCGCAGCGACCGTGGAGAACCGCCATGACCAGCCCCGCACCCCGTACCGTCCGGGTCGCCCGCCCCGAGGACGTGCCGGCCCTCGTCGACCTGATCGAGTCGGCGTACCGGGGCGAGCGCAGCCGGCAGGGCTGGACCCACGAGGCGGACCTGCTGGCCGGGCAGCGCACCGACCCGGAGATGGTGACCACGGCGGTCACCGGCCCGGACGGTGTGGTGCTCGTCGCCGAGCGGGGCGGCGACCTGCTCGCCTGCTGCCAGCTGGAGCACCGCGACGACCACGTCTACTTCGGGATGTTCGCTGTGGCGCCCGGCCGGCAGGGCGGCGGCCTGGGCCGGGAGCTGCTGGCCGAGGCCGAGCGCTACGCGGCCGAGCAGTGGCACGCCGGTGAGATGCGGATGACGGTCATCGTCCAGCGCGACGACCTCATCGCCTGGTACGAGCGGCGCGGCTACGCCCGCACCGGCGAACTGAGCCCGTTCCCGTACGGCGACGAGCGCTTCGGCGTGCCGCTGCGGCCGGACCTGGCGTTCGAGACGCTGCGCAAGAAGCTGGGCTGACTCAGCCCGGCCGGTCCACCAGCGCGACCAGCTTCTTCGGGGCCAGCACGCAGTAGCTCTCGGTGAGCAGCTCGGCGACCTCGGTCCAGTCCGTCTCCGCGTCCAGCCGCAGGCCGACCACGTCGGCGGCCCAGTCCGGCTTGAAGAAGTGCGGCCCGGCCGCGAGCAGCCCGGCGATCTCGTCGCCGGGGGAGCGGAACGTCATCACGCAGACCGGCTCGTCGGTCGCCGCGGCCCGCGCGTACGCCGCCTGGTGGCCGGGGTCGACGGTGAGCACGTGGGCGAACGTGCGGCCGCGCACGCGCCACCGCACGCCCACCCAGGCCGGTTCCTCGTAGGTCTCCGGCAGGCCGAGACAGACCGGGCGCAGGCGGTCGAGGTGCTCGGGTGGGACGTCTCCGGGGCCGGTCATGCGCGCAGGCTAGCCGCCGCCTCCGACAATCCGGCCGCCCCGGCGTGTCGGCCGTCCGCGCGCGCCCGATGCGGGAAATGTCGCAGCCGGGGAGTAGACAGCGATGAGTTCCGGTGAGCCGCAGGGTCATTGCGACGGAAGAACCCCTCGGACGAGAGGACGAGACATGAGCGGCGTACGAGTACTTGTCGGCACGCGCAAGGGCGCGTTCATTCTGACGTCGGACGGCAAACGCGACGACTGGACCGTCGACGGGCCGCACTTCGGCGGCTGGGAGATCTACCATCTGACCGGTTCGCCCGTCGAACCGGACCGGCTGTACGCGTCCCAGTCCGGCGGCTGGTTCGGGCAGCTGATCCAGCGCTCGGACGACGGCGGCCGGACCTGGTCGACTGTGGGCAACGACTTCGCCTACAGCGGCGAGGTGGGGCAGCACCTCTGGTACGACGGAACCCCACGCCCGTGGGAGTTCAAGCGGATCTGGCACCTGGAGCCGTCCCGCCACGACCCCGACACGGTGTACGCGGGCGGCGAGGACGCCGCCCTCTACCTGTCCACCGACGGCGGCCAGAAGTGGTCCGAGCTGACCGCCCTGCGTCAGCACCCCACCGGCCCGTCCTGGCAGCCCGGAGCGGGCGGGATGTGCCTGCACACGATCCTGCTCGACCCGGCCGACCGGGACCGCATCTACGTCGCGATCTCGGCGGCGGGCGCGTTCCGCAGCGACGACGGCGGTGCCAGCTGGCTGCCGATCAACAAGGGCCTGCGCTCGGGGGAGATCCCCGACGAGGACTCCGAGGTCGGGCACTGCGTGCACCGTCTCGCCCAGCACCCCTCCCGGCCGGACACGCTGTTCATGCAGAAGCACTGGGACGTCATGCGCACCGACGACGCCGGGGCGAACTGGCGGGAGGTCAGCGGCGACCTGCCGACGGATTTCGGCTTCCCGATCGCCGTGCACGCGCACGAACCGGAGACGGTCTACGTGGTGCCGATCACCAGCGACTCGCTGCACTACCCGCCGGAGGGCAGGCTGCGCGTCTACCGCAGCCGTACCGGCGGGGAGCAGTGGGAGCCGCTGACCGAGGGGCTGCCGCAGTCGCACTGCTACGTCAACGTGCTGCGCGACGCGATGGCAGTGGACACGCTCGACCCGTGCGGCGTCTACTTCGGCACCACCGGAGGTCAGGTCTACCACTCGGCCGACGGCGGCGACACCTGGGCGCCGATCGTGCGGGACCTGCCAGCAGTGCTCTCGGTCGAGGTCCAGGTGCTGCCGTGATCCGGGTCGTGCTGCCGGCACACCTGAAGACTCTGGCCCACGTCACCGGCGAGGTACGTGTCGAGGTGGCCGGGCCGCCGACCCAGCGGGAGGTGCTGGACGCGCTGGAGGCCGCGTACCCGATGCTGCTCGGCACCATCCGTGACCGGCACAGCGGGAAGCGGCGGCCGTTCGTGCGCTTCTACGCCTGCGAGCTCGACCTGTCCAACGAGTCCCCGGACGCGCCGCTGCCCGAGGAGGTGGTCGCCGGCAAGGAGCCGTTCATCGTGCTCGGCGCGATGGCCGGCGGTTGAGGGGACCGGCGGGAACCGCGCCCGGCGCGGCCACGTCTGACCGGCATGACCCGTCACGGATCCCGGACGCACAGATGGACGACGGTCGCCGCGCTGGCGCTCGCCGGCTGCACCGCGTCGCCGCCGGCCGTCGCCCCGCCGCCCGCCGACCCGCCACCTGCCGGCACTGCCGTACCGGCCGGCGGGCTGCGGCTGGTCGCCTTCGACTCCTGTGACGAGGCGCTGCGGCAGATCCGTACGGCCGCGAAGGCGGCGGTCGGGCCGTGGGGCCTCGGGTCGGACGACCCGCTGCGGCAGTTCGCCGCGAAGCGGGCGGCGGTCGGCGGCGTCGAGGACGCCACCTCGGCGTCCACGCCTGATTTCTCCGGCACCAACGTGCACGAGGCGGGCGTGGACGAACCGGACCTGGTCAAGTCCGACGGGCGGCGGATCGTCACCGTCGTCCGGGGAGTGTTGTCGGTGGTCGACGCGGCGACCCGCCGGGTGACCGGCCGGGTGGCGCTGGACCTCACCACCGATCGGCGCTCCGGTGGCGAGGCGAGCCTGCTGCTGCACGGCGACCGGGCGCTGGTGCTGCTGCGCGACGGGTGGGTCACCAGGGGCACCGTCCCGGGCCGGCCGCCGGCCCCGGGAGCGGCCGGGCAGGCCCGGCTGGTCCTGGTCGATCTCGCCGGAGCGCCGCGGGTCGCCGGCGAGTACCGGATGGACGGCCGGCTGGTCGACGCGCGGCAGGTCGGCGCCACCGCCCGTGTCGTGATCAGTTCCGGACACCGGCTCGACTTCCCGCAGCCGGGGAAGCGCACCGACGCGCAGCGGGTCGCCGCCAACCAGGCCGTGATCGACAAGGCCACGCTCGACGACTGGCTGCCGCGCTACGAGATCCGCGACGGCGCCCGGACCGTCGGCTCGGGCCGGGTCGGCTGCGACCGGGTCAGCCGGCCGGCGGGGTTCTCCGGCGCCTCGATGGTGACGGTGCTCAGCTTCGACCTGGGCGCGTCCACGCTCGGCGCCGGTGACCCGGTCACCGTGTTCGCCGACGGCGACACCGTCTACGGCACCGGCTCCCGGCTCTACGTCGCCAACGACCAGCGGTGGCGGACGTGGCGGGGCGAGCCGTCCGAGGCGGGCGGCTCCCGCACGGAGATCTACCAGTTCGACACCGCGGCGGCCACGCCGCGCTACGTCGCCGCCGGGTCCGTGCCCGGCTGGCCGATCGGCCAGTACGCGATGTCCGAGTGGGACGGTCACCTGCGGGTGGCCACCACCACCGGCGACACGTGGAACCGCGGAACGTCCTCCCAGTCCGGCGTGTACGTGCTACGCGCCGAGGGCGCCACGCTGAACCGGGTCGGCGCGGTCACCGGGCTGGGCAAGGGCGAGCGGATCTTCGCGGTGCGGTTCCTCGGCGGCACCGGGTACGTGGTGACGTTCCGGCAGACCGACCCGCTGTACGGGCTGGACCTGCGCGACCCGGCCGCCCCACGGGTCACCGGCGAGTTGAAGATCAACGGATACTCGTCGTACCTGCATCCGGCCGGTGACGGCCGCCTGATCGGTGTCGGACAGGACGCGACCGACCAGGGGCGGGTGACAGGCACCCAGGTGTCGCTGTTCGACGTGGCCGACCCGGCCCGGCCGGCCCGGCTCGCCCAGCACCACGTCCCGGGCGGCTGGTCCGAGGCGGAGAGCGACCCGCACGCCTTCCTCTACTGGGCGCCGGAGCGGCTGGTCGTGCTCCCGGTGACCCGTCCGGGCGTGGTCACCGACCAGGCCGAGAGCGTCAAGGGCACGCCGTCCGGCGGTGTGCTGGCGCTGCGGGTCGGCGACAAGGGCTTCACTGTGGCCGGCGCCGTCGACCACCCCGCCGACCTGGCCGACGGCGGCGAGTGGACGCCGATCCGCCGCTCGCTGATGGTCGACGGTGTGCTCTGGACCGTCTCCGACGCCGGGCTCAAGGCGACCGCCCTGTCCGGCATGAACACCCTGGCCTGGGTGCCGCTGACCTGACCGTGGACGGCCGGACCCCGCCGCGTGCCAGGCACGCGGCGAGGTCCGGTCCGCTCACTGTTCCAGCGCCGCCTCGGCGGCCGATACCTGCGGTCCCGTCCGCAGCGCGTACGCGACGACGCCGCCGAGGAGGAACGTCGTGGCGGTGACGGCGGCGATCCGGTTGTCCGGCTCCTGTGCCATCCACAGCGCGACCTGCCGCCATTCCGGCCCGCCCGGCGCGGCCAGGAGCGCGCCCAGCGCGGCCCAGGCGGTCGGCACCTGCCAGGCGGCCCGGGCGCCGGCGAGCGCGGCGCCGAGCCCGACCAGCCCGGTCAGCCCGGCCGTGTCGCGGGCCAGTACGGACAGCGGCCCGAAGTCGGCGCCGAGTACGCGGGCGGCGGCCAGCAGCCCGACCACCAGTGCGCCGTACCCGAGCAGGTGCCCGGCCCGGCGCGGCGCCCACTGCCAGGCGGCGGTCCGCTCCAGCGCCGGGTCGGTGCCGGCGAGCGTCGGCCCGAGCGGCGCCACCGCCAGCGCGGTGGTGAGCACGGCGAGGCGAGCGGGCACCTCGGGACGGTCGGTGAAGGCGGACCAGGAAAGAGCCATCACGGCGACGGCGACCGCCGATCCGGCCAGCGCGGCGGGTAGCCGGCGGGACCGCACGTAGAGCGGCAGCCAGCGGGTCACGGCGCGGCCCGTCCGGTGAGCGCCGGCATCAGGTCCGGCTCGCACCGCGCGGCCGCGTCCCGCAGCGCGGTCACCCGCCGCAACTGCTCCGGCTCGGGCAGCGCGCGCAGCTGTCGCACGCCGGTCCGGATCTCCTCCTGCTGCTCGTCGGCGTACCGGTATCCGGTCCAGGAGTCCCACAGCCGCACCGTTTCGGCATCGAGCAGCCAGGCGGCGGCGACCGCCGGGGCGATGTCGTCGCCGCTGCGCCCGCAGCCGTACCACTTGGTGCCGCCGCCCAGGGCGATGCGTTCGGCCACGTCGGCGGCCCGGCCGGTGTCCGGGTCGACTTCCAGGAGGAACTGCACGGTGCCGGGTTCGGGTTTGGGCCGGTGCCACTGCTCGCTGTCGTTGCTGCCGATGGTGTCCAGCCGCAGTTCCACCGCGCGGGTCGGCGCGTCCGGCAGCTTCGCCAGCGCGCGCAGTCCCCGGCGGGCCTCGGGAGTGATCTGGGGCAGCAGGTGCGCGTTGATCGCGGTGACGCACACCTGCGGCGTGCCGTCGGCGCAGACGTAGCGGCGTGCCGACTGGTCGAGCTGCCAGATGCCGGCGGGGCCCGGTGCGCTGATCAGCAGGAGTCCCGCGACACCGGCGGCCAGGCTCGCCGCCGCGCCGGCCCGGAGCGGCCACGACCGGCCCGCCGCCAGCAGCAGGCCGGCGAGGACCAGCCCGACCCCGAGCGTGAGGCGGCTGAGCAGCAGCCGGTCGGACAGCGTCTCCCACGGCGTGTCCGGCGGCCAGGAGATCATGAGGGACGCGTTCGTCAGCCGGCTACCGGCCGGACCGCCGAGCATGGCGGTGCCCTCCTGCGCCACCAGGCCGGCGGCGGCCAGCAGCGGCGGCAGCAGCGGTGAGGACCACAGCCGGCCCGCTGCCACACCGACCCAGGCCGCGCCCACCAGCACCAGCACGTCGATCAGCGGCCCGGCGAGTCCGCGTACGCCGAGGTAGGTGCCGCCGGTGGCGATCACCGCCGCGCTGGCGGCGACCACGAGCAGGTGCGCGGCGGCGGCGGCGACGCCGAGCGCCGTCATCGCCGGCAGCGCGCGCTGCCAGCGGGGCCGGCCGGTGCTGTTCATCAGCTCGTCGGCGCGGGTACGGCGGTCCCGGCGGCCGAGCACCGCGCCACCGGCGAGCGCGAGCGGCATCAGCAGGAAGACGTTGGAGGCGTGCACGTAGCCCAGCCGCAGCCACTGTCCCTGCCAGAAGTCGTACATGCTGGCGGTGCCGAGGACGCCGACGGCGATCAGCAGCACCGCCACGACCGGCGCGTTGGAGCGGCGCAGTTCGACGCGGATCTGTCGGATCATCGGGCGCTCCGGTGCTGCTGGAGCAGGTACGAGTAGCCGCGCTCGGCGGCGCTGTCGCCGATGCCGCCGGTCTCGCCGTGGCGGACCAGGTCGGCGGGCAGGCCCTGGAACACGCGGGCGCCGTGATCCATCAGGATGACGTCCGAGCAGGCCGCCACCACGTCCTCCACCAGGTGGGTGGAGACCAGCACGCAGGCGTCCGCGCCGAGTTCGCGGATCAGCTCCCGGAACTCGACCCGCTGTTCCGGGTCGAGGCCG
The DNA here is from genome assembly GCF_043197215.1 of Micromonospora sp. NPDC049203. Lineage (NCBI taxonomy): Bacteria > Bacillati > Actinomycetota > Actinomycetes > Micromonosporales > Micromonosporaceae > Micromonospora > Micromonospora sp. NPDC049203. Next base: position 150,877 of record NZ_JBICSV010000010.1, on the reverse strand, counting down.
ACTGTCGGTTCGTCGAGCAGCAGCAGGTCCGGTTCGTTCACGATCGCCTGGGCGATGCCGGCCCGGCGCAGCATGCCGCCGGACAGCGACTTGAGTTTGGCGTCGGCCCGGTCGGTGAGGCGTACCCGTTCGATGGCCCGCTGGGCCGCGCCCGGCACCGCCGAGGCCGGCATCTCCCGCAGCCAGGCCACGTACTCGACGTACTCCCGCACCGTGAACCGGGGGTAGTAGCCGAACTGCTGCGGCAGGTAGCCGAGCCGGCGGCGCACCGGCCGCAGCTCGCGGGTCGTGGTGGCGTCCGCGCCGAGCAGCCGCAGCACTCCGGCGTGCGGCTTGACCACAGTGGCGAGCGCGCGCATCAGCGTGCTCTTGCCGGCGCCGTTGGGGCCGAGCAGCCCGTGCACGCCGGCGCCGAGGGTCAGGCCGAGGTTGTCGACGGCGAGGTGCCGGCCGGCCTTCACCGACAGTCCCACCGCCTCGATCCGCCAGGCGTGCCGGGTCGGCGCCACCTCGTCGGCGCTCACTGCGCGTACCAATGTCGTCTCCTTTTTCCGGGCAGGGTGGACAGCGGCGCCGGACGGGCGCCGTGTGGTGGTGGGGGTCGCGGGGCCGGCGTCAGCCGGTGGGCCGCCGCAGGTGTTCGGCGCGTAGCGCGGTCAGCACCGTGAGCACGACGGCGGCCGTCGCCCAGGCGGGCATGGTCGCGGGCCGGAGCAGGGTCTCGGTGACGGCGGCGGCGCGGTTCGCGTCGGCGGTGAACGACCCGGCCGCGACCGCCGCGAGCCAGCCGCCGCCGAGGAGCGCGGCGGCCACCGGCACGCCGACGCGGCTGCCGAGCAGCAGCGTCGCCGCGGTGAACGTCAGGCAGGGCAGCAGCCACAGCGCCGGGTTGCGGCCGACCGCGAGCCCGGCCACCGCGAGCACCGGCGCGACCAGGAGCAGAACCGCGAGGGTACGGCGCAGCAGCAGTTCCAGCCCGGCGCGGGCGGTGCCGGCGACCACCTCCCAGTTCGGGTTGGCGCGGCGGGACCAGGCCACCGCGAGCCCGGCCAGCGGCGCCACCGGCGCGAGCAGCAGCACCGCCGAGGGGCGATCCGGGAAGTTGCGGTCCAGCAGCACCGCGGCGAGGATCGCCGTGCACGTCATGGCCGCCCAGGCCGGCATCGACCAGTCGGTCCAGCGCAGCCACCACCGGCGCAGCGGCCGCCGGGGCACCGGCTGCGGGCCGGTGCGGGCCTGTTCCAGGATCGCCTCCCGGGCGTCGCCGAGCAGGGCCCGCAGCGGCGGCGCGGCCAGCTCGCCGAGCCGGTCGCGGCACTCGGCGCAGCCCTCCAGGTGCACCTCGATGGTCCAGGTGGCGGCGTCGTCGGGGCTGCCCGCCGCGTACGCGGCCAGGGCCGGCGGGGGAACGTGAGCGGTCATGTCAGTGCCTCCCGGAGTGCGGTGCGGGCACGCCGCGCCCGGCTCTTCACGGTGCCCTCCGGCACCCCCAGCAGGACCGAGGTCTCCCGGACGGTGAGCCCGTCCAGGACCATGGCGGCCAGCACCGCCCGCAGCTCCGGGGCGAGCGCGTCCAGCGCGGCGCCCACCTCGGAGCCGAGCGACCCGGCGAGCGCCTCGTCCTCGGCGGCGGGCGCGCTGCGTACCGGAAGCACGTCGGTCGGCACCTCCCGCACCCGGGCGCGGCGGCGCATCGCGTCGACCAGGCGGCGGGCCGCGATGGTCCAGATCCAGCCGGCGGCCGAGCCGCCCGGCGCGTCCGCGCCACCGGAGGGCCGGAGCCCACTGAACGAGCCGGCGGCGCGCCACACCGTCAGGTACGTGTCCTGGAGGACCTCGGCGACGAGGCCGTCGTCGGCGCACCGCCGCCGCAGCCGGATCGCGAGCCACGGCGACGTACGCCGGTACAGCTCGTCGAACGCGTCCAGGTCGGCGCGTGCGACCCGCCGCAGCAGCCGCTCCTCGTCCTGTCTGCTTCCTTCCACGCCTAGATGGTCGTTCCCGGCGCCCTCGACGGATCACGGCCCGGAGTGACCTGGGTCACTCCCGGCCGTGCGGGGCTGTCCGTCACTCCGACGCGGCGAACGGTCCCGCCGGGCCGAACGCCAGTGCCGCGAACCGCTCGCCGATGCGCCGGTCGGCGGCGGGATCGGGGTGCAGCTCGTCGGGGAGCGGCAGCTGCGCGTAGTCGGCCTCGCCGTACAGCTCCAGCCCGTCGAGGTAGTGCAGGTTCGCATCGGCGCCGGCCCGGGACGCCACGATCCGGGCCAGTTCGGCGCGGATGACGCGCAGCGTGAGCCGCCCGGCGGCCACCTCGGCCGGGTCGCCGGTGGCCCGGAACCGCACCTTCCCGTCGGCGAACCCGGCCGCGCCGGGGCCCGGCGTGTCCTCCTGGATCGGGCACAGGATCGACGACACGACGAGCAGCGGCGTCCGCGGATGCCCCTCCCGGATGGTGTCCAGGAATCCGTGCACCGCCGGGCCGAACGCCCGCAGCCGCATCGCGTCGCTGTTCACCAGGTTGATGCCGATCTTGACGCTGATCAGGTCGGCCGGGGTGTCGCGCATGGCCCGCGCGGTGAACGGGTCGAGCAGCGCGCTGCCACTGAACCCGAGGTTGACCACTTCCACGTCGGCCAGCGCGGCGGCCACGGCCGGCCAGGTGCCGGTGGGGCTCTCCGCGTCCGAGCCGTGGCTGATCGAGCTGCCGTGGTGCAGCCACACCCGGCGGCCGTCCGTGCCGGCCGGCTCGACCGGCGCGTCGGTGCGCAGTGCCACCAGTTCGGTGATCTCCCGCTGCGGCAGCCAGATCACCACCTCCTTGTCGGTGGCGGGCAGGTCGGTGAAGCGCACCGTGCCGACCGGGCCGGGCTCGACGCCGGACGTGCCGGTGGTCAGGTCGATGGTGAGCACCCTGCCGCCACCGGCGGTGGCCTGACCGGCGAGACGGCCGTCGACGACCAGGTCGTAGCGGCCGTCGGGACGCGGCCCGGTGCCCCGGTAGACCATCTTCGTGGGCAGCACGTCCAGCTCCACAGTGGTGGCCCGGGTGCGGAACGCCAGCCGTACGCCAGAGGGCATCGCCTCCGCCATCATCACCTGCGGGTCGGTGTTCTGCGCCCGGGCCCACGCGGGCAGCCGGTGCGGCAGCACCCCCTGCGCGGTCCGTTCCAGGTCGAGTGCGCCGCGCAGCAGGTCCGGGGTGATCGGAGTGGTGAGGTGAGGGGATGACATGGTTCCGATCCTGCCGCCGGATCCGGCGGGCGGCCACCTGATTTGTCCGACAGGCCGGACTCGTCACGCTGGGTCAGCCGGTCAGCACGCGATCCACGTACCGAGCCGTCATGGTGGCGAGCACCAGGTCCGGATCGGTGGCCCACACCTCGGCGTTGAAGATCTCCACCTCGACGTCACCGGAGTATCCGGCGGCCTCCACCGCGCGGCGCAGCGGCGGGAAGTCGATGTGCCCGTCGCCCATCATGCCGCGCCCCAGCAGCACGTCGGCCGGCAGCGGGGTGAGGAAGTCGCAGACCTGGAAGCTCGCGATCCGCGCCCCGGCGCGGGCGATCTGCCGCCACACGTCCGGATCCCACCAGACGTGGAACGTGTCCACCACCACGCCGACCTGGTCGGCCGGGAACGCCTCGGCCAGGTTGAGCGCCTGCCCGAGCGTGGACAGCACCGCCCGGTCGGCGCAGTACATCGGGTGCAGCGGCTCCAGCGCCAGGCGTACCCCGCGCTCGCCCGCGTACGGCGCCAGCTCGGCCAGCGCGTCGGCGACCCGCAGCCGCGCGCCCGCCAGGTCGCGTGAGCCGGGCGGCAGGCCGCCGACGACGAGCACCAGGCAGGCGGCACGCAGCTCGGCGGCCTCGTCGATCGCGCGCCGGTTGTCCGCCAGCGCCGCGGCCCGTCCGGCCTCGTCGGCGGCGGTGAGGAACCCGCCCCGGCACAGCGACGACACCCGCAGCCCGGCGTCCGCGACGAGCCGCGCCGCGGCCGGTACGCCGATCTCGGCCACCGGCTCACGCCACAGCCCGATCGCCGGGATGCCGGCGCGCACACAGCCGCCGACCGCCTCGGCCACGGACCAGCGCTGCGTGGTGCGCTGGTTGAGCGACAGCCTCGCCAGCCGCGCATCGGTGGTCATCCGGGCACGCCCGCGACGTCCAGGTACGCGCGCATCCGCCGGGCCGCGAGCTCCGGGTCGCGCAACAGCCCGGCGGCGTCGGCCAGCCGGAACGCCTGGACCAGGTGCGGGACGCCGCGCCCGCCGTGCAGGCCGCCGACCATGGTGAAGCCCGGCTGCCGCCCGTTGAGCCAGGACAGGAACGCGACGCCGGTCTTGTAGTACGGCGTGGGCGGGGCGAACAGGTGCCGGGACAGCGGCACCGTCGGATCGAGGACCGCCCGGAACCCGGCCCTGTCGTCCGCGTCGAGGCGCCCCAGCGCGGCGGACGCGGCCGGGGCGATCGCCGCGAACGCGCCGAGCAGCGCGTGGCTGAACCGCTTCCCGTCGCCCTCGATCAGCTCCGGGTAGTGGTAGTCGTCGCCGGTGTAGACCTTCACCGCCGGTGGCAGCAGCTCCCGCAGCCGGACCTCCCGGGCGGCGTCCAGCAGCGACACCTTCACCCCGTCGACCGCCTCGGCGTGGGCGTGCACCAGCGCGGCGAACGTGGCGGTGGCCTCGTCCAGGTCGGCCGAGCCCCAGTAGCCGGCCAGCGCCGGGTCGAACATGTCGCCGAGCCAGTGCAGCACCACCGGCACGCCGGCCTCGCGCAGCACCCGCTCGTAGACGCGCAGGTAGTCCTCCGGCCCGGTGGCGAGCGCGGCGAGGTGCCGGCTGGCCATCAGCACCGGCGTGGCGCCGCACTCCTGGACGACGGTGACCTGCTCGGCGTACGCGGCGACGACCTCGTCCAGCGTGCCGGGCACGCCGGTGAGCTGGTCGGTGCCGGCCCCGGCGACGATGCGCCCGCCGCACGCGGCGGCCTCTGCGGCGCTGCGCCGGATCAGCTCCCGGGTGGCCGCCCAGTCCAGCCCCATCCCGCGCTGCGCCGTGTCCATCGCCTCGGCCACGCCGAGGCCCCACGACCACAGGTCGCGCCGCACCGCGAGCGTCGCGTCCCAGTCCAGCCGCGCCGGGCGGCCGGGGGAGTTGTCGGCGTACGGGTCGGCGACGACGTGCGCCGCCGCGTACGCGATCCGGCTGGCCGGCGGCGCGAACGGCCGGCGCCAGGCGGGCGGTTCGCGCAACGTCAGCTTCTCGGTGCCGCCGCCTGGAACCGGCAGCGTGATGCGTGTGCTCACCGGGGGATCTCCTCGATCGTCACCCGCCGCCCCTCGCGGGCCGAGCGCAGCCCGGCCTCGGCCAGCTGCACGCCCCGGGCGCCGGCCAGGAAGTCCCACGGGAACGGCTCGCCGTCGACGACGTGGCGCAGGAACGCCTCCCACTGCACCTTGAACGCGTTGTCGTGCTCGCCGTTGTCCGGCACCTTCTGCCACTGCGCGCGGAACGGCTCGGTGACCGGCAGGTCGGGGTTCCACACGGGCATCGGGGTGGTGCCCCGGTGCTGGATGCGGCAGTCGCGCAGCCCGGCCACCGCGCTGCCGTGCGTGCCGTCGACCTGGAACTCGACCAGCTCGTCCCGGTGCACGCGGACCGCCCAGGAGGAGTTGATCTGCGCGACGATGCCGCCGGCCAGCTCGAAGATGCCGTACGCGGCGTCGTCGGCGGTGGCCCGGTAGCTGTTCCCGGCCTCGTCGACGCGCTCGGGGACGTGCGTGGCGGTGACGGCGGTGACGGCGGTGACCGGGGCGATGATCTGCTCCAGCACGTAGTGCCAGTGCGGGAACATGTCCAGCGTGATGCCGCCGCCGTCCTCGGCGCGGTAGTTCCAGCTCGGACGCTGCGCGGCCTGCCAGTCGCCCTCGAACACCCAGTAGCCGAACTCGCCGCGCACGGACAGGATCCGGCCGAAGAAGCCGCCGTCCACCAGCCGCTTGAGTTTGCGCAGGCCGGGCAGGAACAGCTTGTCCTGCACGACGCCGTTGCGGACGCCGGCGGCGGCGGCGAGCCGGGCCAGCTCCAGCGAGGCGAGGAACCCCTCGGCGAGCGGCTTCTCGGTGTAGACGTGCTTGCCGGCCTCGATCGCCGCCCGGATCGCCTTCTCCCGCTGCGCGGTCACCTGCGCGTCGAAGTAGATCCGGTTGGCGTCGTCGGCGAGTGCCGCGTCCAGGTCCGTCGTGTACGCCGACAGCCCGTGCCGCCCGGCGATCTCGCCGAGCCGGTTCTCGTCCCGGCCGACGAGGGTCAGCTCGGGCCAGATGCGGCTGCCGTCGCGGGCCGGCACGCCGCCCTGTTCGCGGATGGCGAGCAGGGACCGGACGAGGTGCTGCCGGTAACCCATCCTGCCGGTGACGCCGTTGAGGATGATGCCGACGGACGTGCGTTCCACTGTGCCTCCCCGCCCTGAATGCGCTTTCAGTAAGCGCTTTCAGGGTGCTACCGTAGCCACGCCGGAACACCGGGTCAAGACGTTCCGCAGGGAGACGCATCGATGTCGCACGTGACGCTGGAAGACGTGGCCAAGGCCGCCGACGTCTCCCTGGCCACCGCCTCCCGGGCACTCAACGGCCGGCGGGTCACCCCCCACCTGCACGAGCGCGTCCTGGCCGCCGCCGCGCGGCTCGCGTACACCCCGAACGCCCACGCCCGCGCGCTGGCCGGCGCGTCCCGGCGCAGCGTCGGCGTCGTCTGCCACGACGTCACCGACCCCTACTTCGCGGCGGTCGCCGGTGGCGTCATGCGCGTCGCCGCCGACAATGACCTGCTGGTCATGCTGGCCAGCACGTTCCGCGACCCGGAACGCGAGATCGCGTACGTGTCGATGCTGCGCGCCGAACGCGCCCCGGCGATCCTGCTCATCGGCTCCGGATTCGAGGACCCCCGCTGGGAGCGGGCCATGGCTGCCGAGCTGGCGCCCTACCTCGACGGCGGCGGCCGGGTCGCGGTGGTCAGCCGGCACCGCACCCTGAAGGTCGACAGTGTCCTGCCGGAGAACCGGTCCGGTGCCGCCGAGCTGGCCCGCGCGCTGCTGGGCCTGGGCCACCGCCGCTTCGCTGTGCTCTCCGGCCCGCCCGAGCTGACCACTGTCGCCGACCGGCTCGGCGGGTTCCGCGACGAGCTGACCGCCGCCGGTGTGGCGCTCGACCCGGGCGCGGTGGCCGAGGCGGCGTTCACCCGCGACGGCGGCTACCGGGCGATGACCGAGCTGCTCGACCGAGGGCTCGACGCCACCTGCGTGTTCGCGTGCACCGACGTGATGGCCGTCGGCGCGTACGCGGCGCTGCGCGACAGGGGGCTGTCGGTGCCCGGCGACGTCTCGGTCGCCGGCTTCGACGACATCCCTGTCGTACGCGACCTCGCCCCGCCGCTCACTACTGTGGCGCTGCCGCTGCACCGGCTCGGCGAGGAGGCGATGAGACTGGCCCTGACCGAGAACACCGCTCGCCGCCGCCGGGTCGTACGCCTGCCCGGCGCTGTGGTGTTGCGGGACAGCACCGCGCCGGTCGCCTGAGCCGGGCCGGTAGGGTGCCGTCATGATCGAGGACGCGCCGTGCCGTTGACGAACCCCTGGCTGACCGGGCCGACGCCGACGAGAAAGCTGGACCGGGAACGCCTGGCCGAACGCATCCTCAACCTGCTGTCGTCGCAGAACATGTGCGTGCTCGCCACGACCGGGCCGGACGGGCCGCTCGCCACGCCGGTGCGTTACTACCCGCTCGACTTCACGCTGATGTTCACCGCCGCGCCGCGCTCACCGAAGATGCGCAACATCGCCGCCGACCCCCGGGTGTCAATCGGCGTCTTCGCGCCGCTGGTCGGGCTGGCCAGCAGCCGTGGCGCCCAGGTGTTCGGCACCGCCCGGGTGCTCGGCCCGGACCACCCCGACCGGGCGCACCACTGGGCCGCGTTCCGCTGGGAGAACGAACACGCCGAGCGCGGCCGGTCGCTGTCCGAGCCGCCCGAGGACCCGCTCGTGGTGATCGAGGCCGACCGGATCGTCTACACCGAACACTGGTTGCGCCGCGAGGGCTACGCCCCGCGCCAGCACTGGCGTCGCTGACCCGTCCGCCGGCCGGCGGTGGGTGGAGCACCGCGTGTGCCACCCATGACCTCTACACCTCGCGGAAACCGCCTAACGCCCGGTCAGCGCCCCGGCCAACGTGTCGACGAACCGGGGGAGCACCTCGTCGTCCGGCAGGTGAGCCGGGTTGATCTCGGTGACCGACAGCCCGGCGAACCGAGGGCTCGCCACCAGCTCCGCCAGCGTCGCCGCCGCCTCGCCGAGGCTGAGCCCGAACGGCTCCGGCACGTCCGCCAGCGGCGCGTCCACGAAGCTCAGCACGTCCACGTCGAAGTGCACCACGAACCGGTCGGCCGCGCCCTCGGCCACCGACCGTGCCCGGCGTGCCGCCGCCCGCGCGTCGGCGTGCACCTCGTCGGCCGGCACGTACGCCAGCCCCAGCTCCGCCACCAGCTCCCGCTCGTGGTCACCCCGGGGCAGCGAGTCCCCGTACACCACCACCCGCTCCGGCGACAGCAGCGGCACCGCCGGCCCGACACCCGCCACCTCGGGCAGCGTCCCCGGCAGGCCGAGCATGTGCGCCAACCCCATCGCGTCCAGGTTGCCGTTGGCGCGGGTCTCCGGGGTGTAGAGATCCGGGCCGCCGTCCACGTACACCAGCGCGGACGGCAGCCCGGCCCGCGCGCAGCCGGCGACCAGGCCGAGCGTCACCGTGCAGTCGCCGCCGAGCACCAGCGGCGCGCGCCCCCGGCCCAGCGCCGCTGCGACCCGGTCGGCCACCGCCGAGGCGACGGCGGCCACCGCGCCCGCGTTCTGACCCCTGGGGTACGCCGGATCCGGCCGCCACCGGAAGCCCGGCACGTCACCGGCGTCCTCGACGTCGGCGCCCAGCAGGTCGAGCAGGCCGGCGGCGCGCAGGGCGGCTGGTGCGCGTTCGACGCCCGGGGTGTGGGCGCCCGCGCTCGACGGTGCCCCGACGACCGTCCACTGACGAGTGTCCATCGCCCCACCCTAACCACCGCCGGGGCAGGTCACCGGGGATCAGCGCAGCACCAGCAGGTCCAGCGCGTCGATCACCGGGCCGCTGTCGGCACGTGCCGCCTCGCGTAACCGCTGGACGCCGGCGGCGTACTCCGCATCGGTGATCAGCTGAAGCGGCGTGTGCGCCTCCCGGCGCAGGCCGGCCGCCGCCTCCCGCAGCGACGGCGCGGTGACCTGCGGGACCGCCTCGACCACCGCGGCGGCGAAGCCGGCGCCGGCGAAGGCGGCCGCGACGTCGGCGACGGCGGGATACGTGTCCAGCACGCGGACCGCCTCGGGGAAGTAGTCGAACAGCGTGATCGCCTCGTGGCGTCCGGCGAACGCCGACCGGATGAGCACCGGCGCGCCGGGCCGCAGCACCCGGCGCAGCTCGCGCGCCGCGGCGGCCAGGTCCGGCACGTGGTGGATGACAGTGGACAACCACGCCCCGTCGACGCTGCCGTCGGCGAGCGGGAGGTGCCCGGCGTCGCCCGCGACCAGCGGCGCGAACGCGCACCGTGCGCGCATCGCCGCCGACGGCTCGACGGCGACGACCTCGACGCCGGGGAACCAGCCGCTGAAGGCGCGTGCCCAGCTACCGGTCCCGGCGCCCAGGTCCAGCAGCCGCATGCCTCGGCGCGGGCCGAGGTGCCGGGCGACGGCGGCCCGCCAGGCCGTGAGACCGTCGTCGGTGAGGTGCCGGGTCGCGGCGAACGCCTCGGCGTCCGCGTCGTGGTACGCGATGCGGGCCATACGCCACAGCCAACTCCCGGCAAGCCGGCGAGGCAAGCACTGTGGCGGGTCACACGCCGGTCTGGGAGAGGGGTGGGGAGTGCGGTATCGGATCCACTTCGCCGCCGGACTGCCGGCGGCGGACCTTCGCGCGTTCCTGCTGACGGAGTACGGCGTCGCACCGGAGACCGTGTACGTCGGGCGGATCGAGGACCGGGCCATCGACGATCCTCGGCCGGTGGTGATGCTCACGCCGCCTGACGAGGACGAGGGATTCGGCTGGATCCTCACCGGCGACACCGAACTGGCCGACGCCACCGGTCTGCGCGAACATGACCTCGCGGTTGCCCTCGCCCGGGCGTTCGGCGTACGGGCGCTGGTCGACGACGGCGGCGTCCACCCCGACCGGTGGGTGCTGGTCAGCGCCGACGGCAGCAGCGGCCGGGTGCTGACCGACGCCGACGCCGCCGCCGACGGGGACCTGCGGATCGTGCACGCGCTGGAGCCGATCAGTGGGGAGCCGCAGCTCGCCGTCGTACCGCCGCCGGACTGGGCCCGCGACTGGTGACCCGGCCGGGCCCGGGATCAGTGGATGAGGCTCGCGTGCCAGTCCCGCAGAAACGCCTCCGCCAGCGCGCGAGCCCGGGGGCGAACGTCGAAGCTCTCCCCGACCCGGCGGCGGGCCATGTGTGACAGCCCGTCAGCGGCCTCGTTGAGCGCGTGCCCGCTGTGCGCCTTGACGTGCCGGAAGGACAGGTCCGGTCGACGGCTCACCTGCTCGGCGAGGCGCACCAGCGTCGGCCGGTCGGCCCAGCGGCGCCGGCGCAGGCTGTAACCGGCCGGCATGTCCGCCACCGAGCCGGACTGCCAGCGGTGCAACCACCGCAGCGCGGAGAGGCTGTCCACCAGCACGGTCATCGCCGGTGGCGGGTCGTCGTACGCGGTGAGCAGGAAGTCCACCGCCCGCAGCTCGTTGATCAGCACTCGGGACGCGCCGGTCGGGTCCAGGCGGCCGGTGCCCCGGCTGCGCAAGCCGTACCGGCCGTCGCTCGCCACGTACCCGATGCCGCCGGCACGGCCCTTCCAGCTCGCGTCGGTCGCGGCGACGACCGGCGCGGAAGCTGTCGCCCACCGCTGGACCTGCCCACGTCCCCGTTCCGGCTCCGGTTGTGACCGGCAGTCGGCGCCGTGCTCCTCGGCCAGCCGGGTGGCGTTGTCCAGGAGCTGCCCGGCCGAGGCGAGCTGGTCGTAGTGCGCCGCGGTCAGGGCGAGGGTGACCGCGTCGCCGATGCGCTGGCACTGCGGGCAGGTGGTGCGGAAGACGTAGCGGCGCAGCGGGAGCGCGCGGGCGTACAGGGGCGCGGGCAGGAGGCTCAGGGCGTGGCGGAACTCATCGGGTCGCATACTTGCTCCTGACGGGTATGGGAGGGCGGGGGTCAGGCCGGCGCGATGGTCCAGTTGCCGTCGGCGGTGATCTGCACGAGCGCGGGCGTGGTGAGCGGGCGGACGCCGGAGTACGCGCCGATCTCGTTGACGAGCAGGCCCCCCTCGCCGTCGTCCAGGGAGTACGCATGGACGACGAAGTTGGACGAGCCGCGCCGGTGGGTGATCCGCACGGCGGTGGCGTCGCCGCCGAGCAGCAGCACGTCGTCACCCTTGCCGGACGCCTTTCCGGTCTCCGACGTGGTGGCCAGTTGCGCGACAGTGCCGATGGTGAGCGTCCACGAGCCGCTGGCCTCGATCTCGAACTGCGTCGTCAGCGAGCCGTCCTCCACGTTGATCCACCGCTTGCCGGTGTACGACCCGATCTCGTTGACGAGCAGCCCGTCGCCGTCGCTCTTGAGCACCGTGTTGCTGTTGCACCGGCAGGTGAACTTGACGACCGCGAGGTCGGTCAGGTCGGGGATGCGCACCACGTCGTCGCCGCGTCCCTTCACGACCTTCGGCTTTGGAGTGGGCGACGGCGCCGGCGGCTCGGTGGTGGCCGGCGCGGCCGGGGTGGGCGCGGCGGTGGTCGGGGCCGCCGTGGTCGGCGCGGCGGACGGGGACGCCGAGGCGGGGACGGTGCTGCGCTGAGCAGCGGTGACCGGCTGCGGCTCGTCGTCCTCGGTGAGCGCGCCGGCCAGGATGACGCCGCTGATCGCGAGAGCGAGCACGACGCCGCCGGCGACGAGGGGACGCGCGTCTGCGGGGCGGTTCGCTGCGGCGGGCGGGTTCGGCATCGTCGCGTCGCCGGTCCGGTCGGGCGGCGCGGGCTGGGTCGGGTCGGACATTGCGGTTCCTCTCGGGGTCGGGGGTGCGGGGCGGGTGCGGCCCGCCCCGCAGCGGTGGCTGGTCAGTTCAGCGAGACGGTCACGCCGCCGGAGAACGGCGAGTCGTGCAGCTCCAGGCGGGCGAGCTTGACGCCCTTGGGGATGTCGAAGACGACCACGCCGGTGACCTGGTTGCCGGGGTTGATGTCGTTGAGGAACGTCTCGGCGTTCTTGTTGGCGTAGAGGCCGGCCGAGCCGTCGGCGGAGTACTCGGTGCCGTTGGCCGCGTACGCCTTCTGGCTGCTGCCGTCGAACATCTGCGACTCCTTGCCGATGTTCTTCACGTTGAGCGTGACCAGGCAGAACTGGCCCTGCGCCGTGGCGCCGAACGCCGACGAGCCGACCTTGCCGACGCCGCACTTGGCGGACTTGACGGTGAACTCGAACTTGCCGTCGCGGGCCGGCTGGCCGATCTTCGCGGTCTTCGGCTTGTCGTCGCTCTTGCCGGCGTCCGTCTTGCCGCCGTCGGTCTTGCCGGCGGCCGCCTCGGTGCCGGAATCGGCCTTGCTTCCGGTGGTGTCGTCGGTGGTGCCGGCGCCGCAGCCCAGGGCCATGAGGGCGCCGGCGATCAGGGCGAGCGTGGTGGTCTTGCGCATCGTTTTCCTCCTGCTGTGAACGTGGCGGCGTCAATAAGAGCATCATCTGTGAACGGTGTCAACAAGCATCATGCTTGACAGATGTGACACACTCCGAACGTGCAGGAGACACCGACAATCACCGCAGCGGAGATCGCCCGGCTCGCCGGTGTCGGCCGGGCCGCCGTCAGCAACTGGCGCAAACGGCACGGCGACTTCCCCGACCCGGTCGGCGGCAGCGCCACCAGCCCGGAGTTCGACCTCGCCCAGGTCGAACGCTGGCTGCACGCCCAGGGCAAGCTCCCGGAACTCGCCACCGCCGACCGGCTCTGGCGCCACCTCGCCCCGGCCGGCGCCTCACCGGCCGCCGGGCTCGCCGCCGTCGGGGCCCGGCTGCTCGCCCGGCAACGCGGCCAACGACCTGCCCGTCCCGCGGACCCGCAGCTCAAGGCGCTGCTGCCGGACGTCGACGCGCTCGCCGACGAACTCGGCCCACAGGGCGCCTTCGACGCGCTCTGGCAACGCTTCTCCGCCCCCGGACCGGGCCGCCCCTTCGCCACCCCCGACGACATCGCCGACCTGATGGCCGGGCTCGCCGCCGTCGCCGGCGGCTCCGTGTTCGACCCCGCCGCCGGCACCGGCGCCACACTGCGCGCCGCCGTCCGCGCCGGCTGCACCTCCGCGTACGGGCAGGAACTCGACCCCGACCTCGCCCGGCTCGCCGGACTGTGGCTGGCGCTGCGCGACGTACCAGGCGAGGTGAGCACCGGCGACTCACTGCGCGCCGACGACTACCAGGGGCGCACGTTCGACGCGGTCGTCTGCCACCCGCCCTTCGGCGCCAGCAACTGGGGCGACGAGGAACTCGGCCACGACCCCCGCTGGATCGTCGGCACCACCCCACGTACCGAGCCGGAACTCGCCTGGGTCCAGCACGCGCTATCCCACCTGCGCCCCGGCGGCCACGCCGTACTCCTCATGCCCCCCGCCGTGGCCGGCCGCCGCGCCGGCCGCCGCATCCGCAAGGAACTGCTGCGCCGCGGCGCGCTGCGCGCCGTCGTCGCGCTGCCACCGGGGGCGGCGGCACCGCACGGCGTACCCCTGCACCTGTGGGTGCTGCGCCGCCCGCCCGCCGACGCGCCGCTGCCGGCGCGGACGCTGTTCGTCGACGCCGCCACCGGCGACCACTCCCGCATCCTGGAGACCTGGCGGGCCTTCACCGCCGACGCCGAGGTGGACGAGCCCGGCTACGCCCGCGCCGCCGACGTCATCGAACTGCTCGACGACGACGTCGACCTCACCCCCGCGCGTCGCCAGCCCGCCGTCGCGGGCGAGGCGACAGGCGAACATCTGGTACGCACACGCGAGCGCCTCGCCGCCGTCGTCGCCGACCTGCCCACACTGATGCCACAGGTGACGCCCGCAGCCGACGGGGGCCAGGGGGAGTTCCTCACGGTCGGCGAGTTGGTCCGGGCCGGCGCTTTGCAGCTTCTCGGACCGATCCGGGGCGCTGCCTCCGGCGACGACGGTGAACCGGCCGGCGACGGTAGGCCGGTGCTGACCGTGCCGGACGTGCTCAGCGGTGGCGAACCCTCGGGCCGCGACGACGGGCGGCTCGGGCAGGAGATCGCGCTGGCCGCCGGGGACGTGGTGGTGCCGATGATCGCGCGGCAGCTCACCGCGCGGGTGGTGACGGCGGAGGGTGCGCTGTTGGGGCGCAACCTGTATCTGCTGCGGCCGAATCCGGCGGCGCTGGATTCGTGGTTCCTTGCCGGGCAGTTGCGGACGTCGGCGAATGAGCGGCAGGCGTCGAGCTTGTCGGGGACGCTGCGGTTCGACGTGCGGCGGGCTCAGGTGCGGCGGGTGTCGCGGGATGAACAAGAGGCTTACGGGGAGGCGTTCCGGCGGCTGCACGAGTTCGAGTCGGCAATCCGACAGGCCGCCTCACTGGGCGCGGAACTCGCCCAGTTGACCGCGGACGGACTGGCCCAGGGCGCAATCGCACCTGCGGCCCGACGTCAGTACCAGCGCAAATCGCCGAAGGGGCACTAGCTCCTTGATCGAACAACGTTGTACGGTCGTGCGTCCGCCGGGCTCCGACCCGACGGGTGGCAGTTCGGTTGGGTGTCATCGTGAGGGGGCGGGATGACGCTGGGCACCATCGGCGGCTTCGAGTTGGTCAAGCCGCTGGGCTCGGGCGGGATGGGTGAGGTGTTCTTCGCCGTGTCTCCGACCGCCGACCGCGTCGCGCTCAAGGTGATCCGGAAGCACCTGATCGAGGAGCCGACGATCCGGGACCGATTCGCCGCCGAGGTCGACAGTCTCAAGCTGGTGTTCGGCTCGCGGATCGCCCGCCTGGAGGACGCCGACCCCTACGGTGACCCGGCGTGGCTGGCCGTGGAGTACGTGCCCGGTGCGACGTTGCGGCAGCACGTCGACGCCCGCGGACCTCTTCCGTTGCCGCTTGCCGCCATGGTCGGCGCGATGCTCGCCGACGGGCTGGGCAAGGTGCACCAGGCCGGTCTGCTGCACCGCGACCTCAAGCCGCAGAACATCATCCTCGGGCCCGACGGCCCGAAGCTCATCGACTTCGGGCTGGCGATCCTGATCGATCGCAGCGACTACCTGACCGAGCCGGGCGCCCTGGTGGGCACGCCCGCCTACATGTCGCCGGAGCAGGTACGCGGTGAGCGGGAGCTGACCGCGGCGGTGGACGTTTACGGGCTGGCGGCGACGCTGGTCTTCGCTCTGACCGGCCACGGCCTCTACCCGCCGACCAATTCGTGGAACCTGCTGCTACGCATCACCGAACCCAGCGACCTGCCAGACCTGTCCGGTGTGCCCGCGGAGCTGGCGCCGTTGCTCGGCGCGATGCTGGCCCACGACCCCGACGCCCGGCCCGGGTTGGACGACGTCGGCGCCCGCCTGCTCGCCGTCGCCACAGCGAGCAGCGGCAAGACGGCCTCCGGCCTGCGCCAAGAGGTCGCCGGCCTGACCTATGACGGGGACACCGAGCTGCTCGTCCCAGCGGATCTGCAGGATCCCCAGCGGGACCCGGAGGACACCTCGGTCGAGCCCGAGGACGACACAGTGCCGGTGCCGGACCCGAAGCCCACCGTGGTCGACCCGGAGCGCCAGAAGGATTCCGGCCCCGACGTCACATGGCTGGTCGAGAAGATCCGCCGCCAGTACGCCCGACGCTCGACCCTGTAGGAAGGCTCCACCGATGACCACCTCCCAGGACGCCACCTTCGCCCCGGGCTCCCGCATCGTCGTCCGGGACGAGGAGTGGCTTGTCCGAGGCGTCAAGACCGGCACCGCCGACGGCACCATGATCAAGGCTGTCGGGGTGTCGGAATTCGTCCAGGACGTCGAGGCGACATTTTTCACCGGCCTCGAGGACATCACACCGCTGGTTCCCGAACAGACGGAACTCGTCGTGGACACCTCGTCGCGGTTCCGGCAGAGCCGGCTGTTCCTGGAAGCGGTGCTGCGGCGTACGCCACTGCCGCGCACCGAACGCGGCCTCGCCCTCGCCGACCGATTCCTGCTCGACCCGCTCACGTACCAGCAGCGCCCGGTAGAACTGGCGCTGTCCGGCCTGCGACCGCGCATCCTGCTCGCCGACGTGGTCGGCCTCGGCAAGACCCTGGAGATCGGGCTGATCCTCGCCGAGCTGATCCGCCGGGGCCGAGGTGACCGGATCCTGGTGGTGTCCCCGCAGCAGGTGCTGGAGCAGTTCCAGCGCGAACTCTGGACCCGCTTCGCGATTCCCCTGGTGCGACTCGACTCGACCGGAATCCAACGCATCCAGCAGGAGATTCCGGCCGGGCGGAATCCGTTCACCTACTTCAAGCGCGCCATCATCTCCGTCGACACCCTCAAGGACGCCGGCCAGTTCGGCCACCACCTCGACGCCACCACCTGGGACGTCGTGGTCATCGACGAGTCGCACAACCTCATCAACAAGGGCACCAAGCGCAATGAGCTGGCCCGCCGGCTCGCCGCGAAGACCGACGCGCTGCTGCTCGCCAGCGCCACTCCGCACAACGGTGACAAGGAGTCGTTCGCGCAGCTCATCTCGCTGCTCGACCCGGCCGCGATCGCGAACGAGAAGCAGTACGAGGCGAAGGACATCGCCCACCTCTACCTGCGCCGTACGAAGGTCAGCCCGGAGGTGCGGGACCAGATCGGCGACCGCTGGGCCGACCGGGGCCCCTCCCAGGCGGTGTACTGCACGGCCGGCGCGATCGAGGAGCAGATCTTCGACGAGCTGACCGACGTGTGGCTGGCCGGCAAGTGGAGCGACGAGGCAGTCACCGGGCAGCACCGGCTCTTCCCATACACGTTGTTGAAGTCTTTCCTCTCCTCGCACCGGGCGCTGCACGAGACGGTGACCAACCGGCGCAAGAAGGCCACCGGCGCCGAGCGCGCGGCGCTGGACCGGCTCGCGGAGCTGACTTCGGCGTTGACCGACCACGACTCCAGCAAGCTCGTAAAGCTTGTCGAGGAGTTGAAGAAGATCGGCGTGGGCAGGGGCAGCGACACCAGGGCGGTGGTGTTCTCCGAGCGCGTTCCCACCATCAAGTGGCTGGCCGAGACGGTCCCGGGCATGCTCGGCCTCAAGCCGAACGCCGTGCGGGTGCTGCACGGCGGCGTCGCCGACCAGGACGAGCAGCGCATCCTCCAGGAGTTCGAGCTGGCCGGCAGCGAGGTGCGGCTGCTGTTCACCGGCGACGTCGCCTCCGAGGGCGTCAACCTGCATCAGCAGTGCCATCACCTGATCCACTACGACATCCCGTGGAGCCTGATCCGGATCGAGCAGCGCAACGGCCGCATCGACAGGTACGGGCAGAAGCACCAGCCGCAGTTCCGGGCGCTCATCCTCACCTCGGAGCGGGACGACGCCAAGGACGACCGGACGGTCTCCGAGAAGCTGCTCGACCGGGAAGCGGTGGCCCATCGCAGCCTGGGCAGCGTCGAAGCCGCAACTGGTCTCTACGACGCCAAGGCCGAGGAAGACCGGCTGGTCCGCGACCTGCTGGCCGGCAAGAGCGTCGACGAGTCCTACGAGGCTGCCCACGCCGAGATCGACGTGATGGCCGACCTCTTCGGAGATGTCGGCACCGCCCCCGTTATGACGGACGTTGCCGTGGCCCGGGTGCCGAAGCTCTTCGACTCCACCGAGGACTTCGTTGACGCGGCGCTGCGGGAGATCTACGAGGACCGGCCCGAGGACCACATCGACCTGCGCCGGGAGGACGAGTTGCTCACGTTCCTCGCCCCCGACGACCTGGTGCACCGGCTCACTGACCTGCCCCGCTCCTACCTGCGCGCCCACCGTGAGGGCGAGGACCTGCGGCTGAAGGTCACCTTCGACCGCACACTCGCCCAGCGCAAGCTCGACCAGGCCCGGCAGAGCAAGACCCCGATGTGGCCGGAGATCGCCTTCCTCAGCGACGTCCACCCGATGGTCGACTGGCTCGTCGACAAGGTGCTCATCCGGCTCGGCCGCCAGCAGGCTCCGGTGCTCACCGCCGACGTGACCGCGCCGACCTACCTGATCCAGGGCGTCTACGCCAACCGCCTCGGCCAGCCCACAGTGGTGCAGTGGATGGCCGTCTCCGGCCTGCCTGCTGCGCCGGAGATCCGGCCGATGGACGAGGTGCTGCGCGAGGCCAACGTCGGCCCGTCCATGGTCAACCGCGCAGAGGCACTGGCGCTCGACCCGTTCCGCCAGCTCCTGCCGCAGGCCGTCGCGGCAGCCCGCCGGCACCTTGAGGCCGAACGCGCCGAGTGGGACGCGGCGAACGCCGAACCGTTGGAGCACTACCGGCGGCGGCTGCAAACCTTCGAGCAGGCCAGCATCTTCGACGAGCTGCCCGCCTCGCACCGTGCGAAGCGCCGTGAACGGGCGCGGAACACCGTCGCCGAGCAGCACGATCTGCTCGACCGTCTGGAAACCGCGGGGGATCCGCTGCTGCGGGTCCTCGCCGTCCTCGTCCCGTCCCCGGAGAGTGCCGCATGAGCTTCGAAGCGCTGACCAACCGCGGCGAGTACCTTTCCGCCCACTACCTCGCCGAGATCCTGCCCACCACCCTGAAGGGTGGCCTGCTCAAGCAGTGGGCCGAGCGGGAGAAGGCGGGCGACCAGACACCGCGCACCGGCCTGCGGGGCATGCGCCGCCCCTACTTCGACGCGAAGACGGAGCTGGCCGACGACGAGTTCTTCGACCCGGAGCGGCTGCGCAAGCTGCACCAGGACGTGCTGCGGGCCCTCGGCTTCGAGCCGCAGCCGCAGACCATCACCGTCGAGCGCGCCGGCCAGGAGCACCAGATCACGGTCGCGCACGCGGAACTCACCTCCGCGCACGGCATCGTCGCACTCGACTGCGGCTGGGCCGTCGACGCCGAGGCCGCGCAGGACCCGGACGACGCCGGCCGCCTGCTCGCCCCGGTCACCCTGAACGGCACCGAGACGATTGACACCGGTGCCAAGCTCGCGTCGTGGCTCTTCGCCGCCGACGACCCGAAACCCCGGTACGTCCTGATCCTCAGCGGCGGCGTGGTGACCCTCGCCGACCGCACCGCCTGGGGCGAGGGCCGCTACCTGGCCGTCAGCCTGGACACCGCCTACGCCCGCAACGACGACCGGGAGTACGACGTCGTCGCCGCGCTGTTCGGCGCCGACTCGCTGCGCCCGCCCGCCGAGGGCGGCACCGAACCCCTCGCCGACCTGGTCGCCGGCTCCCGCCAGCACGCTGTCGGCGTCTCCGGTGAACTCCGCGAAGGTCTCAAGGTCTCCGTCGAACTCATCGCCAACGAGGTGCTCGACCGCATCCGGCAGGCGGGCTACCAGCCGCAGGACGTGATGGAGCTCGACGAACTGGCCAGGGCACTCGGGCGGGAGGCGTTGCGCTACCTCTACCGGATCCTGTTCCTGCTCTACGCCGAAGCCCGGCCCGAACTGGGCGTCCTGCCGGTCAACGACCGCGAGTACGTCGAGGGCTACAGCCTGGCCCGCATTGGCGACCTCGTCTCCCGCAAGCTCGCCCCCTCGGCCGAGGGCGGCTTCCACCTGTACGAGTCGCTCGACCTGCTGTTCCGTATGGTCAACGACGGCCACCGGCCGCGTGCCGGTGCAGAGGTCGACGACAAGGCCAGCGAGGGCGAGGGCCTGCGCTTCGAGCCGATGAAGTCGGACCTGTTCCTGCCGGAGAAGACCAAGCTCATCGGCCGACTCCCTGCGCCGGACAGCGACGACGAGGACGACCCGGACGCGGCGACCATCGACACGCGGCTGCGCAACAAGGTCCTCTACCAGGTGCTGCGTCGGCTGATGCTGACCAAGGGCGCGAAGAGGCGCCGGGGTGGCTTCATCTCGTACGCCCAGCTCGGCATCAACCAGCTCGGTGCCGTGTACGAGGGCCTGATGTCCTACACCGGTTTCGTCGCCACCGAGCAGCTCTACGAGGTCGCCAAGAACGGCGACCCGAAGGACGGCTCGTGGATGATCCCGGCCTCCAAGGCCGACGAGTACGACGACAACGTCTTCGTCTACAAGGAGGACCCGTACACCGGTGTGCGCAGCCGGGTCAGCTATGCCCCCGGCGCGTTCGTCTACCGCCTCGCCGGCCGGGACCGGCAAACCAGCGCCTCGTACTACACCCCACAGTCGCTGACCGAGGTCACCGTCCAGCTCGCCCTGAAGTACCGCCTCGACCAGGACGGCACCACCCCGGCGCGGGAGCTGCTCAACTGGACGATCTGCGAGCCGGCGCTCGGCTCCGGCGCGTTCCTCAACGAGGCGATCAACCAGGTCGCCGCCGAGTACCTGCGCCGCCGCGCCCGCGAGCTGAAGGTGGACCTGGACCCGGAGCAGTACCACCTCGAACTCCAGCGGGTGAAGGCGTACATCGCGCTGCACAACAGCTACGGCGTCGACCTCAACCGCACCGCCGTCGAGCTGGCCGAGGTGTCGCTCTGGCTCAACGTCATGCACGCCGGCCTGCAGGCGCCCTGGTTCGGTCTGCACCTGCAGCGCGGCAACTCGCTCATCGGCTGCGGACGCAAGACCTATGAACCGAAGCAGCTCGCCGACAAGTCCTGGCTCACCGCCGCCCCGGCGGAGAAGCCGTTCCGGGACGGTCCGATCGACGAGGGCACCGTCCACCACTTCCTGCTCCCCGCCGACGGGTGGGGCGCGGTCGCGGGGGAGAAGGAGGCCCGCGAGCTGGCGCCTGCCGAGACCGCGAAGCTCAAGGCATGGCGTACGGCGATGAAGCGCGTCCCATCCGCCAAGGGGAAAAACTCGCAGGTCAAGCGGCTGCAGGCGCTGGCCCGGCGGGTGGAATTTCTGTGGGGGCTGGTGCAGCAGCGGCTTGCCATCTCGGAGCGGGAGATCCGCCGGGACATCAAGGTCTGGGGTGCCGAGGGCCTGCCGCGGGTGACCGAGGCGGTAGCCCGGGACAAGATCCTCGCCGACCTGACCGCGCCGGGCACGCCGTACTGGCGGCTCAAGACCCTGATGGACGTCTGGTGCGCGCTGTGGTTCTGGCCGCTGGACAAGGTCGGCCTGCTCGACGGCTCGGACCTGGCGGCATACCCGGCCGCGCCCGTCCAGGTGTCGCACGTCAAGGACATTCCGGCGTACGAGGAGCAGGTGGTATACGAGACGCCGGACATCTTCGGCAACGTGGAGCCACGGCAGATGACCCTGCCGACCAAGGCGACCGGCACCCGCCGGATGACCGTGGCCGAACAGCTCCGCAAGCAGGTGCCGCTGACCAACCTGGACGACTGGCTGACGTTCGCGGAGGCGCTGGTCGGGCGCAGCGACGTGGACGAGAACACCGAACGCTTCTACGGCCGCAAGCTCGACAGCCTGGCCGAGATGAGTGAGCTTGAGCAGAAGCTCGACGGGGTGATCGGTGTGGACTCGCCGTGGATGCTGGCCGACCGGTTCCCGTGGCTGCTGGCGGCCGAGCGGATCGCGGAGCAGCAGGGCTTCTTCCACTGGGAGCTGACGTTCGCGCAGGCGTTCGCCAAGGGCGGCTTCGACCTCCAGGTCGGCAACCCGCCGTGGGTACGTCCAATCTGGGATGAGACGCTTGTGTTGGCGGAGTTGGATCCCTGGTTTGTGCTCTCCGGAAGACAGTCGACGCAGCAGTGGCGTGAGCGGAAGAAGCAGACCCTCCAAACTCGCCGATGGCGGTTCCTGCTTCGGGAACTAACCACGAATGTCGGCGGTGCGCGGGCCTTCGGATCGCCTGGAATGTATCAGCTCTTGGTCGGCACACAGCCGGATCTCTACCGAGCCTTTATGGTGCGGGTGTGGGGTAACCAGGCTCCGAGAGGGATGGCGGCGCTAATCCATCCTGATAGTCATTTCAGTGGTGCAAACGAAGGGGTTTTACGTGAGGCAACGTACCGCCATCTCCGGTTCCATGCTCACTTCTCAAACCGCAAACAGCTATTTCCAGAGATTCAAGGAACGCGCCAATATGGCGTGAATGTCTATGGATGTCAACAAGACATCAACTTCGTTCACGCCAGTTGGCTGTTCCATCCGATGACCTTGGTGGAATCGCTTTCGCATGATGGCTCCGGTGATCGTCCCGGCATCAAACACAACGGGGCGTGGGAGCTCCGGCCGCATCGATCTAGGTTGACCACTGTTGATGAGAGGGTGCTTCGCGAGTGGAGTCGGCTTCTCGGAGACGATAGTCTCCCTGTAGTTCGAAGTCCGCTGCTATATCCCGTGACATTAGACGAGCAGGGGGCCATCTCTGCTCTTGCTGCCGTTGGCCAGCGGCTGGGCTGGCTTGGCCCGCGCATAAGCGGCGGATATCATGAGCGAGGTTCTAGGGAGGCGGGTGTTATTCGTGAGGAGAGCGCGAGCCCTGTGCACTTCTCGGATGTCATACTGCAAGGACCGCACTTCTCCGTTGCGCTGCCCTTCTACAAGGTGCCCAAGGTTCCCTGTAACAGTATCCAGGACTGGCATTTGGTTGATCCAGCGAAGCTGTCTTCATCAGCAGTTCCTTCAACCAACTATGTCCGCGCTTGTAATCTGAGCCGATACCATGGGCTTCAAGATCAGTGGGACGGTCGCCGATACACGGACTACTACCGCATTGCATGGCGCCGGCGGATATCCTTCGACGGCGAAAGGTCCCTTTTTGCCGCGCTTATTCCCCCTGGACCCGCGCACGTCGACTCCGTGCACTCGCTGGCCCTTCCGACGAACCGCGAGACAGTCATGAACGCGGGTTTCTGGGCGGCGTTGCCCTTGGATTACATCCTCCGAGTAACCGGCCGTGCGGATCTTCGTGGAGCTGACGCAGCAAACATGCCGGGCGCCCTGGTTGATCACCCGTTGGCGAACGCTCTGCTGCTTCGCGTTTTGCGCCTAAGTTGCCTGACTGAAGCTTACGCAAAGCTCTGGGAGGAACTGTGTGACTTTGATCGGCTGTCGCGCGAATCGTGGGCACTGGACTGGCCTGGCCTAAGTCCGCTCGCTACCGCTAGAGCAGAGTGGACTCGGGAAACTGCTTTGCGAACCGAACGCGCTAGGCGTGCTGCCTTGGTGGAGATCGATGCCCTAGTTTCGGTGTGGCTTGGCGTAACCGCCAATCAACTCGTTGCAATCTATCGCTCGCGCTACCCCGTTTTAGCAGATTATGATCGCGGGGCGTGGTTCGATTCAAAAAGCCGAAAAATAGCTGCCAGCCACAGCACCTTCGGCTTCGGTCAGACAAAGGAGCATCACGAACAGTTGATGGCGTACTTGGACGATCCCGAGCGGAACCGGCCGCCCGAGGGGTATGCTGCGCCGTTCTACAAAGCTGATCGGGAGAACGAGTATCGGCAGGCGCATGCCGTATTCAGTAAGCGGCTTCAGGATGCGATTGACGCGGGCTGGCGGTCGTAGTCCTTCCCCTTCTCACCCTTTGAGAACAGATGGCTCCGAGCAACCATCAGAAGCACCAGGCTGGGCGGCACCTTGCAGTGGCCGAGGCGCTGTTGCAGGGCTATTCGGCGAGCCGCGAGGGTCCGCAGACGTTTGTGAAGATCAACGGCAGGCGGGCAGCGGTTCAGGCCGCCGCCCAGGGCGCATGGATGATTGCAGACGTGTACAAGGCCACGGCTGCCTCGATTGACTTCACGTCCTAGTGGATGTCACCGACGGGCGGCGGGACTTCTACGTCGTGCCCGGAGCCGACCTGCGCAGCGGGAATCGATGAGCGGCACCAGGAGTTCATGTCGAGAGTCGGAGGCGTGCGCCCGCGTAACCCCGATAGTCGCCACACTGCTATCTACCCAGCCCAGGTGGTGGCGTGGCGGAGCTGTTGGTCGCTGTTCGACCGGGCAGCGAAGCCTGAGGGCGACACAAGCCCCTGAGCGACAGTACGACGGGAGCGCCTCCGGCATCTCTGCTGGCTGCGCTCCCGATGGCGACGTGGTTCAGCGGCCGGTCTTGGTGGCCCGGACGAAGCTCATCCAAGTGGTAGGGGAGAAGGTGAGAGCCGGCCCGGCCGGGTCCTTGCTGTCGCGTACGGCGACGAGGCCGGGGAGGTTGTCGGCGACCTCGACACACGCGCCGCCGTTGTCGCCGCTGCGGGTGCTCTTGCGCCAGTGGGCGCCGGTCAGGTTAGCCATGGTGAACCTCTCCGATGATCTTGTTGATCAGATGCCTCGATTGTTGCTCATCGAGGGCAAGCAGATCGAGGCTGGCCCACACTTTTTCGTAGGCGGCGATCTCATCGGGACGGTCGAGGTAGAGGGCGCCGGTGAGGGATTCGCTGTAGACGACAGACGGCTCCGGGGTGGTCCGGTTGGTCAGCGGGAAGTCGAGCATCATGAAGGTCCCGGCGAGGGCTCCGTAGTGCGCTCCTGCGGACAGGGGCAGGATGCGGACGGAGATGTTCGGCGACTCGGAGAGGTCGAGCAGGTGTCGTAGTTGATCGGCCATCACCGCTCGGTCGCCAACTTGCTTGATCAGCAGCGACTCGGCGAGCACGGAGCTGAGCGTGGGTGCCTTTGGCAGGCGTCGCCGCAGGAGACCCTGTCGCTGAAGTCGCACACTGATGAACTGCTCCAAGTCGTCATCGCTCATGTCCGTGCGGTTCTGGAAGACGCCTCGGGCGTACGCCTCGGTCTGAAGGAGACCGGGGATCAGCGACTCGTCATACCCGCGTAGGCGGGAGGCGGCGGATTCCAGGCCGACGTACAGCTCGAACCAGTCGGGGATGGCGTCGCCGTAGGAGTGCCACCAGCCCTTGGCCTTGGTCTCGTTGGCCAGGGCGACGAGGGCGGTGGTCAGCTCGGGGGTGGCGGCGTACAGCTCGCACATGGCCTTGACGTCGACGGCGCGGGTGGGGCCGAGGCCGGTCTCGATGCGCCACATCTTCTGCCGGCTGCACTGCATGGCCTCGGCCGCGCCGTCGAGGGTCATGCGGGCTTCGGTGCGCAGGTCGCGTAGCGCTCGCCCGAGCTGTCTCCTGGGGACTGTCGAGCCCATGTCGTCGGCCATCGGCCACCCCTTTCTTGTTGCGTTTTGTTACATCCGGACGCCATCGGTGAAACGCGGAACGGTTATCTGAAAAGCGCTTGCCTTGCGCTTCGTGCTGACGAAGCGACTCACGTGTCTGACCATACAAGACACCCCCGACACCAGTCATCATCACGCAATTCCCATGAGCGGCTGCCTCTTCCGTTGCGCAACACTGCCGGGCCTTCCCGTGGAACGTCTCGCGGCTCCGGAAAAGAAAATCGGCGCAGACCGCGGAAATCGTGGCCGCAAATGTTGCTCATTCACCGGGAACTGTCCCAGGATGGCCAGTGCGGCGGCCGAGGTGCCCCCGAATCGGCCGCCGCGCTCCCCAAGCAACCCCTCACCGACCAGCCCGGATGCCGTACCGCTGAGCGAAGCTGCGGTGTTCGGGCGGGGTGGGTCGGCCCGTGCGGGGAGGGCGGGTGGACCCACCCCATCCACGACCAGGAAGGCAGGCACCTATGACCGTCCGCAACCAGAGGCCGTTCGCCGAGGGCGCCGGGACGACGTACCGCTCCCGCGCGTACCCCAGTCTGCTGCCGTGGCAGGTGCGTGAGCGCCGCTTCCCGCCCGCCCGGCTCGGGCGCCGCGGCCTCAACCCCGATGAGGTGTACGCCTTCCTCGACCGGGTCGCCGTTGACATGGCTGCCGTCTACGACGCGCTGGCGCAGAGCCGGCGGGAGACCTTGCGGATCAAGGTCGCGCTGCGCCGGTGGCAGTCCGAGCAGGCCGAGGGCGGTCGGCGGTGAGCGGACGGTACGTGATTCACCTCCCGGTCGTCGCCGCCGACCTGCCGGCCGCGCAGCGGCTGGCCCGGGTCGTCGGCCGGTGGATCACCGTGCTGCCGATGATGGACCCGGGGGAGATGACCGTCTCCGAGGAGGACAAGCAGTCCCTGCGGCACCGCGTCTTCTGCGATCTGCGGATGCCGGGCGGTCGGCGCTGCGTGCTCCGCGACGGCCACGACGGCGAGTGCTCCCGCCGCCTGCGCCGCTGACCTGCAAGGTAACGCGACTGTGGCCTGAAAAGTGAGCGGTCATGAAGGCACGAGAAGCCAAGCCGCCGCCGCAACGCCTATCCGCTGGCATGACTATTCTTCGGAACCGTGACCGCAAAACAATTACGACACCTAACTCTACAAGACCACGACGCGCTATTCACGCTCATGCAATTCCCATGCCGGGGCCGTGAAGACGACGTACTTCCGAAAACCGCGAATGCGCACCCGTATATCTTCTGACAGTCATTCCGGCCGGGCGTGGTGATGATTGTCAGATGCCGAAGTGCCGCGCGCGGTGCCAGGACAACACCCTCTGCAAGAACCCTGTACGGATCGCGGGGATTCGTTGCCACAAGCACCCCGGGATGCCGGAGGCGGGCCCACGGCATCCCAAGGAGAGGAAGACGCGGGGGAGTGCCCGCGCGTCACACCCGAGGCGGCGGGTCACCGGCATGAGCGCCGCGCCCCGAGGCGTAGGCGGTGGTGCCAGGGACCGTCGCGATCAGGAGCGGGTCCAGAAGGCCGCCGAATTCTGCGCCACCGTCCTCACCGACGGGTGGGTCGAGGTCGTGTCGGACCGCGCCACGGAGTACGTGACCGAGGAGACCTGGAAGCGACTCTTCAGCCGCCGGCGGCGGAGGCGGTGCAAGCTGCTGGCACGCCTGGCCGGGGCGATCCTGGCGGGCAAGAAGAAGCTGCACGACCTGGTCGGAGCGGTCGCCGCCTGGCTTGCCTCACTCCTGGGCGGAAATCGGGTCGTGCAGTCGTTCGCCCGCGAACTCGCGTCCCGCATCCCGCTGCCATCGGACGCCAAGATGGTCGCGACGGCCCGGGGACTACAGGTGGCTGGCGTGCTCTTGTGCGTGATCAACGGGGACGACCTGACGAGATGCCAGTGCTTCATCGACCTTGCGCTTGAGGAGACCAAGACTCAGGTCAAGAAGATCCTCGTCGCCGCGCTGGAGGACTGGACCGACCTGGCGCAGTTTCCGGCCAAGCCCTCCGTTGTCGAGCGCGGCGCGTACGGGACGGCCGGTGGCTGACGGCAGCGCGTACCCCCGTTATGGCCACGACGGCGGGGGCGGGCCGAACGCGCGGCGGCTGGCCTTTACCGCGAGGGTGTCCATAGCGGCGTTGGCACCGCCACCGATCAACGCGCCGATCCCGAACGGCGCCACCCGCCCGAGAACGATGATTCCCTGCTTGGTTCCGTACTTCGTGATGAAGTTCTTGCCCAGGATCTTGTTGATCTGCCGCAACGTTTCCAGCGGCACCTTCGCGACGACCTGGCGGCCCCAGTGTTGCCCCGTGCGCTCAGCGACCTTGGTGATGGTGGCGGAGCCGGATCCGCCGAGCATGATGCCCATGACGATGGTGCGGCGGCGTTCGATTTCGTCGATGCCGACTCCATGGACTTCGGCGATCGAGAGCGCGAAGAGGGCGCTCAGTTCGAGGGAGGAGAGCACCTCGCCGGCCGACAGCGCCAGGGCGATGCCCGTTCCGACGCCGGGCGCGGCAGCAGCCCCGCCGACCGCGGCGCCCGTACCGGTCAAGGCGCTGACGTACATCCGCTCCAGGTTGCGGATCACCTCCTCAGGTGTCGCCTCCGGGTTTCGCTGGCGGCCCGGGCGATGTTCTTGCGTACCAGCGGGCTTTGAACGGCGATGGCCTTGTCCAAAAGGTCGAGGACCCGCTGCCCGGGTACGGCTGCTTCCGAAACCGATCCGTCGAGGGCATCCGAGGTCATGCCGGGAACTCCTTGGGGTCGAGGCGCGTGGGGTGGGCGGTCTGAGCCACGTCGCGCTCGGCCGCAGTGGGTCAGGCTACGCGGGCGCACCTGGCCGCCGATAGATCAGAAGCGTCCGTCCACTCGGTACAAAAGGCCACTCGGCGACCACGTCATGTTCATCCGCTCCCACCGATGTCACCTTGACACCATCGGTCGTCGCGCCGGGCCGCTGTATCGGCTCGGCGCAACGGTTCGGCGGCTGATCTGAACGGTTGGCGTTGTCAGGAACAACGGCACGACCCGAGTGGTGAAGGCACGACGCCACACGCAAAGCAGGCGTCGGGGCGCGGAGTCCGCACGGTCCGAAGCGGGGGCGGAACCTGGATCCTTCGGGGCGGTGGCGTGGGCGCGGGTGGGCTCGGGGGGAGGGACTTCCGGGCGGCCTTGACCTGCTTTTCGGTGGCCCCCTGCCAGCCGCGCGCTCTGACCTCCTGGGTCAACCTCTTTGTGCCGAGCCCGGGGCGGCTCGCCTGGACTTCGCGGACCACGTCCGCCAAGGTGGGTCGCTCGCGGCTGGGTGTGCCGGTCTTCGCCGGCTTTCGGGTGGCGGGAGAGGGCGAGACCACCTCGATGGTTCCTCGGGCCTTCGACTTCGGCGGGGGAGGGTCGGTGGGCGGGTAGATCATCGTGATGGTCCCGCCGTCCTTCGTTCTCGTCTTCGCCGGCTTCGGGTTCGCGCTCGGCGGCGTGGTCGCCGTCGTGGTTCCTCGTGACTGCGAGCTCAGCCGGGCCGGGTTCGCACGCAGCGCCTTGCGTATCTGCTCTTCGGAGACGTCGAGCCAGCCGCTTTGCCGGAGGTGCCGGACGAGCGTCTTGTCCTTGATGCCGGGCATCCGGCGCTGGAGCTCGCGGGCGGCATCCGCCAAACCGCGTTGGGTGGGCACTGTGCCACGAAGGCTGCCCGGCGAGGTGGATGCGGAACGGCGCGAAGGGCGGACAGCAGCCGGCCGCTCCGACGGCTTCAACCGGTCGAGCCAGGAGTCGGGAGTGCGGTCAGGCCGGTCGTCGTTGTCCCAGTCGCGCCGGAAGTCGGCCGAATCGCGGCCCTCCGCGTTGGCATACCAGTCGCCGATGGTGCGCCGCATGACCATGGTGGCCTCCGATGTCGTCGGGTGCGTGACCACGTATGTGAGGCTGTCGACACTATGGCGGACGTGCTGCGGCGGGAATTCACCGAACGTTCTGGCCGGATGACGAACGGCTCCTTCGTTCGTACGGCGATCTGACTGATCCGCATGATTGGTCGATCACGATCAACGGGCGTCAACCTTTTGCGTACGGTTGTAGGTTGTTCTGCATCTCGGATGCTGGCTTTGCGCGCCGGTGAAGTGGTCTCAACGAGATGTGGGTAGAAGGTGTATGGCGTCGGGCGGCCGGGACGGACATCGCGAAATGACCTACCCGCGGTCTAGCACGAAACCGGTTCGTCGAGGGCGGTCGCCCTGATCAGTGCCTCTCTGCGCGTCGCACGGCGAGGACCGTGCCATCGCGGCCGACCGACAGCACCCCGCCGTTCAGCGGGGTTCGCGCCCACTGGCGAAAGGTTTGCGGTGCTGCGCGGAAATACGCGCCGAGCTGACCGTCCGCGAGCTGCCGGTAGAGGCTGCTCTCCACACCGCGGAAGACCTCCAGAATCTCGCCGTCCGGCAGGGGCGCTCGGTAGCGGGTGCCCTCCGCTCGCAGACCGTTGGGCAGCCGGAGCGTACGCGCAGTGCTCGACGCCCACGGCAGGTCGATCTCGAACAACGTCTGCTGGCCGAGATCGGGCTGTTCGTCACGCTGGCGAGGTGTCGCGTACGCACGCGCGGTGCCGTTGTCCCCCGCAAAGAGAAGTGCCGTCGCCGCTGCGGCGCGGGTCAGGATCTGGGTGAACCAGCCACGCCGCTCAGCGGGAATGTCGAACACGTCGGGGCGACCGGGGGGCAGATCCTCGGCAGGGGAGACGTCCGAAGCCTCGGCCCGGAGATCGGCGTCGGCCGGCACCTCCCAGGTGCGGGCCTCGTCGGGCGGTGCGGGTTGCGGCCGCCAGTCCTGGTCGCCGGGTGCACCACCCAGCAGCTCGTCCAGCTCGTCGTCCGCGCCCGACCACAGCTCGTCGTCCCCCGGCGGGTCAAGCACGTACGAGGTGATCCGTGTCCGGGACAGGTAGGAGGCCACCATGAGCGACGGCTGGCTGCGCCCGCCCACCCGCAGCGCGTCCACCTGGACGGCCGCGCGGGCAAGCTGTCCATGAGCGAAGCCCGGGGACTGGTGGGTGCCCTTGCACTCCAGGACGACGATCTTCATGCCGTTGCGCCGGCCGGAGCGGTGGTGGCCCAGCAGGATGTAGTCCGGTCGTTTCGTGGTCCTCGGCGTGGTGGCGACCTCGCCCACGCCGTCGAGGAAGCCGGCCTTCAACGCCACCTCCGCGTCGACGGCGTGGAAGTCCCAGCGCGGATACTGCCGTCGCAGCACCTCCTTCGCCACTACCAGGGCCAAGCCGATGCCCAACTGCTCCGACTGGGCCACCTTGTGGTGATGAACGACGTTGCCAGCATGCTGGGACAACGCGAGATGACCATCGCGTACGTCCAGCGTCGCGCAGTAGCGGACATGGGCCCAGTGTCGGGCCACCTGCGCCAGCGGCGACGCGGTCAGGAACGTGGTGGCCACGCCCAGTTCGTGCAGCACCTGTGCCGGACTGGTGCGAATCGCGGCACCGATGCGGATCCACGTCGGCGGCTTGCCGTAGCGGTAGGCGTCGTTGTCCCGGGCGCGTTCCTTGGCGTACGCGAGCACGTCGCTGACGAGTTGCTCGGAGGACTCGGCCGCGAGTGTCGACTCGGCACCGAGAGAGCGCACCAGTGATTCGATCTTCACGCTTACCCCCAGGGTGAGGCACAGCGTTCGTCTCGGACACCCAGGGTTGCCGATCAAATGCTCACTGTCAATGCGGTCGGAGTGCCGCGCGCAAAGTTCCGGTTGGTCTGGGCAGTCCTGGGCGATGGCAGCCGGCGTCAGGAGCAATGGCGCGGTCCCAGGGGCGAAGGCGCCAAGCCGCAGGCGAGGCGGGCGTCAGGATGCTACGGAGGTGGAAGCGGCTACCCCGCATGGGCGCTCGTGGCGATTTCGGCGACGAGGTCGAACAGCCGATATTCCTACAGTCTCATTGACACCATCCGGAATGGACCGGTAGCAGTATTGGGCACGGCTTCCGCGCCCGCGCGGCTGAGCTGCATCGTCCCCGGGGAGATTACTTGAAGGCGAACGAGACGACCGTCCGAAACCTGCTGCAAGGCGAGAAGCAGTATGTCGTACCGCTCTACCAGCGCCGCTACAGCTGGAAGCGCAAAGATCTCGCACAGGTTTGGGCTGACGTGATGCGGGTGACGGAGGTGAGTGACAACGCCACACACTTCCTCGGTTCGGTGGTCCTCGCGCCGAGTCCGGCTAACACGCCGACCGGCGTGCAGAGCTGGCTCGTCGTGGACGGGCAACAACGGTTGACGACACTGAGTATCCTGCTGTGTGCGATTCGGGATCACGTTCAAGAGTCCGACGCGCAGCTAGCGGCCAAGATCGACGACATGTACCTGTTCAACAAGTATGCGTCGGGGATGGAGCGATACACGCTTCTACCCACGAAGGCCGACCGAGCGGCGTGGTTGGCGCTCGTGGAAAGGGACCCTGGTGCTGGTGGTGAGGATCGGATCGGCGAGGCCTATCGCTTTTTTCGGGCCGCGCTCGTCCAAGCCGACGACCCGGACGATGACCATGATCTGATTCGGATCGAGCAGGCGGTAGCGGCGAGGTTGAGCCTCGTGGAAATCGCCGCGCACCCGGATGACAACGTCCACCGCATCTTCGAGTCACTCAACTACACCGGCCAGCCGCTCACCCAGGCGGACCTGCTGCGAAACTACCTCTTCATGCGCCTGCCCGCTCGGGGTGACCACGTCTACGAACGGCATTGGCTGCCGCTTCAGGAGTTGCTCACGGATAAGCAGCTTGAGGACCTGGTCTGGCTGGACCTGGTGCTCCGTGGGGACGACCGCGCCACCCAGGAGGCGATTTACCAGTCGCAGCAGCTGCGCCTCGGCCAATTGTCCGGTGAGGCCGCGATCGAGGAGTGGATCATCGATCTCCACCACAAAGCGCGCCTGTTCCGCAAGATTCTGAAGCCGGGCGAAGTCGCAGATCCGATCCTGCGGCGGGCGTTGGACCGGCTCGACCGCTGGGGTGCGGCAGTGGTCCACCCCATCGCTCTCTATGTCCTGCTGGCGCACGAGGCGCGCCGCCTCAGCTCGGCCGAAGCCGCTGATGCACTACGGGTCGTCGAGAGCTACCTGGTCCGTCGCATGATCGCGGGCATCGCCAGTGCCAACACCAATCGAATCTTGATGTCGCTGGTCAAGGACCTGGGAGAACAGGTCCCCTCGGCCAAAGCGATCACGCGGGCGCTTTCAGGGGTCCGAAAGAAGTTCCCCACCGACCAGTACATCCGCGAAGCCGTGCTGGTGAACAGCTTCTACTGGCTGGGGCGCGGTCCGCAGCGCAGCTACGTGCTGCGCTGTATCGAGGAGGACTTCGAGCACAAGGAGCCCATCAACTTCGACACCGCGAAGGTCACCATCGAGCACGTGTTGCCGCAGTCCCTGACGGACGAGTGGCGGGAGATGCTGGCTCCCGACCTGGAGGCCGACGAGACGGTCGAGGAACTACACAGCTCCCTGGTGCACACTCTCGGGAATCTCAGCCTGACCGCGTACAACCCCAAGCTGGCCAACGACGGATTCGAGGCCAAGAAGAAGATCCTCCGCGACAGCGGACTCGCGATGAATCGTGAAATCGCTGACTCGCCCCGGTGGGGTCGAACGGAGATCCTCGCGCGTGGCCGAGCCCTCGCTGACCGAGTCCTGCTCATTTGGCCGGGCCCCGACGAATCGGCCGCGGTGACCCCACCAAGCCCACGCTGGTCCCTGATGAACCAGGCGCTTGCCAGCATTCCTGCCGGCCGCTGGACCAGCTACTCGGACATCGCGGAGGTGATCGGCGTATTCCACCGCGCGGTTGCCGGACGCCTCGCCAGTGTCCAGGTTCCGAACGCCCATCGAGTCTTGAAGATCGACGGCGCCATCTCGGCAGACTTCCGCTGGCCCGACCTTCAACGCCGAGACGACCCACGGACCGTGTTGGAGGCCGAGGGTGTGCGCTTCGACCATGCGGGTCGGGCGGCAGCTGACCAGCGGATGACCGCCACCGAACTAGCGCGCGAGGTTGGTCTCGACACCAGCGAAGACGGGGAAGGCGAGGAGCCGGCAGCCGCATAACGAGCCTGCCCGCCGGCGTCGAGGTGATCGATGCTGGCGGGCAGGAATGCGAAGATGCGCTCCCGACTACTGCCTGTCGCGAATCTGACTTATGCGTGGTTCAGCCCATCCGGCAGGTCAGAGCCCGGTAAGGGGTGAAGTAGCATGCGTCGGTGATCCGCTCATGAGACCGACGATCGCCGCCGACACCCTGCGCCAGACCCTCACCCAGTACCTGACCACGACCTTCGGTCTGACCGAGGACGGGGTACGCCAAGGCCTGGAAGGCTTCTTTTCTCACCAGCAGCAGGGCATCTTTCGCGGGCCGTACCTGCGAATCCGCACGCCCTTCCGCCCGGCGGCGGGTGACTGGCGCGCGTGCCTCGACTGGGCGCCGGCCGACTTCACCCCCTACCTGCACCAGGCGAAGGCGTTCGCCCGGCTCTCGACTCGGGGCAAGGCGGCCGAGCCGACCCTGATCACCACCGGCACCGGCTCCGGCAAGACGGAGTCGTTCCTGATCCCGGTGCTCGACCACTGTCGTCGGCAGCGCCAGCAGGGGCGGGTCGGTGTCAAGGCGATCCTGCTCTACCCGATGAACGCCCTGGCGACCGACCAGACGCAGCGCATCAACGATCTGCTGACCGATCCGGCGCTGGCGGGGATCACGGCCGGCCTCTACATCGGGGACGTCGCGGCCATCGAGTACCGCCACGTGATGACGAAGCGGTCGGAGATGCGGCGGACCCCGCCGGACATTCTGATCACTAACTACAAGATGCTGGACCTGCTGCTCCAGCGCGGTGACGACCTGCCGCTGTGGGAGGGCGCGGAACCGGCATACGTGGTGCTGGACGAGTTCCACACCTACGACGGCGCCCAGGGTACGGACGTGGCGATGCTGTTGCGCCGGCTCGGTGCCGCGCTCGGGCTGGCCGAGGCGGACCGTCCGCTGGGTGGCATCTGCCCGGTTGCCACCTCCGCCACCCTGGGTGAGGGCGGGGGCCGGGACGGCCGTACGGCCATCCGGGAGGTCGCCGAGCAGGTGTTCGGCGTGGCCTTCGACGCCGATTCACTCGTCGGTGAGGACCGCTACGAGCCCGGCGAGTTCATGGACCACCAGGACTTCGGGCTGCCCCTGCCCACCCCGGAACAGCTCGCCGCCGTCGACGACCGGAACCCGGGGTTCATGGCCGAGGTCGCCGAGCTTGTGGTCGGCCAGCGCTGCGCCGACGATCCGGCGCGCCTGGGGGAGCTGCTGCGCCGGCATCCGCTCACCAAGGCGGTGCTCGACTCGCTCCAGGCCCGGCCCTGCACGCTCGAAGAGATCATCGACGTGCTGCCCCGCAAGAACGCCACCGGCTGGGGCAGCGCCATGAAGACACGGCCAGAGGTGACCGCCAAGGCGCTCGCCCGGTTCGTGGGCCTGCTGGCGCTCGCCGAGAACCCGGAGGTGCCGGGTCGTCCGCTGCTCAACATCGAGACGCACCTGTGGGTGCGGTCCGTCTCGCGTCTGCTGCGCGGCACGTCCCGTCAGCCTGCCTTCGGCTGGTACGGCGAGCCGCCCCGGGAGATCGACCCGTACGTGCCGGACGCCGACGTCGTGATCGCCGACAACCGCTACCCGCGCCTGCCCGCCGTCTACTGCCGGCACTGCGGACGGTCCGGCTGGATGGCGCTGTCGCCGGAGAAGGACCCGCAGGAACTGGAGACCGATCCGGACAAGATTTACCGAGCCAGTGTCGGACGGGACAAGCGCCGGGTCCGCGCGCTGATCGCCGCCACCGACGACGAGATCCAGCAGCGCACCGGAGGGCTGCTGGTGCTGGAGTACGGCCGGCGGGTCCGCCCGTTCGACGAGCAGCGCGACCGGGTGCGGTCCGACGACGCGCTGGTCGTGCTCGGCGACCTCGGTGCGATCGACGCGGCTGAGAAGGATCGTTGTCCGTCCTGCTCGATGGACCACGGCATCCGCTTCCTCGGCGCCGGGCTGGCCACGCTCGCCTCGGTGGCGATCACCCAGCTGTTCACCGGCGGCGAGCTCGACGAGCACGAGAAGAAGACGCTGCTGTTCAACGACTCGGTGCAAGACGCCGCGCACCGGGCCGGGTTCGTCGCCAACCGGTCGTACGCCTTCTCCCTGCGCTCGCTGCTCGCCAGCCGCCTGCGGCCCGGACAGTCGGTGGGGCTGGACGACCTCTTCGTCGAGATGATCGAGAAGGCCGCCGAACCGGAGATCCTCTCCACTGTCGTCCCACCCGACCTGCACGATCGGCCGGACGTCGACAGCCTGCTCGCCGGTGAGCACAACGGCACCCGGGAGACCTGGTCGCTGATCAGCGAGCGGCTCGTCTTCGCCACCGTGATGGAGACCGGTCTGCGTTCCCGCCAGGGACGCACCCTGGAGCTGACGCGCAGCGTCGCGGTCGAGGTGGCCCTCGACGATCCCGCGAAGGCCGCCGCGATCTGTCGCGACGTGCAGAGGACCGCGCCGGGCCAACTCGGTGGCACGCCTCCGGACGACGCTCGCTACCTCGCCTTCCTCCGCGGCCTGCTGGAGCGGCTGCGCACCCGCGGCGCGATCTACCACGAGTGGCTGGTGCCATACCTCAAGCGGGGCGGCACCCGGTGGCAGGTGTGGGGCGGCCGGCCCGCCGGCATGCCCGCCTTCCCGCGCGGCGTTTCCGCACCTGCCTTCCTGCTCGCGACGCCGAAGTCGAAGTCCGAGTTCGACGCCATCACCGCGCGGGGCAACTGGTATCAGGACTGGACCTCGCGCTGCCTTGGCGTGGATCTCGCTGCGGCCGCTGCCTACTTGTCCAGCCTGATGCCGGCGTTGGCCGCCGCCGGCATCGTCGCGGTCGGCGACACCGAGGACGGCAACCAGGTGTACGGCCTGACGCCCGGCCACCTGCGCGTCACCCGGCTCGACGACGACGCCGCCAAACGAGCGGGGGTTGCCTGCGACACCTGCCACTGGCAGCAGACGGAACACCCGGACCGGGTGGCCGGATGGGTCGGCCAGCCCTGCCGGCAGTACCGCTGCCGCGGCCTGCTGCGGGCCGCCCACGACGACACCGCGCCGGACGACTACTACCGGCGGCTCTACCTGGAGAGCTCGGTCTTCCGGGTCGTCACCGGCGAACACACCGGCATGCTCACCCGCGCCCAGCGGGAGAACGTGGAGAAGCAGTTCCGCGACGGCCGGCGGTACACCGACCCGAACGTCCTGTCCTGCACGCCCACCCTGGAGATGGGCATCGACATCGGCGCGCTGTCCGCGGTGGTGCTCGCGTCGCTGCCGCACGGCCCGGCGAACTACGTACAGCGGGCCGGCCGGGCCGGCCGTAAGAGCGGCAATGCTCTCGTGCTCACACTCGTCGGCCGCAGTGAGCGGGACCGCTACTACCTGACCGAGCCGAGAGACATGATCGCCGGGCAGATCGTGCCGCCCGGCTGTTTCCTGTCCGCCGTGGAGATCCTGCGCCGGCAGTACCTCGCGCACCTGATCGACCTGGCGGCGCGCGGCCGGCTCCCCGGGGTGCTGCCCATGCCGCGCCGCGCGCACGTACTCTTCGGCCCGAGCGGTTGGCTCGCCAACCTCGCGGAGGCGGCCCGGCGCGACGGCGTCGACCTGGTGACGGGCTTCCTGGCGCTCTTCGGCAACAAGGTCCTGACCTCCGCTGTCGAGGAGTTGCGGGAGTTCGCCGTCGACGGGATCGTCCACCGGGTCAAGGAGGCGGACGAGACCTGGGAGCTCCGGTTGGCGGACCTGCGACGTCGGCTCCGGGAGATCGCCAAGGCCCGTGCCACGCTCGTACCCAGCGATCCCGATCACGCCCGCGAGATCCGGATGCTGAAGGCGGAGGAAGCCGCTGTCCGCCGTCGGCTGCGCGATGTGAGCGCCGCTGCCGCCCACGGCACGCTGGTCGAGTTCGGGCTGCTCCCGAACTACGCGCTCATCGACAGCCGTACCGATCTCGAAGCGACACTGACCTGGGAGGAGCAGGTCGACGGTGACCGCCGGTTCCACAGCGAGCTGCGCGAGTACGCACGCCCGGCCCGTCCGGCCCTCGTCGAGATCGCCCCCGGCAACAGCTACTACGTCCGGGGCTACAAGCACGAGATCTCCGGGCTCGACGTCGGCCCGCCCGACCGGCCGACATACGAACAGTGGCGGATCTGCGCGCAGTGCGGGTACGTGCGTACCCACCTGGCCAAGGAGGACACCAGCGCATGCCCGCGCTGCGCGGACCGGGGCATCGCCGATCACGGCCGGTTGTTCCAGGTGCTGCAGCCGAAACGGGTCTACAGCCGGGACAAGCGCGACGACGCCCGCATCCGGGACGACAGCGACGACCGGGACCGCCGCTTCTACGCCACCACCGTCGCCGTCGACATCGACCCGGCCAAGGTGGGATCGTCCTGGCGGCACGCGCACGACACCTTCGGCGTCGACTACAGCCGCCACGCGGTGATCCGCCACTTCAACCTCGGGGCCCAGCGCTACGACCGGGCTGCCGAACTATTCACCGGCGAGGAGGTGCGGATCAACAGGTTCCACACCTGCACGTCCTGTGGCGGCACCACCGTTGACGGAGCTCCGGTGACCGGCCAGCAGCTCGCCGCGCAGGCCTCGGGTGCCACGGTCATCCAAGGGGCTGAACACCACCGACCCTGGTGCCCGTACCGGCGGTCCGCCGCCGGGCCGGACACGCACGTCGACCTGGTCCTGGCGCACGAACTGGAGACCGAGGCGCTGCGCATCCTGATCCCGGCAGCGACCGCGATGGTGCAGGAGCGGTTGCTGTCCTTCGCGGCGGCGGTCCGGCTCGGTATCGCAGCCCAGTACGGCGGCGAGCCCGCCCACCTGCAGACCGTCTCGGCCACCATGCCGGACGGCCAGAGCGACGGCACCCGCAACTTCGTCGTGGTCTACGACACCCAGCCGCAGGGCACCGGCTACCTGCACCGCCTTGCCGAGCCCGAAGAGTTCCGGGCCGTCCTGCGTCTGGCCCGCCGGCAGATCGCCGACTGCGAGTGCCGCAACGAGGCGAAGCCGGTATGTCACAGGTGCCTGCTGCGCTACGCCCGCAACGAGCACTTCGCGCTGATGAGCCGCGACGAGGCGCTGGGCATGCTCGACAAGCTGCTCGACAACTGGGGTGTCGAGGAGGGCACCCGTACTGACGAGATCTCGCTGATTCACCAGGTGGAGAGCGAGCTGGAGTTGCAGTTCCTCACCAAGCTGCTGGCCCTCGGCGAGACGCCGGGCTCGGGGCTGCGCATCGACCGGCGGCGGGATCACGACGGCGCCCGGATCGCTGACCTGCGATTCGTCAGCGACGGCGGGCAGAACGTCACACACTGGCAGATGAAGCTGCAGAACACCGTCCGCGGTACTCGGCCGGACGTGCACTTCACGCGCCTCGACGCGCCGTCCCCGGAAGTGGCGGTCTACCTCGACGGGTTCAAGTACCACGCCTCGCCGCAGTACAACAGGCTGGCCGACGACGCCGACAAACGCGCGCGCCTGCGTGCCCACGGCTATCTCGTCTTCGCCGCCACCTGGGACGACGTCAAGGCGTGGGGAAGCGGTGACGGGTCGGGCCGGTGGACGCCGTACGGTGGTGTCTCCAGGCAGACCGCCCGCGAGCGGTACCGGCAGTTCCTGCCCGGCGCCGACCCGGACGAGTTGGAACAGGCCGTCTGGACCAACCCGATCGAGCAGCTGATGCGGTTCCTCGCCGAGCCTGACCTCACCCGGTGGCAGCGGCGTGCGGAGGCCGTCCTGGCGGGCCTGCTGAAGCAGGCTCGGGACAACTCCACCACCGACTCCAGTGGTGTCGCGCAACGAGTGGTCGCTTCCCTCCGGGACGAGCCGCTGCCCGGTGCCGCTGCGGCACGGCACATCATGGTGGCCCGTGCGCAGGACAACACCGGCTGCCTGATGACCGTCGTCATGGATGCCCGCACCAAGCCGCTGCCCACGTGGTCGGCGCTCGCCCTGGTCAACGATCTGCCGGGCGCGATGGCCGACGGTGGACACAAGGCCCGCTGGGTGGCGTGGCTCACCTGGGGAAACGTCATCCAGTTCCTCACGCACGGCGGAGGTGACGCGGGGCAGCTCGCGGTTTCCGCCCTGGATTCGTTCGACCCGATGTCGCTGGCCGTCACCGAGGGCACCGGGCTCGTGTCGGCGCAGCGGGCTCTGCCACTGGACGAGGAGACCGCCACCTGGCTCGGTACCGCGCCGCAGTCGCCGGCCAGCGGGACGGAACCGGTCGAGGACGAGTCGCCGTGGCACGACGTCCTGCGCTACATGGACCGCGAGGAGAGCACGCTGGAATTGCTGGTGCAGCAGTTGGCGCGGCAGAACCTGCCCGCCCCGGTGGTCGGCTACGAGCTGGGTGATCAGGCATGGCCGGCCGAGCTGGCCTGGCCGGAGCGGCGGATCGCCATCGTGCTGACCGGCGCGCCCGGCGACCCGGAGACGGAGGACCGCGACCGGGCGTACACGGAAGCGGGGTGGCATGCGCGTACCGCACGGGAATGGTCGGCCGAGGAACTGGCGGCGCAGCTCGCGGCAACGAGTGGGGGAGAGGACTGATGAGCACCGGAGCGATGCTGCGCATCCTGGACCGCGCGGACAAGGAGGTCATGAAGTTGACCCGCGCCGACATCGGCGCGGTGTACGAGTTCATGCACAAGTTCCGCAACAACCCGGACAATCCCGGGCTCAAACTGAAGTCGCTCAACGGTGACTCGCGACTGATGTCCGCTCGGGTCAGCCGTGACTACCGGGCGCTCCTGCTGCACATCGCCGACCGGGACTACCTGCTCGTCGCGGTCAAGCACCGGGGCGAGGTGTACGACGACCTGTCGCGCTACGCATACCGGATCAACCGGGTGACCGGTGGCATCGAGGTCGTCGACCTGGCACCGGTGGGAGACAGCATCGTCGGTCGGGTCGTCCCGCCGGAAGCCGAACCGACGCCGACGCAGAAGCCGCTCTTCGACGCCTACAGCGACGCCCAGCTCCTGGAACTGGGCGTGTCCGAGCCGCTGCTGCCGCAGATCCGGGAGCTCACCACCGAGGCCGAGTTGCTCGAACTGCTTGATCGTGCGCCGCAGCTCACCACAGACGTCCTCTTCGCGCTCTTCGACGGCAAGCCCTACGAGGAGGTGCTCCAACAGGTCACCGAGCCGGTACGCGCGGACGAGCCGGTGGACCCGGAGGACTTCGAGGCGGCCGTGCAGCGCCCCGCGACGCAGGTGACGTCAGACGACGAGGCTCTACAGGCGATCATCGGAGAGGCGTTCGAGCGCTGGCAGATCTTCCTGCACCCGACGCAGCGGAAGCTGGTCGAACGCAAGTACAACGGCCCGGCCCGCGTCGGTGGGGGCCCGGGCACCGGCAAAACCATCGTCGCTCTGCACCGGGTGGCCCACCTTGCCCGGCACCTGCCGCCGGGCACCGACAAACCGATTCTGCTGACCACCTTCAACCGCAACCTCGCCGCCGATCTCCGGACCCGTCTGCTGGCCCTCGGCGGGCAGGACCTGGTGGCCCGGGTGGACATCATCAACATCGATCGGCTTGCCAGCCGCGTCGTGACCGAGGCGAAGGCGGGAGCGAACCGTAATGTCGTCAGCGACAACCAGGTACCCGACCTCTGGGGTGAGTTCCTGCTCGAGACCGGCGCCTCCGGCTGGGACGGGGACTTCCTCGCCGCCGAGTGGACACAGGTGATTCTCGGCCAGGTGCTGAATTCGCGCGCCGAGTACTTCAAGGCGCGCCGGCCCAATCGGGGCCGCAGCCTCACCCGGATGGAACGGGATCAGATCTGGCAGCTGACCGAGCGGTTCACCTCCTGGCTGGAGGCCCGCGGCGTCTGGACCTGGCGCCAGGTGGCTCAGCGGGCGGCGCGCCTGGAGATGGACCGGGCCGCGGAGTCCGGCGAGTCGTCCAGTGGGTTCCGCCGCCCTCGCTACCGCCATGTCGTGGTGGACGAGGCTCAGGACCTCAGCGCGGCGCACTGGAAGATGCTGCGTGCCATGGTGCCTCCGGGTCCCGACGATCTCTTCCTCACGGGTGACACCCATCAGCGCATCTACGACAACCATGTCACGCTCGGCAGCCTCGGCATCAACATTCGCGGCCGGTCGTCCCGTCTCACGCTGAGCTATCGCACCACCAGGCAGATCCTCGCCGACGCGCTCCAGATCATGACCGGGGAGGTGTACGACGACCTGGACGGAGGCGAGGAGGACCTGGCGGGCTACCGTTCCCTTCTGCGGGGTGCCCGGCCGGTGTTCCACGGTGCCGCGACCTGGACGCAGGAGCAGGACTTGATCGTCACGCACCTACGATCCTGGGGCAACCCGGTCGACGGATCGCTGGCCATCTGCGTCCCCACCCGGGAACTGGCGGCCGACGTGCTGAGCCGGATGGAAGCCGAAGGCCTGCCCGCTGTCGAGATCGGCCCGGATGGCCCGAAGCAGCCGGACGGCATCCACGTCGGCACCATGCATAGGTTCAAGGGACTCGAATACCAGCGCATGATCATCGCAGGGGTCAGTGACGGTCTGGTGCCCCGGCAGGTGATCAGCCGGTACCGGGACAGCGATCCGAAGCGGTACCAGCGGGAACGCCAGCGCGACCGGTCCCTTCTCTTCGTCGCCGCCACCCGACCCCGCGACGAGTTGGCGGTGTTCTGGCACGGCACTCCGAGCCCGTTCCTCACCTCTCGTCTCGTGCAACGAGAGGCGACGTGAGAGTCTGCCGGTGGTGAGGCCGGGGCCGACGTAGGACTAGAGAGAGGCGGCACGTGCAGGCGGGGGACCGTATCGCTGATCGCTACGAGCTGACGTATCCGATCGGTCGTGGGGGAATGGGCCAGGTCTGGGCCGGCTACGACGAGCGTCTCGACCGGCCGGTCGCGGTCAAGTTCCTTTGGACGAGCGAAGTGCCCGAGGACGAGCGCGAGGTCGCGGTCAAGCGGTTCAGGCGGGAGGCACGGGTGACCGCCCGTCTCGACCATCCCGGCGTGCCGGTCATCCATGACCTCGGCCGACACCACGACGACCTTTACATCGCCATGCAGCTCGTCCGTGGTTGCCAGCTGGCGGATCTCGTGGCGGAGCGCGACCGGCTGCCGGTGGCAGAGGCCGCATCGATCGCCGTGCAGGTCACCTCTGTGCTGGAGACCGCTCATGCCGCGTCACTCGTACACCGCGACCTGAAGCCGCAGAATCTCATGATCACGCCCTCGGGGGTGGTCAAGGTCCTGGACTTCGGGGTCGCCGCGCTACTCGGGCCGGCTGAGCAGTCCCGGTTGACCGCCACCGGTCAGACCCTCGGCACTCCCGCCTACATCGCACCTGAGCAAGCCGCGGGTGGGCCGGTCGGCCCGGCAGCAGACCTCTACGCGCTCGGGTGCATCGTGTTCGAGATGCTCACCGGCGTGCCGCCGTTCGAGGCCGGCAGCTCGTTGGAGATGCTGCACAGGCACATGCGATCGCCGATCCCGATCGTCACCGAGTACCGGGCGGACGTCCCGGACGACCTGGCTCATCTCCTGTTCTGCCTCCTGGCCAAGGACCCATCAGACCGGCCGGCCTCGGCCGAGGAAGTCGGGCAACTCCTTGCTCCCT
This sequence comes from Micromonospora sp. NPDC049203, assembly GCF_043197215.1. Lineage (NCBI taxonomy): Bacteria > Bacillati > Actinomycetota > Actinomycetes > Micromonosporales > Micromonosporaceae > Micromonospora > Micromonospora sp. NPDC049203. The sequence continues at coordinate 107,862 of NZ_JBICSV010000010.1, read as the reverse complement.
TCGCAGGCGAGGGCCGAGTCGCTTTGCTGGACGCCTGCGGCATCGAGCCGGTCGCCGCTGCTTCCGCGGGATCCGTGGTGGCGCAGCCATCCACGAGGACGCTCGCGGATGTGCGGTCGCAGATCGGGGAACTGGCCGAGCAGGAGCGGTTCGTGCAGGCGGCAGAACTCATCAAGGGGGTTCTCGTCGCCGGGACGGCCGTTGAGGAGCAGGTTTCGTTGCGGTACGACCTCGCCAACCTGCACCTGCTGGCCGGCGACTACGGGCAGGCGCGGCAGGCATTCGAGGATCTCGCAAAGGACCTGACCCGCATGGGCGGGTACCCCGAGCTCCTTGAGAACTGCCGGAACAACGCGGCCGTATGCCGGGCTGAGCTGGGCGAGTCCAGCTCAGGTTGACCCGGATGCCTGGGACTTCCACCACAGAGTTCAGGTGACCAGGCCGGTGCGGTACGCGTACACCACCGCCTGCACCCGGTCCCGCAGGTCCAGCTTCGTGAGAATCCGTGACACGTACGTCTTCACCGTCTCCTGACTGATCACCAACCGTGCCGCGATCTCGCTGTTCGACAGCCCGTCGGCGATCAACCGCAGCACCTCCAACTCACGCGGCGTCAGCCCCACGTCCGCCAGCGTGCCCTCGGCCGGGCGGATCCGCGCCGCGTACCGGCCGACGAGCTGCCGCGTCACCTCCGGCGCGAGCAGCGCGGCGCCGGAGGCGACGGTGCGGATGCCGTGCAGCAGCTGCGCCGGCGGGGCGTCCTTGAGCAGGAACCCGCTCGCGCCGGCGCGCAGCGCCTCGTAGACGTACCCGTCGAGGTTGAACGTCGTCACCACCAGCACCTTGACCGGGTGGGCGACGCCCGCGCCGGCCAGCAGGCGGGTCGCCTCGATGCCGTCGAGCACCGGCATGCGTACGTCCATCACCACCACGTCGGGCCGCAGCCGGGCCGCGAGGTCGACAGCGGCGCGGCCGTCGCCGCACTCACCCACTGCCGCCATGTCCGGCTGCGCGTCGATGATGGTGGTGAATCCGGTACGGATGAGGGCCTGGTCGTCGCAGACCAGCACCCGGATCGGGGCGGTCACGACGCGCTGCCGGTGGGGATGCGCGCCCGGACGACGAAGCCGTCGCCGGCTCGATGCCCCGCGTCGAACTCGCCGCCGAGCACCGTGACGCGCTCGCGCAGCCCGGCCAGGCCGCGTCCGCTTCCGCCCGGACCCGCGGCGCGCGTGCCGGGCCCGTCCGTGCTGATCTCCACAGTGATCTCCCGGTTGCCATGGTGTACGCGCACGGCGGTGGGTCGGCCGTGGGCGTGCTTGAGGGCGTTCGTCAGCGCCTCCTGCACCACCCGGTACGCGGCCAGCTCGGCACCGCCGGTCACCTCCGCCGGGGTGCCGTGCTGCGTGAACTCCACCGGCTGCCCGGCCTGGCGGGTCTGCTCCACCAGGGCGTGCAGCTCGCCGACCGACGGGGTGTGCGGCTCCGTACCGTGGTCGGGGTTGAGCACGTCGAGCAGCAGCCGCAGGTCGCCGATGGCGCGGCGACCGGTGTCGGTGATGGCGGTCAGGGTGGTGTCGAGGCGCTCGGGCGCGGCGGTCAGGTAGCGGGCCGCCTCGGCCTGCACCACCATCGCCGTCACGTGGTGGGTCACCACGTCGTGCAGCTCCCCGGCAATGCGGGCGCGCTCGGCGGCGCGGGCGGACTCGGCGACGTGCCGGCGGCGCTCGGCCTCGGCGAGGCGGCTCTGCCGCAGCCACGATCCGGCGCCCCAGGCGAGCGCCAGCAGCAGGTAGAAGGTGGTGAAGCCGACCGCCCCTTCGGTTGACCCCTGCCGGTCCAGAATGACGGCCAGGCCGGCGTACGCGAGGGAGCCGGCGAGCACTGCGGTGCGGCGGCCACGGTCCAGGTGGGCGCCCGCGCTCACCAGGGCGACGGCGAGCGCGGTGCCCGCGACGGTGTGGTAGGCGCGTACCTGGTCGAGCGCGAAGCCGATCGACACCAGAGCGAGCGACAGCGCCGGCCGGCTGCGGCGCAACGCCAGCGGAAGGCACTCCAGGGCGATCACCAGCACTGTCAGCGCGTCGTGCGGCCGGGCGGGCAGGTCGCCGAGGTGCGTACCCAGGCCGCGCAGCGCCGGTGTCACGGCCGCGAGCGCGATCACCAGCGCGAGCGGGAGATCCCGGACCGGGACGGGCCAGTGCCGCCACGAGTCCGGGAGCATCCGTCGGGTGATCATCAGGAGACCGTAACGCTGCCTGCCGGGGCCACGACCACCCGCCGGCGCCGTCGCACGATGTGGCCGCGGCGGTGCGCCAGCCAGAGGAAGACCACTGTCAGCGCCACCCCGGCTGCCACCGTGTAGAGGCTGCCCTCCGGCCCGAAGTCGCCGCCGCTGAGCAGCGCCGGACCCGAAGTGCTGGCGTCCAGCAGCCCTGCCGACTCGCCGTTGCCGGAGACGACCACGCCGAAGACGCCGCCGGCGGCGACGTTCCAGCCGAAGTGCAGGCCGATCGGCACCCACAGGTTTCGAGTCGCGGCGTAGCAGGCGGCCAGCATGAACCCAGCCTCGATCGCGATGGCTGTCGCACCCCACATGCTGGCGTCCGGGTTCAGCAGGTGCATCAGGCCGAACAGTACGCCGGTCAGCAGCAGCGAGAGCCACGTACCCAGCCGTTCCTCGACCAGGCGGAACAGCAGGCCGCGGAACATCAGCTCCTCGGTCACCGCCGCGGCGGCCATGAGCCCGAAGATGCCCACCGCGCCGGACACCGAGCCGATGCCGTGTACGTGGTAACCGCCCATGAGGGCGATGTTGACGATCACTGCCGAGAACATGGCGAATCCGATCAGCATCCCGCGATTGAGCCTCGCGGCCGCGCCGTCCCGGGCCAGCTCGGTGACCTCACGACGTTCGGTACGGCGCACCACCCACCCGTACACCATGATCGCGGCTGCGGCGGTCGCGACGCCGAGGATCAGGCTGAGCCAGGGGTTGCCCTGTGCCGCGAGGACCGCCCGGCTGCCGACGAGACTGACCGCGACGACGGCCAGGAGCTGCTTCACCACACGCATGACGATTCCTTTGAGAGGTACGCGGCCGGGGCGCCGCGGTTCACCTGGAACGCTATGGATTCGCAGGCCGGGAATCGTCACCGTGCGGTGGACACTTGCGGGTAGCTCGCACGGGGGACAGGCGCGACGGTCGAGGCGTTCTGGAGGGCGTGCCCTGAGCAGAACGGCTGGCTCTGAGCCGGTCGCGGCGGGCAGGCTGCCGGCATGGCGACGGGCGTGGACCCCGAGGCGGACATGCTGGCGATCGCCCGGCGCGCTGCCCTCGACAAGGGCACAGCCAACGCCATGTGGGTGCTCGGCGGTGACGGCGATGTGCCCGCGTTGTCCCGGCTGCTCGGCGGACGGGCTGTCGGCGCGTGGACGGTCGCCGTGGCCGTTCACTTCATAGACCGCGACACCCTGTTCGAGGCAGCCCGGCCACGGCCGCATGAAAGCGGCCAGGACGGGTCTACGTCGTCGGCGCTGACACGCTCGATCCCCTCAGGCGTGGGGGCCGTGCCGCAGAATCGGCCGTCTTGACCGGTGGACTCCACCTCTTACGCGAGTTCGTGCGGTGGCGCGCGTGCACGACGGCCAACCAGCCTTACTCCACCGGCAGCCTGTAGGTCGCGGCGACGAGTTCTCGAAGGTGGGCCATCACGTCGGGTTTCTGGTCCGTGTTCGGCAGGTCCCGTTCGCCCTCCGCGACCAGAGCGGCACGCCAATAGCTGACGACTTCGCGCTGGGCCTCCGGCGACAGGTCGTCCAGCCAGAACGAGCCGAGATTGTTGTCGATGATCTCCTGAAGATGCTCGGCGGCGCGTCTGTCCGACAGGCGGGACACGAGAAATTCCAGTGTCCAGTCGAACAGGCCCCCGGTCGCTGTCCAGTCGATCCCGGGCCGGAGGACGATGAGACCGGCCATTACTTCCCCACGATGAAGACGCGCGGGCCGAGCCCGCGATCGGCTATGAACTGTTCGACCATGGCTGTCTGCTGCGGCGAGAACCTGGAGACGTCGACCGGAACGAGATCGGCCTTCTCCAGGTGCCTTTCGATCTGGTACTGCAGTTGTGGCCACTGCCGGTCGAAATACTGGCCGGGGAAGTTGCCCACCGCATCATAGGTGCGTGCCGCGTCGTCCACCCAGTCCGCCGAGGAGTCCGACGGCGCCCGCCGTAGCCGTACCCCAAGCTGCTGCTCGATTCGGACGGCCGTCTGGGCCTCGGCCGGCCGGAGCCTGCCAGTCGCAGGATCCATGCCCAGATCGCGAACCCGCTGTTCCTCATCCACTTTCGGAATCTGGGGAGGGTCCGTATCCCCGCCGGGTTTCGACGGGCGGGGCGTCGGTTCCGGTGAACGGTGTGTCAGTCGGCGCAGCGTCTCCCCGAGCTTGCCGATCAGGTCGCCGAGCCGCCGCATCTCCGGCATCAGCCGTCGCAGACTCGCCAGCAATCCCCGCAACAAGCGCCCGATCCGCGCTGCCCACGACGCCACAGTCGTCGTCACCTGCTCCACCACCAGCGGCGTCGCCAGCCCGGCCGTGGCGACCAGTTCGGTCGCGTACACGATCAGGCGGGACACGCAGGCGGCGATGGCGTCGCGGACCAGCAGCCGCACGGCCGCGACCAGGCCGGCGGCGCCTTCGGTGATCGCGGCCATCGCCTCTGCGCCCTGCGCCAGCCCGGTGATGGCCTGCTGCTGCTCGCCCACCCAGCGGCGGTAGCCGGTGGCGGCGGCCCCGGTCCAGCCGGCCACCTCGGCGCGTACGGCGTGGGTCAGCTCGGCGGCGTCCGCGCGCAGTGACGCGGCGACGTTGCGCCAGGTCTGGGCGTGCGCGGTGATCTCGGCGGGGTCGCCGGCCAGCCAGTCCAGGGCCTCGCTGAGTGGCTTGACGTGTTCGATGAGCCAGGCGATGCCGTACTGGAGGAGGGCTCCGGCCGGGTCGGAGACCAGGGCGAGCGCGTCGAGGCCGGCGCTGACCACGCCGAGGCCGCCGTCGATCCAGCTGCCGGTGCGCACGCCCTGGGCGATGAGCTCGATGTCCTCGCAGATCCACACCCCGGCCCACGGGCTCGGTGCGGTGCCCGCCGGGGCGGCGACCAGCGGGTTCGTGCTCACCGCCGTTGCCGGACCCGGTCGAGTTGGTGGGCCGCGCGGGCGTCGGAGTCGCGGTAGCGCTCGGCGCTCGACCGCACCCTGTCCGCGGTGTCCCGGACAGAGGCTGCGGCGGTTCCGATGCCGTCGGTCAGGGTCCGTTGGAGGCCGTCGAGCAGGACCGGCATGATCGCGCAGAGTTGCCCGTACGCGTCGGCGCTCAGCCGGACGTGCTCGCCGGCCTGCCGGGCGGTGTCGATGCTGTCGGCGCGGCGGCCGAGGTGGGTGGCGTGTGCGGTCAGGCCGTCCGGGTCGACCTGAAAGCCGTCACCGCCCGGCATCCGGTGCGCCCCCGGGGTCGAGCCGTCGCCGGTGCGACTCGACTATCGCCGTGGCGGCCGGGTCGTCCGCCCCGAGGGTGTCGGTGGTCGCCTCGGTGAGCCGCCGCAACAGGTCCACCCGGGCGGCCCGGGCTACCGCCAGGATCTGCCGGGCGGTGTGTGCGGCGGAGTGTTGCCGGACGCGTTCGTCCAGTCGTAGGCCGGTGGGCAGCCCGGACGCGTCGACGGTGACCTCGACCAGCCCGTCGGCGCTGCGGGCGGTGCCGGTCAACGCCTGTGTGCGGGCGGACAGGGCGCGGGCGCGTGCGGCCCGGTCGCCCAGCGACGACTCCCACTCGTCGAGCCGGCACGCCGCCGCGTCCAGCGCGGCCTCGTCCGTCCACATGACGACCCTCCCCAGGGGACTGCGACAGCGCCACGCTACCAACCGATCGCGGTGCGTGTATGCCCGTGAGGCTCCGGAGCGGGTCAGCCCTGCAGCCGCTGCGCCCAGTACACCTGACCGTCCGGTCCCATGTGGACGAGCGCCAGCAGCAGGTCCGGCAACGTCACCGGCGCGGTGGCGATCGGGTGCGCCCGCTCGTGCCGCTCCAGATGTGGGAACAGGACGACGAATGTCAGGGGTGAGGCGAGCGTGTCGATGATCGACAGCCTGCTGCCGGCGCTGAGCCACTCGTTCTCGCCGACCCGGATGTCGCCCGCGCCGCGCAACCAGGGGTAGCGGTCGGGGATCCTGTTCTCCACACCGGCGCTGCCCATGCCGACGCTCTCCTGCGGCGCTGCCACCGCGAACACCGACGGCTTGAGGTCGGTGCGCTTGTCGACGAGGAACAACGCGAAGTACCCGCCGTCCAGGGGCGCCGGTGGCTCCTGCCACGACACGCGGCCCAGCACGAGCTGGTCGCCGTCGTACGTCACCGGCGCCTGGTATGCCGACCCCAGCGCGACTTGGGCCTCGTCATGGGTGACGAACTCCAGCGAGGAGCGCAGATGCAGCGCCTCCGGCCCGTACGGCGGGTGCTGGTGCCACCAGCGCCAGCCACCGGCGGCTGCCACGGCCAGGACCAGCACCGCCACCGTCGAAGCCGCCCGCCGCCACGTCACGGTCCTCAGTGAACCACCTCGCCGGTGCCCGTGCGGGCCAGCCGGATCATGGCCGCCACCGACCGGTCCACGTCCGCCTCCGTCGTGGTCGCGTTCGACACCGAGATCCGCATCAGCCGCCGTCCCCGCCAGGTCGTCCCGCCCACCCAGCACGTCCCGTCGGCCTGCGCCGCGGCCACCACCCGGTCGGTGCGCGCGTCGTCGCCGAACCCGACGAGCACCTGGTTGAGCACCACGTCGTTGACCACCTCGAACCCGGCTGCGGTGAGCCCGTCGGCGAACCGCCGGGCCAGCGCGCAGCATCGCTCCACGAGCGCGGCGACGCCGTCGCGGCCCAGCTCCCGGAGGCCGGCCCAGACCGCGAAGCCACGGGCGCGGCGGGAGGACTCCGCGGTCAGGTCCGCGCCCGCCGGCACACCACCGGAACCCACGAGGTACGCGGCCGCGTACGACATGGCCGCCGCGTGCGCGTCGGGCCGGGCGCAGAACGCGAACGCCGTGTCGTACGGCAGGTTGAGCCACTTGTGGCCGTCGCAGGCCCACGAGTCGGCGTTTTCCAGCCCGTCCACCAGGTGCCGGGTCGACGGGCTCGCCGCCGCCCACAGCCCGAACGCGCCGTCCACGTGCGCCCAGCCGCCGTGCCGGTGGACCAGGTCGCAGGCGCGGCGCAGCTCGTCGCACGCGCCGGTGTTCACGTTGCCCGCCTGAAGACAGACGATCGTCGGTCCGGGACCGGCGTCGCGCAGCGCCGCCGCGAGCGCGTCCGGGTCGACAGCGCCCTGCGGGCCGGCCGGTACCGCCCGCAGCGCGTCGGTGCCGAGACCGAGCAGGCGCAGTGACCTGTCGATGGTGGCGTGCCGCTCCGCGCCCGCGAACACGCGTACCTCGGGCGCGCCGGACAGGCCGCGTCGTTCCACGTCCCAGCCGGCGTCGGCGAGCACCTGGTGGCGGGCGGCGGCGAGCCCGGCGGTGTTGGCGGCCTGCCCGCCGGTGACGAACCCGACCGACGCGGTGGCCGGGATGCCGAGCAGGTCCTTGAGCCAGGTCCCGGCGGCCGCTTCGGCGGCCACCGCGGCGGGGGAGGTGACCGCGTTGAACGCGACCTGGTCCCACCCGGCGGCCAGCATGTCGGCGGCGGTGGCGGCCGGGGAGGCGCCGCCGACGACGAAGCCGAAGTAGCGCGGCCCGGCGGTGGCCACGAGCCCCGGTTCGGCGGCGGCCACCAGGTCGGCGAGGACCCGTCCGGGCGGGGTGGGCGCGTCCGGCAGCGGCCCGGCGAACGCCTCGTTCAGCGCGGCCTGGTCGACGGGTACGCCGACCGGCCGGTCCGGCAGCGACAGCCGGTAGTCGGCCGCGTGGTCGGCGGCGCGCCGGAACAGGTGCCTCAGCTCGTCCATCGCCGCACCCTAGCCGCAGCCACCCGGAGGTGGGGCCTGTGCGGGCTGTCCGGGCGCACGTGGAGTGAGTGCTGAGTGACGTCCGTGACCGCTGGCTCACCCATCGTTCCTGCGCTTGTGTGGATTGCAGAAAACCGTTTGTGGCTTTCCCACTGAGAGGTGGAACCCGGAGGACCGATGATTCTGAGAAGACTGCTTGACAGCGCATCCGCCCGTCTCGCCCGCCAGAGTTCCGATCTGCTTCAGCTCGTCGTCCTGACGGGTACGGCGCTCGTGGCGATGTTCGGCATCGGACGTGCGTGGATGGTGGCGCTGCACCTCCCGTCGTGGACGCTCGCCACCCCGCTGGTGCTGCTGGCCGTTGCAGCCATGGTCGTTTACTACGTCCGGTGTGTTCACCACCCGGCTGACTTCGTCATCGAGGAACTCAACGGATCGTTGGTCGTCACCAGGGTCGAGGGTGAGGATGGCGGCCATCATCACCGATACGCCTACACGCGACAGCAACGTGTCCGGGCCACCCGGCAGATCCGTCTCGTAGGCATCCGTTCCCACTGGAGCGGACAGACTCGGGTGATCGAGGGGGCGACGTCGCTGTTTCCCGAACATCGGCTTCTCGACGGCGCAGTGGCCGAGGAGGACGGGCGCGTCTACCGGTGGTTGTATCTGCTCGGTCCGCTTGCCCGCGGTCGTCGCGTCAACGTCGGAATCAGACAGGTGTTTGAGGATGTCTACGCCCCTATGAAGCCCTATTACCGCGAGAGCTGCGAGGAACGGCGGGTGGGAAAACTGTCGGTACGTGTCCAGTTCGATCGGGCGGATTCGCCAGCCGAGGCGTGGCAGGTCGTGTGGCGGAGGACGCGGTCGGGATCGAGCCGCCAGGAGATCGCCCGTACCCGCTGCCAGCCGAGCGGTAACCACCTGGCGGGGAAGGTGGTCTATGAGATGACCTTTCAGCGTCCGGACCGCGAATGCGCGTACGGCATCTGGTGGCGGTGGCCCGAGCCGCCGACCCGCCGGCGCCCGGGTTCGGCATCCGCCGGTGCTACGACCGAGCCCGAGCACGACATCAGCCCGGATTCCCCGGCCGGACGGCGGTGATCCGACCCGGGAATCCGGCGGATCGACCCGATCATCTCTCCAGATGCCGGTCTACGAGACCGCCGCGGTCAGGGGTGGCAGCCGAGACGGTCGCCGCCGCCCTGACCGTCCTGTGCGGACGTCCGGCCTGTCTCGTCGACGCGGGGGAGAGCCTCCGCGTGATCACCGGTGAGCTCGCGACCGTTCTGGCCGACGAGATGAGCATGGACGATTGGGACGAGGCGGTCCCGCCGTGCCCGGGTCACGGTCATCCCCGCCGGCTGGTCCGGCGGGGCGATTCGGTGGTGTGGCAGTGTCCCCGGGACCAGGCCCACGCGCCGGTGCTCCTCATCGACTGCGGCCGGTGAGCAGCCCGGTCAGCCGCCGCCGAGGGCGGCGTCGAGCCGGTCCAGGTGTGCGGCCACCGGCCCGGCGGTGAGCAGCCCGCTGCCCGCCCCGGCTACCTCGCCCGCCGCCGGGGCGAGCGAGGACCGCGCCCGGAGCATCGCGTCCCGGTCGTCCAGCGCGACGGCGGCCCGCGCGGTCAGGCACCACAGCGCCTCCATGAGCAGGTCACGCGGCGGTGCCGGGGTGCGGCGCAGCGCCGCGGCGGCCTCGTCGCGGCGGCCGCCGGCGAGCAGCTCCAGCGGGCGCGCCCAGGGCGCGTACGGCCCCCAGTCCGTGTCGGCGGGAAAGTCGGCCGGCAGGTCGTGCCACACCCGCAGGCAGAGCAGCGCCAGCGGCACCAGACCGCGCTCGACACCGGGCATCCCGCAGCCGGCCAGGCTGGCAGCCCACGACCGGTACGCCGCCTCCGCGTCCGGGTACGACGCGCCGGTGGCAGCGGTCCGCATGGCTCGGTAGCCGCCGGTGAACACGCCGACCAGCGGGCTCTCGTGCCGGGCGGCGAGCCGGTCCGCCGCCTCGGCGTGTGCGTCGGCGGCGGTGAAGTCGGTGAGCGCGCTCCGCGCCTGCACCCGGATCAGGTGTCCGAGGATCTCCACCGTGGCCAGGCCTTGCCGGGCGGCGAGCGTGACCAGTTCCGCGCCGATCGAGTCCCGCCGCGCGGCCAGCCCGGCCCGCTGGAACGTCTGCATCCACACGCCGTTGAGGGCCTGGGCCAGCAGCGCCGGGTCGGCCACCCGCCGCGCGATCGCCTCCGCCTCCCGCGCGGCCTCGGCGGGGCGCGGCGACGCCGTACCGCGCGACTCGATCGCGACGGTGGCCAGCAGCCGGGCGCGCGTCGCCTCCGGCGCGTCCGGAACCAGCCCGGCCAGGGCCCGCTCCGCCGCCGCGACGACCCGGGTCGCCTGCGCCGGGTCGTCCGAGCGGGTCCAGATCGCCGGTACGTCGTACCCGCCGATCACCCGCGCGGTGAACTCCGGGTCGCCGAGTTGCTCGGCCGCGCTGATAGCCGCCTCGCGCTGGTCCCGGGCCGCCTCCAAGCCGCCCGGCCCGGTCACCGCGAGGCTGCGCAGCATTCCGACTGTCGACTCCAGCCGGGCCCGCGCGCCGGGCACCACACTGCGCTCGTACGCCGCCGCCGTCTCGGCCCAGACGCGCGCCGGGCCGGTCGGTTCGGGTTCGGCCTGGCGCAGCAGGTCCGTCTCCAGGCGCCGCAGTCGCGGTCCGGGGTCCAGGCCGAGCTGGTCGCGCAGCAGCTCCCGGGCGCGGCGCAGCACGGCGAGCGCGTCGGCCTGCCGCCCGGCCCGGTAGAGCGCCGACGCCAGCAGCGCCCACCCGTCCTCCCGCCACGGGTGCGCGGCGACGTGGGCGTCCAGATCGGGTACGGCGTCGGCGGCCCGGTCCAGCGCCAGCAGCGCCTCGGCCCGCCGCTCGACGGCGGTGAGCCGGATCTGGTCGAGCCGGGTCCGTTCGGCGTGCGCCCACGGCTGGTCGAAGTCGGCGTACGCAGGCCCGCGCCACCAGCCCAGCGCCTCGTCGAGCCGGTCCAGGGCGGCCCGGGGCAGCGCGTCCGCGACAGCGGTGACTGTGTCCTCGAACCGCCAGGCGTCGACGCTCTCCGGTTCGGCGCGCAGCGCGTACCCCGGTCCCTCGGTGACCAGCAGCCGGGCGGGCTCGCGGGGCGGACGGTGCGGTTCCAGGCGGCGGCGTAGCGCCGCGACGAACGTGCGGACCGCGCCCACCGCGCCGGCCGGCGGGTCGTCCCACAGGTCGTCGACGATCTGCCCGACCGGCACGGTCCGGCCCCGGGCGGCGACCAGCCGCGCCAGCACGGCCCGGTGCCGGGGCCCCTTCAGGTCGACCGGCACACCCGCGTCGTCCCAGGCCGTCACCGGACCCAGCACACCGAAACCGACAGGCACCGACCCCTCCTCGCCAGGGGTCACCGTATCGCGCTCATCGGTTGCTCATCCGGCGCCGCCACGCTGGTCAGGTAACGAGACGAAAGAGGGATCATGATGAGCACCACCATCGCGGGATTCGACTACCAGCGCGTTCCGGTCGCCGAGGGCGTGACGCTGAACGTGGCGGTGGGCGGCTCCGGCAGCCCGGTCGTGCTGCTGCACGGCTTCCCGCAGACCCACCTGATGTGGCGGCACGTCGCCGCCGACCTGGCCGGCGAGCACACGGTGATCTGCCCGGACCTGCGCGGCTACGGCGCCAGCGACAAACCGGCCGCCGACACCGAGGACACGTACAGCAAGCGGACCATGGCCGTCGACGTGGTGGCGGCGGCCCGCGCGCTCGGGCACGAGCGGTTCGCGCTGGCCGGGCACGACCGGGGCGCCCTGGTCGCGGTCCGGGCCGGCCTGGACCACCCGGATACGGTCACCCACCTGGCGTCGCTGGACGTGCTGCCAACCCTCGACATGTGGGACGTGCTGCACGGCGTGTCCGCTTCGGTGGCGTTCCACCTCTACCTGATGGCCCAGCCGCCCGGCCTGCCCGAGAAGATGATCGCGGGCAGCGCCGACGCGTTCTTCGGGCACTTCCTCGACGCCTGGGCCGGCGACCCGGCGGCCATGCCGGCCGAGGTGCGCGCCGAGTACCTGCGGGCCTCCCGGGAGGCGGTCGACTCGATCGTCGCCGACTACCGGGCGTCGGCCGGGATCGACGTGGCGCACGACCGGGCGGACCGGGACGCCGGGCGGCGGCTGGCCATGCCGGTCACCGTCATCCAGCAGGACTGGGGCGCCGCGCTCGGCTACGACGCGGCGGCGGTGTGGCGGGCCTGGGCCCGGACCTGGAGCACCGCACCACCACGGCCGGGCACTTCATGGCCGAGGAGGCCCCCGGCGAGATCGCCGAGGCGCTGCGCGCGCTGCTGAAGCGATAGGTACGGCGGTCCGGGCGCGCGTGGCGCCCGGACCGTCCGCCCCCGTCCGCTCAGCCGGCCCGTCTCCGGACGTGCCACAGGCCGAACGCCGCCAGCAGACCGGCCGCGCCGAGGTGGAGCGCCAGTTCGATCCACTGGAACGCCCAGAACCGGCGGTTCGGCTGGTAGGCCAGGTCCACGTGCAGGTCGAGCCCGCCGAGGCAGATCGCCGTGTCACCGAACGTGCCGGTGGCGCCGGTGCGCGGCGGGTCACGGAAACAGGTGCCGAACGCGGCGTCGGAGAGCTGCCGCCCGTCGGCGGTCCGCAGCGGGCTGATGTCGGTGACCCAGGCGCCCGGCACGTCCAGCCCGCCGACGACCGGCGAGCCGGTGATGCTGCCCAGGTTGCGGGCCCGGTTGACTGTGTCGGCGGTCATCGGCACGGTGACCCGCTCCGGCGGCAGGTAGTGCGGGCGCAAGAGGTTCGGCACCACGAGCTGCACCACGACCACAGCCAGGAACACCACTGCCATCGCCGGCAGGGTGCGGCGCAGCACCAGCCCGGCGACCACGCCGAGGACGAGGGCGAACACGGCGTACCCGGCCGGCGCGATGCCGCGCGCGCCGAACAGCACGGTGCTGAACCGGTCGCCGGCGACCCGGTCGACGGGCGCGGCCGCCCAGGTGAGCAGCGCGCCGAGCACACCGGCGACGAGCGCGGCGGCGGCCGACAGCACCGCGAGCTTGACCGCCAGCCAGCGGCGGCGCGGCACGCTCTGGTTCCACACCAGCCGGTGCGTGCCCTGCTCCAGCTCCCGGGCCACCAGCGGCGCGCCCCAGAACGCGCCGATCAGCGCGGGCACCAGCGCGAACCCACCGGCGAGGAACAGCATCGTCTGCGCGTACCGGTCGGGCAGCCGGGCCGGGTCGGGCTCGGCCCGGATGTCCGCGCCGAGGCGCAGCAGGTAGGCGCCGGCCAGTGCCAGCAGGACGGCGCCGGCGAGCGCCGGAAGGCGGAACTGCCGCACCGTCATCCTGATCATCGGGTCACCGCCGGGTGGGCGGCCCGGGCCAGGTACGCCAGGACCAGCTCCTCCAGCGTGACCGGCGCGCCGTCGCGTACCGCCGGGCCCCGGACCACGACGCGGCCGGGCTCGGCCCAGACCACGTCGGCCCCGGCGGGCGCGGCGGCGGCCCGGTGGTGCGTGGCGAGCAGGTCCGGGACCGGGCCGGCCACCTGGACCCGGGCGGCGCAGAGCACGACCAGGTGGTCGCAGACCTGCGCCACGTCGCCGAGCAGGTGCGAGGAGAGCACCGCGCCGGCGCCGAGTTCCCGCACGAAGCCGGCCAGCCCGTGCATGAACTCGCGGCGGGCCAGCGGGTCCAGCGCGGCGGCCGGCTCGTCGAGGATCAGCAGCTCGGGGCGCTTCGCGGCGGCCAGCGCGAGGGCCAGTTGCGCGCGCTGGCCGCCGGAGAGCCGGCCCGCCTTCTGCGCCGGATCCAGGCCGACCTCGTCGACGCGCCGCCGGGCCAGCGCCGCGTCCCAGGACGGGTTGAGCCAGGCGCCCATCCGCAGGTGCTCGGCGACGGTGAGGGAGGCGTAGACCGGCGTGTCCTGGGCGACGAAACCGACCCGGGCCAGGTGCGCGGCGTCGGCGGCCGGCGGCGAGCCGAGCACCGTCAACGAACCCGAGGTGGGCGCGATCAGCCCGCAGGCCAGTTGCAGCAGCGTGGACTTTCCGGCGCCGTTGGGGCCGACCAGGCCGACCACGTGCCCGCGCGGGACGCTCAGGTCGCAGTCGGCAAGCGCGGTGCGGCGGCCGTACCGTTTGGTCAGCCGCTCGGCGTGCAGGGCGAGTGGTGGATGCATGCGGCTCATCCTGGGCACGGCGGAACCGGCGGGCATCGGTCCGGAGCAGGGTCCGGCGCGCGGCGGACCCTCCTTTCGGCCGGTTCGGCCCGGCCGCCGATCTCCTAGCGTGCTGGGCATGGCTACCGAACGGCTCACCCGGGTGGCGGCGACGGCGGGGCTCGCCGTGGTGCTGCTCGCCGCGATCGGCGTCCAGGCGGTCGCGATCGCCGCGAGCTGGGGACTGCGGTACTGGCTTGCCGGCGGCGCGGCCGCCGTCGTGGTCGGCGCGCTCGCTCTGGTACGCGACAGGCAGCGCGTCGCCACGGCCACCGCCGGACTCGTCGTCGCGGCGTCGGCCGTCGTCGCCGCCCGCCTGTTCGACCTGCCCACCGAGCCGGGGCCCGCGCTGGCGCTGGCGTCGGCCGTCCTGGTCGGATCGGCGGTACGCGCGCTGCCGCCGCTGCCCGCCGGCCTGATCGCCGCCGGTGGGCTCGTGGTGGCGGCCGGGGCGTGGCCGGCCGCCCGGCCGGGGGCGGGCGGGCCCGGGGTGGTGGCGCTCAACAGCCTGTGCTGGTTCGGCGGGGTCGCCGCCGGGCTCACGTTGCGGCTGCTCGACGAGCGGGCGAAGGCCACCGCTGAGCGGGTGCGCCGCGACGAGCGGCTGGAGCTGGCCCGGGAACTGCACGACGTGGTGGCCCACCACGTCACCGGCATGGTGGTGCAGGCGCAGGCCGCCCACCTGGTAGGGCGCCGGGATCCGGCGCGCGCCACGGAGTCGCTGGCCGGCATCGAGGCGGCCGGCGGCGAGGCGATGCGGGCCATGCGCCGCCTGGTCGGGCTGCTGCGGGACACCGGTGACGCGCCGCCGGCCTCGGCCGGTCCGGAGCAGGTCGAGGAGCTGGTCGAGCGGTTCCGCCGGCAGGGCCCGCCGGTGCGGCTGCGGCTGCCGGAACAGACGGCCTGGCCGCCGGAGGTCACCAGCACCGTGCACCGGGTCGTCCGGGAGGCGCTGACGAACGTGGCCCGCCACGCCCCGCACGCCGCCCAGGTCACCGTGGACGTGGCGCAGGAGCCGGACGCGGTGGTGGTCGAGGTGACCGACGACGCGTCCGGCGCGCCCGCCGAGTCCCGGGGCGGGTACGGCCTGGTCGGCCTGCGCGAGCGGGTCGAGGCCCTGGGCGGCACGCTGCACGCCGGTCCCCGCCCCGAGGCCGGGTGGTCGGTGCGGGCGGTAGTGCCGAAAGGGAGGGCGTGATGACGATCCGCGTGCTGCTCGCCGACGACCAGGCGATGGTCCGCGGCGGGCTGCGGCTGATCCTGGAGGACCAGCCCGACATCTCGGTGGTCGCCGAGGCGTCCGACGGCGTCGACGCGGTCGCCCAGGCCCGCCGGCTGCGTCCCGACGTCTGCCTGGTGGACATCCGGATGCCGCGGCTCGACGGTCTCCAGGTGACGCGGGCGCTCGCCGGGCCCGAGGTGGCCGACCCGCTGCGGGTCGTCGTGGTCACCACGTTCGACCTGGACGAGTACGTCTACGGCGCGTTGCGCGGGGGAGCGGCCGGGTTCCTGCTCAAGGACGCCGGACCGGCCCTGCTGGTGGAGGCGGTGCGGGCAACGTACCAGGGCGACGCGCTCGTGTCCCCGTCGGTGACGGTCCGGTTGCTGCGGCACCTGGCCCCGCCCGCGCCGCCGCGTGACGAGCGCCGCCCGGCGCTGTCGGAGCGGGAGGTCGAGGTGGTTCGCCAGATCGCCCGGGGCCGGACCAACCTGGAGATCGGCGCGGAGCTGTTCATCTCGCTGAGCACCGTCAAGAGCCACGTCTCCGCGGTGCAGACCAAGCTCGGCCTGCGCAACCGCACCGAGATCGCGGTCTGGGCGTGGGAGCACCGCGTGGTCGACTGAAAACGTTGGCGGACGCCCTACCGTACGTTGTACGTTAGTGCCCTCGTCGACGGAGGGGACACAGACGTGGAACACGCGATCCTCGCGGAGGGCCTGCGCAAGCGGTACGGGGACACGGACGCGCTGGACGGCTTCGACCTGCGGGTGCCACCGGGCACCGTGTGCGGGCTGCTCGGCCCGAACGGCGCCGGCAAGACCACAGCCGTACGCATCCTGGCCACGCTGCTGCGCTTCGACGCCGGGCGGGCCGAGGTCGCCGGCTACGACGTGGCCGGCCAGGCCGATCGGGTACGCCACCGCATCGGCCTGGTCGGCCAGCACCCGGCGGTGGACGAGGCGCTGAGCGGGCGGGAGAACCTTGTCCTCTTCGGCCGCCTGTTCCACCTGGACCGGGCCGGGGCGAGGCGACGCGCCGGCGAACTGCTCGACCGGTTCGGGCTCGCCGACGCCGGTGACCGGCCGGTGCGCACGTACTCCGGTGGCATGCGCCGCCGCCTCGACCTGGCCGCCGGGATGATCCTCGCGCCCTCGGTGCTGTTCCTCGACGAGCCGACCACGGCGCTCGACCCGCGCGGGCGCAACGAGGTGTGGGAGGCGGTACGCGACCTGGTCCGCGACGGCACCACGGTGCTGCTGACCACGCAGTACCTGGACGAGGCCGACCAGCTCGCCGACCGCGTCTGCGTGCTGGACGCCGGGCGGGTGATCGCCGAGGGTACCCCTGACGCGCTCAAGTCCCGCCTCGGCGGCGACCGGATCGAGCTGGTCGTCCGCGACGCCGCCGACCTGGCCGCCGCCGCCGGGCGGCTGCGCGCCGTCGCCGTCGCCGAACCGGCAGTCGACAGGGACCGGCGGGCGGTGAGCGCCCAGGTCGGCGACCGGGCGGGCGCGCTGACCGAGGTGCTGCGCGCGCTCGACACCGACGGCGTGGGCGTGGCCGACATTGCGTTGCGCCGGCCCACACTGGACGAGGTGTTCCTCCAGCTCACCGACGGGCCGGCCGCCGGCCGGACCGGCGTGGAGGTGACCGCGTGACCGCCACAGTGACCCCGGCCCGGCGCGCGTCGCTGGCCGGTGACGGCCTGACGCTGACCGGGCGCGCGCTGGCGCACTGGCGGCGCGAGCCCGGCCCGCTGATCGGCTCGCTGGGCTTCGACATCCTGATGGTGCTGATGTTCGCCTACCTGTTCGGCGGCGCGCTCCAGGTGCCCGGCGGCGGCGACTACCGGGAGTTCCTGATGCCCGGCATGTTCGCCATGACGATGGTCTTCGGCATCAGCATGACCACCATGGCGGTCTCGGCGGACCTGGAGCGCGGCGTCACCGACCGGCTGCGGTCCATGCCGGTGTCCCGGCTGGCGCCGCTGCTCGGCCGCGCGGTCGCCGACCTGATGTTCGCGGTGGTGACGCTCGCCGTCATGCTGCTCGCCGGCCTGGCCGTCGGGTGGCGGGCGCGCGGCGACGCCGGCGACACGTTCGCCGCGCTCGGGCTGATCCTGCTGCTGCGGTTCGCGCTGGTCTGGGTGGGCGTCTTCCTCGGCCTGACGGTGAAGGGGCAGAGCGCCGTCACCGCCGTGCAGACGCTGGAGTTCCCGCTGGGCTTCCTGTCCAGCGCGTTCGTGGCGCCGTCCACGATGCCCGCGTGGCTGGGCGCGGTAGCCGAGTGGAACCCGCTGTCCGCGACAGTGGGGGCCACCCGGGAGCTGTTCGGCAACCCCGGGTGGGGCGGCGACTCGTGGGTGGCCGCGCACCACCCGCTGCTGGCGGTGCTCTGGCCGCTGGCGCTGGTCGCGGTGTTCCTGCCGCTGTCGCTGCGCCGCTACCGGGCGCTGAGCCGCTGAGCCGAACCCGGGGGCGGTGTGCGCCGCCCCCGGGCACGGGTCACGGCCCGGTCAGCACGACCAGCTCGCCGGTGGCCCGGGTCATCGCGACGTACCTGTCCACCGCGCCGGAGACCCCGTCGCCGAACGACTCCGGGGCGACAAGCACCACCAGGTCGAACTCCAGCCCCTTGGCCAGCACCGGGCTCAGCGAGCGGACCCGGTCCGAGGCCGGGAACGCCGGGTCGCCGATGACGCACGCGACGCCCTCGCTGTGGGCGTCGAGCCAGCCGTCCACCACCGCGCGCAACTCCGCGCGGTCGCCGTACCGCACCGGTGCGCCGTCGCGGATGGACGTGGGCACGTTGGCGTCCGGCAGCACGGCCCGGATCACCGGCTCGGCGGCCGCCATCACCTGCGCCGGCGTGCGGTAGTTGACTGACAGCGTCGCCACCGCGACGTGGTCGAACCCGGCCCGCGCCAGCCGCCGCTGCCACGACTCGGTGAACCCGTGCCGGGCCTGCGCCCGGTCGCCGACCACCGTGAAGCTGCGCGACGGGCAGCGGGCCAGCAGCATCTGCCACTGCGCGTCGGTCAGCTCCTGCGCCTCGTCCACCACGACGTGCGCGAACGGCCCGGCGAGCAGGTCCGGGTCGGCAGCGCTCAGCGCGCTGGAGTCGACCAGGCTGGTGCGCATGTCCTCGCCGTACAGCATGGTCATCAGACCCTCGCCGTCGTCGTAGGCGTGCGACGCGATCAGCGCGTCGACCACCGTGTCCATCTGCGCGCGCTGCGCGGCCAGCACCGCCTCGTCGCGCCGCCGCCGCAGGGACGCCTCCGGGTCGCCGACGCGGCGCCGGGCCGCGTCCAGCCACGGCAGGTCCGCCACAGTCCAGGCCCGGGGGTCGGCCCGCCGCAGGGTACGGATCTCCTCCACGCCCAGCCCGGGGGCGCACCGGCGCAGGTAGGCCGGCACCGACCACAGGTCGGCCACCACGTCGAGCGGGTCGAGCAGCGGCCACGCCCGGCCGAACGCGGTGACCAGCTCCCGGTCGCGCGCCAGCGACCGGCGGACCGTCTCCTCCGGCTCGTCGCCGCGGTACTTCTCCACCAGGATCGTGAGCAGTTCCTCCCACACGTCGTCGCGGGCCTCGTTGTGCGGGACGCCCGGTCCGGCCGCCTCGAACGCCGTCACCCAGTCGTCGGCGGTAAGCCGCAGCTCGTCGTCCCCGACACCGACAGTCATCCCGGTGGCGGGCGGCTCCTCGTAGAACCGGACCGCGGCGTCGACCGTCCGCACCGGATCCGCCGACGCCTTCAGCCGGGCCACCTCGGGTTCGATCTCCGGCCTCGCCGCCGCGCCCTCGGGCACCAGGTCGGCCAGGGTGCAGATCTGCACGTCCTCCTCACCGAGGCTGGGCAGCACGTCGGACACGTAGTTCAGGTACGGCTGGTGCGGCCCGACGACGAGCACCCCGCCCCGGCGCTCGCCCAGCCTCGGGTCGGCGTGCAGCAGGTACGCGGTGCGGTGCAGCGCCACCACCGTCTTGCCGGTGCCGGGACCGCCGTCGACCACAAGCGCGCCCCGCGACCCGGCCCGGATGATCGCGTCCTGGTCGGCCTGGATGGTGCCGAGCACGTCGCGCATCCGGGCCGACCGGGTCGCGCCCAGGCTGGCGATGAACGCCGACTGGTCGTCCAGCGCGGCGTGCCCGGCCAGGGCGTCGGCGGTGAACACCTCGTCCCAGTAGTCGGTGATCCGGCCCGCGCTCCACCGGTAGCGGCGGCGGCTGGCCAGGCCCATCGGATCGGCGTGGGTGGCGCCGAAGAACGGCTCGGCGGCGGGGGAGCGCCAGTCCAGCAGCAGCCGGCCGCCCGCGCTGTCGGTCAGGCCGAGCCGGCCCACGTACACCGGTTCGGCACCGTCCGCGCCGACCATCCGGCCCAGGCACAGGTCCAGGCCGTAACGGCGCAGCGTACGCAGGCGCGCGCTCAGCCGCCGGACCTCCTGGTCCCGGTCCACCGCCTGCCGGCCCCGGCCGCCCGCGGCCCGGCGTGTCTCGTCGAGCCGGTCGGTCAGGTCGGCGATCGAGCGGCGCAGGCTGTCCGCGATGGCGGCGAAGTGCCGTTCGTCGGCGGCGATCAGGTTCGGGTCGGCCTTGGCCGACAGACGTTCGGGAAGATCGAAAACGCTGGTGGCAGGCAGGTTCAACTCGTCTCCGATCACGGGCACGGCCGGGCCTCCGCTCTTCGCGGCTCCGGCCGAATACCTCGGCAATGGGGTTACGGGCGGCAATTCTGCGCCACTACCCGGGCCTTGCGGCAAGACCGGGGGTGCGCTATATGTTGGTAGTGGCGGGAGAACCCGCCATTCTTTTTGCGCGAACAATTCTCGTACCCATTCCGGGTGTCCCGCCGCCCGCCGGTGACCGGCGTGGTCGGTAGGATGACGGCACCATGTCGAAGGAGCGCCGGCGCAAGGCCGATCCCGCCCGCAGCCTGGCCCTTCTCTGGCGCACCCGGGAGCCGGCCAGCCGGGGCGCCGGTCCCTCCCTCAGCGTCGACCGGATCGTGCGCACGGCCGTCGAGATCGCCGACGCCGAGGGCATCGACGCGCTCACCATGCGCCGGGTCAGTGAGGCGCTCGGCGTCGGCACCATGTCCGTCTACACGTACGTGCCCGGTAAGGCGGAACTGCTCGACGTCATGGTGGACACCGTCCTCGGTGACCTCCCGCGCCCGGCCGACGTGCCGGGTGGGTGGCGCGGCCGGCTGGAACGCATCGCCCGGGACAACCTGGCGCTCTACCGGGCCCATCCGTGGCTGCTGCGCGCCGAGACCACCCGGCCGGTGCTCGGCCCGAACGTGCTCGCCAAGTACGACTACGAGCTGCACGCCGTCGCGGACATCGGGCTCGACGACGTGGAGATGGACGCGGTGCTCACGCTCGTGCTGGGGCACGTCAAGAGCGCGGCCCGGGCCGCCCTGGACGTGGCCGAGCTGGAACGTGAGACCGGGATGACCGACGACCAGTGGTGGCAGACGCACGGGCCGTGGCTGGAGAAGTTCATGACCGCCGGCAGCTTCCCGCTCGCCGCGCGGGTCGGCACCGCCGCCGGCATGGCGCACGGCGCCGCGTACGGGCCGGACCACGCCTTCGAGTTCGGTCTCCAGCGGGTGCTCGACGGCATCTCGGTGGTGGTCGCCGAGCGTGCCGGTGACGGGACGGCGCCCGGGACGACCTCGTAGTCCGGCTGTTCACGTCGGAAAATCGCCGTCGCTATGGTGGCCGCGTGATCACCTGCGTCGTGCACTACACGATCGACCCCGCACAGATCGAGGCGTTCGAGCGCTTCGCCCGTGCCTGGATGCGGCTGGTGGCACGGCACGGCGGTGTGCACCACGGCTACTTCCTGCCCGCCGAGGGCGCCAGCGACCGGGCCGAGGCGCTTTTCAGCTTCGAGAGCCTGGCGGCGTACGAGCGGTACCGGGCCCGGTTCGGAGTGGACCCCGAGTTCGTCGCCGCCGACCGGATCCGCGACGAGTCGGGCTGCGTCCTGCGGTACGAGCGCACGTTCATGCGCCCGCTCCTGCCCGGCGACTGATCCTCCGGCCGGGCGGCTACCGAGCCGGGTGCGGGCTCTCGGCCGCGGCGGCGTACCGGCGGGCCAGGTGGGCGAACGCCGCCCGCAGCTCGGGCGGCCCGACCACCTCGATGTCGGCGTCGTAGCGGCCGAGCACGGCGGCCAGCCCGGCCCACGACCAGCCGCCCAGGACCAGGCGGCAGCGGTCCGGTCCCAGCTCCTCGACGATGCCGTCGCGGGTCCACGCGGACACCGTCCGGGCGGGCAGGTCGAGGGTCACCTCGCCCCGGCAGGGCCAGTCACCGGGCCCGGTGGCGCCCTTGAACCGCCCGGTGACGTACGCGGCGACGTCCCCGCCGGGTAGCTCGCGCGGCGTGAACCGGGGGCCGGTGGGCGTACGCGGACTGATCCGGTCGACCCGGAACGTGCGCCAGTCGGCCCGGTCGAGGTCCCAGGCGACGAGGTACCAGCGTCCGCCCCAGGTGACCAGGTGGTGCGGCTGCACCCGGCGCGGCGGCGCATCCGGTGTGCGGGCGGCGGACGTCGACACCGACTCGTAGTCGAAGCGCAGCTCCTCGCGGGCGTGCACGACGGCGCTCAACGTCATCAGCAGACCCGCGTCCACCCGGGACGCGGCGGGCGTGGCGGTCCGTTCCACGGCGATCACCCGCAGCGCGTCCACCCGGTGCCGCAGCCGCGCCGGCATCACCTGCCGCACAGTGGTCAGCGCCCGGGCGGCGGCCTCCTCGATGCCGGTGACACCGGTGGCGGCGGTCTGCAACGCCACGGTGAGCGCGACCGCCTGCTCGTCGTCGAAGAGCAGCGGCGGCAGCGCGGAGCCGGCGCCGAGCCGGTAGCCGCCGTCCGGGCCCTTGGCGCTCTCGATCGGGTAGCCCAGCTCGCGCAGCCGGTCGACGTCGCGCCGCACCGTACGCGGGCTGACCCGCAGCCGTTCGGCCAGCAGCGCGCCCGGCCAGTCCCGCCGGGCCTGGAGCAGGGACAGCAGGGAGAGCAGTCGCGCGGAGGTCGTCGGCACGACACGCATTCTGCCGCGAGAAGAGGACAGAAACTGACCGCTACGCCTGCGAGTGTGGTCTCCGTACCCGATCAGGACCGGAAGGAACAGATGACGATGACCGGCACGACCACGACCTCCACCACCCTCGACGCCGAGCGGGCCGACCTGCTCGCCGAGCTCGCCGACGCCCGGAACATGCTGATCAACACGGTGCGCGGCCTCACCGACGAGCAGGCCGGGCTGCGGCCGACCGCCAGCGCGCTCTGCCTGGGCGGAGTGATCAAACACGTCGCGTCCACCGAGGAGGCGTGGCTGCGGTTCGTGGTCGAGGGCCCGTCGGTGATGTCCTTCGCCCTGCCCGAGGGCGTGACCTGGGAGGACTTCATGTCGGGCAAGGCGCGAGAGCTGCCGGAGTGGGCGATCGAGCGGGGGCGGGACTTCCAGATGCTGCCCGAGGACACGCTGCCGGCCATCCTGGACCGGTACGCCCGCGTCGCCGCCCGTACCGAGGAGGTCGTCGCCGGCGTCGAGGACCTGTCGGCGACGTGGCCGGTGCCGGACGCGCCGTGGAACGAGCCCGGCTCGGTCCGCAGCATCCGGCGCGTGCTGATCCACGTCATCGCCGAGACCACCCAGCACGCCGGGCACGCGGACATCCTGCGCGAGAGCATCGACGGGCAGACCACCACCTGAGCCGCCCCGCAGACCCGTGCCGGGCGGCGGTCAGGCGACCGCCGCCCGGCCCATCCGGGTCACCGCCTCGGTGAGCACCGCCGGGGAGGTGGCGAAGTTGAGCCGCACGAAACCGGCGCCGCCGGATCCGAAGACGTGCCCGGAGCTGAGCGCCACCCGGGCCCGGTCGAGGAACATCCGCGCCGGACCGGCCAGGTCGCTGGCCACTCCCGGCCCGTCGCCCGCCTCGGTGGGTACGCCGAGGGCGCGGCAGTCCAGCCAGGCCAGGTACGTGCCCTCGGGCGGCCGCCACGACACAGCGGGCAGGTGTTGGCTCAGCAGCGACCCGAGCAGCGCCCGGTTCGCGTCCAGGGCGTCGAGCAGCCGGTCCAGCCACGGCCCGCCGGCCCGGAACGCGGCGGTGTGCGCGAGCACCCCGAGGTGGCTGGGGCCGTGGCTGACCTCCTCCGGCATCCGGGCCAGGTCGTCCGCCGCGTCCGGCCCGGCGACCGCCAGCGCCGCCTTGAGCCCGGCCAGGTTCCACGCCTTGGACGCGGACAGCAGCGCGAACGCGTTCTCCGCGCCGGGCACCGTCAGGTACGGGGTGAACCGCGCGCCGGGCAGCGCCAGCGGCGAGTGGATCTCGTCGGCCACCACCCGTACGCCGTGCCGGGCGGCCAGCTCGGCGACGGTGGCCAGCTCGTCGGGGCGGTGCACCACACCGGTCGGGTTGTGCGGGTTGCAGAGCAGGAACGCCGGCCGGTCGCCGAGCGCGCGGGCCCGGCGGAACGCCTCGTCCAGCGCGGCCGGGTCGAGCCGCAGGTCTGCCCCGAGCGGCGCCTCGACCACCCGGCGCCCGGCGTTCGTGAGGAACGCGTAGAACGGCGGGTAGACCGGGGGAGTGACCACCACGGCGTCGCCCGGGCCGGTGACCAGGCGCAACACCTCGACCGTACCCATCATCACGTCCGGCACCAGCGAGGTGCGGCCGACCGGGAAGTCGGCCCAGCCCCAGCGCTGCGCGGCGAACCCGCCGACCGCCTCGGCGTACCCGGTGCCGAACGCGTAGCCGGTGTCGCCCAGCTCGACCGCCCGGCGCAGCGCCTCGGCCACCGGCGGCGCCAGCGGCACGTCCTGCTCGGCCACCCACAGCGGCAGCACGTCCGGCGGGTAGAGCCGCCACTTCACGCTCGTGCGCTGCCGCAGCTGGTCGAGCGTGAGCTGGGTGAGCGGGTTGCCCTCGTCGGCGGAAACCGTCATGCGGCCCACCCTAGGTGGCACCTACCATCGGCCGATGGCCCACCCGGCGTACCCGCTGCGCACGTCCCGGCTGCTGCTGCGCCCGGTGACGCTCGGCGACCTCGACGACGTGCACGCCTGGCAGCGCCGGCCGGACGTGGTCCGCTGGATGGCCGGCGCCGCGCCGCGTACCCGAGCGGGGTCGAGGTCGTCGGTGACCGCGATGGCCGGCGAGGACGCGCTGCGCGCGGAGGGCGACTGCCTGACGCTCGCCGTGGTCGGCGGCGAGCGGGTCGTCGGCGCGGTGGAGCTGGTCTGGCGCAGCCGCGCCGACCGCACCGCCGAGCTGGGGTACGTGTTCCACCCCGACCACGGCGGCCGTGGCCTGGCCACCGAGGCGGCCGGCGCACTGCTGGACTGGGGTTTCGGCGAGTTCGGGCTGCACCGGGTCATCGCCCGCTGCCACGCGGACAACGAGCCCTCGGCACGTCTGATGGCCCGGCTCGGCATGCGGCGGGAGGCGCGGCACGTGCGCAGCTACCGGTTCCGGGGCGGCTGGGCCGACCAGCTCGTCTACGCGATCCTGGCCGACGAGTGGCGGTCCCGCTGAGCCGGGTCAGGAGACGGCGACCGGATCGCCGACGTGGATCTCGCCGGTGAGCCGCATCACCGCACCCTAGCCGATCTTGGGGGTGGCGCGGTCGATGATCGCGGCGAGGTCCAGCCCGCCCGGCAGCGTCCCGTACGCCTGCCCGTGGTCTCCGTCGAGCCGGGACGCGCAGAACGCGTCGGCGACCGCCGGGTGGCCGTGACGCACCAGCAACGCGCCCTGGAGGACCAGCGCCAGCCGCTCCACCACCCGCCGGGCGCGCAGCTCCAGGTCGCTGTGGTCGGCCAGTTCGTCGCGGACCCGGCGCACCGCGGCGTCCAGCCGGGCGTCCGCGCCGGCCGCGGCGGCCACCTCCGCCTCGTACGCGGCGAGCACCTGCGGTTCCCGGGTCAGGGCGCGCAGCACGTCCAGCGCGGCGACGTTGCCGGAGCCCTCCCAGATCGAGTTCAGCGGCGACTCGCGGAACAGCCGCGGCATGCCGGACTCCTCCACGTAGCCGTTGCCGCCCAGGCACTCCAGCGCCTCGGCGGCGTGCCCCGGCCAGCGCTTGCAGACCCAGTACTTGCCGACGGCCAGGGCGAGGCGCTTGAACGCGGTCTCGCCGTCGTCGCCGCGCGCCGACCTGTCGGTCGCGCCGGCCAGCCGGACCATCAGGACGGTGGCCGCCTCCGACTCCACCGCCAGGTCGGCGAGCACGTTGCGCATCAGCGGCTGGTCGGCCAGGTAGCCGCCGAACGCCCGCCGGTGGGTGGCGTGGTGCACGGCGGTGGTGACGCCGTGGCGCATCCCGGCCGCCGCGCCGATCACGCAGTCGAGGCGGGTCAGGTTGACCATGTCGATGATGGTGCGCACGCCCCGGCCCTCGTCGCCGACGCGCCACGCCACCGCGTGCTCGTACTCGACCTCGGCGGAGGCGTTGGAGCGGTTGCCGAGCTTGTCCTTGAGCCGCATCAGCCGCATCGGGTTACGGGTGCCGTCGGGCAGCACCCGGGGGACCAGGAAACAGGTGAGGCCACCGGGCGCCTGGGCGAGGGTGAGGAACAGGTCGCACATCGGCGCCGAGGTGAACCACTTGTGCCCGACCAGCCGGTAGCCGCCGTCCGGCTCCGGCCGGGCCGTCGTGGTGTTGGCGCGGACGTCCGAGCCGCCCTGCTTCTCCGTCATCGACATGCCGGCGAGCAGGCCGCGCTTGGTCTGCGGCGGGCGCAGCCCGAAGTCGTACTCGCGGGTGGTGAGCAGCGGCTCGTAGCGTGCCGCCAGGTCCGGGCTGTGCCGCAGCGCGGGCACCGCCGCGTAGGTCATCGAGATCGGGCAGCCGTGCCCGGCGTCGGGCCGCCACAGGTAGAAGCCGGCCGCGCGGGCCACGTGCGCGCCCGGCCGGTCGTCGGCCCACGGCGCGGCGTGCAGGCCGTGGCCGACCGCGGTACGCATCAGCTCGTGCCAGGACGGGTGGAACTCCACCTCGTCGATCCGGTGGCCGTACCGGTCGTGGGTGCGCAGCACCGGCGGGTGCTCGTTGGCGAGCCGCCCGTGTTCGGCGGCCTCCTCGCCACCGGCGAGCCGGCCCAGCTCGCGCAGCCCGGGCAGCGCCCAGCCGGCGCCCTCCCGGGTCACGCCGTCGCACAGCGCCGGGTCGTCGGCGGTGTCGTGGCCGACCATCGGGGGGACCTGGTTGACGACCTCGTGTGTGGTCACGGCGGCAACTCCCAGCGCGGTGGCGGATCAGGTCGGGGCCCGGATTGAACCATCGTTCAGTCCGCACCGGCAAGCACCCGCCGACCTGTCAATTTGACTGGTTTCGTTTGACATCATCCGGCTCGGAGATAAGACTCGCCGAAACTTTCTTTTGTCCGGGAAGTGGCTAGGGGGGCCTGTGTCCAGGAAGAAGCTCGGCGTGCTCGGCGCCGCACTCACACTGACAGTCGGCGTCCTGTCCGGATGCACCGGCGGCGAGGCGGTCGACGTCGGCGGCGGGGGGAACGCCGGCGGCGCCGGTGGTGTCCTCAACGCCGCGATCGGCGGCGAGCCGGATCAGCTCGACCCGCACAAGACCTCGGCGTACTACAGCTTCCAGGTGCTGGAGAACGTCTACGACACGCTCGTCGAGCCGGACGCCGACCTGAAGATGGTGCCGTCGCTGGCGACGAAGTGGACCACCAGCGCCGACCAGCTCACCTGGACGTTCACGCTGCGCGAGGGCGTGAAGTTCTCCGACGGCTCGCCGCTGACCTCGGCCGACGTCGTCTACTCCTATGAGCGGATCATCAAGGAGAAGCTGAACAACGCGTACAAGTTCGCCACCGTCAAGTCGGTCACCGGCCCCGATCCGGCCACAGTGGTGGTGACGCTGACCGCGCCCACACCGAACCTGCTGGCGAACCTCGGCGGGTTCAAGGGTGTGGCGATCGTGCAGAAGGCCAACGTGGAGTCGGGCGCGGTGAAGACCGCACCGGTGGGCAGCGGGCCGTTCAAGGTGGCCGGCTACACCTCCGGCGACAGCGTCAAGCTGGTCCGCAACGACGCCTACTGGGGGGACAAGCCGAAGCTGGACGGCGTCACGTTCACCTTCGTCAAGGACCCGACGGTGGCGTTGCAGAACCTGCGCAGCGGCCAGGTGCAGTGGACCGACAACCTGCCGCCGCAGCAGGTGAAGTCGTTGCAGGACGGCGACGACCCGGTGGTGAAGTCGGCGGCCTCCACCGACTACTGGTACGTGGCGCTCAACGAGGCCCGCAAGCCGTTCGACAACCCCGAGGTGCGGCGCGCGATCGGCTACGCGCTGGACCGCGAGGCGATCACCAAGGCCGCGAAGTTCGGCCTGGCGACCGTCAACCAGACCGCTATCCCGAAGGCCAGCGGTTTCTACTTCGACTACGCGCCCTACAACCACGACCCGGCCAAGGCGAAGCAGATGCTCGGCCAGGCCGGCGTGAGCAACCTGACCATGGACCTGATGGTCACCAGCGAGTACCCGGAGACGGTCACCGCCGCCCAGGTCATCGCCGCGCAGCTCAAGGACGTCGGAATCACCGTCAAGATCCGTACGCTGGACTTCGCCCAGTGGCTCGACGAGCAGGCGAAGGGCAACTTCGACGGGTTCATGCTCGGCTGGCTCGGCAACATCGACCCGGACGAGTTCTACTACGCCCAGCACCACAGCGGCGGCACGTTCAACTTCCACAAGTACAAGAACCCGGCGGTGGACAAGCTGTTGGACGACGCCCGTACCCAGACCGACCAGGGCGCCCGCAAGCAGGCGTACGAGCAGGCGGCGAAGCAGATCGTCGACGACGCCAGCTACCTCTACCTCTACAACCCGGACGTGGTGCAGGGCTGGTCGAAGAAGGTCTCCGGCTACGACGTGCGCACCGATCGGGCGATCCGGTTCCGGTCGGTCGCCCTGGCCAAGTGATGGCCCGCTTCGTCCTGCGGCGGGTCCTCCAGTCGGCGATCGTGCTGGTCGGCGTCACGCTTGTGGTGTTCCTGCTGCTGCAACTGGTGCCGGGCGACCCGGTCCGGGTGGCGCTCGGCACCCGGTTCGACCCGCAGACCTACGAGGCGCTGCGGGAGCGCGCCGGGCTCGACCAGCCGCTGCCGGTGCAGTACGTGAGCTACCTCGGCCACGCGCTCACCGGTGACCTGGGGGTCAGCTTCCGCACCGGCCAGCCGGTGAGCCACATCGTGCTGGAGCGGCTGCCCGCCACGCTGTCGCTGGCAGTCACCGCCGTGGTGTTCGCGTTGCTCGTCGCGTTCCCGCTGGGCATCGTCGCGGCGGTACGCAGCGGCTCCGCGATCGACCACGCCGCCCGCGTGTTCAGCCAGTTCGGCGTCTCCGTGCCGGACTTCTGGATGGGCATCATGGGCATCCTGCTGTTCGCCGGGGTGCTCGGCTGGCTGCCCCCGTCGGGCTACGTGGCGCTGACCGACGACCCCGGCCGGTGGGCCACCCACGTGGCGCTGCCGGCGGTCACCGTCGGCCTGGTCACCGCGTCGATCCTCACCCGGTTCATCCGCTCCTCGGTGCTGGAGGTGCTCTCCGCCGACTACGTGCGCACCGCCGAGGCGAAAGGGCTGCGCAACCGCGTGGTGATCCTGCGGCACGTGCTGCGCAACGCGCTGATCCCGGTGGTCACCGTGGTCGCGGTGCAGCTCGCCAGCCTGCTCGGCGGCGTCATCGTGATCGAGGTGCTGTTCGCCTGGCCGGGCATCGGCCGGCTCACCTTCGACGCCGTGCAGGCCCGCGACTACCCCGTCCTGCAGGGCGCGGTGCTCCTTGTGGCGGCCCTGTTCCTGCTGGTGAACCTCCTGGTGGACATCCTCTACGCCCGCCTCGACCCGAGGATCACGGTCAAGTGAGCACCACGACCGAGAGCACCGGACGCCGCGTCCTGGACGCGCTGCGGCGCGACCCGCTCGCCGTCGGCGGGACGATCGTGCTCGTGCTGCTGGTGGTGGTGGGGATCGCCGGCCCGTGGCTGGCACCGGCCGGCGTCAACGACGTCGACGTGGACCAGATGCTGCGCCCGCCCAGCGGCGCGCACCCCTTCGGCACCGACGAGCTGGGCCGCGACGTGCTCAGCCGGGTGCTCGTCGCCGCCCGGGTGTCGCTTCAGGTCGGCGCCGTCAGCGTCGGCATCGCGCTGGTCGCGGGCGTGACGCTCGGGCTGTTCGCCGGCTACTACCGGGGCTGGCTGGACAGCGTGCTCATGCGCTGTATGGACGTGCTGTTCGCGTTCCCGGTGCTGCTGCTGGCGGTGGCCATCGTGGCGGTGCTCGGCCCCGGCCTGCTCACCGCCATGGTCGCCATCGGCGTGGTCTACACGCCCATCTTCGCCCGGATCACCCGCGCCGGTGTGCTCTCCGTACGCGAGCAGGTGTTCGTCCGGGCCGCCGTCTCCATCGGCGCGTCCGACCTGCGCATCATGCGCCGGCACGTGCTGCCGAACATCGCCGCGCCGCTGATCGTGCAGACGTCTCTGTCGCTGGCGTTCGCGATCCTCTCCGAGGCCGCGCTGTCCTTCCTCGGCCTGGGCATCCAGCCGCCCGCACCGGCCTGGGGCCGGATGCTGTTCGACGGGCGTGGCTTCGTCACCGACGCGTGGTGGCTGGGCGTGTTCCCGGGCGCGGCGATCTTCCTCACCGTGCTGGCGTTCAACCTGGTCGGCGACGCGCTGCGGGACGTGCTCGACCCGCGCCAGCTCACCCTCGGCGAGGCCCGCAGGAGCACCCCATGAGCGAGCGCACCGAGCGAACCGAGAGCCACGAGCGCATGACCGACTCGACAGTGCTGTCAGTGGACGACCTCACCGTGACGATCGGCACCCGCCGCGGCCCGGCCCGTGCGGTGGCCGGGGTGTCCTGGCAGGTGCGGCAGGGGGAGACGTTCGCGCTGGTCGGCGAGTCGGGCAGCGGCAAGAGCATGACCCTGCTCGCCGCCACCGGTCTCGCCCCGCGCGCCGCCACCGTCACCGGCCGGGTCCGGCTGCTCGACACCGAGCTGACCGCGCTGCCCGACGAGCGTCGGCGCAAGGTACGCGGCCGGCACGTCGGGTTCGTCTTCCAGGACCCGATGACCTCGCTCAACCCGGTGCTGCCGGTGGGCCGGCAGGTCACCGAGGCGGCCGAGGAGCACCTCGGGCTGACCCGCCGCGCCGCCCGCGACCGGGCGGTGGAGTTGCTGGAGCTGGTGGGCATCCCGTCGGCGGCGCGGCGCGTCGACGCGTACCCGCACCAGTTCTCCGGCGGCATGCGCCAGCGCGTCGCCATCGCCATGGCGCTGGCCTGCGAGCCGGATCTGCTGATCGCCGACGAGCCGACCACGGCGCTGGACGTCACCACGCAGGCGCAGATCATCGAACTGGTCGCCGACCTCCAGGCCCGGCTCGGCACCGCGGTCGTCTGGGTCACCCACGACCTGGGCGTGGTGGCGGGCATCGCCGACACCGTGGCGGTCATGTACGGGGGACGGATCGTCGAGCAGGGCCCCGTCGACGCGGTGTTCGACACGCCCACCCACCCGTACACCCGGGCGCTGCTGGCGGCCCGGCCGGACCCGTCGCGGCGCGGCGAGGACCTGGTCGCCATCCCCGGTTCGCCGCCGAGCCCGCTGGACCTGCCGCCCGGCTGCGCGTTCTGGCCGCGCTGCCCGGTCCGTGCCGATCCCCGCTGCGAGCACGAACTTCCCCCGCTGACCCCGGTCGGCGAGGGGCACACGGTCCGCACCTTCTACAGTGGAGAGACCGGATGAACGCCGACACCCCGGACGTGGTGGCCGAGCTGGACGACCTGAAGGTGCACTTCCCGACCCCGGCGGGAACGGTCCGCGCGGTGGACGGCGTCAGCCTCGCCGTACGCCGAGGGGAGACGCTCGGGCTGGTCGGCGAGTCGGGAAGCGGCAAGTCCACTGCAGGTCTGGCGCTGCTGCGGCTGGTCGACCCGACCGCCGGCCGGGTCCGGGTGGCGGGCGAGGACGTGACCCGCTGGTCCCGCCGGCGCCTGCGCGCGACGCGCCGCCACGTGGCGATGGTCTTCCAGGACCCGCAGGCGTCGCTGGACCCGCGCCGCACG
This sequence comes from Micromonospora sp. NPDC049203, assembly GCF_043197215.1. Taxonomy (NCBI): domain Bacteria; kingdom Bacillati; phylum Actinomycetota; class Actinomycetes; order Micromonosporales; family Micromonosporaceae; genus Micromonospora; species Micromonospora sp. NPDC049203. The sequence continues at coordinate 76,245 of NZ_JBICSV010000010.1, read as the reverse complement.
GTCGGCGACAGCATCGCCGAGCCGCTGTTCGTGCACCGGCTCGCCAGGTCCGCCGCCGCCCGCAAGGCCCGGGTCGCGGAGCTGCTGGACCTGGTCGGCCTGCGCGCCGACACCGCCGGCCGGTACCCGCACGAGCTGTCCGGCGGCCAGCGCCAGCGGGTCGGCGTGGCCCGCGCGCTGGCCGGGGAACCGGACCTGATCGTCCTGGACGAGCCGATCGCCTCGCTCGACCTGAGCGTCCAGGCGCAGATCATGAACCTGCTCCGGCACCTGCAACGCGACCTCGGGCTGACCTACCTGTTCATCGCGCACGACCTGGCCGCCGTCGAGCACATGAGCGACCGGATCGCGGTGATGTACCTGGGCCGCATCGTCGAGACCGGCCCGCCCGAGCGGATCTACCAGCACCCGGCGCACCCCTACACGGCGGCGCTGCTGTCGGCGGTGCCGGTGGCCGACCCCCGCGTCGAGCGGGAGCGCCGCCGCATCGTGCTCACCGGCGACATCCCCAGCCCGGTGGACCCGCCCAGCGGTTGCCGCTTCCGTACCCGCTGCCCGCAGGCCCGCCCCGCGTGCGCCGAGACCGACCCGGTGCCGGCCGAGGTGGGCCCGGGTCACCACGCGGCGTGCCTGTTCCCGCTCGACGGCGAGCGCGACGGCGGCCTGGGGGAGGACGGCGCGACGACGCGCGCCGACGCCGGCACGTCGTAGGCTCGCGCCCATGGCGTTCACCACCCGGCCGACGCTGCGCGGCACGTTCGGCATGGTCTCCTCCACGCACTGGCTGGCCAGCCAGTCGGCGATGGGTGTGCTGGAACGCGGCGGCAACGCCTTCGACGCCGCGGTGGCCGCCGGTTTCGTGCTGCACGTCGTGGAGCCGCACCTCAACGGCCCGGCCGGTGAGGTGCCGGCGATCCTCGCCACCGCGACCGACCCCACACCGCGGGTGCTGTGCGGCCAGGGCCCGGCTCCGGCCGCCGCCACCGGCGCGCACTTCCGGTCGCTCGGCCTGGACCTCGTCCCCGGTGCCGGACCGCTCGCCGCCGTGGTGCCGGGCGCCGTCGACGCCTGGCTGTTGCTGCTGCGTGACCACGGCACCCGCACGCTCGCCGAGGTGCTGGAACCGGCGATCGGCTACGCCGCCGCCGGCCACCCGCTCGTCGGCGCGGCCGGGCAGACCGTCGCGCGGGTCCGGTCGCTGTTCACCGGCCACTGGCCGACCTCCGCGCGTCTCTGGCTCCGCGACGGCCGCCCGCCCGCGCCGGGGGAGATGGTCACCAACCCGGCGTACGCGGACACGCTGCGCCGCCTCGTCGACGCGGGACGGGCCGCCGGTGCGGACCGGGAGGCGCAGATCGAGGCGGCCCGGCGCGCCTGGCGGGAGGGTTTCGTCGCCGAGGCGATCGACGCGTTCAGCCGGCTGCCGTTTCGCGACTCCAGCGGGCGCGCGCACGCCGGGCTGGTCACCGGCGACGACCTGGCCGGATGGTCGGCCACCTGGGAGGCGCCGGTCACGCTGGACTGGCACGGGCACACGATCGCCAAGACCGGCTTCTGGGGCCAGGGTCCGGTGCTGCTCCAGACGCTCTCCATTCTGGACGCGCTCGACGACCCGGCCGTCCACGACCCGTCGAGCCTGGAGGGCATCCACGCGCAGGCCGAGGCGCTGAAGCTCGCGTTCGCCGACCGGGAGGCGTGGTACGGCGACACCGCCGTGCCGGGTTCCGCGCTGCTGTCGGCCGACTACGCCCGCTCGCGGGCCGCGCTGATCGGCGACAGCGCGGACACGACGCTGCGTCCCGGCAGCCCGGCGGGTGAGCCGCCCCGGCTCCCGTCCCACCTGCGCACCGACGCGGGTCGCGGGGCCGTCCCGCGGGATCCGAGCACCGGCGAACCCACGGTACGGGCGGACGGCGTGACCCGCGGCGACACCTGCCACGTCGACGTGGTGGACCGGTGGGGCAACATCATCTCCGCGACGCCCAGCGGCGGCTGGCTGCAGAGCTCACCCGCCATCCCGGAGCTGGGGTTCCCGCTCGGCAGCCGGTTGCAGATGTGCTGGCTGGAGGAGGGGCTCGCCTCGACGCTGCGGCCGGGCCGGCGTCCGCGTACCACGCTCAGCCCGACGCTCGTGCTCCGCGACGGCGAGCCGGTGATGGCGTGCGGGACGCCCGGTGGCGACCAGCAGGACCAGTGGCAGCTGCTGTTCCTGCTGCGGCACCTGGCCGGCGGGCAGGAGTTGCAGGAGGCGATCGACGCCCCGATGTGGCACACCACGAGCCTGCCCGCGTCGTTCTATCCGCGCGAGGTCGAGCCGGGCGTGCTGGTGCTGGAGGACCGGATCGACGCGGATGTGCTGGCGGGCCTGCGCGCCAGGGGCCACACCGTGCGCCTGTCCGGCCCGTGGAGCCTGGGCCGCATGTGCGCCGTGACACGCGACCCGCGCACCGGAGTGCTCTCCGCCGCGGCGAACCCCCGAGGCGCCCAGGGCTACGCCGCAGGCCGCTGACCCTCCCGGTCAGGTGTCGATGCGGGTGATGTTGCGGATCTTGTTGGCGGCGTCCAGGGCGGCCACCTTGTACGCCTCGGCCAGCGTCGGGTAGTTGAAGACGGCGTCCAGCAGGTAGTCGACGGTGCCGCCGCAGCCCATCACGGCCTGCCCGATGTGGACGATCTCGGTGGCACCGGTGCCGAAGACGTGCACCCCGAGCAGCCGCCCGTCCTCGGGTGAGACGAGCAGCTTCAGCATCCCGTAGGAGTCGCCGACGATCTGCCCCCGGGCCAGTTCCCGGTAGCGGGCGATGCCCACCTCGAACGGTACTGACGCCTCGGTCAGTTCCTCCTCGGTCTTCCCGACGAAGCTGATCTCCGGAATCGTGTAGATGCCGATCGGTTGCAGGTCCGACATGCCGCGCGCCGGTTCGCCGCAGGCGTGCTGGGCGGCCAGCCGGCCCTGTTCCATCGAGGTGGACGCCAGCGCGGGGAAGCCGATCACGTCGCCGACGGCGTAGATGTTGTCGACGGCGGTGCGGTAGTCGGCGTCCACGGTGATCCGGCCCCGGTGGTCGGCGGTGAGCCCGGCCGCCTCCAGCGCGAGGTCGTCGGTCTGCCCCTGCCGCCCGGCCGAGTACATCACCGTGTCCGCGACGATCTTCTTGCCGCTGCGCAGGACGCAGAGCGCGGCGCTGCGGTGCTTCTCCACGGAGGCCACCTCCTCACCGAAGCGGAAGGTCACCGACAGGTCCCGCAGGTGGTACTTCAGGGACTCGACGATCTCCTCGTCGCAGAAGTCGAGCATCCGGGGGCGTCGCTCGACCACCGTCACCTTGGTGCCGAGCGCGGCGAACAGGGACGCGTACTCCATGCCGATCACCCCGGCCCCGACCACGACCATGCTGCCCGGGACGGCCTGAAGGTTGATGACGCCGTCGGAGTCGACGATCGTGCGGTCGTCGAAGTCGACGCTGTCCGGGCGGGCCGGGCGGGTGCCGGCGGCGATGACGGCCTTGTCGAAGCTGACCCGGGTCTCCCGGCCGGAGCCGGCGTCCACCCAGACGGAGTGGGCGTCGGCGAACCGGCCGGTGCCGGTGATCAGCGAGATCTTGTTGCGGGCCAGCTGGTTGCGGATGACGTCGGTCTGCCGGGTGATCACGTGCTGGGTGCGGGCGGCCAGGTCGGCGACGGTGATCTCCTCCTTGACCCGGTAGCTGCTGCCGTAGAGGTCGCGCTGGCTCAGCCCGGTCAGGTAGAGGACCGCCTCACGCAACGTCTTGGAGGGCACGGTGCCGGTGTTTATGCACACTCCGCCGAGCATGTCGCGGCGGTCCACGATCGCCACCCGGCGGCCCAGCTTCGCCGCGGCGATCGCCGCCTTCTGTCCACTCGGTCCGGAGCCCAGCACCAGCAGGTCGTAGTCATACACGAGCGCCAGCCTCGCAGGGTCTCGCAACCTGTGCCAGCCGGGACGCCCCCACGAAGATCGATTACTGCCGTAGGGTGCGCTGGTGCGCCGCCCCATAACCCTGATCATGATCCTCGGACCGCTGCTCGTCGCCGGGTGCACCACCGCTCCCGCCGCCCCGGCCGCGACCCCCTCCGCCTCCACCCCGCCGAGCCCGACCGCGCCCGCCGTCGACTACGCCGCCTGGCAGGCGGGGCGGTCGACGCCGGTCGCCGACCCGGTCTATCCGGCCCGGGGCACCGACGCGCTGGACGTCCTGCACTACGACCTCGCGCTGGAGTGGGCGCCGTCGACCACCACCCTCACCGGCACCGCCACGCTGCGGATCCGGCCGGTGAAGGACGCGCCGGACCTGGTCCTCGACTTCATGCCCTACCAGCTCGACAGCGTCACGCTGGACGGCGCGACGGTTCCCGGCGCGGTGGCCAAGGAGAAGCTGACCGTCTCCGCCCCGGTGGCGGCGGACAAGCCGGTGACCCTGGTGGTCACCTACCACGGCCGGCCGAAGACGACCCCGATGCCGTCGCACCGCAAGGACACCGAAGCCCTGGGTCTCACCGTCAGCAAAGAGGGCGGCCTCTGGACCATGCAGGAGCCGTTCGGGGCGTTCACCTGGTACCCGGCGAACGACCAGCCCTCTGACGAGGCCCTCTACGACATCCGGGTGACAGTGCCGGCGGGCTGGTCCGCGATCGCCGGCGGCACGCCCGCCGGTCAGTCCGGCACCACGTTCAGCTACCGCAGCACCGACCCGGTCGCGACCTACCTGACCACGCTCGCGGTGGGGAGGTACCAGAAGCTGACCGTGGCGGGGCCGCGCGGAGTGCCGCTGACCTACTGGTACCGCAAGGGCACCGACGACAAGCTGCTGCCGTACCTGAAGAAGTCCCCGCAGTACCTGACCTGGCTGGAGAAGAAGTTCGGCCCGTACCCGTTCCCCTCCGGCGGCGTCGTGGTGGTGGACTCGGCGTCGGGCATGGAGACCCAGCAGATGATCACGATGGGCCGGAAGATCGAGAACACCGCGGCCCGCCGGGACCGCTGGGGCAGCGACCTGATGCACGAGTACGCCCACCAGTGGTTCGGCAACTCGGTCACGCCCACCACCTGGCGGGACCTGTGGCTGAACGAGGGCTGGGCGACGTACATCCAGGACCTGCACACCAAGGAGAGGATGAAGCTCAGCGAGGCCAGCCTGGACCGGTACCTGCGCGAGGGTGACGCCGCCCTGCGCAAGAAGCTGGGCCCGCCCGGCCGGCCCGACCCGAAGCGGTTCGCCGAGGGGAACGTCTACCTGTGCCCGGCGGCGATGCTGCGCGAGATCCACCGGACGCTCGGCGACAAGGCGTTCTTCGCGCTGGCCCGCGCCTGGGTCCAGGAGCAGCGCAACACGCCGCAGGACCGGGCCTCGTTCATCGCCTTCGTCAACAAGCAGACCGGCCGGGACTTCACCGCGCTGATCAACGCCTGGCTGGACTCCCCGACCACCCCGAAGAAGATGACCCCGAAGAAGATCGGCTGACGCATCGCGGGGCCCCACCCGTCCGGCGGGGCCCCGCGCCGCGTCTCAGCGGCCCTGCAACGCGCGGACGTTGTCGCCGAACGTCCAGCCCTTCGACCCGTCCCAGTTGACCGACCAGGTCATCAGGCCCTTCAGCCGCCCCTGGTAGGTGTTCCACGCCTGGGCCACCAGCGCCGGGCTCATGTAGCCGCCGCCGGCGCCGACCTGCGCGGGCAGCCCGGGGACCTGCCGGTCCAGCGGGACGCGGACGGTGGTGCCCTGGATGACCAGGCCGGCGTCGAGGCAGTTGGTCTGCGCGACGAAACCGGCCACCGTGCCGGCCGGGTACGAGTCACCGGCGCAGCCGTACATCGAGCCGTTGTAGTACTGCATGTTCAGCCACCACAGCCGCCCGTTGTCGGCGTACTTCTTGACGATCGGCAGGTACGCGCCCCAGATCGAGCCGTAGGTGACGCTGCCGCCGGTGACGTACGCGGTCTCCGGCGCCATGGTGAGCCCGAAGCCGGCCGGCATCTGGGCCAGCACCCCGTCGATGATCCGGATCAGGTTGGCCTGCGAGGGGGAGAGCTGGTTGATGTTGCCGCTGCCGGTCAGGCCGGTCTCGATGTCGATGTCGATGCCGTCGAAGTTGTGCCGTTTGAGGATCGGCACGACTGTGGCGACGAACCGGTCGGCGACAGCGCTGGAGCTGAGGTCGATGCCGGCGGTGGCGCCGCCGATGGACAGCAGCACGGTGAGCCCGGCGGCCTTGGCCTGGCACACCTGCGCCGGGGTGGGCACCTTGACGCCGGCGTCCATGCCGTCCTCCCAGAGCACGGTGCCGTCGGCGCGGATGACCGGGAACGCGGCGGTCACCACGTTGTAGCCGTGCCCGGTGATCCGGGAGTCGGTGACCGGGATCCACCCGAGCCCGGGGTGTACGCCGTTGGCGGCACCGTCCCAGTTCTCCCAGTAGCCCTGGAGCACCTTCCCGGACGGCCGGGACCGCAACGCACAGGTGTCCCCGCCGGGCGTGGTCGGGCTGGACGACACGGTCGGCGTGGGCGATGGCGGCCGGGTGGGGGAGGCGGACGGAGAGGCGGAGGGCGTGGGCGATGGCGGCCGGGTGGTGGGGCTCGGCGACGGCGTGCCACCGGTGCAGGCGCCGAGGTCGGTCCAGAGCGCCGGTACGGCGGCCGGGGTCCAGCCCGCGCCGGCCGGCGGGGTGTGCGTGACGAGCGCCTGGTAGAGCCGGCCGGCATAGGTGGCCCGGCTGCCGGCGGTCCAGGTGACGCCCTCGGCCCAGACCGGCGCGTCACACGCGACGAGCGCGCCCACGGCGCCGGTCGGTGTGGCGGCGGTGGCGGGCAGGGCGGCGGCGGTGGCGGCGAGCAGCGCGACGCCACCGAGCAGAGCGGTCATCCCACGTCGAAGTCGCATGACATACCTCCTCATCGATGCGCCGGAGGTTATCAGTTAACTTTGTTAAGTGTAAATGCGGCGTACCCTGTCACCACCCCGCTCAGGGCGTGAAGCAGGAACGAAAGCCGCCCTCGGGCGGCCGGGAAGGACGGCGGCGGACGTGGACGCCAGACGCACCACGGTGCGCGACATGCGCCGGGCCAACCGCTCGGTCCTGCTCACCCGGATCTGGCTGGACGGCCCGCTCAGCCGGCACGAGCTGGGCCAGTCCACAGCGCTCAGCCTGGCCAGCGTCAGCAACCTGGTCGGCGAGATGATCAACGAGGGCCTGGTCGAGGAGGCCGGCTCGGTCGAGTCCGACGGCGGCCGTCCCCGCGTCCTGCTGCGCGTCGCGCCCGGCTACGGCTACCTGGTCGGCGCCGACGTCGGCGAGACCCGCGTCCAGGTGGAGCTGTTCGACCTGAGCATGACCGCGCTGGCCAAGGCCGAGTACCCGATCGACGCCGCCGACCCGGACCCCGAGCGGGTCGCCGGGCACCTGCGGCACGGCCTCGCGGCCGTCACCGAGCAGGCCGGCGTCGACCCGGCCGCGGTGCTCGGCTTCGGCGTCGCCGTCGCCGGCACCGTCGAGCGCGCCGCCGACGCCGTGGTGCACGCCCAGACGCTCGGCTGGGACGGCGTGCCGCTCGGCGCGATGCTGCGCGCCGGCACCGACGTGCCGGTGCACGTGGACAACGGCGCGAAGACGCTCGGCCAGGCCGAGATGTGGTTCGGCGCAGGCCGCGGCGTCCGGCACGCGGTGGTCGCCCTGGTCGGCTCCGGCGTCGGCGCGAGCGTGGTCGCCGACGGCGTCGGCTACCGCGGCGCGCACAGCAGCGCCGGGGAGTGGGGCCACACCACCATCGTGTACGGGGGCCGCCGCTGCCGCTGCGGCAACCTCGGCTGCCTGGAGGCGTACGTCGGGGCGGAGGCGGTGCTGGACCGGTTCCGCCAGGCCAACCGGGGCCGCCCGGCGCCGGGCGCGGACGAGGAGACCGCCTTCGGCGAGCTGCTGCGCTCCACCGGCCGCACCGCCGCGACGGTGATCGACGAGACGGTCGGCTACCTGGGCGCGGGGGTGGCGAACCTGGTGAACCTGTTCAACCCGGAGCGGGTGGTGCTCGGCGGCTGGGCCGGACTGGCCCTGGGCGAGCGGCACCTGCCCGCCATCCGCGAGGCCACCGCGCGGCACGCGCTGCGCCAGCCGTACGCGCAGACCTCGATCGAGCTGTGCCGGCTCGGCCCGGACGCGGTCGCGATGGGCGCGGCCACCCTGCCGATGACCCGGCTGCTGCGCGACGGCGGCGTGCCCCGCGACCCGGCCGCCCGCCCGGGCCCGGCGTGGGGGCCGGGCCGCCGTCACTGACCTGACCGGCCCTGCCCCCACGCCGGACGACGTCAGCGCTGCCCGCGTACCCGCCGGACGGTGTCGCGGTACCAGAGCGCGCTGCGCTTGGGGGTGCGGCGCTGGGTGTCGTAGTCGACCCGGACGATGCCGAACCGCTTGTCGTAGCCGTACGCCCATTCGAAGTTGTCCAGCAGCGACCAGGCGAAGTAGCCGCGCACGTCGGCGCCGGCCGCCCGGGCCCGGGCCACCGCCCGCAGGTGCTCGGTGAGGTAGCCGACCCGGTCGTCGTCGGCGACGAACCCGTCAGCGTCCGGCTCGTCGTCGAACGCGGCGCCGTTCTCGGTGATCACCATGGGCACGCCCGGGTAGTCGCGGTGCAGCCGCACCAGCAGGTCGGTGAAGGACTCCGGCACGATCTCCCAGTCCATCGCGGTACGCGGCAGGTCACGGCGGACCACCCGGCGTACCGGCCTGCCGTCGTCGTCGCGGTCCCGGCCCCGCTCGTCCACGCCGGAGTGCAGCTGCCCGAAGTAGTAGTTGACCCCCAGCACGTCGATCGGGGTGGCGATGACGTCCAGGTCGCCGTCCTGGACCGGAATCTCCACCCCCTCGGCGGCCAGGTCGGCGATCACGTCCTGCGGGTACGCCCCGCGCAGCACCGGGTCGAGGTAGAGCCGGTTGCCCAGCCCGTCGGCGGCCCGCGCCGCGTCCCGGTCGGCGGCGCTGTCGGTGGCCGGGTCGGCGGTGGCCAGGTTGAGCGTCAGGCCCAGCTCGATCGGGGACCGGGCCGCCTCGCGCAGCCGCCGCGTCGCCAGCCCGTGCCCGAGCAGCAGGTGGTGCGCCGCGGCGATACCGTCGCCCAGGTTCCGCCGGCCCGGGGCGTGGTCGCCGTAGGCGTACCCGAGCATGGCCGAGCACCACGGCTCGTTCAGCGTGGTCCAGGTGCGGACCCGGTCGCCGAGCGCGGCGAAGACCAGCTCCGCGTAGTCGGCGAACCGGTGGGCGGTGTCCCGGTTCGGCCAGCCGCCCGCGTCCTCCAGCTCCTGCGGCAGGTCCCAGTGGTAGAGCGTCACCCACGGCTCGACGTCGCGGCCGAGCAGCTCGTCCACCAGCCGGTCGTAGAAGGCGAGCCCGGCCACGTTGGCCGGACCGCGCCCGCCCGGCTGCACCCGGGGCCAGGCCACCGAGAACCGGTACGTGTCCAGCCCCAGGTCGGCGATGAGCGCGACGTCCTGCGGCATCCGGTGGTAGTGGTCGCAGGCCACGTCGCCGTGGTCGCCGTTCGCCACCGCGCCGGGCACCCGGCAGAAGGTGTCCCAGATGGACGGCGTCCGGCCGTCTTCGGCCACCGCGCCCTCGATCTGGTACGACGACGTCGCCACCCCCCACCGGAAGGTCGGCGGCAGCGTGTCGATCGGGTCCGTACCGGCGGCCGGCGACGGGCGGGTGAGGTCGGTGTCCATGGTTCTCCTCGCGGGTAGCGGGTGGTGGTGTCGGGCGGGTCAGCGGGACACGGGCGCGACTGCCGGGTGCAGCCGGCACGCGACGGCCCGCGCCGGGTCGTCGACGCGCGGCGCGCCGAGCACCGGCACCTGCTCGTCGCACCCGTCGAACGCCTTCGGGCAGCGGGGGTGGAACGCGCAGCCGGACGGCATGGCGCGCAGGTCCGGCGGGGAGCCGGGGATGCCGGTCAGCTCGCGGCGCGGCCCGTGCAGCGCCGGGAACGAGTGCAGCAACCCCTCGGTGTACGGATGCAGCGGCTCCCGGTACAGCCGTGCGGCGGGCGCCTCCTCGACGATCCGGCCGCCGTACATGATCGCGATCCGGTCGGAGAACTCGACCAGCAGCGACAGGTCGTGGGTGATGAACAGCACCGCGAAGCCGAGGCGGTCGCGCAGCTCGGCGAGCTGGCCGAGGATCTGCCGCTGCATCACCACGTCCAGCGCGGTGGTCGGCTCGTCCATGATGACCACCTGCGGCTCCAGCGCCAGCGCCATCGCGATCATGACGCGTTGCCGCATGCCGCCGGAGAGCTGGTGCGGGTAGCTGTCCAGCCGGTCGGCGGAGATGCCGACCAGGCGCAGCAGCTCCTTCGCCCGGGCGAGCCGGCCCGTCGCCGTGCTCTTGGGGTCGTGCGCCCGGATCACGTCGAGCAGCTGGGTGGAGACCTTGTGCACCGGGTTCAGCGAGTTCATCGCGCCCTGGAACACGATCGACGCCTCCGCCCAGCGGAACTCGCGCAGCTGCGCCGGGCTGAGCGTGAGCACGTCGACGGGCGGGCCGTCCGCCGGGTGGTAGATCACCTGACCGCCGCTGACCACGCCGGGCGGGGGCAGCAGCCGGGTCAGCCCGTAGGCGAGCGTGGACTTGCCGCTGCCGCTCTCTCCGGCCAGGCCGAGCACCTCGCCGCGGTGCAGCGTCAGGTCGACGTCGCGGACCGCGCGGACCGCTTCCGCGCCGACGCCGTAGTCGACGCACAGCCTGCGGATCTCCAGCACCTGGTCGCTCATGCGCGCGTCCCTCTCTCGTCGGCGTCGGCGGGCGGCCCGTCGGTGCCCCGCGCCCGCATCGGCACCGTGGCGGTGACCGGCGCGAGCACCGGGGTGAACCCGACCCGCATGCGGACGGCCCGACCGTCGGCGGTACGGATCCGGGTGCGGCCGCCGGTGCGCAGCCGCGGGCTGACGAACTCGTCGATGCCGAAGTTGATCAGCGCGAGGGCGGTGCCGAGCAGCGCGATGGCCAGCCCGGCCGGCACGAACCACCACCAGGCGCCCTGCGCCAGGGCCTGCTGTCCCTGGGCCCAGAACAGGATCGTGCCCCAGTTCCACGACGTCATCGACGAGACGCCGATGAACGCCAGGGTGATCTCCGACATCACCGCGAAGATGACGGTGCCGACGAAGCCGGAGGCGATGATCGCGGTCAGGTTGGGCAGGATCTCGAACCCGATGATCCGCCAGGTCCGTTCGCCGGTGGCGCGCGCGGCCTCCACGTAGTCACGGCGGCGCAACGACAGCGTCTGGGCGCGCAGCACCCGGGCGCCCCACGCCCACGACGTGAGGCCGATGATGAGCGCCACGAGCATGTCGCTCGCCTGGTCGACGAGGGACGTGACGATGATGATCAGCGGCAGCGCCGGGATCACCAGGAACACGTTCGACACCGCCGACAGGCCCTCGTCGGCGGCGCCGCCCAGGTAGCCGGCGGTCACGCCGATCAGGATCGACAGGATCGTGGCGAGCACGCCGGCGGTCAGGCCCACCACCATCACGCTGCGCGCGCCGACCAGGATCTGACTGAAGATGTCCTGCCCGAGGTGGGTGGTGCCGAACCAGTGCCGGGCCGAGGGCGCCTGGAGCACGTCGGCGCTGCGCGCGTCCGGGTCGTACGGCGCTATCCACGGCCCGATCACCGCCAGGAGCACGTACACCCCGAGGACGGCGAGGCCGGTCGCGGCCTTGCCGTTGGCGACGAAGCGGAACCGGCGGCGGCGGGCCCGGGCCGCGGGCTGCGCCATCGCGCCCTGGCCGGGGATGACCTGCTCGATGCTGGACGGGGAGAGTGTCATCGTTCAGCTCTTTCGGGTCCGTGGGTCGAGGAGCAGGTACGCCACGTCGGCGAGCAGGTTCGCCACCAGCACCGAGATCGTGATGATCAGGAAGATGCCCTGCATGAGCGGGTAGTCCTTCGCGCCGACGGCCTGGAAGAGCTGGAACCCCAGGCCGGGGTACGAGAAGACGATCTCCACGAGCAGCGTGCCGCCGACGATGAAACCGAGCGACAGCGCGAACCCGGACACGTTCGGCAGCAGCGCGTTGCGGGCGGCGTAGCTGAGCGCCACCCGGCGCTCGGACAGCCCCTTGGCGTGCGCCACGGTGATGTAGTCCTCGCTGGCGACGGTCACCATCATGTTGCGCATGCTGAGGATCCAGCCGCTCATCGACGACACCAGGATGGTCGCCGCCGGCAGGATGCTGTGCTGGATCGCGCTCGGCACGAAGTACGCGTCGAACGCGGGCACCAGCCCCGGCTCGTAGCCGCCCGAGGAGGGGAAGAAGCTACCCGGACCGGCGAACAGGGCGATCGCGACCAGTCCGAGCCAGAAGTACGGGATCGAGGACAGGAACGTGGTGGCCGGCAGCAGCCCGTCGATCCACGAGCCGCGCCGCCAGCCGGCGCCGACGCCGAGCGCGGTGCCGAGCAGGAAGCTGACGATCGTGGTGACGCCGACCAGGCCGACCGTCCACGGCAGGCTGTCGCCGATCACCTGCGACACCGGGGCGGGGAAGAACGTGAACGACAGCCCGAGGTCGCCGCGCAGGAGCTGCCCCCAGTAGGCGACGTACTGCTCCCACAGCGAACTGTCGGAGTCCAGCCCGAACAGCACCCGCAGCGACGCGACCGCGTCGGCGCTGATCCGGCCCTGGTTGCGGGAGATCAGCGACTGCACCGGGTCGCCCGGGACCATCCGCGGGATGAAGAAGTTGAGCGTGATCGCCGCCCAGGCGGTGAACAGGTAGAAGGCCACCCGTTGCAGCAGGAACCTCACCGGGCCGCCTCCGTTCCCGCCGCCGTCACGCCGTTGGCCCGCGCGGCCGCCACCGTGTCCGCGTCGTACAGCCAGCAGGCGGCCCAGTGGCCGGGCGCGTCGTCGACCGGGATCGGCGATGGCAGGTCGGTGGCGCAGCGCGGCATCGCCGCCGGGCAGCGCGGGTGGAAACGGCAGCCGGCCGGCGGGCGGATCAGGCTGGGCGGCTCGCCGTGGCCCCGCTCGCCCGCCGCCGCGCCGTCGCCGCCCGCGCCGGTGATCCGCTCCGGGTCCGGCGCCGATTCGATGAGCAACCGGGTGTACGGGTGGGCCGGCCGCTGGGTGACAGTCTCGCTGTCGCCGCCCTCGACCATCCGCCCGGCGTACATGACGATCGTCTCGTCGGCGAAGTAGCGGGCCGAGGCGATGTCGTGGGTGATGTAGAGGATGGCCAGGTCGAGCCGGTCCTTGAGGTCCTGGAGGAGGTTGAGCACGCCGAGGCGGATCGACACGTCGAGCATGGACACCGGCTCGTCGGCGAGCAGCACCTCGGGGTCGGCGCCGAGCGCCCGCGCGATCGCGACGCGCTGGCGCTGCCCGCCGGACAGCTCGTGCGGGAACGCGTCGAGGTAGCGCTCCGGCGGGGTGAGCGCGACCCGGGTCAGCAGGTCGGCCAGCGCCTTCTCCAGCCCGTCCGGCCCGGTACCGGCGTTGCCGTGGACGCGCAGCGACCGGGTCAGGTGGTAGCGGACCGTGTGCACCGGGTTCAGCGAGGCGAACGGGTCCTGGAGGATCAGCTGCACCCGGCGTACGTACGCCCGGAACCGTCGCCCGCCGCGTACCCGGGTCGATTCGCCGTGCAGCCGGATGTCGCCGCCGGTGCGCGGATAGAGCTGGGCCAGCAGCCGGGCGACAGTGGACTTGCCGGAGCCGGACTCGCCGACCAGCGCTGTCACCCGTCCCCGGCGCAACGCGATCGATACGTCGTCGACGGCGTGCACCACCGCCGGGGTGCGGGAGAGGAGGTCACGCAGCCGCCGGCGGACGGGGAAGTGCTTGGTCAGGCCGACGGCCTCCAGCACCACCTCGTCGGTCGGCGCCGGTGCGCTCTCGGTCAACGTCATGCCGCATTCCTGTCTGGGGTTGCCGGTAGCGAGGGGTGGGCGCCGCCGGCCCGGCCGCGCGATCGTGGCCGGACCGGCGGCACCGGGTCAGCCGGCGGCCGGCTTGAGGTGCAGCACCACGTCGACCGCGTTGGGCTGGGTGGGCTGGAGCGCGCCGTACGGGTTCGAGTCGTCCGGCCAGCCGGTCCAGTTCTTCGTGCTGTACGCGCCGCCGATGTTGTCCGCGCCGACCGGGATCATCGGCACCTGCTCGACGAAGATCTTCTGCAGGGTCGCCAGCGCGGTGGTACGGGTGGCGTCGTCGGTGGCGTTGGCGTACGACACCAGCGCGTCGGTGGCATCCTTGCTCTGGAACCGGCCGAAGTTGCCCGCCGGGGAGGCGGTGCCGACCGGCTTGAGCACACGGCCGTCCATGACGGTCCGGTAGATGTCGTACGGCGTGGCGCCGGACTCGGTCCACCGGAACGTGGCCTCGAAGTTGCCCTGCTCGACGTTGCGGAACCAGGCGTCCTGGTTGGCCTTGTCGATCGTCGCCGCGATGCCGATCTTCGCCAGGTTGCCCTTCACGATCTCCAGGCTGGTCTGGTAGTCGGACCAGCCGGCCGGGTCGGTCAGCCGGATCGTGACGGCCTTGCCGCTCTTGTCCTTGAGCGTGTTGCCGTCCAGCTTGTAGCCCGCGCCGGTGAGCAGCGCCTTGGCACCCTCGACGTCGACCTTGTGCTCCTGGCCCTTGTACTCGGGCGCGATGAACGAGTCACCGGCCGGGCTGGGCAGACCGGTCACGCTCTTGACCTCGGGGTGGAAGTAGCCGGCCTCGGCGGTGGTGAAGATGTCCGCCCGGTCGACGACCATGTTCATCGCCTTGCGCAGCGTCGGGTCGTCGAACGGCTTCTTCGTGGTGTTCAGGTAGAGGCCGTGGATGCCCAGCACCGGCGGCGCCCACATCTTGTGGTTCTTCTGGTCCTTGGCCACGAACACGGTCTGGTAGTTCGGGATGAAGACGAAGCTCCACTCCGACTCGCCGTTCGCCAGCGCGGTGGTCTGCGCGCTGTTGTCCGTGTAGGACGTGTACCGCAGCTCCTTGACCTTCGGCGGGTCCTGCCAGTAGCCGCTGTCGCGTACGGAGAGCGTCGTGGTCGCCGGGGTGAACGACTTCAGCGTGTACGGGCCGCTGCCGACCGGCTGCTTCACCGGGTCGGTGGCCGGGTCGGCGATCTTCTCCCACAGGTGCTTGGGCACGATCGGCACCCGCCACAGCACCTTCTGCTGGTTGACGAACTGCGGGCTGGACATCGAGATGGTGACCTCGTTGCCGCTGGCCACGGCGTCGGTGTACGGCACACCCTGGTCGTTGAGGGCCGGGAACTTCTTCACCAGGTTGTAGGTGAACGCGACGTCCTCGGCGGTGACCTTCTGCCCGTCCGACCAGGTGGCGTTCTCCCGGATGGTCACCTTGACCGTCTTGTAGTCCGACGACCACTCGGCCTTGGTGGCCAGCCACGGCTTGAACGGCTCGGCCGGCTTGACCGGGTTCCACATCATCAGCGGCTCGTAGATCTGCCACCGGTAGCCCAGCGACGCGGCGGCCGAGGTGGTGAGGAACGGGTTGTTGTTCTCCGCCTGCGGGCCGTTGGGCATGCCGACGTTCAGCACCGTCGCGGCCTGGCCGTTCTTCTTGTTCGCGTTCGGGCTGTCGCCGCAGGCGGCGGCGCCGGTGACCATCGCGCCGGCCAGCGCGAGGGCGAGGAGTTGCCGTCTTCTCATGGAGGTCTCCCTCGGTAATCCCGCATTCCTCGGGCGGGATGTGGTGGATGGAGGGTGTGCGGTGGTGCCACCGGCGGGCGGACCCGCCGGCACGGTCGCCGGGTACGCGGGGTGGGTCAGGTGACGCGGGCGCCCGTCGGCTCCCGTGTGTCCGCCGGGTCCTGTGTGGTCGGGTCGCTCGCGTTCCCGCTCACGCCGGTGGAGTCGCGGGCGGTGAAGCCGGTGGGGATGACGGTCGGGGTGTCAGGTAGCGGGGTGCCGGCGAGGTGGCCGATGAGCAGCCGGGCGGCGGCCGTACCCATCTCCCGCAGGGGTTGGCGCACGGAGCTCAGCGGCGGGTGGGTGTGCCCGGCCAGCGGGAGGTCGTCGAAGCCGACCACCGCCACGTCCTGCGGGACGCGCCGTCCGGCGTTGCGCAGCGCCTGCAACGCCCCGGCGGCCGACAGGTCGTTGTGGGCGAAGACGGCGTCGAACGGTACGCCGTCGGCGAGCAGCCGCCGCACCGCCGCGCGCCCGCACTCGACGGTGAAGTCGCCCTCCACCACCCGTTCCGGCTCGATCTCCAGGCCGGCTTCGGCGTACGCGCCGGCGAACCCGGCGAGCCGCTCCCGGGTGCAGCCGAACCGGCGCAGGCCGGTGACGACGAGCGGCCGTCGTCGCCCGAGCGCCAACAGGTGCGTCGCGGCGGCCCGCGCCCCTGCCTCGTTCGTGGTCCGCACCGACGGGAAGCCCGGCTGGTGGCCCCGGTCGTCGATGAGGATCACCGGCAGGCCGCGGCGGTGCAGTCCGGTGATGTAGTCCAGCGTGCCCTCGGGCTCGACCACGAGCAGGCCGTCGAACGACTTGGCCGACACCTGGGAGGCGAACCGGCGCATCGACTCGTCGCCGTGGGTGCAGGTGAACAGCAGCATGCCGTAGCCGGCCGCCTCGACCACGTCGGCCGCGCCCTGGAGCACCTCGCTCATCCAGGGCCAGGTCAGCGCCGGCACCAGCATGCCGACCACCCGGGTACGCCCCCGGGCCAGCCCGACCGCGCGGGCGCTGGGCACGTACCCGAGGTCGCTGATCACGGCGCGGACCCGGTCGGCGGTGCGCACGTGGACCTCACCCTTGCCGTTGAGGACCCGGGAGACCGTCGTCTTGCTCACCCCGGCGCGGGTGGCCACGTCGGCGATGGTGATCGGCACGTGACGCTCCTGGGTCGCAGGGATGTGCGGGGTGTTTCGGAACCGGTTGCGGAAGCGGTTCCGTGGCAGTCAACCCAAGTGGCGTCGGTCACGTCAATCACAGATGGATAACGATGTATTACTAAGTTCGAGCCTTGAAAAAAGCGCCCGGGCTGGGGGTCTGCCGATCACGGTGATGAGCAGGGTCGATGCCTCGTCGTCGGGCGCGCCGTCGTCCGAAATGGATGCTCAGGCGCGCGCGTACACGTCGCCGGAGTTGGCCTCGTCCGGCAGCGCGCGCAGGTACGCGGCCACCTCGGCCGCGGGGCGCCAGCCCGGCAGCGCGAACCGCATCTCGTCCCCGAGCGCCACTGTGAAACCGGTGAAGCCGAGCGCGGTGAGCCGGTCCAGGCAGCGCGCGGCCAACTCGCGGGCGATGGTGGTGAACTCGAACGACAACGCCGGGACCGGCCGGCTCAGTCCGGCCAGCACGGCGTCCTCGAAGCCCTCCACGTCGATCTTGACGAACGCCGGCACGCCGTACGCGGCCACGAGCGTGTCCAGGGTCGTCCCCGGCACCTCGATCTGCGCGTCCCAGGTCTCGTCCGCCCACCCGGGTGCCCCGACGGCGGCACGCACGAACCCGGGGGAGGCGGTGGAGACGGTCGGGTTTGCCGAGTTCACGTGCAGCCGCACCGCATCGGCGGTACGCCCGCAGGCCGCCTCCACCACTGTCACCGCACCGTCGCCCGCGTAGATCTCGCGCAGCGCCCGGGCGCACAGCGGCTGCGGCTCGACCGCCACCACCGTCGCGCCGAGGCGGCGGAAGCTGCCCAGCCGGTCGCCCACGTGCGCGCCGACGTCGAAGGCCAGGTCACCGGCGCGGACCAGCGGGGCGTAGAACGCGTCCAGGGCGGCGTCGCGTTTCGGATCCCCGTGGTAGAAGTCCAGCGACCGGCGCAGGCCGGCCATCGCCGGGTCCGCCCTGAGCGCCTCGACCACCCCGTCCCGCACCCCTCCGACGCTAGCCAGCGAGCCCGCCCCGCGAGCGTCATTCGTATCCTTGAGGCAAGCACCCCATCCTCCTAGGATGCAGTAGAAGTTGTGGCGTGCCACGCCCGCTGAGCGCGTCATGCGAGCCCGCGATGACAATGCCTGGGAGATCTTGGTACGAAGCGGCCCGCATGGGGGCTGCCCGCATGGGGGCTGCCCGCATGGGGGCCCTCTCGTACCAAGATCTCCTGCGATCACGGTGACCGGAACGCGGATCCCGCCCATTAGGAGCCGCCCTCGTTCGCTGGCGCCGGGAAGCCGTTACGGGGTTTCGACGACCTCCTGGCCGAGCGGCCACAGCGCCGCCGGAACCAGCTTGAAGTTCGCCACCCCGAACGGGATGCCGATGATCGTCACGCAGAGCGCGATGCCCGCGAGGATGTGCGACAGGGCCAGCCACCAGCCGGCCAGCACCACCCAGAGCACGTTGGCCAGGCCGGAGGGGAGGCCGGCGCCGGGCTTGGGCACGATCGTGCGGCCGAACGGCCACAGCGAGTACAGGGCGAGCCGCAGCGAGGCGACGCCGAACGGGATGGTGACGACCAGGAGGAAGCAGATCAGCGCGGCCACGCCGTAGCCCAGGGCCAGGACGAAACCGCCACCGAAGACGAGCCACAGCAGGTTCAGCAGAAAGCGGATCACCACTCCATGATCCCTCGCGTCCGCAAGGGCCCGGGAATACCGGCGCGAGCGCCGGGTAGAGGAGGACGTGATCGAGCCCGAGTCGGCGTGCCCGTGGCGCCCGGGCGGGCGGTGCCGTGACCCCCGTCGCTCCAGCGGCACGGCGGGAGTTCCGGGAGGCGTACGAGCGGCTGCGCCGGTACTTCATCGTGGCGCTGCAGGCCGGCCTGGCCGCCGGCTTGGCCTGGTACGTGGCAAGCACGCTGCTGAAGAACCCGCAGCCGCTGTTCGCACCGGCGGCAGCTGTGGGCACCATCGCCGCGGCGATCGGCAACCGGATCCGCCGCCCCGCCGAGCTGCTCGGCGGGGTGATCGTCGGTGTGCTGGTCGGCGACCTGATCATCAAGCTGATCGGTGCGGGTCCGGTGCAGACCGGCCTGGTGGTCGCCCTCGCCATCTCGCTCGCGGTGGTGATCAGGGGCAGTGGCGCCGTGATGGTGCAGGCCGGCAGCACCGCTGTGCTGCTCGGCACCGTGGAGCCCAACGCACCCGACCTGGCCGTGCCGCGTACGGCGAACGCGCTGGTGGGCGGCGGGGTGGCGGTGGTGGTGGCGCTGCTGCTGTTGCCGGTGAACCCGGTCCGGGTGGTGCACCGCGCCGCCGGGCCCACCCTGGACCTGTTCGCCAAGGAGCTGACCGCCACGGCGAACGCGCTCGCCGCGGGTGACGCGCGGACGGCCGGGGCGGCGCTGGAGCGGCTGTCGGACATCGCCCGTTCCCGGGCGCGGGCGGCCGGCCTCGGCTTCTCCGGCACGATCGTGGCCTCGCAGCTCTTCATCGTGGTCGGCGAGCTGCTCCAGGCATCCGGCATGACCAAGATCGAGGCGGACCGGATGGCCGGCGTCTGCGAACACCGAGCGGAATCCCGCCCGGACCCGAACGCCCGTTAATCTGCGGAGGTGGGAGTCGATGATCTGTACCCCGCCGCGCGGCTGCCCGCGGCGCAACGCGCGACCGCCGCGGCGGGCCTGGACGCGCTGCTGCTCACCCCCGGTTCCGACCTGCGCTACCTGACCGGCTACGACGCCCGCGAGGGGGAGCGGCTGACCTGCCTGGTGCTGCCCGCCGAGGGTGAACCGACGCTGATCGTGCCGGTGCTGGAACGCCCCGACGCCGAGGCCGCGCCCGGCACCGGTTTCCGGATCGTCGACCACGCCGACGGCACCGACCCGTGGCCGCTGGTGCGGGCGGCGTTGCCCGGCCCGGTCCGTGCCGTCGGCCTGGCCGACCGGATGTGGGCCCAGCAGGTCCTCGCGCTGCGCGACGCGCTGCCCGGCGCGGCCCAGCGGCTCGCCTCCGACGTGCTGCGGGAGATGCGGATCCGCAAGTCGCCGGCCGAAATGGCCGCGCTGGCCGAGGCGAGCGCCGCGATCGACGCGGTGCACCTGCGGATGGGGGAGTGGCTGCGCCCCGGTCGCACCGAGCGGGAGGTCGCCGCCGATCTCGCCGCGGCGATCCGGGCGGCCGGGCACGCCGCTGTCGACTTCGTCATCGTGGCCGCCGGCCCGAACGGCGCGAGCCCGCACCACGGCACCTCGGACCGCCCGATCGGTGCCGGCGAGCCGGTGGTGGTCGACATCGGCGGCACCATGCCGTCGGGCTACCGCTCCGACTGCACCCGCACGTACGTCGCCGGTGGAAGCGCCCCGGCCGAGTTCGCCGACTACTACGCGGTGCTGTGGGAGGCGCAGCGCGCAGCGGTGGCCGCTGTCGCGCCGGGCGTGACAGCCGAGGCCCTCGACGCGGTCGCCCGGGACGTCATCGCCGCCGCCGGTTTCGGTGACGCCTTCCTGCACCGCACCGGGCACGGCATCGGCCTCGACGGCCACGAGGAGCCGTACGTGGTGACGGGCAACCCCCGGCCGATGGAGCCCGGCATGGCCTTCTCGATCGAGCCCGGGATCTATCTGGCCGGGCGGCACGGCGCCCGGATCGAGGACATCGTGGTCTGCACGGGCGACGGCGTACGACGGCTCAACACCACCACCACGGAACTCGTCACGCTGTGACCGCCGGTCACCCCGCGTCGAGGGCCACCAGCCGCTCCCGCACCTCGGCCACGACGGGATGCTCCGGCACCAGGGCCGCCAGGGCGTCGGCGAACGCCCGGCCGGCGGCCAGGTGCCGGTAGTCGCGCAGCGTGTCGAGCGCCGCGAGCAGTTCCAGCCGGACCGGCCCGGGCCGGGACAACTGCTCGCGTACGCGCGGCGGCAACCGCGCGTACGCCTGCGCGCGGAACGCCGGGTCGGTCATCCCGGGCACCTCGAGAAGCAGATCGACCAGTTCGCCGTCGTTCAGGGACGACGGCGAACCGGTGGCGGTGCGGGGCGCGGGCACGACGGTCGCCCGCGGCGGCTCGGCGGCCAGGTGCAGCAGCGCCTGCCGGAGGACGACATAGGACCGGTGCCGCGGGGAGTCGGGCCGGACGATGCCGAAGTGGTCGCCGGGCAGCACTCCGGTGTCCGGGAAGACGCTGCGGGCGGACGCCGGTGACACGACGGCGTCGCTCTCGCCCGCGAACGCCAGCACCCGCATCGACGGTTCGGGCACGTGCACGATCCGGTGCAGCACGGCGCGTTGGGCGTCGAGCACCGCGGCGTTGAGCGGCCGTAGTTCCCGCTCCTGCGGGTTGGCGCGCAGCAGCACCCGGCGGGCCGGCAGGCCGAGGTCGGAACCCGCCGTCGGGCAGGCGTACATGAGCAGGAGGCGGATGCGGGCCAGGTCGGGATCGTCGTCGGTGAGCATCCGGGCCAGGGCCCGCTGCGCCACCAGGCCGCCCTGGCTGTGCGTGACCAACGCCAGCCGGGGACAACCGGCAAGATCGTGGCGCAGGAACGTGCGCAGCCCGTCGGCCACCTCGTCGAACGTCGGCACCTGCCGCAGCGGGTGCACGGACAGCAACGACGTGGCGTAGCGGAAGGCGTGTGTCTCCACGTCGGCGAGCGCGGGATCGCGGCGGATCAGATCGCGCCAGGCCGACCACACCTCGTCCGAGGAGAGGAAGCCGTGGACGAACACCACAGTGGTTGTGGCCACGCCGTCACGCTAGCACCGCGCCGCTCGCCGGGGATGGTCCGAAAGCCGTCGCGCCACGTTGTGGCGATTCGGCAAGCCGGGCGCTGTCGAGGGCCGCCAATATGGATAATGACTCCCCGTGAATCAACCGTACGCAATCGACGTCGACTCGGAGTTAGTCGATCTTGGAGCGGTCTCATTGGACCGCCTTCCTGAGCTTGACCAGGAGATTCTCGGTCCGGTCATGGGCCGGCTGCTGCGCCGTGTCGACGATCCCGAGAGCATCACCAGTGGTTACAATCCGCAACGACTCGACTGATTTCGGCCGTCCGGGTGGAGGACGCATGACCGTCACGCTGCCGCTGGACGAGCCGGTGCGGCACCGGCTCGGCCGCCACCACTTCGGGGCCCTGGCGGCGGGCGCCGGCGACGCCGGCACCGTCGATGAGCTCCTGACCGCCGAGCACAGCTGGCGGCTCCTGCAACTGCGCGCCGTGCTGGACGCGGTGGCCGAGACACCGGAGGCGGCGGGTCCGCTGCCGCCGGTGGCCGACGCCTGGGCGCTGCTGGTCGCCGCGCAACGCCACGCCCCGGCCGTCGTCGACCGGCTGCTCGCGCATCCGCACGTCGGCACCTGGGCCGGTTACGTCCTGCGGCGGCTGCGCGGCTCCACAGTAACCGCCGAGGGTCCACTCTGGGTGGACCTCGGGTACCTGCACGCGCTCGCGGCCGCGGCCGGCGTACGCGCGGGCCTGCCGTCGTTCACGCTACGGGTGCCGGTGCGCGACGGGTTCGCCGCTCTGCCGACGCTCGGTGGCGCCGTGCTGCCGGCCGGGCAGCGGTGGGCGGTGGCCGAGGTCGCCGCCGCCGACGGCGAGGCGACGGTCGCGCTGGACGGCCACCGGGTCGCGTTCGACAGCGCGGGCGGCGGCACGGACGGCTGGTTCGCGCTGCCCACCGTCCGGGCCGAGGCCGGAGGGCAGGAGCTGACGGTCGGGCTGGACTTCCTCGACCCGTACCGGAATCTGCGCAGCCCGACCCCGCCGGACCTGGACACGGTCGCGGCGATCGACCGCTGGCGGACGCTGCTCACCCAGGCGTGGGAACTGCTCGTCCGGGTGTGCCCGGAACGTGCGGCGCCCATCGCCCGTGGCCTGTTCTCGGTGGTGCCGCAACGCCCCGCGGAGCGGTTCCGCACCATGAGCGCGTCGGCCGGGGACGCGTTCGGCAGCATGCTCATCTCCGAGCCGGAGGACGCGCCGGAACTCGCTGTCACACTGGTCCACGAGTTCCAGCACATCAAGCTCGGCGGCCTGCTGCACCTGACCCCGCTGCTGATCGCCGAGCCGCGGCACAGGCTGTACGCGCCGTGGCGGGACGACCCGCGCCCACTGGGCGGTCTCCTCCAGGGCGTGTACGCCTTCGTGGGGATCACCGAGTTCTGGCGGGCGTACCGTCCGGTGGCCGGCGGCGCGGCACGGACCGTGGCGCACTTCGAGTTCGCCAGGTGGCGGCGGCAGGTCACCGCGACCCTGGCGGAGCTGCGGACCCGGCCCGAGCTGACCGACGTCGGCCGGCGCCTGCTGGCCGGCCTCGCCGACACCGCCGCGACCTGGTGGTCCGAGCCGGTGCCGGGGGAGGTGCTCGCCGCGGCCGACGCCGCTGTGGACGATCACCGGGCCCAGTGGCGGCTGCACCACCGGCGTCCCGACCCGGCGGTGGCGCAGGCGTTCGCGGCGGCCCGGGAGGCCGGTGACGCCCGCCCGGACGGCGACTACCCGGAGCCGCCGGTCGAGGCGGACGCCGGCGCGCGCCGGCTCGACACCCGCGCGGTGCTGCTGCTGTGGCGGCTCACCGACCCGGAGGGCTTCGCGCGGTTGCGCAAGGACCCGTCGAGCGTCGGCGAGCAGGTCAGCGGCGCGTCCGCGGCCGACCTCGCCTACGCCGCCGGTGAGGTCGGACAGGCACACGAGCTCTATCTGGCGGAGCTGTCGACCGGCTCGGCCAGCCCGTCGGCGTGGGCCGGGCTGGGGCTTACCACAGCCGCGCTGGGCTTCGCCCCGGCGGCCGAGGCGCTGCGAAGCCGGCCCGAGCTGGTCCGGGCCGTGCACCGTCTGCTCCGCGCCGGATCGCCCGTCGACCCGGTGGACCTGGCGGCCTGGGTGGGACCCTCCGCGGGTTGACGCCACTGTCCACGGTGGCGGGCGGTCACCGCCACCGTGGACCCCCGGGCTACAGCGGCATCGGATCCAGGTCGCAGTCGCCGCGGACCGTCGGGTCCAGACCGGCCCGGGTCGCCGGGTGCGTGTCGCCGAGGGTCCGGCGGAACGTCGGGCCGATCTCGTCGAGCAGCGCCTGCCCCTCCGTGTCCCGGCCGAGTGCGATCAGATCCATCGCGAGGTTGCCCAGCGCGATCAGCGTGGTCGGGTGCTCCGGCCCGAACACCTCCCGCGCCCGCTCCACCGTCGCCTGGTCAAGCTCGTACGCGGCCCGGTGCTCGCCGAGCACGTAGAGGTCGTTGCCGAGGTTGATGGACGCGGCGAGGGCCAGCGGATGGTCCCCGCCCAGGCGGCGGGTCAGCACCGCCAGGCCCGCCTCGTTCATCGACCGCGCCCGCGCCGCGTCGCCGCGCAGCCGGTGCACGATCGCCGCGTTCGCCCGGGCCGCCACCGTGTACGGGTGCTCGTCGCCGAACAGTTGCCGGTAGTGCTCGCCGATCTCCTCGCTGAGCTGCGCCGCGGCGTCCAGTTCGCCGGTGGCGCGCAGGTCGACGGCGAGACCGAACGCGGCGAGCAGCGTGTCCGGGTGGGCCTCGCCGTACCGGGCGGCGAAGCCGTCGCGTACCTCCTGGGAGAGGGCGCGGGCGGCGACGTGGTCACCTGCCTTGCGCACCGCGGAGGCCAGCCGGCGGCGGGCCAGCAGCGTCTGCGTCTGGGCGCTGCCCCAGACCAGCGGCAGCCGGTCCACCACGTTCTGCATCTCGGCCCGGGCGGGCAGGTACTCGCCCAGTTCCCGCCGGTCGATGATGAGGTTCAGCAGGGACTCCAGCGTCTGTGCGTGGTCCTCGCCGAACAGCAGCACCCGGTGCGCGTAGGTGGCCTGGTCGACGGCGAATGCCCGCCGCATGTCGCCGGTGAGGCGCAGGCTGACGGCGAGGTTGTGGGCGGCGTTGAGCGTGCTCGGGTCGTCCTCGCCGAGCAGGGCCACGTGCCGCCGGTAGACGTCCTCGTCGATCCGGAGGGCCTGGGTGAAGTCGCCGGCGACCCGCAGGTCGGCGGCGACCGCGCCGAGGGCGCTCAACAGCTCCTCGGTGTCCTCGGCGGTGGCGCTCTCGTGGGCCCGCAGGATCCGGGTGTTCAGGTCGGCGGCCTCGGAGTGCCGGCCGAGCCGGTAGAGCATGAAACCGAGCCACTGGCCGACCTGGAGCGTCATCGGGTCGGTCTCGCCGAGCCGCTCCCGCCAGGTCTGGTAGGCGTGCCGGGACAGCTCCAGCGACGCCTCCATGTCGCCCCACCAGTAGAGGTAGCGGGCCTCGTTGTAGACGAGTTGATGCACCCAGCCCTGGGCGGACTCGACCGCGCCGGAGACCAGCACGTGCGGGTACAGGTCGGCGTAGCTCGGCCAGTTGCCGGGCGTGTCCGGGTCGTTGCGGTCGCCGGTGGCGAGCAGCCGGTGGGCGCTGGCGCGCATGGCGTCGCGTTCGGCGTCGTTCATCCGGTCCAGGAGCACCGCCTGGATCAGCCGGTGCATCTGGATCGAGTTGGTGCGGTGGATGACCCGGGCCAGCGCGTACCTGTTGATGTCGCGGATCGCGCGGCCGAGCCGCATCGGGTCGCGCAGGGCGCCGTTGAGGTCGGGGTGGATGTCGGCGTTCTGCGCGCCGCTGAACAGCGTGCGGGGGATGGGCTCGGGGGCGAGGAAGGAACACACCTGCAACAGCCGGAACGCGGCCGGGTTGGCGACCACCAGCCGGTCCAGCGAGACGTTCCACGCGGCCGCCACCGGCAGCTGGTAGTCCATCGGGGGCGCCTGTTCGAGCAGCTCGACCCGCTTCTCCTCGAACAGCCGCAGGTACTCCTCGGCCGGCATGCCGGTCTCGGCCCGCCAGGCGGCGGCCTGCTCCAGGGCCAGCGGCAGGTCGCCGAGCGCCTCGGCGAGCCGGTCGGCCTCCTCGTCGGTGAGTTCCGGGCCGCGCCGGCGGAGCAGCTCGACGCTCTCGGTACGGCTGAAGACGTTCACCTCGAGCGTGCGCGCCATGGAGGCCCACTGCGGGTTGCGCGAGGTGATCATGATGCTGCCGGAACCGCCGATGGGCAGGTACGGCAGGAGCACCTCGGGGCTCTCCGCGTTGTCGAAGATCAGCAGCCAGCGCGGGTAGGGCCGGCCGAGCCGCAGCGCCTCCTGCACCGCGAGGCGGGCGCTGCCCACGTCCGGCCCGGCGGTCAGGTTCATCCGGTGGGCCAGCTCGACCAGCGAGGCGCCGATCTGGGTGGCACGCTCGGCGGGGATCCACCAGATCAGGTCGTACTCGCCCTGATGTTGGTAGACGTACTCGACGGCGAGATGCGACTTGCCCACCCCGCCCATGCCGTGCAGCGCGTGCGGCAGCACCGCCGTGGTGCCGCCCTGAATCTGGCGGTGCAGCAGGGCGAGCAGGTCGGCGCGGCCGGTGAAGTTCGGGTTGCGGGGCGGGACGTTGCCCCAGACGGCGGGGGTCCGGCTGGGGGTGGTGGCGTCCACTGGGGTCGACGACAAACCGGCTCCTTCAGCGGGGACGCTACGGGGGACGTCGGCATCTTCGCCTACCGCCATGATGACATTCGTGCCCCGCGATGCGGGAGTGTCGCGGACGTCGCGTTCGCCCGGCGTGTCCGGCTCGATCGCCTCGCGCAGCCGCCGGGCCCGCCGCAGATAGCGCCCGGACAGCGCGCGCAGCACCGCCGTCTCGATCCGGGCGACGGAACCGGCCGGGTCCAGCGGCGTGCCGTCCGGGTCGGACAGCACGCGGCCCCACGCCGCCAGCTCCGGCCGCTCCGGGCCGAGCCGGGCCGCTACCGTCCGCCAGACCCGTACCGTGTCGGCCCGGCGGCCGATCGCCAGCAGCTCCTCCCGGACGCCGGGGCGGAAGTCGACGCCCGCCCGCCCCGGCCGCGGCTCGACCAGCGGCCCGGTGAACACCTCGGCGAGGTGCACGTCGCCGGCCTCCGGCACCACCTCGTCGCGGACCACCGCGATCACCGCCGGCTCCAGCGGCGCCGCGGCCAGGCCGGTGGCCAGCCGCAGCGCCGTCGGTGAGGCCCAGGAGACGAACTCGCGTAGCGCCGCCGCCGGATCCCACCGCTGCGGCGCCCGCCGTCGCGGCGGTTGCGGCGCCCGGGCGTACGCCAGCACGGCGGGCAGGTCGACCCAGCGCGGATGACGGCCCGCGATCAGGTCCACCCAGGCGGCCAGCCAGCGGGTCCGCAGCTCCACCACGGGCACCGGGATGGCGTCGGGGTCCGCCCGGCGGCCCAGGTCGGGCAGCGCCCGCAGCGGGTCCGGCTGCCGCCACCACAGGCGGGCGTTCGGCACCCCGGCCCGGGGCGCCCGCAGGCCCAGACGCTGCGCGGCGAGGCCGCCCCG
Organism: Micromonospora sp. NPDC049203; assembly: GCF_043197215.1. Taxonomy (NCBI): domain Bacteria; kingdom Bacillati; phylum Actinomycetota; class Actinomycetes; order Micromonosporales; family Micromonosporaceae; genus Micromonospora; species Micromonospora sp. NPDC049203. Next base: position 49,018 of record NZ_JBICSV010000010.1, on the reverse strand, counting down.
GTGCCACATCTGCTGCGGCAGCAGGTGCACGACGGCCACCGGGTGGCGTTGCGCCCACGCGCGCAGGTGCGGCAGCGCCGCGCCGCTGCGCCAGGCCGGGGCGGCCCCGTCGGAGAGCACCAGGACGATCCGGTGCCGCCGTACCGCAGGCAGTCCCGTCCCCGCGGGCACGGCCGGGCCGTGACGACCGTGGCGCAGCATCACCTCCTCGGGGCCGGTTCCGCTGGTATCGAGGCGGCACACGCGTACGTCGTGGAAGGCCACGTGCCGGCGCAGCAGCGTGACGAAGGTCCGCACCCGGGCCGACCAGACCGACATCGACGGGTGGTCGTCCACCACGAGCACCGCGTCCCAGCGAGCCCGGGCGGCCCGCCGTAGCACGGGCCGGACCAGGCCCGCCTCGGCCTGCGCGGCGGTGGCCTCCTCGTCGTACACGATCAGTTCCCGCGGCGAGACCAGCCGCCGGAAGGGACGCAGCACCTCGGCGAGGTTCTCCTCGCCGGAGGTCGTGCCGGCACCGGCCGGGCCGACGGCGAGCCGGGCCGGCACCGTCATTCCGGGTCCGCCGTCGGCCCGCCACGCCACAGCACCTCGGCGAGACGGTCCCAGTCGGCCTCGCCGCCGTCGGCGGTGGCGAGCTGCACCGCGTCGAGGAGCTGGTCCAGCGTCGGCGGGTCCGGATCGCGTTGCCGCTCCAGGAACGCCCGCACCAGCCCGGCGGCGGCCGCAGGACGCTCGGCGAAGTGGGCCTCCACCATCCCCAGCAGGGTCGCCTCGTCCGGGTCGGCCATCCGCAGCCGCAGGCAGTGGCGCAGGAACGCCGGCGGGAACGCCCGGTCCTCGGTGCAGGTCATCACCACGAGCGGGAACTCGTGGCACCGGATCCGGCCGCCGCGCACCGTGGCCCGGCCGCCCGGGTCGGCCGTGTGCACCGTCACTTCGGGGCTGCGCGGCGCCGCCCGGACCAGCTCGGGAATGGCGAAGCCGCCGTCGTCGAACACGGTACGCAACTGCTGGGGCAGGTCGATGTCGCTCTGGTCCAGCTCGTCGATGAGCAGCACCCGGGGGGTGCGGTAGGGCAGCAGCGCGGTGCCCAGAGGCCCGAGACTGAGGTGCTCGCCGAGTTCCTCCCCGACGGACCGGCCGGGGCTCTGCCCGGCGCGCACCCGCCCGAGCGGGTCGTGCTGCCAGAGGCCGGCGCGGACCGTGTCGTGCGTGCTGACCGGCCAGTGCAGCACCCGGCCGAGGCCCAGCTCCCGGGCGATCCGGTAGGCCAGGCTGGACCGGCCGGACCCGGCCCGGCCGGTGACCAGCAGCGGGCGGCGGAGCAGCAGCGCCGCGTTGACGACGTCCACCTCGCGCGGGTCCGGGTGGCGGGTCGTGACCGGGCCGAGCCGGCGCTCCCGGTCCGGATCCTCGGCGGGCGCCGGCGGCTCGTCCGGCCCGCCGTCGAAGGCACGCCAGCGCGGCGGCGCCGGCCAGCGCCGGTCCCGCTCGGCCGGGTCGATCGGTTCCCCGGTGCCCCGGTAGACGCGCCAGCCGGCGTTCTCCGGCGCGCTCATGCCGGCCACCCCAGCCGGTCGTCCGGCCGGTTCAGCTCCGGGGTGCGGTCCGGGTCGTCCCAGAGCACCACCAGGTGGCGGCCGTTGTGGCGGTCGGTGTGCGGCTCCAGGGCGAGCGCGTCCAGCCGCGCCCGCCGGGCGTGCACCGGGAGGCGCGCGATGCGTCCGTCGGCGGTCATGTCCCGGATCTCCTCCCAGAACTCGGTGTCGGACGGGCGGGTGCGGTGCCAGACGATCACCGGCAGGCCCGCCCGCAGGGCGGTCATCACTTCCTTGAAGCCGAAGCGGTTCTCCGGCGGCGTCGCCGGCGCGGAGCTGAGCAGCAGCGTCGACCAGCTCAGGTCGGCGGTCAGCTCGGCCTCCAGCCGGGTGAAGTACGCCGTGCCGTCGGGCCGGCTGCGGAAGAGGCGGCTGTGCGCCGGCTCGGCCTGGAGGTGTTCCCAGCGGCGTCGCCACGCGCGGTGCCATTCGGGCTGGCGCAGCCGGTCGAGACTGCGGACGACCACCGGGTAGTCCATCGCCAGCACCTTCTGCTCCAGGTGGGCGCTGGCCGCCTCCTTACGCCACCAGGCGACGTCCTCGTTGAGCAGCTCCACCGGCAGGACCAGCTCGACGGCGACGTCGGCCCGCCGGTCCGACCACTCGATCTCCATCTGGTGGACGATCCACTCCACAGTCGCCTCCAGGTCCGCGTACGCGACGTCGGTGAGCTGGCCGTGGCGGCGGGAGTGCCAGCCCTGCGCGCCCTGCCACTGCCGGTAGTGGGAGACGGTGTAGACGGTGCTGCCGGGGGCGAGGTCCGGCTCGACCTGGATCACCAGGTAGACGTACGGCTCGGGGGTCTGGTCGCCGGCGTTGACCCGCGCCCGCCGCAGGTCCAGGTCCCCGGTCAGGCCCAGCAGGCTGGCCTGCCGCTGGTTGCGGTCGCGGATCGCGCGGGCCGTGGCGGTGTCCACCTCGTGCTCCAGCAGGACCAGGAAGAGCATGTTCGGGGGCAGCCCGCGTGCGGGCGCGTTCTGTCCGGTCAGGTAGACGAAGACGTCCCAGGCGCTGACGCACCACGACGGGGGCGTGGCGGTCGTGTGGGCGGTGGCCCGCTGGTAGAGCCAGCCGAGCGAGTCCGGTCGGTGCGTGGACAGCGCCGGGCGCAGCCTGGTCCAGTCCTCGGGGGTCAGCAGCTCCACCACGTCCATCTCGTGGCGCAGCCGGTGCAGCCGGCCGAGCTGGGCCGCGGCCGGCCCGAAGAGGGCGACGACGTCGACCAGGGCGCCCAGGTCGCCCCGGCAGCCGCGGACGATCTCCGCGCTCTGCGCGCGGGGGTTGCGGTAGTCGTCGAGGCCCTGGTCGGACAGCCGCTCGCGCAGCCGGACGACCAGTTGCTGGCGGCTGTCGGCCTCCTGGAGCAGGCGCATCCCGGACAGCAGCTCGACCAGTTCCTCCTCGATGCGGTGCCGGGGATCGGCGCCGGGAGACGGAAGCTGCGTCATGTGCCATCCGGTTCGTCACGCGGCTGGGGAACAGGGCCGACCTGCGGTGCCGCGACGGCACGGCGACGGGCGGCGGCGATGGACGTCCATGATCGCAGTAGGGGAGACCGTCTCACGTAGACTGTCCGGTCTCCGACACCGGCGGCGTAATCCATCGGCACCCTCCGATCGATGACGGCCGAGCACGCACCATTCTGACGGTCGGGTCAAGTGGCGACCACGGGGTGTGCGCGGAGGTGCTCCCTGCCCTACCCGAACGACCGTTAAGCTGAACGTGTCCGTACCCCGGACGCCGCACCGGCTCACCCACCCCACGGAGCTCACCGCGCTATGAACGTCGACCGGATCCTGCCCACCGGCGAGGCCCACGACCTGCTGGACCTCGCCACCGAACTCGCCGACCGCGAGCTGGCCCCGGCAGCCGCCGGGTTCGAGTCCCGCGGCGAGTTCCCCCGGGAGGTGCTGCGCACCCTGGGCCGGGCCGGACTGCTCGGCCTGCCGTACGCCGAGGAACACGGCGGCGCCGACCAGCCCTACGAGGTGTACCTCCAGGTGCTGGAGATCCTCGCCAGCCGGTGGCTCGCCGTGGCCGAGGCGGTCAGCGTGCACACGCTGTCCTGCTACCCGCTGGCCCAGTTCGGCACCGACGAGCAGCGCAAACTGCTGCCCGACATGATCGGTGGGGAGCTGCTCGGGGCGTACTGCCTCTCCGAGCCGCAGGGTGGCTCGGACGCCGCGTCGCTGACCACGCGGGCGGTACGCGACGGCGGCGGGTACGTGGTGACCGGCACCAAGGCGTGGATCACGCACGCCCGGGTCGCCGACTTCTACAACATCTTCTGCCGCACCGGCGGCCCCGGCCCGAAGGGCATCTCCTGCCTGCTGGCCGACCGGTCCACCCCGGGCATCCACCCGCAGGCCGCCGAGCGCACCATGGGCCTGCACGCCTCGCCGATCGCGCAGATCGCCTTCGACGACGCCCGGGTGCCGGCGGAGCGGCTGATCGGCGGCGAGGGCGCCGGGTTCACCATCGCCATGTCCGCGCTGGACTCGGGTCGCCTGGGCATCGCCGCGTGCGCGGTGGGCCTGGCCCAGGGCGCGCTGGACTACGCCGTCGGGTACGCCCGGGAGCGCAGTCAGTTCGGCCGCCCGATCATCGACTTCCAGGGGCTCGGGTTCAACCTGGCCGACGCCGCCACCCAGATCTCCGCGGCCCGGGCGCTCACGCTCGCCGCCGCGCGGCTGCGCGACGCGGGCCGCCCGTACTCGATCGAGGCGGCGAAGGCGAAGCTGTTCGCCACCGACGTGGCGATGCGGGTGACCACCGACGCGGTGCAGGTGCTCGGCGGCGCCGGGTACGTCGTCGACCACCCGGTCGAGCGGTACATGCGCGAGGCCAAGGTGCTGCAGATCGTCGAGGGCACCAACCAGATCCAGCGGCTGGTCATCTCCCGCGCGCTGGCGAGGGGCTAGCCTGTCGCGGTGACCTTCCCCCGGATCACCGTGGACCCCGACGTCATGGGGGGTGCGCCCTGCGTGCGGCAGTCACGCATCCCCGTGGCCACCCTGCTGGCCATGATGGCCGAGGGCATGTCCGTCACCGACATCCTCACCGACCTGCCGTTCACGGACGAGGAGGACATGGCGGAGGTGCTGAACTACGCCGCGGACGCGGTGCGCGACCGGACGGCGCGCTGAGGGTCACCGCGGCGGGCCGGGTGCGGCGTGGGAGCGCTTTTCCGGCTAGGGTGCAGCGCGTGGAGGAGATCGACCGTGCCATCGTCGCCGCGCTGACCGGGGACGGTCGGCTGTCGTACACGGACCTGGCCGAGCGGGTGGGCCTGTCGGTGTCGGCCGTGCACCAGCGGGTCCGCCGGCTGGAGCAGCGCGGGGTGATCAAGGGGTACGCCGCGCGGGTGTCGTTCGAGGCGCTGGATCTGCCGCTTACCGCGTTCGTGGCGATCCGGCCGTTCGACCCGTCGCAGCCGGACGACGCGCCGGATCGGCTGGCGCACCTGCCCGAGATCGACTCGTGCTACTCGGTGGCGGGGGAGGACTTCTATCTCCTGCTGGTGCGGGTGGCCAGCCCGGCCGACCTGGAACGGGTGCTGCAGGAGATCCGCACCTCCGCGAACGTCACCACGCGCACGACGGTGGTGCTGTCCACGCCGTACGAGAACCGGCCGCCGAAGATCAGTGGCGAGCTGTCCGGTCGGGGGCGTCCCCGGCCGGCGTCGGAGCCGGCAGGTTCCACCGCCTGATCACCCGCCGGCCGTGCTCGTGTCCGAGCACGCTGAGCGTCGCGGTGTCCAGCCGCAGCAGCGCGCCGGCCGAGGGCGGCAGCCCGATCCAGCGCGCGCCGAGCACCCGCAGGCTGTGTCCGTGCCCGACCACTGCGACGTCGCCCTGCACCAGCAGCGCTGCGGCCCGGTCCAGGACCCGGTCCAGGCGGTCGCCCACCTGGTGCGGTGACTCACCGCCGGGGCCGCCGTCGGTCCAGATCGACCAGCCCGGCCGTTCCCGCTGGATGTCCGCGGTGGTGCGGCCCTCGTACTCGCCGTAGTTCCACTCGGCCAGGTCGGGTTCGACCGCGTCGACGGTGAGCCCGGCCAGGGCGGCGGTGCGGGTGGCGCGCCGCCGGGGGCTGGACAGCACCCGGGCGAAGCGCCGGCCGGCGAGCAACGGGGCCAGCGCGGCCGCCTGCCGCTCGCCGTCGGGGGTCAGGTCGAGATCGGTGTACGAGGTGTGCTGGTGGGCGGCGCTCCAGGTGGTCTCGCCGTGCCGGATCAGCAGGATCTCGTTCACCGGCCCAGTCAACCACGCCGGGGCGGAGCCGGCCCGCCGAAGGTTTACCGGGAAGGCGGCGCTACCGGGTCGCCGGCGCGGGCTCGGTGTCGCGTGCCGGCTCCGGCCGGCCTGGCGCCTGTTCCCGGTCCGGCGCGCGGCCGGGGCGCAGTTGCAGGACCGCGGCGGAGGCCAGCACCAGCGCGCCTCCGGCGAGCTGCGCGGGGGTCAGGGCCTCGCCGAGGGTGAGCGTGGCCAGTGCGGCGGTGACCACCGGTTCGAAGGTGGACAGGATGGCCGCGGTCGACGGACCGGTCCGCTTCAGGCCGGCGAAGAAGGCCAGCATCGCCACGACCGTGGAGACCACGGCGATGGCGGCCAGCCAGAACCATCCGCGCCACCCGAAGCTGAGGTCGACGCCGCCGGTGAGCAGGGCGCGACCGCCGAGGGTGCCGGCGGCGCCGGTCATCACCAGCGCCGACAGCGCCACGGGTGCCAGCCGGTGTACGACGGTGTCGGAGACCAGGATGTAGACCGTGTAGGTGACGGCGGCGGCGAAGGCCAGCAGCGCCCCGAGCGGATGGAAGCCCGCGCCACCGGCGCCGAGCAGCACCAGCAGCGTCCCACCCGAGGCGGCCACCAGCGCCGCGCCACGTCTCGGGCTGAGCCGGTCCCGGCCGAGCAGCACCGCCGCCACTGTGACAAGGACCGGGTACGTGTAGAGGATCAGCGCCAGCAGGGACGCGTCCATCAGTTCCAGTGCGGCGAAGTACAGGCTCGCCTGCGTGGCGTATCCGACCGCGCCCAGCCCGAGGGCGACCGCCGCGATCCGGCCGCGCCTCGTCGCCGGCCGCCCGCCGCCCGCGTCGCCCGGCCCCGGTGTCACGCGGCGCAGGCCGGGCCGCGCGAGCAGGACGAGTCCGAGCAGTACGGCGGCCAGGCCGAAGCGCACCAGCAGCAGCGCGGTGGGGGAGACGCCGGCGTCGTACGCGAGCTTGCCGAAGACGGCCATCGCGCCGAAACAGGCGGCGGACAGGAGACACAGTGCGGCACCCACGCGCCAAGGATCACCGGAGCCGACTGCCCAGGTCCAGCGATGAATTCCGCAGCTTAATCATTAGGATTCCCGCATGATCGAGCTGGACCTGCGGCGGTTGCGCTTCCTGCGGGAGTTCGAGGAACGCGGCACGATGGCCGCTGTCGCCGCGGCTCTGGGCTACAGCCCGTCGACTGTCTCGCAGCAGCTTGCCCTGCTGGAGAAGGAGGTGGGCGTCCGGCTGCTGGGCCGGGCGGGTCGCGGCGTACGGCTCACCGAGGCCGGGCACGTGCTCGCCCGGCACGCCCGGGTGCTGCTGTCGGCGGCGGAGGCGGCGGAGGCGGACCTGGCCGCCCTCGACGGTGACGTCCGGGGAACCGTCCGGGCGGGCGGCCTGCAGTCGGCGGCGCGCCGCCTGCTCGTGCCGGCCGTCGCCCGGATGGGAGCCGAGCACCCGCGGGTCCGGGTGGAGATCTTCGAGCTGGAACTCGAACAGTCCCTGCCGGGCCTGCGCCTGGGCAGTGTCGACCTGGTCATCGGCGACGAGTACGACAGCCAGCCCCGACCTCGGCCGGCGGGGCTCCGTTTCACGCTCCTGCTCGAGGAGCCCTTGCGGCTCGTGCTTCCCGCCGCTCATCGTCTCGCCCGGCCCGGGGGACACGTAGCGGTCACCGACCTGCGGTCCGAGGTGTGGACCGCCTCCGCCGAGGGCACCGGGCACCACGCCATGGTGGTCGGGACGTGCCGCCGTCTCGGTGGCTACGAACCGGACCTGCGGCACCGTTCCAGCGATGCGGACGTGCAGCTGGAGCTGGTCCGGGCCGGGGCCGCTGTCGCCCTGATGCCGGCGCTGACGCTGCCCGGGGACGACCCGGCGCTGGCGGTCCGTGGCATCGCCGAGACCGACCTCCGGCGTCGCCTGGTGGCTGTCACCCGGGACACGCCACCGGCGCCGGCGCTCACCGCGTTCCTGACCGCCGTCACGGACCGGGTGCGTGACCTGGGCCGGTAGGTGCCCACCTTCAACCTATTGTCCTAGGACGCCCTACGCGATGTGCGCCGGGCAACAACGTTTGCGACGACCGGCACCGGGGACGCGACAAGGGCAAGGCTCAGCCGGACGATCGGAGGGCGACATGAGCTTCACCGACAAGGCGAAGAACAAGGCCCAGGAGATGAGCGGCATGGCCAAGGAGCGGATCGGCGACGTCACCGACAACGAGCGGTTGCGGGCCGAGGGTGCCTCCGAGCAGAGCACGGCGCGCGCCCGGCAGGCCGGGGAACACGCCAAGCAGGCCGGCCGCGACGCCAAGGACGCCTTCACCAAGTGAGTACGCGAACGGCGGGCCACCTCATCGCAGAGGTGGCCCGCCGTCGGGTGTCCGGGATCAGTCGTCGCGGTGCGCGAGCCACCAGGCCTGGCCGGCATCCGGCAGCGTGTCGATCGGGTCGTAGTAGGCGTACCGCTTGTTCAGTGCCTCCAGGTCGGCCGACTCGATCGAGGTGCGGTAGTTCTTCGTCCAGTACGAGATGCCGCGCTCACGGTCGTAGTCGGTGAGCATGTGCACCCAGCGCTTGCCGACGAACGGCACGTCACAGACGATCCGCGGGGTGGCGTAGCCGGGCAGGTAGCCCATGATGTCGTGCTGGAGCTGCTGGGCGTGCCAGACCGGGACGCGCCAGTGCTCGGCGTTGGGGATCATGTCGCACATGTAGAAGTAGTACGGCAGGATGCCCGCCTCGCCCTGAAGCGCGAAGCAGAGGTCGAGCAGGTCGGCGCTGGTGGCGTTGACGCCGCGCATGAGCACGCCCTGGTTGCGCACGTCGCGTACGCCGACGTCGAGCGCGGTCTGTGCGGCCTTGGCGACCAGCGGGGTCAGCGACTGGGCGTGGTTGACGTGCGTGTGGATGGCCAGGTTGACGCCACGGCGGGCGGCGGTGCGGGCGACCCGTTCGAGGCCCTCGACCACGTCGGGCTGGAGCCAGTGCTGGGGCAGGCCCATGAGCGCCTTGGTGGCGAGCCGGATGTCGCGGATCGTCTCGATCTCCAGCAGGCGCATCAGGTACGACTCGAGGTTGCGCCACGGCACGTTGGCGACGTCACCGCCGGAGACGACCACGTCGCGTACGCCGGGGTGGGCCTTGAGGTAGGTGATGTGGGCGTCGTAGCGGTCGACGGGCTTCAGGGTGAGCTTGAGCTTGTCGACGGCGGGGGTGGAGTTGCCGACGAGGTCCATGCGGGTGCAGTGGCCGCAGTACTGCGGGCAGGTGGAGAGCAGCTCGGCGAGGACCTTGGTGGGGTAGCGGTGGGTGAGCCCCTCGGCGACCCACATGTCGTGCTCGTGGAGGCTGTCGCGGCTGGCGTACGGGTGCGAGGGCCAGTCGGTGCGCCGGTCGGAGGCGACCGGGATCATGTAGCGGCGGATCGGGTCGGCGAGCAGCGCCTCGGTGCTCATCGGCTCAAACGGCACCATGGTGTTGAGCATCTGCGGCGGCACCAGCATGGACATGGTCGCCAGCGCCTTCTGGTCGGCCTCCAGGTCGGCGTAGAACGTCTCGTCGACGGTGTCGCCGAGGACGGCGCGGAGCTGCTTGATGTTCTTGACGCAGTTGACCCGCTGCCACTGGGCGTTCTCCCACTGGTCGCGGGTGACGTGGCGCCAGCCGGGGAAGCGGGTCCAGTCGGGTTCGACGAGGGGCGCGCGGCGGTATTCGTAGGGCTGGCCGGCGGTCGGAACGGCGACCGGCGCGGGGCGGGGCGTCGGGATGGTCTCCACCGGTTGGGTCTGGGTCACGGCCCCTCCTCGTCAGCGTGCGGGTTGATCAACGGATGCGTAGGCTACTGGAAAATCTGCGGTGAAGAAATTAGTCTGCCGGAAGTTTTCCCGCGACGCGAGTCCTGACCAGGGGTTCGGGCGGCTGGACATAGGGGGTCGGCGTGACGTCACCGGTGGGTCTGCACCGAGTAGTGGAACCGGCGGGGGTGCTCCCGCAGGCGGCCTGGCGGCTGGACCCCGACCCGCGGATCGCGGCGAACGAGGTGCGGATCCGGGTCGAGCGGCTGAACCTGGACGCGGCGAGTTTCCGGCAGCTGGCGGAGAAGCACGGCGGCGACGGGGACAAGGTCCGCGCCGAGGTGCTGGAGATCGTGTCGACCCGGGGGAAGATGCAGAACCCGGTGACCGGTTCCGGCGGCATGCTGATCGGCACCGTCGAGGAGGCGGGCCGCCGCTCGCCGCTGGGGCTGAAGCCGGGTGACCGGGTGGCGACGCTCGTGTCGCTGACGTTGACGCCGCTGACGATCACCGACGGGCTGGCCCGGTGGGACGGGCGCAGCGAGCAGGTGCCGTGCGAGGGGTACGCGATCCTGTTCGCCCGGTCGATCGCGGCGGTGCTGCCGCCGGACCTGCACCCGGAGTTGTCCCTGGCGGTGCTGGACGTGTGCGGGGCGCCGGCGTTGACGGCGCGGGTGGTGGCCGAGCAGGTGGCGCGGCGCTCGCGTGAGGGTGATCCGCGTCCGGTGTCGGTGGCGGTCATCGGCGGTGCCGGCAAGAGCGGGTCGTTGTCGCTCGCGGCGGCGCGGCGGGCGGGTGCCGCCCGTACCGTCGGGGTGGTTCCGGTGGAAGCGGAGCGGGAGGCGCTGGCGGCGGCCGGGCTGGCCGACGCGGTGGCGCTGGCTGACGCGCGGGATCCGGTGGGGTTGTCGACGGCGGTGACGACGGCGCTGGGTGTGCCGGCGGACGTGACTGTGGTGTGCGTGGACGTGCCGGGGTGTGAGCACGGCGCGGTGCTGGCCACGGCGGACGGCGGTACGGTGATCTTCTTCTCGATGGCGACGAGTTTCGCGGCGGCGGCGTTGGGCGCGGAGGGCCTGGCGGCGGACGTGACGATGCTGGTGGGCAACGGGTACGTGCCGGGGCACGCGGCGCTGGCGCTGGATCTGTTGCGGGCCGAGCCGGGGGTGCGCGGCCTGTTCGAGGCGCGTCTTTCGGCAGACTGACACCATGACGAACCCCTCGACGCTGTATCGCGGCGGAGTGCTGCACTGTCCGGCCGACCCGAGCGCGACGGCGCTGCTGGTGCGCGACGGGCGGATCGCCTGGTTGGGTACGGACGCGGAGGCGCCGCGCGCGGACCGGGTGGTGGAGCTGGGTGGTGCGCTGGTGACGCCGGCGTTCGTGGACGCGCACGTGCACGCGACGGATACCGGGTTGGCGTTGTCGGGGCTGGATCTGTCGGCGGTGCGGTCGGCTGGTGAGTTGCTGGAGGCGGTGTCGGCGTTCGCGGCGGGGCTGCCGGGTGACGCGGTGGTGCTGGGGCACGGCTGGGACGAGTCGGGCTGGGCGGATGCGGTGTTGCCGGGTGCGGCGGCGCTGGGTCGGGCGGCCGGTGGGCGGCGGGTGTATCTGTCGCAGGCGTCAATCCATTCGGCGTTGGTGTCGGCGGAGTTGCTGGCGGCGTGCCCGGAGGTGGTGTCGGCGGCCGGGTACGACGCGTCGGGGTGGTTGCGGCGCGACGCGCATCACGTGGTGCGGGCGGCGGCGTTCGGGTCGGTGACGCGGGCGCAGCGGGTGGCGGCGCAGCGGCGGGCGTTGACGCACGCGGCGTCGCTGGGTATCGCGGCGGTGCACGAGTGCGGTGGGCCGGACATCTCCGACGAGGAGGACTTCACCGGGCTGCTGGCGATCTCGGGGGCCGGGGTGCCGGAGGTGTACGGGTACTGGGGTGAGCTGCTGGGCGCGGCGAAGGCCCGGGAGCTGGGTGCGGTGGGCGCGGGTGGTGACCTGTTCGCCGACGGGGCGCTGGGGTCGCGGACGGCGCACGTGTCGGCGGCGTACCTGGACGGTGAGGCGGGGGCGTGCGGGCACGGGTACGTGTCGGCGGAGCAGGTCCGTGATCATCTGCTGGACTGTGCGGCGCACGGGTTGCAGGGCGGGTTCCACGCGATCGGGGACGCGGCGATCGGGACGGTGCTGGAGGGGTTCGGTCTGGCGGCGCGGTCGCTGGGTGTGGACCGGTTGCGGGCGGCCCGGCACCGGGTGGAGCACGCGGAGATCATGAGCAAGGCGTTGATCGCCGGGTTCGTGGAGTTCGGGATCGTGGCGTCCATGCAGCCGGCGTTCGACAGGTTGTGGGGCGGCGCGGGCCGGATGTACGAGTCGCGGCTGGGGTTGGCGCGGTCGTTGGAGTCGAATCCGATGGGTGCGATGCACGGCGTCGGGGTGGCGTTGGCGTTCGGGTCGGATTCGCCGGTGACGCCGCTTGATCCGTGGGGGTCGGTGCGGGCGGCGGCGGCGCATCACAATCCGGCGCAGCGGATGAGTGTGCGGGCGGCGTTCGCGGCGCACACGCGCGGCGGGTGGCGGGCGGTGCACCTGGACAACGAGGGTGTGCTGGCGTTGGGGGCCCCGGCGACGTTCGCGGTGTGGGACACCCCGGCGGGCGTGGAGCGGGGTTTGCCGGTGGTGCTGGCGGAGGATCCGGAGTTGCGGGGGGCGGACGATCCGACGCCGCTGCCGGTGTGCCGGGCCACTGTGTTGCGCGGTGACGTGATCTATCAGGAAGGGTCTTCGTGACAGGGAAGCTTGGGCTGGATCCGGCGCTGGTGGCGCGGGCGCGGGAGTTGGCGCGTCGCGCGGGGCAGCCGGTGGTGGATCTGGCGCGCAGCCACACCACGGTGTCGGTGGAGCGGGCGGTGCTGCGGCTGGCCGGGGTGTCCGGCGCGGACCCGGACGGTATCCCGTGGGTGAACCGCCTCGTCGACGCGGTGGTCGCCGATGTGGGGCTGGGGCACGGGGTGGCGGCGCCGGTGTTCGACGCGCTGGCGCGTGAGGGCATCGCCGATGTGACGTTGCTGGCGCAGAAGGCGGCGGCCGGGTCGGTGCGGTTCGCGCAGCCGTCGGGGAAGGCGGCGACGGCTGCGCGGCGGGCGTCGCGTAAGGCGGTGGCGGCGGGGATCCGCGGCATCGACAGGCGGCGGGCGGAGCGGGACCGGCTGGTGAAGCGGTTCGGTGATCCGGCGCGGCGGCCGTGGATCTATCTGATCGTGGCGACGGGTGACATCTACGAGGACATTCCGCAGGCGCAGGCGGCGGCGCGGGCGGGCGCTGACGTGATCGCGGTGATCCGGTCGACGGGGCAGTCGCTGCTGGACTACGTGCCGGAGGGGGCGACCCGGGAGGGGTTCGCTGGCACGTACGCGACGCAGGAGAACTTCCGGTTGATGCGGGCGGCGCTGGATGAGACGTCGCGGGAGCTGGGCCGGTACGTGCGGCTGACGAACTACGCGTCGGGTCTGTGCATGCCGGAGATGGCGACGCTGGCCGGCCTGGAGCGGCTGGACATGATGCTCAACGACTCGATGTACGGGATCCTGTTCCGCGACATCAACCCGATCCGTACGTTCGTGGACCAGCGGTTCTCGCGGCAGGTGCACGCGCGGGCGGGGATCATCATCAACACCGGTGAGGACAACTACCTGACCACCGCGGACGCGGTGGACGAGGCGCACACGGTGACGGTGTCGCAGTTGCTCAACGAGTTCTTCGCGCACGAGGCGGGGCTGGCGGACTGGCAGCTGGGGCTGGGGCACGCGTTCGAGATCAACCCGGATGTGCCGGAGTCGTTCCGGTTGGAGCTGGCGCACGCGTTGCTGGCGCGGGAGTTGTTCCCTGACGCGCCGTTGAAGTGGATGCCGCCGACGAAGCACATGACCGGTGACGTGTTCCGGGGCAACCTGCTGGACGGGTTCTTCAATTTGGTGGGCACGATGACCGGGCAGGGGATCCTGCTGGTGGGGATGATGACCGAGGCGGTGGTGACGCCGTGGCTGTCGGACCGGGACATCGCCCTGCAGAACGTGCGGTACGTGCTGGGCGCGGCGGGCGGGTTGCACGAGGACTTCGTGCCGGCGCCGGGCGGGTTCATCCAGGCGCGGGCGCACCGGGTGCTCGGTGAGGCGGTGGACCTGCTGGAGCGCATCGGGGACCAGTCGTTGCTGACGGCGATCGCCGAGGGCACGTTCGGGATCATGAAGCGGCCGGCGGACCGGGGCAAGGGCCTGGACGGGGTGGCGCGGCACGAGGCGGACTACTACAACCCGGCCACGGAGATCCTGGAGCAGCCGGCGTTGAGCGGGAGGGGAGCGGCGGCATGAGCGAGAAGACGGTCGTGCGGCCGTACGGGGACACCACAGGTGACGGCATGGTGCAGGTGTCGTTCACGTTGCCGGTGCCGCACGACAAGCGGGCCGAGGGCGCGGCGGTGCAGCTCGCAAACAAGATGGGCATGGACCCGGCGATGCTGGTGCACGCCAAGCCGATCGGCGACGGGTTCACGTTCTTCGTGGTGTACGGGCGGGTGAACCACCTGGTGGACCTGGCGAAGGTGCAGGTGGTGGAGCGTGACTATCCGCTGCTGTCGGCCAAGGAGGTCAACGCGGTGGTGAAGCGGCGGCTGCGCCGCAAGCTGTCGGTGGTGGGCGCCTGCATCGGCACCGACGCGCACACCGTGGGCATCGACGCGATCCTCAACGTCAAGGGCATCGCCGGCGAGAAGGGCCTGGAGTACTACCGGGAGCTGAAGGTCACGAACCTCGGCGCGCAGGTGAGTGTGCCGGAGCTGGTCGAGGCGGCCCGGCGGGAGAAGGCGGACGCGGTGCTGGTGTCGCAGGTGGTGACGCAGCGCGACGCGCACCTGCACAACACGCGGGAGATGTCGGCGGCGTTCCGGGAGGCGATGCCGGCCGGGCGCCGGCCGCTGCTGATCGTCGGCGGGCCGCGCTTCGACGAGACGATGACCGGTGAGCTGGGCGTGGACCGGATCTTCGGCCGTGGCACCACCCCGGGTGAGGTCGCCAGTTACCTCGTGCATGCCCTGATCACCTCCAGGAAGGCGAACACCTGATGAGCGATTCCCGTGTCGGTCTGACCGTCGTCCACCGCCGGTATGTGCCGTACTCCCACGCCCACTACGCGGGCAACCTGGTCGACGGGGCGTACGCGCTGGGGTTGTTCGGTGACGTGGCGACCGAGGTGTGCATCCGCACCGACGGTGACGAGGGGTTGTTCGCGTCGTACGCCGATGTGCAGTTCCGGGCGCCGATGAAGGCCGGTGACGTGCTGGAGGTGACGGCGACGGTGACCCGGGTGGGCACGCGTAGCCGCACCATCGACTTCGCCGCGACTGTGGTGTGCCGGGGCCGCCCGGACAGGGGCGAGTCGGCCGCCGAGGTGCTCGACGAGCCGATCGTGGCGGTCACCGCGACCGGCACGGTGGTCGTGCCAGCGTCGGCGTGAGCGCGAGGAGCGGGCCGGTCGTCGTCTGCGCCGACGTCGGGTCGACGTACACGAAGGCCGCGGTGGTGGACCTCGACGGCGGCCGGCTGGTCGCGGCGGCGTCGGCGCCCACCACGGTGGGCACCGATGTGCTGCACGGCCTGGACGCCGCGGTCGGCGCGGCCACCGCGTCGGCCGGGGTCGCTGAGGTGCCCTGGTACGTGTGTTCGTCGGCCGGGGGTGGGCTGCGCCTCGCGGTCGTGGGTTACGAGCCCCTCGTCACCGCTCAGGCGGGCCGGCGGGTCGGTCTGTCGGCGGGCGCGAACGTGGTGCACGTGGCGGCGGGCCGGATGTCGGGCGCGGACGTGGCGGCGTTGCGGGCGGCCCGCCCGGACGTGGTGCTGCTTGTGGGTGGCACCGACGGCGGGGACGCCGAGACGGTCACCCACAACGCGACGCGGCTGGCGAGGGCCCGTTTCCGGGTGCCGGTGGTCCTGGCGGGCAACGCCGACGTGCGGGACGAGCTGTGCGCGCTGCTGGCGGGCGCGGGGGTGCCGGTGACGGCGGCGGGCAACGTGCTGCCGCGCATCGGGGTGCTGGAGCCGGCGCCGGCGCGGGCGGCGATCCGGGAGGCGTTCCTGCGGCACGTCATCGGCGGCAAGAAGCTGTCCCGGGGTACGCGGTTCGCGCGGCTGGTCCGCGCCGCCACCCCGGACGCGGTGCTCACCGGCGTGGAGGTCCTCGCCGGCACGCTCGGCGGTGACCTCGCGGTGGTGGACGTGGGTGGGGCGACCACCGACGTGTACTCGGTGCTCACCCCCGACGAGCGGGACAGCGGCCCGAGTCAGGAGGTCGCCGGGACGCTGTGGCGGGCCCGCACCGTCGAGGGGGACCTGGGCATGCGGTGGAGCGCGCCGGGTGTGGTGCGCGCGGCGGTCGAGGAGCGGCTGCTCGACCCGGCCGACGAGGCGGAGCTGGTGGCAGCGGCGGCGGTCCGGGCCGCCGACCCGGGGTTCCTGCCCGCCGGTGACGGCGAGCGGGCCGTGGACCGGCGTATCGCCGCGCTGGCCGCGACCGTGGCGTTGCGGCGGCACGCGCGGGGTGCGGCGACGGGGGAGCGGGCCGGGCGGGACCTGCGGGAGGTGAAGCTGCTCGTCGGCTCCGGTGGGGTGCTGCGGCACGCCGATCCGGGTGACGCGGCGGCGGTGCTCGACGCGGTGCTCACCGACCATGCCGGCGGGTGGGCGTTGCCGCGGGCGGCGCGGCCGGTCGTCGACGTGGACTACGTGCTGGCCGCCGCGGGGCTGCTCACCGACGATCATCCGGGTGCGGCGGCGGCGGTGCTGCGGCACCACCTGGGCGCCTGAACCGGGCTCGGGAATCGAGACGCGCCGACGCGACACGCCGTGTCGCAACACACGACAGGCCCGGGTGGGTTGACAGCGGCGGGGGTCTACGCCGTACCGTCTTTGAGTCCTACCACGGGAAGCGGCTGTTGTTCGCTTCGTCCCTTCGTCCGCTGGCCGAGCGACCGGAAGGTTGCGGCGGCCAGGTCCAGCGGGCGGGGGTCGGCGGGGCGGCGCGAACCGGCCGCGGTTACCGGTGTACGGGCAGGGTGAGAGGCACGGCCAGTAGACAACGGCCAGGCGGGGGCAGCCAGTCCACGTCGGGTCGGTCCGAAGGTCGGCGCCGATCGTCTTCGCCCCACCGGCCGGGAAGGGCCTGGGAGCATCGGGGCGCGGCTTCGGCCGCGCCCCGATTTCATCCCCCCGATGTCCCCCGTGTCAGCGGCCCAGCCGCCGGTAGCGGCGCACCGCAGCCGGGGCGGCCACCGCGATCAGCGCCAGCGGCCAGGCGATCGCCAGTTCCAGCGCGTGCCGGGCCGGCCATGTGTCCCCGCCCAGGCCCGGGTTGCCGAAGGGCCAGCGCGTCGCGCAGCAGCGCCGCCGCGCCGGCCGGATCACCGGCGGCCAGCGCGGCCCGCCCGGCCCCGGCCAGGCCGGTGAACCGGTGCACGTCGACCCGCTGCGGATCGATCGCCAGCCGGTAGCCGGCCGGGCCGAACTCGACGGGCACGCCGGGCAGCAGCCGGCGCAGCCGCGACACCTGCGACTGCAACGCGTTCGCGGCCTGCCCGGGCGGCCGGTCGCCGTACACGCCGTCGACGAGGCGCCGCGGCGCCACGGTGCGGCCGGCGTCGAGCAGGAGCAGCACCAGCAGCGCGCGCAGCCGCCCGCCGGTGACGGGCAGCACGCTGCCGTCGGCGGCGTACGCCTGGGTCGCGCCGAGCACACCGAACCGCATGCGCCCGATTGTCGCCTGTCCGCGCGCGGGCGGTGGCACGCCCCACACCGGTTCGGTCCCGCGACGGTCCGGGCGGGTAGCCTTCGGCCCGTGATCGTGGGGAGGTGCCGGTGACGACGCTGGACCGGGAACAGCCGCGTGCCACCGACGGGGCACCCGGTGACGGCGGCACGCGTCCCCTGCCGCTGACGCTCGCCGTGCCGGCCGCCGTGCTGGCCGGGGTGGCGCTGCTGCTGGCGTTCCCGCCGTACGGGTGGTGGCCCCTGGCGCCGGTCGGTGTGGCGTTGCTGGCCGCCGCGGTGCACCGGCGGCGGCTGCGCGCCGGCGCCGGGCTGGGCTTTCTGACCGGGGTGGCGTTGTTCGCGCCGCTGCTGGAGTGGACCAACCTGCACACCGGTTACCTGCCGTGGGCGCTGCTGTCGCTGCTGCAGGCCGCCTATTTGGCGCTGCTGGGCGCCGCCGCCGCGTGGGTGTCGCCGCTCGCCGACCGGCACCGGGCGGCGTGGCCGCTGCTCACCGGTGTGCTGTGGGTGGGGCAGGAGGCGCTGCGTGACCGCACCCCGTTCGGCGGGTTCCCGTGGGGGCGGCTGGCGTTCAGCCAGGACACCTCGCCGCTGTTGAAGCTGGCCGCGCTCGGCGGCGCCCCGCTGGTCACGTTCGCCGTCGCGGTCGCCGGTGGGCTGCTGGTCACCGCCGCGTGGCGGGACTGGCGGCGCGCGCCCGGGCAGTGGCGGCCGGTGGCCGGGCTCACCGCCGCGCTGGTGGCGCTGCTCGCCGCCGGCACGGCCGTGCCGACAGGGGTACGCGGCGCGGGCGACACCGTCACCGTCGCCATCGTGCAGGGCAACGTGCCGCGCCTCGGGCTGGACTTCAACGCGCAGCGGCAGGCGGTGCTGAACAACCACGTCGACGCGACGCTGGAGCTGGCGCGGCGGGTCGCCGAGGGCGGGCAGGACCGCCCCGACGTGGTGGTGTGGCCGGAGAACTCCAGCGACATCGACCCGTTGCGCAACCCGGGCGCGGGGGAGCGGATCTCCCGGGCGGCCGACGCGATCGGCGCGCCGATCCTGGTCGGTGCGGTGCTGGTCGGTCCCGGCCAGGGTGAGGTGCGCAACGCGGGGCTGCTGTGGCGGCCGGGAACCGGCCCGGATCTGGACCAGGTGTACACGAAGCGGCATCCGGTGCCGTTCGCCGAGTACGTGCCGTTGCGGTCCATCGCCCGCAAGGTCAGTTCCCAGGTCGACCGGGTCCGGTCCGACTTCGTCGCCGGTGACCGTCCCGGCGTGCTGAACACCGGCCCGGCCGTGCTCGGCGACGTGATCTGCTTCGAGGTCGCCTACGACGGCATCGTCCGCGACACGGTCACCGGCGGCGCGCAGCTGCTGGTGGTGCAGACGAACAACGCCACGTTCGACGTGGCCGAGGCCCGCCAGCAGCTGGCGATGGTGCGGCTGCGGGCCGTGGAGCACGGCCGGGCCGCGTTGATGGCCTCCACGGTCGGGGTGTCCGGGTTCGTTTCCCCGGACGGGCGGGTAGACGGTGCGACCGGGTTCAACACCGCTGCTGTGGTGGTGCGGCAGATGGAACTCGGAGACGGGCGTACCCCGGCGACCACGGCCGGAGTGTGGCCGGAGGTGGCGCTGACGGCGCTGGCGGTCGCGGCCCTGGCCGGCGCGGCGGTGCTGCGCCGGCGCCGGGAGGTCGCTCCCGGCTGAGCCGACGAGAGGTGGTGCGACGGTGGGCGTGGCAGCCGACAGGCGGACGGTCGGGCATCCCGGGGTGGGACGGGTCCTGGTGGTCATCCCCACCTACAACGAGGCCGGCAACGTCGGGCGCATCGTCGCCCGGGTACGCGAGGCGGCGCCGGCGGTGGACGTCCTCGTCGCCGACGACAACAGCCCCGACGGCACCGGCGCGATCGCCGACAGGATCGCCGGCGGCGACCCGCGGGTGCACGTGCTGCACCGGGCCGGCAAGGAAGGGCTCGGCGCGGCCTACCTGGCCGGGTTCGCCTGGGCGCGCGCACGCGGCTACGACGCGGTGGTGGAGATGGACGCCGACGGCTCGCACGCCCCGGAGGACCTGCCGGCGCTGCTGCACGCCGCCCGCGACGCCGACGTGGTGATCGGCTCCCGGTGGACGCGTGGCGCGCGGGTGCTGAACTGGCCGTGGCGGCGGCTGCTGCTGTCCCGGGTCGGCAACCTGTACGCGCGGCTGGCGCTGGGCATGCCGGTCAGCGACGCCACCGGCGGCTACCGGGTGTACCGGTCCAGCGCGCTGGACGCGATCGACCTGGACTCGGTGCGGTCCCAGGGGTACGCGTTCCAGGTGGAGCTGTCGCGGCTGGCGCACCGGGCCGGGGTGCGGATCGTGGAGGTGCCGATCACGTTCGCCGAGCGGGAACACGGCGACAGCAAGATGAGCCCGCTGATCGTGGCGGAGGCGCTGTGGCGGGTCACCCGTTGGGGCGTGCGGGACCGCCTGGCGGCCACGCCGTCGCGCCCGGATGCGCTCGCGCGCTGGCCTTGAGCGAGGGCGTGTCATGCTTGACGGGCGTGATGACCCCGGTCGGATGAGGTGAGATGCGCCGAGGACTGAAGTTCGTACCACCGGCCCTGCTGCTGCTCGCGTTGCTGGAGCTGACCGTTTTCGTGCTGGTCGGCCGGGCCGTCGGGTTCGGCGTGGCGGTGCTGCTGGTGTTCGGGGCGTCCCTGCTGGGCCTGGTGCTGCTGCGCCGCGAGGGCATGCGGGCGTGGCGCGGCTTCCGCGCCGCGGCTCAGGCCGGCCGGCCGCCGGGCCCCGAGGTGACCGACGGGCTGGTCGGCCTGCTGGGTGCGTTGCTGCTGGCGCTGCCGGGCCTGTTCAGCGGCGTGGTGGGGCTGCTGTTGCTGGTGCCGCCGCTGCGCCGGCTGGCCGGCGGCGGGGTGCGCCGGGCCACCGAGCGGCGGGTGTCGTCGATGGTCGCCGGTGACCTGTTCGGGCCGCGCCGGGTGCGTGTGTACCGGGGTGCGCCGCAGTCGGCCCCGGAGCCCGCCCCGGCCTCGTCGCCGCAGCCGGTCACCGACCCGGGCAAGGCCATCGAGGGTGAGATCGTCGACCGCTGAGGCGCGTGGAGACAGCGAAACGCCCCCGGGTGATCCCGGGGGCGTTTCCGCGCGTTACGGACGGTCAGGCACGACCGCGGCGGGTACGGACCTCCTGGAGCCGTTCGGCGAGGATGTCCTCCAGCTCGGCGATCGAGCGCCGCTCCAGCAACATGTCCCAGTGGGTACGCGGCGGCTTGGCCTTCTTCTGCTCCGGCTCGGTGCCGTCGACCAGGCGGGCGACGCTGCCGTCGAACTTGCACTCCCAGGTCGTGGGGACCTCGGCGTCGACGGCGAACGGCACCTCGAACTGGTGGCCCTTGGCGCAGAGGTACTCGCGGGTCTGGCGTGGCGCGAGCTCCGTGTTGCGGTCGGACTCGTAGCTGACCGCGCCCAGCCGGCTACCGCGCAGCATGCGCTCGCCCATGATCGACTTCCCCTCGTTCGTGGTGCTGGTCTTCGGGTGTAACGGCCGGTGACCGCTCGCCCATTCCCCGGGGCCACGGCGGCAGGGCCGTACGCGGGTCGGGAGTGTCAAGGGTAACCGGCCATGACAGCTGCCCGGCGGGGTCGTCCCCGGCCGGGCCGAATCGGTGGAGTGTTTCGCCTGCCAACGGGGATGTTACCCACCTGTTTGCGTGCCGGAGGTGACGATGAGCAGTGACGCGCCGGTCGGGGCCCGACCGCCCGCCGGGAAGACCTTCTTCGGTCATCCCCGCGCGCTGTCCACGCTCTTCCTCACCGAGATGTGGGAGCGGTTCAGCTTCTACGGCATGCGGGCGATCCTGGTGCTGTACCTGACCGCCGCGGTCGCCGACGGCGGCCTGGACCTCGGCGAGTCCAGCGCCAACGCCGTGTACGGCACCTACAACGCCATGGTCTACCTGATGGCGCTGCCCGGCGGCTGGGTCGCCGACCGGCTGATCGGCGCGCGCCGCAGCGTGCTCTGGGGCGGCGTGGTGATCGCCGCCGGCCACTACGTGATGGCGATCCCGACCGGGTGGAGCGTGTTCGCCGGCATGGCGCTGATCGTGGCCGGCACCGGCCTGCTCAAGCCGAACATCTCCACCATGGTCGGCGACCTGTACGAGCGGGACTCGCCGCGCCGCGACGCCGGGTTCTCCATCTTCTACATGGGCATCAACCTGGGCGCGTTCATCGCCCCGCTGATCACCGGCTTCCTGGGCGAGAAGATCAACTGGCATCTGGGGTTCGGCGCCGCGGCGGTCGGCATGACCTTCGGTGTGCTCCAGTACGTGCTCGGCCGCCGCAACCTGGGCGACGCGGGTGCCCGCCCGGCGGACCCGCTGCTCGGCGCGGACCGGCGGCGCGCGCTGACCCGCGTCGGCGTGGCGAGCGTCGTGCTGCTCGCCGTGCTGCTGGTGCTGCTGCTGGCCGGCTGGTTCACCGTCGACACGGTGGTCAACCTGCTGACCGTGGTGACGGTGCTGGTGACGGTCGGCTACTTCGCGCGGATCCTCACCGACCGGGAGATCAGCGCCACCGAACGCAGCCGGATGAAGGCGTACGTGTGGCTGTTCCTGTTCGCCGCCGCGTTCTGGCTCATCTACGACCAGGCCGGGTCGGTGCTGAACATCTTCGCCGCCGACCAGACCGACCGGTCGGTGGGCGGGTTCACGTTCCCGGCGTCCTGGCTGCAGTCGGTGAACCCGATCCTGATCATCATCGGCGCGCCGCTGGCCGCCGCGCTGTGGCTCAAACTCGGCCACCGGGTGTCCACGCCCACGAAGTTCGCCGTCGGCCTGGTGCTCAACGGCCTGTCGTTCGTGCTGATGGCCGCCGCCGCGCGGGCAGCAGTCGGTGGCGACCTGGTCTCACCGCTGTGGCTGGTCGCGGTGTACGCGATCCAGGTCGCCGGTGAGCTGTCGCTGAGCCCGGTCGGCCTGTCCGCCACCACGAAACTCGCCCCGGTCAAGTACGCCAGCCAGATGCTGGGCCTGTGGTTCCTGGCCACCGCGGTCGGTGACGCCATCGGCGGTCAGGTGGCGCGACTGGCCGGCACCTGGTCCCAGCCGGTGTACTTCCTGACCTTCGGGCTGGCCTCGGTGGTGCTGGGCCTGGCCGCGGTGATGTTCACCCGCCAGATCCGGCACCTGATGGCCGGCATCCACTGACCGGGCTCACACCGCCGGGGTCGGTGGCAGCGGCAACGGCAGCCCGGGCAGCCCGTCGATGCTGGTGGCCACGTGGTCCTTGCCGGCGAAGTACGCGCTCAGCGACGTGTCGTCCTCCCGGGCGAACCGGCGCTCGTGCAGGTCCCGGTCGGCGTCGTAGGTCATGAACGGCACCGCGTAACCGCACGTGTCGCGGATCAGCTCGGCGTGCACCACGATGATCGCCCGCAGGCCGTGCGGGCCGGGGTCGATGTCGGGGAAGTGGGTTAGCAGGTCGGGCCAGCGCGGGTCGTCGCGGAACACCGGCTCGCCGCGCCCGTGCACCCGCACGATGTTCGGCGGGCCGGCGAACGCGCACCACATCAGCGTGATGCGGCCGTTCTCCCGCAGGTGGGCGATGGTCTCGGCGTTGCTGCCGGCGAAGTCGAGGTACGCCACGGTGTGCTCGTCGAGCACCGCGAAGCAGCCGCGCAGCCCCTTCGGAGACAGGTTGACGGTGCCGTCACCTGACAGCGGGGCGGTGGCCACGAAGAACATCGGCTGCGCCTCGACGAAGTCCCGCAGCCGGCCGTCGATGCGCTCGTACGTCTTTCCCATGCCCTGATCCTCGCCGCCGGGCCGGGTGCGGCGCTGCCCCGTTCCCAGCCCGTGGCCGCTCAGCCGGTACGCGTGCCGAGCCGCGCCAGCGCCGTCGCCAGATCGCTCACCTGGTCGGCGAGCTGCCCGGCCCGGCGCTGCGCGGCGTCCCGGTCCGCCTCGATCGTCGCCGTCCGCGCGGCCAGGTCGGCCGCCCGGGCCTCGGCGGCGCTCGCGGCCCGCCGCGCCTCGGCCAGCTCCGCTGCCAGCGCGTCCCGCTCGGCGGTACGGGCGGCGGCCTGCTCCACCGCGCCGGCCGTCTCGGCGCGGGCTCGCTCGACGGCGGCGGAAGCCTCGGCGCGGACGCGTTCCAGCGCAGTGTCGGCGCGGTCCCGCTCGGCCCGGGCCTGCTGTGCGGCGGCGGCCTGCGCGTCGGCCCGCTCGGTCGCGGCCCGGGCGGAACGGTCCGCCTCGGCGGCCCGGCCCTGGGCGGCCTGCGCCTCGGCGCGGGCCCGGTCGGCCTCGGCGCGGGACTGTTCGGCCCGGTCCAGGGCCTCGGCGGCGGATCGGGTGGCCCGCTCGGCGTCGGCGCGGGCGGCGTCCCGCTCGGCGGTCAGCTCGCCCGCGCGGCGGCGTTCGGCGTCGCGTTCGGTGCGTACCGTGCGCAGTTCGTGCCGGGCCGCGTCGCGGTCGCGTTCGGCCTGCACCCGCAGGGCCTGCGCCGCGCCCGCCTCGGCGCGGGCGGCGTCGCGGGCGTCCTCGGCCGCGGCGGCCCGCTCGGCCGCCGCCGAGGCCGTGGCCTCCGCCCGCTCGGCGCGTTCGGCGGCGGTGTCGCGTTCGGCGTACGCGGCGCGGGCCTGCTGCCGGTCGCGGGCCGCAGCCGCGCTGGCGTCCTCGGCCTCCCGGCGGGCCTCGTCGCGTTCGGCGTGCGCGGCGGCCACCTGCGTGGCGGTCTCCGCGCGCAGTTCGGCGAGCTGCCGTTCCACACCGGCCGGGGACAGTTCGGCGTGCAGCGCCTCGGTGAGCGTCTCCACGATCTGGTCGAGCCGGTCCACCGCCTCCCAGGTGCGCGCCACCTGACCGGGCAGGCCGGGGGAGTTGCGGTGGCGCATCCGCGAGTTGCGGGCGGCCCGCTGGCAGGCGCCGTCGTTGTCCCGGCAGTAGCGGAACGGACGGCCCGCGCCGACACGTTGCGGCACGTCGCGTCCGCAGTGGGCACAGGGTCGGATGTCGGTGGCGGGCTCGGCGTCCATCGGGGGCGAAGTCTATCCGGCGGCGTCCGCGCGGGCCGCGCCGTCGAGGGTGTAGCGGCGTTGCAGCAGCACCGCCACCACCATCACGACGGCGGGCAGCAGCCCGAAGCCGTAGCGCAGCGCGTCCAGCGCGGCCGGGGACTGGGTCACGCTCTGCCCGGCGGTCGAGGCCACGAACCCGCCGGCGGCAAGGCACAACGCGTACGCGTAGGGGCCCAGCGCCGCGCCGGTGGCCTCGGTGGCGGTCCACACCCCGGTGTACGTGCCGGCCCGCTCGGTGCCGCCGGCCGCGCGGATCACGTCGGGCAGCATCGAGAACGGCAGCAGCTGCATGCCGGCGAACGCCACCCCGAGCACCGCCACGGCGGCCACCAGCACCGGCAGCCCGGCCGGACGGCCGATCGCCAGCACCAGCGACCCGGCGGCGAACGCGGCCTGCCCGGCGAGCAGGGCACGTTGCTTGCCGATCCGCCGCGCCACCGCCAGCCAGCCCGGGGTGACCAGCAGTGCCGGCGCGACGAACGCGGCCACCAGCACCGTGGTGAGGCCGGGGCGGCCCAGCTCGTACTCGGCGTAGTAGGGCACCCCGGCGAGCACCAGGTGGGTGGTGGTGGACATGGCCAGGTACGCGCCGACCAGCCAGCGGAACTGCCGGTCCCGCAGGCTCGCGGCCAGTGCCCGCCACCCGCCCGGGCCGTGCGGCGGGACCGCGTCGGCGGCGGTACGGCGCAACCGGCCGATCCCGGCGACGCCCACCAGCATCGCGGCGAGCATCCCGGCCGCCAGCACCACGCCCATCAGCAGGTACCCGTCCCGGGTGGCGTCGTCGCCACCGGCCAGCAGCGGCGCGAGGAGCCCGGAGACGAGGATGCCGAGGGTCAGCACCACCATCCGGAACGCCATCAGCCGGGTCCGCTCGTGGTAGCCGATCCGCAGGTCCGCCGGGGTCGCCAGGTAGGGCACCTGGTAGGCGGCGAACAGCAGGTTGCCGGCGACGAAGAAGACCGCCACCCAGCCCGCGGCGGCGGCGCCGGTGAGGCCGCCGGGCACCGCGAACAGCGCGGCGAACGCCAGCGGCAGCACGCAGCCGGCCAGCAGCAGCCGGCGCCGGTGTCCCCGGCGGGCCTGCTCGACGTCGCAGCGGTGCCCGATCCACGGGTGCAGCAGCACGTCGGCGATCTTCGGCAGCAGCAGGGTGAGCCCGGCGAGCCACGGCGCGACCGCCAGCACGTCGGTCAGGAAGTAGAGCAGCAGCAGGCCGGGCACGGTGACCCAGACGCCCATGCCGAGCGAGCCGGTGGCGAACCCGACGAGCGGGCCGCGCGGCAGGGTGACCGCGTCGGAGCGCTGATCCAGCCCGGTCATGGCGGTCTCCTGTCCTCGGGGCACGCCGGCCCCAATCCAACGGTTGCTGGATTGTAGGGGGAACAATGGCCGGATGACCACGCCTCGCCGCCGTCCGGGCCGGCCCCGCCGCGACGACCAGCGGCCGACCCGTGACCTGGTGCTCGCCGCCGCCACCGCGTTGTTCGCCGAGCGGGGCTTCGACGCGGTGAGCGTCCGCGACGTCGCCGCCGCCGCGGGCGTGGACGCGGCCACCGTCGCGCACCACACCGGCACCAAGGCGCAGCTCTACGACGCCTGCTTCGCCCGGGTGTTCAGCGCCGAACGGGAGGTGATCGAGGCGGCCGGGGAGCGCGCCCGGGCGGCCCTGGCAGCGGGCCCGCAGGACGCGCTGCGGGCGCTGCACGACCTGGTGGACGTGTTCGTCGACTTCCTGGAGGACCGGCCGGAGACCACCGCGCTGTGGCTGCGCCGCTGGCTGGAGCCGCAGCGGCACGGCGAACTGGACCGCCGCTACGCCGCGCCGCTGTACGGGCTGGTCGAGGAGCTGCTGCTGGCCGCGGCCGAGGCGGGCGCGCTGACCGAGCCGACCCCGCACGTGACGGTGCGGTCCCTGGTCTGGGCGGTGCACGGGCACGTGGTGGCGCTGGCCGCCGGGGCCGGGTCCGGCGCGCGGGAGCGGCGCGAGTTCCGGGCGTTCGTGCACCGGTTCCTCGACGCGCTGTACCAGGGCGGCCCGGACGGCACCCGGGCTTGACGCCGGCCCGCGCTCCGGAGATTATCCATCGGTCGTTGGATTAAGGAGGCGGGCATGGCCACACCGAGGGTCGCTGTCGTCGGCGCCGGGGCCGCCGGACTGGCCACGCTCAAGGCGCTCGCCGACGCGGGTGTCCCGGCGGTGGCGTTCGAGGCCGCGGACACGCTCGGCGGCCTCTGGGTGTACGGGTCGCCCGGCTCGCCCGCGTACCGCACGCTGCACCTGAACACCAGCAAGGGGCGTACCGAGTTCGCCGACCACCCGATGCCCGCCGACTGGCCGGACTACCCCGACCACACCCGGATCGCGGGCTACCTCGGCGACTACGCCGACCGGTTCGGGCTGCGCGAGGCGGTACGGCTGCGGCACACAGTCGACCGGGTCACCCGCACCGGAGACGGCTGGCGGGTACGTGCCACCGGGCCGGACGGCCCGGTCGAGGTCGACGTCGAGGCGGTGGTGGTCGCCAACGGGCACAATCGGGTGCCGAAGCGACCCGAGCCGTACCCGGGCGAGTGCACCGCCGAGCAGATGCACAGCCACGACTACCGGGGGCCCGAACAGCTCGCCGGACGCCGGGTGCTCGTGGTCGGCGGCGGCAACTCCGCCATGGACATCGCCGTCGACGCCTCGTACGCCGCCGAACGCACACTGCTGTCGCTGCGCCGGGGCGTGTGGGTGGTGCCGAAGTACCTGCTCGGCCGCCCCTCGGACACGCTCAACGGCGCACTGGCCCGGCGGCTGCCGTGGCGGCTGCGGCAGCGGATCAGCCAGACCATGATCACCACGGCGGTCGGTCCGCCCAGCAGGTACGGGCTGCCCGCACCGGCGCACGGCTTCCTCCAGGACCACCCGACGCTGTCCGACGCGCTGCTGTCCCGGCTGACCCACGGCGACATCCAGGCCCGGCCCGGCATCGCCCGCCTCGACGGCCACCGGGCCGAGTTCACCGACGGCCGCCACGACGAGGTCGACCTGGTGATCTGGTGCACCGGCTACCGGGTCGAGGTGCCGTTCCTCGACCCGGCGCTGCTCGGCGACGGCGCGGACCGGCTGCCGCTGTACCGGCACGTGTTCCACCTGGACGCCCCCGGGCTGGCGTTCGTCGGGCTCATGCAGTCCACCGGCGCGGCGTTCCCCCTGGTCGAGGCGCAGGCCCGGCTGGTGGCCGCGCGCCTGGCCGGCACCTGGGCGCCACCGGATCCGGCCCGCCAGGCCGCCGCCTGCCGCGACGAGCTGCGCGCCGCCACCGCCCGGTGGGGCCAGCGCCGCCCGCACATGCGCGTCGACTTCGACGTCTACCTGGCCGAGCTGGGCCGGGAACTGGCCGCCGGTCGGCGTCGCGCCGGAGCGGCCCGATGAGCGGCCGGGACCCGGCCGCCGGGGCGCGGCGGACCGGAACCGGCGCGGTGCGCGGGCTGGCCGGGCGGCGGGTGCTCGTCACCGGCGCCCGGGGCACGTTCGGGCAGCACCTGGGCGCGGCACTGACCGCCGCCGGCGCCCACGTGGTCGGGCTTGACCTGCACGCCGACCCCGACGCCACCCCGCCGGTGCTCGGCGTCGACCTGACCGATCCGGCCGCGACGCCACCGGCCGTGGCGGCGGCCGTCGACCGGCTCGGCGGGCTCGACCTGCTCATCAACAACGCCGGTGTGGGCGGGCCCGCGCCCGCCGAGCTGCCACCCGACGAGGTGGTACGTCGCCAGATCGAGGTGAACCTGCTCGCCGCCTGGCGGACCACAGCCGCCGCGATGCCGGCCCTGGAGGCCGCCCGCGGCCGGGTGATCTTCGTGGCCAGCCGGATGGCAGTCCTGCCGCTGCCGCTGGCCGCCGCGTACGGGGTGAGCAAGCGGGCGCTCGTCGCGTACGCCGACGCGCTGCGCCACGAGGTCGGCACGCACGTCGGCGTCAGCGTCGTCTACCCCAGCATGGTCGCCTCCCCGATCCACGACAGCACTGTGGCGGCCGGGCTGTCGCTGAACGGGGTCTCCCGCCCGGAGCCGGTCGAGGGGGTCGTCGCGGCGATCCTGCGCGCCGCCACCGCCGGGCGCGCGCCACGCGACGTGGCCACCACCCGGCGCGGCCGGATCGAACTGGCGCTGGCCCGGCACGCTCCGGCGCTGGCCGACCGGATGGTGCGCCGTACCGTCGCCGGGCGGCTGGCCGCCGGTGACCTGGACGGCGCGACGCTGGCCGAGGGGATGGTCCGGCGGCACCGGCAGGACCGCCGGTAGCGTGCTCGTCATGGCCGTCTCGCCCTACATCGCCCGGCTGCGCCGGCACGTCGGCCACGACCTGCTGATGCTGTACGGCGTCAGCGGCGTGGTCACCGACGACGCGGGACGGGTGCTGCTGGCCCGCCGCTGCGACAACGGCCGCTGGTCGGTCCCGGCCGGCACCGTGGACCCGGGTGAGCAGCCCGCCGACGCGCTGGTGCGCGAGGTCCGCGAGGAGACGGGCGTGCGGGTGGCCATCGACCGGCTCGCCGGCGTGGCCACCCACCCGGTGGTCTACCCCAACGGCGACGCCTGCGAATACCTCAACATCTGGTTCCGCTGCCGTGCGGTCGGCGGGGCGCCGACGGCCGACGGCGACGAGTCGCTGGCGGTGGCCTGGTTCGCCCCGGACGCGCTGCCCGACCTGGACGACTGGTCCCGGCTGCGGATCGGCACCGCGCTCACCGACGACGCGCCGCCCTGGTACGCCGCGCCGGGGCAGCGCCACCCGGCGCTGCGCCAGCCCGACAACATCTAGCCGAACACCACCTCGTAAGCCCGGTCCGGAACCAGATCGACCGTGTGACGGCCGCTCGGGCCGTACACGGTCACGCGCTGCGGAACCGGCGACACCAGCCGCGCCCGGACCCGGCCCGGCGCCCAGGTCAGCTCCTCGACGGTGACCCGGCCCCGGCAGGTGATCCCGCGTAGCGTCCCGGCGGGCAGGTCCGGCAGCGGCGCGGGCAGCAACCGCAGCATCCCCGGACGGGACCGCACCAGCGACTCGATCAGCACCGCCGGCAGCGCGTGCGCGGCGTCGGCGTTGTACGTGGTCCGGCCCGGGTTGTGCGCGCTCATCAGCGACCGGAAGAGCATGTCCGCGCCGAGGATCTCGCGCACGTTCGCCGCTACCAGCCCGCCGTCGCGCAGCCGTGCCGCCGCCAGGGCCCGGTGCAGGCTGCCGTGCGCGGACCGGTCCTCGTCTCCGCGTAAGGTCAGCGCCCGGTGCGCGGCGGCGGCCAGCTCCGGGGTGTCGTCCGGATCGATCTCGTCCAGCGGCCACACCGGATACAGGTGGCTGACGTGCCTGTGGTCCTCGTCGCCGGCACTGCCGGGCCACGCCCACTCGGCCAGTGCGCCGCGCCCGTCGACCAGGTAGCCGGGCGGCCGTACCCCGGCCCACCTGTCGTCGCCGGTCACCTCGGCGGCCAGCCGCAGCGCGTGCCGGGCGGCGGCGACGTCCATGGTGGCGTTGACGGCGACGGGCGCGACGCGGCCGGCGTCGTCGTAGGGGCCGGTCTCCGGCGAGTACGACGGCACCAGCGCCGGCCGGCCGTCCACGACGGTCAGCACGTCGGCGAAGAAGTCCGCCACCTCGGCCAGCCAGCCGGCCACCTCGCCCAGCGGCTCACCGGTGACCAGGTGGTGTTCGTGCAGCGGATGCAGCAGCCAGTCCGCGCCCGCGAGCCACGCGGTGAACGGCCAGTCCGGGTGGACGTGGAACAGGTGCCCGTGCTCGCCGTCGGTGCGGCTGGGCGCCAGCAGCCCGCGTGCCCCGTACACGGCGCGGGCGTTCGCGCGCCAGTGGTCCACCTGGGCGGCGACCAGCCGGGCGTGCGCGGCGCTCACCTCCGGCAACGCGCCCACGTTCGCGCCCGCGAGTTGCAGGTTCAGGTTCGCGTCGGTGGTGAAGTCGCCGGCCCACGCCGCGTCCCAGGAGCCCAGCCACAGCCCGGTCAGCCGGGGCGGCAGCACCCCGCTGGCGCTGAACAGCAGGTACCGGCCGGAGTGGAACAGCCGTTCCAGCAGCGCCGGGTCCAGCCGGTCCGGCGCGGCGGCCTGCCGGGCCAGCAACTCACCGACTGGTAACGCCCGGTCGGCGGCGGGCACGCCGAGGTCCAGGCCGACCCGGGTGTACGGTCCGGCGTGGCGGGGCACGTGCCGGGCCAGCAGCGCGTCGTAGTCCCCGGCCAGCGCGGCGAGCCGCCGTTCCGATCCCCGGGTACGCCAGGGCGGCGCGTCGGGCCGGTCCACGAGCGTGGTGAGCAGCGCCGGTCCGCGTACCCGCACCCGGTCGCCGTCGACGCTCACGTCGCCGCGCAGCAGCGTCAGCCCCTCGAAACCGTACGCGCCGCCGGCGTCCGGGTAGCGGGCGCGTACCCGCAGGAACACCAGCCCGTCACGGCGGTACGCAGCGTGCTCGTAGACCACGTCGGTCGGCCGGCCGGGCAGTTCACCCGTCGCCCCCACCACGCAGTCGCCCTGGTCGAGGTGGAGCACGGCGACGCCGTCGGCGCGGGAGGCGAAGCAGCGCCGCCGCCTGCCCGACCACTCGACTGTCACCTGCCCGGTGGTGAAGTCGGTGTCGCGCCGGTAGTCGCGTACCGGTCCGGGCACGGCGTCGACGGTGAGCGCGTACCCGGGGTGGAACGACTGGGTCCACTCCAGCTCCCGGCCGCCGGTGAGCAGCCGGGCGGCCTCGGCCCGCCGCCCGGCGAGCACGAGCGCGCGGATGTGCGGCATCCGGCCGGCCAGCTCGGGCGCGCGGGCGTGCCGGCTGCCGTTGGGCAGGACGAGCCGGTGGTGGTTGACCACGATCCGCTCCGCGTGCGGCAGCCCGTGGACCATCAGCCCCAGCTCACCGTTGCCGGTGAGGAACGCGTCGGTCCAGTCGGCGGCCGGCGCGGTGTCGTGGATGCCGTGCGCGGTCACCTGCTGGTGTCCCGCACTGTGAGGTGCGGTTCCAGCAGCGTCACCTCCGGCACCGGCTCGCCGCTCAGCCGCCGCATCAGCAACGCCACCGCCTGCCGGCCGACCTCCTCGGCGGGCACCGGTACGCAGGTGAGCCCTGATTGCTCGGCCAGCTCGTCCGGGCAGATCGCGACGACCGAGGTGTCCCCGGGCACCCGGCGGCCCAGCAGCGGCAGCGTGGCGAGCACCGGCCCGACCGCCGACTCGTTCTGCACCACCAGCCCGGTGACGTCCGGATGGTCGGCGAGCAGCGCCTCCAGGTCGCGGCGTACCGCGGCCGGCCCCTCCTCGCAGGGCCGGGTCACCGCGTCGACGCCGAGCCGCTCGGCCGCGGCGCGTACCCCGGCACGGGTGCGGTGGGCGAACCCGGTGCCCCGGTCGTAGACGGCCGCCGGGGCGCCGAGCAGCGCGATCCGCCGGTGCCCGGCGGCGGCCAGGTGTTCCACGCACAGCTCGCCCGCGCGCCGGAAGTCGAGGTCCACGCAGGCCAGCCCGGTGCTGTCGGCGGGATGCCCGATCAGGACGCCGGGTAGCGCCAGCTCGCGCAGCAGCGGCACCCGGGAGTCCTCCAGCTCGACGTCCATCAGCAGCACGCCGTCGACGAGCGCGCTGCCGGCGATCCGGTGCAGCCCGGCCGGTCCCTCGTCGGCGGTGACCAGCAGCACGTCGTGGTCGTGGCGGCGGGCCGTGGTGACCACCGCGGTGGCGAAGCGCATCACCACCGGCACCTGCATGCCGGTACGCAGCGGCAGCACCAGCGCGATCACGTTGGCCTTGCGGCTGGCCAGCGCGCGGGCCCCGGCGTGCGGGTGGTAGCCGAGCGCGCGGACGCTGGCGAGCACCCGGCCGCGGGTGGTGGCCGAGATGGTGCGTTTGCCGCTGAGCACGTACGACACGGTGCTGGCGGCCACCCCGGCGTGGCGGGCCACGTCGGCGATGGTGACCTGCTCACCGGGGCTCCGGCCGGTCACCGGGCCGCCCCGAAGCTGGCCCCCGCCGGTTCGGCTGTCGCGTCGCCGCCGGTCACGGTGAGCGCGCCGACGAGCCGGATGTCGCGCGCGGACCGGCCGACCAGCACCGAGTGGACGGCGTCCTCCACCACCATCGCGGCGCGCGTCTCGTCCCACCAGGCCAGGTCGGCGGTACGCACGCGCAGCGTCACCCGGGTGGCGCAGCCCGGATCCAGCGTGACGCGGGCGAAGTCGCGCAGCTGCCGCAGCGGCTGCTTGACCCGGGAGTGGCGCTGCCGGGTGTAGAGCTGCACGACCTCGGTGCCCGGGCGGCGGCCCGTGTTGGTGACCTCGACGCTCACCTCCACCTCCTCGCCGGCGCGCGCCGTGGCGGTGCTCAATCGGAGGTCAGCGTAGTCGAACTCGGCGTAGCTGAGCCCGTGGCCGAACGGGTACAGCGGGTCGCCCCGGTGGTAGAGGTACGTGGCGTCGGCGCCGATGACGTCGTAGTCGAGCAGGTCGGGCAGTTCGGCGGCGTCGGCGTACCAGGTCTGGGTGAGCCGCCCGCCCGGGTCGGCGGCGCCGAGCAGCACGTCGGCGAGCCCGTTGCCGTGTTCCTGACCGCCGTGGGCGCTCCACAGCACGGCCGGCAGGTGCTCCTGCGCCCAGCCGGCCGCGTACGGGTAGCTGCTGGTCAGCGCCAGCACGGTACGCGGGTTCGCGGCGTGCACCGCCCGCAGCAGCTCCGCCTGACCGGTGGGCAGCGCCAGGTCGGCGCGGTCCTCGGTCTCCCGGCCGTTGACCATCGGATGGTTGCCGAGCACCACCACCGCCACGTCGGCTGCGGCGGCGAGCGCGGCGGCGGCTGCGGCCCCGTCCGCGAGCAGCGTCACCGTGAACGCGGCCGGGTCGCCGGTGGCGACGCTCAGCCGTCCGTGCGGGTCGACGGCGACGTGCCGGCCGGTGGCCAGGTGGTGCAGCAGCGCGGTGCCGTCGGGCCGGTGGTGCAGGCGGAACGTCTCGCGGACCACCCAGCCACCGGGTCCGTCGCGGTCGGCGACGAGCGCCCCGGCGTCGTCGGCGCCGACGTACCGGCCGGTGTCCACGGCGCGCAGCGCCACCACGTCCTGTCCCCAGTCGACCACGTCGAACTCGGCCGCCGTGCCGCCGAGCGTCAGCGCGCCACCCTCGTCGTGGCGTACCGCCCGGTCGCCGGCGTGCAGCGTGATCCGGTCCGTGCCGGGGTGGGTGGTCACCTCGGGCAGACGCCCGAGCAGCCCGGCGTAGGCGCTGATCGCGTACGGCGGGGTGCCGCTGTACCAGTCGGTGAGCACGGTGTCGGCGAGCGGGCCGAGCACCGCGACCCGGGTGCCGGGGCGCAGCGGCAGCAGGCCGTCGTTGCGCAGCAGCACCACCGACTGGCGGGCGGCCTCGCGGGCGAGTTCCCGGTGGGCGAGGCTGTCGAGCGTGTCGGGCGGCACGTCGTCGTGGGGGTCGGGGTCCAGGTCGCCCAGGCGCAGCCGCACGGACAGGATCCGGCGCACCGCCCGGTCCACGTGGGCGGGCTCGATCAGACCGCGTGCCAGCGCCTGGCCGAGCCGGTCCACTGTGGGGGCGTTGTCCTCGTCGTCCTCGGTGAAGCTGTCGATGCCGGCGCGCAGCGCGGCGGCGAAGCCCGCTACGTGGTCGGGCAGGTACTCCTGCACTCCGGCGATGTTGCCGACGGCTCCGGCGTCGCCGACCGCCATGATGTCGTCGTCGGCGTAGCCGCGCAGCTCGCCCTCGATCAGCGGGCTCAGGTGCGCCGGTACGCCGTCGACCAGGTTGTACGACGCCATCACCGCCACCGCCGCGCCGGCGGCGAGGGGGGCGCGGAAGGCGGGCAGCTCGTACTCGTGCAGTACCCGCGGCGGCAGGTCGCTGGAGGTGGTGGCCCTGTCGGTCTCGTTGTTGTAGCCGAGGAAGTGCTTGAGGGTCGGCGCGGTACGCAGCCGGATCGGGTGGTCGCCGCGCAACCCGAGGCCGTACGCGGTGGCGAGCCGGCCGGTCAGCCACGGGTCCTCGGACCAGCCCTCCTCGTTGCGTCCCCAGCGGGGGTCGCGCAGCGGGTTGACCACCGGCGCCCACACGTTGAGCCCGACGCGGTCCGGGTCGGCCCGGTGCTTGACCCGCACCTCGTCGCCGACGGCGGCGCCGACCGCCCGGATGAGGTCCGGGTTCCAGCTCGCGGCCAGGCCGATCGCCTGGGGGAAGACGGTGGCGGTGCCGAGCCACGCGACGCCGTGCAGCGCTTCGGTGCCGGTGCGGAACGGGCGCAGGCCGAGCCGGGGCACCGGCGCCTGCCACTGGTGCAGCAGGCCGAGCTTCTCCGGCAGCGTGAGCCGGGCCAGCAGGTCGTCGAGACGGTGGGGGGCGGGGTCGGTCATGGTGGGCGCCTCCGGTCGGCGTGCGGGTCGCCGCTCGACCGTCGAAGCGCTTCGACGGTCGAGCCGGTGAGACGGCGGCGCGCACGCGAGTCAAGGGTGGTGGTGGCCGGTCGGCGGGGTCGGCCCGGAGCGGTGGTGAAGCGCTTCGACAACCGCCGAAAAATACGCCGCTTCGGGATTGCCCGGTCCCGGAACGCGGCGCTACCGAGGTTGACACCTCCCGGCCGGTGCGGTCAAGAGGTCATCCGGCGGGCAGCCGCCCCGCCTCCACCCCGGCCAGCGCGGCGGTGGCCCCGCCCAGCGCACCCGCAGCGGACCCGAGCGTGCTGGCCTCCAACCGCACACCGGGCGGGACCGGTGCGCGGGACGCGATCTCGGCGTGGGCGGCGGGCAGCAGCCACGGCGCGAGCGCCGCCAGGTGGCCGCCGACCACCACCACCTCCGGGTCGAGCAGCCCGGCCAGCACCGACGCCGCCTGCCCGAGCAGCCTGCCGATCTCGGTGAGCCCGGTGCGTACCGGCTCGTCCCCGGCGCGGGCCAGAGCCTGGACACGTTCGATCTCCGGCAGATGGTCGGTGACCCGCCCGGCGTCCGGCAGCAGCCGGCCGATCACCGCGTCCACGCCGAGCAGCGCGGTGAGGCAGCCGCGCCGTCCGCAGTCACACGGTGGGCCGTCGGCGGCCAGTGGCAGGTGGCCGATGTCCCCGGCGAAGCCCCGGCCGCCGCGCAACAGCCGGCCGCCGCTGATCAGGCCCGCGCCGATCGCCGGGCCGCCGGTGAGGTGGACCAGGTCGGTCGTGGCGGCGTACGGGCCGTGCCGCCGCTCGGCCAGCACGGCCAGGTTGGCCTCGGTGTCGACGGCGACGGGGAAGCCGGGATCACGCAGCGCGCGGCGGACCGACGCGGCCAGCGGCACGCCGCGCCAGCCCAGCGCCGGAGCGGCCGGCACGTCGCCGTCGGGGTCCACGAGCCCTGGTACGGCGACTGTCAGACCGAGCACCGTACGGTCCGCCCCGACCCGGGTGACGGCACGCCGGGCCAGCGCGGCGAGCGCCTTCACCGTCTCCTCGGGAGCGGCGGTGGCGGCGGGGAACGCGCGCCGCCAGGTGAGCACCGGGTCGCCACCGAGTCCGGCGGCGACCGCCACCAGTTCGTCCGCGCCCACGCGCAGGCCGAGCCCGACGTAACGCGCGCCGTCGAGGACGAGCATGGTGGCCGGGCGGCCCACCCGGTTCTCGGTCAGCCCGGTCTCGCGCAGCAGGCCGTGCTCGATCAGCTCGGCGACCAGGCTGGAGACGGTCGCCTTGTTCAGGCCGGTCCGCGCGGCCACGTCCGCCCGGGAGCAGGGGGCGTGCCGGCGGACGTGCCGGAGCACGGCGGCCCGGTTGGTCACCCGCACGTCGCCGAGGTCGGCCGTCGGCCGGTCGATGCTGATCACGTACTGCCCGCCTCCTGCGCCCGGCCGTGGGTTCGGCTACAGCTTAAACTAAATAGGGGAGATCCCGGCCGGCCGGTCCCCGCCGCCGAACCACTGCGCGAACGGCGTCAGCGGCACCGGTTCGCCGTCGAGCACGACCCGGCGCGGCGGGTCCGTCCCGACCACGCTGACGCGCCGCACGTCCAGCGGCCCCTCCACGCGTACGCGCAGCGTGTCGCCGTCGCGCACGGCGGTGACTGTGGTGTCGCCGTCGGGGTCCCGCACCACGCTCACGCCGTCGACGCCGCCCCAGGCCACGAGCGTGACGTCCCGGAACGGGCCCGTCCCGACCGTCGCGGCCGGCGCCACCACGGGGATCAGCGCGCCGTGCCGCACGTACAGCGGCAGCCGGTCCAGGGGCACGCTCACCCGCAGGTGCTGTCCGCCGGGGTGCCGCTGCCCGGTGTACGCGTCGAGCCAGTCGTCGCCGGCCGGCAGGTAGACGGCGCGCTCGCCGGACGGGTCGAGCACCGGCGCCACCAGCAGGTCGGGCCCGAGGCGGTACTGGAGGTCGGTGGCCCACGCGACCGGGTCGTCCGGGGTGTCGACGAGCAGCGCCCGCATCATCGGACCGCCGGTACGGGCGCTCGCCACCGCGGCAGACCAGAGGTACGGCAGCAGCCGGTAGCGCAACCGCAGCGCGTCCACCGCGTGCCGTTCCGCCTCGGGCGGGAACTCCCACGGCAGCCGGCTGGTGGTGCCGTGCAGCCGCACCAGCGGGGAGAGCGCGCCGAACTGGGTCCAGCGCACGTAGAGGTCCGGCTCGGGGGTGCCGTTGAAGCCGCCGGTGTCGTGGCTCCAGAACGGCACCCCGGACAGCCCGTGGGAAAGGCCGCCACGCAGCGTGCTGGCCATACCGGGCCAGGTGGCGTTGACGTCGCCGCTCCACTGTGCGCTGTGCCGCTGCCCGCCCAGGTACGACGAGCGCGCCCACACCGCGCGGTGCCCGGCGACCTCCTCGGTGACATCGGCCACCGCGTCGTTGTACAGCAGCGCGTACACGTTGTGCAGTTCGACGCCGGTCAGGCCGTTGTGTGCCACCGCGTCGGCCGGCACACCCTCGGCGAAGTCGGTCTTGAACACCGCGACGCCCTGGGCCAGCAGGGGCCGCAGCAGCCCCTGGAACCAGCGCACCGCGGCCGGGTTGGTGAGGTCCACGATGGCCCCGGCCGGGTAGCTGCCGTGCCAGGTGTCGGCGACGTACGTCTCGCCGTCGGGGCGGCGCAGGAAGTACCCGGCGGCCTCGGCCTCGGCGTAGAGCGGGCTGCCGGTCATCAGGTACGGGTTCATCCACAGGCACACCCGGAAGCCCTGCTCGGTGAGGTCCTTGAGCATGCCGTCCGGGTCGGGGAAGGCGTCGGCGTCCCAGCGCAGGTCCGACCAGTGCCCGGCGACCTGCCAGTAGCAGTCCAGGTGCAGCACGTCGCAGGGGATGTCCCGCTCACGGAGACGCCGGGCCCGTTCCAGCACGCGCTGCTGGCTGTCCGGGAAGAAGCCGGAGGAGATCCACGCGCCGAACGCCCACCTCGGCGGCAGGTACGGCCGCCCGGTGAGCGTGTCCAGCCGGTCGAGCACCTGGGCCGGGGTGGGCCCGGCCAGCACGTAGTAGTCGAGCAGGTCGTCCGGGACGAGGATCTGCACGGTGCTGTGGGTGCTGGCGCACATGTCGAACTGCACCGGCAGCCCGCTGTCGACCAGGACGCCGTAGCCGCGGTCGGACAGGTAGAAGGGGACGTTCTTGTGCGAGCGGTCGGACTCCCCGCCGAAGGCGTCGAAGTTCCACATCAGCGGGCGCTGGCCGCGCTTGTCCAGCGGCGTGAACTTCTCGCCGAAGCCGACGAACCGTTCGTCGCCGGGCGCGACGAAGCTCTCGTGCCAGGCGACCGGCTCGCCGTCGACTGTGGAGCGGCCCAGCGGCAGCGTGCGGCGCCGGCCGCTGATGTCCCGGGTGCCGCCGTCGGAGGCGAGCAGCAGCCGCCCGTCGGGAGTGCGGAACCGCAGTTCCCACGGGTCCAGGCGCAGCTCGGCGACCACGCCGCCGGCGCTCACTCGCACCCGGTCACCGTCGACTGTCACGGTGGCCGGGTGCGGCTGCGGGTGGACCAGTGTCAGCGCCGCGGCGGAGCGGCTGCGGACCGAGAGGTCGTCGGCGAGGCGTACCCGGATGATCCCGTCCCCGGCGGCCTCGATGCGGGCGACGAGCGTGCGGCCGGACGTGCAGGTCGCGGTGAGCGTGACGCCATGCGCGTCGGTGGCGGCTACCTCGGCCCGCAGCACGTCGTCGGCGCCCTCCTCGCCGGGGGCGCGGACCGGCAGGTCGGGCGGGTCGGCCACGAACGTCTCGTACGGGACCAGCGGCGGGCGGTACGGCATGGGCGTCTCCTCGCGGCGTCCACGGGCGGTCTCGCCAGTTTCTTTGGAATCCCAACTAACTGTCAATGATCGATGGCATTGACTTTCCGTCGCACCTCTTCCTATTTTGGCCGGGATGCCAACTAAAGCGCTGTGGGGCGACGGCCGGCTCTGCTACGGCGGGGACTGGAACCCGGAGCAGTGGCCGCCGGAGGTGTGGCGCGAGGACGTCGCCCTGATGCGCGCCGCCGGGGTCAACCTGGTCACCGTCGGCGTGTTCGCCTGGTCCCGGCTGGAACCCGAACCCGGTCACTACACGCTCGGCTGGCTCGCCCGCGTGCTGGACCTGCTGCACGCGGGCGGCATCCGGGCCGCGCTTGCCACCCCCACCGCGTCGCCGCCACCGTGGTTCTCGCTGCGCCACCCGGACGCGCTGCCGGTCACCGCCGACGGCGTACGGCTGACCCACGGCAGCCGGGACACCTACTGCGCCGCCGCGCCCGCTTACCGCGACGCGGCCCGGAACATCACCGAGGTGCTGGCCGCGCGCTACGCACACCACCCGGCGCTGGCGCTGTGGCACGTGCACAACGAGTACGGCACCACCTGCCACTGCCCGCACGCCGAGGCGGCGTTCCGCCGCTGGCTCACCACCCGCCACGGCGACCTCGACGCGCTGAACGACGCCTGGGCCACCAGCTTCTGGAGCCAGCACTACTCCGACTGGGCGCAGGTCGGCGCGCCCCGCGCCACCCAGTACCTCGCCAACCCCGGCCAGCTGCTCGACTTCCGCCGCTTCTGGTCCGACACGCTGCTGTCCGCGTACACCGAGCAGCGGGACCTGCTGCGCGCGGCGAACCCGCAGGTGCCGATCACCACCAACTACGTGCTCGGCGACTGGGTGCCTGTCGACCACGCCCGTTGGGCGCGCGAGGTGGACCTGGTCGCCGTCGACCACTACCCGTCAGCGACCGGCAGGGGCGCGGAGGAGCAGACCGCGTTCGCCGCCGACCTGGCCCGCGGCTGGGCCCGCCACGGCGCCGGGAAGCCCGCGCCGTGGCTGCTGGCCGAGAGCGCCCCCAACCAGCTCCACACCGCCGGGCGGATGCACACCAAGGAGCCCGGCCGGATGACCCGGCACAGCCTCGCCCACGTCGCGCGCGGCTCCGCCGGGGTGATGTTCTTCCAGTGGCGTGCCCCGGCCGGCGGCGCGGAACGCTTCCACTCCGCCGTGGTGTCACACGCCGGGGCGGACACCCGCGTGTTCCGGGAGGCCACCGCGCTCGGCGCCGCGCTGGGCCGGCTCACCGGGACCGCGCCGGGCCGCGTCGAGGCGGCGGTGGCCATCGGGTACGACGCGGCGAGCGACTGGGCGCTGCGGCACCCGGGGATGCCCCGCGCCGGACTCGACCACTGCGGCGAGGCGGCCGCCGCGCACCGGGCGCTGTGGCACGCGGGCGTCACCGCAGACGTGGTGCCGCCGGGCGCCCCGCTCGACGGTTGCCGGCTGCTCGTGCTCCCCGCCCTCTACCTCGCCTCGGACGCCACTGTCGACTGGGTACGCCGGCACGTCCAGGGCGGCGGGCACCTGCTGGTGACCTGGCTCAGCGGTGTCGCCGACGAGCACGCCCGGGTACGCCTCGGCGGCTACCCGGGCGCGTACCGGGACCTGCTCGGCGTGCGGGTGGAGGAGTTCCACCCGCTCGCCGACGGGGAGCGGGTGCCGCTGACCGGCGGCGGGACCGGCCGGATCTGGTCCGAGACGGTGCACCCGGCCGGTGCGGAGACGGTCAGCGCGTACGTCGGGGGAGTGCTGGACGGCCGGCCCGCGATCACCCGGCACCGGGTCGGAGACGCGTACGCCTGGTACGTCTCCACCCGCCCCGACGACGACACCTACCGGCGGCTGCTCACCGACGCGGCCCGGCTCGCCGGTGTGACCCCGGCCTGTCCAGGTGCGCCGCCGGGCGTCGAGGCGGTACGCCGCCACGACGGCGACGGAAGCCTGCTCTACCTGCTCAACCACACCGACGAACCGCAGCGGGTGCCGGCTGCGGGGGTCGAGATGCTGACCGGCGAGGCGGTCGGGAGCGCGTTGACTGTGGCACCGGGTGGCGTGGCGGTGGTGCGCGAGGAGCCGTCGTGACGCCGCCCCGACGGTGTTCGCGCGCGTACCCCCGTCAGGGAGTGGCGACGGCGGCGCGGGAGCGGTCGGCGGCGATCCGCACCGCGAGCG
Source organism: Micromonospora sp. NPDC049203 (assembly GCF_043197215.1). Taxonomy (NCBI): domain Bacteria; kingdom Bacillati; phylum Actinomycetota; class Actinomycetes; order Micromonosporales; family Micromonosporaceae; genus Micromonospora; species Micromonospora sp. NPDC049203. Next base: position 8,013 of record NZ_JBICSV010000010.1, on the reverse strand, counting down.
CCGCCAGCACGGTGCCCATCACCCACCGCTGGAGACGCGCCCAGCCCGGCCTGCGGGTGAGGAACGCCGACACCGAGCCCGCGCTGAGCACGATGAGCGCGTTCACGGTCAGCGCGACCACGATCTGCGTCAGGCCGAGCAGCAGACTCTGCACCGCCACGTGCCCGCGCGAAGGGTCGACGAACTGCGGCAGCAGCGACACGTACAGGATGGCGATCTTCGGGTTGAGCAGGTTGGTGACCAGGCCCATGGTGAACAGACGCCGGGGCCGGTCCGGCGGCAGCGGCGCCGGGGTGAACGCCGACGTGCCGCCCGGGCGTAGCGTCCGCCAGGCCAGCCACAGCAGGTACGCCGCACCGGCCAGCTTCACCGCCGTGTACAGCGGCGGCACCAGCACGAACACCGTCGCGATGCCGGCCACCGCGGCGGCCAGGTAGACAAGGAACCCGGCGGCCACGCCGAGCAGCGACACCAGCCCGGCCCGCCGCCCCTGCGTCACCGACCGGGACACCAGGTAGACCATGTTCGGCCCGGGCGTGAGCACCAGACCGAGCGCCACCAGGGCGATTCCCATGACCGCGCCGACAGTCACCATGTCGCCTCCCCGTTGCCGCCAGTGAACCGGACCCTACGCCGGTTGCCGTTGTCCGCGGGTACCCGTGGGGCGCTGATGGGGGTGTTGTGCGGGTCACGTGATCGGAGGGCGGCGGTGATACTTGTCGCATGTCGATCGTGCTGTCCGCGCCGGCCACTTCGACCGCGCCCGGTCTGCTGCTGCGCCCGTGGCGCGACGGTGACGCCGACGCGCTGATCGAGGCGTACCGGGATCCGGTGCTGCGCGCCTGGACCAGCCATCCGGTGACCGGGCCGGCGCAGGCGCGGGTGTTCCTGCGCCGCAGCCACCAGGGCTGGGCCGCCGGGCACCGGTTCATGTTCGCGGTGCTGGAGGAGGACCGGGTGGTGGCCTGCGTGGTGCTCAAGGACGTCCGCCCGGGCCGCCCGGCCGCCGAGGTCGGCTACTGGACGGCCGCGCCGGCACGCGGCCGGGGCGTCGCGCCACGAGCGGTGGAGGCGGTCACCGCGTGGGCGTTCGCCCGGTTCGCCGCCACCGGGCTGACCCACCTGGAGCTGCTGCACCAGGTCGACAACGAGGCCTCCTGCCGGGTGGCGGAGAAGAGCGGGTACGCCTTCGCCGAGGTGCTGCCGGCCCGCCCGCCGTACCCGCGCGACGGCCACCGCCACGTCCGCCACCGGCCCTGACGCCGGCGGCGCTCACCTGTCGGTTCGGGCGGCAGCGGCCGGGCCGAGCAGGCGCAGCAGCAGACGCGGTTCGCCCGGCCACGCGTCGAGCAGCACCTGCCGGGGCACCTGCCGGGCGGCATAGCGCAGCGCGAGCGCCACCACCACGATGTCGTCGAGCGGGCCGATCACCGGCAGGAACTCCGGGATCAGGTCGATCGGGCTGGCCACCCAGAGTCCGGCGACGACAATCGCGACCCGGGCGCGGCGGGGCACGCGCGGGTCGCGGCGCAGCCGCCGCACCGCCGTCACGCAGTCGGGCACGAACGCGGCCAGATCGCGCAGCAGCCCCGGCGGCAGACGCCGGGCCAGCAGCACCAGCACCCCCCAGCTCACGACCAGGCAGGCCGTCGCCACAGCGAGGCCGATGAGCCACTCCCGCACGCCGTCACCCCTTTCGTACCCGGTGGCACGCTACGCGGCGGCGTCGCCCGGCGCCCGGGAACAGCCCGGCGCCGCGCGACGCTGACCCTTGCCGGACGGTGGCGGCTACCGTGGGTACGGGAGGTGACGGCGGTGACGACAGGCTGGGAGGCCGCGGTCGAGGCGCAGATCCGCTCGGCCCAGGAGCGCGGCGAGTTCGACAACCTGCCGGGCGCCGGCAAGCCGATCCCGGGGCGCGACATGCCCTACGACGAGGGCTGGTGGATCCGCAGCTTCATGGAGCGCGAGCAGATCCCGTCCGACCTGCTGCTGCCCACGCCGCTGCAACTGCGCCGCCGCATCGAACAGCTTCCGGCCGAGCTGCGCGACCTGCCCACCGAGGAGGCCGTCCGGTCGTACATGGCGGCGCTCAACACCGAGGTGGTGGCCTGGCTGCGTACCCCGACCGGGCCACGCGTGGTCGTCCGCCCGGTGAACGTCGAGGAGGCGGTGCGCCGCTGGCGTGCCGACCGGGAACGCGTCACGCCGCTCGTCACGGCGCCCGCGCCGCCGCACGCCGCCCGGACCCGCCCGCGCCTCCGTTGGCGCTGGTGGCGCCGCTGACACGCGCTCAGGGGCGCGCCGCCTGCCAGGTCCACGCGGTACGTCGTGGCCGGTGGCCGAGCGGTGCGCGTCCGGTCAGCCACAGCAGCACCGGCGCCGGGTCGCCCTCCGGCGCGTCCGGGAACAACCGGCGCACCACCCGGGCGCACAGCTCGGCCGGTGGCGACCAGTCCAGCCCGAGCCCTCGGGTCAGGTCGTGGGTGTGCAGCAGGATCTCGGCCACGCCCATCGCGGCGAAGCCGCCCGGATCGCACGGGCCGAAGTGCCACGCCCGGTCGTCCGGGCTCGCGGCGTCGATGGTGGCGGCGAGCATCCCGGCCGCCGCCCCCGCGACGGTCAGCACCTCGGCGGGCGCGGCGTCCGCGCGTACCCGCAGGTCGAACGGGAGATAGCCGCCGCCGGGCCGGCCGGACACCTGACCGGCGTACGCGGTCAGGTCGTGCGCGATGTGCGCGGCGGTGGTCCAGCAGGACCAGTCCAGATCCCCGGCGCGTACCGTCCAGTCCCGCCCGACGGCGGGCCGCAGCACGGCCGTCATCCCGGTGGCGGCGGCCCGGACGTCGGCGCTGTTCACCTGCGCCGTACCCGCAGCACGCAGGTGAGCATCGGCAGCGTGAACTCCCCGTCGGCCGTCTCCGGCCGGCTCGCCAGGTACGCGCGGATGCGGTCCAGCGTCCGCGTACGTTCCCGCTCCGGCATGACCAGCATCCCGGCCCGGGTGGCGAGCGTTGCCACGAGCGAATCGGCGGTACGGCGCTGCCCGTGCGGGAACTCCGCCTGCTCGGGCGAGCCGAACCGGGCCTCGCCCGCCGTCGGCAGGTGCATGCCGGCCGTGGCCGCGCGCCAGCTCGCGGGCGTGTCCCGGGGGCCGATGGCGGCGCTTCCGCTGACCGCCGCGAGCCCGGCCACCCAGTCGACCCGGTCGTCCACCACGTTCCACAACCCGGCCAGGACGCCGCCGGGGGAGAGGACCCGGGCGATCTCCGGCCCGGCCACGGCCATGTCGAACCAGTGCATGGCGTTGCCGGCCACCACGGCGTCGACGGCGGCGTCCGGCAGCGGGATCATCTCGGCGCTGCCGGGCAACGCGCGTACGCCCGGTGCGGCGCGGCGCAGCTCGGCCAGCATCGCCTCGTCCGGCTCGACCGCCGTCACGTCGCCGCTCACCTCGGCCAGCGTCATGGTGAGCTTGCCGGTGCCCGCGCCGAGGTCGAGCACCCGCGTACCGGGCGCGGGTTCGAGCGCCCACCGCACGGCGGCGCGCGCGTAGTCCGGACGGTGTTCGGCGTACGCGGTGGCCGCCGCGCCGAACGACGACGAGTGCCGGCGTCGTGCGTCTTCGTCCATCCGGTCACCCTATCGACGACGGGCGATCATCGCGCCGGGCTAACCGTCCACACTGCGCGAGAGCTCACCGATGCTCGTCTCCAGCGCCTACGGCTTCCAGGTTCGCCGCTGCGCCCGGAACTGTTCCGGGTCGGCCGGAGGTTCCGGCTGGTTCTTGATCACCGCGGCATGGTATTCGCCGTAGCGACGGCACTACCATGTGCGAATGGGCTCCAGTGGAGCGTCGGTCGAGTCCACCTTCTTCGGCACGTCGACAGTGCACGTGTCCGACGGGACCTCGGGCATCCTGATCGACGGCTTCCTGAGCAGGCCCTCTCTGCTGCGCGTCGCGCTTGGACGCGTGGCTCCCGACCTCGGGCGGATCACCGCCGCGCTCTCCCGGGCCGGCGTGTCCCGCCTCGACGCGCTCTTCGTCTCCCACTCCCACTACGACCACGTCATGGACGCCCCCGCTGTCGTCAAGCACCTCGGCGGCAGGCTGTTCGGCTCCGAGTCGACGCTGAACGTGGGACGCGGCGCGGGCCTCGGCGAACAGTCGATGACCCGGATCGCCGACGGCTGCGAGTACCGCGTCGGCGCGTTCACCGTGCGCGTATTCGGCGGCCTCCACAGCCCGGGCAACCGGTTCCCCGGCACGATCGAGAAGCCGCTCGTCCCGCCGGTCCGGGCGAGCAGGTACCGCGACGGCGGATGCTTCTCCTTCCTCATCACCCACCCCGACGGCTCGCTGCTGATCCACCCGAGCGCCAACTTCGTCCCGCACGCGTTCGACGGGCTCGACGTCGACGTCCTCCACCTCGCGATCGGCGCGCTGGGTGTGCAGTCCGAACGGTTCCGGGACGACTACTGGCGGCACGTGGTGGACGCGACCCGGCCCGCCCTGATCGTGCCGATCCACTGGGACGACTTCTTCGTCTCCCTGGACCGCGGGCTGCGGCCGCTGCCAGGGTTCTTCGACAGGTTCGCCGTGGCCAGGGCGTTTCTCGACGGCAAGAGCCGGGAGAGCGGCATCGCCGTACGGTTCCCGGAGCCCTTCGAGGTCGTCAGGCCGTTCGTACGCTAGGTGCTGTCATCACACGCGGCGCCTATCGCGAGACGCACCTCGACCTGCCGTCCCTGGGAACGGATCACCAGCGGCACGCACGCCGGGCCCGCCACCCAGGTGCCGCCGGTGTAGACCGACCACGTGGCTGAAGCGGCCGGGCACGCCCCGACCTGCACCGTGGTCGCCGGGACGGCACCCGGGCCCCACCCGATGCGGGCGCGATCCGCCCAGCCGGGCGCCACCCGAATTTCCACTGCTGTTCCGGCGCGCACGTACAGGCCCCATTTGGCGAAGAGACGCGTCGGCCCTCGTGCGTCGGTTGAGTCGTCGGGTCGCACCACAGTCGACGGCACCGCCACGGCGTCGGCCACGACCCGGTACCCATCACCCGGAGCCGGAGTCGTGGCAACCGCATCGGCGCACCGCAGGCGCTGTCCGCCCTCAGGCAGTGGTGGCAGCGTCGCGGCCGGTGCGCCGGGGGAGGTGGAGTCGGAGCCGGCAGGTTCAGGTCGCTCCGAATCGTCCTCACTGGTGCAACCGGTCGTCGCGAGCAGCAGACAGGGGGTCAGGACGAGGTGCCCCCATCTCCGGCTCGCGGCTCGCATGCCTCGATCCTGTCAAACCTCGGCGCCGAGGGAACCCCCGCGCCGAACCTGATTACCGGATTATCGGTAATAGTAATCCAATAAGTTGACCCGACAAAGGGTGCAAACCGTCACTGCACCATAATGACAGTTATGTGCGCGCAGGCTCCGTGGGCGCTGTCGGCGTACGATCACGCCACCGCAGCCGACCCCAGGGAGCAGGCGATGGTGTTCGACGCGACGCTGACCCGGATCAACGACGGCGTACAGATGCACCACCAGCACGGCCGACGGGAGGACGCCCGCGACCTGTTCGCCCGGATCTGGGACGAGATCGGCGGGGAACAGGGCGACCCCCTGCACGTCTGCGTCCTCGCGCACGCGATGGCCGACGTGCAGGACGACGTACGCCAGGAGCTTGTCTGGGACCGGCGGGCGCTCGCGGCGGCCGACCTGCTCACCGACGAGCGGGTCGCGCAGGCCGGGGTGCCGATGTCGGTCGCCGGGCTGTACCCGTCGCTGCATCTCAACCTGGCGGAGTGCCACCGCAAGCTCGGCGAACTCGACCAGGCCCGGGACTACCTCCGGCGGGCCCGGGAGAGGATCGGCGCGCTCGGCGACGACGGCTACGGGAATCTGATACGGGACGGACTCGACCGGATGTCGCAGAAACTGGCCGCCGGATAGGCCGCCCGCGACAGGCCGCAGGCGACTGGCTAGCCGCGGGCGCTCGCTGACGGGGCGACGGCGGCGACCACCAGGTCGACGATGCCGTCGGCGTAGTCGTCGGTCAGTGGGCCGTTGCGCAGCAGCCAACGGTGGTACAGCGGGCCGAACAACAACTCCACCACCAGGTCCAGGGGAGCGTCGGGGCGGACCTGGCCGGCCTCGCGGGCGGCCTCCAGGCGTACGCGGACCGCATTCAGTTGGGGACGGAGCAGCCGGTCGCGCGCCTGGGCGGCCAGGTCCTCGTCGGCGAGCGTCTCGATGGTGACGGCGCGGGTGGTGGCGGACAGCCGGGGATCGGCGAACTCGGCGACGGTGGCCCGAAGAACCTGGCGCAGGTCGGCGCGCAGGTCGCCGGTGTCGGGCAGGGCGACGACCTCCGGCATGTCGTCGGCGAGCGCGTCCAGGATGACCGCGCCCTTGCCACGCCACCAGCGGTAGATGGTCTGCTTGCCGACTCCGGCGCGGGCGGCGATCGCCTCGACGGTCAGGGCCGGGTATCCGGTCTCGGTCAGCAGCTCCAGGGCGGCGGCGAGGATCGCGCGGCGGGACTGCTCGTTGCGGCGGGTGGGCTGCGGGGTCACGCCGCGAGCCTACAGCGAGACGAGACGTATCGTCTTGACGGGATGGCGGCGCCATGCTCCGCTGTGGCGAGACGCAACGTCTCGTCTCAGCGAAACTCAGGAGACCCCGTGCCGCACATCGCCATGGTCAGCATTCCGTTCCACGGCCACGTCAACCCGAGCTTGGAGATCATCCGTACCCTCGTGCGGCGCGGTCACCGGGTCACCTATGCCAACGACCCCGCCTTCGCCGAGGTCATCCGATCCACCGGCGCGGAGCTGAAGCCGTACGCCTCGACGCTGCCCGCCGACGGCGGCGCCGGCACCGACGACCCGATCGAGCAGCTCACGCTCTTCCTCGACGACGCGATCGCCATGCTGCCGCAGCTGCGGGCCGCCTACGACGACGACCGGCCGGACCTGTTCCTCTACGACATCGCCGGCGCGCCGGCCCGGCTGCTCGGCGAGCAGTGGGGGATTCCGGCCGTCCAGCTCTCCTCGACGTTCGTCGCCTGGGACGGCTACGAGCAGGAGATGGCACCCGTGGTCGAGGCGATGCGGGCCGATCCGCGCGGCGCCGACTACTACCGACGGTTCACGGCGTGGCTGACCACGGAGGGTTCGTCTGTCACCGACAGCATGGCGTTCCAGGGACGGCCGCTCCGCAGTCTCGTCCTGCCGCCGGAGGCGCTCCAGCCGAACGCCGACCGGGTGGACCGGTCGGTCTACAGCTTCGTCGGCCCGGTCCTGGCCGACCGCTCCGACCAGGGTTCCTGGGTACGGCCGGAGCACGCCGAGAAGGTGCTGCTCGTCTCGCTCGGCTCCGCCTTCACCCGGCGGCCCGAGTTCTACCGCCGCTGCGTCGCCGCCTTCGGCGACCTGCCCGGCTGGCACACCGTGCTGCAGATCGGCACGCACGTCGACCCGGCCGAGCTCGGTCCCGTCCCGGACAGCGTGGAGGTCCACCGGTGGGTACCGCAGCTGGCCGTCCTGGAACAGGCGGACGCCTTCGTCACCCACGCCGGCATGGGCGGCAGCAGCGAAGGTCTCTACTGCGGGACCCCGATGATCGCCGTACCGCAGGCGGCCGACCAGTTCGCCAACGCCGAGCAGCTGGCCGCCCTCGGCGTCGCCCGGGTCGTCGACTCGGCCGGCGTCACCGCCGTGGAGCTGCGCCAGACGCTGCTGGCCCTCACCTCGGACCCGACGGTGGTGGCCCGCAGCGCCGAGCTGAAGCGGCAGGCCCGCGCCGCCGGGGGCGCGGCCCGGGCCGCCGACCTGATCGAGGCCGAACTCAGCGCGGCACGCCGCGGGTGAGGCACGGCGTGGGGGGGGGGGGGGGGGGGGGGGGGGGGGGGGGGGGGGGGCCGCGCGCGGCCGCCCCCCCCCCCCCCCCACCCCAAAAAAAAAAAAAAAACAACAAACCAAAAAAAGCCAAAAAAGCAGGGCCGGAGGTTGTGGG
>NZ_JBICSV010000009.1:96056-181506 GCF_043197215.1 Micromonospora sp. NPDC049203 | reverse complement strand
ACGACATCTACGTCGCCCTGTCCACCGGCACCACATTCAGCCCCTCCACCAAATGGCACGACTACTTCGGCCTCACCGGCGAAACCACACTCTGACCCCCATCGACTCCCAGGAGGATTCATGTCGCACGACCGGACCACTCCCCCCACCGTAAGCCGCCGCCGCCTGCTCACCGGCGCCGCCGCGGTCGCGGCGACCGGCGCCCTGGCCGGGGCCTTCACCGCGCCGTCCGCGGCGAGCGCGGCCGCCGTCGACGGGTTCGGCCTGCGCATCGTCGGCCGCAACGAGAACGGCGGCCGGTTGCAGTACTACCGCTTCGCCACCGACGCGATCGAGTGGGATCCGGCGGTGAACGTGCTGCTGCCCGACGGCTACCACACCAGCCGCAAGCGTTACCCGGTGCTGTACCTGCTGCACGGCGGCCAACAGGACTTCCGCACGTTCCACCTCCAGGACAACATCATCAACCTGACCGCCGGCCGCGAGGTCATCGTGGTCATGCCGGACGCCTCCACCGGCTGGTACAGCAACCCGGTCAGCAGCAACACCGGGCCGCGCAACTGGGAGACCTTCCACATCGCCCAGTTGCTGCCCTGGATCGACGCGAACTTCCGGACCTTCGCCGAGTACAACGGCCGCGCCGTCGCCGGCTTCTCGATGGGTGGCTTCGGCGCGCTGAAGTACGCCGCGAAGTACTACGGCCACTTCTGCTCGGTCAGCGCCCACTCCGGCCCGGCGAGTCTGCGGCGGGACTTCGGTCTCGTGGTGCACTGGGCGAACGCCACCTCGGCCGCGCTCGACCTCGGCGGCGGGACCGTCTACGGTGCGCCCCTGTGGGACGAGGCCCGGGTGAACATGGACAACCCGGTGCAGCGCATCGAGAGCTACCGCAACAAGCGGATCTTCCTGGTCGCCGGCACGTCCCCCGACCCGATCAACTGGTTCGACACGGCGAACGAGAGCCAGGTGCTGGCGGGCCAGCGTGAGTTCCGGAGCCTGCTCGCCCGGGCGGGCATCCCGCACGAGGGCCGGGAGGTCCCCGGCGGGCACTACTTCCGCCACGAGCAGTTCGTCGACGACCTCAACGGCATGATGGGCCGGCTGCGCCGCGCCGGCTGACCCACCGGGTGTCGCGGCGCCAGCCTGCCGGCTGGCGCCGCCCCCCGTCCACCAGGGAAGACATGGCGGAAGCGGACGGGAAATGCCGTGCCTCCCCCTCGCACAGGGGCGGCATGTTCGATAGGATCGAACATCCCGGGCGGATCCCCCGCCACCGCAACAGGAGGTCCTCGTGCGGTCCATGGACAGTCAGCCGCCGTCGGAGCAGGCCGCCCCCGGTGGCGCCGCGGACGAGAGCACCCCGGCGGGCCTGGTCGGCGCCCGGATCCGGCGGTACCGCAAGGAGCGCGGGCTCACCCTGCGCGGCCTCGCCTCCCGCTCCGGCCTGTCGATCGGCTTCCTGTCCCAGGTCGAGCGCGGCATCTCCTCGATCGGCCTGACCGCGCTGGGCAGCGTCGCCAAGGCGCTGGACCGCTCGGTGGCCGACTTCTTCGACGCCGGCAACGGCGCGCCGGACAGCAACGTCTCCCCGCTTCCCCGGCACTTCACGCTGACCAGGGCGGAAACGTCGGCCACCCAGTACGTGTCCGGGCAGCAGACCTACCGGATGCTCTCCGACCGGGGGCCGGACCTGGTGCTGGAGCCGATGCTCGTGCACATCGCGCCCGGCGGGCGCCGGGAGAACGCGTACGGCCACCGGGGCGAGGAGTTCGCCTACGTCATCTCCGGTGAGCTGCTCTACGAGGTCGAGGGCGTGGAGCACCGGCTGTGCCCGGGCGACAGCGTGCACCTGCGCTCGTCGGTGCCGCACCAGATGTACAACGACACCGACTCGGTGACGACAGTGGTCTCGGTGGTCACGCCCCGCCTGTTCTGAGGCACGCCGAACTCCGGGCTTGTTCACACCGGTGAACAAGCCCGGAGCAGGCGCCGGATGGTCAGCCGTCGATCGCGGTCATGGTGGCGTGCCAGATGTCCGCGCCGCTGTCGATCACGGCGAAGTGGTCCCCCGGCTGTTCGAGGTACCGGATGTCGTCGCCCGCGTCGGCTGCCGCCACGGCGTAGCGCCGGTTGGCGTCGACCAGGTCGAGACTGTCCGCCGTCCCCTGCACGAGGAGGGTCGGGACACCGACCGGCAACCGGAGCATCGGGTCGCTCTCGGCGTACCGCCGGGGCGCTGTCGCCGGTGAGCCGCCCAGGGCCGCGGAGATCGCGCCGTCGCCGAGGAAGCGCCGCTCGCCCTCGGTGAGGTCGAGGACCCCGGCCAGCGACACCGCCAGCGCGACACGTGGCCCGCTCGCACGCCCGGCGAGGTCGGCCGCGGCGCGCAGCGCGAGCTGCCCGCCGGCCGAGTGGCCGAGCACGACGATCCGGTCCAGGTCCAGCGGCCGGTCGGCGGCGAGGTCCCGCAGCACGGTGATGCCGGCCTCGACGTCCTGTGCGGTCGCGTCCCAGCCGTGCCGGTCCGGGCGCCGGTACTCCAGGTTCCAGGACGCGTAGCCACGGTCGGCCAGGTCGACGGCGAGGGCGTCCATCAGGTCCGCGCCCCAGATCGATCGCCAGAAGCCGCCGTGCAGCAGCACCGCGACCGGCGCCGGCCCGGTACCCGGAGCCGACGGCAGTCGCAGGTCGCCCCACTGTTCCGGGCCGGGACCGTAGGCGATCCGGTCGGCCGGCGCGCGGAAGCGGTGCACGGCGTGCCGGATCGCCCACGCCACGCCCCACAGTCCCCGGCCCGCCAGGTGGACCGCGCCGGGGACCGCCGTCTCGACGGTGAGGTCGTACCAGACCGCGTGCGGCGGCTGCGCGCCGATCAGCGCGCGGGCCGCTGGTGTGGGGCCGGGAAGCACCACCACCGGCTGGTCCGGCGCGGCGAGCAACGAGCGCATCTCGCCGGCCGAGGCGGCGGCGACGACCTCGCCGACGACGTCCAGCTCCGCGCAGGTGGTGGTGACGAGCGACGCCAGCAGCGCGGTGTCGGCCACCAGGCCGGGACCGGCAACGACGGTGAGCCGCACCGGACTCACCTGCGCAGCAGGGGCAGAACGGCGGAACCGAGCAGGTCCACGCCGCGCTCGTCGGTCAGGCCGTGCGGTGTGCCGAACTCGACCCGGCGTACGCCCGCGTCGATGAGCGCCTGGGCCTGCGCGGCGACCTGCTCCGGGGTGCCGGAGAAGGCGAACCGGTCGAGCACGTCGTCCGGGATCAGCCGGCCCGCCGCCTCGTCCTCGCCCGCGTCGACCAGGTCGCCGACGCGCTTGACCAGGTCGTCGGGCATCTCGACGGTCGGGTCCAGCTCCGCCACCACGGCGAGGTACATGGCCACCTCGGTACGGGCCTTGGCGCGGGCCGCCTCGCCGTCGGTGTCGACGACTGTGACCGCGCCGAGCACGATGCCGACGTCGGCGACGTCGCGCCCGGCCTTCTCCGCGCCGGTCCGCAGCCGCTCGCGGATCACCGGGACCATGTCCGGGTTGGCGCTGCCGCCCACCTTGATCTCGTCGGCGATCCGCCCGGCCAGCGCCGCGCCCTGCGGGCCCCAGGCGCCGAGCAGCAGCGGCGGGTCGGGCCGCCGCACGTCGTAGCGCAGCGCGGTGCCGGGGGCGAGCGAGAAGACCTTTCCGGTGAAGCCGGTCCGGTCGCCGCGCAGCAGGCGGTAGACGACCTGGACGGCCTCCTCGATGGTGGTCAGCGGCCGCGGCTGCGGCAGGCCGACGGCGCCCAGCCAGGTCCCCCGGGCCAAACCGAGGTAGGCCCGCCCGTGCGAGGCCAGGTCCAGGGCGGCGAGCTGACCGGCGATCTCGTACGGCGCCATCGAGTACGGGTTCAGGCAGGCCGCGCCGAGGCGTACCCGTTCGGTCGCCTGCGCCATCTCCAGCAGCGGGAAGATCGGCGGCTGGTACATCAGGTCGCCGAAGACGGTGAGCACGTCGAAGCCGTGCGCCTCGGCGGCGCGGGCCAGCCGGGCGTAGGCGCCGGCCGGCTTGTCGCTCTGCAGGCCGAGTCCGATCTCGACTGTCATGTCAGGTCCGCCGAGTTCATCGTGCGCCGGCAGGTCCGTTCCACCTTCATGACGAGCCGTTCCTCCGGGTCCGGGCAGATGAAGTGGGAGTCCTGGGCCAGCCAGTCACCCGGCGCGAGGTCACGCTGCTTGGCGGCGAGGAAGGGCAGCACCGAGGCGAGCGCGTACACGCAGAAGTGCTTTCCCTCGGGCAGCCGCAGGTGCGCGCTGTTCGTCAGTTCGAAGTGGTCGCCCACGGCCATGCCGCACACCGACCGGCCCTCGATCCGGTCGACAGTGACCTTCAGGTCGTAGATCTCCATGTCGCCGTCGCTGTCGCTCACGGTCCCTCCCCCTCGTCGATCCGTACGATGATCTTGCCGGTGGTCCTGCGTTCGGCCAGCTCGGTGAGCGCCGCGGGCGCCTCGTCCAGCGAGACGACGCGGCTGACCGGCGGCCGGACCGCGCCGGAGGCGCACATGTCGAACAGCTCCTGGTAGGCGGACTCGACGGCGCTGGCCCGCTGCCACGGGTACTGCGAGCCCCAGGAGAGGCCGACGAGCGTCGCGTTCGCCGCCATCAGCCGCAGCGGGTCGACAGGCGGTGGTGCGCCACCGGCCGCGCCCACCGCGACGAGGCGGCCCTCGAACGCCAGGCAGTCCCAGGTACGGGCGAACACGTCGCCGCCCACCGGGTCCACCACGACGTCCACGCCGCGCCCGCCGGTGGCCGCGAGCACCGCGGGCACGAAGTCCTCCGCCGTGTAGTCGATCGCCACCTGGGCGCCGTGGTCGCGGCAGATAGCGGTCTTGGCCGGGCCACCCGCGGTGGCGAGGACCCGGGCGCCCCGGGCGACGGCGAGCTGGATCGCGGCGATGCCCACCCCGCCCGCACCGGCGTGCACCAGGACGGTCTGCCCGGCGGTGGCCCCCGCGCGTTCCAGCGCGAACCACGCCGTCTGGTAGGTGACAGGCAGTGCCGCCGCGGTCACCGGGTCGATAGCGGACGGCCGCGGCACCACCACCGCGGCGTCCACTGTCACCGTCGTGCCGAGCGCGCCGCGCGGCAGCGCCGGGCAGGCGAGCACCTCCCGACCCAGCAGGTGCTCCGCTCCGGCACCGGCGGCGACGACCCGGCCGGCCGTCTCCACGCCGGGCGTCATCGGCGGGTCCGGCCGCACCGGGTACTCGCCCCGGCAGAGCATGACGTCCAGGAAGTTCAGCCCCACCGTGCGGACGGCGAGCCGTACCTCACCGGGGGCGGGCGGCGGGTCGTCGGGCAGCTCGGCGACCGACAGCACGTCCGCCGGCTCACCGGTCCGCCCGGCGACCAGCCGCCGGATCATGCCGCGCCCACCGGTTCCCGGACCAGCTCGGCGTGATGGTGCACGATCACCCAGCGGCCGTCGATCCGGCGCACCACGTCGGTGACCCGGGTGACCTCCGGCGCGTCGTCCGGGCCGAGCTGCGCGATCAGCTCGTACCGGGCCACGCCGAAGTCGTCCCACACGTCGATGCGCTTGTCCCGCGCGGCGAGCACCGCCAGCCGGGGACGCTGACCCGCGGCGTCCCGCCGGGCGCGGTACTCGTCCAGCTCGGCCCGGGTCCGCAGCGGCCCCGGCAGGTGCGTCTCCCAGGTGGTCACGTCGGGGTGCAGGTGCGTGTCGAACCGCTGCTGGTCCCCGGCGAGGAACGCGTCGTACATGTCGTCGATGCCGGCGGCGATCGCCGCCGCGCCTGAATCCGCGAACGTCATCGCGTCTCCTCCTGGTTGCGGTCGTCGCGGGCGATCTGCCCGCCCTTCATCACCCACCGCACGTCCCGGAACGCCGAGGTGTCGGCCAGCGGGTCGGCGTCGGTCGCGATCAGGTCGGCCAGCTTGCCGGCCTCGACGGTGCCGAGGTCGGACTCCGCGCCGAGCCACCGGATCGGGCCGAGCGTGCCGGCGTGGATGGCCCGTGCGGTGCCGATCCGCTCGGACATGTACTCCAGCTCCCGGATCGAGGCGGTGGTGCCCTCGAACTCCCAGAACGGGGGCATGTCGCTGCCCAGCAGCACCTCCACCCCGGCGGCGATCGCCATGTCGAAGCTCTCCAGGTGCCGGGGGCCGGCGCCGAGCGACCGGCACTGCATCCACTCCGGCACGCCCAGCTCGTCGAAGAACTCCTTGCAGCGGGTCACCAGCAGCGTCGGCACGAGAGCGGTGCCGCGCTCGGCCATCCGCGCCGCGACCTGCGGGGTGAGCTGGTAGCCGTGCTCCACACAGTCCAGTCCCAGCTCGACCGCCGCGCCGATCACCTCGGCCGGCCCGGCGTGCGCGGTGACCTTGCGGCCCCACGCGTGCGCCGTCTCGATCACCGCGCTCATCTCGTCGGCGAACAGCTGGGGCGTGTGGATGCTCTCGTGCTCACCGGCGATGCCGCCGGAGATCATCACCTTGATCAGGTCGGCGCCGGCCTTGATCTGGCTGCGCACGCCGTGGCGGAAGCCCACCGGGCCGTCGCACTCGAGCGTGTCGTTGCTCTCGTGGCCGTGCCCGCCGGTGCACACCAGCGCCCGGCCGGCGGTGTAGATGCGCGGACCCGGCACGCGCCCGGCGTTGATCGCCCGCCGCAGCGCGAAGTCGGCGTGGTCCTTCTCGGCCACGCAGCGCACTGTGGTCACGCCGGAGTGCAGCGTGCGCCGCGCGCCGTCGGCCATGTAGTGGGCGAGGTCGTACGAGCCCATCCCCTTGACGCCGTCGCCCCCGGAGCCGGGCAGCGACAGCGAGAAGTGGGTGTGCATGTTGACCAGGCCGGGCGTCAGGTACGCGCCGTCGAGGTCCACCTCGGTCAGCCGGCCGGCGGCCCGCGCCTGCTCGGCCACCTCGGCGTACGGCCCGACGGCGGCGATCCGGTCACCCCGGACCCACACCCCGGCGCCGGTCACTGGCGTCATGCCGTCCACCACGCGGGCGTCCAGCACTGTGCAGTTGCCGAGCAGCACGCTCGGCTGCTCGGGCGAATAGGCGGCACTCACGCGATCACTCCATAAACGTCTCGGGCGGCCCCCGGGGAGACGTAGCCCTCGGCCACGTCCCGCCGTACCGCCTCCGGATCCCTCGATCTCGGGTCGCCGTGCCCACCGCCACCGGCGGTCAGCAACGTCACCCGATCCCCCACCGCCACCGCGGTACGCCGTGTGCTCACCCGGTGCTCCCGGTCCGTGCCCGGGAACACCACCACCTGGTTCGGCTCCGGCTGTGCGCCGCCGGCCAGCGCCCACGGCGCGCTCTTCGTCTTCTTGATCACCGTCAGGAACTCGCCCGACGTCACGAACCGGATGTCCCGCCGCAGGCCGCAGCCGCCCCGGAACCGGCCGGCACCACCGGAGTCCGTCCGGATCTCCAGGCGCTCGAAGAACATCCCGGTCTTCGACTCCAGCACCTCGACGGGCGTGTTGCGCGCCTGGGTCTGGCACAGGTGGTTCGCCGGTCCGATGCCGTCGTGCCGGGGCGTGCCGCCCCAGCCGACCGGGTCGTTGTTGCTGACCGCGAACATGTCGCCGGTGTCCGGGTGCCGGCCCACCATCATGAACCCGGGCACGTCACCGCCGGAGGAGGCGGCCAGCCCGTCCGGCATGCCCTGCGCCAGCGCCTTGAGGATCAGCTCCAGCGCGACGGTGCCGGTCCACTGGGTGAACGTGGCGGCCGGATACCGCGCGTGGAACAACGTGCCGGGCTCGGCGCGTACCCGCAGGGGCGCGAAGTGCCCGGCGTTCGTCTGCTCGCCGGGCGTGGTGACGCCCTTGAACGCGACCCGGCAGGTGGCGATGGTGGCGCCGAGCGGCAGGTTCACCGGCCCGGGCACCGCCGGGGACGACCCGGCGAAGTCCACAGTGAACTCGCCGTCGGCGACCGTGACGGTGACCCGCATCCGGATCGGCTCGTCGCTGACGCCGTCGTCGTCCAGCCAGTCCTCGGCGGTCCAGCTGCCCTGCGGCAGCGCGGCCACCGCCTCCCCGGCACGCTGCGCGGCGGCGTCGATCACCCGGTCGACCACCGCGTCGACGACGGGCGGACCGTAGTCGCGGTACAGCTCGGTCACCCGCCGCTCGCCGGTACGCAGCGCGGCGATCTGCGCGTTGAGGTCGCCGATGACCAGCTCCGGCATCCGGGAGTTGAACCGGATCAGCTCGTGGATCTCCGGCACCGGCTCGCCCCGGGAGTACACCTTCGTGCCGGGGAAGATGATCCCCTCCTGGTGCATGTCCGTGGAGTCGAGCACGTAGCCGGGATCCTTGGCGCCCAGGTCCATCCAGTGCGCCCGGATGCACAGGAAGCCGATCAGCTCCTCGCTGTCCGGCAGGACGACCGGCGCGAACATCGTCGCGTCGTAGGTGTGCGCCGCGTTCCAGTACGGGTAGTTCAGCAGCACCACGTCGCCGCGGTGCAGGTTCTCCCGGCCGACGTACTCGACGCCCTTGCGCAGCGAGTAGTCGTTGGCGCCGAGGAAGCGGGACAGCCCCGTGGACTCCGCGACCAGCCGCAACCGCCGGTCGTAGATGGAGATGCCGAAGTCGTACACCTCGTAGATCACCGGGTTGAACGCGGTGCGCACCAGCGCGGCCCGCATCTCCTCGGCGGCCGAGACGAGGTGGCTGCGGACGACCTCGACGGTTGCCCCGTCGACCGTCGGCTCACCCATCGACGTCCACTCCGTAGACGTCCCGGGCCGCCTCCCGGGAGACGTAGCCCTCGGCCACGTCCCGCCGCACCGCCTCGGGGTCGCGGTCGCCCGGGTCGCCGTGCCCGCCGCCGCCGGCGGTCAGCAGCGTGACCCGGTCACCCGCCGCCACCACGGTGCGCTTGGTGCTCACCCGGTGCTCGCGGTCGGTACCCGGGAACACCACGATCTGGTTCGGCTCCGGCTGCTCGCCGCCGTCGAGCGCCCACGGCGCGCTCTTCGTCTTCTTGATGACGGTGAGGAACTCGCCGGAAGTCAGGAACCGGATGTCCCGCCGCAGGCCGCAGCCGCCCCGGAACCGGCCCGCGCCACCGGAGTCCGCGCGGATCTCCCAGCGCTCGAAGAACATCCCGGTCTTGGCCTCCATGACCTCGATCGGGGTGCCCCGGCCGGTGCTGCCGGAGACGTGGGTGGCGGCGTCCATGCCGTCGTGCTGCGCGGTGCCGCCCCAGCCCACCAGGTCGTTGTTGCTGACCGCGAACATCTTGCCGGTGTCCGGGTGCAGGCCGACCATCATGAAGCCGGGCACGTCGCCGCCGGAGGAGGCGGGCAGCAGGTCCGGCATGCCCTGGGCCAGCGCCTTGAGGATCAGTTCCACAGCGACGATGCCGGTCCAGAGCGTGAACGTGGGCTGCGGGTAGACGGCGTGGAACAGGGTGCCCGGCTCCGCCCGCACCTCCAGCGGCGCCACGGTGCCGGCGTTCGACGGCTCGTCGCGCGAGGTGAGCGACTTCAGCACGACCTTGCAGATCGCCTCGGTCGCGCCGAACGGCATGTTGATCGGGCCGCGGGTGGCCGGCGCGGAACCGGCGAAGTCGACGATGAAGCGCCCGTCGGCGATGGTCACCGTGGCGCGCATCTTCACCGGCTCGTCGGTGATGCCGTCGTCGTCCACCCAGTCCTCGGCGGTCCAGGTGCCCTGCGGCAGCGTCGCCAGCGCCGCGCGGGCACGGGCCTCGCCGTCGGCGATGATGCGTTCGATCGCCTGGTCCACCGTGGTCCGGCCGAACTTCTCGATGATCTCCAGCATCCGGCGCTCGCCGGTGCGCAGTGCGGCGATCTGCGCGTGCAGGTCACCCAGCACCGCGTCCGGCATCCGCGAGTTGAAGCGGATCAGCTCGTGGATCTCGCGCACCGGCTCGCCCCGGGAGACGACCTTGGTGCCCGGGAAGATCAGCCCCTCCTGGTGCATGTCGGTCGAGTCGAGCACGTAGCCCGGGTCCTTGGCGCCCAGGTCCATCCAGTGCGCGCGGACGCAGAGGAAGCCGACCAGTTCGCCGTCCGCGTCCGGGTCGGCCTCGTCCGGCCGGAACACCGGGGCGAACAGCGTCGCGTCGTAGGCGTGCGCCGCGTTCCAGTACGGGTAGTTCAGCAGCACCACGTCGCCGCGGTGCAGGTTCTCCCGGCCCACGTACTCCACGCCCTTGCGCAGCGAGAAGTCGTTCGCGCCGAGGAAGAACGTCAGGCCGGTGGCCTCGGCGACCAGCCGCAGGTCGGCGTCGTACATCGACAGGCCGAAGTCGTGCACCTCGTAGATGACCGGGTTGAAGGAGGTACGGATGAGGGTGGCCCGCATCTCCTCCGCCGCCGACAGCAGATAGCTGCGGACGACCTCGACCTGGGCTCCGTCCAGCGTGGTCATGCGGCTTCCTCCAGGGTGACGAGCAGGTATCCGTGGTCGTCGACGGTGACCCGCTGGCCGCTGGGCACCACTGTGGTGGAGGTGCCCTCGTCGACCAGCGCCGGTCCGTCGAAGGTGTCGCCCGGCTCCAGGCGGGCCCGGTCGTAGACCGCGAACGGCACCACAGCGTGCTGCCCGAAGTCGTAGGCGTCGCGGTGCGCCAGCAGCGCCTGCGACGGGTCGCCGTCGCCGCGCGGCAGGGTCTCCAGCTCCGGCCGGTCGGTGCGCCCGATGCCGCGCACCCGCAGGTTGAGGATCTGGAGCGGGTTGCCCATGGTGTGGCCGTACCGGGTGCGGTGCGTCTCGTCGAACGCGGCGCGGACGGCGTCGCGGTCCAGCTCACGCCCAACGGTGACCATCAGGCTGTGCTCCTGGCCGAGGTAGCGCAGCTCGAACTGCCGCTCCAGCACCGCCTCGCCGGCGGGCACGCCCTGCGCCACCAGCGACGCGACCGCCTCGGCCTCGACCGCCTTGAACAGCTGCTCCAGGTCCGACAGGTCGGCGTCGTCGAGGGTGGCCATCACGGTACGGCTGAAGTCGTTGACGATGTCGGCCGAGAGCATGCCCCAGGCGGAGAAGCCGGACGGCGCGAACGGCACGACCACCTCGCCGATGCCCATCTCCCGGGCCAGCAGCGGCGCCAGCAGCGGGCCTGCCCCGCCGAACGCGAGAAGCGCGAACTGCCGGGGGTCGTGCCCCCGCTCGACGGTGATCTGCCGGACCGCGCCGACGGTGCGGGCCAGCAGCACGTCGAAGACACCAGCCGCCGCGTTCTCCACGCTCAGGCCGAGCGGATCGGCCAGCTGCTCCTGGATCGCGGCCCGCGCCTCGGCGTCGCGCAGACCCATGGTGCCGGCGAGGAACCGGTCCGGATCCATGTAGCCGAGCACCACAGCGGCGTCGGTGACCGTCGGCCTGGTGCCGCCCCGGCCGTAGCAGACCGGGCCCGGGTCGGCGCCCGCGCTCTGCGGGCCGACCTTGAGCAGGCCGTGGTCCAGCCAGGCGATCGAGCCGCCGCCGGCGCCGATGGTACGGATGTCGTACGTGGGGATGAGCAGCGGGAAGTGCTCCAGCTGGGCCTCGTACGCGGCGACCGGGTTGCCGCGCTCGATCACGCAGGCGTCCAGCGAGGTGCCGCCGATGTCGAACGTGAGCACGTTGTCCCGGCCCAGCTCGGAGGCGACGTACGCGGCGCCGACGATGCCGCCGGCCGGACCGGAGAGCACCGTGTGCGTGGGTGCGGTCTTGGCGACCGCGCTCGTCATCGAGCCGCCACCGGACCGCATGATCAGGAAGCGTCCGGAGAAGCCGCGCTCGGCCAGGCCGGCCTCCAGCTCGTCCACGTACCGCTCGAAGATCGGCCGGATGTACGCCTCCAGCACAGTGGTGCTGGTGCGCTCGTACTCCCGGTACTCGCGCACGATGTCGGTCGACAGCGACAGGCTGACCTCGGGGAACTCCTCGTGGATCAGGCGCGCGGCCTCGCGCTCGTGGCTCGGGTCGAGGAACGAGTGCAGGAAGCAGATGGCGATCGAGGTGACCTGCTGGTCCACCACGAGCGTGCGGGCGGCCTCCCGGACGCTGTCCGGGTCCAGCGGCTCCACCACGCGTCCCCGGTAGTCCAGCCGGCCCCGCACGCCGGCGGTGAAGCGGCGCTGCACCAGGCTCTCCGGCCGCTGGTACTGGAAGTCGTACATGTGGTCGGACGGCACGTTGCCGCGGCCGATCAGGAAGATGTCCCGGAAGCCCTCGTTTGTGATGATGCCGGTGCGGCCACCACGACGCTCCAGCACCGCGTTGAGGCCGAGGGTGGTGCCGTGGATGAAGAGCTCCACCTCGGACAGGTCGGTGCCGAGCGCGGTGATCGCGTTGAGGACACCGTCCGCGGGCCGGGCCGGGGTCGTCGCCGCCTTGCGGAAGCGGACCCGGTTGGTGCGCGTGTCGAGCTCCATGGCGTCCACGAAGGTCCCGCCGATGTCGACGGCGAGCCGGATGGGGCGACGGGTCATGGCGTGACAGCCTGCCTTCCGATGAGGGCGGGAAGCTCGGGAACGCGCCAGCAGGCGGCCCGGCTCTCGCCGTACGACTGAAGCTCCTGCTGCTCCGATCGGCACCGGTCGGTGACGAACGGGCACCGGGCGGCCAGTGGGCACCCGGTCGCGGCGTCGGCTTCCTCCAGGTCCTTGACCAGCTCGACGGCCTCGCCGTCGGACCCGGTCGTCCCGCCGAGGCGGGGGGCGCTGCCCAGCAGCGCCCGGGTGTACGGGTGCCGGGGCGTGTCGAAGACGACGTCCACCGGCCCCTCCTCGACGACCCGGCCGAGGTAGAGCACCACGACCCGGTCGGCGAACCCGCGCACTGTCGCCAGGTCGTGGGAGATGAACACCGAGGCGCGGTCCGCGTCGGCCGCCACGTCGGCGATCACGTCGAGGATCTGCGCCTGGACGGTGACGTCCAGCGCCGAGGTCGGCTCGTCGAAGACGATCAGGTCCGGCTCGCCGACCAGCGCGCGGGCGATGCCGATGCGTTGCGCCTGGCCGCCGGAGAGCTCGTGCGGGTAGCGCCGCAGGATCGACCGGTCCAGCTCCATCCGGTCCAGCACGGCGGTGACGCGCTCCTCCCGCTGCGCCGGGGACAGGCCCGCGGCGCGCAACGGCTCGGCGATGGAGTCGCCGACGGGCCGGCGCGGGCTCAGCGAGCCGATCGGGTCCTGGAACACGAGCTGGGCCCGGGTCCGGGCCCGGCGCAGCGCCCGTCCGCGCGGCCGGGCGCGGCCCGGCTGCTTGACCAGCGCCTGCCCGGCGACGGTGACGGTGCCGGACGTGGGCGCGACCAGGCCCATCACGAGCTTGGCGAGGGTGCTCTTGCCGCAGCCGCTCTCACCCACCACGCCCAGCGTCTCGCCCGGCCCGAGCCGCAGCGTGACGCCGCGCAGCGCGTGGTGCCCGCCGGAGCCGAAGCGGCTGCGATAGACGACGTGCGCGTCCTCGATCTCCAGCACGGCCGGCTTCGGGTCCGCGCCGGACGGCTGTGCGCCGGACGCCACGGGCGTGTGCGACGTGTGCGGCACGTCGGCGTCGAGCGGCCGGGTCTGCGGGTGGAAGCAGGCGAGCGACCACTCGTCGCCGCCGGGCACCAGCGTGGTGGCCGGGCGGCGCGACGAGCAGGTGCGGTCGGCGTGCGCGCACCGGGCGACGAACGGGCAGTTGTGCGGCGCCTCGGTCAGCAGCGGCATGGCGCCGGGGGTGGCGACGACAGGCCGGCCGCCGACGTCCGGCACCGAACGCAGCAGCGCCCGGGTGTACGGGTGCGCGGGCTCCCGCAGCACCTGCGCGGCCGGCCCGCTCTCCACCACGGTGCCGGCGTAGAGCACCACCACCCGGTCGCAGACCTCCGCGATGGACGCCAGGTCGTGCGAGATCAGGAGTACGCCCCGGCCGTCGGTGTCGGCGGCGTGCCGGAACTGGCGCAGGATCTCCCGGGTCAGCGTCACGTCCAGGCCGGTGGTCGGCTCGTCGGCGATCAGCAGCTCCGGCGCGCAGCCGGTGGCCAGCGAGATCATCACCCGCTGGGCCATGCCGCCGGACAGCTCGTGGGCGTACGCGTCGAGCCGCCGCTGCGGGCTGCGGATGCCGACCGCCTCGAACAGCTCGCGCGCCGCCTCCCGGGCCCGCTCGCCGGACATCTCCTGGTGGGTGGCGAGCCGGTCGACGAGTTGCTTGCCGATGGTGCGGGTGGGGCTGAGCGCGCCGCGCGGGTTCTGGAAGCAGATCGCCACCCCCCGCCCGCGGTGGGCGGCGAGCGCGGCGTCGTCCATGCGCAGCACGTCCGAGTCGCCGAACAGCACCCGCCCGGTGGCGTGCGATCCGCCGGGCAGCAGCCCGACGATGGCGCGGGCCACCATGCTCTTGCCGCCGCCGCTCTCGCCGACCAGGCCGACGACCTCGCCCGGCCGGACGGCGAAGCTCACGCCGCTGAGCGCGGCCACCTGCCGGCCGGGCCGGCGGATCGTCACGGAGAGGTTCTCGATCGACAGCATGGTCACCGCCGCTTCGCGTTGGCGCGGTCCTGCAGGCCTTCGCCGAGCAGGCTGAAGCCCAGAACGCAGACGAACAGGGCCAGGCCGGGCGGGACCGAGGTCCACCACCGGCCGCCGACCACGTCCGCGGCGCCGAGGCTGATCATGGCGCCCCACTCCGCGTCGGGGATGCTCACGCCCAGGCCGAGGAAGGAGAGCCCGGCCAGGGTGAGCATGGCCCAGCCGCAGTTCAGCGGCGCGATGACCCGGACGGGGGTGAGGCTGTTGGGGAGCAGGTGCCGCCAGAGCACGCCGACCGGCGACGCCCCGGAGGTGATCGCGGCGTCGACGAACGGGAGTTCCCGCAGCGACCGCACCTCGGCGCGGACCAGCCGGGCGTACGCCGGCGCGTTCACCGCCGCGATCGTGATGATCAGGTTGATCGTGCCGTTGCCGAGCAGGGCGGCCACCGCCAGCGCCAGGATGAAGGTGGGGAACGACTGGAAGATGTCGACCACCCGCATCAGCACGTCGTCGAGCCAGCCGCCGAAGTAGCCGGCGACCAGGCCGAGCAGCGTGCCGACGACCACCGCGAGCGCCACCGCGGCCAGGGCGATGCCCAGGTCGAGCCGGGCGGCGTAGAGCACCCGGCTCCAGATGTCCATGCCGTTGCCGTCGGTGCCGAGCAGGTGGCTGCCGCCCGGCGCGACGAGCGTGTTCGCCGCGTCGATCTCGGTCTCGCCCCACTGGCTCAGCAGCGGCGCGAACACCGCCGCCAGCGCGACCACCGACAGGATGCTCGCCCCGGCGATGATCATGCGGCGGGCGAAACGGCTGTCCCGGTCGCCGCCGGGCACGACCACCGGCGCGGCGGCGGGACCGTCGGGGACGGTTCGCAGCTCGGCCATCAGAGCCTCACTCTCGGGTCGAGGATCGCGTGGACCACGTCGGCGATGAGGAACACCAGCACGTAGCACAACGCGATGACCAGCACCGACGCCTGCACCACCGGGTAGTCCCGGTAGAGCAGGCCGCGCAGGGCCCACTGGCCGAAGCCCTGCCACGAGTACACGTACTCAACGAGCACGGTGGAGCCGATCGCCGTACCGAAGACCAGCGCGGCCAGCGACGGCAGCCGGACCAGCGTCGCGCGCAGCAGGTAGCCGTAGTGCAGCGTGCGGTCGCGCAGCCCGTGGGCCTTGGCCGCGGCGTACGACTCCGAGTGCAGCACCTCCAGCGCGGAGGCCCGGACGCTGCGCAGCAGCGGGGCGACCACGCCGACCACGAGGGTCAGCACCGGCAGCACCAGGTACGCCGCGGCCGAGGCGATCGCCGGCCCGTTGGCGGTGAGGACGGCGTCGACGAGGTCGGCGCCGGTGAGCGGGGTCAGGCCGGTGTCCGGGTCCACCCGGCCGTTCGGTGCCGGGAACCAGCCGAGGATGCTGTAGCCGACGAGCACCAGGACCAGGCCGAGCCAGAACTCCGGGACGGAGTTGCCGACCAGCGCGAAGATCCGGACGCTGTGGTCGCCGGCCCGGTTGGCCCGCTTGGCCGACCAGATGCCCAGCACGGTGGCCACCACGAGCGCGATGCTCACCGAGATGACGACGAGCTCCAGCGTCGGACCGACCCGTAGCGCCATCTCCGAACCCACGGAGCTGCCGCTCTGGATCGAGGTCCCGAAGTCACCGGTGAGAAGCCCTCCGAGGTAGTCGAGGAACTGCTGCCAGAGGGACTGGTCCAGCCCGAAGCGGGCCCGGGCCGCGGCGGCGTCCTCCTCGGTGGCGTTCTGCCCGAGGATGCTGCGGACCGGGTCGCCCGGCAGCACTCGGACCAGGAGGAAGGCCAGGACGACCACTCCGAGCAGAACGGGGATCAGCTGGAGTAGTCGCCTGACGACAAACCGGAGAATTCGCATGGAGGGGTGACGTTTCCTAGGCCGATGCGCTCAGGTAGCGCAGGCGGGCGAGGCCGTCCATCGGCTGCACCCAGCCGGCGACGGATTCCCGGACGGGCAGGTTGAAGTTGGGCTGGCAGATGACCACCCACGGCACGTCGGCGGCGAGGATCTCCTGGACCCGCTTCCACAGCGCGTTGCGGGCGCCCGTGTCGACGGTGGTGTGCGACTTCTCGTAGATCTGCTCGATCTCCGGGTTGCTGTAGTTCGAGTAGTTGAGGTTGGCGCCCTTGACGAAGCTCGTCGCCAGCATGTACTCGACGTCGTCGACCCAGAGCTGCCCGGAGGTGATCTGGAGCGGGATGTTCTTCTTGGTCCGCCGCTCACCGAGGGTCGCCGGGTCCAGCGGGGTCAGCTTGAGCCGGATGCCGGCCTTGGCCGCCTCGCTCTGCACCTGGACGGCGATCTTCTGCTGCTCCTCGTTGTCGGCCTCGAAGACCAGCTCGGAGTCGAGCGACGCCCGGCCGGAGGCGGCCATCGCGGCCTTCGCCTTGTCCAGGTCGTGCGTGAACGGGTAGCCGCTCTCGTCGTATCCGGGCATGTCCAGCGGGACCGGGCTCTTGGCCGGGCGGGCGTCGCCGCCGTACACGTTGTTGATGATCTGCTCGTAGGGCACCGCGTAGGCGAGCGCCTTGCGCACGTTCACGTCGTTGAACGGCGCGGCGGTGACCGACATCTGGATGGCGACCTGGCGGTTGCTGGCCGCCGAGATGACCTTGATGCCCGGGGCCTTCTTCAGGTCCTGGATGTCGCGCTGGCTGATGCCCAGGGCGATGTCGATGTCACCGGCCTGGAGCTGGAGCCGCTGGTTGGAGGCGGCCGGCACCACCGAGATCCGGATGGTCGGCGTCTTGGCCGGGTCCGGACCCGGGTATCCGGTGTTCGCGCTGAGTTCGATCTCCTGGCCCTGGGTGGCCTTGGCGACGTTGAAGTAGCCGCCGGTCGGCGGGTTCTTCGCGAACCACTCCTTGGCCCAGGGGTCGCTGCCGCTGGCGTGCTTCTTGGCCTCGACGGAGTCGAAGACGTACAGCGAGATCGCCTGGATCTGCCGGGTCAGGGCGCTCGGGAACGCCTGGTGGAACTCGACCGTGTAGTCGTCGACGACCTTGACCTGGTCCGCGCTGGTCAGGCCGATGGTGCGGTAGACGCCGGCCACGTTGGCCTGGGCGGCGAACGCGCGGTCCTTCGACCACTTCACGTCGGCGGCCTTCATCTCGTTGCCGCTGGCGAACTTCACGCCCCGGCGCAGCTTGAGGGTCCACACCTTCTGCTCGGCGTCCGGCTCGAACGACTCGGCGAACGTCGGGGTGATGTTCTGGGTGTCGAGGATCTGGCTGCCGCCGGCGTTCGTGACCCCGTAGTCGACCAGGTACGGGAAGACGTTCTTGTAGAGCATCAGCGCGGTCAGGTCGAAACCGACGAAGTCCTGGTCCCAGCTCGACAGGTAGCTGGAGACGGCGATGCGCAGCGTCTTGGCGGAGGCGCCGCCGGACTTGCCGTCGCCTGACTTGCTGCCGCTGTCCGCGGCGCAGGCACCGGTGGCGAACAGGAGCGCGACGCTGCCACCCAACTGCAGGACGCCGCGGCGGGAGAGCGCGGGCGAGGAGGCGCCCGGACGGTGTGAACGAGCCATGAGAAGCCCTCCTAGAAGCACGAGGCGAATGGCCCGAGCTGCGGACCTACCTGGTGTTCTACCGGATTAGGCAGCAGTGAACAATAGGGTGAACAGATGTTCACGATGGCGCTCGCAGGATGAACCATGAAGGCTCCCGAACTGCGGGATGGCCAGGATGGCAGCGTTCACATGGTTTCACTGAAACGTTATGAACACGGACCGCGCGGAGGGCTGAAACGCCGATGACCCCGGGAGGGACACCCGGGGTCATCGTTCGCGCGGCGGTCCGCGCGGTCAGGGGCGGGCCGGACTCCGCGAACCCGCCGCGCGGGTCGGAGCCGGCCGTCGGTCAGAGTGGTCCGCGGTAGCCGATGTCGCGGGACACGGCGCGGGCCGCCTCGACCACCGCGGCGCCGTGCCGCAGCGTCTGCTCGGCGAGCCGCTCCCGCGGGCCGCACAGCGAGACCGCGCCCACCACGTCGCCCGAGGCGTTGCGGATGGCCGCCGCGACGCTCGCCGAGCCGGCCTGCCGCTCGCCGAAGCTCACCGCGTATCCCCGCTCCCGGATGCCGGCGATGTCGTCACGCAACGCGTCGGCCGAGGTGAGCGTCCGCGGGGTGAGGCTGGCGTGCCGGTGCTGGGTGAGGAACTCCTCGATCGTCTCGTCGGGCAGCGCGGCGAGGATCGCCTTGGAGGACGACCCGGCGTGCAGCGGGTACATCCGGCCCAGGGCCACCGACATCCGCACCTCGTGCGGGGAGAGCACCTGGTCCACGTACACCCGCTGCCAGCCCTGCCGGATGGAGAGCGTTGCCGTCTCTCCGCTGAGCTCGACGAGCCGTTCGAGATAGGGACGGGCGGTCTTCGGCACGTCCAGGGTCCGCAGCGCGGCCAGGCCGACGGTCAGCGCGCCCGGGCCGAGCTGGTACTGCTTTGTCCCCTCGTCGAACGCGAGGAACGCGTCCGTCACCAGCTCCTTGAGGATCCGGTGCGCGACCGCCTTGGGAATCCGGAGGTCACGTGCGATCGCCGACACGCCCAGCGCCTCGGGCGCCCGGGAGGCCAGCAGATTGATGATCGCGAAGGTCCGGGCCAGCCCGGAGCGGGCCCGGCCGTCCTCCCCCTCCGGCTCCGCGCCCGGCTCCGGTCGCCGGCCGGGCCGGGACTGAACGATGATCTCCGCGCCAGCCGGACCGGTATCCACTGGGGCCATGTCGAAGGCTCCTTACAGAACAGTTGGCGTCTATGTTGCCGGAGAATGCCGCGGACACGTTAATCGCCGAGCCGGACCGCCCGCATCAGCGCCTCGACATCCGTCGCGGGCAGCGCGGCCGCCCGCTCGACCAGCCGTTCCACAGAGGCCTCCGGCCAGCAGCCGGCCAGCAGCCGCCGTACCTTGTCCGCGACCCGGTCGAACCCGAGCGGATTGCCCGCGTGCCCGCTCGCGGCGAGCACCTCGGCGGTCGCCTGCCGCCCGTCCCGGGCCACCAACTGGATCCGGGCGCCGAGGTGCCGGGGCGGCATCCGGTCGAGCCGGTCGTCGACGACCAGCCGGGTCACCGACTGCAGGCGCGCGAGTTCCGGGTCCGCGATCCGGCCCGGGTCCAGATGGGACAGGTCGAACCCGCCGTCGCGGACTCCGCAGGCGACCACGTACGGGGTGCTCATGCTCGCGGCCAGCGCCGTCGACGGATGGGCCCGGCCGAGCACGTCGACCATCTCCCGGAAACCCCAGCCGTTGATCTCCACGATCTCGGCGGCGTCGCAGCCGAGTTCGGCGCGGGCCGCCACCGCCGCCTCCAGCGCGGCGTGCGTCGCGCCGGACGAGGGGTAGAGCTTCTGGCCCGCCCGCATCAGCATCGGCTCGCCGCCCAGCCCCTCGGTGAGGCTGTCGAGGTCGACCTGATCGGAGGCGGCGGCCAGGTAGCCCCGGTCGGCGGCCAGCGGCTCGTCGGTGGCGCACAGTCCGGCGCGCGCGGCGAGACCGGCGAGCAGGCCCTCCCGGGACGCCTGGCCGGACAGGGCGTACCAGGCGTCGGAGAAGTACGACGCGCCGACCACGCCCGCCGCCGCGTTGACGGCCAGGCCGATCGCCGCCTGGTAGACCTCGGCCCGCTGCTCGCCGCCCACCTTCAGGCTCGCCACGGCGGCGGCCGCCGTGTTGCACCCGCCCCGCGGATGCCAGCCCCGGTCGAACGCCGAGCGGCCGAGAGCGGTGCCGATCCGCATGGTGACCTCGTATCCGACCACCGCCGCCTCGATCAGCGCCGGGCCGGAGGCCCGCACCTCCTCGCCGCGCGCCAGCAGCGCCGGGAACGTGCCCACGCCCGGGTGCCCGAGCGAGCCGTGCCAGACGTCGTCGAGGTTGGGGCCGGACGAGCCCGCGACGCCGTTGAGGAACGCCGCCCGGTCCGGCGCCACGCGCAGGGCGGTGCCGACGACGGTGCTCAGGCCCGGCTCCCCGCCACCCATGCGCAGTTCGGTGGAGACCCAGCGCCGGTGGTGGTCGCGGGTGCTGCCGAGCACCGCCACGCCGAGGTGGTCGAGCAGCAGCCCGCGTACCCGCCCGACCACGTCGGCGGAGAGATCGTCGTACCGCAGGTCGGCGGCCCAGCGCGCGAGCGCGGCGGTCGGGTTCATCTCAGCCCTGCTTCCAGCGGGTCGCCCAGCGTTCCAGCACGATGATCAGTTGGGAGAGGATGACCGACACGCACGCCACGAGCGCGACGCCGGCCAGCACGCCGGTGGTGTTGAAGAACGCGGCGGCGTTGGCGATGACGTAACCCACGCCCTGGTTGGACGAGATCAGCTCACCGACGACAGCGCCGATCACGGCCTGCGGAACGGCGATGCGCAGGCCGGTCATCACCCACACCGCGGCCGACGGCATGACGACCCGGCGGTAGATGGTCAGCCGGTTCGCCCCCATGATCCGCAGTGAGTTGATGAACAGCGGGTCGACGTCGCGCGCGCCGGTGAACGTGTTGTAGAAGACCAGGAAGAACGAGATCAGTCCGACCAGGACGATCTTCGAGCCGAACCCGATGCCGAACCAGAGCACGAACAGCGGGGCCAGGGCGAGCTTCGGCATGCTGTAGACGACTGTGACGAACGGGTTGAGCACCGCCGCGGTCGTCGGCAGCCGGCCCAGGGTGAAGCCGACGAGCACGCCGGCCACGCTGCCGATCGCCAGACCGGCGCCGAACTCCTGCAACGTGATCAGCAGGTGCGGCCAGATCGACCCGGTACGGAACCACTCCAGAAGCTGCTGCCCGATCGCGCCGGGCGAGCTGGTGAAGAACGGGTCGATCAGCCGGCCGGACATCCACTGCCAGGAGCCGAGCCAGACGATCACCACGGCGATCTGGCCGAGCGCGATCTTGATCTTCGGATTGAGCTTGCGGGGCGGCTTGGCGGCGGCCGGCCCGGCGGCCGGCGCGGTGACCGCGCCACGGCTGACCGTCTCGGTGTCACTCATGGGTTCGCCATCTCCTTCTCGCCGGCGTGGATCTCCCGCCCGAGGTTGTGCCAGACCCGGCGGCGTACCTCCTGGTACTCCGCGGTGAACTGAAGCTGCTCCAGGTCCCGTGGGCGGGGCAGGTCGACCTCGATCACGTCGACGATGCGGGCCGGGCGGGCGCTCATCACCACGACCCGGTCGGCCAGCGTGATCGCCTCGTCCATGTCGTGGGTCACGAACAGCACCGCCGCACCGAGCTTCTCCATCAGCGAGAGCAGCTCGGCCTGCATGCGCAGGCGCAGGATCGCGTCGAGCGCGCCGAACGGCTCGTCGAGCAGGAGCGTCTCCGGCTCGTACACCAGCGCCTGCGCCAGGCCCACCCGCTTGCGCATGCCGCCGGACAGACCCGCCGGGTACGTGTTCTCGAACCCCTTGAGGCCCACCATCTCGATGTAGGTGGCGACCTTCTCCCGGCGCTGCCGTGCCGGCACCCGGCGGATCTGCAGCGGCAGCTCGATGTTCTCGGCGACCGTACGCCAGGGCAGGATCGAGTCCCGCTGGGTCATGTAGCCGATGCTGGTGTTCGGGCCGTCGATCGGCGTCCCGCGGTAGGTCAGCGACCCACTGGTCGGCGTGATCAGCCCGGAGACCATGTTGAGCAGCGTCGACTTGCCGCAGCCGGAGGGCCCCAGCAGCGCGACGAACTCGCCCTCCCAGAGGTTGAAGTCCACGCGGGAAAGGGCGTTCACCGGGCCACGACGCCCGTGGTAGGTCATGGACACGCCCTCAGCCGACACGACGGCGTTGCGGGCGGTCCCCTTTTTGTCAGTAGACATCCGACTTCTCCCGTATCCGCTGTCAGGCCGGCTGAAGCATGGAACGGTCGACCTCGGCCAGACTCGATCGCCCGAGCAGGGCCAGCGACTTGACCATCTCCGCCGCGACCATCTCCAGGGCCCGCCGTACGCCGTCGCGACCGCCGGCACACAGCCCCATCGCCGCGAGCCGGCCCACCACCACCAGGTCGGCGCCGAGGGCGATCGCCTTCAGCACGTCGGTGCCGCGCCGGATGCCGCCGTCGACGGCGACGCTGATCCGGCCGCCCACCGCGTCCACCACCTCGGGCAGCTGCCGAAGCGTGGCCGGGGTGCAGTCGAGCTGCCGTCCGCCGTGGTTGCTGACGATCACCCCGGCCGCGCCCATGTCGGCGGAGAGCACCGCGTCCTCGCCGGTCATCACGCCCTTGATCACCACCGGCAGCGAGGTCTCGCTGAGCGCCTCGGCCAGGTAGTCGAACGTCCACACCGGCTGGCTCATGGCGCGGAACTCGCCGAACATCTCCTCGGCGTGGCCCGTCTCGCCCTGGTAGTTGCCGCGCATGACGTCCTCGTAGACGAACTGGTTGGCGAGGTTGCGGTCGCGGTAACCGGCGGTCGGGCAGTCGGCGGTGATCACCAGACCGCGGTATCCGGCCGACTCGGCACGGCGGACCAGCCGCCGGAAGTTGACCAGGTTGCCGACCGGGTGGAGCTGGAACATCAGCGCCGACTCGGGTGCCACCTCGCGGATCCTCTCCAGCGGGTGGGTGGAGACGTGCGGCGCCAGGGCCAGCGCGCCGACGTCCTGCGCCGCGCCGGCCACCGCGAGCTGGCCGTCCGGGTGGAACAGCCCGTCCGCGCCGAAGGGCGCGGTGGCCACCGGCATCTTCAGCGGCCAGCCCAGGTACGTCGTCTCCAGCGACGGCGGCTTGCTACCGGTGAGGATCCGCGGCCGGAACGTCCACCGGTCGAACTCGTCGAGGTTGGCGGCGACGCTGCGCTCGGCGCCCGCGCCGCCCTCCAGGAAGTCCCACACGGCCTGCCGTGCCCCGTTGCGGGCCGCGGCCTTGAGATCTCCGAAGTTCTTGATGTGGGTGGAGCTCACCCCTGGTACCGAAGTCGTGGTCACGATCGTCTTCCCAACGTCGAGGAGCCGGCCCGGCCGGCGATGGGCGGGGCAGCTCAGTAGGACGTGCCGACCTTGTCGAACGCCTGCTTGGCGATGGTGGCGTTCCAGGTGTCGTCGAAGCCGATCTTCTTGGCCGCGGCCGCCTCGCTGACGCTGCCGTTGATCTCGAAGGCGGTGACCACGAACTCCTTGGCCTGCTCGTACTGCTCCGGGGTCGGGACGATGCTCTTGCCGTAGATCGGGTAGTTCGACTCGAACGCCGTCTTGAAGACCTCGGGCTTGATGTCGGTGAAGATGCCGCCGAGCAGGTCGCGGAACTCGTCCTTCTCCGCCTGGATGAAGTTGAGCGACCGCTGGATCGCCCGGCAGTACGACGCGATGGCCTCGGGGTTCTTCTCCAGGAAGTCCTTCTTGCAGGAGGCCATGATGTAGGGGAAGCCCACAAGCGGCTGGACCGGGTCCTTGGACATGTCGTAGAGGTACTTCATGCCGAGGTCGGAGATCGCCTGGTCGGAGATCGGCGACGAGATCGCCATGCCGTCGATCTGCTTGTTCTTCACCGCCGCGAGCATCGCCGAGCCGCCGCCCTGGATCGGCACGATCTGCAGGTCCTTGTTCGGGTCGAGCTTGCCCAGGTTGCTGGAGACGTAGCGGATCAGCAGGTCCGGGGTGCCGGCGACGCCGGTGGAGGCCAGCTTCATGCCGCGCATGGCCGCGCCCCGCTGCTCGGGCGTGCTCGAGTCGGACAGTCCGGCCTTCTCGAACGACTCGGCGCTGACCACGATGTTCGTGGCCAGGGTGGTCACCATGCCGCAGAAGCTGATCAGCGGCTGGCCCACCGCCGTGGACTTCATGGTGTCCATCGGCGAGCCGACGACGAACTCGGCGTCACCGGCGAGCACGATGTTCGCCACCACGCCCTGGCCGGCGACCTTGCCGCTCTGCTGCAGCCCCTCCTCGGCGAAGTAGCCCTTCTTCTCGGCGACGAGGAACGGCGCCCAGATGTAGGAGGTCGCTGTCGATCGGATGGTGGTGTACGGGCCGCCGGAGTTGCCGCCGCCGGAGGCGGCCGGGGCGCCGTCGGGACGGGAACAGGCGGCCAGCAGGCCACCGGCGCCGGCCAGGGCGCCGAGCCGGAGCAGGTTGCGACGGGACAGAGAAGACATGGTTACTCCCGGGGGAAACGAGTAAGTGAGAGGAGGTGGCGCGCTCAGTGCCGGCCGAGGGCGCCGAACGCCGCCGGCGAGTCGCCGAGTCCGGCCGCCCGGAAGGCGGCCCAGATACTGGCCTGGTTGGCCGTGACCACGGGGATGGAAAGGTCGCTCTCCAGCTCGGCGACCACGCCGAGGGTGGAGAGGTTCGTGCAACTGATGAACAGCGCCTCGGCGTCCGGGTGGGCAGCGGCACGAGCGAGTCGGTAGACGACCTCCTCGGACTGCTGCGCGATGGCCGAGACCGGTGTGCGGGCGAGCGGGAAGTGCGCGACGCGCTCACGCAGGCCCAGACCGACCAGGTTGACCACGTCGAGCCCGTGTGCGGTGAAGAACTCGCGCAGTCGCTGGTTGATGGTGTCGTCGTAGGGGGTGGCGACGGCGATCCGGGTGACGCCCAGCGCGCGGAGCGCCTGCACGCCGGCCCCCGACGTGGACAGCGCCGGGCAGCCCGCGCGCTCGGCGATCCGCCCGACCAGGTCGGTCTCGTACTCGTGGCCGCCGACGAAGCTGCCGGATGTGCAGCCGAAGACCACGACGTCGGCGTCGAGTTCGGACAACTGCTCCGCGGCGCGCAGGGCGTCGTCGGCCATGGTGACCAGACCGGCCGGGTCGAGCCGGGGGATCACCATCCGGGCCGCGTGTGCGGACGCGCCGCGGGGCAGTACCGAGTAGATCTCCGGCTCCATCGTCATGTTGACGTGCGGGACGATCAAGCCGATTCGGGCTCGCCAGCCGTGCATCGTTCGTCACCTCCTGGCGGCCCGGTGCCGGGGCGTAGGTTTAGTGGGAAAGCGGATTCGTTCGCCTGAGTGGAACGCCGGTCCGCTGTGTATGCCGGGACGCTAATGGCTGGTCCCGAGCCCCGTCAAGGGTGGAAAAGCAGCCGAAACAAAACGCCCGGCCCGCTCAGCTCCAGCGGCCGACCAGGTCGTTGACCAGGCACGACGACGAGGCCGCCGGCTGACCGAGGCGACGCAGGGCGCGATACGCCGCCGCCACCGACGAGGAGAGCACCGGTACGCCCAGCTCGCCGCCGACCGCCGCGATGGCCTCGACGGTGGGCATGCCGGTGCCGCTGAGCAGCACCACCGTCTCGGGGTCGGGCCGCAGCTCACGCAGCAGGGCGGTGACCTCGGCGGGAGTGATCGCGTAGATCCCGTTCGGCGCCGGCGCCTTCTTCACGCCGGCCACGGTGAGCCCGGCGGAGGTCCAGTACGCGACCGCCAGGTCGGTAAGCCAGTCGGGGTACGGCGAGACGACCAGCACCCGCGTGCGGCCGAGTTCGGCAAGCGTCTCCAGGATCGCCCGGGCCGCGGTCAGCCCCTGTCCGGCGCCCGCCGCGTCGATCGCCTCGTGCAGCCGCGCGTCGCCATCCGTTCCCACCAGGTAGGACGAGCCGGTACAGGCGAAGTAGGAGACGTCGGGCCGGGCCGGGAGCAGCGTGCTCGTGGTCGAGGTGAGCGCGTCGTTGTAGCCGAGCAGCCGCTCCTTCAACGTGCCCGGGACCTGCGGCAGCGGCGCGATCCGGACATCCACCGCAGCGGGCAGCAGAGCGCGCAGCTCGGTCGCCACCGTGGGGTTCTCCGGCGGCACCAGCGCCGCGACCCCGCCACCGCCGTTACCGCCCGCCGACACGTCGATCCGATTCGGCTCGTCGCCCATGACAGCCACCGCCTTCCAGTTCGCTGATCGTTTTCGAGACTTGGCCCGAACCGTTGACAGGCCGGGCAGTGGCACGACAGTATCCACCTTGTTCCGCCTGGGAAACCACCGTTCGTTTGACAGGAACAATCCTTATCTCGGATGGGCACCCAGGAACCCCGAGGCAAAGGTGTGCAGACTGACATGTGGAATCGCCCTGACGTCGACTTCATCTCGACCCAAGACCTGCCCTGGGCCCCGGTCCCGGGCGGTCAGTTCGGCTCGGGCCACGGCGGCGGCCTGCGCAAGACCTTCTCGGTCGACGAGGAGGACGGCGCCCGCACCGAGCTGCTCGCCTTCACCAACCGGCAGCAGGGCGTGCTGAGCGCCCAGGCCGACATCTTCGTGATCGCCGGCCGGGGCACCGTCAACGACGAGCCGTACGCCCCGGGCACCTACCTGCACGCCCAGGCGATGACCGAGCTCGACTGGGTGCCCGGCGTCGGTGAGACGGTGCTGTACTTCGGCCCGCACAGCACGCCGGAATTCGCCGCCGGACCGGGGTCGGGGACGCTCACCGTGATGCACGAGACCCGCGACGAGTGGGTGTCGATGGGCTGGCGCGGCGACGAGCCGCAGCCGGCCGACGTGCGGATCCGGTGGCTGCGCCGCGACGAGGCCGGCATCGTCTTCCTGGTCGGGATGCTGCCCGGATACACGGCGATCAACGAGGAGAAGCACCCGGTCTACGAGGAGTCCTTCAAGATCGCCGGGGACCTGATGCTGGGACGCCGTGGCGTGGTCAAGCCCGGTGGCTACTTCTTCCGCAGCCCGCAGACCTGGCACGGCCCGCTCTACAGCCGCACCGGCAACCTCTCCCTGATCCGCAAGAACGACTTCGGCAGCACCGACTACCGCGACCCGCTGCCGGGCCACGACCTGGGCAGTCTCATCCCCGCCTTCTACGACCGCGACGCCTCGTTGACCCCGAGCCTCGGGCCGTCGCAGCGATGAGCGAGCCCGATCAGCTCGCCGCGATCCGGGCCGAGCGCGGCTACCTGCTGTCGTACCACGAGGTGTACGCCCGCACGGAGCCCGGCTTCCTGGAGGCGTACACCCGGCTCTACCGCCGGTTCACCCTCGACGAGCGGCACCTGTCGGCCCGCGAGCGGGAGCTGATCTGGGTCGGTCTGCTCGTCGCCGACGAGGAGGCGGTGGGCACGCTGCACGTCGAGCGCGGCTACGCCGCGGGGCTCACCACCGACGAGATGGCGCAGGCGACGGCGGTGGCCGGGGCCGCGGCCGCGTGGCGGCCGATCTTCTTCGCCGCGCGGGCCTGGGCGGCCACGCTGCCGATGGACGGCTTCGCCCGGTACCACGCCCTGCTCGCCGCCGCCGCGCCGGACCTGTCCGGCCGTGAGGCCGACCTGATCGCCGTGGTGGTGCACGCGGTGCACCAGCAGGAGGAGGCGTTCCTGCACCACCTCGACCGGCTGTACGCCGCCGGGGTGCGGGAGCGGGACATCGCCGAGGCGATCAGCTACCTGCTGCTGCCGCGCGGCGCCAACGCGCTGCTCTGGGCCACCGACCAGTGGCTGGCCGCGGTGGAGTCCGGCCGCGTCACCCCCACCGGTGAGCTGGCCGGCGTCAACACCCGGACCCGCCGGTCATGACCTCGCTGGTGGTCGGCGGACGCGGGGCGATCGGCGCCGCCGTGGTCGACGCCCTGCGCCGCGACGGGGAGACGGTCCACGTGCTGGACCGGGCCGACGGCGTGGACGCCGCCGACCCGCGCCAGGTCAGCCGGTTCCTGGACGCGCTCCCCGAGGCGCCGACCCGGGTGGCGCACCTGGCCGGGTCGGTCGGGCACGGCGGGCTGCTGGACGTATCGCCCGAGCAGTGGCGGCAGGTGCTGGACGACAGCCTGACCAGCGCCTACGTCGTGGTCCGGGCGGTGCTGCCGGCCATGCTCGCGGCCGGTGGCGGCGCGATCGTGCTGATGAGCTCGGTGAACGGCCGGCACGGCGGGAACGCGATGTCCGGGCCGGCCTACGCGGCGGCGAAGGCCGGTGTGCTGGCGCTGACCCGCAACGTCGCCAAGGAGTTCGGCGGCCGGGGCGTACGGGCCAACGCGGTGGCGCCCGGACCGGTCCGGTCGGTGATGACCGAGCGCCTGTCCGCCCGGGAGCTGTCGGACCTGGTCGGGCAGGTGCCGCTGCGCCGGCCCGCCGAGCCGGCGGAGGTCGCCGAGACGATCGCGTTCCTGCTCGGCGAACGCGCGAGCTACGTCAACGGCGCCACTGTCGACGTCAACGGCGGGATGTGGACGGGATGACCGGGACCGTACGAGTAAGGAGGTACCAGCGGTGACTGAACGGGAGAACCGGGCGGACGGGCACGGCCCGCTGCACGGCATCCGGGTGCTTGACGTCTCGACCATTCTGGCCGGGCCGCTCTGCTGCCAACTGCTCGGCGACTACGGCGCCGACGTCGTCAAGATCGAGCACCCCGTCGCCGGGGACAGCATGCGCGGCCACGGCGAGGCCAAGGACGGCGTGCCGCTGTGGTGGAAGGAGATCTCGCGCAACAAGCGGACCGTCGGGCTCAGCCTCTCCGACCCCGACGGCGCCGACCTCTTCCTCCGGCTCGCCGCCACCGCCGACGTCGTGGTGGAGAACTTCCGCCCCGGCACGCTGGAACGGTGGGGCGTCGGCCCGGACCGGTTGCACGAGGTCAACCCCGGGCTGGTGATCGTCCGGATCACCGGCTTCGGTCAGACCGGCCCCTACGCCGCCCGCCCCGGCTTCGGCACGCTGGCCGAGGCGATGAGCGGCTTCGCCCACCTGACCGGCGAGGCGGACGGCCCGCCGACGCTGCCCGCGTTCGGCCTGGCCGACAGCATCTGCGGCATCGCCGCGTCGTCGGCCGCGGTGATGGCCCTCTACGCCCGCGACGCCCGGAGTGGCCGGGGCCAGGTCGTCGACATGAGCCTGCTGGAACCCATCATGACCGCCGTCGGCCCCGGGCCGATCGCGTACGACCAGCTCGGCGTCGTCGGGCAGCGGCACGGCAACAGGTCCACGAACAACGCCCCGCGCAACACCTACCGCACCCGGGACGGGAGCTGGGTCGCCGTGTCCACCAGCGCACAGGCGATCGCCGAGCGGGTCCTGCGCCTGGTCGGTCACCCCGAGGTCATCGACGAGCCGTGGTTCCGCTCCGGCCGGGAGCGGGCCGCGCACGCCGACCTCCTCGACGCGTACGTGGGCGGATGGATCGCCGAGCGTACCCGCGACGAGGTGTTGCGGGAGTTCAGCGCGGCGGGCGCGGCCGTCGCCCCCGTCTACGACGCGCGGGACCTGGTGGAGGACGAGCACGTCCGTGCCACCGAGATGATCACCACGGTGCAGGACGACGACCTCGGACCGATGCGCATGCACAACGTGATGTGGCGGATGTCGGACACGCCCGGCGCGATCCGGTTCACCGGACGGGCCCTGGGCGCCGACACCGACGAGCTGCTCGGCACCGAGCTGGGCTGCACGCCCGAGTTCCTGGCCGAGCTGCGCGCGCGCAAGGTCGTCGCCTGACCGCCCCCGTGGTCGGTCGACCGATTCCGAAAAGAGTGAGGAACAACCCGTGACACCCCCAACCCAGGCCACAGTCGCCGATCCGCTGCTCGCGGCCGTCCGTGGCGGAGTGACCGTCTACGACCTCGGCCGCCGGCTCTCCGTCGGCATGCCGCAGTCCCCCAACCACCCCGCCTACTGGCACTCCCTGCCCCGCCGGCACGGGGACATGGTCCGGTCCGACGGCGGCTCCGCGGCGAACGACATGATCACCATGGGTACGCACGTCGGCACGCACATCGACGCGCTCGCCCACGTCTCGCACCGCGGCCTGCTCCACGGCGGGGCGGACGCGGTCGAGGCGGGCCGGGGCGGCCGGTACGTGGAACTCGGCGCGCACACGATCGCCCCGATGGTGCGCCGTGGCGTGCTGCTGGACGTGCCCCGCGCGATCGGCGCCGGCGACGGCTGCCCGGCCGGCTACGAGATCACGCCGGACGACCTCGCGGCCACGGAGGCGGCCCAGGGCACGCCCGTCGGCGCTGGCGACGTCGTCCTGGTGCGCAGCGGCTGGGGCCGGTTCTTCGAGCACGAGGACCGCACCGTCTACATGGGCCTGGAGTCCGGGGTGCCGGGCGTCGGCGAGGCCGGAGCGGTGTGGCTCGCCGACCGCGCGGTGCACGCCGTCGGGGCCGACACCATCGCCTTCGAGCGGCTGCGCCCGGGTGCGGCGCACAGCGTTCTGCCGGCGCACCGGGTGCTTCTGGTGGAACGCGGCATCTACATCATCGAGGCGATGGCGCTGGAGGAGCTGGCCGCCGCCGGAGTACACGAGTTCACCCTGGTCCTGGCGCCGCTGCCGCTGTTCGGCGCGACCGGTTCGCCGGTGCGTCCGCTGGCGGTGGTCGGGCATGGCTGAGCCCACGCTGGCCGAGCGGCTCGCCGCGTTCGCCGCGGCCACCACGCACACCGGCCTGCCCGACGACGTACGGCACAGCGTCCGCCAGCGCGTGCTCGACGTGCTGGGCCTCTGCGTCGCCGCGTACCGGCTGCCGACGAGCACCGCGGCGGCCGGGTTCGTGGCCGACCAGGGCGGCCGGCCCGAGGCGCACGCCGTCGGCCTGCCCGAGGCGGTGCCGGCCGCGCAGGCCGCCTTCGCCAACGGGGTGCTCGCCCACTCGCTCGACTACGACGACACGCACCTGCCCTCGGTGCTGCACCCCAGCGCCGGCGTGGTGCCGGCCGCGCTGGCCGCCGCCCAGGCGGCGGGGGCCAGCGGCGGTCAGTTGACGGCCGCCGTCGCGGTCGGCCTGGAGGTCGCCGTCCGTCTCGGCATGGCCGGGTACGACCGCGAGCTGGGCAACTCGGTCTTCTTCGAGCACGGGCAGCACGCCACGTCGATCTGCGGGGCGATGGGCGGAGCCGCCTCGGCGGCGCTGCTGTTCGGCCTGGGCTCCGAGGGGGTCGCCAACGCCCTCGGCGTCACCGCCTCCTTCTCCGCCGGCATCATCGAGGCCAACCGCACCGGCGGCACCGTCAAGCGACTGCACTGCGGATGGGCGGCGCACTCGGCGGTCACCGCCGCGCAACTCGTCAAGCGCGGCTTCACCGGCCCGCCGACCGTCCTGGAGGGCAGGTTCGGCTTCTTCCGCGCCTTCCTGCGCGACGAGGTCGACCTGGACCAGGTCACCGACCGGCTGGGCGAGGAGTGGTCGGTGCCGGGGATCTTCTTCAAGCCGTACCCGGCCAACCACTTCACCCACGCCGCGATCGACGCCGGGCTGCGGCTGCGCGAGCGCGGCCTGCCGCTGGACCGGATCAGCCGCATCGAACTGCGGGTACCCGCCGCGGTGATCCGCACGATCGGCCAGCCGATCGAGGTCAAGCGGGCGCCGGAGACCGGCTACCAGGCGCAGTTCTCCGGGCCGTACGCGGTCGTGGCGGGCCTGCTCGGCGGCTCCGGGCTCGGCGTCGGGCTGACCGACTACACCGACGAGCTGGCCCGCGATCCCCGCCGCCGCGCGCTGATGGCGACCGTCGACGTGCTCCCCGACGACCGCTGCGACTCGATCTTTCCCAACCAGTTCCCGGCGATCGTGACGGTCCGCACGGACGACGGCCGGGAGTGGACCGAGGAGGTGCTGGCCAACCGTGGCGGCCCGCAGCGCCCGCTCAGCGACGAGGAACTCGCGGTGAAGTTCCGGGAGAACGTCGCCGGCCGGCTCACCGACGAGGCCGCGCGCCGGGTCGAGGACCTGGTGCTGCGCCTCGACACCCTCGACTCGATCGACGAGATCCCCCGGACCCTGGCTCGCCTGGAGGCCGGCTCACCCACCTCAAGGAGTAACCCATGACGTCCTTTGACACCCTCGTGACAAACGTCCGCGTGGTGCGGCACGAGTGGACGCAGCCGCGGCAGGTGGACATCGCCATCCGCGACGGCCGCGTCGTGCGGGTCGCCGCCGGCATCGACCCGGCGCTGGCCCGGACCGTCGTCGACGGCGGCGGCAGGCTCGCCTTCCCCGGCGTGGTCGACGCGCACCAGCACTGGGGGATCTACAACCCGCTGGACCAGGACGCCGCCTCGGAGAGCCGGGCCTGCGCCCAGGGCGGGGTGACCTCAGCCATCACCTACATGCGCACCGGGCAGTACTACCTGAACCGGGGTGGCGCGTACGCCGACTTCTTCCCCGAGGTGCTCGCCGCCACCGCCGAGCGGTCGCACGTGGACTACGCGTTCCACCTCGCGCCGATGTCGAAGCAGCACATCGGCGAGATCCCCGAGCTGGTCGAGCGGCACGGGGTCACCTCGTTCAAGGTGTTCATGTTCTACGGCAGCCACGGCCTGCACGGCCGGTCGTCCGACCAGAGCAGTTTCCTGATGATCCCGGAGAACGAGCGGTACGACTACGCGCACTTCGAGTTCGTGATGCGCGGCGTGCAGGCGGCCCGGGAGCGGTTCCCCGAGCTGGCCGACGAGATCTCGCTGTCGCTGCACTGCGAGACCGCCGAGATCATGAACGCGTACACCCGGATGGTGGAGGAGGAGGGGACGCTGTCCGGGCTGGCCGCGTACCACGCCTCCCGGCCGCCGCACTCCGAGGGCCTGGCCGTGAGCATCGCGTCGTACCTGGCCCACGAGACCGGCCTGCCGACGATCAACCTGCTGCACCTGACCTCCCGCAAGGCGGTCGACGCCGCCCTGCGGATGTCGCAGGCGTTCCCGCACATCGACTTCCGCCGCGAGGTCACCGTCGGGCACCTGCTCGCCGACATCGACACCGCGAACCTGGGCGCCAAGGTGAACCCGCCGATCCGGCCGCGCGAGGACGTCGAGGCGCTCTGGGAGTACGTCCTGGACGGCAAGATCGACTGGGTGGTCAGTGACCACGCCTGCTGCCGCGACGAGGTGAAGTTCGGCGAGCCCCGGGACGACGTGTTCGTGGCGAAGTCGGGCTTCGGCGGCGCCGAGTACCTGCTGCCCGGCCTCGTCTCCGAGGGCCGCCGCCGCGGCCTGCCGTACCACCGGATCGCCGAGATGACCGCGTGGAACCCGGCCCGGCGCTTCGGGCTGCGCACCAAGGGCGACATCGCCGAGGGCTTCGACGCCGACTTCTGCCTGGTCGACGACGACCACACCTGGACGGTGCGGGCCGCCGACTCGGAGTCGGTGCAGGAGTACACCCCGTTCGAGGGCTTCGAGCTGAACGCCCGGGTCACCGACACGTTCCTGCGCGGCGAGCGGATCCTGGAGGCGGGCGCCGTGGTCGGCACGCCCCGCGGGCGTTACCTGGCCCGGCCGGCGTGACCCGTACGCCGCGCAGTTACCTGTACGCGCCCGGGAACGAGCCGAGGAAGCTCGCCAAGGCCGCGACGGCCGACGCCGACGCCGTGATCTGCGACCTGGAGGACGCGGTCCCACCGGCCGCCAAGTCGCAGGCCCGGGACAACGTGGCCGCGTTCCTGGCCGACCCGCCGCGGCGCGACGGTGAGTGGTGGGTGCGGATCAACGCCGACTCGGCCACCGCCGACGTGGCGGCGGTGGCCGGCCCGGCGCTGCGCGGCGTCGTGGTGCCCAAGGCCGAGCCGGAGTTGCTCGACGAGGTGGCCGAGGCGCTGGCTCGGGCCGAGTCGGCGTGCGGGCTGCCGCCCGGCACGCTGCGGGTGCTGCCGCTGCTGGAGACCGCGCGCGGCGTGCTCACCCTGGACCGGGTGGCCGCCGCGCCGCGGGTCCTGCGGCTGGGCCTCGGCGAGGCGGACCTCGCCGCCGAGCTGGGCCTGCGGCCGGGGCCGGACCGGGAGGAGCTGTGGCCGCTGCGCACGGCTGTGGTGCTCCACTCGGCCGCGGCCGGCCTGGTGCCGCCGGTGGGTCCGGTCGAGACGGCGGTACGCGACGCCGAGCGCCTGGACCGGAGCACCCGGATGCTGCTGCGGCAGGGCTTCCGGGCCCGCACCGCGATCCATCCCGCGCAGGCGGCGGTGATCAACGACGTGTTCACCCCGTCCGCCGAGGAGGTGGCCGACGCGCGGGACGTGGTGGCGCGTCTCGCCGCCGTCACCGGGCACGGGCACGGCGTCGCCGTCGCGGCGGACGGCCGGATGATCGACGCCGCCGTGGCCCGAGCCGCCCACGACGTCCTGGCCCGCGCGGTCTGAGGCGGGGCCGGCGAGACATCTGTTATCGCTAACAGGCTGGGCCCACGGCCCGGCCGCCGAGACCGCGGCGACCAGC
Organism: Micromonospora sp. NPDC049203; assembly: GCF_043197215.1. NCBI lineage: Bacteria > Bacillati > Actinomycetota > Actinomycetes > Micromonosporales > Micromonosporaceae > Micromonospora > Micromonospora sp. NPDC049203. The sequence continues at coordinate 146,889 of NZ_JBICSV010000009.1, read as the reverse complement.
GCCGGGACGGGTCCGCACGGCCCGTCCCGGCGTTAGCTGTTGAATGTGTTATCGATAACCTGCTATGTTCCGGGACGGGAGCGAAGGGCACGCTCCCCGTCACCCCCACAACCGGCAAGGCGTCCCGAGGCACCCTCCTCGCCGCCCGGCCGGTCGGTGACCAGTCCGGGCCGCTCCGCCGATGCACGCGACGCAGGCGGCCACGGACGACTTCGGCCCCGGCCCACGCGCGGCTCCGCGCCCTTCTCGCAGGCGACGTCGGCATCGACGGACGGCCCGGCCTGCACCGCCACCAAGGGCAAGGAGTCAGTCAATGGCGAAACGAACACGGCTCTTCTCATCCATCGCCGCCGCGGCGGTGCTTCTCGCGGCGGCGGCCGGCGGCGCGCTCAACGGCGGCCTCGGCGAGACGGCGCAGGCGTCGACGAACGGCACGCTCGCGGCGACAGCCGGCTGCGGCAAGGCGCCCACGCTGTCCAGCGGTACGCGCACCATCTCCAGCGGCGGCCAGAACCGCAGCTACATCCTGCGCATCCCGGACGGGTACGACCGCAACCGCCCGTACCGCCTGATCTTCGGTTTCCACTGGTTGAACGGCTCGGCGAACAACGTCGCCTCGGCCGGCTACTACGGCCTGCTGCCGTTGTCGAACAACAGCACGATCTTCGTCGCGCCGCAGGGCATCGACAACGGCTGGGCCAACACCAACGGCCGGGACCTGACTCTGTTCGACGACATCTCCCGGCAGATCGAGAACGACCTCTGCGTGGACACGTCCCAACGGTTCGCGCTCGGCTGGAGCTACGGCGGGGCGATGAGCTACGCGGTGGCCTGCGCCCGGCCGAATGTCGTCCGCGCGGTCACCGTCATCTCCGGCGCCAACCTCAGCGGCTGCAACGGCGGCACCCAGCCGGTCGCCTACTTCGGCATCCACGGCATCTACGACAGCGTGCTGAACATCTCCATGGGCCGGTCGCTGCGGGACACGTTCGTCCGCAACAACGGCTGCACCGCGCAGAGCCCGCGCGAGCCGAGCCGGGGCAGCCTCACGCACATCACCACCGCGTACTCCGGCTGCCGTGAGGGCTACCCCGTGCAGTGGGCCGCGTTCGACGGCGACCACACCCCCAGCCCGGTCGACGGGTCGTCGAGCCCGAACGACTCCCGGACCTGGACGTCGGCGGAGATCTGGCGGTTCTTCAGCCAGTTCGCGTCCACCACGCCGCCGACCACGGCGCCGCCGACGACCACGCCGCCGACCACTCCGCCGGTCACCACCGCGCCGCCCACGACTCCGCCGGTCACCACGCCGCCGCCGAGTCAGCCGGGTGCCTGCACGGCGACCTACCGGACGGTGAACACCTGGCCGGGCGGCTTCCAGGCCGAGGTCACCGTGGCCAACAACGGCGCCGCGACGCTCAACGGCTGGACCGTACGCCTGACCCTGGCCTCCGGCCAGGCGATCAGCAGCCTCTGGAGCGGCGTCAACACGGGCACCACCGGCTCGGTGTCGGTCCGCAACGCGGACTACAACGGGACCCTGGGCGCGAACGCCTCCACGACGTTCGGGTTCACGGCCACCGGGAACGGCGCCACCGCGCCCAGCGGTGTCACCTGCACCAGTCCCTGACCAGGACGGCCCGCCGACCCCGTTCGGGGCGCCGGGCCGGGGGTGGCAGACCGCCCCCGGCCCGGCGCTGGGCGGGGAGCAAACCGAGATCCCGCTTCCCGCCGAGGTGTGCTCTAATTAACACTGGTCGATGTTTGCGTTAACACTGCCACCTGACATGCCACCACCACCAGGCTGGTCAGACCCCTTGCTTCACAGGTGTTAGCGCTTGCACCGGCGGCCATCCATAGCTCGTGAGGCACCGCGCCGGCACGAACGACCGCGGAGCCCTGCGTACCCGAGGAGCCGTCATGGTGATCCCCCGTCCCCGGTCCGTCCGATCCGGACCATCCCGTCTGACCATCCCCGCGCTGATTCTCGTCCTTGTCGTCGCCGGTGCCGCCCTGGCCACTTCGAGCCGAAACGCCGTGGCCGCCCCCGGGCCCGGCTCCATCGTGGGCGCGCAGTCCGGCCGCTGCGTCGACGTCCCCAACGGCAGCACCACGAACGGCACCCAGGTGCAGCTCTACGACTGCACGGGCGGCACGCCGCAGAACTGGACGTACACGTCGGCGAAGCAGTTCATGGTGTACGGCAGCAAGTGCCTGGACGCCAACGGCCAGGGCACCAGCCCGGGCACGGCCGTGATCATCTGGGACTGCAACGGCCAGGCCAACCAGCAGTGGAACGTCACCTCGGCCGGCACCATCACCGGCCAGCAGTCCGGGCTGTGCCTGGACGCCACGAACGCGGGCACCGCCAACGGCACCAGGATCATCCTGTGGACCTGCAACGGCCAGGCCAACCAGCGGTGGAACACCTCGGCCACGCCGTCGTCACCGCCGCCCACCTCGACGCCCCCGCCCGGCGGGCGGCCGTGCGACATCTACGCCGCGGGCGGCACGCCGTGCGTGGCCGCGCACAGCACCACCCGGGCGCTGTTCTCGGCGTACGGCGGCAACCTCTACCAGGTTCGCCGCGCCTCCGACAACGCCACCCGCAACATCGGGCTGCTGGGCAACGGCGGCTACGCCGACGCCGCCGCACAGGACGCGTTCTGCGCCGGTACGAGCTGCGTGATCACCGCCGTGTTCGACCAGTCGGGACGCGGGAACGACCTGTGGTACCAGGGCTCCGCGCAGGTCCCCGGCTCCACCTCCAGCCGGCCCGCGAACGCGACGAGCGAGTCGTTGACGGTCGGGGGCGCCCGGGCGTACTCGCTCTACATCAATCCCGGGAACAGCTACTGGCGCGACGGCCACCTGACCGGCGTCCCCACCGGCGCGGCCCCCGAGGGCATGTACATGGTGACCAGCGGCACCCACGTCAACAGCGGCTGCTGTTTCGACTACGGCAACAGCGAGACCACCCGCAGCGCCGACGCGGCCGGGGCGATGGACGCGATCAACTTCAGCACCAGCTGCTGGTTCGGCGGCTGCTCCGGCAGCGGCCCCTGGGTGCAGGCCGACCTGGAGTGGGGTCTCTACCCGGGTGGCAGCCAGTCCTGGAACCCGAACCAGCGGGCCTTCACCAACCGGTTCGTCACCGCCACCCTGAAGAACAACGGCACCTCGCGGTTCGCCATCAAGGGGAGCAACGCCCAGTCCGGTGGCCTCGCCACGCTCTACGACGGGTCGCTGCCGGCCGGCTACAGCCCGATGCGCAAGCAGGGCGCCATCATCCTGGGCAGCGGCGGCGACTGCTGCAAGCCCGGCGGCGGCGCGAACCTCAGCGCCGGCACCTTCTACGAGGGCGCCATGGTGGCGGGCTATCCGTCCGACGCGACCGAGAACGCCGTCCAAGCCGACATCGTCGCCGCCGGCTACCGCTGACCGGCGGGCGAGGCAAGCGACCACACCCCGCATTCGTGAAAGGACTCGTCATGTCCGAACCGAGTCGGAGGCGCCGTCGCCCCCGACTGCTGGCGGCGCTGGCCGCCAGCGTCCTTGCCGCCGCCGGCGGCCTGACCCTCACCGCCGGACCCGCGCAGGCGGCCACCACGATCACCGTCAACGGCACCTCCGGCGGCCAGACGTTCGACGGGGTGGGCGCGGTCAGCGGCGGCGGCGGCAACAGCCGGCTGCTGATCGACTATCCGGAGCCGCAGCGCGGACAGATCCTGGACTACCTGTTCAAGCCCGGCTACGGCGCCGCGTTGCAGATCCTCAAGGTCGAGATGGGCGGCGACACCAACTCCACAAGCGGCTCGGAGCCGAGCCACGCACACGTGCGGGGCGACCTGAACTGCAACCGCGGCTACCAGTGGTGGATCATGGAGCAGGCCAAGGCCCGCAACCCCGCCATCAAGCTGGCGGCGCTGCCGTGGGGCGCTCCCGGCTGGATCGGCAACGGCAACTTCATGTCCCAGGACATGATCGACTACTTCGTGAGCTGGCTGGGCTGCGCGCGGCAGCACAACCTCACCATGGACTACATCACCGCCGCCCAGAACGAGAAGCGCACCGACGCCAACTGGACCATCAGCCTGCGCCAGGCGCTGAACGCCAACGGCTACAGCGGTGTGAAGATCATCTACGGGGACGACTACCCCGGCAGCTGGGGCCCGGCGAACGCGGTCGCCAGCAACACCACGCTACGCAACAGCATCGACGTGCTCAGCGGCCACTACCCGTGCGGCTACCTCAGCGCGCAGACCACCTGCACCGTCTCGTCCACCGCCACCAGCACCGGCAAGACGCTGTGGAACAGCGAGGGCGGATCGCAGGACTACAACGACGGCGCCAAGCCCCTCGCCCGCGGCATCAACCGGGGCTACATCGACGGCCGGATGGTCGCCTACCTCAACTGGGACCTGATCGCGGCGATCACGCCGAACCTGCCCTGGTCCACTGTCGGGCTGATCCTGGCCAACCAGCCGTGGTCCGGCTGGTACTCGGTCGGCAAGAACACCTGGGCGCTGGCGCACACCACCCAGTTCACCGCGCCCGGCTGGCGCTACCTGGACTCGTCCTCGGGCTACCTGGGCGGCAACCGCAACAACGGCAGCTACGTATCGTTGCGGTCGACCAGCAGCGGCGACTACAGCACGGTCATCGAGACCATGGACGCCACCGCGGCCCAGCAGGTCACCATGAACATCACCGGCGGGCTGTCGACCGGCCAGGTGCACATCTGGGCCACGAACCTGAACTCGACGAACCCGAACGACTTCTTCGTCCGCGGCGCGGACATCACCCCGTCGGGCGGGTCGTTCTCGCTCACCGTCCAGCCCGGTCACCTCTACACCGTCACCACCACCAGCGGGCAGGGCAAGGGCACCGCCAGCAGCCCGGCGCAGGGCTCGCTGGGCCTGCCGTACCGCGACGACTTCGACGGCTACGCCAGCGGACGGTTCCCGAAGTACCTCCAGGACATGCAGGGCGCGTTCGAGACCGTCGGCTGCGGCGGCGGGCGGGCCGGCATGTGCCTGCGCCAGATGTCCGCGCAGGCGCCGATCACCTGGAAGACGCTCGCCGACCCGGCGACCTACGGCGGGAACCTGAGCTGGGGCAACTACACGGTCTCCGCCGACGTCCTGCTCGAACAGGCCGGCTACGCCCAGATCATGGGGCGCGTCGGCAGCACCAACCTGGACCCGATCGGCCGGTACAACGCCTACTTCCTGCGGGTCACCGACTCCGGCGCGTGGTCCATCCTGCGCAACAACACCGCCGGGCAGCTCGTCACTCTGCGCAGCGGGAACGTCGCCGCGCTGGGCACCAACCGCTGGCACAGCCTCGCGCTCGGCTTCTCCGGCACCACCATCACCGCGACCATCGACGGCACGACCGTCGGCACGGCCACCGACTCCACGTTCGGCACCGGCCAGGTCGGCTTCGGCACCAGCCAGGGCGGGACCGCCCAGTTCGACAACCTGTCGGTGGTCGCCGGCCCGGGCGGCAACCCCGGGGGTACGAGCGGCGCGCTGCTCAACCCCAACTCCAGCCGCTGCCTGGACGTGCCGAACCAGTCCCAGACCAACGGCACGCAGGTGACGTTGTGGGAGTGCAACGGCGGCGCGAACCAGCAGTGGACGGCGACCTCCGGCCGCCAGCTCCAGGTGTACGGCAGCAAGTGCCTCGACGCCGAGAGCCAGGGCACCTCGTCCGGCACCCGGGTCATCATCTGGGACTGCAACGGCGGCACCAACCAGCAGTGGAACGTCAACACCGACGGCACGATCACCGGCGTCCAGTCCGGACTGTGCCTGAGCCCGAACGGCGGCGGGACCGGCAACGGCACCGCGATCGTCCTGTCCGCCTGCACGGGCGGCAGCAGCCAGAAATGGAGCCGGGCATGACGGCCCGACCTACCACACCCATCCGCCGCGGCGCGGCCAACCGGGGAGATGACCTGTGACGTCAACGCTATGGAGAACCGACCGCCGGACCAGACGATGGCTCGCGCTGGCCGTGACCATGCTCGCCCTGCTGGGGCTGGCCCCGGTCATCGCCGGAGAGCTGAGCCCGACCGCCGCCCGGGCGGACAACCCGATCGTGCAGAACATCTACACGGCCGACCCGGCACCGCTGGTCTACAACGGCCGCGTCTACCTCTACACCGGCCACGACGAGGACAACTCGACCTGGTTCACCATGAAGGAGTGGCGGGTCTACTCGTCCGACGACATGGTCAACTGGACCGACCACGGCTCACCGCTCAACCTCGCCACGTTCAGCTGGGCCAAGCAGGACGCGTGGGCCGGTCAGGCGGTCTACCGCAACGGCAAGTTCTACTGGTACGTGCCGATGGTCGTGCGGGCGACCGGCCAGATGGGCATCGGGGTGGCGGTGGCGGACAGCCCCACCGGGCCGTTCCGGGACGCCATCGGGCGCCCGCTGGTGAGCAACGGCGAGATCGACCCCACCGTGTTCATCGACGACGACGGCCAGGCATACCTGTACTGGGGCAACCCGCGCCTGTGGTACGTGAAGCTGAACTCGGACATGACCTCGTACTCGGGCAGCCCGACGCAGATCCCGCTGACCACCGCGGGCTTCGGGACGCGGACCGGAGACGCGAACCGGCCCACCCTCTACGAGGAGGGGCCCTGGGTCTACAAGCGCAACAACATCTACTACAACGTGTTCGCCGCCAAGTGCTGCTCGGAGTTCCTCGCCTACTCGACGGCGCCCGGCCCGCTGGGGCCGTGGACCTACCGCGGCACGGTCATGCCCACCCAGGGCAGCAGCTTCACCAACCACCCCGGGATCGTCGACTTCAAGGGTGGCTCCTACCTCTTCTACCACAACGGGGCCCTGCCCGGCGGCGGCGGTTTCACCAGGTCGGTGGCGGTGGAGAAGTTCTCCTACGGCGCGGACGGCTCGATCCCCACGATCAACATGACCACCACCGGCGCACCTCAGGTGGGCACGCTCAACCCGTACGTCCGGCAGGAGGCGGAGACGATCGCCTGGGGGCAGGGGATCGAGACCGAGCCGGCCAGCGGCGGGGGGATGAACGTCGGCTTCGTCGACAACGGTGACTACATCAAGGTCAAGGGCGTCGCCTTCGGCACCGGCGCGGCCTCGTTCACCGCGCGGGTGGCCTCGGCCGGCAGTGGCGGCACCATCGAGCTGCGCCTGGACGGCACCGGCGGCCCGGTGGTGGGCACCTGCCGGGTCTCCGGCACCGGCGGCTGGCAGACCTGGGCCGACACGACCTGCGCGGTCAGCGGCGCCACCGGCACCCACGACCTGTACCTGCGGTTCACCGGCGGCAGCGGCTCGCTGTTCAACATCGACCACTGGCGGTTCACCCCCGCCGGGAGCACTCCCCCGCCCACGAACCCGCCGACCACCACGCCGCCGCCGATCGATCCCCCGCCGACCACCACGCCGCCCACGACCCCGCCGCCCACCACGCCGCCGCCGTCCGGTGGCGCCTGCACCGCGACCTACCGCACCACAAACTCCTGGTCCGGCGGGTTCCAGGCCGAGGTGACGGTCACCGCCGGCGCCGCGGCGCTCAACGGCTGGTCGGTGCGGTGGAACCTCGCCGGCGGCCAGAGCATCAGCCAGGTCTGGAGCGGCACGCTGAGCACCAGCGGCTCCACTGCGACCGTCCGCAACGCGGAATACAACGGCTCGGTGCCGGCGTCCGGCTCGACCACGTTCGGCTTCGTGGCGAACGGCTCGCCCTCCACCCCGTCCCTGACCTGCACCAGCCCGTGAGAGGAACAGTCATGCGTACCCGAGCGAGAAGATGGCTCACCGCGGGCGCCGCGCTCGCCCTGCTGGCCGCCGGCGTGCTCACGCCCGCCGGCCCGGCGGGCGCCGAGTCCAACGGCGGCACCCGGGTGATGCCACTCGGTGACTCCATCACCGAGGGCACCCAGGTGCCGGGCGGCTACCGGATCGGCCTGTGGCAGCGGATGGCGGCCGGCGGCTACCGGGTCGACCTGGTCGGCTCCCAGTTCAACGGGCCGGGCAACCTCGGCGACCACGACCACGAGGGCCACCCCGGCTGGCGCATCGACCAGATCGACGCCAACATCACCGGCTGGCTGAACTCCTACCAGCCACGCACCGTGCTGCTGCACATCGGCACCAACGACATCCTGCAGAACTACAACGTCTCGACCGCGCCGAACCGGCTGTCGTCGCTGATCGACCGCATCACCAACACGGCGCCGAACGCGGACGTGTTCGTCGCGCAGATCATCCCGCTGGCGAACTCCGGCCAGGAGGCGGCGGTGCGCACGTTCAACGCCGCCATCCCGGGCATCGTGCAGTCGAAGGTGAACGCCGGCAAGCGCGTCCACCTGGTCGACCAGCACTCGGCGCTGACCACCGCCGACCTGATCGACGGCATCCACCCGACCGCCACCGGCTACGACAAGATGGCCGCCGTCTGGTACCGCGCGTTGCAGTCGGTGTCCGGCAGCATCGGCACCCCCGGCAGCGGCGGGGGCACCTACCAGAACGTGCAACTGGTCGGCGTCGGCTCGGGCCGGTGCCTGGACGTGCCGAACGGCAGCACCACGAACGGCACCGCCGTGCAGTTGTACGACTGCTGGGGCGGCACCATGCAGCGCTGGACGTACACCTCGGCCAAGCAGTTGCAGGTGCTCGGCAACAAGTGCCTGGACGCCAACGGGCGGGGCACCGCCAACGGCACCAGCGTGATCATCTGGGACTGCAACGGCCAGCCCAACCAGCAGTGGAACCTCAACGCCGACGGCACGATCAGTGGGGTCCAGTCCGGGCGCTGCCTGGACGCGGCCGGCTACGGCACCGCCAACGGGACCAGGATCAACCTCTGGGACTGCCACGGCGGCACCAACCAGCGGTGGAGCGTGCGCGCCTGACCGGCACGCGACGGGCTCCCCGGCCCACGACGCCGGGGAGCCCCGCCCGCCGCATGACCAGCGGCGGGACCGGCGGGTACGTAGAGTGGGAGCCATGTCGAAGCCGCCGCTGCCCGAGCCCGCCGTCGCCATGCTGTCCAAGCCGAATCCCGCCGTCATCGCCACACTGCGCGACGGCCAGCCGGTGACCGCGGCCACCTGGTACCTCTGGGAGGACGGCCGCGTCCTGGTGAACATGGACGAGGGCCGCCGCCGGCTGGCGCACCTGCGCAGCGACCCCCGGGTCTCCCTGACGGTGCTGGACGAGGGGAACTGGTACACCCACGTCAGCCTCATCGGGCGGGTGGTCGAGGTGCGCGACGACGAGGGCCTGGCGGACATCGACCGGATCTCGCAGCACTACACCGGACGGCCGTACCCGCGACGGGACCGCGGCCGGGTCAGCGCGTGGATCGAGATCGAGCGCTGGCACGGGTGGGGCGCGCACAAGGACAACGACCAGACCGGCTGACCGCCGCCGCCCCCACGATGTCCGACCCATGCGCGAGAGTGTCGGGCATGACCGAATCGAAGGACCCGAAGACCGCGCTGCACCACTACCTCCGCGCGATCCGGGAGAACCTGATCTGGAAGCTCGACGGGCTGAGCGAACGCGAGGCCCGGCTTCCCCGCACCGCGACCGGCAACAACTTCCTGGGCCTGCTCAAGCACTGCCTGAACGTCGAGGCCGGCTACTTCGGGCCCACGTTCGGCCGCGAGTTCCCCAACCCCGGGGAACTGGTCGCGCTGGAGATGTTCGACGCGGACCCGCAGGCGGACTGGTACGCCCGGGAGGACGAGACCAAGGACGGGCTGATCGACCTCTACCGCCGGGTAGGAGCGTTCGCGGACGAGACGATCGAGACGCTGCCGCTGGACGCGCCGGGGCGGGTGCCGTGGTGGTATCCGGGCCGGCAGGACGTCACGCTGCACCAGATCATCGTGCACGTCTGCGTCGACCTGGCCCGGCACGCCGGTCACGCCGACATCATGCGCGAGCAGCACGACGCGGCGATCGGGCTGGGGCGGGAGAACCGGAACGTCCCCGACGGCTATGACTGGCCGGCGTACGTCAGTAAGCTGTCGGCGCTCGCGGACCGGTTCGCGTAGCCGGCCCTTCCGGTACTGCGGGCCGGAAGTTTCAACCATATTTCGGACAGCGGATCGACAGGATCAGCAGCATCGTGAAGCATCTATCCCATGAAAATCCGGCCCGCCGTCGCCCCGCCGGCCGCTGAGGACAGCGGTCCCGCGCAGCCGCCCGCCGATCCGCCCTCGGACGACAGCCCCACCGACGAGCGCCCGACGGACGGCAGCCGCCGGTGGCGGCCGAACCCGGAGTGGACGCTGGCGATCCTGGGCAGTCTGCTGCTGGCGGTGGTGCTGACCTGGCCGACGTTGCGGCACCCGGCGACCACGATCCCCGGCGACCTGGGCGACCCGACGTTGCAGGCGTGGCAGGTCGCCTGGTCGGGGCACGCCCTGCTCAACGACCCGGCCAACCTGTGGAACTCGAACACGTTCTATCCGGAGCGCTACACCTACGCCTACAGCGACACGCTGCTCGGCTACGCGCCGTTCGGGATGCTCGGCTCCGGATTCGAGGCCGCGCTGATCCGCTACAACGTGCTCTACGTGCTGTTGCACGCGCTGGCGTTCGTCGGGGCGTACGCGCTGGCCCGGCAGCTCGGCGCGAACCGCTGGGGCGGTGCGGTCGCCGGGGTGGCGTGGGCGTACGCGCCGTGGCGGCTGGCGCACTCCGGCCACCTGAACATCCTGTCCAGCGGCGGGATCGCGCTGGCGCTGGCGATGCTGGCGCGTGGCCACGGCTGGTCGCTGCGCCACGGATACCGCCCGGAGCGCCGTCGGCCCGGCTGGGCGGTGGCCGGGTGGCTCGTCGCGGCCTGGCAGGTCACGCTCGGCTTCGGCATCGGGCTGCCGCTCGTCTACTTCCTGCTGGCCGCCGCGCTGGTGGCGGCCGGCTGCTACGGCTGGTCCTGGTGGCGCAAGCGGGAACGGCCCCCGTTCGGCCGGCGGCTGCTCGTCGCGGACCTGGCCGGTGGCGCCGTGTTCGGCACCGTCACGCTGCTGCTCGGGCTGGTCTACCTGCGCGTGGTCGACCTCAACCCGCAGGCCGTCCGGTCGCTGGACTGGACCAAGATGTTCTCCCCGCCGCTGATCGGGTTCGTCACCGCGCCCGGCGACTCGTGGCTGTGGGGGGAACGGCACGCCGCCGCCCGCGAACAGCTCACCTGGCCGCCGGAGATGGCACTGCTACCAGGCATGACGCTGATCGGGCTGGCCGCGGCGGGGCTGTTCGTCTCGGCCTTCCCGGTGCGGCACCGGGTCACGCTGGGCCTCGGCGTGGCCGGCACCGTGCTGCTGGGCCTCGGTTCCACGCTCGGCGGGGACGGCGAACCCGGCTACCTGACGCTGTCCCGGCTCCTGCCGGGCTGGGACGCGTTGCGCACCCCGGGCCGGATGATGCACTGGACCAGCCTGTTGCTGGCCGTGCTGGCGGCCGGGCTGGTGACCGCGCTGGCCGAGTCGTGGCGCCGGCCGGCGGCGGCGCGCGCGTCCCGGGCCGTCGCGGCACTGGTCCTGCTGGTGCCGCTCGCCCTGGTCACGCTGGAGGGCGTCAACCGTACGCCGCACCCGGTCGTGCCGACGCCACCGGCGGCGATGCGGACCGCGCCGGAACCCATGCTGGTGCTGCCCGCCGGTGGGGTGGGCGACCTGAACTACATGCTGTGGTCGACCGACGGGTTCCCCCGGATCACCAACGGGCTCGGCGGTTTCGAGCCGGTCACCCAGGCCCAGACCCGGGTCGCCGTGGCCTCGTTCCCCGACGCGGGCAGCGTGGCGTACCTGCGCGGGATCGGCGTGCGGTCGGTCGTCGCGGTGCCGAGCCGCGCGGCGGGGACGCCGTGGGAGGGCATCGAGACCCGGCCGGTCGACGGGCTGGGCATCACCCGGGAGGATGTCGATGGCACGCTTGTCTACCGCCTCTGACGCCGGGTGCCCGGGCGCGGGCCGGGCACGGTGAGCGCCGTGCGGTTGTCAGTGGTGGTGCCCTGCTTCAACGAGGAAGCGTCGGTGGAGCGGCTGCACGAGATGCTCAGCGTCGCGTTCGCCGAACTGCAGGACGTGGACGTCGAGGTGGTGTACGTCGACGACGGCAGCGAGGACGGCACGCTTGCGGCGCTGCGCCGGCTCGCCGCCGCCGACCCGGCCGTCTGCTACACGTCGCTGAGCCGCAACTTCGGCAAGGAGGCGGCCATGCTCGCCGGCCTGCGCCGGGCCACCGGCGACGCGGTGGTCATCATGGACGCCGACCTGCAACATCCGCCGCGGTTGCTGCCCGAGATGGTGATGCTCTACCGCCAGGGCTTCGACCAGGTGATCGCCCGCCGGGACCGGCGTGGGGACCGGTTCATCCGGATGGTCGCCTCGCGCTCCTTCTACCGCCTGGTCAACTGGTGGATAGACGTCCGCCTGCTCGACGGCGCGGGCGACTTCCGGCTGCTGTCCCGGCTCGCGGTGAACGCGATCCTGGCCATGCCGGAATACAACCGCTTCTCCAAGGGCCTGTTCTCGTGGATCGGCTTCCGCACGGCGGTGGTGGCGCACCGCAACGAGACCCGGCAGGCCGGGCACAGCCGCTGGACGTTCGGCAAGCTGTTCAACTACGCGTTCGACGGCCTGCTGTCGTTCAACAACCGGCCGCTGCGCCTGGCCATCTACGGCGGGCTGTTCCTCACGCTCATCGCGGTGGGCTACATGGCCTGGGTGGTAGCGGACGCCGTGGAGAAGGGCATCGACGTGCCCGGCTACACCACGATCATCGTCAGCGTGATCGGGCTCGGCGGCATCCAGATGATGATCCTCGGGGTGATCGGCGAGTACATCGGCCGGATCTACTACGAGACCAAGCGCCGCCCGCACTATCTGGTGCAGGAGACCGAGCGCCTCGTCGATACCCCCGGCCGGGCGTCCCGGCTTCCGGAGCAGCGTACGGCCACCGGCGAATCGATGGCCGGCGAAACCGGCTGAGCGCCTCCGATCGGTGGCCGCCGATAGCGCCGAAAAGCTGTCTTTTCGCAGGTGGCGGGCGGTTGCTATGGTCGCCGCGACGCCGGAGACCGGCGCCGAGGAAAGGGTTGCGATGGGGCTGATGGACAAGCTCCGGGGCGAGCTCATCGACATCATCGAGTGGCTGGACGACAGCCGCGACACGATGGTCTGGCGATTCCCCCGGTATCAGAACGAGATCAAGATGGGCGCCCAACTGGTCGTCCGGGAGTCCCAGACGGCGGTGTTCGTCAACGAGGGGAAGATCGCCGACGTCTTCGCACCGGGGACGTACACGCTGGAGACCCGCAACCTGCCGATCCTGTCCACCCTGAAGGGCTGGAAGTACGGCTTCAACTCTCCGTTCAAGGCCGAGGTGTACTTCGTCAACACCCGGCAGTTCACGGACATGAAGTGGGGCACCCAGAACCCGGTCATCCTGCGCGACGCCGAGTTCGGTGTGGTGCGGGTGCGGGCGTTCGGCGCCTTCGCGGCCCGAGTGGTGGACGCGGCGCGGCTGCTACGGGAACTGGTCGGCACCGACCCTCAGTTCCGCACCGAGGAGGTGCAGGAGTACCTGCGGCAGCTCATGGTCGGGCGGCTCGGCGGCGCGCTCGCCACGGCCGGGGTGCCGCTGCTGGACCTCGCGGCGCACCAGGACGCGATCGGCCGGCGGCTGGCCGCCGTGCTGACCGAGGAACTGGCCGAGGTCGGTATCGCGATCCCCAAGTTCGTCATCGAGAACGTGTCGGTGCCGCCGGAGGTCGAGAAGGCGCTGGACAAGCGGACCAGCATGGGCGCGGTCGGCGACCTGGACCGGTACACCCGCTTCCAGGCGGCGAACGCGATGGAGGCCGCGGCGAACAACCCGGGTGGCGAGGCGGGCGCGGGCATCGGCCTCGGCCTCGGCATGGCGATGGGCCAGCAGATGGCCCGGTCGATGGGCGGGGGCGCGGCCACGCAGCCGGTGCCGGCCCAGCCGGCCCCCGCGCAGCCGGCCGCCGCCGAGCCGCCGCCGCTGCCGGACCAGGCCCAGTGGTACGTCGGCGTCGGCGGCCAGCGGCAGGGCCCGTACGACCTCGGTGGGCTGGCCGAGCAGGCGGGTGCGGGCGCGCTCGGCGCGGACACGCTCGTCTGGCGCGCCGGCATGGCGCAGTGGCAGCCCGCCGGGCAGGTGCCCGAGCTGGCGTCGGTCCTCGCCAGCGTCCCGCCGCCGCTGCCGCCGGCATGAGCGACACGGCTGTCTCGCCGCCCTCGTACCAGTGCGGGGGGTGCGGCGCCCGGGTGGAGTACGCGCCGGGCACCACCACGCTGAGCTGCCCGTACTGCGGGTACCGGCAGGAGATCGCCGGCGCCGGCCGGGAGGTGCGCGAGCACGCGTACGCGGAACTGGCGTCGCTGCCCCGCAAGCCGGTGGCGAGCGTCGGGGCGCACACGTTCGTCTGCCCGGGCTGCGGCGCCCGGACGGAGAGCGACGCGCTGGCACAGCGCTGCCAGTTCTGCGCCACCCCGCTGGTGGCCGACGCCGGAGCGGGTGAGCTGATCGCGCCGGAGGCGGTGCTGCCGTTCGCCGTCGACCGTAACGGCGTGCGGACGGCCCTGGGCCAGTGGTGCGGCAGCCGCTGGTTCGCGCCCGGGAGCCTGAAGAAGATCACCGAGGCGGAGACGCTGAAGGGCACGTACCTGCCGCACTGGACGTTCGACGCGCGGACCGTGTCGGACTACCAGGGTCAGCGGGGCGAGCACTACTACGTCACCGAGACGTACACGGTGACGGTCGACGGCAAGCAGGAGACGCGGACCCGGCAGGTGCGGCACACCCGGTGGCATCCGGCCGCCGGCACCGTCCGCCGGGACTTCGACGATGTGCTGGTGCCCGCCACCACCCACCTGCCCACCGAGCAGTTGGACAAGCTTGCGCCGTGGCCGCTGGCCGAGGTGACCGCCTACCACGGCGACTACCTGGCCGGATACCAGGCCCTGCGGTACGACACCGAGCCCGAGGCAGGGCTGACCGAGGCGAAGGCGCGGATGGCGCCGGTCATCGAGCGGGACTGCCGGTCGGACATCGGCGGCGACGAGCAGCGGGTGTCCGCCGTCGACACCACGTACTCCGACGTGTCGTACAAGCTGGTCCTGCTGCCGGTGTGGATCGCCGCGTACCTGCACGCCGGGCGGTCGTACCAGGTGCTGGTGAACGCGCGGACCGGTCAGGTCATCGGCGAGCGCCCCTACAGTGCGGCGAAGATCGCGGCGGCGGTGCTGGCCGCGCTCGCGCTCGTCGCGGCGATCGTGGTGGCGTACGCGATGAGCCGCTGACGCGTACGGGCCACCGGTGTGCCGCACCGGTGGCCCGTACGCATCGCGCGAGGTGACTGCCCGAGCGGCCGATGCGCCGCCGGGCCGGTCCGCAGGACAGTGAGGGCACGACCACCATCGGCCGGGCGGCGGCGGAGGGGAAACCCGATGGACTCACTGCGAAAGACGTCGCTGGTCGCGGGCGGCGCCTATCTGCTCACCTTCGTCTCGATCCCCACCCTGACCCTGTACGCCCCGATCCGCGAGGCGGACTACGTCCTGGGCACCACGTCGGACGCCCCGGTCGTCCTCGGTGGCGTGCTGGAGATGATCGTCGCGCTCGCCTGCGTCGGCACCGCCGTCGCGCTGTACCCGGTGCTCAAGCACCAGGGCCCGGCCCGGGCGCTGGGTTTCGCCGGCGCCCGGGGCCTGGAGGCAGCCGGCATCCTCGTCGGCGTCGCGAGCGTCCTGACGCTCGTCGCGCTGCGGCGGTCCGGGGCCGGGCCGGACGCGCTCGTCACCGGCCAGGCGCTCGTCGCCTTCTACGACTCGGTGTTCCTGCTCAGCCAGTCGCTCCTGCCGGCAGTGAACGCGCTGCTGGTGGGCACCCTGCTGTACCAGTCCCGCCTCGTGCCGCGCGTGCTGCCGGTGCTCGGTCTCGTCGGCGCGCCACTGCTCGTCGCCTCCGACCTCGGCGTCCTGTTCGGCGCCTGGGACCGGCTGTCGCCGGTGACGGCTGTCGCCGCGCTCCCCATCGCGGTGTGGGAGTTCTCGCTCGGTGTCTACCTGGTCGTGAAGGGCTTCCGGCCCTCGCCCGTCCCGGCCGGCGCGGTCGAGCCCCGGCCGGTCCAGGACGCCACCGTCTGAGCCGGGTCAGGCCCGCGCGCCGCCGTCGACCCGCAGCACCGTGCCGGTGACGAAGGAGGCGCGGTCGCTGAGCAGCCAGGCGGCGGCCTGGGCGATCTCGTCGGGCTCGGCGGCCCGGCGCAACGGCGTGGCGGCCGCGAGCCGGTCGATGATGCCCGGCGACTCGGCGTCCCAGGAGCGCATCATCTCGGTGAGCGTACTGCCCGGGGCGATCGCGTTGACGCGGATGCCCTCCGGCCCGTAGGTGACCGCGGCGGACTCGGTAAGGCTGTTCACGGCGCGCTTCATCGCCCCGTACGCGGGCAGTTCGGGGTTGCCCATCAGGCTGCCGACGCTGGAGTTGTTGACGATCGCGCCGGTGCCGGCGGTGGCCCGGATCGCGGCGACCTCGGCGACCATGGCGAGCCACGGTCCCTTGAGGTTGACGGCGTAGACGTGGTCGAAGTCGTCTTCGCGCACCCGGTCCATCGGTCCGGGCGGCACGATCGTCGCGCCGTTGTTGAAGGCGACGTCGAGGCGGCCGTACACCTCGACGGCGCGGTCGACGGCGGCACGCACGCTCGCCGCTTCGGCCAGGTCGCAGACGACGTACTCGGCGGTGCCGCCCGTGGCCCGGATCTGCTCGGTGACCGCCTTCAGCTGTTCCTCGGTCCGGGCGGCGAGCAGCACCCGGGCGCCCTCGGCGGCGAACAGCCGGGCCGCCGCGGCGCCGATGCCGCGCCCGGCGCCGGTGATGAAGGCGACCTTGCCGGCCAGCAGGCCGGTGGTGGGGTGGACGGTCGTGTCGGTTCGTGTGGTGTCCATGCCGGCAAGCCTGCGTCCGGTCGCGGAGCCCATCCAGGTACGGCCGGTACCTGGTTACGCGCCGCCGCGCACGGGCACACTGGGGTCGTGGACCGACGTGAGCTGGCAGTGTTCCTGCGCAGCAGGCGGGAACAGATCGCACCGGCCGACGTGGGCCTGCCCGCCGGACGGCGGCGCCGCACCCCCGGGTTGCGTCGCGAGGAGGTGGCGCGGCTGGCGTTCATCTCGACCGAGTACTACACGCGGCTGGAGCAGGGCCGGGGTCCGCGTCCGTCGCGGGAGGTGCTGGCCGGGCTGGCCCGCGCGCTGCGGCTCTCCGACGCCGAACGCGACCACCTCCACCACCTGGCCGGGGAGCCGCCCGCGCCGCCGCCCGGGCCACCCCGGGAGGTACGCCAGAGCGTGCTGGACCTGCTGCACCGGCTGCCGCAGGCGGCGGCGTTCGTGACCTCGGCGGCGTTCGAGGTGATCGCCTGGAACGACCTCGCGGCGGCGCTCATGGAGGACTTCTCCGCGGTGTCCCGGCGGGACCGCAACCTGGTCCGCCGGGCCTTCCTCGGCCCGCACCTGATGTACGGCGTGTCGGACGCGAGCGAGTTCGCCCGCCACTCGGTCGGACGGCTGCGCGCCGCCGCGGCCCGCTATCCGGACGATCCGGAGATGGCCGCGCTGATCGCGGAGCTGCTCGCCGGGAGCGAGGAGTTCGCCCGCCTGTGGGCCTCGCACGAGGTGGGCGGCGCACGGACGCTGTGCAAGACGTTCCGGCACCCGCTGGTCGGGCCGGTGACTGTCAACTGCGACGTCCTCGACATCACCGACCGCGACCAGCAGGTGGTCATCTACACCGCCACCCCCGGCTCACCGTCGGAGGAGGCGCTGCGGCTGCTCTCCGTGATCGGCACGCAGCGCATGACGGTGGAGCACTGAGCCACCCGGCGACGGCACGTCAGCAGCCGATCCGGCTGGACCCGACGGCGACGTCGTCGTACCAGAGGGTGTCGGCGCCGCCGCCGTAGCTCTCCCAGCCCAGCTTCAGGTCGGTGAGCTGCGGTCGCCAGGTGCGGTTGTACCACTGGCCGTCGATGTCGTGCGTCGGCACGCCGTCGGCGGTCAGCCCGGTCACCGCGACGCCGTCCAGCCAGGTACGCAGTTGACCGGCCGAACCGTCCACCATGAACTCGAGGCAGGCCCAGCGGTTGGTGGGCAGCGGCACGCTCTGCGCCACCCCGGCCGGGCTCTGCTCGGGCAGCGTGGCGTCGTCGGAGGCGCGGTTCCACTGGAGCGCGCCGTTCTGGCCGCCCAGCCGCAGGTCCCGGTTGCCGTCGGCGGCGTCGGCCATGGTGATCATCGTGGTGTGGTCGGTGGGCTGGGCGGTGGTGTGCCGCACCCAGATCCGGGCGTACCTGACGCTGCCCAGGCCGCTGAGGTTCTTCGTGGTCCGGACGAACACGTGGTTGCAGTACCCGGCCGCGCCGTTGATGCGGACCGCGCGGCTGCCGCTGTGCGTGGTGGACGTGTCGATGGTGGCCGTGCCGGCGCCGGAACAGTCCGGGCTCACCACGCTCCAGTCACCCGACGGCGTCGAACCGGTCTGGTTCTCGAAACCGTCGCAGAGCACCGCCCCCGCGCACCCGCTCGGCGGTGGGGTGGTCGGCGGCGCCGTCGTGGGAGGTGCCGTGGTCGGCGGCGCGGTCGTCGGCGGCGCCGTGGTCGGCGGCGCCGTCGTGGGCGGGGCGGTCGTGGGCGGGGCTGAGGTCGGCGGCGCCGTGGTGGGCGGCGGTGTGGTCGGGCCGGCGCCGTTGCACGGTACGCCGTTCAGGCTGAACCCGGTCGGCGTGCCGCCTGCGGCGCCGAATGTGCCCTGCACGCCGAACTCGGTCGAGCCGCCGGCCGGGATGCTGCCGTTGTACGACACGTTGCGGGCGGTCACCGTCGACCCGGACTGGCTGACTGTGGCGTTCCAGCCGTTCGTCACGCGCTCGTCCCCGGCGTACGTCCAGGTTACGGTCCAGCCGGAGACGGCTGTGTCACCCGGTGACACCTTGATGTTCGCGGTGAACCCGCCGGGCCACTGGTTGGGTGTGTAGTCGACCCGGCAGCCCTGCGCGGCCGCGGCCGGGCCGGTGAGCAGGGCCGTACCGGCCGCGGTGACGGCGGCCAGCGCGGCGACGGCCGCCACGAGCGGTGCGGGTCGGGCACGGAGAATCGTCATGGAGAGTCCTTCGACGTCGGGCAGGGCGCGGCGGCACGCGTCCCGGATCGGACGCGGCGGCGCGCGAGGATGCGGCGCGGCGATGCGCCAGGGTGAGTGGTCGATGCGTACGACCGATGTGCCCGGCTCGAAGGCGGCCCGGTCAAGCCGCCGAGGTCCGCGGACCTCGGCGGCGCCCGAGTCCAATCTATTTATCGCCGCCTATCAAATCAATGTCTGCGCCCGCGCCGCTCAGCGGTGGTTGCCAGCCGTCCCGATAGCGCACGCCGCCGGGTCGCAGCCGGATCCGGTCGTGCGCCGTTCCCGCGACGGGCTCGGTCCGGATGACCGCCGGCCGGTCCACGACGACGCAGACGTCCTCCCCCGGCCACCACCAGCCGCCGGAGCGGGCCAGGCCGGCCCAGGTGTCGAGGTGCCCGTCCTCGTCCGGCCCGTACCGGGCGAGGCCGAGCCGGCGCAGCACGTCGTAGTACGCGATCCATGACGCGTCCTGCTGCCCGTACCAGCACACGGGCACCGGGCCGCCGCTCGCCAGCGCCGCACGCACCGGCAGGTAGAACCCGTGCGCGAGGCTGCGGTGCAGCGCCGCGCGTACCCCCTGGTGCAGCACGACGGCGAGCGGTACGCCGCTGTCGAGGGCCCGCTGCGGCGGCAGCTCGGGCCACGGCTCCCTGGCCTTACCGGTGCGGGCGGGTGACAGCTCGGGATCGGTGTGCGCCACGCCCGCGCTGAGGGCACCCCGGAGCTGGGACACGATCATGGCGATGTCGCTCGCCACCAGCGGCGTCCTGGGCGGCCGTGCCGCCCGGATGCGGTCGTGGAGCGAGTCGAGTGTGGGCCAGCCGGCGACCAGGGGAATCGCCTTGGCCGGCGAGTCGACCCACTCGAACCGGGGTCGCGGCCGCGACGCCCTCGCGTAGACGGCGGTCAGGCAGCGCTCGGCGGCCGGCCGGTCGGCCGGCTGCGTGGACAGGGCGTGGTCGAGCCATTCCTGGCGGATCCGGACCGCCTGCTGCCACAGGCCGCCGGGGTCACCGCCGCGAACGGCCTGCGGGATCGTCGCGGCGCCGTCGCGCCGCGTGCGGGCGCTCATCGCGCCGGGGCGTCGCCGCCCTTCCGGTAGGAGATCATGGCCCGACTCTGACTCACGGCGCGGCATCGCTCAAGCGAATTCCGGCCATATAGTGACCGCGTTCGCCGTGCCCGAGGGAGAGAAGGGAACACCGCTGACCGTGGACAGTGACCGCTTGACCCGACCCCCCGTCATCACCGCGCAGATGCTCGTCCGCCGGCCCGCCGCCGAGGTCTTCCAGGCGTTCGCCGACCCGGCGGTGACCACGAGGTTCTGGTTCACCAGGAGCAGCGGCCGGCTGGAACCCGGCGCCACTGTCACCTGGGAGTGGGAGATGTACGGCGTCTCCACCGTCGTCACCGTCAAGGACGTGGAGGAGAACCGCCGCATCCTGGTCGAGTGGGATCCGGAGTCACCCACCCAGGTCGAGTGGCGGTTCCTGCCGGGCGAGGGCGACACCACGCTGGTCCGGATCACCGAGAGCGGCTTCGCCGGCACCGCCGACCAGGCCGTGGGCAGGGCGATCGACTCGATGGGCGGGTTCACCATGGTCCTCTGCGCCTGCAAGGCGCTGCTGGAGCAGGGTGTGCTGCTGAACGCGGTCGCGGACGCCCACCCGAGCGGCTTCGGGGACTGACCGGGCCGGCTGCGGGTGGGCCGGGTGTGCCCGCAGCCCTGCACGGGCGGCTGCCGGAGCCCGGAGCCAGCGGAGCACGTGGTGGCCGTCACTGTTCGTCGACCGCCCCGGAACGAGGTTGGTCAGGCCGAGCATCGCCCCGACGAACCCGGCGCCGAGCAACGCCGGCCGCGTCCACGCCGTACCGGTGGACGCCGACGCGACGACCAGCGCCGCCGCGGCGCACAGGTTGGCCGACGGGCCACCGAGATAGAACAGCACCATTCGCAGCGGCAGTGCCGTCATCGACGGCGAAGGCCCTACCGACACCTCGTTGCGCCAACCGTTGAAGGGCGCGATACGGACCGCGACGACCGGCAGGCACAGCAGCTTCGCCACGACGAGGTGTCCGCACTCGTGCAGGACGAGGTGCAGCCAGAACGACAAGCAGGTGAGGCCGGCGGCGGCCATCGCACCCGGGACGGACTCGGTGACGAGCAGCGCGAACGCCGCCGACTCCACCGCCAGGAGGAGTGACACGGCGACCAGCCGGCGGCGGAGCTTCACCGGAAGAGGGTACGGCCGGGTGACGGGCGGCGTGGCCCCACTGCGTGGCGCGGCTGTCAGCGATGAGTTCGCCCGCCCTGGCCGGTCTGAACTGGTGCGTCCGATCGGATGCGGAACACCAGCCGACCGCAGGAGGAACGATGACCACGACCGTTGCCGACACCACTCCCCCGCCCGTCGCCCGCGGGCTGCACCGGACGCTGTGGGTGCTCCAGATCCTCCTCGGCGTCTTCTTCATCGTCGCCTCGGCCGGCCCCAAGCTGTTCGGCGAGACGAACGCGGTCCAGTCCTTCGAGGACATGGGCGCCGCGCCCTGGTTCCGCTACTTCATCGGCCTCGTGGAGCTGGCCGGTGGCATCGGGCTGCTCGTGCCGCGGCTGGCCGGCCTGGCCGCCGTCGGGCTCGCGCTGCTCATGGTCGGCGCCGCCGTCACCCAGGCGTTCATCCTGGACGGCGGCGCGCTGGTGCTCACCCCGGTGGTGCTGTTCGCGCTGTTCGTGTTCATCGCGTGGGGCCGCCGCCACTCGATCGGCCGGCTCCTGCGGCGCTGAGCCGGGGGTGCGCCGGCCGACCCGTCAGGGCCACCAGTGCACCCCCGGGTTCACCCGCCCGAACCAGTCGAAGACGGCCATGTTGTCCCACTGGTTCCCGGTGCCGTTGATGTTCGCCGGGTCCCAGCCGTTGCCGCTGACCGCGTACCAGGTCGGCTCCCAGTAGAAGACACCGATCGCGCCGGCGTTACGGGCGGTGTTCTGCACCCAGTCGAACTCCTGGGCCTGCCCGGACCAGGTCGCGCTGATGCCGTCGCAGGTCGCGTCGCCGATGGCGTTCGGCTCGCCGTCGGCGTTGTCGCGGGTGAAGGGGTACGCGGTCTCCACGATCACCACCGGCTTCCCGTAGCGGCCGCGCAGGTCGACGATGTTGTTGTAGAGGTTGGCCAGGCTGCCGTGCCACATGCAGTAGTACGACAGGGCGGTCATGTCCCACTGCACGCCCTGCGCCCGGATGCCGTCGTAGAACCACCGTGCGTTGGCGTTGCTGTCGGCGTTCGCGGTGTGGATCATCACCGGAATGCTGCTGCCGCAGGTCTTGACCGCGTTGTAGCCCTGCTTGAGCAGCCAGGCCAGCGGGGCGAAGTCGTTGTTGACGACCTTGCCCTCGTTCCACAGCATCCCGACGTTGATCTCGTTGCCGATCTGCACGCTGTCCGGCGGCGTGCCCTGCCCCCGCAGGGCGGTGCAGACGTCGTACGTGAAGGCGTACACGTCGTCGCGCAACTGGCTGAGGCTGTGGCCGGCCCAGGCGGCCGGCTTGTACTGCTTGCCCGGGTCGGCCCAGGTGTCGGAGTAGTGGAAGTCGATCAGCACCTTGAGGCCCTTGGCCTTCGCCGTACGCGCCTGGACGAGCACCTTGCTCTTGTTGTTGTAGCCGCTGCGCGGGTTGTTCCAGACGCGCAGCCGGACGTAGTTGACGCCGACGGACCGGAGGATGTCCAGCGGGTCGCGGGCCACCCCGTTGGCGTCGTAGTACTGAGCGCCCAGGTCCAGGCTGCGCTGCAAGGAGGAGACGTCGGCGCCGCGCATGGTGAGCGTGTTGGCGGCGGCGACCGGCGCGGGCGTACCCCCGAATGTGGTGGTGACGGCGAGGACGACGGCCGTGACGGCCCCGACCAGGGTGCGGTGGCGGTGCGATGTGCTCACGATGCTCCTCTCAGCCGGTCGCGGACGGTGCTCAGCCCACCGCGCAGGGGGTGCCGTTGAGCGAGAAGGCGGTCGGCGGCGCGTCGCTCGCGCTCCACCGCCCCTGGAAGCCGAACGTCGCGGAGCCGTTCGGCGCGATGAGGCGGTTCCAGTCGGCGTTGCGGGCGGTCACCGCGGCGCCGGTCTGGCTGACTGTGGCGTTCCACGCGGTGGTGACCTGCTGGTCCCCCGGGAAGCCGAAGGTGAGGGTCCAGCCGTCGACCGGCGCCGTGCCGGTGTTCTGGACCGTCACCGCCGTCACGAAGCCACCCGGCCACTCGGACTGGTTCCGGTAGGTGACCCGGCAGGTCGACGGCGGCGGGGGCGGTGGCGTGGGCGTCGTGGGCACGGTGACCGTGTTGGAGGCGATCGACACGTTGCCGGCGGCGTCGCGGGCCCGCACGTAGTACAGCGTGCGCAGCGGCGTCGGCGCCGGCAGCGACATCGTGTACGTGGTGCCCGGCACGGTGGCGACGCGCGTGGAGGTGAACCAGCCGTCGAACCGGTAGACGTCGTAGGCGAGCACGCCGACGTCGTCTGTCGACGGTGACCACGACAGCCTGGCGGTCGAGTCGGTCACCTCGCCGACCGTGAGGTTCCCCGGTGCGCTGGGCGGGGTGGTGTCCGGGCCGGTGTCCGTCACCGGCGTGACCACTGTCAGCGGGTCGCTGGCGGGCGAGCGACGGTTGTCCCCGTCCCGGGCCGACACCCGGAACGTGTACTGCCGGCCCGGCTGGATGTAGTTGGTGACCGTCGCGGTGGTGACGTCGCCGAGGCTGAGGCTGTAGACCACGTCGTCGAACGGGCTGAGGTAGACGATGTCGTACCCGACGACGGGGCAGCAGCCGCGCGTGGCGGCCGTCCAGGTGAGCGTGACGGACGTGCTCCGTACCTGGGTGGCGGTCAGGTTCGTGGGCGCGCTCGGCGGGAACGGCGTGGTGCTGGGCGGGTCGGGCGGCTTGGGCGTCGACGTGGGCGTCACGGTCCCGGTCGGGTCCGCGACGGGCGTCGCGGCGCCGCCGGGCGCCGGAGCGGCAGCGGGGTACGCGGTGCCGGCGTCCGCCGGCGGGGCGGCGCTCAGGGCGGTGACGAGTACGGCGGTGGACAGCGCGACGGCGACCGGCAGACCCGGCCGCAGGCGGCGCAGAAGTGAGGACGAGGAGACGGCGGCCATAGGTAGACGATGCCCGCAGGCATCGATGATCGCCAACGTGTCCCACGCCTCGGCCGGCGCGACGAACTCCGCCTCATTCGTCGTTTCGCGCCGCTTATGTCAGTAATAGGCCACAATCGGAGAGACAGGGTGAGCCGCTGCGGAAGGCCCACCGCACGCACGAAAGGCTGGACGGGACGCGGCGATGGCCACCTTCGAGTACCGCTGCCCGCAGGACGGCAGCTTCGACGTCGTGACGCCGGTCGGCACCGCGGACCCGTCGACGGGCTGCCCCCGGTGCGGGTTGCCGGCGGCCCGGGTGTTCTCCGCGCCCCGGCTCGCCCGCATGCCGGCGGCGCTGCGCGACGCCATGGACCGGACCGAGCGCAGCGCGGAGCAGCCGGAGGTGGTCGGGCGGGTGCCCGGCCGTCGTCCGGCACGCCGCTCGACGAACCCGGCCCACGCCCGTCTGCCCCGATGGTGACCGGGCTCGGGCAGTCCACCTGACCCGCCGCGGCGGGACGCACGAGAAGGGCTCGACACCGTGCCTGAACTGCTGTTCCCTCTAGACTCGACGAAGAGGTTCACCGACCAGGAGAAGGTCGGGCACAACCGCTGGCATCCCGACATCCCGCCCGTGGCGACGGTACGGCCCGGACAGTCGTTCCGCGTCCACTGCCGCGAGTGGTTCGACGGCGCGATCCACAACGACGACTCCGCCGAGGACATCCGGGACGCTCCGCTGACCCGGGTCCACGCTCTCAGCGGCCCGTTCGCCGTCGAGGGCGCCGAGCCGGGCGACCTGCTCATGGTCGACATCCTCGACATGGGCCCCATCCCGCAGGAGTCCGGTCCGCTGGCCGGCCAGGGCTGGGGCTACACGGGCATCTTCCCCACCGGCAACGGCGGCGGCTTCCTGACCGAGCAGTTCCCCGACGCCTACAAGGCGGTCTGGGACTTCAGCGGCCGCAAGGCCACCTCCCGGCACATCCCCGGGGTGTCGTTCACCGGGATCGCCCACCCGGGGCTGATGGGCACCGCCCCGTCCGCGTCGCTGCTGGCGACCTGGAACCAGCGGGAGGGGGCGCTGATCGCGACCGCGCCCGACCGGGTGCCGCCCCTGGCCCTGCCCCCCGAGCCGCAGGACGCGATCCTCGGCAGCCTCACCGGCGCCGACTTCGACCGGGTGGCCGGGGAGGCGGCGCGTACCGCCCCGCCCCGGGAGAACGGTGGGAACCAGGACATCAAGAACTTCACAGTCGGCAGCCGGGTCTTCTACCCGGTGTTCGTGCCGGGTGCCAACCTGTCGCTGGGCGACCTGCACTTCTCCCAGGGCGACGGAGAAATCACCTTCTGCGGCGCCATCGAGATGGGCGGCTTCGTCGACCTGCACGTAGACCTGATCAAGAACGGCATGCAGACGTACGGCGTCGCCGAGAACACGATCTTCATCCCGGGCGACACCCCGCCGCAGTTCAGCCAGTGGCTGGCCTTCTCCGGGCTCTCGGTCACCCTCGACGGCGAACAGCGGTACCTCGACTCGCAGCTCGCCTACCAGCGCGCCTGCCTGCACGCCATCGACTACCTGACCCGCTTCGGCTACCAGCCGGAACAGGCGTACCTGCTGCTCGGCGCCGCACCCATCGAGGGCCGGCTCTCCGGCGTGGTGGACATCCCCAACTCCTGCGCGACCGTCTACCTGCCCACCGAGATCTTCGACTTCGACATCCGCCCCTCGGCCGCCGGTCCGACCCGCATCAACCCGGGCAAGGGCGCCCCGAAGGCCACCATGCGGTGAGCGGCTGAGCACGCCGAAGGCCGGTGGTGCGGCGACGGGGCGCGCACGCTACGGTTCGCGGAGGAGCACCCTGCCCGGCGCGACGAGCAGACAGGAGACCTCATGCAGAAGTCATCCCTCACCGCACTGGCCCGCGAGCAGCTGGAACTCGCGCACACCTCCTCCAGCGGCCGCAGCAGCTCCACCGTCTACGGCGGCCACGAGCACACGCTCCGGCAGACGCTGATCGCGCTGACCGCCGGGCAGATGCTCGGCGAACACGAGAACCCCGGCGAGGCCACCGTCCACGTCCTGCACGGCCGGGTCCGGCTCGGCGCCGGCGAGACCTCCTGGGACGGCGCTGCCGGCGACCTGCTGATCGTGCCGGACCGCCGGCACAATCTGGAGGCGCTCGAAGACTCAGCGGTGCTGCTCACCGTCGCCAAGCGCTGACGGTCCGGCCCCGGGAGGCCGGCAACCGTGCCGGGGCGTCGACGGCCGTCTCGAACGCGCCGTCAGCCGTCAGGGCGTCTATCGGCTCACCGACGAATCCGCCGCTCGACTGGGCGCCCTGCTCGACGGGGCGCCGGCCCCCGAGCCGGGGTCGTGCAGGCGTACCCGGACTGCCGGGAGAGGCTTTGACAGCAGCGCGTGCCGCCGCTCGGCGGCGATGTCACACTGCGGCAGTGGAGCGCTTTCGGTGTGCGGGCTGCGGGAAGCCGCTGAGCGTCCCGGTCCGGTTGGTGGAACTGCCGGCGGCGCCGCACTGGTCGGTCCTGGACTGCCACCAGGTGAACCCGCCGCTCCTTGGCCCCGGCACCTACGCGATCGACGAGGCCGCCTACGGCCGTGATCAGGTCACCGACACCTTCGTCCTCTCCCCCGGCGACGTACGCGGGACACGCTTCGTCCATGACCGCGTCCACACGGGTTGCTGGTCGATGGTGGGCTGGATCCCCTGCGTCGCCTGTCAAGGCTGCGGGGCCGTGATCGCCTCGCGGACCGACGACTGCGGGACGGCGCAGGAACTGCGCTTCCTTCCCGCGATGGTTGTCCGGGAGCGGTGTGACGACGGGCCGGACCGCGTGACCGATCCTTTCGCGCTGATCGCCGACTGGGACCGTCCTGCGCCCGACACCAGACGGCACCGTGGGGTGCCCGAGCCGACCCGTCCTCGTCCCGAACTCGTCGCCACCCGCTGGGGCGGCCGAGGCGTGCGGGAAGCTCTCTTCCGGGACGATCCGCCGGCCTGACCCGGCCGCGCGCCGTCCGCACGTGGGCCGAGGCGGGTCTGACCACCTTTTCCGAGCCTCAAGCGGTGGCGTCGGCGAGCAGTCGGGCGGCCAGGGCCCGCACCTCGTCCTTGAGTTCGCCCGGTCGGTCGATCGTGAACGGCCAGCCGAGCCCGGCGAGCATCTGTGCCGCACCGTCGAGCCGTTCGGCTCGGGCGGTGAGACGCACTCCGCCGGGCACCTCGGTGAGCGTGCCGACCGAGGGCGGGATTCGTCGCTGCGCCTGCTCCAGGCTGGTGTGCAGCACCACGGAGATGTCGTGCGCGTACGGCACGGCTGCCAGACCGGTGAGTACCTGCGTGGTGGAATCGAAGCCGGCCGGGATGTCGAACCTGCCCTGAAGGGGGTGGGCTGTCCCGATGCGGTCGAGGCGGAACGTCCGTACGGCCTGGCGGTGGTGGTCGTGACCGGTGACGTACCAGCGGCCGGCGTGGAAGACCAGCCCGTACGGGTCGAGCTGACGTTCTCCGGACTGGCCGCGCCAGGTGGTGTAGGTGATGCTCACCGGTTGCTGATGCCGGGCCGCTTCGGCGAGCACCAGCAGCACCTCGATGCCGGGCGGGGCCGGCTTCCGGACCCGGGCGGTGAAGTCCACGGTCTCCAGCAGCGAATCGATTCGCCGGGCGAGAACGGCCGGCAGCACCCGGCGGATCTTCGCGGTCGCGCTCTCGGCGGCCGCGCCTTCGGTGGTGACCAGCCCGGCCCGGGTAGCGGCGACGAGCCCGAGCATGACGGCGACCGCCTCCTCGTCGGTGAGCATGAGCGGCGGCAGCTTGTATCCAGGCGCGAGCCGGTATCCGCCGTAGCGACCGCGCCGGGCCTCGACCGGGATGCCCAGGTCGGCGAGGTGCGCGGCGTATCGGCGGACCGTGCGCTCGTCGACGCCCAGCCGACCCGCCAGGTCCGCGACGGTGAAGCCGCCGCCGGCCTGGAGGATCTCCAGCAACGCCAGTACGCGCGCGGTCGGCCGGGTCAAGAATCCCCATTTCTCATCCGGGCGGAACATGTCCGGTATTGATCGTAGCGTGGCACGCATGACGACCTTCGTACTGGTTCCCGGGTTCTGGCTCGGCGCATGGGCCTGGCGGCCGGTCACCGCCGCCCTGCGCGGGCACGGCCACGAGGTGTACCCGCTGAGCCTGACCGGCCTGGGCGAGCGCGCCCACCTGGCCCGCCCGGACACCGACCTCGACGTCCACGTCACCGACGTGGTCAACCTGCTGCGCTACGAGGACCTGCACGACGTGGTTCTCGTCGGGCACAGCTACGCCGGCGCGGTCGTGACGACCGCCGTTGCCGACCGCATGACCGACCGCATCGCCCAACTGGTTTTCGTCGACACCGGCCCGCTACCCGACGGCGCGGCGAACGCCGACTTCAGCCCGCCCCAGGAGCGTGAACGCAACGCGGCGGTGGTCGCCGAACACGGCGACGGCTGGCGGCTGCCACCCCCGCCGTGGGCCGAGCTGGCAGCGGGCGCGGCAGACGTGGATGATTCGGTCGTCGCGTTGCTCGCTGAGCGGTCGGTGGCCCAGCCGTGGTCGACTGCCACCACCCCGGTGCGGCTCACCGGGGCGTGGGAGAAGGTGCCCCGCCTCGGCGTGCTGTCGAGCTTCACCGTCGAGCAGGCACGCCAGATGGCCGCCACCGTGCCGCTGTGCCGGCACATGGCCGGCGATCCGTGGCGGTACGAGGAACTGCCGACGTGGCACTGGCCGATGCTCAGCCGACCGGTCGAGCTGGCCCAGATCCTGCACGAAGGCAGGCCGACGGCGTAGCCCGCAGTGCCCGGGCAACCTGAGTACGGTCGCCCGGGCACCGAAGCGGTTGACCAGCCGGCGCCTGCTCAGATGTTGGAGCCGTCCGGCGGCAGCCCGGGCGGTGGCTGCGGGGATCCGCCCCGGCCGGCAGCCGGTGGACAGGACATGCCCAGCGTGTAGGCCGTCATGGACAACGAGCCGTAGGCGTAGCCGTCGACCAGGACCTCGGTGTCGGGGGTGTCCATGGCGGCGGCCAGGCCGGCGAGATACAACGCGGGGATGAAGTGGTCCGGTGTCGGTACCGCACGGCGGAAGTCCCCGTGAGCGTCGAGGGTCGCGTACTCGCCCGGGTCGGTCAGCATCCGGGTTTTGGCGTCCTCGTCGAAGCGTCGCGCCCAGTCGAAGCCGTCGTCGGCCAGCGCCCAGTCCATGCCGCGCAGGTTGTGCACGACATTGCCGCTCGCCACGATCAGCACTCCACGCCGACGCAGTGGAGCCAGCTGCGCGCCGAGTTGAAGGTGGTAGTCCATCGGCTTGTCGGCGTTGATGCTGAGCTGGACGACGGGAATCGTCGCGTCCGGAAAGGCATGCGTCAGCACCGACCAGGTGCCATGGTCGATGCCCCAGCTGTCGACGTCCGCCCCGACCCAGGTCGGATGGACGACGTCACTGACCTCCTCAGCCAGTTCGGGCAGCCCCGGCGCCGGGTACTGCACCTCGAACAGCTCCTGAGGAAACCCGTAGAAGTCGTGGATGGTCCTCGGCCGGGGCATCGCGGTGACGGCCGTGGCGTTGATGTACCAATGGGCGCTGACCACCAGGATCGCGCGGGGACGCGGCACCGCTGCGCCGAAGGCTCTCCACGCGGAGGTGTACCGGTTGACCTCGAGGGCGTTCATGGGGTTGCCGTGGCCCAGGAACGCCGCGGGCATCAAGACATCCAAGGCCGGATGTACGTCTGAAGGCACGTGGACACGATAGTGCCCCCTCACAGCGGCTCCGGCCTGAATCACGCTCCTCGGGGGATCGGAGATCGCTCCTGGCGATGAGACCATGATCGGGTGACGCCCTTCCACATCGATGTGCCCGAAGCCGTCCTGGAGGACCTGCGGGCTCGGCTTTCGCGGACGAGGCTCGCGCCGGCCGCACCGGGAGAACCGTGGGCCGCCGGCACCGACCCTGGCTACCTGGCAGGTCTGGTGCGGTACTGGCTCGACGAATTCGACTGGCGTGCGGCCGAGCGTGCCCTCAACCGGTACCCCCAGTTCGTCACCACGGTCCGAGGCACGCCGGTCCACTTCGTTCATGTCCGCTCGGCATCGCCCGATGCCACGGCGCTGATCCTGACCCACGGCTGGCCCAGCACGTACACGGAGATGCTGCCCCTGGTGTCCCGGCTCGCAGACTTCGACCTCGTCATACCGAGCCTGCCCGGCTTCGTCTTCTCCGGGCCACTCGCCGAGGGCCCGACGACCGAGGCGGCTGTCGCGGACGTGTGGGCCGAGCTGATGACCCGGCTGGGCTACGACCGCTTCGGCGCCTACGGTGGCGACATCGGCTCCGGCGTGTCGACGTGGCTCGGCGCCCGCCACGCAGATCGGGTCATCGGGGTCTTCTCGCAGCACATCAAGTTCCCCCCGGCGGACCGCAGGGGCGACCTCAGCCCGGCCGAGGAGGCGTTCATCGCCATGCTCGACGCGAAGGCCCAAGACGACTGGGGCTACGGAATCATCCAGGAGACACGGCCCGACACCCTTGCGGCCGCGCTGAGCGACTCGCCGTCCGGACTGGCCGCATGGATCATCGAGAAGTACCAGCGCTGGAGCGACTGCGGCGGCGACATCACCCGCCGGTTCGGCTTCGACGAGCTGCTGACCACCGTGATGCTGTACTGGGTCACCAACTGCATCGGCACGTCCTTCCGGCCCTACCGTGACGACCGCCTGGCCCCCCACCTGCCAATGGTCGCCGTGCCCGCCGGAATCACTGTCAGCGTGGAGGACGCCGGCCTGCCCCGGTCGTTCGCCGAACGCACCTACGCCAACCTCACCCACTGGCGCGAGCCCACCGTCGGCGGCCACTTCCTCGCCCAGGAAGAGCCCGACCTGCTCGCTGCCGACCTGCGCGCGTTCTTCAGCGTGCTCCATTGATCCAGCGGGTAGGCCGCCAGTTCCACGCGGGTGGCGCCCGGTCGTCCGTACCCGGTCGAACACCCGGCTCCGATTCGGCTGGCATGGGCGGGCCGGTCTCCCTGGTCCAGCCGAGGAACCGGCGGTGCAACACGCCCGCCGGCGTCCAGGGCATGTCCTCGGTGGCCTGGACGAGATAGGCGCCGAGGTACAGCGCCAGCGACACCGGCGCATCCATGAACTCCGCGCGCAGCTCGCGCTTGCGCGTAGGGCACGGCCAGGGCAGGTCGCAGCCGCCACAGCTCCACACCGGCATGACCGGCCCGTGGGTGGTCACCGCGCACCCTCCAGGAACCGCGCGGTGATCGCCCGCGCCTGCCGGCTCGTCGCCCATTTCACCTGCCAGCACGGGTACGGCGTGAGCCGCGCCCACCACGCCCGGCACCCGGCACACATGCCGTCGAGCCCTCGGACATGAACCGCGAGGATCGCCTGTTCCTGCTCGCTGCTCACTGCTCACCCTCCGACGGCCAGTGGCCCCGATCGATCGGAATCCGGTGCCGGGCGCGACACGGCAGGTCGGACCCACAGCGGCAGACGCGCCGCCAGAGCCGCCACGACCACACCGGCCGGTGCCTGCGAGCAAGAGTCAGCGCGGTGGCAGACAGGTATTCGTCATACGAGACGCGCCGCTCCCGCGACATCGATGTGTCCCCGGCTCCCGCCGGGGCCTGTTGCCCGCCTCGCGCCTGGTCCAGCAACCGCCGCCGGGCAATGTCCTGCTCCATCATCTGGATGCGCTGCCCGACGCCGTACGCCGTCGGAATCGACGGGAGGTACCGGCCCACGAGTCGCCGCAGGGGCCCGACAGGCACCGTCATCTACTGGCCCTCCGTGATGAGAGCACGAAGAGGCACTGCTGATGTGCCTCGATCCGCGCCCGGTTCAGTGAGGTCCAGCGTCGCGCCGCGTGCGCCTACGATCCAGAAGGTGACTGTCCGCTAACCAGGCGTGCTGTCCGCTGTTGATCGTCGGACCGGGGCGTACTCGACGCACAGTTCACGGAGCATCGCGGCCTCGGGCACTCCGAGATCCTCGACCTTGGCCAGCAGTTCCGCGGCTCGCCACCAGTTCGACGGCACCACTCGCCCGGATGCCACGGCCTGCGCCCCGAGCGCAACCGCTTCGTCCGACTGACCGGCGGCGACGAGAGCAAGCCCGAGGTCGAGACGCGCCGATGCCGACCGGCGTGGCCGCGCTCCCCCGTCGCCGTGCGGATCCAGATCGGCCAGTACGGCCCGAGCCACCTGCTCGGCGCCCGGGTCACCGGCCCACGCCAAAGTCGTGGCCGTATAGGCGGCGGCCTTGGCAGGGTCGTAGCGATAGTGATGCTCGGCTCGCTCGGGAACGGGCAAGTTCGCCGCCAACCTCTCTACCCGATCCAGCGTTCGCCGGGTGGCAGCAACGTCCCCAATGCGAGCCCATGCACGGGCCTCCTGAGCAGTAGCCTGGATCCTGGCCGAGCTGCCCTGAGGCGCGACCCGTTGAGCCTGCTGGGAAAGATCGAGTGCCGAACGGTAGTCACCTTGCGTCAGCACGTCCCAAGCCCGCGTCTCCAGACACCACGCCCGAATCTCGGGATGCTCAGCATGTTCAGCAAGGTCACGAGCAGCTCGCAGATGAGCAGCCGCAGCATTCCGCTGCCGCAAATCGATGTGGACCGTGGCCCGCAGCACCGCCAACCAACCGCCGGCAACCAACAGCCGACGCTGTTGAGCAAGCGTCACCCGCCCGTCCAGCAGCCGCACCACATAGGAGAGGTGCCGCCGCACCAACGGCAACAGATCCGCCGGCGCCATCGTCGGATAGGAGCTGGCAAGGTCGTCAACGCCCTGCTCGATCCGCTCGAGCATGTCGTTGCTGACATCACTCGCGGCGACTCTCGCCCGCAACTCGCCGGCCTCGGCCGCATGGTCGATCGGCGCATCGACCAGCCGAGCAAGCACTCCCCCGGCGTCGAGAATCCGGTCCAGGTGACGCGCTGTGTCGACCGTCGGAGCCTTGAGCCCTGCCTCCAACTCGTGCAGATGGCTCTTACTCCGATGAGCGAGTTGCCCGAGAGACCGAAGCGACAGGCCACGCCGCTCCCGAAACTCCCGCAGAGCTACCCCAAAGCGCGGATCGACGGACGAGGCCATAACGCCGCTCCAAGCTCAAGAGGCCAGGCGAATCAGCCGGCCGCCACCCATCGACGGTACCCCGACTCTCCGTACGCGGATGCCCACGCTGCTCCGTGAGCGGGCCAGGGCCAGGGTGACAAGGTGGAGCGCCCTACCGGACGTAAGACCTTGTCCGCCTGGCCCTGGTCTGCCCGGCTTGCCGCGCCTCGACCCGCACCGAGCGGAACGCGCTTGATCTCGTAGAGGCGGACTCGGCAACAGGTCCTCCACTGGCCCGAGCACGCATCAGCTGACGCCGGTCATGACCGGACCGCCCCTATGTCGGTCAGGCGCGGGTGCGCTGTCGCAGCCGGGTGGACACGACAGCGACAACCGCCATGAGGACCGCGACCACCAGGGACGGCAGCGCGTCGGGCCGGCGCAGCAGTTCCCCCGTCAACCCGCTGTTGTCCAGCTGGTAGAGCGTACCCAGGAGAAGGGTGGGGACGACGGCGATCAGCAGCCGCTGATCGGCCGTCGCCACCCACAGGAAGGCCGCCACGCCGACGATCACCATGGCGGCGGCTGCCGCCCGCACGCCCGGGTCGGCCATGCGGAAGCCGCCCGCGGGGATCAGGTGCAGGGCGAGTATGCCGGCGGTGACCAGAACTGCGTTCGCCCGCGGCGCCGGCGGCACGTCCGCCGGACGCCGCAGGCCCAGAATGATCAGAGGCGCGGCGACGATCGGCGCCCACCACTGTGGCAGGCCGTTGGAGAACAGGTACGTGGAGATCACGGTCGGCACCACCGCCGCAGCCACCGCCAGGGCGGCAGCGGTACGGGCGCGGCCCGCGACGAGCGCCACCAGCGCGGCGATCAGCACGATCTCGTGGACGCCCTGATTCTTGACGACGGTCAGGGGGTCCGAGAGTCCGCCGAACTGGAATGCCTCGATGATGTCGTCCAGGCCGATGAGCACACCCAACGCCAGCACCGCCATGGCGCCCAGGTGGATGCCCTGCCAGAACAGCACGGCGGTGGGCCGGGGCGCGGTGCTGCCACCGTGTACCCGTAGGGCGCCGCGGATCAGCGATGCCGCCTGCCGGAGGCTGGGCCAGCGGCGGGTGGTCGGTTCGTCGCCGATCAGCGTGTCGATCAGCTCGTCGGCGCGTTCGCGGCGGTAGTCGGCGGGGTAGGCCCGCAGCAGCATCCGGTAGCGCTTTTCCAAGACATCGGAACTCATGCTGGTCTGATCCTCGCGGTAGAAGGTTGACGGGCGATTGCCTGCGATGCGACCCGGCGTGGCAGGCGGTCCATGACCACCCGGGCGGCCTGGGCGAGCCGGTCGGCCTCTTCGGTGAGTACGCGACAGCCCTCGTCGGTGAGCCGGTAGTAGCGACGGGCACGCCCGTTGACGATCTCCTCACCGTCGGTGGTGACGAGTCCTTCGCCGAGCAGCCGGTCGATCACGGAGTACAGCGATCCGGCGGCGAGGGTCACCCGCCCGTCGGACAGCTCATTGACCCGCTTGATCACGGCATAACCGTGGAGCGGTCCGCCGAGCAGAGCAGCAAGGACGAAGTAAGACGGTTCCCGTAGCGCGGGACGCGAAGCTGATCCCATGAGCCGAATATACAAGCAACTTGAGTATCAGTCCAGAGTGACCATGCACAGTGGCGCGTCCTGCGACGACCTTGCCCGAATCATCTTAATGATTAAGATAACCGCCATGAGTGCATCGACAGGCTTCTCAGTGGCGATCGCCGGCGCCGGCCTCTCCGGCCTCTGCCTCGCCCAGTACCTGATGCGCGCCGGCATCGACGTGCACGTCTACGAGCGGGACCCGGGCCCCTTCATCCGGCGGCAGGGCTACCGGATCATTCTCGACCGGTACGGGCTGGCGGCACTGCGCGAGAGCCTGCCGCGCCCGCTGTACCGCCTGGCGCTGGCCACCGGCGACGAGCCCGGCGGGCAGCTGCGCTTCACCGACAGGCGGCTGCGGGACGCCTTCACCGTCACCTTCAAGGACGACCCGCACGAGACCCGTCAGGTGGACCGGCTGACCCTGCGGTCGATCCTGCAGTCCGGGCTGGACGGGCGCATCCACTACGGCAAGACCGCCGTCGCGGTGGACAGCGGCGGCCCGGCCGGGCTGCGGCTGCGGTTCTCCGACGGCGGGGCCGCAGCCGCGACGGTCGTGGTGGGCGCGGACGGCGTCGGCTCGGCGCTACGCGCGCAGCTGGTGCCGGACGCCGACCCGGCGGACACCCCGATGGCGGGCATCTACGGCCGGTCACCGCTGTGGCGCGACGGCGCGAGCGTCATCCCGGACGCACTGCGTACCAGCGGGGTCCTGGCCATCGCCGACCGGCCGGGCAGCGCCTTCTTCTTCACCTCCATGCGGTTCGGCGAGAGCCCACGGGAGGCGTTCGCGCGCCTGGCCCCGGGCAGCTACGCCCCCACCGGCGACGACTACGTCATGTGGGCGCTCCTGCTGCGGCGCGACGAGCTGCCCGGCGGCGTACGCGGTGACCTGCGGGCACTGCGGCACCTGGCGGCCAGCCGGAGCAGGGACTTCCACCCGCTCGCCCGGCGGCTGGTCGACACGGCCGAACTGGACGCCACGGTGCTGAACCTCTTCGCCACCGGGCGGCGGCCGATCCGGTGGGCGGTCCCCCGGGCGACGATGATGGGCGACGCCGTGCACGTCATGCCGCCGTTCGGCGCGCACGGCGGCAACACCGCGCTCCGCGACGCCGCCCTGCTCGGCCGGCGACTGGTCGACGCCCGGGACAACGGCACACCCGTGGAGGAGGCGATCGCCGGTTACCAGGACGAGATGGTGCCGTACGCCTTCCGCGCCGTCGACACCGCCGGCAAGCTGATGCACCGTCTCACCGGCGGCGCGGCGGCGCCGCACTGGGTGCTGACCCGCGTGTTACCTCGGCTGCACCGGGTCACCGTGCCGGAGGCATGATTGCCCGCATGTCCCGTGATCCGGCCCGTGCCTCAGCGGTCGCCGCCCTCATGCGCGCCGGGCGGGAGACGTCGCGGCTGTCCATGGTGTTCCGGTACGCCATCGCGGAGCGGCTGGGCCTCACCGTGAGCGATCTGGAATGCCTCGACTACCTGGCCGACGCCGGGTCCGCCACGGCGGGGCAGATCGCCGGACGGACCAACCTCACCACCGGCGCGGTCACCAGCATGCTCCGCCGGCTCCAGCAGGCCGGCTACGTCACGGCCGAACGCGACCCGGCAGACCGGCGGCGCGTCGTCGTCACGATACGGCCGGAGCGGGTCGCCGACCTGGAGCGGCCGTACGAGCGTTTCGCCGAGCGGGCGGAACGGCTCGTCGAGGGCTACAGCGTCGAGGAGGTCGGGCTGCTGGTCCGGCACCACGACCGCCTCCAGGCGATGTACCTCGCGGAGTTGGACCACCTCCGCGACGGCGACACCGCGCAGTGGTCCGCCTGAGCCGGCGTCTCCTGTCGCTCCGCCGCTATCCCACAGCCGCCAGGAAGTCCGAGTAGAACAGGCCCAGGCCGGTCGCGACGCAGACTCCGGCCACGATCCAGAATCGGACCACGATGGTGGACTCGCTCCATCCGGCCAGCTCGAAGTGGTGGTGCAGCGGCACCATCCGGAAGACCCGCTTGCCGGTGGTCCGGTACGAGACGATCTGGATCACCCAGGTCGTGGTGATGATGACGAACAGCCCGCCGATCAGGATCGAGAGCAGCGTCGTACGGGTCACCACCGCGAGCCCGCCGATCAGGCCGCCCAGCCCGAGCGCGCCCACGTCCCCCATGAAAATCCGCGCCGGGGACGTGTTCCACCACAGGAAGCCCACGCAGGCGCCGGCCGCCGCGGCCGCGATCATGGCGATCTCCAGCGGATCGCGGACCTGGTAGCAGTACTCGTTCACGCGGGCGTACCCGTCGTCGGCGCACCAGTGCCGGTACTGCCAGAAGCCGACCAGCGAGTACGCGCCGAGCACCAGGATCGACGCGCCGGTGGCCAGGCCGTCGAGGCCGTCGGTGAGATTCACACCGTTGGACATCGCCGTGATCACGAAGATGAAGACCAGGACCGCGCCGACCTTGCCGACATCCAGCCAGCTGATGTCGCGGATGAGCGAGATGTGCTCACTGGCCACGGTCTGGCCGTTCGTGCTCGGCACGTACAGCGCGGCCACCCCGAACCCGCCGCCGACGAGGGCCTGCCCGAGCAGCTTGCCCTTTGCGGACAGCCCGTCGGAGTTGCGCCGGCGCACCTTGAGGAAGTCGTCGAAGAAGCCGACCGCGCCGCAGAAGACGAACAACCCGAGCAGCACCAGGGCCGTCATGGTGGGCCCCTCCTGCGCGATCTGCCGTTCGGGCAGGGTGGTCAGGGCGAGGTGCCCGGCGACGTACGCGAGGACCGTCGCCACGATGAAGACGACGCCGCCCATCGTGGGCGTGCCCACCTTGCCCTCGTTGCTGGCCAGCCCGATGGACCGGATCGGCTGACCTGCCTTCAGCGCGCTGAAGACGCGCACCGCCACCGGCGTACCGAAAAGGGAGATGACGAAGGCGACAGCGGCCGCGACGATGACCGCCCTCACCGGCGGGCCTCCGCGAGATCCGGGTTCCGCACCGCGTCCCCATCACCCTTCCCGACCGGCGCGTGACGTGCCGACCTGAGCCGCCGGCGCTGACGGATCTTCGCGAAGTCATCGATCACGACACCTGAGCTTGCCATCCGGCGGCGGAGGGGGCAGCCCCGCGACCGCCAGCACGCCGAAGGTGGCGCGTATGCCGTAGCGTCAACGAGCATGAGAACGATGCTGGTGTCGCTCGCGGTGGTCGTGGTGACGGTGCTGGCACTCGTCGTCTTCGTCGCCCGGCGCGACCGGACGAGGCGCCCGTCGGACGAGGATTCGGCTGCGGTCCGCCGGGCCGGCGCCGACCAGCACCGGCACGATGCACAGCGTCAGGCCGGGGCGGGCATCGCGGAGCGGCACCGCAATTCGCCGAGCGTGTAGGCGCGGCCCGCGGATGATCCGCGCGGCAAAGCGTGCCGGATCGGTCTACTCGGTGGCGGCACCGGCGGTGCGTGGCGCAGGATCGCCTGGTGGTCCTACCCGACATGGTTCTGGCCGACCTCCGCGAGGCGTGGTGCCGTGCGCTTGCCGACCGGCTGCGCGGCCTCTACCTGCACGGCTCGCTCGTGGCAGGGGACTTCGCCGCCGACCGCAGCGACCTCGACCTGCTCGCGGTACTCGCGAGCGACCCGGACGAGAAGCTCCTCGGCGTACTCGCCGGGCTGCACGCGGACCTCGACCGGCGGCACCCGCAGTGGGCGGGCCGGATCGAAGTGGAGTACGTGTCACTGGACGCGGTCCGCGACGTCGGCGGCCGGGACCACCTGATCGCCCGGATCAGCCCCGGGGAGTCGCTGCACCTGCTACCCGCCACCACCCACCGCGTCGTGACCTGGGCCGCCGTACACGACTACGGCCGTACGCTGCTGGGACCCCCTGCCGACGAACTGCTGCCCGCCGTCGAACCCGACCGCGTCCGCGCCGCCCTGCTGGACCACGTCCGTGACTGGCCCACCTGGGTGACCCAGATGACCACGCCCGGAGCCCAGGCGTACGCGGTACTCACCCTCTGCCGCGCCTACCAACGTCTGCGCAACGGCCGGCAACTGTCCAAACGGCAGGCCGCCGACCAGACCGCCACCGCCTGCCCCCGCTGGGCCGACCTCGCCGTCTGGGCCCGCGACTGGTGGTACGACTCCGGCCAGGACACCGACCCCGGCCGGGCCGACGACGTCCGGGACTTCGTGCACGGGGTCAGCGCCGCCATCCTGGCCCCGACCGATGGTGGGCAGTGGCGCGGGACGGACCGCGACGCAGCGCCGAAGCCGCCGGGCTAGCCGGCCACGACCGGCTCCGGACGCGTCCGTTCACCCCATCGGACGACCGCCGGGGCGACCAGACCGACCGCGACGAAGACGGCGCCCATCAGCAGCCAACCGGGGGCGCCCCAGGCGATGCAGAGCAGGCCCAGGACGGAAGGGGCGGCGACGTTGGCCAGCCCCGCGCCGAGACCGGCGACTCCCGTGTACTGCCCCTGCGCGTGTGCGGGCGCGAGGAGGAACTGCAACTCGAGCGAGCCCGCCGTGTGCCACAGCTCGCCCACCGTGTGCGCGGCGACTCCCAGCGTCATCAATGCCACGGCGAGCCATCCGGGCATCGTCGACGTGGCGGCGATCAGGGCCATCCCCACCAGGAACGCCAACCCGGAGCGACGGATGGCCCGCCCGGCCGCCGGACCGGTGTCGATCCCCCTGCTCGCCCTGACCTGGAGCGCCGCCACGAGAGCGGTGTTGACGAGCACGGCCGCCCCGACGAACCAGCGCGGAGCGTCGGTACGCGAGATGATCCACACCGGCAGCGCGAAGACCAGCACCTGGCCCTGAATTCCCATGACCGCGTCGAGCACGGTGACGGCCATGTACGGCTTGTCCTTCAGTGCTATCCAGCGTCCGCTCGTGCGGGGTACCGCGATGGGCGGCAGTGAGGGCAGCCGGGTGATGACGGCGGCGCACGCCACGAAGCTGACGGCGTTGCCGACGACCAGGGTCAGGTAGGCGGCGCGGGTGTCCAGTTGCACCGCGGCGCCGGCGACGAGGGCACCGCAGGCTCCGGCGAGGTTGGCAACCGAACGGAGGTAGGCGCGGAACTGGGTCAGGTTCGCGCCGCCGAAGCCGCGCACCAGCGGGCCGCGTGACGCCCCGCCGGCTGACTGGGCGAGCTGGTTGAGGCAGACCAGGACGACGAACGGCCAGAACGTGTGGACGAAGACGAGGGCGGCCGTGGTGGTGGCTCGGACGACAAGCGTCAGCAGATAGATCTCGCGCGGGCCCCGCCGATCGGCGAGATGCCCCGTCGGGATCCCGGCGAGCATCCCGACGAGCGCCGCGATGCCCATCCCCAGGGCCACCTGCGCGAGGGGAAGCCCGACGGCGCGGGTGAAGAAGAGCACGGCGCTCGTCATGAAGACGCCGATTCCCACCATGTTGACGAAGGTCGCGACGGCCAGGACGCGCCGAGGGCCGCGCTCGGGGACGAGTCCTCGAGCCGCCAGCCAGGAGCCGCGCGGCGGAGGAGTGGAGTGGGACGTGACCGCTGCCCGCAAAGGGGGAAACCTTCCGTCGAGGGTCGTGGACTCCTGGCGGGGCGCCGCTAGTCGAGGCCGGCCAGTTCCTCCGGCGACAGGCGCAGCGCCCCGGCGGCTAGGTTCTCGACCAGATGGTCGGGGTCGCCCGTGCCGGGGATGGCCAGCATGTGCGGTCCGCGGCTGAGGGTCCACGCGATCCGCACCTGTGCCGGCGTCGCCCCGTGGGCCCGGGCGACGGCCGCCACCGCCTCGTTCGTGGCCACCCCGCCGGCCTCACGTCCGTCGCCGGCGATCGCGAAGAACGGCACGAAGGCGACGCCCTGCTCCCCGCAGGTGCGCACGAGCTGGTCGTGCACGCGCCGGGTGTCGACGCCGTACGGGTTCTGCACGCAGACCACCGGGGCGATCGCCTGTGCCTGCGCGAGGTGCTGCGGGCGGATGTTCGACAGGCCGAGATGCCGGATGAGGCCGGCGTCGCGCAGGTCGGCCAGCGCGCCGAAGTGTTCCGCGACCGACTCCAGCCCGTGCTGGCGCAGGTTGACCACGTCCAGGTGGTCCCGGCCGAGCTGGCGCAGGTTCTCCTCGACCTGTCCGCGCAGTTGGTCGGGGCGGGCCAGCGGCAGCCACTCTCCGGACGGGTCGCGGCCCGGCCCGACCTTCGTGGTGATGACCAGGTCGTCGGCGTACGGCGAGAGCGCCGTATTGATCAGCTCGTTGGCCGAACGCAGCGGCGAGAAGTAGAACGCCGCCGTGTCGATGTGGTTCACCCCGAGTTCGACCGCCCGGCGCAGCACGCCGATGACGCGCTCGCGGTCGCTCGCCACACCGCCCCTGCCGGTCAGGCGCATCGCGCCGAATCCGATCCGGTTGACGGTCAGGTCGCCGAGAGTCCAGGTACCTGCGGACGCCGCAGTGATTACGTTAGGCACCGGGCGAACCTAGCCACCGCAGATGACCTGCACAGCCGGTCATCTGCCCGATACCGCTCCCCGGAGATCGCTGTTAACTTATCTACAGTGAAGGACGATGGTTTTCCCGTTGGGAACGGCGACGCGGACAGCACCACGGTCGAGGACTTACGCACCGCTGAACGGCGTCTTCAACAAGCCCAGCTGTCCTCCGACGTTGCGGCGCTGGATCGGTTGATCGACGACCGCCTCGTGTTCACCGGGCCGGACGGCCGGCTCTACTCCAAGCAGGACGACCTGCACGCGCACCGGTCCGGCCAGCAGACGATGACCCGGGTCCACGAGGAGGACCTGGCGGCGCTCGTGGTCGGCGGCACCGGGGTGACATGGTTCCTCGGCACGCTGGAAGGCACCCTTGCCGGCGAGCCGTTCCTCGCCCGGGTCCGCTACACGCGCACATGGATCCTCGACGAGGACGAGGGGTGGCGCCTGCTCGCGGCACACGTCGGTCCGGCCGACTGAGGTCGCCGTCAGATCGCGGCGAGCGCCTTGTTGATGTTCCACTCGGCCAGGTCCAGCATCCACTTCCGATCCGGGAAGTCGGTGTCCGCGATCCGCAGTGGCCCTTCGATCAAGGACAACGTCTGCGCGTACCGGTACAACTCCAGCCGGTGGGGATCGAGATCGACCGGCCGAAGCGCCGGATACGTCTCACCGAAGCGCATCTGCAGCCAGGCGTGATCCCATTCGACATCGAAATACGCCAGCCCTTCGAAATCGATCATGACGGCCTCACCAGCCGGTGTGACGAGCACGTGATCCGGGCCGAGCTCACCGTGCACCAGCCCGTACTCCTCGCGTGCGGTGACCGCGCCCCTGAGGTGGCGTACGTGGGCGGCGACCCGGTGATGGGCGTCGGCCAGCCGGGCGTCGCGGGCCGCGGCCACGTCGAGATGGCCGAGCGCGCGGTCGACGATCACGTCCTCCGGGCGTCGAGCCTGGGACGCCTCACCCCGGCCGACGTCCGCGACCTTGCCGTAACGCGGGCCGAAGGCGGTGTGCATGCGACGCAGGGCGTCACCGAGCGCGGACAGCGGCGTGGCGGCGGCGGCCCGGTCGTGCTCCAGTAGCGCCTCCAGCCGCAGCGCGCCGGCGTCCTCGACGAGCGCGATGTCGGCGTCGAGGTGCCGGCGCTCCCGGTCGATCATCAGCAGGTGCGGTACGCGCACTCCCGCAGCGGTGAGCGCCGCGTGGCCGGCGGCGAAGAGATCCGCGCCCGAGGCATCGGTGAACGGGTCGTCCGGGACGGCCGGCGACGGTGGCCAGTAGTTCTCGTCCGTGGCCCACACGTACAGCATCACTGTTGTCCGGTCGTCAAGCCGAAGCCGGTAGACGCCCTTCTTGGTGCCGCCGGTGAGCCGGTCCAGGGCAGCGAGCCGCCGATCGGAGCCGAACTGTTCCGACACCAGGCCGTGCAGGTCATCCGGCCGCAGGAACCTACGCGTCATGGCCGCCTCTCCTCAGACCGAGGCAACCAGGCTGCCAGGCCGGGCGGCGGCACACAACCAAGTTGACGCACCGGACGGGCGGGGTCACGTCAGCCCCGGTTCACTCGGACACCTCCGGGCACTCGCCGAATCGGCCAGCGCGCCCGGGGCGACGGCCGGCGGTGGGGTGAGGCGGGGCGTCCGGGTGTACTCGGAGCAGGTCGGATAGGAGTTCTTCACATGGGCCGGGATGTGGTCCGGCGAGGTGTCGGTCATGCCGGGCAGTCAACCGGCATGCCGTCCCGGCCCGCCAGGGGCACCGGTCCCGGGCGACGCGGGACGGCGACACCCCACCGCGCGGTTGAGCGGCGGCGTCCGGCGGGTGCGGGACATCCACCCCTGGCCGGCGGGACGCACGCGGCCACAGGCTGCGCTCTGCGCTCACCGCCCGGTGGCGCGGAGTGATCCGGAGGAATCCCAGTGGGTGTGATGGTGTGGGCTCCCCGCCGCCGACGGCGATGGAGAGCACTTGTCGCCGCGGTCGTGGCGGCGGTGGTGGTCGTGTCCCCGACGCCGGCGGTGGCGGCTGAGGCGGTGGACTACGAGGCGGCGAAGTTCCACGACGGGGTGTTCGCCGCGTACCTGCGGGCGCACAACGGCGGCGTGGCGGGCCTGAAGAACCTGGTGGTCACCGCGGAACTGCTCGACTGGCGGGGCCGCAACGCCGGCGCGTCCCGCGACGACGTGGTGCGGCACCTGGTCGCCACGCGGCAGGCGGTCAACGCGGCGGGCATCTCCGACACCACCGCCCGCACCACGTACGCCACGGTGATCAAGCTGATCGACGCGCTCTCCGGCGTCCCCGGTGTCAGCATCGGAGCGCCGATGGTCAAGGGGCTGCTGGACGCCACCGTCGGCGGCACCATCACCGCCTCGGCCGAGGTCGAGGACGCGGTGACCAGCGCGTACCAGAACTACCGGTGGATGGATGCGCTCTACGCGCAGCAGGAACGCGCGTGGGGGCAGCTCACCCGGGCGGCGGCGCAGGACGCCGACCTCGCGGCGGCCTGGGACGGGGAGATCGGCGCGCAGCTCAACGTGCGCTCCACCGCGACCACCGAGCAACTGCTCGCCGACCCGCTGCTCGCCTCCTACGTCAACACCGAGGCGATCCTGGAGCACCTGGGCAACGAGCAGGCGTACCTCGCGGAGCTGCGCACGGAGCTGCGCGGCGCGTTGGAGAAGGTCGCCGAGCAGAACGCGGAGGTCATCAAGAAGCTGGCCGCCGCGGACCTGAAGTATCCGATCGGGCCCGGCCCCAAGCCGACGCCGCAGGACTACACGGCCGCGCTGGCCGAGGCCGCCGGCCGGCAGGTGGCGATCGACGCCGCCGAGTCCGCGGTGACCATCCTGGCCACGCTCGCC
This sequence comes from Micromonospora sp. NPDC049203, assembly GCF_043197215.1. Lineage (NCBI taxonomy): Bacteria > Bacillati > Actinomycetota > Actinomycetes > Micromonosporales > Micromonosporaceae > Micromonospora > Micromonospora sp. NPDC049203. The sequence goes on along the minus strand of NZ_JBICSV010000009.1, from coordinate 102,430 downwards.
GGGTTCGCCGACGAGAAAGCCGGCAAGGAGGTGCTGGCGATCGGCAAGGCGGCGGTCGGCATCGCCACCGCCATCAACAAGTACCTGCCCACTGTGGCCGGTCTCAGCCTCAGCGACGCGATCGGGTCGCTGAGCACAGTGGTGCTGACCGGTAACGTGCTCGGCGCCGTGATGACCCTGCTGCCGATGTTCATGGGCTCCGGCCCGAGCGAGCACGAACTGGTGATGCAGGAGATCGGCAAGCTGCGCGAGCAGGTCGGCGAGCTGCGTACCGAGATGCACGAGCGGTTCGACCGGGTCGAGGCGATGCTCTCCGCGATCTACGACGACATCATGTCGGTCCTGCTGCGGATGCGCGACGACCTGAGCGGCGTGATCCGCGACATCGACGCGATCAAGCAGCAGATCTACGGCCTGGAGACGAAGGTCGACCAGCTCAGCCTCTCCATGCAGGAGGCGCTGAAGAAGAGCGCGCTGAACGACACCGAGTTCGTCATCAACACCTACGTCGGATACAAGGCGCGCACCGGGCGTCCCCTCTCGGTGGCCCAGTACGACGAGACGGAGGGCCGGCTGTTCACCTCCGCGACCTCCACGGCCGCGGGAGCGCCCTTCGTCCTCACGCCGGCGGAATGGTCGCAGTCGACTGTCGATCCGGTGCGGGTGCTCGACGAGAAGAGCCCCTACGGCGCCATCGACTACCTGTCCTACCTGGCCCGCACCTGGGATCCGTCGTACCCGGCCACCACGAAGACACCGCACGCCGGGGTCTGGACGATGTCGACGCGGCCCTTCACCGCCCTGGCGCTGGAGAACCCGGCGCTGGCCGGCGACATGACCGGCGACGACTCCTTCGCCGCCCGGATCGGCCGTTCCGGTCAGCAGATCGTGGACGCCTCCAGCCGGTTCAGCCGGCCCACCCCGGACGGGCACCGCAACGCGTTGTTCACCGGGCTGGTGGACAACTACAGGACGGCCGTCAACGCCCAGTCCACCGAGCTGCGCAAGCTGCGCGACTCGGTCACCAAGGGGGGATACAACCCGTGGTACGGGCCGGACCAGATGCCGCCGACCCGGTTGACGAACACCCGCTCGTACTGGACCGGCCAGCAGCCGCGTGCCTACAACGGGAACGGCACGATGGCCGGGTGCGCGCCGTTCAGTCCGCTGCCGGCCGTACGCATCCCCGCCAACGTGCGGCTCGCCGACCTGCCGAGCGCGTTCCAGTTGCTCGCCCACGGCACGAAGGAGCAGTTCGAGCCGCACTTCCGGATCTGCTACGACGCGGAGCTCGTCAACCACCGGACCACCACCGGGCCGCGCCTCGAGACCACCAGGGCGGACCTTCAACTGACTGTGCACGCCCAGATGAGCGTCAACCAGGGCAACTTCTGGATGGACGTACGGACGTGGCGCAACACGAAGAGCGCCGGCATCGTCTGCTCGTGGAGCACCCGGGACAACCCGCCCACCGGATACTGCTACGACGAGGTCTACTACATGACCTACGACGACGAGTCGGTGCACCTGCCGGCGTTCGAGGCGGGTGCCGGCTTCGCCGACAACCCCGAGCGGCTGACCATCGCGCGCCACCTGGCCGACCGGATGCTGTGGGGCAAGCAGAAGGAGTACTACCAGGTGGTCAACCGGAAGTTCGCGGACCCGACCTCGGATCTCCGCTCGGCCGCCAAGGACGTCACGAAGGCGTTCCGGCTGCTGCAGGCGTACACCAAGCTCGGTTTCCCGGTGGCGCTGGACTCCGACGCGTCGCTCAGCGCGTACCTGCTCGGCGGCAACCTGCTGCCGAGCGACTACCGCCACCCCGGCGCGCCGGTGGGGCGGGAACTGCCGGACACCCACATCAGCCGGGCGTACACCATCGCCGAGTCCGACTACGCGCCCTGCACGCAGGCGACGCCCGGCGACCCCTGCCCCGACACCATGTCGGAGATCGACCCCCGGGTCGGGCAGGCGCCCATCTTCGGACCGTCCTGCTCCGGCGCGGACAGCCCCGGCTCCCCCAACGAGTATCTGGGCAACTGCATCCACGCGGTCGCCATCGAGCGGGCCGGTGAGCTGGCGGCGATCTACGAGACGTACTCGCAGCGCCTCGCCGCGAACGTCTACCGGGAGCGGCTGCCCGAGGTCGCCGCGGTGATCGACCAGCTGCGGGTCAGCGGGAAGGCGGTCACGCAGAGCTGAACCCCCGGGGGTGGGGGGGGGGGGGGGGGGGGGGCCGCCGCCCCCCCGGGGGGGCGCCCGGGGGGGGGCGCCCCCCCCCCCCCCCCCCCCCCCCCCCCCCCCGCCTGTTCGGCCTGACGGCAGGGGTACGTAGTGAGGCACGGCAGGCGGTCCCCGTGTCGGAACCACGACTCGTTCTCCCGGATCATCGCCACTGCCACGCAAATACACTTCACGTCACTGATCGGACCGCCGTCAATCTCGATCATCGAGGCGGAAGGGCAGACACTTGCAGCGACACCCCGTTACGGATCTCGTCGTGGTGGTTCCGGGCATCATGGGCAGCGCTCTGGCCAGAAATGGCGATCCGGTATGGGACGTGTCGCCGGCCGCCGGTTGGCGAGGACTGGTGAGCGCTCTCGGCTCAGTCGCCGCGCTGCGTCTGCCCAGCGACATCGGCGACGAGCATCCGGGAGACGGGGTGGTTGCCGTCGACGTTCTGGGTGGGGTGCACGTCATCCCCGGCGTGTGGTCTCCGGTGGTCGGTTACCGGCGGTTGGTGCGTTGGCTGCGGCAGCGGTTCACCCTGGACCCGACGGAGGCAGGCCGTACGGGCAACCTCGTCGTCTTCCCCTACGACTGGCGCCTGTCCAACCGGTACAACGCCACAGAACTGGAGCGGGTGGTGGTGCCGGCGCTGGAGCGCTGGCGCGGGGCCGGGCATCCACAGGCCCGGCTGGTGTTCATCTGCCACTCCATGGGCGGCCTGGTGGTCCGGTACTTCCTGGAGGTGCTGGGCGGGGCGGCGATGTGCCGATCGCTGGTGACCATGGGCACTCCGTACCGGGGTTCACTTCCGGCACTGCGGTATCTGGTGGACGGGCTGAGGGTGCGGGATCGGGAACTCGCGAGGCTCACCGCCCTGGCGCGAAGCCTGCCCTCGCTGCATCAGTTGGTGCCGACCTATGCCTGCGTGGCCCAACCGGACGGGCTGCAGTACGTGCGGGATGTTCCCGTCGAAGGTCCGGACAAGGCCCTGCTGGCCGATGCGGAAGCCTTTCATCGTGAGATCGCGGACGGCGTTCGCGATCGCTGTGACACATCCCCGTACGAGATTCACCCGATCATCGGTTTCGCCCAGCCCACGCCGACCGTCATGCTTCCCGACGGCGACGGATATGTGTGGTCGAATGAGATCGACGGGCAGGACGAGGGCGGCGACGGCCGGGTGCCGTTCCTGTCCGCCGTGCCGCCCGAGCTTCAGGGCAAGGGGCCACGGGAGCGGGCCCACCTGCAGGCCCACGGCGCCCTCCCGGACGACCGGGGCGTACGTGAGGGGATCGAGTTCGCCCTCACCCAGATCCGCCGGTTCCATCGCGGCCCGAGTGACCCGCGAGCCTTCGGGGTGCGGGTGCCGGAGATGGTGTCGCCGGGTGAACCCCTCACGGTGACCGTTACCGCCGACAGTGACGAGCTGGCGCTGGCGGTGACGATCACCGATGCGTACGCCACCGCAGCACCGCCAGCGGTGACCATGGCCAACCGCGGCCAGGGCCGTTACACCCGCGCCGTCGGAGGTCTCCCACCCGGTCTGTACGAGGTGGCTGTGGCACCCCGAGGCGGCGGGCAGCCGGTGACCAGGCACGTGATGGTGTGGGACGGCCAGGATGGATGACCAGGGGCCGGCACGCTACTTCCTCGGTGTCGCGGTGGAGGACTACCTCCCGGTGTCGGGGCAGCAGCCGCTGGACGGGGCGCGGGACCAGATGGACGCACTGGCCGACAGGCTGGGCGAGTTCGGTTTCCGGACCACCCGGATCGATGACCCGCGCCACGAGAGCCTGCCGGGCCAGCTCGCTGCCTGGCGGGCAGCCAGCGTTGCCGCGGGCCAGCCGGCAGCGGCGTTGGTGGCCTGGTCGAGCCACGCGAGGAAGGACGACGACGGCCAGCTGCATCTGCTGGCCATCGACAGTGACCCGGCCTTCTCCGACACCAGTTACGAGCCGCGGAAGCTGGCCGAACACGCCCGAGCCGTCGCCGACCAGGCCCTGATCGTGCTGGACACCTGCTACGCGGGCGCCGGGACGGTCGAGGTGGCCCGAAAGACCATCGCCGCGTGGGCCCGCCAGTCACTGCCGCCGGGGCGCCGAGCCTGGCTGGGGGTGCTGGCCGCCGCGCAACCCGACGAAGAAGCCGACGGGCAGGGCCTGCTCGTCGATCAGCTCACCCGGTTGCTCACCGACGGGCCGACGGGCGCCTACCGCGCCCAGTGGGCAGTGCGTACCAGAGGCATCACCGGAAGTGACCTGATTCAGGCCGCACTGCGGGAATGGCCGGACGACTGCGGCCAACGTCTGGTGGATGTGCAGACTGGTGACGCACTGCCCGTGTTCCACAACCCCCGATGGCGGCCCACCAGCCGGCCGGAGCTGGTGGAGCATCTGGTCCGAGCGGCCCAGGGCGGTGACCGGCTCGACGAGGGCTGGTTCTTCACCGGCCGCCACGCCGTCCTGACCGACATCGTCGGCTGGCTCAGGCAGCCACAGCCCGGCATCTACACGGTCACCGGCCCGGCCGGCTGCGGCAAGTCAGCCGTGGTGGGACGCATAGCCGCCCTGTCCGACCCGACGCGGCGAGCGGACCTGTTTCGACACGCGCCTCTCGACGCTGAAGACGCCGACCCGGGCACCGGCAGCGTCGATGCCGCCGTGCACCTGCGTGGACTGGACGTGTCAGCCACCATCACCAGCCTGGCTCACGACCTCGGCCTGGCGCAGCCGGCCACACCCGCCGAACTCGTCGCCGAGGTGTCCCGGCTGGACGTGCCCCCGGTCATCGTCCTGGACGGTCTGGACGAGGCGGCACCAGCTCAGGCCGGCCAGTTGCGTATGGATCTGATCGAGCCACTGGGCCGGGTGGCCAAGATCCTGCTGGCCACCCGGGCCCGAGCCTACGAAGCCCGAATCGCCGACGGGCGGGAGACCACCGAGCAGGGTGACGCGGCGTTGACGATGGTCCCGCAGAGCAGCAGGGTCTTCGACCTGGCGGCGGAGTCTCACGCCGAGCAGGACATCGCCGACTACGCACGGCGACGCCTGGCCGGCGGTGGTCACCCCGACGAGCAGGTCGACCTGGTGGCTGCGGAGATCGCCCGGCGCGCGGTCGGCGACGCCGGCGGGTTCCTCTACGCGCGTATCGTCACCGGCACCCTTGCCCGGCGCATGCTGAACCCCACCCGGCAGGGCTGGGCCACGCTGCTCGGCGGGTCGATCACCGAGGCGTTCGCCGCCGACCTCGCCACCGTCGACCCGATCGAGATCGAGGGCAGGCCGGTCCCCGCGGCCGGCGAGGACCTGCTGCGGGCGCTGGCCTGGGCGCAGGGGCGTGGACTGCCGGCGGGCGAGCTCTGGCAGCGCATGGCCACGACTCTGGGAACGACAGGCGTCGCGTACGGGCCGGACGTGGTGGACGCGGTCCTCGAGCGCTACGGCCGCTACATCGTCGAGGACGAGCAGGACGGACGAGCCGTCTACCGGCTCTACCACAGGGAGTTCGTCACCCATCTCCGTTCGGTGACACAAACGGTGGCGGGCCGCCCCACGGCGGAGGTGGCCGCGGAAGCGGTCCTCCGGCTGCTGCTCGAGCAGACAGACGACGGGCGACGGCCCGATCAGGCCGATCCCTACCTGCGACGCTACCTCTCCGCCTACGCCGTGCAGGCCGGCGCGCAGGGTCTCGCCCCGCTGCGGCGGCTGGCCGAGGCCAACCCCGACGCCTGGCTACCCGACCTCGCCTCGTCCCTGAACAACCTCGGCAACAGGCTCGCCGAGGCCGGGCGACGCGAGGAAGCCCTCGCCCCCACCGAGGAAGCCGTCACCATCCGGCGGCGGCTGGCCCAGAACAACCCCGACGCCTGGCTGCCCGACCTCGCCTCGTCCCTGAACAACCTCGGCGTCAGGCTCGCCGAGGCCGGGCGACGCGAGGAAGCTCTCGCCCCCACCGAGGAAGCCGTCACCATCTACCGTCGGCTGGCCCAGACCAACCCCGACGCCTGGCTGCCCAACCTCGCCGCCTCCCTGAACAACCTCGGCGTCAGCCTCGCCGAGGCCGGGCGACGCGAGGAAGCCCTCGCCCCCACCGAGGAAGCCGTCACCATCCGGCGGCGGCTGGCCCAGAACAACCCCGACGCCTGT
>NZ_JBICSV010000009.1:0-95959 GCF_043197215.1 Micromonospora sp. NPDC049203 | reverse complement strand
TGGCTGCCCGACCTCGCCTCGTCCCTGAACAACCTCGGCGTCAGGCTCGCCGAGGCCGGGCGACGCGAGGAAGCCCTCGCCCCCACCGAAGAAGCCGTCACCATCCGGCGGCGGCTGGCCCAGAACAACCCCGACGCCTGGCTACCCGACCTCGCCACGTCACTGAACAACCTCCGACGAATCACCACGGACCCAGTGGCGGCGCGAAACAACTTCAGCGAGGTTTTGCGGGATTTCCCGGACCGGACCGACGTGGTGCACCGCCTCCGCGCCGAGTGGGCGGCGGGCCTGGTCGACGAGCATCCGGAAGAGGCGATCATTCACCTCGTCGACATCGTCCAGGCAGACGATGTCCCACCGCCGGTACTCGTCCGGGCCCGCGAGCTACTACGCCGTCTCCAGCACCGCGCGCCCGACCTGGTGCAGCAGGCCTACCCGGATCGTCCCGCCTGGCTCCTCATCACTGACCAGAGCCAGCAGCTCGTGGTCGGCTGGCTCGACACCGCGACCTGGACGGAATCCCGGGACTACCTGCGTCTCCACCCAGAGCTACTTACCGACGCCATCAAGCCCGTGCTCGACGAGCTCGCACTGCTCGGCAATGAGGGTTTCATCGATCTGCACCGAACGATCCTGCGCGAGGCCACAGAGGCGAACATCGACACCGCCTACCGACGGCTCATCCTGGACGACACCCTCAGAGAGTGGATGAACACCAGCACCTGGGAGGAATCACAAGCCTTCCTCACGGCTCATCCCCAGATCCTCGACGAGGTCGATGCCAGGGCAATCCTGCATGGCCTTGTTGCCGGCGAAGCCGACGCCACCGTGCTCGCGCACTCCGCGATCGTCACCCTCGCCCAAGCCATCGGCGTGCCCGAAGCGTACCGATGCTTGACCGACCATCAGCACCTGGACACGCAGGTCCGCGCGGCACTGGAGGCCCAGTCGGCGACGCTCCTGCAAGCCTGCGCCTGGCTCGAAGCACTGCTCTACGATCTGCCCCTCTCCAGCCTCGCCCATCAAGCGATAGCCGCCATCCTTGCCGATCAGCTCACCGACCTACCCGAGGGCCTGTCCGCGTTGGCCGCGCAAGCCGACGTTGACGAACGCAATCGAATGGCCGCTCAGATTGCCGGCCTGCTCCCTGGCCGGCCCGATGCGGCTCCGGCTCTGACCGCCCTGCTCACAGCCGTGCTGTCCCCACCGGGTTGATGACGCCTGCCGGTCGCCACGTCCCCGCCGGCGTCGAGCCTTGGAGAACGGCTGCGGCCCCGAGTTACACGGCATGGGGATCGAGTCAGTCCACGGCAGACACTGATCGGGGCGTGGCCCTCCCGTAAGGTGTCGTCCGTGGGTACGACGAGGGAGCCGGGTTCGTACGAGGTCCGCCTCGGCGTACGGTCGGCCCTCACCCTGCTCCTGTTCTTCCTCCTGCCGGTGCTCCTCGTCGTCGTGGGCGTCCTCACCTGGCCGCAGCAGAGCGCCATGGTGCTCGTCGGCTCGCTCAGCTGTGTCCCGCTCGCCATCGCCGGCGCCCCGCGCGTCCGGGCGATCCGGCATCGACGCAGCATCGTCGCGATCGACTCGCGCGGGGTGCGCCTGGGCCGGGACGACCACGGCAACGCAACCGTGCTGGAGCCGTGGCCGGCGGTCGACGCGGTGGTGCACTTCGACGCCAGGCGCAGCGGTGCCGACGACGAGTGGGAACGCTGCGTCGGCGTCGTTCGCGGCGGCCGGATCGTCAGCTACCGAGGCCTGGCGGGCAGCCGGTTGAACCTGGCGGGCCGCCCAGGCAACCGAGCGCTTCGGTGATGGCAGGCCCCTCCGCGAGGCGCCCGACGTGCGTGACCTGCCACGCGGTGCGTTCGACAGCCTGCCTCTGCCGCTACCCGACGGGTGGCTGCACGGCGCCGCACGGTCCGGAGAGGAACGCGGTACTGGTCGAGATTGACGGCCGCGAGGTACGAAGCGAAGGCGACCTGCACCGGCTCCTCGCCCACGCCCTCGACTTCGGCCCGCACCACGGATCGAACCTCGATGCCCTGTGGGACCGGCTGAGCAGGGACGTCCCCCGCCCGGTACGAGTCGTCTGGACCCACTGGCGGGTCAGCAGGCGGAACCTCGGCGCGCAGCAGTTCGAGAAGATCTGCGACCTGCTGCGCGCCGTCCAGGCGGAGGATCGAAAGTCCGGTCGCCAGGAGCGGTTCGAGTTCGAGCTGTCCTCGGGGGCGCCGGATGCGCTCGCGGGTGACCGCCGGCGGCGAGGGCAGGCGTTGCGGCGAGTGCTGTTCTTCCTGGCCTGCGTCGCGGTCGGTGTGGCCCTGTTGATGCTGCTCAGCGCCGGCAATGGCGCCGGACGGTGGTTCGGCGTCACGTTCTGCGCTCTCCTGGCAGTCGGCGGGGCCGTCGGCGGCCGGTGGGGGCGCGGGCCGGTGGCGCGAGGCGTACGCGCTCCGCACCTGGCCAGGGGTGCCCTGGCGAGCCTGCCGTTGTGCGTGCTGGCCGGCGTCCTCATCTGGTGGCGGCCCTCGGTGGGAACCGGCCTGCCGATCGTGCCGTTCCTGATCTGCATGACGCTCGGGTTGCTCCTGATGGTGCCGGTCGGCTTGATGGGCGACGACGACACGCCTACTCCTTCAGGCCGATGTCGTCGATCGGCGGAGTGCTGAGCAGCCGCCGGACCGGCCACACCGTGCTCACCAGCGCCAGCAGCGTCGTACCGCCGAGCACCGCCGCCCATCCGAGCGGCGGGACGTACGGGATCGGGCTGCCGGTCAGTCCGTTGACGATCGCGGCCAGCGTCAGCAGCGCGATCGTCGCGCCGATCAGCACCGCGGTGCCGAGCAGCCCGGCCTGTTCGGCCTGGACCATGCCGCGAATCTGACGGCGGGTGACCCCGACCAGTCGCAGCAACGCCAGCTCGCGGCGGCGGGCCAGCGCCGCCAGCACCATCGTGGTCGACGCGGCCAGCGCCGCGTACCCGACCATCACGCCGATCAGCAGCCGGTTCAGCCAGGCGCTGAGCGCCAGATCGGTGCTGAGCAGGCGGGTACGGGTGGCGGCGTCGAGAACCTCGGCACCGGGCCGCCCGGCCGCCCACGTGGCCAGCGCGGCGTCGGCGTCCGCCCCGCCTCGGACCAGCACCTCGTCGACGGTGTTCCCCGCCGTGTGCCCGGCGACCGTCTCGGCGGCCAGGGTGACGTCGCCGAAGCCGAGGCCACGCTCGTAGATCGCGACGATCTCCAACGTGACCGGAGTGCCGTCGCCCAGCCAGAGTTCCGCCTTGTCGCCGACGTCCCAGCCGGACGAGGACGCCTGTGTCGCGGCCAGGGCGACGGTGCCGGCGCGCAGGTCGGCCAGGTTGCCCTCGCGCACGGCGAGGTCCATCGTCGACGTGACGTCCGCCGGGTCGACGGACTGCGCGCCGACCGGCTCGATGCCGCCGAGCGCCCGCACGACGACCTGGGTGCGGCGTACCCCGGTGGCCGCCCGCACCCCGGGCAGCTCGCCGATGTCCCGCGCCGCGTCGGCGGGCAGCCCGCCCGGAGCGGTGATCACCCGCTCGGCGAGGGTTCCGGCGCTGCTCTGCGTGGTGGTCTGCCGTTCCAGGTTGTTCTGCAGGAACCAGACCGAGCCACCGAATCCCACGGACAGCACCAGGGCGGTCAGGACGGTCGCCATGCCCTGCGCGTTGGCCCGCAGGTTGGCGGCGGCCAGGTAGCCGCCGGCCCGCCAGATGCGCGGCAGCACCGGGGTGAGCAGGCGTGCCGCGTACGCGTTGATCATCGGCGCGAGCAGCGCCACCGCGATGACGAACAGGTAGAGCATGCCGACCGCGCCGGCCAGTGCCCCGGCCGACCCGCCGGCGCCGAGCGCGAACGCCCCGGAGCTGCCGGCCGCCGTCAGCGTCAGCACGCCGGCGATCGGCCGTACCGGGCCGCTGCGCCGAGGTTCGACGGCGATCTCGCCGAGCGCCTCGACCGGCTTGATGGCGGTGACCCGGCGGGCGGCGACCAGCGCGGCGAGGACCGCCACGAGGATCGCCGTACCGATGGCGGCGGGCACCGCGAACAGGCCGCCCGCCATCGGGAAGCCGGCCGGCACGAACCCCCGACCGATGAGTTCGCCGTGCACCCAGCGGGCCGCCAGCAGGCCGGCCGGGCCGCCGACCGCGGAGCCGGCCAGGGCGAGCAGCGTGGCCTCGGCAACCAGCATGCGGCGCACCTGTCCCGGTGTGGCGGCGACCGCGCGCAGCAACGCCAGGTCACGGCGACGGTGCCGGACGGACAGCCCGATGGTGCCGGCCACCACGAACACGATCAGCAGGACGACGTACCCGCCGAAGGCCGACCCGACCTCGACCAGCAAGCCCCGGGCGGCCTGGCTCTCCGGCTGCTCGGCCTTTCCGCGGTCCTTCCCGGCGTACGTCGTGGCGCCGGCCGCCGACGCGATCTCACGCACCGCGTCGAGGTCGGCGCCGGGCGCCATGCGTACGCCGATCGCGTCCACCCGGCCCGGGTGGGCGGAGAGGCGGGCGGCCTGCGCGTCGGTGAAGAACACCGCCGCCGAACCGGTCTCGGCGGTGCCGCTCACCCGGTACGACCGGCTGACCCCGCCGACGACCAGGTCGACGCGGTCGCCGGGCGCCATGCCGAGCCGGGCGTCGACGACCACCTCGTCGTCGAGCCGTGGCTCGGCTCCGGCGGTGACGGGACGGCCGGTGAAGGCGTACGTCTGCCAGCTGTGGCCCACGGCGGCGGGCGAGCCGATCGGCACCGCGTGGTCGCCGGCGACGGCGGTGACGCCCGGCACCCGGCGGATCCGGTCCACTAGGCCGGCGTCTACAGTGCCACCCTCGGGCAGCGTCACGGTGCTCGTGGTGGTGTCGCCGTCGAACTCCCGGGACGTGTGGCTGATCGTGCGGTTGGCGACCACCGCGTCGGCGCTCGCCCAGAGCCGCGGCTCCGGGCGGAACCGCAGCCCCGATTCGACGAGCGTGCCCATCGCCACCAGGATCAGCACGCCGACGATCAGGGCCACCAGGGTCGCGGCGGCGGGTCCGGCGCGGTGCCGCAGCAGGCGGGCGGCGAGGGCGGTCATCGGAGGACCCGCCCGTCCAGCGACGCGAGCTGCTCGGCGATCCGGACGGCGCCGAGCTGCGGAAGGTCGGCGACGATCGCGCCGTCGGCCAGCACGAGCACCCGATCCGCGTACGAGGCGGCGATCGGATCGTGGGTCACCATCACCACCGTCTGCCCGTGTTCGTCCACCACCGCGCGCAACAGCGTCAGCACCTCGGCGGCGGTCCGCGAGTCGAGGGCGCCCGTGGGCTCGTCCGAGAAGATCACCTCGGGGCGGGTGGCCAGTGCCCGGGCGATTGCCACCCGCTGCTGCTGACCGCCGGACAACGCCGCCGGCCGGTGGTGCAGCCGGTCGGCGAGGCCGACCCGCTCCACGACGTGGGTCAGCCACGCCCGGTCCGGGCGCACACCGGCCAGACGCAGGGGCAGCACGATGTTCTCCTCGACGGTGAGCGCGCCGATCAGGTTGAACGCCTGGAAGACGAACCCGATCCGGGTACGCCGCAGCTCGGTCAGGCGCGTCTCGGACAGCCCGGACAGGTCGGTGCCACCGAGGACCACCCGGCCGTTCGTGGGGCGGTCGAGCCCGGCCGCGATCTGCAACAGCGTGCTCTTGCCGGAGCCCGAGGGCCCCATCACGGCGGTGAAGGTCCCCCGGCCGAAGCCGACATCGACGCCCGCGAGCGCGGTCACCTGGTTGCGGCCGGTGCCGTACACGCGGGTGAGTTGTTCGACGCGTACCGCCGGTTCGATGGTCTGTCCCATTCTGGTGGCCTCTCTCCGTGTCATCGGCGGCAGCTGCACGCACCAGAAACGCTATTGACCTGGAGGAACGACAACCATCCAGCGGACTGCCCGATCCCGGTACAGCAGGCGCTACCACCGACCCGGGCGCTCGCCTGGCAGCATCCGTGATGGCCGGGACGAGGTAGCCGCGCGGCGGCGGCCCGCTCCTGCCGGCTGGACGCCCCTTCCCTGCCGACGGCCGCCACCTGGGCGTGCGCACCGGGCCAGCGGCGCCGCTACCGGATGCAGAGGATCGCAGGCATGACCGTCGAGGTGCGCCGTGACCGCTGGTACGCCCTGCTGATCGTCGGCTTCCTCGCGCTCGGGCTCGGATCGGTGATCAAGAACCAGCTCATCGCGGCGGGTGGCTACCCCGAGCTGAACCCGGCCGGGAGTGCTCGTGCGGTTGTCAGGTACCCGGCCACCCGCAGCGTTACCTGACCGTTACCTTTCGCGCTGAGTGAGGATGCTTCACATCCGCCTTCGCAACATATACGGAGCAACAAGTCTAACCAGACACCAAGGCAACGCTGCGTAGCGAACCGCATAGCGCCGCATCAATGGCGCCCGCCAAAACGGCCCCCACGACGGAGAGAATCGCCTATACGCTCACAGCGTCAGACGCTTTCTTAAGGGCGGATGACCGATAAACGAGTGGCCTCAGTTGCCACGCGATGCGTAAAGGAGTGCACGGGGGATGAAGTGGATGCGAACTCTAGGAATGGCGACTGCCGTTCTCGCCGCAATCGGCGGGTCCGCGCTTGTCGGCTCGCCTGCCTCGGCAGACTGGAACGGCAAGCCGTGTCAGGTCCAGATTACCGAACCCGGAGTCACCGGCAACGCCTGGGGATGGTGCGACGGCACTGGTCCTCAGCGCTACGAAATCTGGATCAAGTGTGAAAACGGCAAGACCTATGTAAGCGCCTCCAAGCCTTGGTTCGGGGATCGTCGGGGCGCCTCCGTGTGGTGCCCGTCCGGGCTCTGGGCAGTTACCGCAGGCGGACGCCGAGCCTAACCAGAGCAGCAACTTCCAGGAGGCGAAAGTGATTCGTAAGCTGGCAGTCAACGCAGCCCTTTTGGCCGCGAGCGCCGCTACCGCAGCAACCGTCATGGCCGCTCCGGCCTCGGCTGGCTCCGCTAAGGCGGAATGGTTCGGCGACGTCCATGTGACGCTGAACACCCCAACCAGCTATGGGGGTTGGGTCGACGGCAACGGCCCGGACAGCTACCGCTTCTTCGTGATTTGCTCAAACGGCAAGACGTACAACGGCGTCACTCGATGGGCTGGAGACCGGCGCGGCTCGTTCGGCTACTGCCCGTCGGGCACCACCGCTAGTTACAAGGGCCGGACCGAGATTCCCGCCTAGTCAGTCCTGGGCGCGTCCGCCAAATTTGTGCGACCGATGGCCCGGTACACGCTGGCTTGTGCTCGACGCGGGCGGCAGGGGTCGTGATGATCGATGCATGACGACTCCTCGCCGCCCGTATCGCACTGTGAAACGCCCGGGATATTGTAGAGACCTTGATATTCCCCGGCTTCTCGGAGACGCGTCGATTGTGCAGTCGCCGATGGGTCCCATCGATGGCGTCGGGCCAGCTTCCTGCCCGTTACCTTTTTGACCATCCCCAGCCGGAAACCCTCGGTCGCCCGGCCCGGTATGACTGGGACTGTCCACGCAGCTCGTCGTCGCGGGATCGGCGGACCATGAGTTCCGAGCCTCAACGGGCCGGTGCCGGCAGGTGCAGGCGGCCGTCGTGGACCTCGGCGACCTGGTCGACGGCGGTGAGGTGGGTGCGGTCGTGGGTGACCAGGACGGTGGCGGTGGCCTGCTGGTGGGTGAGGCGGGTGATCAGCTCGATGACGGCGGCGCCGCGTTCGTGGTCGAGAGCGCTGGTGGGTTCGTCGACGAGCAGGACGGTGGGGTCGTTCATCAGGGCGCGGGCGATGTTGACGCGCTGGCGCTGACCGCCGGAGAGCTGGTGCGGCCGGCGGTCGGCCTGGCCGGCGAGGCCGACCGCGTCGAGGAGTTCCACGGCGCGGGTACGGGCTCTGGCCGGTGGGCGGCCGTCGATCTGGGCCATCACCTGGAGTTGCTCGGCGGCGGTGAGGGAGGGCAGCAGGTTGGGCTGCTGGAAGACGATGCCGATCTTGTGGCGGCGCAGGTCGGCGAGTTCGCCCCGGGTCATTCCGGCGGTGGGGGTGTCGTCGATGGTGACGGTGCCGGAGTCGGGGGTGATGAGGGTTGCGGCGACCGCCAGGAGGCTGGACTTGCCGGAGCCGGAGGGGCCGATCACGGCAGTCAGGCTGCCCTTGGGTACGTCCAGGGTGACGCGGTCGAGGGCGGTCAGCCGTCCCTCGCCGTCGGGGTAGGTGAGGGTGATGTCGGTCAGGTTCAGGCTCATCGGGCGCTCCCCAGGGCGGTCAGCGGGTCGACGGAGGTGATGCGGCGGATCGCCAGAGCGGCGCCGAGGGCGCCGAGGACGACTGTCACGGCCGCGGGAAGGACGACGGTTACCGGGGTGAGGAGGAACGGCACCGTCGACCCGGCGACGAGGGCACCGAGTACGGCGGCGAGGCCGGTGCCGAGCAGGGTGCCGCCCGCGAGCAGGACGACGGCCTGCCCGAGGGCGTCCTTGAGAAGGTTGGCGGTGGGGGCGCCGAGGGCCTTGAGCACTGCGACGTCGCCGCTGCGCTGGATGGTCCAGACGGTGAAGAAGGCCCCGATGACGAGGGCGGAGATGGCGAACAGGAAGCCGCGCATCAGCTGCAGGGAGCCGTTCTCGGAGGTGTAGGAGCCGATCGCGGACAGCGAGTCGGCGACGGAGACCGTCCTGGTGCCCGCCTGCCGGTCGGTGGCCGCCAGATCGGCCCCCGAGGTGGTGGTCAGGGCGACAACGGTGGCCGTCGGGCTGCCGTCACCGGTGCCGGTGGGAGGCGCGCTCCTCTGCCACACGCCCAGGCTGATCCACACCACAGGGGTGTGGCTGAAGGAGGCGTCGCCCCGTACGGCCGCCACGGTGAGTTGCTGCCCGGCCAGGGTGACGGAGTCGCCGGCCCGCACACCGAGGTCGTCGGCGGCCTTGGTGGACAGCACTGCCGAGCGGTCGTCGATCCGGCCGCTGTCGGGGGCCAGACGGGAGCCGGGCTGGACGCCGAAGGCGGAGACCCCGACGCTCCTGTTTCCGGCGGTGGCCCTGGTCGTGGTGATGCCCAGCGGTTCGGCGCCGGTGACTCCGGGGGCCTCGGCCCACTGCTGCCACTGCTTCTGGGTGACTGTCGAGTTGGAGTACGACACGTCCTGGCCCTCGCCGGGCGCCTGGAAGGCGATCCTGTCGGCGGGCAGGCCGGTGATGGCGGAGATGTTCTGCTGGCCCAGTCCGGCCGTCAACCCGGACAGCAGCCCGACCAGCAGGGTGATCAGCACGATGACGGCCCCCATCAGGGCAAAGCGTCCCTTGGCGAACTTCAGATCTCTCCAGGCGACAAACACGGCAGTGGCCCGTCCTCTCGGCGGTGAAGCGGTACGACTCCACCATCGCGGCCGGTGCCGGCGTCCGCGTCTGGCGTAGGCCGGCACTTCAGAGGCCGAAAGACGGCGCCCGGGTTCCAACTTTCGATAGAGGCCCCGGGTGCGCCGGCGCCGGTAACGTGGGACGCACTGTGAGCACCGCTGCCCCTGCCCTGACCCCGACCACCCGAGCCCTGGCCTGGTGCCTGCACCTGCTGATCATCGGCCTGCTCGTCCTGGCCGCAGGCCGGGCGGTGGCCGACGACCGACCCCACGCCGGATCGATCGTCGGCGTGGCGGTGGCGTGCGGTCTGGCGTACGCCATCGGGCCGCTCCTTCCCCGCATCCGGCGCTCGCGGCGGGCCGCGGCCTGGTGGCTGGCCGCCGTCGGCGCGGTGTGGCTGGTGTTGCTGGGCCTGTCCCCCGACGCGATCTGGGTGGCGTTCCCGCTGTACTTCCTCCAGCTCCACCTGCTGCCGCGCCGCGCCGGCCTGGCCGCCGTGATCGTGACCGCCGTGGCGGCCATCGTCGGGTTCGGCGCCCACACCGGCTCCTTCACCCCCGCCACGGTGATCGGTCCCGCGCTCGGCGCCGCCGTCGCCGTCGGGGTGGTCTGGGGATACCAGGCCCTGTATCGGGAGAGCGAGCAGCGCCGGCAGCTGATCGAGGAACTCACCGCCACCCGGGCGGACCTGGCCCGGGCCGAGCACACCGCCGGCGTGCTCGCCGAGCGGGAGCGTCTGGCCCGCGAGATCCACGACACCCTCGCCCAGGGCCTGTCCAGCATCCAGTTGCTGCTGCGCGCCGCCGAGCGCGCCCTGCCCGGCCGGCCCGGTGCCGCCTCGGGTCACGTCGACGCGGCCCGTCAGGTCGCCGTGGACAACCTCGCCGAGGCCCGCCGCTTCGTCGCCGCGCTCACCCCGCCCACCCTGGAAGGCACCACCCTGGCCGGGGCCCTGGAACGCCTGTGCACCACCACCAGCGCCCGCCATCGCCTCAGCGCCCGCTTTCACCTCGTCGGCGACCCAGTGTCGCTGCCGACCGCCCATGAGGTGGCTCTCCTGCGTATCGCCCAGTCCACAGTCGCGAACACGGTCCGCCACGCCCAGGCCACCACGACCGACGTCACCCTCAGCCATCTCGGCGACCGCGTCGCCCTTCACGTCGTCGACAACGGGCGCGGCTTCGACCCGGAACAGCTGCCCGTCCCCGACGTCGACAGCGGCGGCTTCGGCCTGGCGGCCATGCGCGCCCGCATGAACGCCCTCGGCGGCGCCCTCACCGTCGAATCCGCGCCCGGCCACGGCACCGCCCTGACCGCCGAGCTTCCCCTCACCCCGCCCACCAGGACCGAGCCCGAGGGCCGCCCGTGACCGACGACGCCGCCATCCGCCTCCTCCTGGCCGACGACCACCCCGTCGTACGGGCCGGACTGCGCGCCGTGCTGGAAACCGAACCCGGCCTCGTCGTCGTGGCCGAAGCCGCCACCGCCGAGGAGGCCGTCACCCGCGCCGACGCGGGCGACATCGACGTCGTGCTGATGGACCTCCAGTTCGGGAAGGGCATGGGCGGTGCCGAAGCCACCGCCCGGATCACCGCCCGCCCGGAAGCGCCGCGCGTGCTGATCGTCACCACCTACGACTCCGACGCCGACACCCTGCCCGCCATCGAGGCCGGCGCCACCGGCTACCTCCTCAAGGACGCGCCACCCGAGGACCTGGCCGCCGCCGTCCGTACTGCCGCCGCCGGACGCACCACGCTGGCGCCCACCGTCGCGAACCGGCTGATGAGCCGCCTGCGTACGCCGGGCACCGCCCTGACCCGACGCGAGACCGAGGTCATCGCCCTGGTCGCCGACGGTCTGTCCAACCACAGCATCGGCACCCGCCTCCACCTGACCGAAGGCACCGTCAAGTCTCACCTGGCCCGCATCTACGCCAAGCTCGGCGTCGAGTCGCGCACCGCCGCCGTCGCCACCGCCACCCAACTCGGCCTCATCCGCCGCTGACCCGGGCACGTGCGGGTCGTCACGGGCGTCGGTCACGGGCATCAGAAATGGGAAGCCGTCGCCGAGGTGCCTCACCACTCCTCTCGAGGAATCCTCGTCACGCTGCCTGCCAACCGAGCGATTGAGCAGGTCACAGCCGGGGTAGTGGCCCTCCTCGCGGAAGATCGAACGGCGGCCGGTCCCGGTCCGCCCGGCGAGAGGGGCACCACCGGTGCGGACCTGGGTACGCGGCGCCGCCGCGCGGCTGCGCAGCGACGGGATGACAGTGGTCGAGCTGACCGCCGCCGCTGTGGTCGCCTGGATCGTGGCGGCGGTGGTGATCCGCCACCCGGACCCGTTCTTCGCACCGACCGCCGCGCTGGTCGTGCTCGGCGAGTCCCGCGGGCGGAGACTACGGCAGACCGTCGAGATCCTGCTCGCCGTCGCCGCCGCCGTGCTCGTCGCGGAACTACTGGTGTACGCGCTGGGCCCGGGCACCGACACGGTCCTGCTGGTGCTGCTGCTGACCACCACGACGCTCGTGGTGATCGGAGCCCGCCGCGCCCTGGTCGTGCAGGCCACCGTCTCGGCCATGTACCTGGTCGTGGTGTCCGCGCCGAACGGGACGCTCATGCCGTTTCGCTTCGTCGACGCGCTCATCGGCGGCGCCGTGGCGCTCGCCGCCAGCCAGCTGATGGCCGCCCGCGACCCGCTGGCACCACTTGTTGCCCAGGCCCGCCGCAGCTACACCGACCTGGCCGACCTGCTCGACCAGGTAAACGCGGCGCTGCGGGGCTGCGACGAGGACGCCGCCCGCGCCGCCCTGGAGCGGGCGCGCCAGGTGGACGACTGCGTCGCCGAGATGCAGGCCGCGGTGCTCGCCACCGGTGAGACGCTGCGGCTGGGACTGCGCCGCCGGCACCTGGGCAAGCTCGTCGAGGTGGAGGCCACACTGCGGCAGCTCGACTACGCCGCCCGCAACATCCGCGTGCTGGCCCGCGCCGGCGTGACCCTGACCCGCCGGCACACCGCCACCCCGCCGGAGCTGGCCGCCGCGATCGGCGCGCTGACCTCTGCCGTACGGTCGGCTGGTGAGGCCATGGCCCACGACCTCACCGGCGCCGACGCCGACCGGCACGCGCAGCGGGCCGACGCGGCGGCCCTGGAGGCGGTCCGGATCGCCGCCGGCCTGCTGCGGACCGATCCGCCGCTGCCGGTCACCATGATCGTCGGGCAGATCCGGGCGACCGCGATCGACCTGCTGCGCGGCGTCGGCCACGACGACGTGACGGTGCTGGACCGGGTGGACGAGGCGCTCGGCCTGAGCCGGAGGTGACGCCGGGCGTCCGGCGATGCCCTTCGGCAGGTTCCCCAGCTGTTCCGTCGCTATCTGTTGGCGATGCCGATCGCCGCGAGACCGCCCAGCAATCCGCCCGCCTGCATGGTCAAGCGCAGGTACCACTGCCATCCCTTGAGCCGGCCCGGGTGGTACGTGAGGGCGTGTATCCGGTGCGCGACCAGGAACCAGCCTGTCCACGCCACGACGACCACGGCCAAGCCGGCCGCCACGCCGGTCAGCATCGGCTGCTTGTCGTCGTCCGAGATGCCGGCCGCACTCAGCAGGGGCCATAGTGCGAGGAACGGTAGGACCAGCCAGAACTTAGCTGTCAACGCAAGCGGAGCCACCGCCGATCTTCCGCGCGACGCGAGCAGAGCACCCGCTGACTGAGAAAGTCCCATGAAGACGGAGAACACGCAAAGCCCGAGTACGAGGTGTGGCCACCCGTTTGTCGCACGTGCCGCGGCGACCAGAATCGGCAGCAGGAACAGCCCGGCGAGAAAACCCACCAGCTTGCCGGCGGCGAACCGGGCGAGGAACCTGCCGATCGACGGCAGAGGATCCCACTGCTGCGTCCGCACCGGTGACATCGTGGGGGCCGGCCCAGCCGCCGGGACCTGATTCGCCGGCTCCGCGGGGACCGTCGTGGCCCGTCGTGCGGGTTGAATGTGCGCGTGGCGCGGGGTCGGCGGGCGTCGCTTCCGCGCGCCTTTCTGGCGGCTGTTACGTCCTCGGGATCCCATCGGTTCAGGGTGTCGGGTGTCCGCAACCCACCGTCCATCGCTGGTCGTCCCGGCTGTCTTCGCCCTGAACGGTTGCTGTCGGTAGTTACCGGCACTCCGCGTGGGTCGTCAGCAGCCGGGAGGTGGTGGGCCGACGCGGTACAGAGGACGGACGGAGCCTCCGCGCACGCTCCGAAGGTGGTCGTGGGGAACTGATGCGGGGCGCTGCTTCCTCGCCTAAGCTGCGTCACATACGCATCGATATTCATCAATAGCAGGTGCCGGCGACCGGGGTCGGCTCACCGGCAACCACCGGCTTCGCATTCGCCGATTTCGATTGGAGTACCCGATGACCTGGCGTCCAACCATCGCCACGCTCACCGGCCTGTGCCTCGCACTCGCCACCGCACCCGGTCCCGTCGGTGCCGCACCCCCGGCACCTCGGGACGCCGCTTATGTTAACGCTCACACGAGTGGCGTCCCGCTCTACGGCCCACCCGGCGCGCCCCCGGGGGTCTGCCCGGGCGGCACCGGATACGGCCCGCCCCTGCCGGCCACCTCCGTGTCCGCGACGAAGATCCAGAGCGGGTTCTCGTTCCTCGAAGGACCGGTCTGGATCGCCGACGGCGGCTACCTGCTGATGTCCGACATGGCCGCGGGCACCGGGCCGAACAACGTGCAGCCCTCCACGATCCGCCGGTTCACCCCGCCGGCGACCTTCGACACCTTCATCGCCGACGCCGGCAGTAACGGCCTGGCGCTCAGCCCCGACGCCCAGCAGATCATCGCCGCCACCCACGATCAGCGGAACGTCTCCGCGTACCGGCTGAGCGACAAGGCCCGCAGCACTGTCGCCGCCGGCTACCAGGGCCGGGCGTTCAACTCACCAAACGACGTCACGGTCCGTTCCGACGGCGTCGCCTACTTCACCGACCCCACCTTCCAGCGCGGCAACCGACCCGACCAGATGAGCGGACGTACCAGTGTCTTCCGCGTCTCCGGCGGCCAGGTGTCGCTGGTGGACGACCGGCTGCGGCAACCCAACGGCATCGCGCTCTCCCCGGACGGCAGCACGCTCTACGTGGGCGCCTACGCCGAGAACAAGATCTACAAGTACGTCGTCCAGCCCGACGGCAGCAGCGGCACCCGCAGCGTCTTCGTGAACTACCTCGGCGGTCCCGACGGGGTGACCGTCGACTGCGCCGGCAACGTCTACTGGGCCTCCGGCTCGGACGGGCTGATCCACGTCTACTCCCCCGCCGGCGCGCAGCTCGGCACGATCCGCTCCGGCGGCACCGGCACCACCAACGTGGCGTTCGGCGGACCCGACCGGCAGACCCTCTACATCACCTCCGGCCGGACGAACGACTCCGGCCTGTACAGCGTGCGGCTCAACGTCCCCGGCTACCCGTACTGACCAAGAACCCCGGGAAGGAAAAGCACCGTGCGGATTACTCCTCACCAGCCCCGCCACCGCGTCCCGCTCGCCCTGCTGATCTGCGCCGGCACCATCCTGACCGGTGTACCCGCCAACGCCGCGGCGGCGGCACCCGCTACCGGGAGCCGGCCGGCGGCCCGGCTCGCCGCCGACACCAGCCCGCCCACCCGGCCGACCGGCCTGCGCAGCAGCCGGCTGACCTGCCAGTCCGTCACGCTCTCCTGGTACGCCTCGCGGGACAACGTCGGCGTCGCCTTCTACGACATCTACCACGACGGCCAGCTCGTCACCTCGGTCCCGGGACGGACGCTGACCGCCACGCTCAGCGTCGTGCAGGGTGTCACCTGGGGCTGGTACGTCAACGCCCGCGACGCCGCCGGCAACGTCTCGCAGGCCAGCTCCACGCTCTCGGTCACCCCGCCGTTCTGCCAGCAGGACACGTCTCCGCCCAGCCCGCCGACCAACCTGGCCGCGACGGTCAACGGCACGGACGTGACCCTCACCTGGTCGGCCTCCACCGACAACGTCGCGGTCACCGGCTACACCATCCTGCGCAACGGTACGGCGGTCGGCTCCACCACCGGCACCGCCAGCAACCCGCCGGCGACCACGTTCACCGACACCGGGCTGACGCCCGGCACCGACTACCGGTACACGGTGACCGCCCGGGACGCCCAGGGCAACGTCTCGGGGGCGAGCGCCGCGGTCACCGCGCACACGGGCTCGGGCTGCACGAGCCCGGTCTGCGGCTCCACGGTCATCACCACCGAGAAGGACCTGCCCTGGGGCCTGGTGCAACTGCCCGACGGCACGGTCCTCTACGGCCGGCGCGACCTGTTCGACATCGTCGCCATGAACCCGGACGGTACCAACAAGCACAGCATCGGCACCGTGCCGAACGTGGCCGGCACCAACGGCGAGGGCGGCGTGCTCGGGCTGGCCGTCTCGGCCAGCTTCACCACCGACCGCTGGCTGTACATCTACCACACCACCACGACCGACAACCGGATCGTGCGCATCCGCTACGACGGCACGCTGCAAACCGGCACCGAGCAGGTGCTCGTCACGGGAATCCCGCGCAACAAGTACCACAACGGCGGCCGGCTGCGCTTCGGCCCCGACGGCAAGCTCTACGCCGCCACGGGCGACGGGCAGAACCCGGACGTGGCCCAGAACACCAACAACCTGGGCGGCAAGGTGCTGCGGCTCAACCCCGACGGCACCGTGCCGGCGGACAACCCCTTCGGCAACTACGTCTGGAGCTACGGCCACCGCAACCCCCAGGGACTCGCCTTCGACTCCCAGGGCCGGCTCTTCGAGCAGGAGTTCGGCAACAACGTCATGGACGAGACCAACATCATCGTCAAGGGCGGCAACTACGGCTGGCCTGCCTGCGAGGGCACCTCCGGCGACTGCGCCAACCCGAACTTCAGGGCCCCGATCCGGACGTACCCGGTGGCCGAGGCCTCGTGCAGCGGCATCGCGATCGTCCGAGACGTGCTC
This sequence comes from Micromonospora sp. NPDC049203, assembly GCF_043197215.1. NCBI lineage: Bacteria > Bacillati > Actinomycetota > Actinomycetes > Micromonosporales > Micromonosporaceae > Micromonospora > Micromonospora sp. NPDC049203. The sequence goes on along the minus strand of NZ_JBICSV010000009.1, from coordinate 79,591 downwards.
TACCTCGCCTGCCTGCGTGGTAACCGGATGTACCGCGCGGAGATCAGCGGCAACACGCTCACCAACGTCCAGCAGTACTTCGTCGGGACGTACTTCCGGCTGCGTACCGTCGAACCGACCCTCGACGGCAACCTGTGGCTGACCACGAGCACCGGCGGAGACAAGGACAGCACCCCGAACAACAGCAACGAGAAGATCCTCAAGGTGACCCTCGGTGGGGCGGTGTCCGGCCCCACGGGCTGAGGGCGAGCCGGCACTGCCAGCCCTCGGAGGGTGTCCGCGTCGCGCGGGTGCCCTCCGAGCGGTCCGGGCCAGGGAACGAGGTATTCGAGGCCTGCGGCGGCGCGAGAGGGACCGAACTCCGTCACCGCGTACTCGGCCAGGCCGCGCTGCCGGAACGGGACCATGGCGGACCTACGGCCGAGGTCATCCGGAAGCGGCAGCAGGGGTTGCCTCATCTCTACACCCACCGGTCGGACGGCCGGGGTCAACGCTTCCGGGAGCGCTCGCTGACGATCCGCTGACTCCCACCGACAACTGACAATGGAATCAGCAAAAGCCACCCTCTCACGAGGGTGGCTTTCTGCGTAGTGCTTCACCTCGCCCGTCTGGCCCAGCCTGGCCTTCAGGTGCTCAGCAGTTGGTGTCTGCGATCTCTTCGCGGAGGCGGCGCTGCTCGGCCTTGCTCAGCGAACTGCCGTCGGTGACGTGTAGCGCCCACGGTGTTGGGCAGGGGGCTTCGTGGGCGGTGTCCGGACAGAGCGTCTCGACCATACGGTCAGTGAGGGCATCGACCTCACTGACGGAGGCGATTACAGGGATGGTGATCCGCCATAGTTGAGCCCGGACGCCATCTGCCTCAGGACTGGTCATACGTGACATCTCCAAATGTTGGGCGTGGAGGCGGGCCAGTCTAGACGGAGAGGCCGATCAGGGCCCGCATCCGCACCGGTTCCAGCGGCTCATCCAGTCCGGTGGGTTGCGCTGGTGAATGACGCGTGGCGTGAAGTTGCCGTCGAAGAATTGGCGGTCCGACTCTTCGTTCAGTCCACCGCCCGACAGCGCTGGGCGCGACAGCCTCGCGGCGCTTGGCTTGACGCGTCCTCCTTGGCGCTCTTGACCGCGTCGCTCTCGGTCTTGCCGCTGCCGGCACCCCAGACGTAACCGGCGTTTGGTCGTTGCCGACCAACGCGCACTCGGCCTGGCATTCCCACGCTTGGCCGTCGAGATCGTTACGGGTTGACCTCAGGCACCGGTTCGGGCGGCACGTCCCGATCCTTGAAGGCTGTGCTGAAAGGAATTGCCGCGGCGCATAGACGGAATTCACGATGCCTGTCGTACGCATGTGCACTGCGGGCGAAGGGAAGGAATCGTGCATACCGATCGTCCTGACGTCGAGACGCCGGCAGTCGGTGGCCTCGACCGGCGAACCCTCCTCGGCGCGCTCGGTGCCGGTGTGGGGGCGGCAACCGTCCTGGCCACGCCACGACCGGCACGGGCTGGCACCCCGACGTCCGGCCGTGCCCCGGCTCCACGGACGTTGGCTACCAGGCCGTTGCGGAGCGGGACCGTTCGGCCTGGATTCGACGCCCAGGTCGTTGCCCTGCGGTCGCCGGCCGGCTCGGCCCCGGCACGGTGGCGCTCCGCCGACCGGTCGGGGGCGTGGAGCCGGTGGGCCCCGGCGCCCGGCGGCTGCCCGGCCGGCGCGGGCGACGCCGCGCCCGCGACCGAGCAACTGGCCTTCGTCACCGTACCCAACGCTCCGGCAGTCGACCTCGACCTGCCGACCGGCAGCCGGGCGGTCGTCCTCAACGGCACCGACGGCCCGGCCCTGCGGCCCGCGTCCGCCGAGGTGTCGGAACGCTCCCGGCTGGCGGGGCTGCCCTTCCTGAGCCGTGCCGCCTGGGGCGCCGACGAGTCCCTGCGGTTCGACGCCGCCGGCGTGGAAAAGTACCCACCCACGTTCTGGCCGGTGCAGACGTTCACCGTTCACCACACCGCCACCGGCAACGACGATCCTGATCCGGCCGCGCGGATGCGCGCCATCTACCGCTACCAGGCGATCGACCTCGGCTACGGCGACTTCGGCTACCACTTCCTGATCGACGAGGCAGGCCGGGTCTACGAGGGCCGGCGCTCCGGCGGGGACGTGCTGCCCGGTTTCGACCCGGCCGGTTGGATGGTGAACGGCTCGCACGTGGGCGGCTACAACGCGGGGAACGTGGGTGTCGTCCTGCTCGGAACCTTCGTGACACGCGAACCGACGGCGGCTGCGCGGCGCAGCCTCACTCTGTTGCTCGCCGCCCTGACCGGTTGGTGCCACGTCGATCCGCTGGCCAGCGTGACCTACGTCAATCCGATAAGCGGCCTCCGCCGCGGCGTACCCACGATCGCGGGCCATCAAGACTGGGGGCCGACGGAGTGCCCGGGTGGGGTGCTCAGCGGGATGCTGGGCGACCTGCGACAGGAGATCGCGGCCGTGCTGGCCGACCCGCGTCGCTCCGCGTTCGTCGGCTGACGGCGGTCGCAGCGACCGCCGTACGGCAACGTCGGCGAAGCGGAGACGCGCCCGAGCTGACGTTTCGGGGCACGGTACCGACACAATCACCTCGAAGGTGATGAAGCTCGATTCGCACCCGCGTAAGAGAGTGGCGCGCTCCGATATTCCAAGGCTAGACTGCCGCGAGCTCACGCCATTCACATGCGTCTTCGGGAGCCTCGTTGCGCATCTACTTCACGGCGGAGGATCTCGGGCGGGTTCGCGTGGCCGCAGCACCCGATCCGATGTGGGAGACGGTCTTCAGCGTTTTCCGCCTCGGCCGCCCGGGGCCGGCGGCGGTCTTCGGGCGCTGGCGCCGGCGGGCCGTGCCGGCCATGCGGCCCGCCGATCTGGAAATGCTCCGGCCCTTGGTGAACGGTGCCTACTATCCGGATTTCCTGACGCCGGCCGAGGGTGGGCTCGGTCTGCCGGACGCGATCGAGGCCCTGCTACGCACTCCGACGGCCCGGCTCCGCGCCGAAATGGAGCAGCTCGCCCGCCTCGGCGGGCCACTGCCGTCCTGGATGCGGCGCCTCGCCGACGGCGACGGCGACGTGCTGGGCCGCCTGGCCGGCGCGATGCGGTCACAGTTCGCGGTCGCTGTCGCCCCGTTCTGGGCGGAGGCACGGGCGCACGTGGACGCCGACCGGGCACGGCGGGCACGGGTGCTGCTGGAGCACGGCGGTGAGGGGTTGCTGAAGAGCTTCCGGCCGATGATGCGCTGGGAGCCTCCGGCGCTCGTGGTCGATGTGCCGTCCACCCAGTCGATCCACCTCAACGGCCGCGGGCTGCTGCTCGTGCCGTCCTACCTGTCCTGGAAGACGCCCGACACGCTGCGGGACCCGGACCTCACGCCGGTGCTGGTATATCCGGTCGAACACGACCTGACCCGGCACCTGGACGCGGCGCGGCCCTCCGGGCCGGGCGCCCTCGCCGCCCTCGTCGGGCCGACCCGGGCGGACGTGCTGGAGGCCATCGGCGATGGCCGTACCACCTCGGAGCTGGCCGGACGCGTCGGAGTGAGCGCGGCGTCGATCAGCCAGCACACCGCCGTGCTGCGCGACGCCCGGCTGATCAGGACCACCCGCATCGGCAAGGCGGTGCTGCACACGATCACCCCACTCGGCGCGGCGATGCTCGGCGACGCTCCGCCTCGACGCGCTCCGATCGACGTCGCCGCGCGTCCTGCGACGTAGGCTCCGCCCCGCCGGTCACCGGGCCTGGACGTCCGTCGCCGGCGGTGCCGGCACCACCCGACTGCGAAACAGGTATCCCCGACGCGGCCCGCACCCGGTAGTCGGTGTGCGGGCCGCCGCCGTTGTCCGGTGGATCTCAGTACCGGCTGGTGCAGTACTCCTCGTACTCGTTGTTGTAGCCCCAGGCGGTACAGGCGCGGGCCAGCAGGCCAGCGTCGTCGAGCATCACGGTCCAGTGCACGTCGGTGGAGGGCGCACCGGGATTGCGGCCCGCGGCGGCGTATGTGCGGTACTGCCCGTTCGAGTAGAAGCCGTCGACCCGGACGTCGTAGTTCGCTTTGCCGCGGGCCCACGCCGTGCGGCAGCGCGGGCTGTAGCGCAACTCGGCGATCAACGGCCCGCCGCCCGGCAGGTACGCCTCCCGGACCGTCCTCGCGTCGTCGGTGCACCGGTACCTGATCCCGTTGTTGCCGGTGAAGTAATCCTCGGGCGAGTGCCCCTCGTAGAACGTGATGGCCTGGGCCGGTGCGGTGGTGATCGCCACCAGCCCGGTGGTCGCGGTGATGGCAGCGGCCACAAGGCCGATCCAGCGGCGGGTCGTGTCGCGCATGAACTGACTCCGTTTCGTAGTGCGAGGTGGAATGCCACTCGCGCGGATGCAACCTTCAGGTCGGCGGAAGAAAAATGCCTTCACCGGTCGGCACGTGCAGATCCTCGGTACTGGCACACGGCAGCGGCAAGAGGTTTTAGCCAAGGCTTAAGCGAGCGGAAATGCAGCCGGACCATGTGGAGGCCGAAGTAGCGGGTGAGATCCCATCGTGACCATAAAATTTCTACGCCACAAAAAGCCCCGAGGACCTCGCCGGCCGTCACGACACCCCACGCCGTTCTCCCACCCGCTGCGATCACTGATGGTGAGCGCTGCCCGGTACGCCGCGACAGCGGTCGTGACCTCCCAGGTCGGACATCGCCCGCGCCACCCGACAAGCCAACCGCCGATCACGACCACCTCCGTGACCCGCAGTTACTCGAGAATGCGATCAGCCTTGCCGTCTGACACATCCGAGACCCGCCGGGCATACCTTTCGCGCTCGGGTTAAAGGTGTGGTCCGCCGTCGGCGTACGGCCAGAACATGGTCCCTCCATTGTTTTCACCACGCTCGTCATGGACGGAGACCCGTGAAGATAGGAACGTTATCGACGCCTGGCAAGGCGATGATTGCCGCCGTGGCCGCTGTTGCGCTGCTTTCCGGCCCGGCACTGTCCGCAGTGGCCCGGGCCGAACCGGCGGAGACCCCGCCATCCGCGCCGGCGGCAGCGGCGGCCCCGGCCGGCCCGGTCGGGCCGGCCGATCGCGTCGCACCCGGCGACCGGGACAGGGTCCTGCCGAAGGGGTGGCGCGGCTCCGCGGACCGGATCTGGACGACCTCCGGCGACGCCAACGGCTTCCACATTCTCACCGCCACGGCGGCCACCGGCTACACCTGGGAGACCGCGGCCAGCCTCGCCGAGCCGGGCTTCGACGTCGACCTGTGGATCGGCAACGCCTGCGTGACCGGCTCGGGTCGCCGGCTGGTCGTGGTGTACGCACCCCGCACCTTCACCAACAAGGCGGAGCTGTTCGACCGTGGCGGGTTCACCGCGCTCGTCGACCTGAAGACGCGCCAGGTGACCAAGCTGCCGGTGCAGTCGTCGCTCGCCTACTTCAACCCCGGTTGCGGCGCGGGCGAGCAGGCGGTGCTCTCCCAGCTCGGTGGCGAGAACCGCGAGGACCCGACGTCCACCGCGCCACGGAGCCGGCTGTTCACCGTGGACGCGGCGGCACGCACGCTGTCCAAGCCGATCCTGCTGAACACCGAGCTGAGCTCCCCCGTACCCGTCAAGGACGGCATCGTCGCGGCGGCCGCCGGCGGGCTGGTCTCGGTGGCGAGGACCGGCAAGGTGACCCGGTCCGCCGCGGCGACCGGGGTGCCGTTCCGGCTGACGCCCGACGCAGCCGGCGGCGTCGTCTTCATGGACTCCGACGGCCGGCAGACCCGGGTGAAGCGGGCGGTCGGCCGGTCCGTGCGGGAGCTCGCACGCGGCCGCGCGGCCGATGTCGGCCTGGCCCGCGGTGCCGGCGGCCGGTCCTTCATCACCGGCCGGCCGGCGCACATGTCCGCGCTGCCCGCCACCGTGCGCCGGATCGCCGTTCCCCGCGACAGTGAGCTGTCCACCCGCGGTGAACTGGCGCTCACCCAGGTCAAGGCGGCCGGCGCGGGCGACCCGCGAACCCAGGGCGGCGACCCGAGCGTGGCCCGCGACGTCGCCGTCACGGCGACGGTGACAAAGACCGGCAAGTCGCTCACCTTCGAGGTGAGCCCCGAGGTGGTCGGACCCGAGGCGGTCGCCGGCCGAGCCACCCATCCGAAGCTCGGCGCCACGGCCACGGCCACCACGCCCCGCTTCCGGATCGCGGCCGACGCCTCGGCCGAACCGGTCGAGGCGGACCGCTACTGCTCGGTGCCGCGCAACGACCCGGCGAACCAGGCCGTGCAGCCGAAGCCGCGCAACGTCGAGTGGGCGGTCGACCAGGCGGTCTTCGGCCGGCTCAATGACGCGGCCTCGCGCCCGGCGAACTGGAAGGGCTACGGCATGCCGGCGTACGAGCCGCAGACACTGTTCCCGGCGCCACCACTGGCGAACGGCGGCCGGGTGCCGGCGCAGATCATGCTGGGCATCATCACCCAGGAATCCAACATGTGGCAGGCGTCGAAGTTCGCGCTGCCCGGCGTGCCGGCGAACCCACTGATGGGCAACTACTACGGGCGCGACATCTACAACGCCACCTCGCTGGACGACTGGGACATCGACTGGACGAAGGCCGACTGCGGCTACGGGCTCACCCAGGCGACCGACGGCATGCGCCTGGCGGGCCACGAGAAGACCGACGCCAACGGCAACAAGGTCGAGGTCTCGCTGCCGTTCCAGACCCAGCGGGCGGTCGCGCTCGACTTCACCGCGAACATCGCGTACGGGTTGAAGATCTTGCAGGAGAAATGGAACCAGACCTACGCGGCGGGGTTGCGGGTGCACAACGCCGATCCGTCCGCGCTCGAGAACTGGTTCTACGCGGTGTGGGCGTACAACTCGGGCTTCTACCCGAAGAAGAACGACACCGACCCGTGGGGCGTCGGGTGGCTCAACAACCCGATCAACCCCAGGTACGACCCGCTCCGGCACCCGTTCATGACCTCGTACGACGACGCTCGCACGCCGCAGAACTGGCCGTACCCGGAGAAGGTGCTCGGCTGGGCCGGCAATCCGATCTCCGCGACCGAGTCGCCGGGCGTCGAGCGCCCCGGCTTCAACTACGCCTGGTGGAACCTGAGCGAGGACAAGCCCAGGGTCAAGCCCCCGCTGAAGACCTTCTGCGACAACACCAACCAATGCGATCCGTACGCCTCCGTGCAGCCCGACGATCCGGACGTCAGCAGCGAGAAGCCCGGCTCGTGTCTGCACAGGAACGCCGCCGGCCTGTACGACCTGAGGTGCTGGGCCCACTCCGCCGTCGGGTGGAAGGCGCCGCCGGGAGTCGTCTGCGACACCTGCGGCCACGAGCAGATCCGGTTCGACCCGGGCTACCCGTGGTGCACGACAGCCGGCCAGACGGCCTGCGAGAGCGACGGCATCAGCTACCCGCCGCACTGCCAGGACAGCGGCGGTGACCTCGCCCCCGGTGCCAAGGTGGTCGACAACGTTCCGCTCGGCTCGCCCTCGCCGCGGTCATGCCCCAGACAGCTGCAGAACCAGGGTACGTTCCAGCTCTCCTTCACGGGGGTGGCCAACGGCACCTACCCGTCCAAGATCGATTTCCACCAGGTCGGCGGCGGTTACGGCGGCCACTACTGGCGGGCCAGCACCCGGACGCAGGCGGCCCAGGGCGGAAACCTCAAGGTCACTGGCACCTGGCGGCTCAACGAGACCGGCACCGGCTGGCGGCGGGTCCAGGTGTTCGTGCCCGAGTTCGGCGCCTGGACGCAACAGGCGAAGTACACGATCGATCTGGGCAACGGCGAAACCCGGTACCGGGTGATCAACCAGACCTGGCAGCAGAACAAGTGGGTCGACCTGGGCACCTTCAACTTCCGGGGCCAGCCCTCGGTCTCGCTGACCACCGTGGCCAAGGACGGCACCGGAGACGACAGCATCATCTTCGACGCGGTGGCGTTCAGCTGGCCCAGCCCGTCGCCGCCCGGCGTGCCCGAAGAGGTCGGCGGCATGCCCCGATACGTCGCGCTGGGCGACTCCTACTCGTCAGGCGAGGGCGTGGCGCCGTACGACCGCAACAGCGACCTCAAGCGAACAAACGGCACGAAGGGCTCCAGCGTCGACGCCTGCCACCGGTCGACGGCCGGCGCGTACCCCCGCCTCGTGCATGATCCCGGCCGCGACTCCGTCCGGGACTTCCCGAACGACCACTACACCATCGAACAGATGTCGACGCGGTACAGCTGGGGCAGCTTCGGCTTCCTCGCCTGCTCGGGCGCGACGACCACGGCCGTCACCCGCGACGCGGTAAACGTTCCGCCGGCCGCCTCCGACACGGCGGGACACACCGACTGGGGACAGGCGGTCGACCGCTGGGGCGAGCTGACCCAGGTGGAGCAGGGCTGGCTGGACCCGGAGACCACGCACGTGTCGATCTCGATCGGCGGCAACGACGCCCGGTTCTCCGACGTGCTCACCGGGTGCATCGCCGCGCTCACCGACTGCTCAGGGCCGAACTACCGGCTGACCCGGTCGAACGGCGTCGTCGACCCCGAACCGCTGCGCGACTACCAAACGAGGATCATTCGGGACTGGCTGCCGGCAAAGCTGAAGGCCACCTACCGGGCGATCCACACCGCCGCCCCGAACGCCCAGATCTTCGTCGTCGGCTACCCGCAGATGTTCGCCAACGAGGAAGGCAACAACGCCTGCTACAACATCAGCTCGCAGGCCCGGCTGTTCCTCAACGCGATGGCCGGTCGGATGTCCATCGCCATCGCGCGGGTCGTCGACGACCTGCGCGCCGAGGGCGTGGACATCCGCTACGTTCACACCACGGCGGCGATCAGCGTCGGCAACAGCGGACAGAAGAAGTGGGCGTGCGGTGGCAACGACGGCTACCGGTGGCTGAACGCGGTCACCTCGACGTCCACCGACGGCAGCGGGGAGAAGACGCCGGGCACCGGCACCTTCCACCCGACAGCCCGCGGCCAGCAGGGCTTCGCCGACCTGCTCACCGCGGCCTTCGCGGACGCCCGGCGCCCCCGGGCGGACGACGTGGCGGCGATCAAGCAACGCATCCTCGACTATTCCGCGAAGCGCGCGCCGACCGACGACAAGGGCAGGTGGATCGTCACCGACCAACAGGCAAAGCTGGCCGCCGAACGCTGCCTCGACCTGACCCGGCGCGGCGGGATCGTCGGCAACCCCTGCCTGTCCAAACCGATCCTGTTCCCCACCGCCTTCGACGCCCGCGGAGCCGCCCGCAACGACGACGCCGCGATCGACGCCAACCCGCCCTGGGTGCAGCTGCGCTACGTCAACGGCTCGACGGAAAAGCCCAAGGTGCTCAAGTCCCGTAGCTGGTTCATGAACGCACCGTACGGCCAGACCTCCTGCCCGACGACGCGGCCCGAAGACCAGTGCGACGAATATCCGTTCTACACCTCCGAGGAGGGTGGCGCCTGGGACTTCTTCACCGGCGGGGAGAACTCTCCGCTGAGCACCCGGCTGCTGATGATCCCCGCGACCGAGAACCGGGCGGAAGGCAGCATGGTCGGTGCGATGTACAGCCACCAGGACTGCCGGATGCAGACCGGCACCTACGAAAACATCATCGGTAGCCCCGGCTATCAGAACCAGTTGCTGACCAGCGGCACGGAGTATCTGACCGTACCGCTGACCGACGAAGCGGCGTTCGTGGGCCAGAAAACCATGTACGTCTGCTGAACCGGGGCCCCGGCCGCCGTCAGGTGGCCGGGGCCCATCCCACGGGCTTATTTCAAGACCTGCGGCACTCCTACGCGCCTTAGCTGGTCTCAGACGGCGTGCCGATCAATGACGTAGCAAAGGTGATGGGTCACGAGCAGACGTCCGCGACGTTGAACCGCTACACCCACTCAACCGCTGAGCGCGCCCACAGAGTGGTGAAGTCCTTTGCTGCCTCTCGCTGCCTCCGAGCAACGACTGAAGCCTCAAAGACGAGTCAAGGCCCCTCGATTGAGGGGCCTTGAGCTTGCCGTATTCATGGTGGGCGATACTGGGATCGAACCAGTGACCTCTTCGGTGTGAACGAAGCGCTCTCCCGCTGAGCTAATCGCCCTCAGCGCGCATGACTCTACCCGATCACCCGCCCGGACCAAAAACCGGGCCTCAGTGCGTCGCGAGGTAGTGCAGCGCCTCCGCCACCACGTCGATGCCGAAGCTGTACTTGAGCGACAGCCACACCACCACCGACACGAACACGAGCCCGACCGCGCCCAGCACGAAGCGCACCGGCATCGACTGCCGGGTGACCCAGCGGGTCCAGGAGTTGACGTGGCGGCGGGTGAACGCGAGCAGCCGCCGCGCCCAGTGGAACTCGACCGCCCAGACGCCGAGGCCGGCGATGACCAGCAGCCAGCCGGGCCCGGGCAGCGGGATCAGCGCGATACCGACGGTGACCACGATGGCGCCGAGGATGCCGATGAAGATCTTCAGGGCGACGCGGCCGGTGGGGTTGGCGCGAATGAGGTCGAGCGTGGTGTGCAGGCGTCCCCGCCAGCCCTGTCGCCGCCGCGGCTGCTCCGTGAGAGTGCCTTGCGACCGCCCTTCCACCGGCACCTCGTACCCCCGACTTTCGGCTGCTCGGGCCGCACCTTTCGGCGATTCGGCCGTGGTCCGCGACGTCACCGAGGAGCCCCTCGTGACCATTTCCACCCCCAGTGTCGCCCGCGACCGTCACCCCTGCTGACGACTGGACGTTACCGGAGTAAGTCGACGACTGAACCACCCGTTGCCGGGCGGGACGACGGAGTGGGCGGAACCGGAAAGTCTACGCGGGGCCGGGCGGTCCCGGGGGCTTTCGGAACCCCTTCCCACCACTGGGTGAAGTCAGCGTATGGCGGAGCGTAGCCAGGAGCAGCACCTGAGTATGGGAAAAGCGGGACACGCGCGTTCCGCAGCGGTGCCGGGGGGAGAACGTCCATGAGTGTCATCCGACCGACGACCGTAGAGGTCGAGACGTCGCTAAGGCTCGTCGCGCCTGACGCCACCGCCTTGCCGGTGCGTGCCAGTCTGCGTTACGACCCTGCTGACCCGTATGCGGTCCATGTCCTGTTCCACGCCGAGTCCGCCGGCGGCGAGGCGGTGAGCTGGTCGTTCGCTCGCGAACTGCTGGTCACCGGGCTCGACGAGCCGGCCGGCATCGGTGATGTGCGGGTCTGGCCGTGGGCCACCCCGCGCGGCGACTTCGTCGCGCTCGCGCTGTCGTCCCCGGACGGCAACGCCCTGTTCGAGGTCCCGCGCAGCGTGCTGGTGCGCTTCCTGCGCCGGACCTACGTCGTCGTCCCGCGCGGCCGCGAGGCCGAGCACCTGGACGTCGACACCGCGGTGAACCGGCTGCTGGCCGGTCGCTGACACGGCGACACCCGGGGCCGCGCGGATCTGCCGAGTCCGCGCGGCCCCGGGCCGTCTCCGACCGGGGGTACGCGTCAGCCGCGCGTGGTGATCCCGCCGTCGACCGGGATGACCGCTCCGGTCAGGTACGCGCCGGCCCGCGACGCCAGGTAGATCGCCGTGCCCGCCATGTCCTCGGGCCGGCCGATCCGGCCCAGCGGCACCTGCTGCTCGATGGCCGCGCGCGACTCCGGGTCGTCCAGCGCGAAGGCCATCATCTTGCTCTCGAACGGTCCGGGCGCGATCGCGTTGACGGTGATCTGCTCGCCGGCGAGCTGGTGGGCGAGGCCGCGGGTGAGCATGTGCACGGCCGCCTTGGTGGCCGAGTACGCGTAGACCTCCATCCAGGGCACCCGGATGCCGTCGATCGACCCGATGTTGATCACGCGGGCCGGGTCGTCGGCGCCGGCGGCGGCGCGCAGTTGCGGCAGCAGCGCGGTGGTGAGCCGGAAGACGGCCTTGACGTTGACCGCCCAGAGCTTGTCGAAGGCGCCCTCCGGGTATTCCTCCAGCGGTGCGCCCCAGGTGGCGCCCGCGTTGTTCACCAGCACGTGCAGCCGGTCGTGGCGCTCCCGGACGGCCTCGGCGAGCGCCAGCGCGCCCGCGTCGCTGCCCAGGTCGGCGGGGATCGCCTCGCAGTGGCCCTCGGCGGAGAGTTCCTTGGCGACCGACTCGCACACGTCCGCCTTGCGCGAGGAGATGATCACCTTGGCGCCGGCCCGGACGAAGCCCCGGGCGATCATCAGCCCGATCCCGCGTGAGCCGCCGGTCACCAGGACCGTCTTGCCGTCGACCGAGAACAGATCCGTCATGTTCGTCCCATCGCCGTCGCCGGGCCGCGGGCCGGTCGGCCGGGGCCGCGTGGCCGGGTATGCAGCGCACCCCGGCCCGGGGTCTTACCGATCGGTAACCTAACCGCCGGGCTCGGCTGCCGACAAGAGCGGGCGAAACCGTCGAGATGCAACGTGCGGGCGCTCCGGTTACCGTCGGGATGATGGTCACTACCGGTCAGCCCTCCCCGGCCACCCGCACCGGCCCGCCGCGGCTCCGCTCCGGCACCGACGAGATCGTCACCGGTGTGCTCGGCGACCTCGCCGCCGAACCCGGCTGGCCCCGCCCGGTCCTGCTCGACCGTGATCTGCTGATCCTGGTCACCCACGGCCACGGCACCGCCGAGCTGGACTTTCGACCGGTCCCCTGCCGTCCGGGCACGCTGCTGCGCGCGCATCCCGGGCAGGCGCTGCGGTTCGTCGGCGCGCAGCTCGACGCGACGGTGGTGAGCTGGCGGCCGGACGCGCTGCGCGGCCTCGACGTCGACCCGGACGCGGTGCCCGCCCACCGCCAGCTCGCCGGTGAGGACGAGGACGCGGTGATCAGCGAGGTGAGCCAGCTCGCCGTGGACGCCGACCGGCACGCGCTGGTGCCGGCCGCCGCGGCGCTGCTGCGCCACCAGCTCGCCGTCCTGCTGCTGCGGCTGAGCCTGCTGCCGCGTCCCGGCGACGGCGCGACGCCCCGGGCCGAGACGGAGACGTTCCGGCGGCTGTGCCGGGAGGTGGAACGCGGCTACCGGCACACCCGCCGGGTCGAGGACTACGCCGCCGATCTCGGCTGTTCGGTGCGTACCCTGACCCGGGCCTGCCTGGCGGTGACCGGCCGCAGCGCCAAGCAGGTGATCGACGAGCGGGTCGCGTTGCAGGCGTGCCGGCTGCTCGCCGCCACCGACGAGTCGATCGCCGCGGTCGGCCGGGAGCTGGGTTTTCCCGAGCCGACCAACTTCGGCCGCTTCTTCACCCGCGAGGTGGGGGTGAGCCCGGGGACGTTCCGGGCCGAGCGCGAGCGCCCGCTGCCCGTCCGTCTGGTGCGACCCCGGCCGCCCGCCGACTCCCCCGTGCCGGGCGGCCAGGCATGATGGCACTGTGCAGATCTCCGCGCGCGGCGACTACGCGGTCCGGGCAGCCCTGAGCCTGGCCACCGCGTACCCGACCCTGCTGTCCACCCAGGCCATCGCGGCGGAGCAGGACATGCCGCGCAAGTTCCTCGAGGCGGTCCTGGCCGACCTGCGCCGGGCCGGGGTCGTCCGGGCCCAGCGCGGCGCCGAGGGCGGCTACACGCTGGCCCGGCCGCCGCGTGAGATCACCATCGGGCACGTGTTGCGCGCCGTCGACGGTCCGCTGGCCGGGGTACGCGGGCTGCGCCCCGAGGAGACCCGGTACGAGGGCGCGGCGGAGAACCTGCCCCGGCTCTGGGTGGCGGTGCGCGCCTCGGTGCGCCGGGTGGTCGACGAGGTGAGCCTGGACGAGCTGGTCAGCGGCCGGTTGCCGGCGCACGTGCGCAAGCTGACCGCCCAGCCGGACGCGTGGGAGCCGCGCTGACTCACAGGGTGCCGACCACGTCCTCGTAGGGCAGGCGCGGCAGCCGTTCCCGCCAGGCGTCCGGCGCCGGGCGGCCGATGTTCATCAGCAGCAGCACCCGGTGCCGCCCGCCGGGGAAGAACTCCCGTTCCACCGCTGCGGCGTCGAAGCCGGCCATCGGTCCGGCGGCCAGCCCGGCGGCGCGTACGCCGACCAGCAGGTAGCCGATCTGGAGCGCGGCGTTGAACCGGGCCTGCGCCTCCCGGCCGGCCGGGTCGCCGGTGAACCAGTCGCGGGCGCCGGGGCGGTGCGGGAACAGTTCGGGCAGCCGGTCGTGCCAGTCCACGTCGGCGGCGAGCACAGCGGTCAGCGGCGCGGTGGCCGTCTTGTCGCGGTTGCCGGCGCTGACGTACGGCAGCAGCCGGGCCCGGGCCGCCGGGGAACGCAGCAGCAGCACCCGCAGCGGCTGGGCGTTCATCGCTGTCGGGCCGTACCGGATCAGGTCGTGGACGGCGCGGACCTGTTCGTCGCCGACCGGCTCTTCGGTGAACGCGTTGGCGGTGCGGGCCGCCCGGAACAGCAGGTCCTGGGCGGCCCGGTCGAGTGCGATCAGCTCGTCGACGGCGGCGGTCACCACGCCTCGGGCCAGTCGCCGAGCGTGGTGGTGTAGCGGCCGCCGTGGTGCAGCAGCGGGTCGCCGTCCTCCCCCGCGCCGAGCGCGAGCGGTTCGCCGAGCAGGATGGTGTGGTCGCCCGCCTCGATCCGGCGCACCACCCGGCACAGCAGCACGGCCAGCGCGTCGCCGATCAGCGGCACGCCGAACGGCCCGGTGGTCCAGCCCGGGTGGGCGCTGAACCGGTCGATGCCGCTGGTGGCGAAGATCTGCGCGATCTCCTGCTGCCCGGAGGCGAGCAGGTGCACGGCGACGTGCTCGGCCTGCTCGACGGTGGGCCAGCTCGACGACGCGCGGCCGAGGCAGACCGAGACCAGCGGCGGGTCGAGCGACACCGAGGTGAACGAGGTGGCGGTGAAGCCGGCCGGGGGCAGGTCCGGCCGCATCCGGTTGCCGCGCAGGCCGGGCGTGGTGACCACGGTGACCGTGGACGCCTGGCGGCGCAGCAGGTCGCGGAAGGAGTCGACGTCGACGGGGCGCAGCTCGACGGTGCCGGCACCGGGCCGGTCCACGGTGGTCACGACGGCACCGGCTCACGGCGCGGCGGGGATGTCACGTGGTCCACGAGAGCCTCCAGTACAGGGGTAGCAGCGGCGGCGCTGTGTTCTCTCCCGGTACCCCCGGATGAGGGAAGCGATGCGGGGCGACCGGCTCTCATGCTGCCGACCGCTCTCGGCGCCGGTCAACGCCCTTCCAAAGAGTGAGACCTTCGTCGCTGGCATTGTTACCAACCGTCTTCACCAGCATTTACGACTCCTTAAGACCTACCCGTTGGATAGAGATTTTGCCGGGCGCGAGTCCCACCGTCCAGAGCGGACCGGGCATGGTTTCGCGAATCGTCGATCCGGGCATGTTCGTTGCCGCGAAGGCATGGAGACGACTGCAGAGGCAGGGAGACGAAGGAGGCACCCCGATGGGCGTCCAGTTCCGCAAGCGCAAGAAGTACGGACCGCTGATCCTCCACTTCACCCAGAACGGCTTCTCGTCGTGGAGCATCAAGATCGGCCGCTGGTCCTGGAACTCGAACACCCGCGCCCACCGCGTGGACCTTCCGGGGCCGCTGTCGTGGAAGCAGGACAAGACCCGGGCCTGACACCCGGACGTGGATCGGGGCACCGGCTACTGGCCGGCGCCCCGATCGTCGTACCGGCGGGGTTCGCGGTTCCGCCGACCGCGGCGCACCGGTGACCGGAGAATCGCGGCATGGTGGACCTGTCCCTGCGGCGGATCAGACGGCGGGCCGTGACGGCCTGCCTGCTCATGCTCGCCGGCTACTTCCTCGTGCCGGTCGAGGCCGACCCGAACGGCCTGCGGCTGGCCCTGCGCTCGGCCGGCACGCTGGTGCTGGTGGCGGTGATCGCGTTTCTGGTCACCGGCCAGGTCCGCCGCCAGCTCGTCCGGGACCAGCCGACCGGCCGGGACGAGGACCGGGCGCTGACCCGGCTCGCGGTCGCGCTGATCGCCGGGCTGCTCGTCTTCGCGCTCGGCGACTACGTGGTGGCGAACACCCGGCCGGGCGAGTTCGCCGGGCTGCGGACCCGGGTCGACGCGCTCTACTTCGCGCTGGCGACGCTCACCACCGTCGGCTACGGCGACGTGCACGCCCAGGGTCAGATCGCCCGGGTGGCGGTGTGCGCGCAGATGGTGTTCAGCATCGGCGTGGTCGCCACCGGGGCGTCGATAGTGGTCAAGCAGATGACGCAGCGTTCGGGCCGGCGCTGATCAGCACGTCCCCGCCGAGCCGGCCGTGCTCCGGGTCGCGGGTCACCGCACCGGAGGCGAGCAGCGAGGCCAGCGCCCGGTTGGCGTCGGCGGCCCGGTAGACGGTCGAGGTGGTGGCGAAGCGGCGCAGCTCGGTGACCGTACGCGGACCGGAGCGGGCCAGCTCGGCCAGCAGCTCGCGGCGCAGCGGGCCGGGCTCGGGGTCGAGCGAGATGTCGAGCAGCCGGCCCTGCGGGTCGGCCGGGTCGCGGTAGCGCACCCCGGCGTACTCGTCGACCGCCCAGAGCGCGTCCTTGACCGCCTCCAGCCCCCGGTCGGAGCCGGTGCCGTAGCCGAGCAGCCGGGCCGGACCGTCCCCGTCCGGCACCAGCTCGACCTCGGTGACGAGCGGGAACCCCGCGTCGGTGAGCACCTGGCGCAGCGGCCGGCCGGGCGCGGTGACGAGCAGCAGCTCGGCCGGACGCCCGGACGCGGCGGCGGCCAGCAGGGCCGGGTCCGGGTCGGCGCCGTCGGCGACGACGAGCAGCGGAGCGCCGGCCGCTCCGGCGGCCTTGAGCGCCACCGGCAGCCGGTCCGGGCCGCCGGGCACCAGGTGCACGGCGACGTCGGGCGGCAGCGCGGCCTCGGCCGCGCCGAGGCGTACCGGCAGGTCGGTGCCGTCGTCGGCCACCACCAGCACGGTCAGCCGCCGCCCGCGCAGCCGGTCGGCGAACTCGGCCACCACCCGCAGCGCCTCCTCCGCGCCGGAGGCGTCGTCTCCGGCGTACGCGAGCGCGAGGGTGGCCCGCCGCGCCCGGTGCAGCGCGGCGGGGAGCCAGTGGTCGAGCCGGCGGACGAGCAGCTCGCGCAGGAGGGCGTCGGTGGACATGGTGCCGTTTCTACCGCACCGCGCGGCGGGCGCGGCCGGGAACCCCGCTCAGACCGGGACGGAGATGCCCACGCCGCCGCGGGTCTGCCCGCCGTAGCGCTGCCGCTCGCGGTCGAGGTCGAGCCGCCCGATGCGGGTACGCGCGGCGAGCGCGGCGTCGTCGAGCAGGTCGGCCGGGACGATCCAGACGATCTCGAACTCCAACCCGTCCGGGTCGCGGCCGTAGAGGCTCTTTGTGGTGCCGTGGTCGGACGCGCCGACCAGCGCACCGGCGGCGGACAGCCGCTCGGCGGTGGCGCCCAGCTCGTCGAGCGTGTCCAGCTCCCAGGCCAGGTGGTAGAGACCGACGGTGGCCCGGCCGGCCTGGGACGCCCCGGCGGCCGCGCCGATGGAGAACAGGCCGAGGTCGTGGTCGTTTGTGGAGTCGGGCGCCTGGAGGAAGGCGGCGCCCCGGAAGCCCTCGGGAGTCATCGGGACCCGGCGGAAGCCCAGCACGTCGCGGTAGAAGGCGACGCTGCGTTCCAGGTCACTGACGTAGAGGACGGCGTGGTTGAGTCGGTGGATGCCCATGTCAACGACCGTACCCCGGCTTTGTTGAACGTTCAACTATCGCCGGTATGATGGTCGTCATGACCCGGTGGCTGGATCCCGACGAGCAGCGGACCTGGCGGGCCTTCCTGACCGCCTCCCGGGCGCTGATGGACACGCTCGACCGCGAGCTGCAACGCGACGCGGGCATGCCGCACGCGTACTACGAGATCCTGGTCCGCCTCTCCGAGGCCCCCGGCCGGCGACTGCGGATGAGCGAGCTGGCCGAGCTGACCGGCTCGTCGCGCAGCCGGCTGTCACACGCCGCCGCCCGGCTGGAGGCGTCCGGATGGATCCGCCGGGAGGACTGCCCCACCGACCGGCGCGGGCAGGTCGCCGTGCTCACCGGCGAGGGCTTCGCCACCCTGGCCGCCGCCGCTCCCGGCCACGTCGAGGGGGTACGCCGGCACCTGTTCGACGCGCTCAGCCCGGCCCAGGTCGACCAGCTCCGGCGGATCAGCGAGACGCTCGCCGACCACCTGACGGATTCGGGACCAAACTGATCCACTCCGGGGCTTGTACATACCGTCGCCGGACGAGCACGATGGGGCGTGTCCTCCGGCTTCGCTGACCTGACCGTCCAGGCGCACCAACTGGTGTCCGAAGGCGACCTCGACGGCGCGCAACGGCTGCTCGCCGACGCGCTCAGCGACGCCGATCCCCGTCCCGGCAACGCCTCCCCCGAGCTGGCCGAGGCGGCCGGGCTCCAGGCCCGGCTGCTCGTCGCACTCGGCGAGCCGCACTCCGCGCGCGGCTGGGCCGCGTTCGCGTACGCGGCGTCCACCCGGCTGTTCGGCCGCTCCGACGAGCGCACCGTCACCGCCGCCGCGACGCTCGCCGCGGTGCTGCACCGGGTCGGCAGCGACGCCCGGGCCGCCCGGCTCTACTCCGACGTGATCATCGAGCTGACCGCCCGCGACGGCCCGGAGTCGCAGCGGGTGCTCGCCGCGCACGCCGACCTGGCCACCGTGGAGTACGCGCGCGGCCAGTGCGAGGTGGCCCGCGACCGGTTGCAGGACGCCTGGGAGCTGCACCGGGAGGTCTACGGCGACGGCCATCCCAGCGGCATCAAGATGCTGGCCAAGCTCGGCGCGATGGAACGCGACTGCGGCCGGTACGCCGACTCGCACGAGCACCTGACGCTCGCCGAGGAACTGTGCCGCCACCACCTGGATCCCGACGACCCGCTCGCCGCCCAGGTGGCCGGGCTGGCCCGTGCCGCCGCCGACCCGGACCACGTCTGTGCCGCACCCGCTCCCGAGCCGCCGCCCGCCCGGACCGCGCCGGTGGTGCCCGCCGCCCGGGTCCCACCGGCCACCGAGGGGCCGCACGACCTGCCGCCGTACTCGCCGCCGGCGCTCGACGACCCGGTCGAGACGCCGCTCTACCACCCGCCGGGACGGGCCGCCGAGGCCGCGCACGTGCCGACACCGCGAGCCGCGCCGGAGGCGGACGGCGACGCGTTCGACGACTATCCGTGGCCGCCCGAGGGGCCGGCCGAGCAGCCGTGGCGCCCGGACGCCGACCCGTTGCCGCCCACAGTGGTCGGGCTCGCCGACGACGAGCCGGCCGGCGTACGCCGGGTGCCGCCACCGCCGCCCGAGCCGCCGTCGAGGTACCTGCCTGTGCACGTGCCCCGGCCACCGGCCGCCGAGCGTCGCACCCGGCCCCAGCTGCCGCTGGTGGTGCTGGGCGTGGCGGTGGCGCTGCTGCTCGGCACCATCGCGGTGATCGCCGGGGTGTCCCGGGTCGACGACGGCCGCGGCACGCCGCCTCCGGCCTCCGGCGCACCGCCCTCCAGCGCGCCGCCGCCGACCTCCGCCGGACCCGCGCCGACCACACCGGCCGCCGCCGCCCCCGGCACGCCGCCCGGGCGGTTCACCCTCACCGACCGGCGCGACAGCATCGTGCTGAGCTGGACGTACCCGGCCGGCGCCGAAGGGCCGGTGGTGGTCGCCGGGGGCCGCACCGGGCAGCCGCAGGGCACGTTCGCCACGCTGCCCGCCGGCTCGGTCGACTACATCGCCTACGGGCTCGACCGCACCACCGACTACTGCTTCACGGTGGCGCTCGTCTGGTCCACCGACACGGTCGCCCGCACCGGGCCGGTCTGCACCAAACGCCGCTGACCGCTCACTCCCCGTCCGGCTCGGCCAGCGCGGGCAGCCGTACCGTCGCGCGTAGCCCCGGCGCTGCGGCGCCGGGCGTCGCGTCGCCCAGCTCGACCGTGCCGCCGGCCCGGCGCACCAGCTCGCGCACGATGGCCAGGCCCAGGCCCGCGCCGCCCACGTCGCGGGCCCGCGCGTCGTCGAGCCGGGTGAACCGGGCGAACACCCGCTCCCGGTCCGCCGCCGGGATGCCCGGCCCGTCGTCGGTCACCGTGATCAGGTGGTACGCCCCGTCCGGCCCGCCCACCGCCAGTTCCACACCGGAGTACGCGTGCCGCAGCGCGTTGTCCACCAGGTTCACCAGCACCCGGCGCAGCTCCCCCGCGTCCCCCTCGACCCACAGCGGCCCGTCGGATGGCGTCAGCCGCACCGGCGGGGACGGGTAGCGGGCCGCCACCGTCCGCAGCAGCTCCCCCAGCTCCACCGGGCCTACCGGCGACGGCCGCACGTCCTGCTCGTCGAGGCGGGCCAGCAGCAGCAGATCGTCGACCAGGCGGCTGAGCCGTTCGGTGTCGGCGAGCAGGTCGTCGGCGACCGCCGGCCAGTCGGTGTCGTCGCCGAGCCGCCGGGCCACCTCCAGCTCGGTGCGCATGTTCGTCAGCGGGCTGCGCAGCTCGTGCGCGGCGTCCGCGACGAACGCCCGCTGCCGGTCCCGGGACGCGGCCAGCCGGTCGAGCATGTCGTTGAGCGTGACCGCGAGCCGGTGGATCTCGTCCTGCCCGGCCGGCACCGGGAGGCGCTCTGCCCCGGCCCGCCCGGTGATCTCGGCGGCGCCGCTGCGCAACTGCTCGACCGGCCGCAGCGTCGCGCCCACCACCCGCCAGGCCACCACCCCGAGCCCGGCGACCAGCACCGGGAAGCCGACGAGCAGCAGGTTGCGGACCACGTCCAGGCTGTGCCGCACGTCGGTGAGCGACTTGGCCACCAGCACCGTACGCGGCTCCTGCGCCGTGCCGGCCGGCACCGTGACCACCCGGACCGGGCCGGGCATGCCGGCACGCCGCCCGTCCACCACCAGCCGCTGCCGCTGCCCGGGACGCAGCTCGTCCGGGCCGAGCATCGGCACCAGGCGGTCCGCGTCGATCGAGGCGGCCCGGATGCGGCCCTGCGCGTCGACCACCTGCACCCGCAACTGACCGCCCGCGACCGGCAGCGGATCCGGCAGCGCGTCCTCGGCGGCCAGCCGCGCCACCGCATCGGCGGTACGCAGCGCCTCCTCGTCGACCGAGCGCTGCAACGTCCAGCCCAGCGCGCCGAGCAGCAGCGCCGAGCCGAACGCGAACCCGACCACCAGCCCCAGCACACCGAGCGCGAGCAGCCGGGCCCGCAGGCCGAGGCGCGGCAGCGGGCCGCGTACCCACCGGCTCATGTGGCCAGCCGGTAGCCCGCGCCGCGCACCGTCTCCAGCCGCTCCCGGCCGATCTTGCGGCGCAGGTAGCCGACGTAGACCTCCACCGCGTTCGGCGCGGTGTCGACCGAGGCGTCCCAGACGTGGTCCAGCAGCTCGGTCTTCGACACCACCTCGCCGGGGCGGCGCATCAGGTAGTCCAGCAGCGCGTACTCGCGGCTGGTCAGCACCACCTCGGCGTCGGCCCGGGTGACCCGGCGGCGGGCCGGGTCCAGGCGCAGGTCGCCGACGGTGAGCACGGCCGGCCGCCGGGGCGCGCCACGGCGCAGCAAGGCCCGCAGGCGGGCCAGCAGCACCACGTACGAGAAGGGTTTGGTCAGGTAGTCGTCGGCGCCGCAGTCCAGGCCGTCGGCCTGGTCGTACTCGCCGTCCTTGGCCGACAGCATCAGCACCGGCAGCCAGCGCTGCTCGGCACGCAACCGGCGCACCACCTCGTAGCCGGAGAGGCCGGGCAGCATCACGTCGAGGATCATCGCGTCGTACTCGCCGTGCCGGGCCGCGTCCAGCCCGTCCGGGCCGTTGGCCGCCACGTCGACCGCGAAGCCCTCCGCCGACAGGCCCCGGCGCAACGCCGCCGCGAGCCGCGTCTCGTCCTCCACCACCAGCAAGCGCACCGGTCCAGGGTGCCACCACGGGCTCACCCGTAGGGGATCTCCTCAGCGTGGTCACAGCGACGATCGCGCAGCATGGTGCGCAGGAGGTGCACACTATGTCAGTGATGAAGAACCGCGCCGTGCTGCGCTGGCTGGTCCCGGTGACCGCGGGGGTCGCCGTGATCGGCGGTGGCGCCGCCGTCGGCACGTTCGCCGCCGGCGCCGACCCGGCGCTGCCGCCGCGCAGCGCCGCCCAGCTCCTGGAAGACCTGCGCACGTCCCGCCTGGACGGGCTCTCCGGCACCGTGGTGCAGCGCGCCGACCTCGGCCTGCCGCCGATCGCCGCGCTCGCCGGGCAGGCCGCCGGCAACGACCTGGCCGGCCTGGTGTCAGGTACGCACACGCTGCGCGTCTGGTACGGCGGCGAGGACCGGCAGCGGCTCGCGCTCGTCGACACGCTCGGCGAGCAGGACATCCTGCGCAACGGGCGCGACGTCTGGACGTGGAACAGCCGGGCGAACACCGCCACGCACCGGGTGCTGCCGGCCGACGCGCCGGACCGGACCGTCGTGCCGGCCACCCCGGCCGACGCCGCCGACCGGGCGCTGGAGGCGATCGACCCGACCACTGCGGTCACCGTCGGCCGCACCGCGACAGTAGCCGGGCGCAGCGCGTACGAGCTGGTGCTCACCCCGCGCGACAAGGCCTCCCTGGTCCACCAGGTACGGATCGCGCTGGACGCGAAGGAGCACGTGCCGCTGCGCCTCCAGGTGCTCGCCGACGGGCAGGACGAGCCGGCGTTCCAGGTGGCGTTCACCCAGGTCGACTTCCGCACGCCGTCGGCCGACCAGTTCCGGTTCAACCCGCCGCCCGGCGTGAAGGTCACCGAGGCGACCGAGGGCGAGCGGCCCGGACCGGCGGGTAAGCGGTTCGACCGGAAGGACGCCGAGAAGCCTGACGTGCGTACCGTCGGCACCGGCTGGACCACCGTGGTGGTCGCCAAGATCGACGGGGCGGCGACCGGCGACGGCGCCAAGCCCGGCGCGGACGCGCCGGACGCGGAGATGCTGTCGAAGGTGCTCGGCGACCTGCCGAAGGTCAGCGGCGACTGGGGCAGCGGCCGGCTGCTGAACGGCAAGCTGTTCAGCGTGCTGCTGACCGACGACGGCCGGGTGATCGCCGGCCTGGTCACGCCGGAGCGGCTCTACGAGGCGGCAAAGGGCTGAGAGATGCCGTGCCCGGGGCTCGGTCGACGCGCGTCGGCCGGGCCCCGAGTCGTGTCCGGGCTTGGTCGGATGGCGGCCGACGCGCTATCTTTACCAGTTCAGGCACAAAAAAGGAATGGCTTCTGAATGCCATTCCTGCGGCAATTTTAGTCAATGAGGAGCCGGATTGTCAACGCACTCCGACGTGTCGGCTGACCTGCGCCAGGACGACGAGATCGGCCGGGAACAGGAATACGTCTCGATGCTGTACGACCGGCTGGACGGCATGCGGGAACAGGCCGCCCGGCGGCTCGACGAGGAGTTGCGCCACACCGGCGGAACCCAGCAGGCCCGATCGCAGCGCGACTCGACGGTCGCGATGTACGCCGACCAGGTCGAGCAGTTCTCCGCGGTGGAGAGCGGCCTGTGCTTCGGCCGCCTCGACGGCGACGACGACACGGTCCGCTACATCGGCCGGATCGGGATCTTCGACTCCTCCGGCGACTACGACCCGCTGCTGATGGACTGGCGTGCCCCGGCCGCCCGCCCGTTCTATCTGGCCACCGCCGCCAACCCGCAGGGCGTACGCCGCCGTCGCCACCTGCGCACCCGCGACCGCAAGGTGACCGGGCTCAACGACGAGGTGCTGGACATCACCGCCGCCTCCCCCACCGCCCACGAGGAGCTGACCGGCGAGGCGTCGCTGCTCGCCGCGCTCAACGCCGGGCGCACCGGCCGGATGCGCGACATCGTCGAGACCATCCAGGCCGAGCAGGACCGGATCATCCGCGCCGACCTGCCCGGCGTCATGGTGGTGCAGGGCGGGCCGGGCACCGGCAAGACGGCCGTGGCGCTGCACCGGGCCGCGTACCTGCTCTACACCCACCGACAGCAGCTCTCCACCCGGGGCGTGCTGCTGGTCGGCCCGAACGCCACGTTCCTGCGCTACATCTCCCAGGTGCTGCCCACGCTCGCCGAGACCGGCGTGCTGCTGCGTACCCAGACCGACCTGTTCCCCGGCGTACACGCCCGCCGCGCGGAGCCGGCCACCACCGCGGCGCTCAAGGGCCGCGCGGTGCTGGCCGACGTGCTCGCCGCGGCGGTACGCGACCGGCAGTGGGTGCCGGACGAGCCGGTCACCATCGAGCTGCCGCAGCGGGAGGTGCTGACGCTCGCCCCGGAGACCGTGCGGCAGGCCCGCGACCGGGTACGCCGCACCGGCCGGCCGCACAACCTGGCCCGCGCCCTGTTCGACGTGGAGATCGTGCACGCGCTCGCCGACCAGGTGGCCGAGCGGATCGGCGCCGACCCGCTGGGCGGGGAGAACCTGCTCTCCGAGGCCGACCGCGCGGAGATCCGCCGCGAGCTGCGCGAGGAGCCGGAGATCCGGGCCGCACTGGACGAGCTGTGGCCGGTGCTGACCCCGCAACGCCTGCTCGCCGACCTGTACGCCTCGCCGGAACGGATCGCCGCCGCCGCGCCGATGCTCACCGATGCCGAGCGGGCCGCGCTGCACCGCGAGCCGGGCGGGTGGACGCCCGCCGACGTGCCGCTGCTGGACGAGGCGGCCGAGCTGCTCGGTGAGGACGAGCGCGCCGCCGTGGCGCGCCGGGAACGCATCCGGGCGATGGAACGCGAGTACGCCGAGGGCGTGCTGGAGATCTGGCGCGGCTCCCGCTCCATCGACGTGGAGGACGAAGCCGACGGCGGTGAGATCCTCGGCGTGACCGACCTGATCGACGCCGACCGGCTCTCCGAGCGGCAGGAGGAGTCCGACCGGCTCACCACCGCCCAGCGCGCCGCCGCCGACCGCACGTGGGCGTTCGGGCACGTGATCGTCGACGAGGCGCAGGAGCTGTCGCCCATGGCGTGGCGACTGCTGATGCGCCGCTGCCCCAGCCGGTCCATGACCATCGTCGGGGACGTGGCACAGACCGGCGCGCTCGCGGGCACGCCCTCGTGGGGCGAGGCGCTGGAGCCTTACGTGGCGGACCGGTGGCGGCTGGAGGAGCTGACTGTCAGCTACCGCACCCCGGCCGAGATCATGGCGGTCGCCGCCGACGTGCTGGCCGAGATCGACCCGGCGCTGCGGCCACCCCGTTCGGTACGCGCCACCGGCGTACCGCCGTGGGACCGGACCGTACCGGCGGACCGGCTCGTGACGGAGCTGGTCGAGGCGACCGCCGGGGAGGCCGCGTCGCTCGGCGACGGGCGCCTCGGCGTGCTGGTGCCCACCGGCCGGGTGACCGAGCTGGGCGGCGCGGTGGTGGCGGCGCTGCCGGAGGCGACAGTGGGCGAGCAGCCCGAGCTGGCGAACCGGATCGTGGTGCTGACCACCGAGCAGGCGAAGGGCCTGGAGTTCGACTCGGTGCTGGTGGTGGACCCGGCCCGCATCGTCTCCGAGTCGCCGAGGGGCCACAGCGACCTCTACGTGGCCCTGACAAGAGCCACCCAGCGCCTGGGCATCCTCCGCACCCCCTAACCCACCCCACCGGGTTCCGCCTCCCCCGGGTCCGTCGATCATGGAGTTGTGGCCCGGGCATGCTTCGCGAAGCGGGCATTCGGCGGGCCGAAAGTGCAAGATCGGCGAGTGCGTGACGGGACAGTCAGGCGTCCACGGGGGAAGCGTGGACACGGCGGCGGGAGGCGGCCTGAGGCCGCCTCCCGCCGTTCCGCTGGTCGGTCAGCCCGGGTTGGGGCGGTTGTTGGTGAAGTTGCCCACCTGGGCGCCGGTGGCCGAGTTGTCACTCGTGGAGCCGCCGGCCGGGGTGCTCAGGCCACCTGTGCTCGCGTCACCGGTGGTCGTCGGCGCCACCTTGCCCGGGTGCTTCTCCGGCTGCCGGGCCACCCGGCGCACGCTGGCCGGGCCGGCCGTACCGCCGGTCGTGGTCACCGCGCCCTGACCCCGGGTCGGTCCGCCGTCGCGCAGCACCGTCGGGTCGACGGGTACGTCCGCCGGGTCGTCCGGGTCGAGTTCCTGACGCATCCGCTCGACGTCGGTCTGCGGCACCGTGACCTCGTCCAGCGCGCCCTCGCCGTACACACCTCCGGCGACCCGCTGCTCGGCCCGCCGGGCGGCGTCCTGCCGCATGTCGTCCTCACGCACGTCAACCACCTCGCAGATGTGTCGGGGTATCGGTGTGGCGTGCCCGAGGCTGGGTGGCTGAAACCGGAACCGGCGACAGAAGGTCCGGTACGTGCCCGGAAGTCCGGGTTCGGAAACCCGCGCCGACCGGCGGTTACCTTGTCTCCGGCGCCGGGTAGACCCAGGTTGCCCCCGCCACAGAGCGCGAACCGTGCCGTGGCCGACCTGCGGTAGCGGGGCGAGGGTGTGCAGGTAACGACTCATCAAATCCTTGAGGAGGACCAGATGAGCACGCAGGCTGCATCCACCAGGCCGACGAACCGGCCGATGTCCGACGTTCAGAACCGGTCGAACATGCAGGACACGTCGACCCGGCACATGCCGTCGATGCACGACGGTCACCGGGAGCAGATGCCGTCCCCCGGTACGGAGACGAAGCAGGCGTTCCTGACCACCGAGTTCTGGGTGTACGCCGCAGCGGTCGCGCTCGTGGCGATCGCCGCGTTCTGGAAGGGCACCACCGCCAACGGGCTGAACATCAACAACCCGAACCAGGCGTGGTGGTACCTGACCGCGCTGACCGGCGCGTACCTGGTCAGCCGTGGCCTGTCGAAGGCGGGCAGCGCGCGCCGCTCCGGCCGGGAGCGCCGCGGACGTTGATCGCACGCCGCGCCAACGGCGACGCCCCCGGGACCCGTCCCGGGGGCGTCGTCGCGTGTGCTCACTCCTCGCCGAAGTCCCCGAAGTCCTCGTCGCCGCCGTCGAACGCCTCTTCGATCAGCTCACCGGCGACCAGGCCGCCGGCGACACCGAGCGCGGCGCCCGCGACCACGCCGCCCATGCCCGGGCCGCGCCGCCCGTGCCCGGCGTAGCCGTGGTGACCCGGGTAGCCGTGGCCGCCGGGCGGCATGCCGAAGCCCTGGGCCCGCAGGTTGCCGTAGCGGCCCGTGAGCTCCCGCACCCACCCGTCGACGACCTGCACCCAGTCGGTACGGGCGGCGTCGCTGTGCGGAACCGAGTAACGGCCGATCACGTCGTGCCCGGGGCGGAGGAAGCCGCCGCGCTTGTCGCACTCCAGGATCACCTCGACGCCCTGCTGGCTGGTCACGAACGTCAGCTCGACCTCGTTGACCGTCTGCGCGTACTGCGGCGCGGCGAAGAACTCGATCTCCTGGTAGAACGGCAGCGTCTGCGGCACGCCGTAGATGTGGCCGCGCTCCAGGTCGGCGTGCTTGAACCGGAAGCCGAGCGCCTGGAACGCGTCGAGGATCCGCTCGTGGATCGGCAGCGGGTGCACCGACACCTGGTCCAGGTCGGACTTGTCGACCGCGCGGGCCACCGCCAGCTCGGTGCGCAGGCCCATGGTCATGCCGTGCAGGCGCTGGCCGTACACGTCGGTGATCGGGGTCTCCCACGGCACCGGCATCTGGAACGGGATGGAGAGCTGCTGCTTCGGGGCCAGCTCGAAGGCGCCGCTGACCGGCATCCGGTGGAACTCCATCACGCCCGCGTACTCGTGGTCGCCGCTCTCGATCTCGACCCGGGTCACCAGACCGATGGCGATCTGCTCGATGCGGGCCGGCGCGTCGCCGCCGACGAGGTTCACGCGCCCGTCCAGGGCCAGGCCCGGGCGGGTGTTCGGGTTGCTGAGCACCGTGTCGACGCTCGGGCCGCCCACGCCGAACGCGCTCAACATCTTCTTGAAGACCATCGGTTACTCCCGTGCGACTGCGCTCCGACATGGACCGTCGGGCGCTGGTCAGGGCACCCTAGACGGCAGGGCTGAGAAGTGGCTGTGAGGCACGCGGTGGTCTCAGTCCGCGCGGACCACCACCAGCTCGCCGACCTGTTCACCGAGCTGCCGGCGGGCGTCCGGCGGCAGCCCGCCGTCGGTGATCAGCATGTCGGCCTCCTCCAGCGGGGCGATGGTGGCGATGCCGATGGTCTCCCACTTGGTGTGGTCGGCGAGCACCACCAGCCGCCGCGCGGACCCGATCAGCCGCCGGTTCACCGCCGCCTCCAGCAGATTCGGCGTGGTGAACCCGGTACGCGGGCTCATCCCGTGCACGCCGAGGAAGAGCAGGTCGACGTTGAGCGCGGCGATGGCCGCCTCGGCGACCGGGCCGGTCAGCGCGTCCGACGGGGTACGGATGCCGCCGGTCAGCACCACCGTCTGGTCGGCGCGCGGGTTCTGGTAGAGCGCGTCGGCCACCGGGATCGAGTTGGTGACCACTGTGAGCCCGCGTACCTCGGCCAGCCGCGCCGCCAGCGCGGCGGTGGTGGTGCCGGCGGACAGCGCCACCGCCATGCCCGGCTCGACCAGCCCCGCGGCGCGCTCCACGATGGCGCGTTTCTCGGCCTGCTGCCGGACCGACTTGGCGGCGAACCCGGGCTCCTCGGTGGAACCGGGCCCGGCGAGTGTCGCGCCGCCGTGCACCTTGTCGATCAGGCCGCGCTCGGCGAGCACCTCCAGGTCGCGGCGGATCGTCATGTCGGACACCCCGAAACGGCTGACCAGGTGACTGACCCGGACGCCGCCGCTCTGGCGGATCAACTCCAGGATGGCGCTCTGCCGTTGCTGGGCGAGCATGGGAACCTCCTCGGCGCGAACGGCCACGTAGCGGTCAGGCGTTCGCGGGCACCGGCGCGGGCTCCTCGCGGACCACCGCCACCTCACCCGCCGGCACCTCCAGCTCGCCGTCGCACCTGACGCCGCCGAGCAGTTCGGTGCCGGTGACCGCCAGCCGGGCCGGCTCGGTGGTGTGGTTGACCACGAACAGCCAGCTCCGGTCCGCCGAGCGGCGGCGGACCACCTCCACCCCGGCCGGCGCGCCCACCGGCGGACGTACCCCGGCCTCGGCGAGCAGCCGCGCCACCAGCCGGTCGGTGGCCTCGTCGTCGAGCCGGGTGCCGGCGTACCAGGCGGCGCCCGCGCCGACCGCGTGCCGGGTCAGCGCCGGCACGCCGGGCAGGGGCCCGTCGGTGTACGCGGCCAGCACCTCGGCGCCCTCGGCGTGCAGCCACTCGGTCCACACGTCGGCGCGGGCGCCGTCGTCGAGGCGTACCGTCTCGCCGTCCCGCAGCGGGAAGAACTCCTCGACGCGTACGCCGAGCAGGTCGCGGAACGCGCCGGGGTAACCGCCGAGCCGGATGTGGTCGTGCTCGTCGACGATGCCGCTGAAGTAGGTGACGAGCGCGGTGCCGCCGGCCTCCACGAACCGGCGCAGCGCGTCGGCGTCGGCGTCACGGACGAGGTAGAGCGTGGGTGCCAGGACGAGCCGGTAGCGGGACAGGTCGGCGGACGGGTGCACCACGTCGGCGGTGATCCCGGCCCGCCAGAGCGCGGCGTGCAGCGCGGACAGCCGGTCGGTGTAGGTGACGTCGACGCTCGGGTGGGAGTCGAGTTCGGCGCCCCACCAGGCCTCGTAGTCGAACAGGATCGCCACGTCGGCGTCCACGCGGCTGCCGCGTACCTCCGCGAGGGCGCGCAGGTCGGCGCCGAGCCGGCAGACCTCGCGGAACACCTTGGTGTCTGGTCCGGCGTGCGGGACCAGCGCGGAGTGGAACTTCTCCGCGCCGGCCCGGGAGGCCCGCCACTGGAAGAACAGCACCCCGTCGGCGCCGCGCGCGACGTGGGCGAGGCTGTTGCGGCGCATCTGGCCCGGTGTCTTGGCCACGTTGCGGGGCTGCCAGTTGACAGCGCTGGTGGAGTGCTCCATCAGCAGCCACGGCGCGCCGCCCGCGATGCCCCGGGTGTGGTCGGCGGCCAGCGCCAGGTTGACCTGCGGCTGCGGGTCGGCGGCGGTGAGGTAGTGGTCGTTGGCGACCACGTCCACGTCGGATGCCCAGGAGTGGTAGTCCAGGTACTTGATGCCGGTGCCGATCATGAAGTTCGTGGTGACCGGCTGCGGGACGAGCCGGTTCAGCAGTTCCCGCTCGGCGCGCAACTGGGCGCGGTGCTCGTCGGAGGAGAACCGCAGGAAGTCCAGCTGCTGGGTCGGGTTGGCGAACGTCGGCGCGGTACGCGGCGGGTTGATCTCGGCCCAGTCGTGGTAGCGCTGGCTCCAGAACGCGGTGCCCCAGGCGGCGTTGAGCGAGTCCAGGTCGCCGTAGCGCTCGCGCAGCCAGCCGCGGAACGCCTCGGCGCTGACGTCGCAGTAGCAGTGCACGTTGTGGCAGCCGAGTTCGTTGGAGACGTGCCAGAGCACCACGGCGGGGTGCCGCGTGTACCGCCGGGCGACGGCCTCGACCAGGGCGAGCGAGTGGTCCCGGAACACCGGCGAGCTGGGGCAGTACGCCTGCCGGCCACCGGGCCAGAGCACCGTGCCGTCGGCGCGGCGGGGCAGCGTCTCCGGGTGCCGGTGCGCCAGCCACGGTGGCGGGCTGGCGGTGGCGGTGGCCAGGTCGACGCTGATGCCGCCGTCGTGCAGCAGGTCGATCGCCCGGTCCAGCCAGTCGAAGACGTACCGGCCGGGGGCGGGCTCCAGCAGTGCCCAGGAGAAGATGCCGACCGAGACCAGGTTGACCCCTGCTCGTCGCATGAGTTCGACGTCCTCGGCCCACGTCTGCTCGGGCCACTGCTCCGGGTTGTAGTCCGCGCCGTACCAGATGCCGTCGCCGTGCCAGTTCCGCATGACAGCAGAGGGTGCCCCCGAACAGCACCCAAGTCAACACTTTCCAACATCGACTGAAGTTCCAACGTTTACCGGCTCTTTGCCCTGCCTTACCGCCGACAGCGTCGTCTTTTGCCCTCTTGACAGCGCCGCGCCAAGGGGTAGCTTCAAGCGCCACCGGCTGTTTGTGTTCGGACGTGTGGATTCTCGGTGGATCTGCCACGGCCGACCCGAACACCGCTCACCGCCAACGATCACGGTCCATGAGCGCAGCGCACCTCTTCCACGCAGGAGGCACCATGTCCCGTCCCCGCTCACAAGCCGAATACCTCGCCCGGCTCGTACCCCCGTCCGTCGCCGGCCTGAACCGGCGCTCGCTGCTCGCCGGCGCGGCCGGCACGGGGGCGCTGCTCGGCACCGGGCTGCTCGCCGGCTGCGGCGACTCCGACTCCGGATCGGGCGGTGACGCCAAGAGCGTCTCGCTCGGCTCCAACCAGTCCGACCCGAAGCCCAAGGACGTCGTCGCGAAGGTGATGGACGGCTTCAAGACGTCCTCCGGGGTGACCGTCAACATCAACACGGTCGACCACAACACCTTCCAGGAGAACATCAACAACTACCTGCAGGGCAAGCCGGACGACGTGTTCACCTGGTTCGCCGGGTACCGGATGCGGTTCTTCGCCGCCAAGGGCCTGGCCGGCGACCTCAGCGACGTGTGGGGCAAGCTCGACGGCTACTCCGACGCGTTCAAGAAGGCGTCCACAGGCGACGACGGCAAGCAGTACTTCGTGCCCGCGTCGTACTACCCGTGGGCGGTCTTCTACCGCAAGTCGGTGTGGCAGCAGCGCGGCTACGAGGTGCCGAAGACGCTCGACGACCTGAACGCGCTCGGCGCGCGGATGAAGAAGGACGGCCTGAACCCGATCGCGTTCGCCGACAAGGACGGCTGGCCGGCGATGGGCACGTTCGACATCCTCAACCTGCGGATCAACGGCTACCAGTTCCACATCGACCTGATGGCCGGCAAGGAGGCGTGGACCTCCGACAAGGTGAAGAAGGTCTTCGACACCTGGGCCGGGCTGCTCCCCCTGCACCAGCCGGACTCGCTCGGCCGCACCTGGCAGGAGGCCGCCCAGTCGTTGCAGCAGAAGAAGAGCGGCATGTACCTGCTCGGCCTGTTCGTCGGCCAGCAGTTCAGCGGCGCCGACCTGGAGGACCTGGACTTCTTCACGTTCCCCGAGGTCGACTCCACGATCGGCGCGAAGGCGCTGGACGCCCCGATCGACGGCTACATGATGGCCCGCAAGCCGAAGTCCAAGGACGCGGCGCAGAAGCTGCTGACGTACCTGGGCTCGAAGGAGGCAGCGGACATCACGGTGAAGAACGACCCGAGCACGCTGGTCGCCAACAGCGGCGCGGACACCGGCGCCTACACCGCGCTGCAGCGCAAGGCCGCCGAGCTGGTCGGCTCCGCCACCGAGATCGCCCAGTTCCTCGACCGGGACACCCGGCCGGACTTCGCCTCCACCGTGATGATCCCGGCGTTGCAGCAGTTCATCAAGGACCCGAAGGACATCAGCGGGCTGCTCACCAGCATCGAGAACCAGAAGAAGTCGATCTTCACAAGCTGACGGCGGAAGGGGGAAGGACATCATGTCCGACCTGCCCCTGATCCAAGCGGATCGCGCCGTGCCGCCGCCGGCCGCGACCACCACGAACGGTGGTCGCGGTCGCCGGCTACGGCTCCTGTCCCGCACCGACCGCGTGGTGATCACGCTGATGGTGCTGGTACCCCTGCTGCTCGTCACCGGCCTGGTTTGGCTGCCCGCGGTGGCGACCGTGCTGCTCTCCGGCACTAACTGGGACGGCATCGGCCCGATCAGCGAGATCGAATGGGTCGGGGCGAGGAACTACGACGACGTGGTGAACATCTACCCGCCGTTCGTCCCCGCGGTGCAGAACAACCTGCTCTGGCTGGCCGCGCTGTTCGTGGTGGCCACCCCGGTCGGCATGTTCCTCGCCGTGCTGCTGGACAAGGAGATGCGCGGCAGCCGCTTCTACCAGACCGCGCTCTACCTGCCGGTGGTGCTGTCGCTGGCCCTCATCGGCTTCATCTGGCAGCTCATCTACAGCCGCGACCAGGGCCTGCTCAACGGCGTGTTCGGCGGTGACACCGACTGGTACGGCGACCCGAACGTCAACATCTGGGCCGTGCTGGTGGCGGCCGGCTGGCGGCACGTCGGCTACATCATGCTGCTCTACCTGGCCGGCCTGAAGGGCGTCGACCCGTCGCTGCGGGAGGCGGCGGCGGTGGACGGCTCGTCGGAGACCAGCACGTTCTTCCGGGTCGTCTTCCCCGTGATGCGCCCGATCAACATCATCGTGCTGGTGGTGACGGTGATCGAGTCGCTGCGCGCGTTCGACCTGGTCTGGGTCATCAACAAGGGCCGCAACGGGCTGGAGCTGATCTCCGCGCTGGTCACCCAGAACGTGGTGGGCGAGGCCAGCCGGATCGGCTTCGGCTCCGCGCTGGCGACCATCATGCTGGCCGTCTCGCTGGTCTTCATCACCATCTACCTCTGGACCGTGATGCGGGAGGACAAGCGATGACCGCCGTCTCCGCCGGCCGCCGCCGCCCCCTGCGGCCCGCCCGGGTCGCCCTGCACCTGTTCCTGGGTACGGTCGCCGTGGGGTGGCTGTTCCCCATCCTCTGGGCGGTGCTCACCTCGTTCCGCTCCTACGAGTACACAGCCGCCAACGGCTACGTGTCGCTGGGCGGCTGGACGATCGACAACTACGTCACCGCCTGGCGTACCGCCGAGTTCGGCAAGCACTTCCTCAACTCGGCGTACATCACCATCCCGGCGGTGCTGCTCACGTTGTTCCTCGCCTCCTGCGTGGCGTTCGTGATCGCCCGGTTCAGCTGGAAACTCAACATCGCGCTGCTCGGCCTGTTCACCGCCGCGAACCTGCTGCCGCAGCAGGCGCTGCTCATCCCACTGTTCCGGATGTTCACCGAGATCCCGCTGCCGGCCTGGATGAGCGACTCGGAGCTGCTCTACGACAGCTACTGGGGGCTGATCCTGGTCAACGTCGCGTTCCAGTGCGGCTTCTGCGTGTTCGTGCTCAGCAACTACATGAAGGCGCTGCCGCACGAGCTGTACGAGGCCGCGATGGTCGACGGGGCGAACGTGTGGCGGCAGTACTGGCAGGTGACGCTGCCGCTGTGCCGTCCGGCGCTGGCCGCGCTCGCCACGCTGGAGGTCACCTGGATCTACAACGAGTTCTTCTGGGCCACGGTGCTCATGCGTACCGGCGACAAGTTCCCGGTCACCAGCTCGCTGAACAACCTGCGCGGCGAGTTCTTCACCGACAACAACCTCGTCTCGGCCGGTTCGGTGCTGGTCGCGATCCCCACCCTGGTGATCTTCTTCCTGCTCCAGAAGCAGTTCGTCCGGGGCTTGACGCTGGGAGCCTCCAAGGGATGACGATCGTCCACCTGCGCCGCGCGCGGACCAGCCTGGTGCTCGACGCACGCGGCCCGGGACTGCCCCGGGTCGTGCACTGGGGCGCCGACCTCGGCCCGCTGCCCGACGGCGACCTGCCCGCGCTCGCCGACGCGACGGTGCCGCCTGTGGTGCCGAGCAGCTTCGACGCGCCCACTGTGCTGTCGCTGCTGCCCGAGGCGAGCGCCGGGTGGAGCGGGCGGCCCGGTCTCGCCGGTCACCGCGACGGCCGGGACTGGTCGACGGCGTTCCGCCTCACCGACCTCGACGTGCACGACGCCCTCGCCGCACCGCCCGACCTGTTAGGAGGGGACCCTT
The DNA here is from genome assembly GCF_043197215.1 of Micromonospora sp. NPDC049203. Classification (NCBI taxonomy): domain Bacteria; kingdom Bacillati; phylum Actinomycetota; class Actinomycetes; order Micromonosporales; family Micromonosporaceae; genus Micromonospora; species Micromonospora sp. NPDC049203. The sequence continues at coordinate 45,072 of NZ_JBICSV010000009.1, read as the reverse complement.
CACATGCACCAGGCGTTAACAAGGGGCCCTTCCTTTCCCCAGGGCGGGTGGTGGTGCGGGCAGCGGACCCGGGCGCGGGGTTGAGCCTGACCGTCGAGATCACGCTGGACCCGGCGGGCGTGCTGACGCTGCGGCACCGGCTGCGCAACGACGGCGACGGCCGCTACGAGCTGCGCGAGCTGTCGCCGGTGCTGCCGGTGCCGGCGGTCGCCACCGAACTGCTCGACCTGACCGGCAGGTGGTGCCGGGAACGCGCGCCGCAGCGGCACCAGTGGCCGATGGGCGCCTGGGTACGCGAGGGACGGCACGGCCGCACCGGCCACGACGCCACGTTGCTGCTGGTCGCGGGCACCCCCGGGTTCGGGTTCCGGCACGGCGAGGTGTGGGCGGTGCACACCGCGTGGAGCGGCGACCACGTCACGGCCGCCGAGCGCCGCCCCACCGGGGAGTCCACGCTGGGCGGCGGTGAGCTGCTGGCGCCCGGCGAGGTGATGCTGGGGCCGGGCGAGGAGTACGCCACTCCCCTGCTCTACGCGGCGCACTCAGCCGACGGGCTGGACGGGCTCAGCGACGCGCTGCACACGCACCTGCGGTCCCGCCCGTCGCACCCGCGCACGCCACGGCCGGTGACGCTGAACGTGTGGGAGGCGGTCTACTTCGACCACGACCTGGACCGGCTGCGGACGCTCGCCGACCGGGCCGCCGAGGTCGGTGTGGAACGCTTCGTGCTCGACGACGGCTGGTTCCGGGGACGGCGGCACGACCAGGCCGGGCTCGGCGACTGGTGGGTCGACGGCGAGGTCTGGCCGGACGGGTTGCAGCCGCTGATCGACCACGTACGCGGGCACGGCATGCAGTTCGGGCTCTGGGTCGAGCCGGAGATGGTCAACCCCGACTCCGACCTGTTCCGCGCCCATCCCGACTGGGTGCTCCAGGCACCGGGCCGGCTGCCGCCGCCGTGGCGGCACCAGCAGGTGCTCGACCTGGCCCATCCGGACGCGTACGCGTACCTGCTCGAACGGCTCGACGCGGTGCTGGGTGAGCACGACGGGCTCGCGTACCTGAAGTGGGACCACAACCGCGACCTCACCGAGGCCGGGCACGCCGGACGGCCCGGCGTGCACGCGCAGACCCTCGCCGTCTACCGGCTGCTGGACGAGTTGCGCGCCCGGCACCCGGGCGTCGAGATCGAGAGCTGCTCCTCCGGTGGCGCGCGGGTCGACCTGGAGATCCTGCGCCGCACCGACCGCGTGTGGGCCAGCGACTGCAACGACGCGCTGGAACGGCTGTCCATCCAGCGCTGGACCGGTCTGCTGCTGCCGCCGGAGGTGATCGGCACGCACATCGGCCCGGAACGCTCGCACACCACGCACCGCGTACACGACCTGGGCTTCCGCGCGGTCACCGCGCTGTTCGGCCACCACGGCATCGAGTGGGACATCAGCGCGATCGACGGCACCGAGCGGGCCGAGCTCGCCGCCTGGGTCGCGCTGCACAAGCGGCTGCGCCCGCTGCTGCACACCGGGCGGGTGGTCCGGGTCGACCACCCGGACCCGGCCGTGCAGGCCCACGGCGTGGTCGCCCACGACAGCTCGCACGCGGTGTACGCGGTCAGCCGGGTGGCCACCTCGGCGGCGCAGGTGCCGGGCGCGGTACGGCTGCCGGGGCTGGACCCACGGCGGCGCTACCGGGTCCGCCCGCCCGCCGGGGTGCCGGAACCGGCCCTCCTGGAGATGACTCCGCCGGGCTGGCTGGCCTGGCCGGGTGACGGCATCACGGTGACCGGTTCGGTGCTGGGTTCGGTGGGCCTGCAACTACCCGCCCTGCACCCCGAGCAGGCCCTGCTGCTGGAGGTCACCGTCGTCGGCTGAGAGACGCCGACAGCGGTGACCGGCCCGTTCAACCACGGGAGGCTAACTGCCCCGGACGTTCGTGGGTCACCGGCGCCGCCGCGGGACGCGCGTCGAGGTGGCCGCAGCCACATCGACCAATGGATGGGTCACGGCGGCCGGGCCGGGCTCGCCGGTCGAGCGCCACAGCTCGTGGAGCGTGGGCCACCAGTCGGGGTGGCTCTCCACCACCTCGACCAGGACGGGACTCTGCTCCAGCATGTGCGCGGGCCACCGGTGCCAGGAGTGGGCGAATCGGAAGTCGGGCAGCAGCCCGGCCACCTGCAGCTCGCACTCCAGCACGTCCGCGAGTAGCTCCGCGAGGGTGATCACGACGGACCGGTCGGCGTCGGTCGGCGCGGAGGGCTTCCGGTCGAAGAAGTACGCGCGAAGCGGCGGATTCTCCAACAGGCGGTCATGCCAGGCGCGAGACAGATTGTTCACTTCCATCAGCGCGGTGGCCGAGCCGATGCCGTTGTTGATGCGGCTCTGTTTCGCCACCTCCCGCGTCTGCACGGCGGAGAAGCACAATGACACCGCGACCAGCATCAGGCTGACGAACCCCAGAATCGTTTCCCACATGTCCCCGCCCTTCAAGGAGTACCACTCCCCTCACGCTAAGCGGAGAGCGCAACACCCTGAGTCACCGACTTCGGGGTGGGTTCCGGCGCGGCCCTGTTCGCCGCACGTCCATCTGCGGTGATCAAGGAGTTCGTGTCACCGTCGCGGTCCGATCGGGACACGAACTCCTTGATCACCGGTTAGGGGGTCAGGCGGGGGTGCAGGTCACCGTGGGGGTGGAGTTCGTGCCCTGCCAGCTGCCGATGAAGCCGAAGCTGGTGCTCGCGCCCGCGCCGAGGCGGCCGTTGTAGTCGACGTTGCGGGCGGTGTACGCCGACCCGCTGTTGCTGACGGTCGCGTTCCACGCCTGGGTGACGGACTGGCCGTTGGCGTATGTCCAGCGCACCGTCCAGCCGTTGATCGCGGCCGTCCCGGCGGTCACCTTGACGTCGCCCTGGAAGCCGCCCTGCCACGAGTTCGCCACGGTGTAGGTGGCGGTGCAGCCGCCGGACGGCGGGGGCGTGGTGGCCGGCGGCGGGGTGGGGCTGACCGTCGGGCTCACCGTCGGGCTGACCGTCGGGCTCACCGTCGGGCTGACCGTCGGGCTGACGGTCGGGGTGCTGCCGGCGTACACGGACGCCTCGCGGGAGGTGGCGGCGATGCCGTTGGCACCGTTGAAGATCCGCTGCCCCCAGCTGGTGAGCTGGGCCGGGTTGAACGCGGTGGTCATGTCCAGGTACTCCACGCCGCCGCCGTTGCCGCTCCAGGACCAGCCGAGGTAGCCGATGCCGTTGGCCTGGCTGTACGCCATGATGGCGTCCTCGTCCGGGTTGCCGTCGGAGTGGTTGAAGCCGAACTCGCCGACCACGATGGGCAGTCCGGCCGCCCGGAACCGGCCCAGGTAGTCGCTGATCTCGGCGGCGGTGTCGAAGACGCCGTACATGTGGATGGAGAAGACGGTGTTGCGCTGCGGGTCGGCGGCGAACACGGTGCCGGCGTTGTCGCGCATGGTGAACGACCAGTCCTGGCCCCAGTTCGGCGCGTCCACCATGATCGTGTGGGTCAGGCCGGCGGCGCGCAGCCGCTTGATCGCGTTCGAGGTGTCGGTGGTCCAGGCGCTGTAGCCCTGGTTGCCGAACGGCTCGTTGCCGATGTTGACGATCACGTACTTCTCCTGGCCCTTGAGCACGTCGGCGATGCTCAGCCAGTAGTCGGTGGCCTTGGCCAGCGTGGTGGCGGCACCGTCCTCGCCGTACCCGGTGGTGTCGTGCACCTCCAGCACGCAGATCAGCCGGTTGGCCTTGCACAGCGAGATCACGTTCGCCACGTCGGCGGCGCTGTTCTTCGTCCAGCGGTCGCCGCTGGCCAGCACCACCCGGACGGTGTTCGCGCCGAGCGCCTTGATGTTCGCGAACGAGCTGGTCTGCTGCGGGTACCAGGTGTGCGCGTGGTTGACCCCGCGCATCACGAACTCGACGCCGTTGGCGTCGTAGAGCCGCCCGTTGGAGACGGAGAACCCGGTGGCGGCTTGGGCCGGTTGCCCGAGGGCGAAGACGGCGGCGAGGGCCGTCAGCAGGGCGGCGCCCGCGACGGAGAGCAGTTTCTTCATGGCTGTCCTCAGGGGAAGGTCTCCCCCGTGCCCGAGCGGGGGTGCGGTGACGGTGACGACGAGGGAGGCGGCTGAGCCCGGCAGCCGCCGCCGGTTCCCGGCGGACGCAGGCATCAGCGTAGGACGATGGACGGCCGAAGGCAACCGGTTAAGCGGGGTGACCGACGAGGAGAGCGGCGTGCGGCAGATCAGCGTGCTGAACCGGTTAAGAACAGGCGGCGACGCGAGGCGGCGAAGCGGACAGCAGGGTTGACCCGCGCCGGGCGGGGTATCCCGGGACGATCCGCCCGGGAAGGAGACGCCATGGTCAACGTCGGTTACACCCTGATGTGCGAGCAGGCCGGCCCGAAGCAACTGGTCGACCACGCCGTACGCGCCGAGGCCGCCGGCTTCGACCATCTGGTCATGTCCGACCACTACTACCCGTGGCTGGAGTCCCAGGGCCACTCCCCGTACGCCTGGTCGGTGCTCGGCGCGGTAGCGCACGCCACCAGCCGGGCCGAGCTGATGTCGTTCGTGACCTGCCCGATCCGGCGGTACCACCCGGCGGTGGTGGCGCAGAAGGCCAGCACCGTCGGGGTGCTCTCGGACGGGCGGTTCACGCTGGGCCTCGGCGCCGGGGAGAACCTCAACGAGCACGTGGTGGGCGGGTGGCCGCACGTGCAGCAGCGGCACGAGATGTTCGAGGAGGCGCTGCAGATCATCCGGCCGCTGCTCAACGGCGAGACGCTGACGTTCTCCGGCAACCACTTCGACGTGCCGGACGCGTACGTCTGGGACCGGCCGGAGCGGCCGGTGCCGATGGCCGTGGCCGCGTCCGGGCGGCAGTCGGCGACGCTCGCCGCCGAGTACGCCGACGCCATGATCGCCACCGACCCGCTGTCCCACCTGATCGACATGTACGAGGAGGCCGGCGGCGCGGGCCGCCCCCGCTACGGGCAGGTGGCCATCTGCTACGGGCCGGACGAGGACGAGTGCCGCAAGATCGTGCACGACCAGTTCCGCTGGTTCGGCCTGGGCTGGAAGGTCAACGCCGACCTGCCCGGCCCGGAGTCGTTCGACGCGGCCACCCAGTTCGTCCGCGAGGAGGACGTGGCCGAGGGCATCTCCTGCGGCCCGGACACCGACCGCCACGTCGAGGCGTTCAAGAAGTTCGTCGACGCGGGCTTCACCCACGTCGCGCTGGTCCAGGTGGGCGGCGACACCCAGCCGATGTTCCTCGACTGGGCCCAGGAGGAGCTGCTGCCCCGGCTGCGCGAGCTGTGACGCTCGCACCGTCCCCGCCGGGACGCTTCGGGCCGGCCGGCCTGCGCCTGGCGCTCGCCGCGCCCCGGCCGGCCGCCGGGTTGACGAGCGAGTTCCGGCAGGTCGCCGGGCTGCGGGCACACACCCGCCGCTCCGCCGGCCCGGGCGGGGACGGGCCGCCCGTGGTGCTGGTGCACGGCCTGGCCGTGTCGCACCGCTACCTCACCCCGCTGGCCGTCGCGCTGGCGCCGCGCCGGCAGGTGTACGTGCCGGACCTGCCCGGCTTCGGGCTGACCGAACGCCCCGGCACCGCGTACGACGTGGACGGGCACGTGGCGTTCCTGGTCGACTGGCTCGCCGCGTACCGGCTGGGTCCGGTCTGCCTGCTCGGCCATTCCTTCGGCGCGGAGGTGGCCGCCGCGCTGGCCGCCCGTCACCCCGGCCTGGTCAGCGCGCTGGTGCTGGCCGGTCCGACCTGCGACCCCGCCGCCCGGTCCCGGCGCGGGCTGATCGGCCGGTGGCTGGTGGACACGCTGCGGGAGGCGACGTGGCAGGCGCCGGTCCTGCTGCGCGACGTGGCGGACGCCCGGCCGTGGCGCGTGTTCGCGACGCTGTCCCACTCGGTCCGCAACGCGGTCGAGGAGGACCTGGTCCGGATCACCGCGCCCACGCTGGTGCTCACCGGTGCCGGCGACCCGGTCGCACCGGCCGCCTGGCGGGAACAGGTCGCCCGGTTGGTGCCGGACGCACGCACGGTGGCCGTCCCGGGCGCGGCGCACAACGTGGCCACCACCGCACCGGCCCAGGTCGCGGACGCCGTCCACGCCCTGCTCACCACCCCGCTGAGGAGTTGACGCCATGCGTATCGGGAACACCGAGATCCGGCCCGCCGGGGGCGGGCTCGGCTGCCTACTGATGATCCTCTTCTCGATCGTCGCCTCGGTGGTGCTCACCGTGCTGCTCAACCTGGTCCTGTAGAACCCGGCCCGGAGTGCGGGGCGGCGACACCAGAATGGGTCATGCCCCTGCTGACCGCGCTGCCGCTGGCGCTGGAGATGGTCGCCGGGTCGAAGCTCGTCGGCGCCGTCGTCCTCGCCTCCGGCCGTCACCCGCGCCGCAGCTCGGCGGCCTTCCTGGGCGGCGTGGCGCTGGGCGTGCTCGGGCCGCTGACGATCTGGTACGCGCTGTTCCGGCTGGTGCGGCACACCGCCGTGCACGGCATCGGGGTGGGCGGCAGCCGCCGGCTCATCGACTGCATCGTGCTGGCCCTGCTCGCGGTGCTCATGGTGGTCACGTTCCGCAGGCGGCGACGCGACCGGCCGCCCGGGTGGCTGCGCCGGTTGCAGGACCCCCGGCCCGCGTACGCGTTCGGTCTGGGGCTGGTGCTCGCCGTCGCCGTGCCGAGCGACGAGCTGGTCATGGCGTCGGTCGCCGGCAGCATGGCCGGGCACGGCCGCCCGTGGTGGCATCTGCTGCCGTTCACGGCGCTCACCGTGGCGCTGCTGGCCCTGCCGCTGCTCACGCTGCTGCTGTCCGGCGAGCGCGCCGAGCGGCTGCTGCCCGCGTTCCGTGCCTGGACCGGCAGGCACTCCTGGCTGGTCAGCGAGACCGTCATCCTGATCTTCGCGGCCTTCGTGGTGGCCGACCTGGCAGGGTCGTTCAGCCGGCCGTGAGGTCCACCTCGGCCAGCACCGGATAGTGGTCCGACGCCGTGTCCGCGTCGCCGTCGCGGACCACCCGCACCGCGCGTACCCGATCGGCCAGCGCCGGGGTGGCGAGCAGGTAGTCCAGCCGCATCCCGGCGAACTCGGCGCCGCCGTGCCGGGTCGGCACGGTCAGACCGCCGGGTTCGTCGCCGCCGGAGTGCGGCCACAGGTCGACCAGCCCGGCGTCGAGCAGCCGGGCCACCGCCCGGGTGTCCACGGTACGGCCGTCGCGGCGCAGGTGCCGTCGCCGGTACGGGGTGGCCAGCCCGGCCAGCCGGGCGGTGTGCTCGACTGTGGGTTCCAGCGTGTTCAGGTCCCCGGCCAGCAGGGCCAGCTCTCCCCCGGTGCGGCGCATCGCCGCGGCCAGCCAGTCCGCCTCCATCCGCCGCCGCCCGCCGGAGTACGGGTAAAGGTGGGTGCTGACCACGGTGAGCGGTCCGGCGGCGGTGGCCACCCGCACCCGGGCGGCGGCGTGGTGGAACGGGCGGCGGACCCGGCCGGCGCGCAGCACCCGCAGCGGCGGGCGGACCAGGACCGCCACCGGCTGCCCGAAGCAGGACCGGGCCAGGTACGCCGCCATCCCGAGCCGATCGGCCAGGCCGTCCAGCGTGGCGTCCATGCCGCGCAGTTCCTGGACCGCCAGCACGTCCGGGCGCTGCGCGGTGACGACCGAGACGATCCGGTCCCGGCGGTCGGCACCGCCGCCGTCCCGCCCGCCGGTCCGGATGTTCCAGGTCATCACCCGCAGCATCGGCTCAGTCCGGCCGTGCGGCCTTGGCCAGCTCGTCGTCCAGCTCGTCCACCTGTTCGGACTCGATCGCCGGCTGGTTGCCCTCGGCCACGTCGGCGTTCGGCCGGATCACGAAGTACAGCAGCGACAACCAGAGCGCGCCGAGCAGGATCGCGCCCATGAAGTCGGTCGGGTGGTGCATGCCCCGGTACATCCGGGACGTGGCCACGCCGACCGGCATCAGCACGGCCATGCCCACGAACAGCCACCGCCACCACCTGTCGGTACGCGGGAACACGATGATCGCCATGGCCGCCCAGAGGCAGATGGTCGCCGCGATGTGCCCGGACGGGAACGACGAGGTGGGCATCTGCCCGTCCAGGTTCTCCACCGGCGGCCGGGGCCGGTCCACCACCCGGGCGCTGGCCAGGAACAGGCTCAGCTCGCCGAACATCGCCAGCACCACGTACAGCACCGGCCGCCAGCGCCGCCACACGGCGAGCACGATCGGGCAGAACACCAGCGACACCAGCAGGATCGCGTGGGTGTCGCCGAACTTGCTCCACCACCAGCTCAGGTCGGTCAGCGCGTCGGTGTGCCGCTCGGCGAACCAGCGCGGCACCTCGGTGTCGAGCGTGTCGAAGAACGTGCCCTTGGCGTGGTAGCTGACGAACATGCCGAACGCGTAGAGCACCCCGAAGACGAGCACCCAGCCGACCAGCAGCTCGGCCACCGCCGAGCGCGGGTGCTCCAGGATCTTCTCCTCGTCCGGCGCGAGCGCCAGCTCCTCGCCCGCCTCCGGCTCCAGGCCCTCGCGCAGCGGCGGCACCGGCCGCCCGCGCTCGCGCCGCCACAGCCGGAAGGCGTACGCGGTGACGCCCAGCCAGGCCGCGCCGAGCAGCCAGCCGCCGATCACGTCCGACACGTAGTGCACGCCCAGCGCAATCCGGGTCAGCCCGACCAGGAAGATCAGCACACCGGCGATGGCGATGGCGGGCTTGCGCCAGCGCGGCGCCATGGCCGGCAGGAACACCAGCAGCAGCGCGCCGTACGCGACGAACGAGCCGAGCGCGTGACCACTGGGGAAGCTGTTGCCGGGCGCGCTGGCGATCGGCACGTCCACCACCGGCCGCAGCCGCCCGACCAGCGCCTTGAGCGACGGGTCGAGGATCAGGCCGCCGGCACCGGTGACGATCAGGTAGACCGCCAGCCGGGACTGGCGGCGGATCAGCAGGCCCACCACCGCGATGGTGACCAGCCAGATCAGCACCGGCCGCCCGCCCAGGTCGGTGATCGCCTGGAGCACCGTTACCAGCGGGCCGTGCGGGGCCACCAGGCCGTTGAACCACTCGGCCACCGCGTGGTCGGCGTCGCCCAGCGGGCTCCACCGGAACCGGACCAGCATGAGCAGCACGCCGAACCCGACTCCCGCGCCGGCCACGGCGAGCAGGCCCGCGAGGCTCCGCTCGGCGAAATGGCCGAGCGGCCGACTCCCGGCTTCCTTGACCGCGGTCACACCGCACCTCCCTCGTTCCTCTGCGAGGCGCGCTGTACCCGATCGGCGTGTCCCGTACACGCTGGACCGGCGTGGCGTCAGAGCGAGGTCATCTCACCGGTGTCGAACAGGTCCTCGCGTTGCGCCTCCGGCTGCCAGAGATCCGGCTGGGCGGGCTGCTCCACGCCGATGCGCATCGCTTCGAGCTGCGCGGCGAAGGCCAGCCCGCCGAACAGCGCGATCCCGGTCAGGTTGGCCCAGAGCAACAGGGCCATCATGCCGGTCAGCGCGCCGTAGGTCTGGCCGAATCCGCCGCTGTACTTCACGTAGGCGGCGAGCAGGAGGCTGGCCAGCCACCACAGCGCGATGGCGATGGACGCGCCGAAGAACAGCCAGGACAGGCCGGGCTGGCGGCGTCGCGGGGCGTGCCGGAACAGCATCGCGACGGCGAGCACGGTCAGGCCGAGACTCAGCGGCCAGCGGATGACGTTCCATCCCGCCATGGCGACGTCGCCCCACTCGTAGTGCCGCCGTACCGACTCGCCCACCGCCCGGCCGCCGACCAGGATCAGGAAGCCGGCCAGCGCGGGTACGCCGGCGAGCACGGCGAGGATGGAGGCGCGCAGGTACTTCGCCAGCGCCGGGCGGTCCCGCTCGACGCCGTAGATCCGGTTGGCGCCCCGCTCGATCTGCGCCATCGTGGTGGTCAGCGCGACCAGCCCGGTGAGCAGACCGAGCGTCAGCGCCAGCTCACCGGCGTCCTCGGTGCGCTCGCTGTCGGTCAGCAGGTCCTGCACCACGGCTTCGCTCTGACCGGGGGTGATGGCCAGCACCGTGTCGGCGACGACCTTGCCGCCCTCGTCCGCGCCCAGGTCGGTGATCAGGCCGGTGAGCGCGATCAGGAACGGCACCACCGCCAGGCAGAGCTGGAAGCCCAGCGCCCGGGAGTGGCTGAAGCCGTCGCCGTAGCGGAACCGGACGAAGGCATCCCGCAGCAGGCACCATCCACCGTGCCGGCGCAGCGTGTGCCAGGCGTCGTCGGCGGAGAGCTGCTCCTCCGCCATCAACCGGGTCTCCGGGACCAGCTTGGTGCTACTCACGGCGGGCCTCCTCGACCAGGTGCTCACCGCGCTCGCCGACCGCGTCGGCGTCCACCGCCAGGTCGGGGTCCTCCTCCGGGCGCGGTACGCAGAGCCAGAGCGACTCGGGCCGGATGGTCGCCTTCAGCGACCGGCCCGGCTCGATCAGGTCGCCGTCAAGCTGCCGGGGCTGCGCCCGGGTGCTGGTGATCTCGACCGAGCGGGCCCGGAACACCTCCATCCGGGGCACGCTGTCGCGGCGGCGCAGCACCGCCCAGCCCATCGCGAGCCAGTGGCGCAGCCGGCGCGGCGTCAGCACCGCCACGTCGAGCCAGCCGTCGTCCGGTTCGGCCTCGGTGAGCAGGCGTACCCCGCCCTGCAGGCGCCCGACGTTCGCCACCAGGACCGAGCGGGCCCGGCGGCGCAGCGGCGGCTTGCCGTCGATGCGCACCGAGACCCGCATGGGCCGGTCGCGCAGGTGGCGGGCGGCGCCCATCACGTACGCCGGCCAGCCGATCCGCTTCTTCGTGGTCTCCGAGGTGGAGTCGAGCATCTGGGCGTCGAAGCCCATCCCGGCCATCACCGCGAAGCACTTGTCGCCGACCACGCCGACGTCGAGGCGGCGCATTCCGCGTTCGACGGCGACCTGGAGCCCGGCGGCCAGGTCGTTCGACAGGCCGAGGTTGGCGGCCAGCAGGTTGCCGGTGCCCTGGGGCAGCACCGCCAGCGCCACGTCGGTGCCGGCCAGCGCGGTCACGCAGGCCATCACCGTGCCGTCGCCGCCGCAGGCGAAGACGACCTCGGCGCCCGCCTTGACGGCCTGTTCCGCCTGCCCTCGGCCCGGGTCCTCGACTGTCGTCTCGTACCAGGTCGGGGCCGGCCACCCGGCGGCGTCGAGCGCGCCGTCCACGATGCGGCGGAACTCGTCCAGGTCGGCCACCTTCACCGGGTTGACCACCACTGCCGAGCGCGGGGTGCGGTTCTCCGCGTTCACCGGGCGCTTGTCGTCTGCACCGTCCACGGCGTCAGTGTGCAGGACACGGGGCGTGACGGCGACCCGGCGCAGCGGGACGTTGCGAGGACCGCAAACAGGTTTGAAACCCGGGTGCGGGTCAGGCCGCCTCGCGCAGCGCCGCGTCGACGCGCCGCCGCAGGTCGTCGAGGTCCACCCCGGCCTCGGTGAGCACCACGGCGGCCAGGCCGTCGCCCTCGCGCAGCAGGCCGAGCAGGATGTGTTCGGTGCCGATGTGCCGGTGGCGCAGCCGCAGCGCCTCGCGCAGCGACAGCTCCAGCACCTTCCTGGCGCGGGGCGAGAACGTGCCCCGGTGCGTCCCGCGACGCCACCACCGGCGCGGGCGCGGGGTCGCCTCGCGCAGCGCGTCCGGGCCGAAGGACTCCTCGATCCGGGCCACTATCGCGGCGAGGTCGATGCCGATCTCGCGCAGCGCCGCCGCGTCCGCCGCGCCGAGCCCGTCCACGCCCCGCTCGGCGTGGCGGGCCACCGCGGCGCGCAGCCCGTCGGCGTCGACGCCGCCGGCCGCGAGCAGCCGTACGGCCAGGCCGTCGGGGTCGGCGAGCACCCCCAGCAGCAGGTGCTCGGTGCCGACCGGCCGCCGTCCCTCGGCGCGGGCCTCGTCGAGCGCGTGGTGCACCACGGCACGGGCCCGGTCGGTGAATCGTTCGAACATCACGCCTCCCAGCTCTCGCGCACCGCCGGTCGTCCGGCGTGCTTCTTGTGGACCGCCTGCCGGCTGACCTCGAGGGCGTCGGCGATCTCCTGCCACGACCAGCCCTGCCGCCGGGCGTTGTCGACCTGGATCACCTCGAGCCGCTCCAGCAGCCGGCGCAGGGCGAGCACGGCACGCAGGCCGACCTTGGGGTCGGTGCTGCCGGCCGCCGCCGCGAGTTCCGTCGCCTGACTCATGCTGTCAATGTAGGTTGACAAGCGCACTGTGTCAACTCTGGTTGACGCGCACCCCGGTCTGCCGCCCCGGAGCGCGACTATGCACGGCGCGGAGTGGCGTTGTTCGCGGTGGACGTCCGGTCGAACTCGTCGCGGTTACGGACGAGATCGCTCTGGTGATCACGGACCCAGTGCACGAGTCCACCCACGGCCTCACTCAGTGAGCGGCCGAGCGGTGTCAAGGCATACACGACCCTCGGGGGCACCTCCGGGTACGCGGTCCTGGTCACCAGCCCGTCGCGGTGAAGGGCGCGCAGCGTCTGGCCGAGCATCCGTTGGGAGACGCCAGCGACCTGCTCGTGCAACGCGGTGAAGCGCAGCGGGCCGGACGTCAGGGCCGTGATGGTCAGCAGCGTCCACTTGTCGCCCACCCGCGCCAGCACCTCCCGGACGAGCTCGATCGTCTGGATGCAGTCCGGCGCGACCCCGCGCTGCGCCAGTTCGGCACCAAGGAGGCTCGTCATGCTCTTCCGTTCCTCGCGCGTCAGTAGCTGACTTCAAAGTGCGTATCGGGCAGCCGGACTAAATCCGTTGGACGCACGTTTCTTACTAATCGTAACTGACATGCGGTCACCCATTCGTGACCGTCACAGCGGGAGGACAGCATGGTCCGGCACGACACATTCACGATCACGCGGCACCTCGACGGACCGCCGGGCGAGGTCTTCACCGCGTTCGCCGACACCACGATCAGGCGCCGATGGTTCCGGCTTCCCGGCAGCGGAGCGGTGTACGAGCACGACTTCCGGGTGGGCGGTGGTGAGACGGCACGCAGCACCTTCACCACGCTGGACACGGCACCCGAGCGGCTGGAATACCGGTCGCGGTACATCGACATCGCGGACGCACACCGGATCGTCTACGGCTACGAGGCCGTCGTCGACGACGAACTGCGATGGACCTCGCTGGTCACCGTCCGGCTCGACACCGAGCCCGACGGAACCTGCCTGGAATGGACCGAACAGGTGACCTTCCTCAGATACGCGGGGGACGGCAGTTCCGACCTCGCGCACCTGCGCGGCGCCAGCGTGCTGCGGCTGAACGGACTGGACGCCGCTCTGCAATCCGGATCCTCGCCTCAGCAATCCGCGTGACACCGCGTTTCGGACCGTCGGCAACCTTCGAATCGACCAGAACGGATCACTCATGACGAACATCGGGATCATCCTCGGCAGCACCCGCCCCGGCCGGGCCGGCCACCAGGTGGCCGAGTGGGTAGCGAAGCACGGCAGCCAGCACGACGGCATCGACGTCGGGGTGGTGGACATCAAGGACTATGACCTGCCGGTCTTCGACGAGCCACAGTCACCGCTACTCGGCGCCTACACCCACCCCCACACGTGGCGCTGGAGCAAGAAGATCGCCGAGTTCGACGGATACGTCTTCGTCACCCCGGAATACAACCGATCGATCCCCTCCGCGCTGAAAAACGCCATTGACTACCTCTACGGCGAGTGGAACAACAAAGCGGCCGGATTCGTCTCCTACGGCAGCAGTGTCGGCGGCGCACGTGCGGTAGAGCACCTACGCCTCATCACGGCAGGTCTTCAGCTGGCAGGCGTACGCACCCAGGTCAGCCTGTCACTCGCCACCGACTTCGCGGCATTCACCACGTTCACTCCCGGCGACCGCCACGACGCTATGCTCCGCCAGCTCTTCGCCGAGGTGGCCGCCTGGGCCGACGCGCTCGCGCCACTGCGCCGGCCCTGACCCGCAGACCGCTCACGGGGACAGCCAGGCCACCTCCACTGCCAGAAAGTCACCCTGAAGATTCCACACCCCGGCCCGTCCCGGTGTTACGGTCCGCTGGTGTTCCGCCGCCGTCCGCTGGACCGGCCGGTCGAGCCCGCGCGCCGGCTCACCGTCGGCCGCCTCACCCTGGAGATCGCCGGGGGCAGCGTGGTCGGGCACCGCTACCCGGAGAACTACGACGTGCTGCACGTCGACCCGGAGCTGCCGATGGCGGTGGTCTGCGACGGCATGGGCGACGGCGAGGGCAGCCGGATCGCCGGCACGACCGCGGCCGAGACGTTCGTGGCGCGGGTCCGCGCCGACTGGCCCGCCGTCGGCCCCGCCGGGCTGCGGGCCGCCGTGGCCGAGACCCAACGGCGGGTACGCCAGGCCGGCGCGACGCTGTCCGGCCTGACCGGATGCACGCTCACCGCGCTCGTGGTCCAGCCCGACGGCGAACAGGGCTGGCTGGTCCAGCTCGGCGACTCACGGGCGTACCGGCTGCGCGACGGGCTGCTGGAACTGGTCACCGTCGACCACACCATGGCCTGGCTCGGGCTGCTGCACGGCTGGTGGCCGCCGGACTCGCCGGAGGCGGCCCGGGCCCGCTACCAGCTGCTGCGCTACGTCGGCCACCCGGACCGGCCCGAGCCGGACCTGCTCGCCGTGCCGCTGCGCCGGGGCGACACCTGGCTGCTGTGCACCGACGGCATCAGTGACCAGCTCGGCTACCACCGGCTGCGCGACCTGCTGGCCGCGCGGCGGGACCCGGCGCGCACCGTCGAGGCCCTGCTCGCCGCCAGCCTCGACGAGGGCGGCGAGGACAACGCCACAGCAGTCGTGCTGCGCGTACACCAGGCGTTGCCCGCCCCGCGCTGACCGCCAGTTCCGCCGACCCGCTCCGGCGCACCCGGTCCCACGACTACGGTGAGTGAAAAGCAGGGGTCGGGAGGTGAGCCGGGTGGCCGCACCCAGCCACGGCGCGGTGGTGGTCGGCGTCAGCCGCTCCGAGGCCGACCTGACCGTCGTCCGCACGGCCGTCGCCGAGGCCGCCGCCCACGACCGTCCGCTGCACCTGCTGCACGCGTTCAACTGGGCCGCGACGCCCGGCCCCGCCCCGGCCGGCGGCACCCGCACCGACGCGGAGAACGTGCTGGAGAACGCCCGGCGGGTGGCCGCCGAGTGCGCGCCGCAGGTGCCGGTCAGCGGCCGCATCGTCGAGGGCTCCCCGGTCGAGGCGCTGCTGCGGGTCGCCGACACCGCCTTCCTGATCGCTCTCGGTGACGGAGGCATGTCGGCCCATTCGAACCGCGTACCGGCCGACACCCCGGCCGTGGACGTGGCCGCCCGGGCCACCTGCCCGGTGCTGGTCGGCCGCACCGAGCCGGCCCCGCCCGGGCCGCTGCTCGTCGGCTTCGACGGCTCGGCCAGCTCGCGGGCCGCCCTCGGATACGCCTTCGACTGCGCGCAACACCGCGGCGCGCGCCTGCTCGCCGTCCGGGTGATCGAGCCGGACTCCGGCGACCGCGACGACGGGCGGCTGGAGGAGGCGGTCACACGGGAGGCCCGGCGGCACCCGCGGGTCACCGCCGACTGCGAGACCGTCCACGGTGAGCCGGGACCCGTCCTGCTCGACCGGTCCCACGCGGCGCAGCTCGCGGTGGTGGCCGCCCGGGGCGACGGGCCGGTCGGGTCCACTCTGGGCGCGGTCAGCCAGTCGCTGCTCTACCACTCGCCCGCCCCGCTGATCGTCGTACGGGGACTCCCCGCGGACGCCGGGGACGGGTCGTGACGCCCGCGCGGGGCGGACGTGCCGAGGAGGAAGACGTGGTCCTGACCGAAGACGAGGTGCGCCGGCTGGACGCGTACTGGCGCGCGGCGAACTACCTCACCGTCGGCCAGATCTACCTGCTCGACAACCCGCTGCTGCGGGAACCGCTCAAGCCCGAGCACGTCAAGCCGCGCCTGCTGGGCCACTGGGGCACCAGTCCCGGGCTCAACCTGCTCTACACGCACCTGAACCGGGTCATCGTCGAACGGGACCTGTCCGCCATCTTCGTCACCGGACCCGGCCACGGCGGCCCCGCGCTGGTGGCGAACACCTGGCTGGAGGGCACCTACAGCGAACTTCACCACCACATCCCCCGGGACGGGACCGGCATGCGGCGCCTGTTCCGCCAGTTCTCCTTCCCGGGCGGCATCCCGAGCCACGTGGCGCCGGAGGTGCCGGGTTCGATCCACGAGGGCGGCGAACTGGGGTACGCGCTGAGCCACGCGTACGGCGCCGCGTTCGACAACCCGGACCTGCTGGTGGCCTGCGTGATCGGCGACGGCGAGGCGGAGACCGGCCCGCTGGCCGGGAGCTGGCTGTCGAACGTGTTCCTCAACCCGGCCCGCGACGGCGCGGTGCTGCCGATCCTGCACCTCAACGGCTACAAGATCGCCAACCCGACCGTGCTGGACCGGATCCCCCGCGAGGACCTGCGGGACATGATGCGCGGCTTCGGCTACGAGCCGTACGTGGTCGAGGGCGACGACCCGGCGGCCGTGCACCGGTTGCTGGCCGGCACGCTCGACCGGGCGGTCGACGAGATCACCGCGATCCAGCGCCGGGCCCGCTCCGGCGGGCGCGTCGAGCGCCCCCGCTGGCCGATGATCGTCCTGCGGACGCCGAAGGGCTGGACCGGGCCCGCCCGGGTCGACGGCAAGCAGGTCGAGGGCACGTTCCGCGCCCACCAGGTGCCGATCTCCGGTGTCCGGGACAACCCGGAGCACCTGGCCGAGCTGGAGCGCTGGCTGCGTAGCTACCGGCCGGAGGAGCTGTTCGACGCCACCGGCGGTCCGGTCGCCGAGGTGACCGAGCTGCCGCCCACCGGTGACCGCCGGATGAGCGCCAACCCGGTCGCCAACGGCGGCCGGCTGCTGCGCGACCTGGAGCTGCCGGACTTCCGCGACTACGCGGTCGACGTACCGACGCCCGGTGAGCCGATGGCCGGCGCGACGGGTGTGCTCGGCCCCTGGATCCGCGACGTGATCGCCCGCAACCCGCGGACGTTCCGCCTGTTCGGCCCGGACGAGGTCGCCTCGAACCGGCTCGGCGCGGCGTTCGAGGTCACCGACCGAGCCTTCGTCGGCACGGAGGTGCCCGGCGACGACCACCTCTCCCCCGGCGGCCGGGTGATGGAGGTGCTCTCCGAGCACCTGTGCCAGGGCTGGCTGGAGGGCTACCTGCTGACCGGCCGGCACGGCCTCTTCACCAGCTACGAGGCGTTCATCCACATCGTCGACTCGATGGTCAACCAGCACGCCAAGTGGCTGAAGGTGACCCGGGGCATCCCCTGGCGGGAGCCGGTGGCGTCGCTCAACTACCTGCTGTCCAGCCACGTGTGGCGCCAGGACCACAACGGCTTCTCCCACCAGGACCCGGGCTTCATCGACCACGTGATGAACAAGAAGGCCGAGGTGGTCCGCGTCTACCTGCCGCCGGACGGCAACACGCTGCTCTCCACAATGGACCACTGCCTGCGCAGCCGGCAGTACATAAACGTGGTGGTGGCCGGCAAGCAGCCCGCGCCGAACTGGCTGACCATGGACGAGGCGATCCAGCACTGCCGCCGCGGCCTGGGCATCTGGGACTGGGCCAGCAGCGACGAGGGCACCGAGCCGGACGTGGTGCTCGCCTGCGCCGGTGACGTGCCGACGCTGGAGACGCTGGCCGCCGTCGACCTGCTGCGCCGGCACCTGCCGGCCCTGAGGGTGCGGCTGGTGAACGTGGTCGACCTGATGCGCCTGCAACCGCCGTCGGAGCACCCGCACGGCCTGCCGGACAACGAGTTCGACACCATCTTCACCCGCGACAAGCCGGTGATCTTCGCCTACCACGGCTACCCGTGGCTGATCCACCGGCTCACCTATCGCCGTACCAACCACGAGAACCTGCACGTACGCGGCTACAAGGAGGAGGGCACCACCACGACACCGTTCGACATGGTGATGCTCAACGACCTGGACCGCTTCCACCTCGTCATCGACGTGATCGACCGGGTGCCGGGGCTGCGCTCGCGCGCCGCGCACCTGCGCCAGGACATGGTGGACGCCCGCCAGTCCTGCCGCGACCACACCCGCCGCTATGGTGAGGACGATCCCCGGGTCGCCGAGTGGCGCTGGATCCGCGAGAACGACCCGGCCGTGAGGAGTGGCGAATGAGCGACGACGAGATCCTGGTCGGCTACGACGGCTCCGCCGACGCGGCGGTCGCCCTGAACTGGGCGCTGGACGAGGCGGGCCGCTCCGGGCGGCCGGTACGCCTGGCGTACGTCTTCGAGTGGTTGACGGTGACCGGCTGGGTCGGACCCGCCGTGGCGCCGGGGGTGTGGCCGGACGAGGCCGCCCGGCAGCAGGTCGAGGAGCTGGTACGCAAGGCGGCGGCGGACGCCGCCGCCGAGCGGCCGGGCCTGACCGTGCGCGGTGAGGTGTTCGACGGACCGCCCGCGCTCGTGCTCCAGGAACGGTCGGCCGAGGCGGGGATGCTGGTGCTCGGCAGCCGGGGCCACGGCGGCTTCGGCGGGCTGCTCGCCGGCTCCACAGCGGTCTCGGTCACCGCACACGCCCACTGCCCGGTGGTGGTGGTCCGCGACGGCCAGGCCGCCACGTCCGGGCCGGTGGTGGTCGGCTCGGACGGCTCGGAGTCGGCGCTGCGGGCGCTCGGCTTCGCCGTCGAGCGGGCCGCGCAGCGGGACGTGCCGCTGCGGGTGCTGCGGGCCTGGGAGCCGCCGGGCGACAGGTGGGTGCCGCCGGACTTCGACCCGGAGCGGGTCGCCGCGAGCGAGCGGGCCGCCGCCGAGACGGAGCTGGCCACCTGGCGGGAGAGCTTCCCCGACGTGCCGGTCGAGATCGACGCGGTGCCCGGCAGCGCGTCGGCGCTGCTGGTGGAGGCCAGCCGGTCGGCACAGCTGGTGGTGGTCGGCAGCCGGGGCCGGGGCGGGCTGCGCGGCATGCTGCTCGGCTCGGTCAGCCAGCAGCTCATCCAGCACTCGCACTGCCCGGTCGCCGTGGTACGCGAGCGCTGACTCAGCGGCCGGGCGTGGTGGAGCCCTCTTCCGGGTTCAGCGAGAAGTAGTCCTCCTCCTCCTGGGCCAGGTGCAGGCGCAGCACCGCGTCCAGGCCGTAGAGCGCGGCGAGCAGATCGGGAATCTCGTCACGGCGCAGCCGGCCGTCCGGCTGCGCCGTGAGGTGCCCGCCGATCCGCTCCACCAGCCGCACGATCTCCACGTGCGCGCGGCTCATCGTGGAGGTCGCCTCGTCGCTGCCCAGCGGGCCGGCCAGCGCCGGGTAGAGCTGCCGGTCCTCGGCCGCCTCGTGCGGCAGCACCTCGTCGACCAGGCGCCGGTGCACCTCACGCAGCGCCGGCAGGCACTCCGGGTCGTCCGGGCGCGTCGCCACCATGTCGGCGGTGTCGCGCAGCCGGGCCAGCACGTCGCGGACGCCGCCGTGCTCGCCGGCGTACCTGTCGATCAGCTCCACCGTGTGCGCGGGCAGGTCGCGCCGCCGCAGGCCGCCGCCGAGCGCGCGCAGCGCGTTGAGGATCACCAGGACGTCGATGCCCTCCTGGAGGAACGCGCCGGCCACCGGGGGCAACCGGCCCGCGGCGGCCACCAGCATCGCCACCACCGCCAGGCCCATCCCGACGGTGGCGCTCTGCACCGCGATGCGGCGGGCGTACCGGGCGATCTCGACCGCGTCGGCGAGCCGGTCCAGCCGGTCCACAGTGAGCACCGCGTCGGCCACGTCCGCCGAGGCGGTCGCCCCGGTCGCGCCCATCGCGACGCCGACGTGCGCCTCGGCCAGCGCGGGCGCGTCGTTCACACCGTCGCCGACCATCACCGTCACCGCGTGCGCCGACTCCTCGCGTACCCGCTCGGCCTTCTCCTGCGGCGAGCAGCGCGCGATCACGTCGTCGACGCCCACGATCTGCGCCACCTGCCGGGCCGTGCCCGGTCGGTCGCCGGTGACCATGACCAGCCGGGTGAGGCCCGCCTCACGCAGCCGGCGCACGGTGCGCCGGGCGTCCGGGCGGACCGGGTCCTCCAGCAGGATCGCGCCCAGCGGCCCGCTGTCGTCGCTGACCCACACCGCGGAGCGCCCGGCCCGTTCGGCACGCTCACCGAGGCGGCCCGCCCACTCCGGCGGCTCGCCGCCGAGCTGCCCGACGTGCACCATCCGCCCGTCGACGCGTCCGCTCACCCCGTGCCCCGGCTCCTCGGTGACCTGCGTCGGCTCGGCCAGCGGCAGCCCTCGCTCGCGGGCCTGCCGGACCAGCGCGGCGGCCAGCACATGCGGGGAGAGCTGCTCGACCGACGCGGCCAGCCGCAGCACCTCGTCCCGGTCACCGCCCGGCGCCACCACCACCTCGGCCGCCCGGGGCCGGCCCGCGGTGAGCGTGCCGGTCTTGTCCAGCAGCAGGGTACGGGCGCGGCCGAGCTGTTCCAGCGACCCGCCGTCGCGGACCAGCACACCGCGCCGGGCCACCCGGGACAGGCCGGAGACCACGGCGATCGGGGTGGCCAGCAGCAGCGGGCACGGGGTGGCCACCACGAGCACCGCCACCGCCCGGGTGAAGTCGCCGGACAGCAGCCACGCCAGCCCGGCCAGCACCAGCGTGAACGGCACGAACGCGGCGGCGTAACGGTCGGCCAGCCGTACCATCGGCGCCTTGCGGGCGGTGGCCTCGCCGGCCAGGCGGACGATGCCCGCGTAGGTGCTCTCCGCCGCGTTGCGGCTGGCCCGCAGCCCGAAACCGGCGCCCGCGTTCACGACGCCGCTGGCGACCTGCTCCCCGGCCGCGCGGGTCACAAGCTGCGACTCGCCGGTGACCACCGACTCGTCGAGCGTCGCCGCCTCCTCGGCCACGCCGTCCACGGGCACCACGTCGCCCGGCCCCACCACGAGGCGGTCCCCCACCTCGACGCGGTCCAGCGGCACCACCTCGATGCCGCCGTCCGGGGTGCGCCGCCGCGCCTGCCGGGGCGCGCGTTCGAGCAGCGCCCGCAGGTCACGGGTGGCGCGGCGCTGGGCGTACTCCTCCAGCGCCCGCCCGGTGGCGACCATCACCGCGATGACGGCGCCGGCCAGGTACTCCCGCACCAGCAGCGCGCCGAGCAGCGCCAGCACCGCGATGACGTCCACGCCGAACTGCCGCAGCCAGAGCTGACGCAACGTCGTCCAGGCCGCCGGGATCAGCGCGACCAGTGTGACCGCCGCCCAGACCAGCCGGGCCGCGTCGTGCGCGCCGGCGAACCACAGCGCCGCGCCGGCCAGCACGGCCACTGTGAGCAGCACCAACGGTGCCCACTCGGTCCAGGCCCATCGCCGGGCGCGGGCCGGCTGCTCGGGTACGCACTCGCCCGGTTCGGTTCCCACGTGGGGATCGTCTCAGCCCGGACGCGCGCCGGGCAGGGCGACCCGGGTAATCAGCAGGGCGAAGGACCCCTGCGGGGCGCCCTGGCATGGCCGAGGATGGAGCCGCATCCCCACCCGGGCTTCCCGGGCGTGGGGCACGATGGGGAAAACAGGAAAGGTCGTGACGATGAGCCACGAGACGCCGGCCGGCGATCGCCCGTTGACCACCGCGCTCGCGGAGGCCGCCGGAATGGCCGGCCACGCCCCCTCGGTGCACAACACGCAGCCGTGGCACTGGACGGTCCTGCCCGACGCGCTGGAGCTGCGGGTGGTCCGCGAGCGGCACCTCAGCGCCATGGACCCGGAGGGTCACCTGCTGGTGGTGAGCTGCGGCGCCGCGCTGCACCACGCCCGGGTGGCGCTGGCCGCCGAAGGCTGGACCCCGGTGGTGGAACGGCTGCCCGACCCCAAGGAACCCGACCTGCTGGCCCGGATCACCAGCCTGAAGCACACCGGCGCCGACCCCGACGCCATGCGCGTCGTGCAGTGCATGCGGGTGCGGCACACCGACCGGCGGCCGGTCAGCGACGAGCAGATCCCGACCGCCGCGCTGGACGACATCGACCGGGCCGCCACGCTGGAGGGGGTGAACCTGCAACTGCTCGACGACACCCAGAAGATCCAGCTCGCCGCCGCCGCCCAGCAGGCCGCCGCCGTCGAGGCGGACAGCCCGGAGCTGCGCGAGGAGCTGGCGTACTGGACCAGCCGGGCCGGCACCGGCACCGGTCTGCCGCCGGAGGTGCTGCCCGAGCAGGCGCCCCAGACGACCGTTCCGGCCCGCGACTTCGGCCGCGCCGGGTCGCTGCCGGTCGGGCCCGGCCACGACAAGACCGCCGTCTACGGGATCCTCT
Organism: Micromonospora sp. NPDC049203; assembly: GCF_043197215.1. Classification (NCBI taxonomy): domain Bacteria; kingdom Bacillati; phylum Actinomycetota; class Actinomycetes; order Micromonosporales; family Micromonosporaceae; genus Micromonospora; species Micromonospora sp. NPDC049203. The sequence goes on along the minus strand of NZ_JBICSV010000009.1, from coordinate 22,755 downwards.
GGGGCTCCGACGACGAGACGATGAGCTGGCTGCGCGCCGGGGAGGCGCTCTCCGCCGCCTGGCTCACCGCCACCCGGCACGGCGTGTCGCTGGTGCCGCTGTCCGGCGTGGTGGAGGTCGAGGGCACCCGTGAGGTGCTGCGGCAGATGCTGGCCGGCCTCGGGTTCCCGTACCTCAGCATGCGGCTCGGCGTGGCCGACCCGACGCACGCCGGCCCGCCGCACACCCCCCGGCTGGACGTCACGCAGACAGTCGACACCTCGGCGGTCCGCGACCGCCTCACCTGACCGGTCTCGATCAGGGCGGCCGCCGGGCGATACCATCGCCCGGTGGCCGCCGCACCCCAGCCCTCGCACGAGCACGTCGCACCGTCGCTCGGGCTGACCCCGCTGTCCCGCGTCCGCCTGGACGAACTGCTCCAGGAGATGCTCGACCGCGTCGGCGAGGTGGTGACCAGCCGCGAGCGGCTACGGGCACTGCTCGACGCCGTCGTCGGCATCGGTTCCGACCTGGATCTGCGCAGCACGCTGGAACGGATCGTGCAGTCGGCGTGCGAGCTGGCCGGCGCCCGCTACGGCGCGCTCGGCGTGATCGGCCCGGACCGCATGCTCCACGACTTCATCGTCCACGGCATCAGCCCCGAGCAGCACGCGAAGATCGGCGAGCTGCCGCACGGCCGCGGCGTGCTCGGCCTGCTCATCGACCAGCCGAAGCCGGTACGCATGCCGGACATCACCAAGCACCCCAACTCGTACGGCTTCCCGCCGAACCACCCGCCGATGCACAGCTTCCTCGGCGTGCCGGTACGCATCCGCGACCACGTCTGGGGCAACCTCTACCTGGCCGAGAAGCAGGGCGCGACCGAGTTCACCGAGGACGACGAGGAGATCGTGGTGGCGCTGGCCGCCGCGGCCGGCGCGGCGATCGAGAACGCCCGCCTCTACGCGCTGGCGCACCGGCGCGAACGCTGGCTCGCCGCCGCCGCCGAGATCACCTCGGTGCTGCTGGGCGAGGTGCGCCGCACCGACGCGCTGACCCTGGTGGCCCGCCGCGCCCGCGAGGTCGCCGAGGCCGAGCTGGCCCTGGTCCTGCTCTACGACGAGGACGAGGCGCAGTTCACCGTCGAGGTGGTCGACGGCGCCGACCCGGTCACCCGGGAACTGGTCGGCGCGGTGCTGCCCGCCGCCGAGACCAGCTTCGCCGCGTCCGCCACGTCGGGCCGGCACGACCAGGTCGACAACCTCGCCGCCGCGGCGCCCTGGCCCCGGCCCGTGGTCGCCGGGCCGGCAGTGGTCTCCCCGCTCGCCGCCGCCGACACGCTGCACGGCGTCCTGGTGATCGGCTACCGGCCCGACCACGGTCCCGCCGCCGACGACGACCTCGCCCTGCTGGCCAGCTTCGCCGGGCAGGCCGCGCTGGCCATGGAGCGGGCCCGCGGGCAGGAGGAACGGGAACTGCTTGTGGTCCTGGAGGACCGCGAACGCATCGCCCGTGACCTGCACGACGTGGTGATCCAGCGGCTGTTCGCCACCGGCCTGCAACTGCAGAGCGGCGCGATGAACGCCCGCCCCGAGGCGGCCAAGCGGATCAACCAGGCCGTCGACGACCTGGACGCCACCATCCGCGACATCCGCCGCACCATCTTCGAGCTGCGTACCCCGATGAGCGCGGCGCTGCGCACCGAGATCCGCGAGGCCATCGAGGTGGCCGCCGAGTCGCTCGGCTACCGCCCCGAGCTGGAACTGATCGGCCCGATCGACAGCGCCGTCCCGGACGACCTGCGCCCCGAACTCACCGCCGTGCTGCGCGAGGCGCTCTCCAACGCGGTACGCCACGCGCGGGCCGACCGGGTGTCGGTGCGGGTGCGCGTCGACTCCGGCCGGGTCGAGATCACCGTCACCGACGACGGCGTCGGCTGCGACCCGGAGGCGGCCCGCAGCGGCCTGGTCAACCTGCGCGAGCGGGCCGAGCGGCTCGGCGGCGAGTTCTCACTGCGCCGGGCCGAGCCGCGCGGCACCGAGGTGCGCTGGAGCGTCCCGCTCGACTGACCGCCGGTCAGGTGTTCTTGCCGAGCAGCCGGGTGGCCAGCACCGCCGCCTGGGTACGCCGCTCCAGGCCGAGCTTGGCCAGCACGCTGGAGACGTAGTTCTTCACCGTCTTCTCGGCAAGGAACATCTTCCCGGCGATCTCCCGGTTGGTGAGCCCCTCCGCCACGTACTCCAGGATCCGCCGCTCCTGCTCGGTGAGCGACTTCAGCTCCCGGGGCTGCTCCACGCCGCTGCGGATGCGCTCCAGCACGCGCGTGGTGATCGCCGGGTCGAGCAGCGACTGCCCGGCCGCCACCCGGCGGACCGCGTCCACCAGGTCGGTGCCGCGGATCTGCTTGAGCACGTACCCGGCGGCGCCCGCCATGATCGCCGCGAACAGCGCCTCGTCGTCCTCGTACGAGGTGAGGATCAAGCCCTTGATCGAGGAGTCCACGGCGCGGACGTCGCGGCACACGTCGATGCCGTTGCCGTCGGGCAGCCGGGCGTCGAGGATCGCCACGTCGGGGCGCAGCGCCGGGATGCGGCGGGCCGCCTCCTGGGCCAGGCCGGACTCGCCGACCACCTCGATGTCGCCGCTGCTCTCCAGCAGATCGGCAAGGCCACGACGGACGACCTCGTGGTCGTCGAGCAGGAACACCCGGATCATCAGTCCTTTCTACCCGCTTTCCCGCCCTCGTAGCACGGGTCGAAAGTCCCGTCCTGCCCGCACCGCCCGGGACCGACGGCCGGGCCCAGGTGGGGACCTCCGGCCCTGCTCACCGCGCCGCACGCTGACGCACCGTAGTGGTGTACCCGGCCGGGGGAGCCGGCGCCGCACGAGAGGGAGCACCACCATGACGACCGAATACACCGGCGAGCAGCTGCGGGCCGCGGTCGCCGACGCGGTCCGGGCGCCGTCGCTGCACAACACCCAGCCGTGGCGGTTCCGGCTGGTCGACGGCGGCATCGAGGTGTCCGTCGACCCGCTGCGCGGCCTGCCCGCCACCGACCCGACCGGCTGGGGCGCCCGGATCGCCGCCGGAGCGGCAGTGTTCAACCTGCGGCTGGCGCTCGCCGTCGCGGGCACCCCGGCCACTGTCCGGCTGCGCCCGTACCCGGCCGATCCGGACGTCGTGGCCCGGCTCGTGCCGGACGTGCCGCGCCGTCCCACCCCGGTCGAGCAGAGCCTGTACGGGGCGATTCCGCACCGGTTCAGCAACCGCGCGCCGTTCTGGCCCGACCCGGTGCCCGCCGAGGCCCGCTGGCGCCTCGGCGAGGCGGCCCGCGCCGAGCAGGGCTGGCTGGAGCTGGTGATCGGCACCAGCGCCGTCAACGCCGTCGCCGAAGTCGCCCGCAGCGCCCACCGCGTGCTGGAACGCGACCCCGCGTACGTGGCCGAACGGGCCGAGTGGATCCGCTCCGAGCCGGCCCCGGACGGCGTGCCGACGGTCGCCGGCGGACCGCAGAGCGAGCCGCAGGACCTGCTGCCCCAGCGCGGCTTCGGCGGCCGCAACCGCGCCCCCGGCCGCGACTTCGAGCCGGAGCCACTGGTCGCGGTGCTCGGCTCGGCCGGCAACACCTCGGCCGACCAGATCCTGGCCGGGCAGGCGCTGCAGCGGGTGCTGCTCACCGCCACCGACGCCGGGCTGAGCGTGTCGATGCTGTCCCAGCCGATCGAGGTGCCGGCCGCGCGCGAGGCGCTGCGGATGTCGCTGGGCCGGTTCGGCACCCCGCAGATGGTGATGCGGATCGGGTACGGCCAGCCCGGCCGCGCCACCCCGCGCCGCCCGGTCGAGGAGGTGCTCGACCTGCCTGTCGTGTCGGCCTGACCCGTACTCCTCCGCAGGTCAGGCCGGCCACGCGGCCAGCAGGGCGGCCTCCCGCTCCGGTGCCAGGCCGACCGGGGCGCGGGCCGGACGCCCCGCGCGGGCCGGCACCCGCCCCACCTCGCGCAGCCACCGCCAGGTGTCCGCGACCGTGTCGGTCACCGGCCGGCAGACCAGCCCCGCCGCGTACGCGCGCTCGACGTCCCGCTCCTGCAACCACCGGTACTCGTGCCCGCGCGGGATCCATACCGGCAGGTCGTTCCACGGCTCGACCCCCGCGGCCAGGATCGGCTCCGGCGCGGTCCACCGCAGCGTCCCGTCCGACCCGGTCACCGCCACGGCCGCGTCGAGCAGGTCACCCATCGTCGCGTGCCCGGTGCGGCCCACCACGTTGTACGCCCCGCCGACGCCCTCGGCACCCCGGTCCAGCAGCCAGGTCGCCAGGTCCCGGACGTCCACGTACTGGATCGGCAGGTCACGCGGCCCCGGTGCCAGCACGTCACCGCCCCGGACGATCCGATTCAGCCACCACGGCAGCCGCCCGATGTCCTCCCCCGGCCCCAGGATCAGCCCGGCACGCGCGAGCAGCGCCCGGTCACCGAACACCCGCGTCGCGGCGAGTTCCCCGCCGGCCTTGTTCGCCGGGTAGTCCCCGTCGTCGGCATCCGGGTCGGCCGCCACAGTGGGCGCCTCCTCGCCGGTGCCCGGCGCGACGGGTGGCGCGTACACCGACCCGCTGGACACGTAGACGTAGTGCGGCACCGCGTCGGCGAGCGCCAGCGCCGCGTCCCGCACCGCCCGTGGGGCGCCGTCCCAGGTGTCCACCACCAGATCCCACTCGCCGCCGGTGAGCGCGGCCAGGCCGTCCGGCGCGGTCCGGTCACCCCGCAACCGGTGTACGCCGTCCGGCACCCGCCCGTGCACACCACGGTTGAACACGGTCACCCGCCAGTCGCGGCGTACCGCCTCGGCCACCACCGCACGACCGACAAAGCCCGTACCACCGAGCATCAGGAGTCGCATGCGTCCCAGCCTGCCGCCGGGCGGCCGGTATGACGTGCCCTGTTCACGGTCAGCGGATCTGCCAACGGCAGAACCCGGCTTCCCCCGTCACTCGCCCACCGCCGTCCCCGTGTCGCCCACCCTGCCCCGCTCCCCGACCGCACCCCACCGCCGCGAGTCCTCGCGCCCTCGCCCACTGCCGTCGATCTCGGAGTTGTGGCACCCCGATCTGCCCGTTTGGTGCGGTTTCGCGAGATGCCACAACTCCAAGATCGACGAACTCACCCCAGACCGCAGCGGATCCTCGCCGCGTCGTTGGCCGGGATCGTCACCGTCGCCCGGCCGCCGGAGACGGCCCCGCACCGAACCCGCTACCACCCCCGGATCACCCGCGATCTTGCACTTGGGTACCCCGCATAGCGCGCGAATGGGGCACCCGAAGGGCTCAAACTGCAAGATCGCCGATTGGCCCCCGCAGCGCCCGACTCCCGGCCCGCGATCCGCCCCGCCCTCAAGGGCGTCGATCATGAAGTTGACGGCGCTCGGTGTCCGTTTTGTCGCCGCCAACCTCATGATCACCGGGCACCGGGTGCCGGGTGCCCCGGGAGTGCCTCGCGGGGGTGATCAAGGGGTTTGTGTTCTCGTTGGCGCAGAAGGCTGCCGCGAAGTCCTTGATCACGGGTGGCGGGGCGCGGTGCTGGGGGCGGGGCTTGGGGGTTTGGGGTGGGTGTCTGGTTCGGGGGTGGTGGGCGGCATTCTGGGGGTGGAATCGTCGGCGGGTGGGTGGCGTTGTAACCGGGTGAACGACCGAGCGCGGCTCGCCCCAGGCGGGGCGGGTCCCGGGGAATCTCGCCGGGCCGCGACGCGTTGAGTACGGTTCTGGCGGCGTGAGGCCCGCACCTGCTACCCCGGGTGCGTGAGGCGTCCTCGGGAATCATCCCGGGCCGCCGGTCGTTGGACATGGTTCCGGCGCCGCGACGTGGCACCCCTGCCCCGCGAGTGGCCGGTTCCCCCCGAGACTTTTTGAGCGCCTGACGGTGCCACGTGCCCACCCCCGGGTGCGTCGACCCCCGAATGGAGCCCCCATCATGAACACGATCCTGCGTAAGAGCATTCTCGGTATCGCTGGTCTGGCCTTCACCGGTGGCGTGTTCGCCGGTCCGGTCGCGGCCCACGCGGCGGACACCACCACCGGCAGCGTCAAGCCGGTCTCGGCCACCGTGCAGCAGGGCGACAAGTTGATCCCGCACGGTGTGCAGGGCAACCAGTCGCGTATCGACCTGAACGACGAGCAGACGAAGAATGTGAAGGCGATCATCGCGGCGACGAAGAAGGCCGGTATGGACGAGCGTGCCGCTGTCGTGTCGATCGCGACGGCGTTGCAGGAGTCGAAGCTGGAGAACCTCGGCCACCTCGGTGACCGTAACGACCACGACTCGCAGGGCCTGTTCCAGCAGCGTCCCTCCAGCGGGTGGGGCACGGTGGAGCAGATCACCGACCCCGAGTACTCCACGACCGCGTTCCTGAAGGGTCTCAAGCAGGTCGACGGCTGGCGCGACATGCCGCTGACCAAGGCCGCCCAGACCGTCCAGGTGTCGGCCTACCCCGACCACTACGCCCAGTGGGAACAGCAGGCCGCCGACCTGGTCGCCGAGCACTGGAACAAGTAAGACGAACAAACAGCGAGAGGCCGGCACCCCGAAACGAGGGGTGCCGGCCTTTACGCGTACCCGATGGGTCAGGCCGGGGGCAGGACGAACGTCCACGTGGTGGTGGTCGTGCTGGCGGCGCCGCCGGTCGCGGTCAGCCCGCCGTAGCTGCCGGTCGGCACGCTGCTCGCCGAGTCGGCGAGCAGGCCGGTCACCCGTCCGCCACCGGTCTGCGAGGAGTTGCTGCGCACCGCCACGCCGGACGGCGGGGTGAGCTCGGTGGAGGTGCTGTCGCCGTGCAGCCAGTACGACACGGCCCAGCTCTGCGCCGCGGTCACCGGCGCGTACGGGGTGATCCGGGTGGTGGTGCTCGCCGGGTCGGTGGCCCTGCTGAAGACCGGTGCTCCCGGTGCGACCCCCCGGTACGCGGCCAGCACCAGGTTGCCCTTCGCCTGGCTGTCCAGTGTCACCCGGACCGCCGTGCCGGCGTCGCCGGCGCTCGCCGTCTTCCACCAGGCGGTGGTGGTGGCGAAGCCCCCGTCGAGGCGGTCGAGCCTGCTCCAGCCGGTCACACCGGCCGGCTCACCGGTGCCGGTGTGCGTGTTCTGGCTGAGCACGAGCAGCAGCGTGTCACCGGCCTGCACGCCCGCCGGGACGGTGACCGTGTGGCTGGTCCAGTTGGCGTTAGCGGTGGCCTGGCCGACGAACGAGATCCGCTCCGCTACGGGCGCGACTGTCACCTCGACTGTCGCGGTGCCGGTGGCACCCCGATCGTCGGTGACGGTGAGCGTGACCGGGTAGGTGCCGGCCGCCGCGTACGTGTGCGACGTGGTCGGCACGGAGGCCGTGCCGGTGGTGTCCCCGTCGCCGAAGTTCCAGCTGTGGTCCTGGATCGCGCCGTCGGCGTCGGTGGAGCCCGCGCCCGAGAACGTGCACACCAGGCCGGAGCAGGTGGGCGTCAACGCGGCCACCGGCGCCTGGTTGGCCGGACCGCCCGAGCCCTTCAGGATCTTCACGTAGTCGATGTCGCCGGCGAAGTAGTCGCAGGTGACCTTCGTACCGTCGCACTGGCTCTTGCCGCCGACGGACAGCGGCCAAGTGTTCGCGATGGTGCCGGTCGGCCCGTAGAGGCGGCTGGTCCGCACGCCGTCGACGTACATCTCCACGTACGCCGACGTGCGGTTGCAGGTGATCGTGTGCCACTGGCCGTCGGAGATCGGCACGTCCGTGTAGCCGGTACGGGAAGCGCCGTCCGCGCCCCGGAACAGGCACTTCGGCTTGCCGTTCGGCGCCTCGAACTTCCAGTAGCCGCCGGCCGTGTTGCCCTGTCCCTTCTGGAGGATGTTGCCGAAGGAGTACGTGGTCCGGTAGCGGATGGTCACCGAGAAGTCCCCGGCGTCCGGGTTGAAGTCGGTGGTGTGCGGCACCAGGTCGACGTGGCCCGGGACGGACTGCTGTTCGCTCGGCAGGTGGGTGGCGAAGCGGTGGCCGGTCGCTCCGGCGTAGAGCGCGCCGGTGACCACCTCACCGCCGATCGTGCCGTGGCGGCCGTTGCCGCTGTAGTCGGTCAGCACCGGCGACGACGTCGGCTCGTCCATGCTGAAGAACGCCACCGTCCGCGTCGCGGTGGCCTGCGCGGGCGCGGCCGAGACCGTCACCCCGGCCGCCGCGACGACAGTCGCCACCCCTAATCGGGCGGCCGTCCGCCGCCATCGTCCCCGCTCGATCATGTGCATGTGACCGCCTCCCTGCGCATCGGGGCATCACAGTGACACGCGTGGTGGCGGCGGCTGAATAAGCCGCACGGTGGAGCCGGGTGACCGATGTGGCCGGTACGAACCGTCCGGTGGGGTACGTCCGCAGATCGACCGGCGGCGCCGGTGAGCGGGGAGGGTGACTCTCGGTGGGCGATACTGGGTTTGAACCAGTGACCTCTTCCGTGTCAAGGAAGCGCGCTCCCACTGCGCCAATCGCCCGGGCAATCGCGAGCGGACGACGGGATTCGAACCCGCGACCCTCACCTTGGCAAGGTGATGCGCTACCAGCTGCGCTACGTCCGCGTGCCGCCGGTTCGCGCCGGCGACGGGGTGAACTCTACCCGATGCCAAGATCGCCGTGCGGCAGACCCCCGCCGCGCCGGATGGCTGTGTGGTTGCGCTGCTCGCCGCCGGGGTACAGAGGCCGGTGACAGCACAACCATCCCCCCGAAGGAGGCTGTCGTGGGTATCGGTACGAGCATTTTCCTGATCGCGGTCGGCGCGATCCTCACGTTCGCGCTCAACGCCAGCGTCGGCGGGGTCAACCTCGACGTCGTCGGCTGGATCCTGATGGCGGCCGGCGTACTCGGCCTGATCATGACCACGCTGGTGTGGGGTCGCCGTCGCCAGGTGGTCACCACCACCGCCGAGCAGCCGGTGGAGTACCGCCGGGTCGAGGAGCGCCGGGACGTCGCCCCGCCGATGTGACCCCTGCGGGGCCGACGGAGCTGATCGGTCCCGGAGAACCGGACCGGCCGGATCACCCGATCCGGCCGGTCCGATCCGTTACGGGCGCTCGCTGTCGTCGGCGCGCAGCCCGTACCAGCCGATCGCGGCCACCAGCGCCACCTGCACCAGATAGCTCACGACGACCACCGCACGCGCGGCGTCCTGCGGCACCAGCACCAACGCCACGACGTAGACGAGCCCGGCGATGACCAGCGGACGCGGCATGGTCCGGCCGACCAGGGTGCCGGCGAGCGCCAGGACCATGCCGAGCACGATCGCCACCTGGCTGCCGAGGATGGCCGGGAGCAGGCCGTCGAGTTGGTCGTTGAACACCTCGAACAGCGCCCGCCCCTGCGACTCCGGCAGGACCGCCGGGTCGCCGGCGTAGGCGAACGGCAGCACCTCTGCGGTGATCACCAACGCGAACACCACGCCGCCGAGACCGGCCAGGAACGCTCCCACCAGGTTCAACACCCCGGCACGGCCCCGGGCCAGCCGGACGATGAACACCGCGGCGGCGATCCAGGAGATGGAGTACGCGGGCCCGCCGAGGTAGAGGTTCATGGGCCAGTAGGCGGCCCCCAGGTCCCGGACGTCGTCGTAGTGGATCGCACCGTCGAACGGCGGCTCCCACAGCATGAACAGCGTCCGCCCGGCCAGGGCCACCAGGAGCAGGACGAAGAGGGCGACGAGCGCGGCACGGCGCGACTTCGGTACGGGCACGGTGAGAGCCTCCGTCGATCGGATGATGCTCCACCGTGCCGAGAACCGCCGAAACGGGCATCGGCCTCAGCACCTATCTTCGGAGAAGCCCTGCTCAGCGCCGCTGCCGCGCGTGCTCCAGCCAGATCCGCGCCGCCCGTACCCGCCGGTTCGTGCCACCGCCGGGGGTCAGGTCGAGCTTGACGAAGATCGCGCGCAGGTGGGCGTCCACAGTGCGCTCGGAGACCACGAGCTGCGCCGCGATGCCCGCGTTGCTGGCGCCCTCGGCGAGCGCGGCGAGTACCTCGCGTTCCCGCGCCGTCAGCCCGCCGACCGGCGCCGGACCGGCTCCGGCCTCGACCCCCGTGCCGGGCACCTCCGGCGACGCCACGGCCTCCACCCCACCGGCCGGAACCGCCGCCTCAGCGACGTCCGCCGTGCCCGCTGCGCCGCCGCCGTCCGCCGTACCCTCTGCGCCGCCTCGCGGCGTCACCGCCGGTGCGGCCGGCAGGGTCGGTGCAGCAGGCGGTGCGGCCGGCAGGGTCGGTGCGGCGGTGAGCAGCCGCGCCAGGCGGCCGGTGCCGGCCCACGTGCCGCCGCCGACGACGACCGTCAGCGCCGATACGACGAGGGCGACCGAGGTCGGACCGAGGGACGAGCCCGGAGCCGCCACGAGCGTGCCGGCGCCGACGACGAGCAGGGCGGCGGCGGCCAGGCCGACGGCGCGCACCACGAAGCCGACCCGGCGGGCGTCGATGGTGCCCCGGGCGGCGGTGACCGCGCATGCCACGGCGAACACGGCGGCGCCGGACAGGGCCACCAGGAAGGCGACCGAGCCGAGCGACGGCTCGACGTCACCGGGGGCGCGGGCGACGGCGAGGAGCAGGCAGAAGACGACAGTCAGCGGCGCCGCGGTGGTGGCCGCGGCGGCCACGCCGAGGCGGGCCCGCACGGTGTGGTGCGAGCCGAGGGCGGCCCGCCAGAGCGTCACCGGCAGGACGAGCAGCGCCGCCACGCCCAGCACGGTGACCACGGCACCGACCGGCGCGAGCGCGGTACGCCAGGACTCCCCCGCGATCGTCGGGAGCCCGGCGAACGGCTCGGTCGCGGTCGTCAGCAGCGCGTTGACGAGCGTGGCAGCACCGAGGACGAGACCCACGTACCGGTGGGTCCCGGGGGTGGCCGCGCCGGTACGGACGACGGCCGAGGCGGTCAGTTGCAGCAGCGCGAGCGGGGGGATCCACGCCGAGTTCCACACCGCGACGGCCGGCCCGGCCCACTGGTGCCCGGCCGCGACGGTGGCCACCGCCAGGACGGCGAGCGCGAGGTACGCCAGCAGCGAGGCGGCGAGCCCGGTCGCCAGCCGGCCCGCGGCGCGGTGGCCCGACCGGGCGAGCCGGGACGCGGCGGTGGCCGCTGTCACGGCTGCGGCGGCCGGGGCGACGGCGCCGGCCGGCTCGGTCGTGAACCCGCCGTGACCGGCCGCTCCCAGGGCGACGAGCGCGACGGCACACGCCCCCGCCGTGGCTCCCGCGAGGACGGGCAGGCCCAGCAGCGCGGGCACCGGGCGGACGGAGGCGGTCATCGGCGCCCCCGCCGGCGCCGGGCGGACGACCGCCGACCGGCGGCGGCCCGGTTCAGATGCGCGCCCACCGGCACATTCAACCCGGTAACCCGCCCGAAGGTCGATCCCGTGGCGTGCGGCGCCGGTTTGTCACCACCGCGCGGGCGCGGCGACGGCCGGCGGCGCGGCATTGGACTGATCGCTGACGACGAGAAAGGCCGTGTCGAATGATCGACACGGCCTTTCCGCTGGTGGGCGATACTGGGTTTGAACCAGTGACCTCTTCCGTGTCAAGGAAGCGCGCTCCCACTGCGCCAATCGCCCTCGTCTAATGCCGAGGTGGAGACGGGATTTGAACCCGTGTACACGGCTTTGCAGGCCGTTGCCTCGCCTCTCGGCCACTCCACCGAGGTTGCCCCCGAACTGCGTGGCGGCATCTCCGAGCGGACGACGGGATTCGAACCCGCGACCCTCACCTTGGCAAGGTGATGCGCTACCAGCTGCGCTACGTCCGCACGCCCCCGGTGTTATCCGGTGACGGATGAGAACTTTAGCCGAGCCCGGGAACGGTTGCCAAATCGGGTCCCCTTTCCGGCGCGTCCGGGGTGGTCGGGGCCTCGCCCCGCAGGCTTCCTAGGAGCCTGGGTGGCTGGCTCGAAAGGGTAGTCGCGAAGGCCGCGACCTGCCCGAATCCGGGCGGCGCGTCGAGTGTCCGGCATCCGACTGTCCCATCGACGACCGGCCGCTTCGGTAACTCCTCGTGGTCATTCGGATGGGTTACCGTGACCCGGTGACGAGACGAGCCGCCGAGATCCGCCTGGACGCGCTGCTGCGTACGGCCTGCGAGGTGATCGCGGAACGAGGGCTCGCCAACACCCGCACCGCGGACGTGGCCGAGGCCGCCGGGGTCAGCCAGGCGCTCGTGTTCTACCACTTCGCGACGAAGGACCGGCTGCTCGCGCAGGCCTTCGCGTACGCGGTCGAGCAGGATCTGGCCCGCCTCGACGCGGTGCTGCGCTCCTCCGCCCCGCCGCTTGCCAAGCTGCGCCGGATGCTGCGCCTCTACACACCCACCGGCCGGGCCACCTCGTGGTCGATGTGGATCGACGGGTGGGCGGAGTCGCTGCGTACCCCGGAGTTGGAGAAGCTCTCCCGCCGCCTCGACCTGCGGTGGCGGCAGGACCTGGCCGCGGTGATCACCGCCGGGGTCGCCGAGGGCACGTTCGACTGCCCCGACCCGGCGGGCGCGGCCTGGCGGATCAGCGCGGTGATGGACGGGCTGGCGGTCCAGCTCGCGGTGCACGAGCGGGTGATCACCCGCCGGCAGATCGCCGAATGGATCCGCCTGGTCGCCGCCAGGGAACTGGGCCTGGAACCCAGCCAGCTCGACTGACTGTCCCACCCACCCCGCGCCGGTGATCAAGGAGTTCGTGTCTCCGTCCGGGCCGGCGGAGGACACCAACTCCTTGATCACCGGGAAGACCGCCCGAGGGGGTCAGTGCCAGCGGGGGCGGGGGCGTTCGAAGGGGGGTGCGAGCGTCTCCGGTTCGGCCGGCGCCGACGGGCGCAGGAGGCGGCGCATCCGCAGCAGCAGCCCGGCGCCGAGGAACAGCAGCAATCCGCCGAGCAGGAACGCGGCCTGCACCAGGCCGAAGCCGCCGCTGTCCGCCACCGGCCGCCCGGCCAGGCCACCCGGCGGCGGTGGCTCCACCGCGGCGTCGGTCGGCTCGCCGGTGGGTTCCTCGTCGGGCGCCTCGGACGACGGCTCGTCGCTCGGCGACTCCGAGGGCTCCGCGCTGCTCGGCGAGGGCGTCGGCTCGGCACCCTCCCCCACCACCTGACGGGAGGCGGTCCGCCGGGCCAGCAGGCGCAACTGCGGGTCGTACGCCTCGGCGGCGAAGCTCACCCGCCCGCGCCCGACGTCCTCGGCGAAGGCCACCCGGTAGCGGGCGGTCACGGTACGGCCGGGACAGAGCACCCCGGGGTCGAGTTGCCGGTCGGTGAGCCGGGCGGTGTCTCCCTCGGTGCGGATCTCCAGCGGGAACGATCCGCTGTCCTCCACCCGGTCCACCTTGAGCTGGTCCAGCCGCAGGCCCTGCACCCGCACCAGCATCGACCAGCGCACCTTGACACAGCCGCCCCCGTCGGAGCGGGACACCACGGCGGACAGCGTCTCCACCCGGTTCCCGGCGGTGAACTCGTCCGGCAGGCCGCTCAACTCGGTGGAGAAGGCAGCCGCCGCCCGCGCCGGCAGGGCTCCGCCGTACCCGGTCCCGGCCACGAAGGTCAGCACCAGTCCGATCCGCAGCGCGTGCCGCCAGCCGCTCACCACGCCTCCTCCCCCTCGGTCGTGTCCACAGGCAACGCTAGGAGTGCTCCGGGCACGCCGGTAGACGGGCGTGTTCGCATCCAACGCCAAGAGAAGAGGGCTGTTTCACCGAGTGTGGTGAACCGGTCACGACGCCGCCGCGACACGCCCGGGATCGGGCCCGGCCGGGCGGTGGGACACAATTCTCCGGTGTCCGAGCTGTCCGCCGCGTTCGTCCGGCTGCACGCCCGCCTCGCCCCGGTCGCCTTCGTACCCGAGGTGCTGTTACACCAGGCCGACGAGCCGATCGGCCTGTGGGAGCTGACCGAGGGCGAGTTCCGCAGTTCCCAGCCGCCGCCGTTCTGGGCGTTCGCCTGGGCCGGCGGGCAGGGCCTGGCCCGCTACGTCACCGACCACCCCGAGGTGGTCGCCGGCCGCCGGGTGCTCGACCTGGCCTCCGGCTCCGGCCTGGTCGCCGTCGCCGCCGCCCGCGCCGGCGCCGCCGCCGTCCGGGCGGTCGAGGTGGACGAGCGGGCCGTCGCGGCCGTCGCGCTCAATGCCGAGGCCAACGGGGTACGCGTCGACGCCGAACTCGGCGACATCCTCGATGACGACGCCGGGGACGCCGAGGTGGTGCTGGCCGGGGACGTCTTCTACAGCGAGGCGATGGCCCGCCGGATGCTGCGCTTCCTGCTCCGGGCCGCCCGCGCCGGTGCCCGGGTGCTGGTGGGCGACCCGGGACGGGCGTTCCTGCCGCGCGAGCGTTTCCACGAGCTGGCCGCGTACGAGGTGCCGGTCTCCGAGGCGCTGGAGAGCGTACGGGTGAAGCACACCACCGTCTGGGAGCTGGACCCGAACCCGCCCGGGGCCCGCCGCTAGCGTTACCGGGTGCTGTTCCGGGGCTGGGGCGAGTCCGTCGACGAGCCGTGGCCGGACGCGGCCACAGTCGTCGACCACGTCGGCGTGCCGCACCTCGTGGTGACCCGGCACGCGCTCGTACGCGAACTGCTCACCGACCCGGTGACGTTCCAGCCGGACAACGCGCTCGACGCGGTCACGCCGATCCCGGTCGCCGCGCTGCGGGTGCTCGCCGGGCACCGGTTCCGGCTGCCGCCGACGCTGGCGAACAACGGCAGCGCCAGCCACCCGGAGATCCGCGGCATCGTGGCCGACGCGCTGCACCCGCACCGGGTGGACGCCCAGCGCCGATGGCTGACCGGGCTGGTCCGCGAGCGCGTGGCCACCCTGGCCGCGGCGCTGGATGAGGGCCGCCCGGTCGACCTGTACGCGGGCCTCGCCGCCGACCTGCCGCTGCTGGTGCTGGCCCGGCTGGTCGACCTGCCGGACGCCCCGGTGGGCGCGGTGAAGGACTTCGCCCGCGCCGCGCTGGAGCTGTTCTGGGCGCCCCTCGACGAGCGCCGGCAACTCGCGCTCGCCGCCGAGGTGGGCCGGTTCCACACCGTGCTGCGGGAGTTCGCCGCGACCGGGGGCGGGCTCGCCGCGCGGCTGCGCGACGCCGGGCACTCCCCCGACGTGGTCGTCGGTGCGCTGTTCTTCCTGCTGGTCGCCGGCCAGGAGACCACCTCGCAGTTCCTCACCCTGCTGCTGCACCGGCTGTCCCGCGAACCGGCGGTACGGGCCGGGCTGCGCGCCGGCACGGTGGCGGTGGACGACGTGGTCGAGGAGGGGCTGCGGC
The DNA here is from genome assembly GCF_043197215.1 of Micromonospora sp. NPDC049203. Taxonomy (NCBI): domain Bacteria; kingdom Bacillati; phylum Actinomycetota; class Actinomycetes; order Micromonosporales; family Micromonosporaceae; genus Micromonospora; species Micromonospora sp. NPDC049203. The sequence goes on along the minus strand of NZ_JBICSV010000009.1, from coordinate 7,495 downwards.
TGGAGCCGCCGATCGTCACGTGGCGGCGGGTGGCGGCGGTCGACACCACGCTCGGCGGCCTGCCCGTGGCGGCGGGTACCAGCATCGTGGCCTGGCTGGCCCGCGCCGGGCGCGACCCGGCGGTGGTCGAGGCGCCCGGTGAGTTCCGCCCCGGGCAGCCCGGCTCGCGGCGGCACCTGGCGTTCGGCGCCGGGCCGCACCGCTGCGTCGGCGCGCAGCTGGCCCGGATGGAGGCCGCGGTGGTGGTCGCGGAGGCCACCGCGCTGCTCGACGGCGTGACTGTGGTCCGTCCACCGTGGTGCCCGGACAACCTGACCTTCCGGATGCCCGACGCGTTCGTGGTCAGCCGCGCCTGAGCGCTGCGGGTGTTAGGAAGGGACCCTTTACCTACCGGAGGCGTTAACAGGGGGCCCTGCCTTACTCCTCGGCCCAGGCCCGCCAGTCGTCGAGCACGCCGTACAGGGCGGGGGTGAGCCAGCCCGGCGCGGACCGGCGGAACACGCCCGGGTCCATGCCGCCCGCGCCGGCCGGCACCGCGCCGAGCAGGTTCGGCAGCAGCTCGGACAGGTTGAGCCAGTGCACCAGCTCCGGTTCGGCCGGCCAGGCGCCGATCACCACGCCGGCCGGCACGGCCCGCCGTTCCAGCGCCTCCAGCGTCAGCGCGGTGTGGTTGAGCGTGCCGAGCCCGGCCCGCGCCACCACCACCGCGGGCGCGCCGAGCGACACCGCCAGGTCGGCCACCGTCCACGGCTCGCCGGACGGGCGCAGCCCCATCGGTACGAGCAGACCGCCCGCGCCCTCGACGAGCACCAGGTCGTGCTTGTCCGCCTCCTCGCGGATCGCGTCGACCGCGTTGTACAGCTCCAGCGGCGGCAGCTCCGCCACCCGGGCCGCTGCCAGCGGGGCCAGCGGATCGGGGTAGCTGGCGAGCGTCCGGCCGGTCAGCGGGGCGGCCAGCCGGGTCACCGCGTCGACGTCGCCGGGCTCGCCGGTGGCCGTACCGGTCTGGCCGGGCTTGACCACGGCGACCCGCAGCCCGGCCGCCTGCGCGGCGGCGGCGACGGCGGCTGTCACCACGGTCTTGCCGACCTCGGTGTCGGTGCCGGTCACCAGCACCGGCCCGGTCCAGGCGTCGCCGAGGCTCATGGGGCACACTCCACGATCACGTCCAGGGCCCGGTCGAAGTCGGTCCGGTCCACGCCGGCGCTGACGGTGAGCCGCAGCCGGGAGCGGCTGTCCGGGGTGGACGGCGGACGGAAGCAGCCGACGGCGACGCCCCGGTCCCGGCAGGCGGCGGCCCAGGCGGTCGCCGCCTCCGGTCCGGGAGCGGTCACCGAGATCACCGCGCCGTCCGGGGCGGACACGGACAGCCCGGCCGCGCCGAGCCGCCGCACCGCAGCGGCGACCCGGTCGGCCAGGTCGGCGCGCAGCGCGTCCCCGTCGCGGGCCAGCCGCACCGCGGCGCGCACCCCGGCCACCACGGCGGGCGGCGGCGCGGTGTCGAAGATGAACGTGCGGCCGGTCTCCACCAGGTGACGGACGAACTCGGCCGGCCCGGCGACCACGCCACCGGCCCCGCCGAGCGCCTTGGAGAGCGTCGCCGTGACCACCACGTCGGGCGCGCCGGCGAGCCCGGCGGCGGCCACCCCGCCGGCCCCGGCCGGGCCGGTGACGCCGAGCGCGTGCGCGTCGTCGACGAGCAGCAGCGCGCCGTGGCGGCGGGCCACCGCGTGCAGCTCCGCGAGCGGGGCCAGGTCGCCGTCGACGGAGAAGACCGACTCGGTCACCACCACCGCCGGTCGGCCCGGCGCGGCGGCCAGCGCGGCGGCCACCGCGGCGACGTCGGCGTGCGGCGTCACGAGCGTCTCGGCGCCGGAGATCCGGCAGCCGTCGATCAGCGAGGCGTGGTTGTGGGCGTCGGAGACGAGCAGCGTACGCGGCTGCGCCAGCCCCCGGACGGCGGCGAGGTTGGCCAGGTAGCCGGAGGAGAACACGAGCGCCCGGTCGACGCCCAGCCAGCCGGCCAGGTCGTCCTCCAGCGCGTGGTGGGCGTCGGTGGACCCGCGCACCAGACGCGACCCGGTGGCGCCCAGCCCGTACGCGGACAGGGCCTCTGCCGCGGCGGCGGTGACCTCGGGGTGGGTGGCCAGGCCGAGGTAGTCGTTGCCGGCCAGGTCGACCACGGCGTCGTCGGCGGCGCGGGGGCGCAGCGTGCGGGTCAGTCCCGCCCGGGCCCGCAGCTCGGCGCGGCGGTCCAGGGCCGCGAGCCAGTCCGCCACCGTGCCGCCCCTCCCCGCCGACCGTCGCCCTTCCGGGCGCTTCCGCGGGGCGAAGTTACCACCCGCGCCGAGGGCCCCGGCGTGGCGCGGTCCCGGCTCGCCGGAGGGCAGGCGGCGGCTGTTTCCCGCGCTCATGGTGGCCTGTTAGGTTACGAGCCATGCCAGAGATCCTCGACCAGGCCCGGGAGCGGGTGCTGGGCAACGGTGTCGGCCTCGACGAGGCCGGTGTCCTCGCGGTGCTGAACCTTCCCGACGAGCACCTGCCCGCCGCGCTCCAGCTCGCGCACGAGGTCCGGATGCGCTGGTGCGGTCCGGAGGTCGAGGTCGAGGGCATCGTCTCGCTGAAGACCGGCGGCTGCCCGGAGGACTGCCACTTCTGCTCGCAGTCCGGCCTGTTCACCTCGCCGGTGCGTTCGGTCTGGCTGGACATCCCGGCGCTGGTCGAGGCCGCGAAGCAGACCGCCGCGACCGGCGCGACCGAGTTCTGCATCGTGGCCGCGGTGCGCGGCCCGGACGCCCGGCTGATGAAGCAGATGCGCGAGGGCGTCGCCGCGATCCGCGCCGCTGTCGACATCCAGGTCGCCGCCTCGCTCGGCATGCTCACCAAGGAGCAGGTCGACGAGCTGGTCGAGATGGGCGTGCACCGCTACAACCACAACCTGGAGACCTGCCGCTCCTACTTCCCGAACGTGGTCACCACGCACTCGTGGGAGGAGCGCTGGGAGACGCTGCGGATGGTCCGCGAGTCCGGCATGGAGGTCTGCTGCGGCGGCATCCTCGGCCTCGGCGAGACGGTCGAGCAGCGGGCCGAGTTCGCCGCGCAGCTCGCCGAGCTGGACCCGCACGAGGTGCCGCTGAACTTCCTCAACCCGCGCCCCGGCACCCCGCTCGGTGACCGCCCGGTGGTGGAGGGCAAGGACGCGCTGCGCGCCATCGCCGCGTTCCGGCTGGCCATGCCGCGCACGATCCTGCGGTACGCGGGGGGCCGCGAACTCACCCTCGGTGACCTCGGCACCCGCGACGGTCTGCTCGGCGGCATCAACGCGGTGATCGTCGGCAACTACCTGACCACGCTGGGGCGGCCGGCGACGGCCGACCTGAAGCTGCTGGAAGACCTGAAGATGCCGGTGAAGGCGCTCTCGGCGACCCTGTGAGGCAGCGGTGACCGAATCCTCCCCCGCCACCACGGCGGCCCCCGCCGCGCTCTGGTGCGACAGGTGCGGCGAGTCGGTGGCGGCCGGGCCGCACCCGGCGTGCGAGACGGCGCGGGCGTGGGAGCCGCCGCGCTGGTGCGCGTCGTGCCGGCGGCGGATGAAGGTGCAGGTCGTACCGGCCGGCTGGTCGGCCGTCTGCGTCGAGCACGGCGAGCGGCGGGGCTGAGGCGTGCTGCGCGGGCGAGCGGTGACGCTGCGGCCGGTGACCGACGCGGACGTGGCCGCGCTGGCCGCGATCCGGGCCACCCCGGAGGTGCGCCGCTGGTGGCGCGGCGGTGACGACCTGGCCGAGTCGGTGCGGGCCGACCTGGCCGACGACGCGCTGACGATGTACGCCGTCGAGCACGACGGCCGGCTGGTCGGCGCGATCCAGTGGTACGCCGAGACCGACCCGGACTACCGCCACGCCAGCCTGGACGTCTTCCTCGACCCGGCGGTACGCGGCGCCGGGCTGGGCGGGGACGCGATCCGCACGCTGGTCCGGCACCTGGTCGACGAGTACGGCCACCACCGGTTCACCATCGACCCGGCGGCGGCGAACACGGCGGCGATCCGCGCGTACGCGAAGGTGGGGTTCCGTCCGGTGGGCATCATGCGCCGCTACGAGCGCGGCGCGGACGGGCGCTGGCACGACGCGCTGCTGATGGATCTGCTCGCCGAGGACCTGGCCGGCTGAGTCAGCCGGCCCAGAGCAGGTTGCCGTCGGGCAGGCGGCGGGCGCCTTCGGCGGGCCGGTGCGGGCTGAGCCGGCCGTCCGGCATGAGGTGCGACACCGCCACTCCGCGACCGAGCACGGCGACGTCGGCGATCAGCCGCCGGTGGCAGCGCCACCAGACGCTCTCGCTGCACATCACCGCCGTGGTCCGCAGCGCGGCGTCGGCGAGCACCTCGTCCAGGGCCACGTCGAAGTCGGGCGTGCGGGTGTACGCGGCGTACGCCCGGAAGGCCGCGACCGTCCACCAGGTGTCCGGTTCCGGCTCTCCGGCGCGGACGTGCCGGCGGCCGCCGAGGCGCGGCTCCCAGCGGTAGCCGATGCCCCTTCCGGGCAGCCAGCGTTCCATCGCCTCGCGGCGGACGTCCGGGTTGGTCCGGCTGGCCGGGTAGCGGCGCACGTCCACCACGAATGTGACCTCCGCGCCGGCCAGCAGTTCCCCGAGCTGGTCCCGGCCGGCGGCCCCGTGCCCGACGGTCACCAGCGCGCGCTCCATCGACCCAGCTTGCCCCGGGTCGCCGCGGTCCGCCCACCGGCCGGGCACGGTCCACCCGAAAAAGCGTGCCCGGCACCACGCGGTGCCGGGCACGCCTCGGTTGTGCGCGGTGGGGCCTAGCGCTGGAGGGTCAGCACACCCGGCCGCCACGGCAGCAGGTTGTAGTCGCCTCCCGCACTGGGGTTCTTGCCCTGGTACAGGAACTGGAGGTTGCAGGCGTCCACGGTCTTGGTCTGGTCGGGGTTGGTGCGGACCAGGTCACCGTGGCTGATGTCGTTCGTCCACGTCGCGCCGCTGTTGGCCTTGCCGGCGAAGGGGTTGCTCTCGCTGGCGGCCTGCGGGGTCCACGATCCGCTCAGGCTGTTCGACGTGAACGACCGGAAGTAGCGGCCCTGGCTCCCGATCGCCTCGACGATCATGAGGTACTGGTTCTGGCCGGCCACCTTGTAGACCTCGACGCCCTCGAACAGGTTGTTCGTCGAGTCGGTCATGATCGTCGTGTAGTTCGAGCCGAAGCTGCCCGGGAAGTTCCCGAGCGGCATGCTCGACCGGTAGATCTTGCCGTTGTCCCCGGCGAAGAACAGGTACATGTTCTGGTCGTCACCGATGAGGGTCTGGTCGATGACGCCGTACGGGGCGTCCGGCAGGGTGGCGGTGGACAGCGTCTGCGCCGAGGACCAGCCGTTGGCGTTCGTCGGGTCGCTCGACGTCTTGTAGCTGAACGAGGTCGGCCCCCACTGGTACGCCAGCACCCAGATGTTCTTCGGCGCGAAGTAGAGCAGGGTGGGTGCCACGGTGCCCTGGCTCATTCCGTTTTGGCCGGCCGAGGCCATGTCGGACCAGTTGGTGAACGTGCTGAAGTTCATCGAGCTGTACTGGCCGCTGCTGTTGACGTACGACCCGTAGACCAGGTGCTTGCCGTTGTAGACCACGTTCGTGAAGTCCTTGAGCGAGACCCAGCCGTTCTGCGGGTTGGCCAGCGCGCCGGTCGACGACCACCGGTAGGTCGACGGGAGCGCGCAGCCACCCGGCGGCGGCGGCGTGGTCGGCGGCGGCGTGGTCGGGGGCGTGGTGCCGCCGAAGTCGGTCCGCCACTGCTGGTTGGTCTGTCCGTGGCAGTCGTACAACTGGACCTGCTGGCCGTTGCCGGTGCCCCAGACGTCCAGGCAGCGGCCGGACTGCACGCCGCTGATGGTGCCGTTGGAGTTGATGTTCCACTGCTGGTTGGACTGGCCGTTGCAGTCCCAGATGATGATTCCGGTGCCGTTCGCGGTGGCCGCGCCGTTCGCGTCGAGACACTTGCTGCCGTAGACCATCAGCTGCTTGTTCGAGGTGTAGGTCCACTGCTGGTTCGACTGGCCGTTGCAGTCGTAGAGCTGGACCCGGGTGCCGTTCGTCTGCGTGGCGTTCGGCACGTCGACGCAGCGGCCCGACTGCACGCCGACGATCCGGCCGGCGCCGCCGCTCGGCGGCGGGGTCGTGGTCGGGGTGGTGGTCGGGGTCGTGGTCGGCCCGGCCGCGTTGAGGGCGTTGAGGACCGAGGTGTACGCGGCCTTCTTGTTACCGCCGCCGTCGAACAGCAGCGGGCTCTCGTTCGAGCGCCACGAGTCGCTGTCACGCACGCCCCACACGGTGATGCCGATGCAGCGCGGCACGTTCAGGCACGCCTGCGTCAGCCCGGCGTACTGGCTGGTGGACGAGTTGGTGACGTCGACCTCGGTCAGCGCCACGTCGACACCGAGCGCCGCGAAGCTCGACAGCGTGGTCTGGAAGTTGCCCGGCAGGGAGCTGCCGCCGGTGAAGTGGGTCTGCAGACCCACGCAGTCGATCGGCACGCCCCGGGACTTGAAGTCCTGGATCATCCGGTAGACGCCCTGCGTCTTGCCGTACGACCAGTTCTCGATGTTGTAGTCGTTGTAGCAGAGCTTCACCGACGGGTCAGCCGCCCGCGCGGTCCGGAACGCCACCTCGATCCAGTCGTTGCCGGTGCCCTGCAGGTTCGACGAACGACGGCTGCCGTCCTCGTTGAACGCCTCGTTCACCACGTCCCACGCGGCCAGCTTGCCCTTGTAGTGGGCCATCACCCCGTTGATGTGGTTGATCATCGCGTTGCGCAACGTGCTGCCCTGCATGTTCTGCATCCAGGGCGGCTGCTGGGCGTGCCAGGCCAGCGTGTGGCCGCGGACCTTCAGGCCGCGCTGGGTGGCCCAGTTGTAGATCTGGTCGCCGGAGGAGAAGTTGAACTGCCCCTGGTTGGGCTCCGTCGCGTCCGGCTTCATCTCGTTCTCAGCGGTGATCATGTTGAACTCACGCGCCGCGATGGTGCTGTAGGTCGAGTCGTTCAGCCGGCCCGCCGCGATCGCCGTGCCGAAGTACCGGCCCGACTGCGCGGCGGCCGCGCCCAGCGTGGACGCGGCGGCGTTCGCCGACGGCATCATCACCGCGACGGCGGCCACCGTCACGGCGCTCACCGCGCCGGCGAGCAGTGCCCGGACGGCGGGCGATCGCCGTCGCCGACTCCCGCCGCGATGAAGGGATGGACTCATTGCCATCGTGGCCTCCTTACTGGCCGACACCCAGGCCGTCGGGGCGGGACGACTGGACGTTCCGGTTGGGGTATCTAGCTTTGTCGATGCTTTCACCACGCGTCGGTGGGGACAATGGTGTTTCGGAAACGTTTCGGAAAAGTTCTGGCCGGGCGGGGGGGGGGGGGGGGGGGGGGGGGCCCCCCCCCCCCCCCCCCCCCCCGCCCCGCCGGCGCCGGCCCGCGGAAGAAGAGAGGGAGGGGCGGGCG